>NZ_CP011319.1:4800000-6000000 GCF_001865675.1 Janthinobacterium sp. 1_2014MBL_MicDiv
CGAGACGGCGTCGCCCACCTTCAGCACGCCCGACTCGAGCACGCCGTGATGGCCAAACACGTCGGCCTGGATTTTCAAGGTATCGCTGACGGCAAAGCGGCCGGCGCCCGAGGCGATCACGCCCTGGTCGCCCACCTGGCCGCCCGATTCCGCGTAGAACGGCGTGGTGTCGAGCACGACGATGCCCGCTTCACCGGCCTTCAGTTCAGCTACCTGCGTGCCGGCCGCGTACAGCGCCACGACCTTGCTGCTGAACGTCAATTGATCGTAGCCGACGAAGGTATTTTTCTCGCCCGTGTACTCAACCTTGCTGTCCTTGTGCGTCTTGCCGCCCTTGCGCGACAGCTCCTGGCTTTCCTTCAGGGCCGCGTCGTAGCCGGCCTGGTCGAACGTGATGCCGCGTTCGCGGCAGATGTCGGCCGTCAAGTCTGGCGGGAAGCCGTAGGTTTCGTACAGCGTGAAGGCGGTGGCGCCGTCGATGCCCGTGGCATCCTTGGCCAGCTGCGCTTCCAGCACTTTCATGCCCGTTTCCAGGGTTTCGCCGAAACGCTCTTCCTCGGCCTTCAGCATGTTGGCGACGTTGTCCTTCGCTTCTTCCAGCTCGGGATAGGCGCCGCCCATCTCGATGGCCAGGTCGGCCACCAGCTTGTAGAAGAACGGTTTCGTCTGGCCCAGCTTGTGGCCATGGCGCAAGGCGCGACGGATGATGCGGCGCAGGACATAGGCGCGGCCTTCGCTGCCCGGAATGATGCCGTCGACGATCATGAAGGCGGCGGCGCGGATGTGGTCGGCGATCACGCGCAGCGACTTGTTTTCCAGGTCGGTGGCGCCCGTTTCGCGCGCGGCAGCCTTGATCAGGTGCTGGAACAGATCGATCTCGTAGTTCGAATGCACGTGCTGCAGCACGGCGGCCAGGCGCTCCATGCCCATGCCCGTGTCGACGCACGGCTTTGGCAGCTTGTGCATGACGCCCGCTTCGTCGCGGTTGAACTGCATGAACACCAGGTTCCAGATTTCAATGAAACGGTCGCCGTCTTCGTCAGGCGAGCCCGGCGGGCCGCCAGGAATGTCGGCGCCGTGGTCGTAAAAGATTTCCGTGCACGGACCGCACGGCCCCGTGTCCGCCATCTGCCAGAAATTGTCCGACGCGTAGCGCGAACCCTTGTTGTCGCCGATGCGGATGATGCGCTCGGTGGGCACGCCGATTTCTTTCGCCCAGATGTCGTACGCTTCGTCATCTTCGATGTACACGGTGACCGTCAGCTTTTCAGCCGGCAAGCCATACACCTTGGTCAGCAGTTCCCACGCGTACTGAATCGCGTCGCGCTTGAAATAGTCGCCGAAGCTGAAGTTGCCCAGCATTTCAAAGAAAGTGTGATGGCGCGCCGTGTAGCCGACGTTTTCCAGGTCGTTGTGCTTGCCGCCGGCGCGCACGCAGCGCTGCACGGACGTGGCGCGCGTGTACGGGCGGCTGTCCGTGCCCGTAAACACATCCTTGAATTGCACCATGCCGCTGTTCGTCAACAGCAAGGTCGGATCGTTGCCTGGCACCAGGGAGCTGGAACGGACGATGGAATGGCCCTTGGACTCGAAAAATTTGAGGAACTTGTCGCGGATTTCAGATGATTTCATGTTTTTTTGGCAAAGAGTGGCGGCAGCTTTAAAGGGGAGATTATACGTGATATGGGGTGCGGCAATGACGGCTGGCAAGGGCATTGTTGCGCCCGTGCCAACATCGACAGCCTGCCCGCTCAGGCCGGGTCGTGCTGGCTGGCGCAGGCGTGCGCGGTGCCGGCAGCCGCGGCCCCCGCCGCGGCGGAGCCCGCGACGCTGGCGGCCGCATTGCAGTCGGCGCAGCGGCCGTACAGGGTCAGTTCGTGGCGCTCGACGACAAAGCCTTGCGGCGCCATGCGCTTCAAGTCGCCCGGGCAATCATGCACGTCGAACACGCGCTGGCATGTGGTGCACTGGAAATGGTGGTGATGGTGATTGGCGGCCGTGTTCGATTCGTAGCGCGGGTTTTCGCCCGGCAAGGTCACCACATGCACTTTTTCTTCCAGCACCAGCGATTTCAAATTACGGTAAACGGTGGCGATGCCCAGCTGCGTCACCTGCAGGCTGGCCTGTTCGAGGATTTCCTGCGCCGACAGCGGGCGCTGGGCCGACTCGATGGCGGCTTGAATGGCGGTTTTTTGGCGTGTTGTGCGTTCCATAGCCGACAGAATACACCATCCGCCTTTTTCCACCGCCCGGAAAAACTGTCACACAATAATGATAATGGGTTATCATTATCATCTTCAGGCAGTCACCCCATCCGGCAATGACCTGCCCAAACCCTGCCAACACCGATAGCCGATAAAGGAATTCTCGCCCATGTCCGCACCACTGCACGCTTCCCACGCCCGACCGACCCCGCTCGCCATCGCCCTCATGCTGGCCTTTGCCGCGCCCGCCAGCGCATGGGCGCAGCAGGCAGCCACCTTGCCCGCCGTCACCGTCTCGGCCAGCGCCCTGGCGCTGGGCAGCGACGACATGAGCACGCCCGTCACCGTGCTCGAAGGCGAGGAACTGGTGCGCGCCCGCGAAGCGACCCTGGGCGAAACCCTGGCCGGCCAGCCCGGCATCACGTCCAGCCATTTCGGTGCCGGCGCCAGCCGCCCCATCATCCGCGGCATGGATGGCCCGCGCGTCAAGGTGCTGTCCGACGGCGCCGAAGTGCAGGATGCCTCGACCATCAGTCCCGACCATGCTGTCGCGGCCGAGCCGATGCTGTCGGAACAGATCGAAGTGCTGCGCGGCCCGTCCGCACTCGCGTATGGCGGCGGCGCCGTGGGCGGCGTCGTCAACGTGATCGACAAGAAAATCCCCACGCGCGTGCCGGCCAAGGGTGTCGAAGGCAGCGCGGAAGTGCGCGCCAACTCGGCCGCGCGCGAAAAGGCGGGCGCCTTTGAAGTGACTGGCGGCTCCGGCAACATCGCCTTCCACGCGGAAGGCGTCAAGCGCGACGCCAAGGAATACAAGGTCGGCAGCGGCTGGCAAGGCGGCTCGAAAGTGGCCGGCAGCTACAACGAGACGGACACGGGCAGCGTGGGCGTGTCGTGGGTGGGAGCGCGCGGCTTCCTGGGCCTGGCCTTCACCAGCCAGCACGCGGAATACGGCTTGCCTGGCCACAACCATGAATTCGAGAGCTGCCACCCGCACGGCACGCACCTGCACTGCGGCGGCCATGAAGGCCACGACCACGGCGATGAAGAAGAGCACGACCATGACCACGAACACGGCAGCGTGCCGTACGTGAAGCTGAAGAGCGAGCGCTGGGATGTGCGCGGCGAATTGCGCGACCCCGTGCCCGGCTTCGCCAAGCTGCGCCTGCGCGCCGCGTTCACCGATTACAAGCACGACGAAATCGAAGGCACGGAAATCGCCACCACCTTTAAAAACAAGGGCCACGACGCGCGCCTGGAAATGGAACACCATCCCCTCTTCGGCTGGCGCGGCGTGGTCGGCCTGCAAACGTCGAAGCGCGACTTCTCGGCCCTGGGCGAGGAAGCGTACGTGGCGCCGACGGTGACCAAGAAACACGCGGCCTTCCTGGTCGAGGAATACAAGCTCGACCAATGGCGCTTCGAGGCGGGCCTGCGCCACGAATGGCAAGACATCACGGTCGACAGCCCCACCCTGCAAGACCGCAGCGCCAAGGGCACGTCCGTGTCGCTGGGCGCCGTGTGGAAATTCGCGCCCCAGTATTCGCTCGGTTCGACCATTTCGCGCACGCACCGCCTGCCCAGCGCCGAAGAGCTGTATGCACATGGCGTGCACATGGCCACGGCCACGTATGAGCTGGGCAATGAAAACCTGGGCAAGGAAACGTCGAACAATATCGACTTGACCTTGCGCAAATATGCGGGCGCCACGACGTTCTCGGCCAGCGCCTACCGCAACAAGGTGGACAACTACATCTTCGGCTCCACGCTGGACAGCCACGAAGGCTTCCAGCTGATCCAGTACGCCCAGCGCGACGCCACGTTTACGGGCGTCGAAGGACAGATCCGCCAGCAGCTCAACCCCATGTTCGGCGCCAGCGTGTTCGGCGATTATGTGCGGGCCAAGCTGGCCAACGACGGCGGCAACCTGCCGCGCATCCCGGCCCAGCGTTTTGGCGTGAAATTCGACGCCAGCTGGCAGGCGTGGAGCGGCGTGGCCGAGTTCTACCGCGTGGGCAAGCAGGATAAAGTGGCGGCGTTCGAAACGGAAACACCGGGCTACAACATGCTGAACCTCTCGGCCAACTACGACACGCGCATCGGCACCACGCCGGCCCAGTTCTACATCAAGGCCAACAACCTGACGAACGAACTGGCGTACAGCCACACCTCGTTCATCAAGAACGCAGCGCCTTTGACGGGGCGCAATATCACGGTCGGCATGCGCGTGACGTTCTAAGGACGGCTGTCGGTCGGGTTAGGCTGTAGGTCGGGTTAGCGCAAGGCGCGTAACCGGACATCGCCACCGGCTGTGCCAACGCTGTCGTCGGATTACGCGGGGCCTTGCCCCGCTAATCCGCCCTACTCCATGGATGGAATCAGATCGATCCGGTCCGTGCAAAAACCGTCCACGCCCCAGGCCAGCAATTCGCTGGCCCGTTCGGGCGTGTTGACGGTATAGCAGAACAATCCCAACCCTGCTTCCTTGATTGCCAGCGCCAGCGCATGCGTCAACTGCTGGTGGTCGCAATGGAGCGCCACCACGTCCAGTTCCCTTGCCTGCCGTGCCCAATCGGGCGGTAGCTGTTCGACCAGCCAGCCGCGCGCCAGTTCCGGCGCCGCCTGGCGCGCCGCCTGCAAGGCTGCGGTGCTGAACGACGACAGCAACGGTAATATTTCCCCGGCGGCGATTTCTTGCGCAAAGTAATCGCGCGCGGCACGCGCCACCGCTTCGCCCGTCTGCGCGTCATGGCCGGGCGCCGGCTTGATCTCGATATTCATCCAGATGCGCTGCGCCTTGCAATACGCCACCACGGCCTCAAACGTGGGCACGCCCTCGCCCGCGAATGCGGGGCCGAACCAGGCGCCCGCCTCCATCGCCCCCAGCTGCGCCGCCGTGTAATCGCTGACAGCGCCGCTGCCGGCCACCGTGCGCCCCAGCTCGGGGTCGTGCACGACGACGGGCACGCCGTCGGCTGCCAGCATGACGTCAAATTCCACGGCGCGGTAGCCGTAGGCGAGGCCGCAGCGCAGGGCGGCCAAGGTATTTTCAGGCGCCAGGGTGCCGCCGCCGCGGTGCGCCAGGATGCGTGGATAGGGCCACATGGGATTTCCTTTTTCGCGAAACTGCTGGTTCAAGACTGTCTTGCCGTACTATTGCGCGCAGGGAGCAAAAAGTAAAGCGGGGCCGCTTGGCGCCGCCATGGCGCCTCTGGCGCCGTGCCGGTACCGTTTCGTCGCAGCCCTGTTGCGCCGCCGGCAGCGCTGGCAGACAATGCCCCATCGCTCAACGCTCCTTGCCACCACCAGACACGCGCATGAAATCCGACGCCCGCATTGCTGACGCTCCAGCCGCCTCTAAGGCCCGCTCACCCTATTACCGCATGCTGCCCGATGCGCGCTATGCGCTGGCGCTGAACGCGATCTGCGCACTCGTCATCACCTACATCCTCAATCCCGGCAGCCATCTGGGACAGAACATGGTCGCCTCGATGTGCATCGGCACGATCGCCTTCCTGCTGATCGACGGCATCCGCCTGACCCTGTGGGGCGATGGCCAGCGGCCGACGTTCCTGCCTTTCCTGCTGATCATCGCGTTCTCCGTGCCCGTGGCACAAGTGCTGGGCCTGCTCCTGTTCGGCTGGCTGACGGGCGTGGAGGTGGGCGGCATGGAAAACCTGATTCCCACCAGAATGATGGGCACGCTGGTCTTCACCCTGCTGGTCACGGGCGGCGCCGTGCTGTTTTTCTCCAGCCGCGAAAAGATTGCACGCCTGCAAATGGCGGCAGCCGAGGAAAAGGCCCGCGCCGAATCCGTGGCGCGCCAGGCCATGCAGGCCCAGCTGCAACTGCTGCAGGCGCAGATCGAACCGCACATGCTGTTCAACACCCTGGCCAACCTGCAAGGCTTGATCGGCTTCGACCCCGACCGCGCCCAGTTCCTGCTCGACCAGCTGATCCAGTATCTGCGCGCCACCCTGACTTCCTCGCGCGCCGAATCCACTACGCTGGGCCAGGAATTTACGCTGATGCAAGCCTACCTGGGCCTGATGACCGTCCGCATGGGCGCGCGCCTGCGCTTTACGCTGGACTTGCCGGACGCCTTGCGCGACATCAAGGTGCCGCCCATGCTGCTGCAGCCGCTGGTGGAAAATGCCATCCAGCACGGACTGGAACCGAAGATCGAAGGCGGCCACATCCACGTACAGGCGGCCATGGCCGGCGGCCTGCTGACCCTGACCGTCGCCGACGACGGCCTGGGACTCGATCATCCGGGCCAGACCAAGGGCACGCAGCTGGGCGTATCGAACATCCGCGCACGCCTGCACGTCATGTACGGCACCGCCGCCAGCCTGTCGCTGGACGCCAGCACGCCGACCGGCGTCGTCGCGCGCCTGGCCCTGCCCCTTTCCTCCACCACCACTACCACCACTACGAGCGCCCTTCCATGACTGACCACACGACCGCCGCGCGCGCCCTGATCGCCGAAGATGAACCGATACTCGCCGCCACCCTCGCGCATGCCTTGCAACGGCTATGGCCCGAACTCGACATCGTGGCCACCTGCCCGAATGGCGTCGACGCCGTGCGGCAAGGCCTGGCGCTGCAACCCGACATACTCTTTCTCGACATCAAGATGCCGGGCAAGACAGGCCTGGAAGCGGCCGAGGAGCTGGCCGAGCAATGGCCGGACGGCACGCCGTTCCCGCACATCGTCTTTGTCACCGCCTATGACGAGTACGCGCTGGCCGCCTTCGAGCATGCGGCCGCCGATTACGTGTTAAAGCCCGTCAACGACACGCGCCTGGGCAAGACGGTGGAACGCCTGCAGCAGCGCTGGCAGGACAGCCAGGCCGCGGTAAGGGCAGCAACAGGTTCAACAGATTCAATCGCGCCAGCCTCGTCGGCGCCCACGGTCACCAGCGAGGCCAGTGCCCATGCCAATGCCAACGTCAACAGCGACGCCGCCAGCGACGCCAGGCTGGCCCATCTGTTGGCCCAGCTGCAGGCGATGGTGCCGCCCGCCCCGCGCCTGCAAATGATACGGGCGGCCGTCGGCAACAGCGTGCGCATGATCGCGCTGGCCGATGTCGTGTATTTCGAAGCGCTCGACAAATACATCAATGTCGTGTGCCGCGACAGCGAAGCGCTGATACGCACGAGCCTGAAGGAACTGCTGCCCCAGCTTGATCCACAACAATTCTGGCAAATCCACCGAGGCACCATCGTCAATGCCAGCGCCATCGCCAGCGCCGTGCGCGACGAAGCAGGCAAGCTGTCGCTGACCCTGCGCCAGCACCCGGCGCAACTGCGCGTCAGCCCCTTGTATGCCCATCTGTTCCGCCAGATGTAAAACCGTTACGACGCCTGACAAAACCGTGCTGACAAAACCGTGCCGAGCGGGTGTGAAGCTCGGCGCCCCGTTGGCCAGAGAAACACGGCCGTGCGAATGCACGGGGACGCCGGGCCGGTGAGCATCGCAGGCCGCGCCCCACGACGCACAGCAGGTCTTGACAGGCGTTCAATGCAGCTGGTGCTTCAAGTCCGATAATTCGTTGTGGACCTTCAGCACGGCGCGCTGCATTTCCGGCGTCAGGCCGGCCGCCGTGCCGCACGCCCGCTTGGCGCGGTCGCCCAGCGATTCCATCTGGTCGACGGCCTGGCGGATGCGCGCATCGTCATGCGTCTCGATGGCTTGCCGCACGGCGCTCTTTTGCTGGTCCATCTGATTGAGGCAATCCTTCAAGTCCATCGGCATGCCCTGCTGCTTGCCGCACAGCTGCGCCGCCTCGCCGATCGCTTGCTCGATGGAACCAAAGCGCCGCGCCACTTCCTTTGCCTGCAACATGGTGATCTCCTCTTCGCGTGATGTCTTCCTGATTGGATCATCCGGCTGGCGCAGGGTTCCCTGGCGGCCGCCCTGGCGTTGAAATTGCCAAGAGGAACTTTTTTGTAAGCGCTTGTGACATTTTAGATAATTATCAAATACCTCAGATACATTGGCGTACCTGAACCACCATGTCCTCCATGACCTCGCTGCCATCCCTGCCCCGCCGCGCTCCCGGCCTGCTGCTGATCGTCCTGCTGCACGTGGGCCTGGCCTATATCTTCCTGCAGTCGCGGCCCCGCGTTGCCACTGACGGGGATCTGCCGCGGGGTCCGGCCATCGCCTGGCTGCGCCACACGCCCGCTGCGCACCCGAAGCCGGTACCGTCGCCCAGCGCAAAACCAGTGGCCGCGAGCCTGCCGCGCCGGCCGGTGCCGGCCCCCATCAGCCGCGCCCTGCCCGCCCCAACCGTCGAGCAGGCCCCGCCGCCAGCGCCTGCATCGCCGGAAGCGGTCACGCTCGTCACGCCACCGAGCGCGGCCGATATCCTCGCGCAAGCCAAACGCGACGTGGGCAAGATCGACAGGGAGCTGCGCAAGGAATTCCCGCAGCGGGGCGGGGAGAAATTCGAGGACACGGGCTTCAAGCGCATGCAGCAAGGCTTTGCCGAGGCCTATGCGGCCGTGCCGCCGAAATGGTATGAAGCGTCGAAAATCGAGGAAATCGGCGCCAATGCGGCCAAGGGCAGCCGCACCTACAAGATCACCAGCGCGCTGGGCACCTTGTGCGTGACCACGCGCGCGGGCAAGAATGGGGAAACGATGATCGGCATGTGCCCGAAATAGCCGCCTCAGCCCACCGCTTCGCGCGCGCCCAGCGGCTGCAGGTGGCGCAGGCGCAGGGCGATCAGCACGCCGCCGCCCAGGCAGACACCCAGCATGGCGACCACGCCCGTCCAGCCGTCGAAGCCCCACATCATGCCCGAGGCGGAACCGATCAGGCTCGAGCCCAGGTAATAGAACAGCAGGTAGAAGGCCGAGGCCAGCGCCTGCGGCGCGCGGGCGCGGCGGCTGACCCAGCTGCTGGCGATCGAGTGCGAGGCAAAGAAGCCGAACGTGGCCAGCGCCATGCCGCCGACGATCAGCGGCAGCGAGTCGAACAGGGTCAGCAAAATACCGGAAAGCATCACCGACAGCATGATCCACAGCACGCCCCGGCGCCCCAGGCGGTCCACCAGGCGGCCCGCCCAGACGGAGCTGAAGATGCCGATCAGATACAAGAAGGCCAGCAAGCCGACCGTGCTCTGGCGCAGGCTGAACGGCGCGGCCAGCAGGCGGTAGCCGATGTAGTTGTACAGGCTGACGAAACAGCCCATCAGCACGAAGGCCAGGCAGAACAGCCACGGCAAGCCACGGTCGGAAAAATGCTGCCCGATGGCGTGCGGCAAGGCATTCCAGCCCTTGGTGCTGGGCACGAAGTTTTTCGACGCGGGCAGGCTGCGCCAGAACTCGGCTGCCGCCAGCACGCCGGCCACGCCCAGCACGCCCAGGGCCCAGCGCCACGAGAGGAAATCGCTGAGCATGGATGCCACCAGCCGTCCCGACATGCCGCCAAACGCGCTGCCGGCGATGTACAGGCCCATCGACAGGCCCAGCGACGGCCCCTCGATTTCCTCGCCCAGATAGGCCATGGCCACGGCCGGCATGCCGCCCAGTGCCACGCCCAGCGCGGCGCGGATGGCCAGCAGCTGCGCGTAATCCTGCGCGAACGCGGACAGCACCGTCAGGATGGCGGCAGCAAACATCGACGCCACCATCAGCGGCTTGCGCCCGACCCGGTCCGACACGGCGCTGAGCAGCACCAGCGAAATGGCCAGCAAGCCGCTCGACACGGACAGCGACCAGCTGCTTTGCGCCGGCGTCAGATGAAACTGCTGCGACAGCAGCGGGAACAGGGGCTGGATGCAATACAGCAGGCTGAAGGTCGAAAAGCCGCCGAAGAACAGCGCGCGGTTGCTGCGCTTGAATTCGATGGACCCCTTGGCGATGGCCGTGCGGGGCGCCGGAGCGGGAGCGGAAACCGGGATGGCGGATGGGGCGGCGGGAGCAAAGGCAAGCGATGAATCAGACATGGCCGTGTTTCGGAAGAGGAAGCGAGTCCCCATGTTAGGATTGCCAACTCATATCGTCCAATATATATTTAAGGCCCAACTCATACTTTAAAACGATTACTGGATCGACCTATCCCATGGAATTACGCCACCTGCGTTACTTCGTCGCCGTCGCCGAAGAGCTGCACTTCACGCGCGCGGCCGAGCGCCTGCACATCGGCCAGCCGCCGCTGAGCCAGCAAATCCAGGCGCTGGAAGCGGAACTCGGTGCGCAGTTGTTCGAACGCAACAAACGCTCCGTGCGGCTGACGCAGGCCGGCCGCCTCTTCCTCGACGATGCGCGGCGCATCCTGGCCCTGTCGGAACAGGCGGCCGTCACGGCGCGCCGGGCCCAGCGCGGCGAAGCGGGAGAGCTGCGCATCGGCTTTACCTTTTCCACGCCATTTACGCCGTACTTCGCCACCGTCATCAACCGCTACCGCCAGCAATTCCCGCACGTCACATTGACCTTGCACGAGATGGCGACCCTGCATCAGCTGGTAGCGATCAGTGGCCGTACCATGGACCTGGGCTTCGTGCGCCCGCCGGAAACGGCCTACCCCGACGATATCAAGCTGACGGAACTGCGCCAGGACCCGCTGTTCCTCGTGCTGCCCGTCGCCCACGCGCTGGCGGCCAAGCGCAGCATCGCCATCGCCGACATGGCGGGCGAAGCGTTTGTCATGTATCCCAAGGATGCGGGCACGGGGATTTATCCGCAGATCTTCCGCCTGTGCAAGGCGGCCGGCTTCGTGCCCCACGTGGCGCAGGAAGCGGGCGAAGCGTCGACCATCATCGGCCTGGTGGCGGCCGGCTGCGGCATTTCCGTGCTGCCCGCCTCGTTCGACCGCATCCGCATGGATGGCGTGTGCTACCGCCCCATCGCCGACCCGCAGGCGACCACCAGCCTGTTACTGGCACAACGGGAAGAAGAGACGTCGCCGCTGGTGGCGGCGTTCGTCAAGCTGGCCGAGGAAGCGGCCATGGAAGGACAGCAGTAGGTCGGATTAGCCCGCAGGGCGTAATCCGACAATCGCATGCATCAATGCAACGCCAGCAATGTCGGCTTACGCTGCGGCTGTGCCGCAGCTAAGCCGACCTACAGGACGCGCGTCGGCGTAGGTCGGATTAGCGGTGGCGAAGCTGCCCCGTGATCCGACATCAACGATCACGAATAATCCGCGTCCAGCTCCGAACCCGCATAGTTTTCCAGGTCCTCGAACAGGCTTTTCATGCTGGCCCGCGTGAGGATCTTCTGCACGACGGTGCAGCTGCGGCGGTAGGAAGCGATGCGGTCGAGCAGCACCGGGTGATGCTGGACGGGCACCTTGGCCACCAGGGCGGCCCAGCCTTCCTCGAAGTCGGGCTTGTTCTTGCGCACGGAGCGCACGAAACGCTCGAACTCCTTCTGTCCCGTGCGCGCGATGATGCGCCCGCCGCCCTCGATGGCGAAAATGATGGCCAGGGCAATGACGCCCTCGGCATTCAAGTCGCTGTCGCTGACGGGACCGTTGTCATGGTGGCGGCGCAGCCAGCTGGCCAGGCGCACGACGGCTTGCACTTCCTTGCGCTGTTGCAACTGCAGCGCATACTTTTCATAGCCGGCCCAGTTCTGGTTCGGGTCGGCCTGGCAAATATCGATGAACAGCTCGCGCAGCCGGCGCTGCAGATAGACGGGGTCCTGGTCGTATTCGCCGACGAGGGCGTCTTCGGGCAGCTGCGACAATTCCTTGATCAGGCGAAAGCCCACCTGGAACGCGTGCTCGGCGCCGTGCTCGACGAGGAAGTCGAGCGCGGCCTGGTCGCCTTCATGCGTGACGGCCTGCTCCAGGCCCAGCGACACGCCGCCCACCGTCAGGTACAGCGCCTTCTGGATACCGTCGGCCGTGCGTTCATTGGTGAACTTCTCGGCCACCATGGCCGTGATGCCCGTCAATTCGTCGGCCAGGTTCAGCGCCGCGTCCTCGCGCGGGTCGTTCGGCAGCAGCTTGATGGCGCGCACCAGGCGCGGAAGATTCTCTACAACAATTGCTGGCAGCATCAGTCGTTCCCTGCTTTCATCACGAGAAAATGCCGGTGCCCAGGCTGCGGCGCGTACTGCTGCGCGGCGCGCTGCGCGTGCTCGGCACTTGCTTGCGCAGGCGGTACAGCAATTCCTTGGTACTGCGCTGCAACATGGTCGGTTCTTCGTCCGGGTCGTCCGAATATTCGGCGTCGGCCAGGTCGGCGCTGTGGCGGAAGTCGGGGAACAGCTCGAACAGCGAACGGTCCCAGCCGTCTTCATTCGCCTGCGCCAGTTCGATGGCCAGCGGCACGACATCGTTGTCGGACGAGGTCACGCCCGTCACGTACGGCCCCTTGATGACGATTTCGCCCGCCACTTCGAGGATTTCCTTCGGCGCCATCGAGAACAGGATGGCGAAGGCCGTCGCGCCCCAGTCGGTGGCCGACGCTTCCAGCAGCAGCTCGCGGCGGCGTTCGGCATCGTCGGTGGAAAACACCACGCCGTGGATGTGCGCGAACAGCGCCTCGGCGATGCGTTCCGGATCATCCTCGATCTGGTCGTCGCTCCAGGTGGCGGCGATGAAGGCCAGGCTGTCGGCCCAGGCCTTCGGCGGCACCAGCAAGGTTGCCAGCGACATCTTGCCGCCGTCGAAACCGGCCAGGTGCAGGGCCGTCACCTGCGGCGGGATGGCGTTCAGCACTTCCACCACGGCCAGGTCGCCATACTGGTCGGCCGCGTCGGCAAACGCCTGCTCGGCGTGACCCAGCGAACCGGACAATACCAATTCCGTGACCTGTTTCGTCAGCGCGGGAAGATTGCTCTTTTGATCCGCATTTTGCTTGTCATTATCTGCCATGGTCATCTCCATCCTGGTCAAACATCTGGGCGAAATCGTCGGTCGCTTCGTCTTCGTCGTGCTCGTCGTCGCCGTCGTCATTGGCGGCCAGCTGGTCGAGCGACTGGTCGTCGTCGTCCCACAGGCGCGGATTCTTGTGCAGGAAGGCGGTGATGATGGCCTGGCGCGCCAGGTCCGGGAAGCTCTCTTCGATGGCGGCGTACATCTTCGCCGCCTCGGGCGCGGCGCAGCTCGCCATGGAGAACACGCGGGCCGGGTCGCCGAACTCGTAGTCTTCGCTTTCGGCCAGCAAGCCTTTCGGGTCGCTGAACGTGATGTGGTCGACCAGCGCGAAGGCCAGCATGTTCACGTCTTCGATGCCGCCGCCGCTTGCGTACTCGCCGACCAGCGCGTCGACCATGCTTTTATAGTTCTTGCGGTTCGGCGGGTCGCCGAGGATGCCTTCGATCTGGCCTTCCAGCTCGCGCGACTGGTACGCGAATTCAGGGTGTACTCTTCTCATGCTGTGCTTTCCAATGTAATACGCGGCGCTGTCATAGATAAGCGCCATTGTTATTTTTCAAATTATTCAGGCTGGCCAGGCGGCCGCCAACGCCTTCAATCAGCCGGAAGCGCGGTGCCATGCAGGCGGAACACGCCGCACCACAAGGCGTACGCTTCCGCTTCCGGGTCGATGATGATGCGGTGGTTCACGCTCTGGTCGTATTCGGCCCGCTTGGCCGGGTCGGCCAGGATCTCGTAAGCCTTGGTGACGCTCTTGAAGCGCGCCTCGGCGCCGGGGGCCTGGTTGCGGTCGGGGTGAAAGCGCATGGCCAGCGAGCGGTAAACCTTCTTGATTTCATCGTCGCTGGCATTGGGCGCGACACCGAGGACGTTATATAAATTTTCCATATGAGGCTCCGGGGTCACGTTTTCTTTGCTAATTAAAGGCGAATTATCCTATAGAACGGCGCCGGCGTCGCTTGCATGGCTGAATATGCGGGCAAATACCGGTGAATTGGCAGCGAATTGGTCGTATCCAAGCGCTTGCGGTACGGTAAAATGCTCTTTACTGTCACTCTTCCGCATTGATCAATGAGCAACGATAAACATAGTACCGCTGCCGCCGCTCCGGCGCTGGCGCCCAATTTCTTGCGTAACATCATCGAAGCCGACCTGGCTGCCGGCACCCACGTGCGTCCCGGCCTGCCCCAGGTGATCACGCGTTTCCCGCCGGAGCCGAACGGCTACCTGCACGTGGGCCACGCCAAGTCGATCTGCGTCAACTTCGGCCTGGCGCGCGACTACGCCGGCCAGTGCAACCTGCGCTTCGACGACACCAATCCGGCCAAGGAAGAGCAGGAATACGTCGACACCATCATGGACAGCGTGAAATGGCTGGGCTTTGACTGGGAACCGAAGAATGGCGACGGCCAGAGCCACCTGCACTACGCGAGCGACTATTTCGACCAGCTGTACGCGATGGCCGAATACCTGATCACGGCCGGCTTCGCCTATGTCGACAGCCAGAGCGCCGAAGACATGGCCGCCAACCGCGGCAATTTCGGCCAGGCCGGCAAGAATTCGCCGTTCCGCGACCGTCCGCGCGACGAATCGCTGGCCCTGTTCCGCGCCATGAAGGCGGGCCAGTTCAAGGATGGCGAGCACATCCTGCGCGCGAAGATGAGCGAAGATGCCATGAGTTCGCCGAACATGAACTTGCGCGATCCGGCCATCTACCGCATCCGCCACGCGCACCACCACCGCACGGGCGACGCCTGGTGCATCTATCCGATGTACGACTACACGCACCCGATCTCGGACGCGCTGGAAAACATCACGCATTCGATCTGCACGCTGGAATTCCAGGACCACCGCCCCTTCTACGACTGGCTGCTGGCAACCCTGGCCGCCGGCGGCTTCTTCCAGCAACCGGTGCCGCACCAGTTCGAATTCTCGCGCCTGAACCTGACCTACATCGTCACCAGCAAGCGCAAGCTGCGCCAGCTGGTGGAAGAAAAAATCGTTGACGGCTGGGACGACCCGCGCATGCCGACCCTGGTGGGCATGCGCCGCCGCGGCTACACGCCGGAAGCGATCCAGCTGATGTGCGAACGCACGGGCGTGACGAAATCGGACGGCTGGATCGACTACAGCGTGCTCGAAGGCTGTTTGCGCGAAGACCTGGACCCGAAGGCGCCGCGCACGGTGGCCGTGCTGCGTCCGCTGAAACTGATCATCGACAATTTCCCTGAAAACGAGAGCGTGGAATGCACGGCACCCGTGCACCCGCACTTCCCCGAGCGCGGCCTGCGCACCTTCCCCATCTCGCGCGAGCTGTGGATCGAGGAAGACGATTTCATGGAAGTGCCGAACAAGGGCTATTTCCGCCTGTATCCGCCGATCGACGACAAGCCGGGCAGCAAGGTGCGTTTGCGCTATGGCTATGTGATCGAGTGCACGGGCTTTGACAAGGATGCCGACGGCAAGGTCATCGCCGTGCATTGCACCTACTTCCCGGACAGCAAGTCGGGCACGGAAGGCAGCGCCAACTACAAGGTCAAGGGCAATATGCACTGGGTCAGCGCGCCGACGGCGATTGCCGCCGAAGTGCGCCTGTACGACCGCCTGTTTACCGACCCGCAGCCGGACGCGGGCGGCAAGGACTTCAAGCTGGCCTTGAATCCGCTGGCCAAGGAAGTGGTGCAAGCGTGGCTGGAACCGGGCGCGGAACTGGCCCAGCCGGAACAGCGCTTCCAGTTCGAGCGCCACGGCTACTTCGCGGCCGACCGGATCGACAGCCAGCCGGGCAAGCCCGTCTTCAACCGCATCGTCACCCTGAAGGACAGCTGGCAGCCTGCCAAGTAAAGCGCCAGACGACCCACGAAAAAACCGCTGCGGCGGTTTTTTTTCGTTTCAAGCCGATGCTTTACAAGAGAAACATTGCCAGTTGACTACATTAACAATAGTTTTGTATATTGTGCACCTATTGAGCAATTTACAATTGTGCTTGTGCAAGCCAGCAAGGCCACCGCCCCTCAGGCGGCACCCGATTCCACCTCCTGATGCGGATTGCGATGTCCTCTACTGCCGGCGAGCAACAGTTATCCCCTGAAAAAAAACCGCTGTGGCTGCTCGGTTTCATGCTGTCGCTGATGGTAGGCATGCTGTTCTACATGGCCGCCTCGCTGTCGATCGAGAACGATGCCAGCGAACTGTTCAACAATCTGGCGCGCAACGCTAGGCAAAACATCGAATCGCGCGTCAAATCGTATGCCGACCTGCTGCGCGGCGCGGCCAGCCTGTTCCGCGCCAACGAACATGTGAGCCGCGAGCAATTCCACCGCTACGTGGCGAATATGGACTTGAAGCAAAATTTTCCCGGCGTGATGAATCTCAATTACGCCCAGGAAGTGAGCGCGGCGCAATATCCCGCGTTCGAGGCGGCCATGCGGCGCGATTATCCGGCCGGGCGCGATGGCTACCCCGCCTTCGCCATCCACCCGCCCGGGCCGCGCGAACACTATTCCGTGCTCGTGTACATCGAGCCGATCGCCAGCGCCACGGATAAATATGGCTACGACATCTCTGCGCGCCCCCTGATCGCCGAGGCGCTGGCGCAATCGCGCGACTCCAGTCACATCAGCAATTCCGGCATGCCCGTGCCGATGCAGAGCCGGCCGCAGCTGACGGGCATGGCCATGCGCCTGCCCGTGTACCGCATCGGCATGCCGACCGACACCGTGGAACAGCGGCGCGCGGCCCACCAGGGCTCGGTCGGCATCGGCTACGATCTGGTGACGATGGTGCGCAACACGCTGACCGACATGCCGGTACGCAATGTCCGCCTGACCCTGTTCGATATCGGCCCGCAAGCGCGCACCCCGCTGGACTTGCCGCACGACATGCGCCCCATTTTTGACAGCGCGGCGGGCCTGCACGCGCCCTGGTGGCAGCCTGGCAGCTCGGGCAAGTTTCTGAGCAGCACGATGCTGATCGAGCACAATGGCCGCGTCTGGCAAGCGCTGTTCAGCGTGCGCAAGAACGACTTGTATACACGCTTCGACGCCTTCCTGCCGTGGCTGGCCCTGCTGATCGGCTTTACCAGCGCCATGCTGCTGTACACCTTGTTCCACACGCTGGCCTCGTCGCGCCGGCGCGCCATCCAGATGGCGAACGGCATGACGGAAGAATTGCGGGCCAGCCAGATCCGCTTGCAGCTGTCGCACCAGAAACTGCGCCGCCTGGCGGCCCATGCCGACCAGATCAAGGAAGAGGAGCGCAAGCGCATCGCGCGCGAAATTCACGATGACCTGGGCCAGAACCTGCTGGTGCTGCGCATCGACGCCGACATGCTGGCCTCGCGCACGCAGCGGCGCCACCCGCGCCTGAACGCCCGCGCCCGCTCCACCCTGGATCAGATCGACGTCACCATCAAGAGCGTGCGCCAGATCATCAACGACTTGCGCCCTACCGTACTCGACCTGGGCGTGAATGCGGCCGTCGAATGGCAGGTGGCGCAGTTCCGCCTGCGCACGGGCATCGCCTGCGAAGTAAGCGAGAGCCATGACGACATTTGCTTGAGCGACCAGTGCGCGACGGCACTGTTCCGCATCCTGCAAGAATCGCTGAGCAACATTTCCCAGCACGCCAATGCCAGCCGCGTGCAAGTCAAGCTGGAGAAGTGCCGCGACACGGTATCGATGAGCATCAGCGACAACGGCGTGGGGGCGGCCATCGACGGACGCAACAAGCTGGGCTCGTTTGGCCTGGTCGGCATCGAGGAACGCATCAAGCTGCTGGGCGGCACCTTCTATATCGAGAGCAGTCCCGGCGCCGGCATGAGCGTGCATGTCAGCGTGCCGCTGAGCGCCGATGCCACCCGCTTCCCCTACCAGGAAGAAAGCCGGGCCAACGCCTGAGGGATGCGGCGCACTTCAAGCAAGCTCAGCTTGCATATTTTGTAATTAGATGCAATATTGACGTAGAACAACTCACAGCGCCTGCCCGCCATGGGCCAGGCATTCCTCTGCCACTAGCCAGGAGTTCACACCGCCAGCCTCTCCGTTTCTTCGCCGTACTTTCCCCAACACTGTTTATCAAAGGACATTCATGGATACGAACGACAGTTTCAAGGCAATTGCCGATTTGAATTTGGACGCGATCAAGGTCAAGCTGATGCACCGGGAATCCGGCGAGGGATGGAGCCTAGACAAGGCCAATGCGGTGGAGTTCGAGTATCGCCGCTTCCTCATCCTCATGAAGCAGTTCCCGCAGGAAGAAACGGCGCCGCTGATGGATGTCGACACCTTCTGGCACTATCATATTCTCGACACGCTGAAATATGCGGCCGATTGCCAGCAAGTCTTTGGCTACTTCCTGCACCATTTCCCCTACATCGGCCTGCGCGGCGAAGACGACGAAGCGGCGCACCACCGCGTGGGCGAGCGCATGAAACAGTTGTACGAGCAGACATTCGGCGAAGATTACATCCGTGCAGAGACGGCATATTCGGGACGCGCCGTGCAGGCGGCGTTTTCCAGTGCGGCAGTACAGGCGACGGCATTTTCCAGCGCGGCGGTACAGGCGACCGCATACTCGGGCCGGGCCGTGCAAACGGCATTTTCCAGCGCAGCCGTGCAGGCGACGGCATATTCGGGACGGGCCGTGCAAACGGCGTTTTCCAGTGCAGCGGTGCAAGCGACGGCGTATTCGGGCCGCGCTACCGGTGCCGCGCAAACCGCTTTTTCCAGCGCGCCCGGCAAACTGGCCGCAGCGCTGGTCGAGTCATCCCCGACTGGCCTGGAAACAGGGCGCTTCTATACAGATCGTCCGACTCTGAGCCCGGACACGCAATAGAAAACCGGAAGACAGGTATGGCTGCCGCACGCGGCAAGCTTGACTAACGCAGACGGCACCTCTCAGTTTGCCGTCTGTCAGGCGCTCTTAGGCAGCCATCAACTCGCGCAGCTCACGAATGCTGAAATCGCTGATTTCATGCATGCGGATGAGGATCGTGGCGCCGATCGGCAAGGTGTTGTGACGAATCTTGCTGATAACGGGTGGCGCCACTTCCAGTGCTCGCGACAGGGCGGCATCATTTTTCAGCTGCAGCTTGTCGATGATCGCATCGAGGACGCGATTCGGGTTGTAGGTAGGCAAAGAGGTAATTTGTTTGAGAGACATAATCGAAAATCCGTACTTGTTGTATTAATGCAAAAAGAAACCGAATGTCGCTTTTGCAATAATTCAGGGTAAACACACTAAAAAGCGCCATCACTTATGCGGTTTTTATTCCGCAAACAATATAATACACGCTATTGTTGATTTTTGCGTAACTTAAAGCAAAATTGTGATAATTGAAGAGAATTGACGCACTTGGAATGTGCTAGAGGATAACTCAAAATGGAAAAATTTGCTGCAAGTCATCAATTTTTACGATGAGCAACACCGCTATGCATGAACCAGGCTATGGCCATGAGGGTGCTCAGGCGGGCCATGTCGGCCGATAAATGCCAGCCGCGCGCGGCCACGCCGGCCGGCGTCATGCCCAGGCCGGCGCCCGTCCTGGCATCCACGCGGCACCAGGCCAGTTGCCGGCGGATTTCATCGGGTGGCGGAGGCGGCTGCCGCGCGTGTTCGCGGCGGCGCATGTAGGCACGCACTTGCTCCTTGCTGGGATGACTCATCTGATGCATCAGCTGCTCCCGTCGCGCCGGCGCGTGACCGGCCAGCGCGATGAATTGCGGTAAGAACCATGCCGACACGGCACATGTGACGACATCGCCCACCATATCGCCACGCCGCCCTGACACGTTTGCGCTGCATCAAAGTCCGGGCCCCGGTGTTGCGCCGGGGCGCCGCGGCTTCATGCCAGCGGCGGCCTGAGGAGCGGTCGCCGCTGGCCTGCCGTCATTTCTTTTGCTGGCGTACCCGCTGCTGCTGCTTTTCCTGCGTTTGCTGGCGGTTCTGCTTGCGCTCGAACAGGGTCACCGCATCTTTCTTTGCCTGCTCCACGGTGCGCATTTCCTCATGTGCATCGTGCGGCACGAAAAATTCGGCATCCTGCGCTGCCACGACCAGCTTGATGGCGGCCTCGTCATCGAGGTCATACAGTTCCGTCAGGACGGTGGTGACCTCGTCCAGGTATTCTTCGTAAGTGAGGGTGGTCATGCTGTATTCCTTTAGTAGATGGCGCGCGTCAGGCCCGGCGCGCGGCGCGCCGGCCAGTGCAAAATGCGAAAATAACCGGCCATTTTAACTGATGCCGGCCTTGCCGTCCGACATCGATTGCAAGGCATCGGCCACGCGCGGGTAGCGCAGGCGCACGCCCAGCTCGCGCTTCATGCGGCGATTGTCCATGCGGCGCGACTCGGACATGAACGACAGCAACATCGGCGTGACCGCTTGCTGCAGCGCCGCCCGGGGCAGGCGCGGCGGGCGCGGCAGGCCGAAGGTATCGGCCACGGCATCGAAATATTCCGCCATTTTCAGTTCGCTGTCATCGCTGGCGTGATACATGCGCCCCGGCCTGCCCCGCCACAGGGCCCGCTCGATGATGCGCGCCAGGTCGTCGGCGTGGATATGGTTGGTGTACACGTCATCGGCCTCGGCCAGCGCCGGCGTGCCTTCGCGCAAGCGTTTCAGGGGCAAGCGGTCGTCCGCATAAATGCCGGGCACGCGCAGGATGGCGACGCTGGCGCCGCGGCGCGCGCCCCAGGCCCGCAAGACCTGCTCCGCGTCGACGCGCCGCTTCGCGCGCGCATTGGCCGGCGCCACGGGCCGCGTTTCCGCCACCGTGGCGCCGCCGCAGTCGCCATACACGCCGCTGGTGCTCACATACACCATCCGCGCATGCTCGGGTAAAATGGCGGCCAGATTCCGCGTGCGCCGGTCCAGCAAGCCGGACGACAGGGGCGGCGCCAGGTGCACCACCATGGATGCCAGCCCCGCCAGCCGTTGCAGGCTGGCGCGGTCGTCGAGGTTGGCCACGATGGGCACGGCGCCGGCCGCGCGCAGCTGCGCGCAGCGCCCCGGCTGGCTGGTGACGGCAAAGACGCGAAAGCGCGCGCGCAGCAAGGGCAACAGCCGCATGCCGACGTCGCCACAGCCCAGTATCAGCAGGCGCGGCAGCCCCACCGGCTTGCGCAAAGAATGCATTAACATATTTTTCATCTCAAGGATTGTATGACTTTTCAAGTTACTGTTCAGCCCAGCGGCCACCAATTCAGCTGCGAGGCGGACGAAACCGTGCTGGCGGCAGCGATCCGCGCCGGCGTGGGCTTGCCCTATGGCTGTAAAAACGGCGCCTGCGGCTCCTGCAAGGGCAAGGTTGTCGCCGGCAGCGTACAGCACAAGGCGCACCAGCAGCGCGCCCTGACGCCGGAAGAAGAAGCGGCCGGCTTTTCCCTGTTCTGCTGCGCCACCACGCAAGCCGACCTCGTCATCGAGGCGCGCGAAGTGGCCGGCAGCAGCGACTATCCGATCAAGAAGATGCCGTCGCGCGTGACGACGATCGAGAAAGTGGCGCCCGACGTCGTCGTGCTGACCCTGCAGCTGCCGGCCAGCGAGCGCCTGCAGTACCGCGCCGGACAGTATATCGAATTCATGCTGCGCGACGGCAAGCGCCGCTCGTACAGCATGGCCAGCGCACCGAGCGACGGCGGCCCCGTGACCCTGCACATCCGCCACATCCCGGGCGGCCTGTTCACCGACCAGGTGTTTACCACGCTGAAGGAGCGCGACATCCTGCGCTTCGAAGGGCCGATGGGCACCTTCTTCCTGCGCGACGATTCCGACAAGCCCGTCGTGCTGCTGGCCTCGGGCACGGGCTTCGCCCCGCTGAAAGCCATCGTCGAGCACATGATCCATGCACAGTCGACGCGCCCGATCACCCTGTACTGGGGCGGCCGCCGTCCGCACGACCTGTACATGGATGCGCTGTGCCGCCAGTGGGCCGCCGACTTGCCGCAGTTTACGTATGTACCCGTCGTCTCGGAAGCCTTGCCGGAAGACGCGTGGAGCGGCCGCACGGGCTTCGTGCACCAGGCCGTCATCGCCGACTTGCACGACCTGTCCGGCCACCAGGTATATGCGTGCGGCGCACCGGTGATGGTCGATTCGGCCAAGCGCGATTTCGTGCAGCAATGCGGCCTGCCCGACGACGAGTTCTACGCAGACGCCTTCACCACCGAAGCCGACCTGGCCAAGTAGGCAGCCACCTTCCAGACAGCGGGGCGCTGCTGGTGCGGCGCCCCGCCGCCGCCACGCCGCCCTGCCACCCCGCTGTTCCCTGGAAATATCATGTCTCTCGCCTCCGCCGGCAACGGCTTCAGTATCTTGCGCCACCGCAACTTTGCCTGCTACCTGTCGGCCCGCGTGCTGGGCACGGTGGCCGTGCAGATGCAAAGCGTGGCCATCGGCTGGCAGGTGTATCAGATCACGGGCAGCCTGTTCGACCTGGGCCTGATCGGCCTGGCGCAGTTCGCGCCCTTCCTCGTGCTGATCTTGCCCGCCGGCCACGTCGCCGACCGCTACAACCGCCGCAACATCATCGCCTGGTGCCTGGCGGCGCAGCTGGCGTGCGCGCTGGCCCTGCTGGCGTTCACCGTCAGCGGCCTCGCCATCGTCTGGCCCGTGTTTGCCGTGCTGGTGCTGTTCGGCAGCGCGCGCGCCTTCATGATGCCGGCCACGCAAGCCGTGCTGGTGAACATGGTGCCGACGCAGCACTTCAGCCGCGCCCTGGCACTCAGCTCCTCGAGTTCGCACGTGGCCATCATCCTCGGCCCCACCCTGGGCGGCCTGCTGTACTACTTCGGCCCCAAGGTGGTGTACCTGATCTCGTCCGCGCTGCTGGTCGCGTCCGTCCTGCTGATGCGCGCCACCACGCCGGCGCCGCAACTGGTGAAACGCGAACCCGTCAGCTGGCACACCCTGCTCGAAGGCTTGCGCTTCGTCTGGTCGAAACCGATCGTGCTGGGCGCCATCTCGCTCGACCTGTTCGCCGTGCTGTTCGGCGGCGCCACGGCCCTGCTGCCGGCGCTCGCGCACGACGTGCTGCATATCGGCCCCAGCGGCCTGGGCCTGCTGCGCACGGCGCCCGGCGCTGGCGCGGCCCTGTGCTCGATCGCGCTGGCCTGCTTCCCCATCACGCGCCGGGTCGGCGCCTGGATGTTCGGCGGCGTGGCCGTGTTCGGCCTGGGCACCCTGGTGCTGGGCAGCACCAGCTATTTCCCGCTGGCCCTGGTGGCGCTGTTCCTGATGGGCGCCGGCGACATGGTCAGCGTCTACATCCGTCACCTGCTGGTGCAGTTCGAGACGCCGGACGAGATACGCGGCCGTGTCAGCGCCGTGAATGCCGTCTTCATCGGCGCCTCGAACGAACTGGGCGAGTTCGAATCGGGCCTGACGGCCGGCTGGTTCGGCCTCGTGCGCGCCGTCCTCTTCGGCGGCGCCGCCACCCTGGCCGTGACGGGCGTGTGGGCCGTGCTGTTCCCCGTGCTGTCGCGCATGGACCGCTTCCCCCACCACGAGAAGGAGGCGGCCTCCAGGGCGTCCACCGCGACCACGACTTAAGGGCTAAGATGCGCTATCGCCACTGAGGTCACCGCGCCATGAAAATCACGCTTCCGTTTCACAGCTTCATCCGCAGCCGTCCGCACCTGAGCCTGGCCACCGCCATCGGCGTGGCGGCCGGCCTGCTGCTGCCGGCGTCATGGCAACAGATGACGCGGCTGCTGACGGCCTGGAACGTGGCCGTCTGGTTCTACCTGGCGACCATGGCCTGGATGATGATGCGTGCCAACCATCACAAGGTCAAGGCCATGGCGCAGCGCCAGGATGAACGGGCCGCCACGGTCCTGTCGGCCCTGTCCGTCGCTTCCGTGATGAGCCTGGCAGCCATCATCTCGCAGCTGTCGTCCATGAAGGACATGGCCGCCGATGAGCGGGCCCTACACTACGCGCTCACCATCCTGACCCTGGTCGGCTCGTGGTTCCTCGTCGGCACCCTGTTCTGCTTTCACTATGCGCACCTGTTTTACCAGGCCGACCCCGCACTGCGCCCCCTGAAATTCCCCGACGACGAGCCCGACCCCGATTACTGGGACTTCCTGTATTTCTCGTTCACCATCGCCGTGGCCGTGCAAACGTCGGACGTGTCCGTGCAGACGCGCATGATGCGGCAAATCGTGCTGGGACAATCCGTGCTGAGCTTTTTCTTCAATCTGGTCGTGCTGGGCCTGTCCATCAATATCGCTGCCGGCCTGATTAACGGCTGAAGACGGCGTCAGGGCGGGACTGGCGACGGGCCGCAAAAAATTCCTTGAGGAAACTTGATCTGGCTGTAGGGTTAAGCCCATCTTAATCGTGCAAACCCCTTGAAATTGTAGAAACTGGAGTAAGATAAGTTACATACACGAGGTCATGTGTATGAGGCAAGAACCAGGCGCCGACGCGCCCTGGCAGCGAGCAGCACCGCTGCCGTGCATGGCGCCTGAGATGGGTTTTTTTTGAATTGACAGGAGTAAGCATATGCAAATCAATATTCATACCGACAGCACCATCGCCAACACCGCTGGACTGAACGAACATGTGCAATCCGTACTGGAAGCCGCACTGAACCGCTTCCGCGACAACCTGACCCGCATCGAAGTCCACCTCAGCGATACGAACGGCCCGAAAGGCGGCGCGGACGATATCCGCTGCGTCATGGAAGCACGCGTTGCCGGCTACCAACCAATTGCCGTCACTGAACAAAACGCCACCGTGCACCAAGCCGTTGCCGGCGCCACCGACAAGCTGAAACGCGCCATCGATAGCGCCCTGGGCCGCCTGCAAGACAGCAAGCGCCACGCCACCGGCAAGAATGCCGTGATCGATACGACGGAAGTCGAAGAAGCGGCCGAGTAATTCCCCACCCGCAGTTTTGCCAGAGACCAAGGCAGCCGTTCAAGGCTGCCTTTGCACATCGGGCGCACCGTTTCGCCAGCGGCAACAACGCTATCAAAACCACAAGCATTTCAGCTTATTAACGCGACAATGAAATAATTGTCGTATTTCTCACAGTAAGTGACCTCAAGCAAGCCTTTGCCGTTACGGCCGGGGCAGCTTTACGCTATCATGAAGATACCGGCACGTTGCTCGCGGGCGCCGGCTTTTTGAAAGTATGATTGTGGAACAGATCGGTAACTTTGGCGCTTCAGGCTGCAACATCGGCGATTTACAGCTATTTCGCGATGGGGCGGACAGCCGGACGACCGCCATGCTGGCCCCCTGCCCCGTCATGCGCCTCGAAGCGGGCGAAGCCATTACCGACACGCGCGGCGCCAGCCTGTACATCGTCCTGCGCGGCTCGCTGGCCGTGGCCGCCGACACCCATACGGGCATGGATGACGGCACCGTCAGCAAGGTCTTGCCCGGCGAAAGCGTGGGCGAACAATCGGTGCTCGACGAAGCGAGCAACCTGGCCGCTATTTCCGCACTGGAAGAAACCGACTTGCTGGTGATCGACGCGGCCATCGTCTGGGAATTGATCGAGCAGTCGAACGGCCTGGCGCGCAACCTGCTGCGCCTGCTGTCCTTCCGCATCCGCGCCGCCAACGCCCTGCTGCGCCGCCGGCAGAAACTGGGCGAATTCTACCGCCAGCTATCGATGGTCGACAGCCTGACGGGCCTGTACAACCGCGCCTGGCTGACGGACTTGCTGCCGAATATGATCGTCACGGCCCACGGCAGCGGCGCGCCGCTGTCGCTGATCATGATCGACCTCGACCATTTCAAGCGCTTCAACGACACGCACGGCCACCAGGCGGGCGACCAGGCCCTGCGCATCGCCGCGCAAGTGCTGGGCGCGGCCCTGCGACCGACGGATTTTGCCGTGCGCTACGGCGGCGAGGAATTGATGGTGATCTTGCCCGATACCAATGAAAACGTGGCCCTGCGCGTGGCTCAGCGCCTGTGCGAACGCATGCAGCAAGCCATCATCTTCAACGACATGCGCAGCCCGCTGCCGCACATCACGGGCTCGTTCGGCGTGGCCAGCCTGGCCCGGGAGCAGGACGACCATGGCCTGATCGCGGCGGCCGATGCGGCCCTGTACCGTGCCAAGGCGGCTGGCCGCAATAGAGTAAGCACCTGATGCAGCGTCCATGGCGCCTGCACATGTTCTCGGGCGCCTGACGTCAATCGTCTCAGGCCGCCTTGCTGTCGGCCGGCTTGGCCGGTGCGGCGGCGTCATCCTTCTTGCTGCCGTGCGCGGCGATGAAGTCCGCATAGCCCTTCTGCACCAGCGCATAGGTCTTGTCGATATTGCTGGCGATATCGCCGCCGAGCACCTTCAAGCCCTCGAGGATGTCGCGCGCCTCCTTGAAGCCTTTTTCCATGCCGCCACTGATGGTGTCCATGAACTTGCTCAGGGCGGCATCGTCGTCCAGCTCGGGATTCTGCTTCTTGAATGCGTCAAAAAATCCCGTCGACAGCGATACAATACGGCTCGCCGTCGCTTCGGCGCTATTGTCCTGCGAGACCGCGTTCTGGATCGCGTCGTCGCCGTACTGTCCCTGCAACGCTTCATTGATGCTGGTGATGGCCGATTTGTAGACCAGCGCCAGCGGATCGTTCTGCGCGCCGATCGACACGTTCAGCGATGCCTGCATGATGGATGCGTTCAATTGCAGCTTCGTACGGTCGTTAACGCTCATTTCCGTCTTGCTGGCGTCCTTTTGCTGGACTTTATCGTCCTTGCCGGCAACGCCAGTACTGATGGAACTCACGGAAGCGGCGGAATTGCCGCCTGCGGCGATGGGAATTGACACGATAGGCCTCCTTGAACGGGCAATGTATGACACCATGCGAAAACCGCAACGGTGACTATCCTCTCGTGTAGTATCGGCAGGTTTTCAGAAAACTGTAGCGATGACGCCTTGAGCGGCCCGGACAAAACATTCAGCAACCCATCAGCACACGATAAGCAACGACCATCAATGACTAAGCAGACTTTCCTTTGGCACGACTACGAAACCTTTGGCGTCCAGCCGCGCCGCGACCGCCCGGCCCAGTTCGCCGCTATCCGCACGGATGCCGAACTCAACGAGATCGGCGAACCCATCATGCTGTATTGCCAGCCTGCCAATGATTTCCTGCCCGACCCACAGTCGTGCCTGATCACGGGCATCACGCCGCAGCAATGCCTGCAACTGGGCGTGCCCGAGCACCAGTTCGCCGCCACCATCGAAGCGGCTTTTTCCGAGCCGGGCACCATCGGCGTGGGCTACAACACCATCCGTTTCGACGATGAAGTGACGCGTTTCCTGTTCTGGCGCAACCTGATCGACCCGTATGCGCGCGAATGGAAGAACCATTGCGGCCGCTGGGACATCCTCGACGTCGTGCGCATGACGCACGCGCTGCGTCCGGAAGGCATCGAATGGCCGAAGCGCGACGATGGCCAGACCAGCTTCAAGCTGGAACACCTGAGCAAGGCCAATGGCCTCGTCCACGAAGCGGCGCATGATGCGCTCTCGGACGTGCGCGCCACCATCGCCCTGGCGCGCCTGATCAGGGAAAAACAGCCGAAACTGTTCGAATTCTGCCTGGCCCTGCACAAGAAGGACAAGGTCGCCAGCGAAATGGGCATGCACCTGGCCGCCAGCGAGCGCCAGCCCTTCCTGCACGTGTCGGGCATGTTCCCGGCCGAACGGGGCTGTTTGGGCGTCGTCTGGCCGCTGGCCACGCATCCGAGCAACAAAAATGAAATCCTCGTGTGGGATTGCCAGTACGACCCGCGCGAACTGTTCAGCCTGGATGCGGACACCATCCGCACGCGCCTGTTTACGCGCAAGGACGCCATGCCCGAAGGCATGACGCGCCTGCCCGTGAAAAGCGTACACCTGAACAAGTCGCCCATGCTGGTCGGTAATTTGAAGACCCTGTCGCCTGCCATGGCCGCGCAATGGGGCATCGACGTGGACGCCGCGAAGATCAACGCGCAATTCGCCGCCACGGCGCCGAACATGGACGCCATCTGGGCCGAAGTGTTCCAGCGTCCGGGAGCGAATACCGCGCTGGACGTGGATGAAGATTTGTACAATGGTTTCGTCAGCAACGACGACCGCCGCCTGCTCGAGTCGCTGCGCCGCGAAACGCCGGCCAAGCTGGCCACGGCACGTCCCTCGTTTGCCGACGAGCGCCTGCAGGAACTGCTGTTCCGCTACCGCGCCCGCAATTTCCCGCACACCCTGAGCGAAGCGGAAAGCCTGCGCTGGGAACAGCACCGCGCCGCCCGCCTGTTCGACGGCGACGGCGGCGCCCGCACCATCGAAATGCTGTTTACGGAAATCGACGTACTGTCGGAATCCGTGGATGAGCGGGGGGAGGAAATTCTGGGAGAGTTGTACGACTATGCGGAGATGGTCGCGCCCATGCGCGACTGAAACCCGGGCAGGTCGGATTAGCGAAGCGTAATCCGACAAGTGCCGACGACGACCCATGTCGGCTTACGCCATGCGGCCAAGCCGACCTGCCAATCAAAAATGCCGGGCTAGCCCGGCATTTTTTATGGATGCAACTTAAACCGAACGATGGGCATTGATCGCATCGCGCGTTTCAATCGCCACGCGGCGCGCCGCATCGGCGAAGTCTTCGCCAGCCTGCGGCGTGGCGTAGATGATGGCGCGCGAGGAGCTGATCATCATGCCCATGCCATTGGCCGTCTGGCCCGCGCCGACGGTGGCGGCGATGTCGCCGCCCTGGGCGCCGATGCCGGGCACCAATAAAGGCATGTCGCCGACGATGGCGCGCACCTGTGCCAGTTCCTCCGGGAAGGTGGCGCCGACGACGAGCGCGCACTGGCCGTTCTTGTTCCATTTCTCGGCCACCAGGCGCGCCACGCGCTGGTACAGCGGCACGCCGTCCGTATCGAGGAATTGCAAGTCCGAGCCGCCCGGGTTCGAGGTGCGGCACAGGATGATCACGCCGCGGTCGCTCCACGCCAGGTAGGGGTCGAGCGAATCCTCGCCCATGTAGGGGTTCACGGTGACGGCGTCGGCGCCGTAGCGCTCGAACGCTTCGCGCGCGTATTGCGTGGCTGTGGCGCCGATGTCGCCCCGTTTCGCGTCGAGGATCAGCGGGATGTGCGGGTAATTCTCGCGCACGTAGCGGCAAATGTCTTCCAGCTGTTTTTCCGCGCCCAGCGCGCCGAAATACGCGATCTGCGGCTTGAAGGCGCAGGCCAGGTCGGCCGTGACATCGATGATGCGCGTGCAAAAGGTGGTGATTCCATCGGGCAAGTCGCGCAATTCGGCCGGCAGTTTCGCCAGGTCGGGGTCCAGTCCCACGCACAGCAGGGAATTATTGGCCGTCCACGCGGCGGATAATTTATTGATGAAATTCACGGCACACCTTCTCTATATTCAGTTGCAAACCCCGTATTGTAACGCGGCGCGGGCTTGCCACGGCAGTCCGCGCCCGCGCCGAAGCGGTCTGGAGCGCTTATTAAACCAACATCTTGTGCCGTTTCAGGTATATTTGCCTCACCTCCCCTTTACGCACGGAACCCATCATGCAAATCACCAATCAATTCACCAAATGGCTGCGCCTGGCGCTGAGCGTCACCGTCCTGGCCGGCGTCCTGACGGGCTGCGGCTACAACGACTTCCAGAGCAAGGACGAGGCAACCAAGGCCGCCTGGGGCGAAGTGGTCAACCAGTACCAGCGCCGCGCCGACCTGATCCCCAACCTGGTGAACACCGTCAAGGGCTATGCCACGCACGAACGGGAGACGCTGGAAGCGGTGACCAAGGCGCGCGCCGCCGCCACCAGTTTCCAGATCACGCCGGAAGTACTGAACGATCCGGCCGCGTTTGAAAAGTTCCAGCAAGTGCAGGGGCAACTGTCGTCTGCCCTGTCGCGCCTGATGGTGGTGTCCGAGAAATACCCGGACTTGAAGGCCGACACCAGCTTCCGCGACTTGCAGTCGCAGCTGGAAGGCACGGAAAACCGCATCACCGTGGCGCGCCAGCGTTACATTACCGCCGTGCAAGACTACAACGTGCATGCGCGCAGCTTCCCGAACAACCTGACGGCCATGGTCTTCGGCTACAAGGTCAAACCATCGTTCACGGTGGAAAATGAGAAGGCCATCTCGACCGCGCCAACCGTCGATTTCGGCAAATAAGATGAAAGCCTGGTCTTATCTGGTGGCGCTGGCGACAGCGCTGCTGCTGTGCACCAGCCTGCCCGCCAGCGCGCAGGAGCTCGTGCCCGTGCCGCCGCTGGCGGCGCGCGTGACGGACGACGCCGGCATGCTGGACGCCAAGCAAAACGCGGCGCTGGAAGCCGTGCTGGCCGATTACGAAGCCAAGACGGGCAGCCAGATCGCCGTGCTGCTGGTCAAGAGCACGGCGCCGGAAGCGATCGAGCAATACAGCATCCGCGTGACGGATGCGTGGAAGCTGGGCCGCAAGGGCGTCGACGACGGCGTGCTGCTGATGGTGGCGAAGGACAACCCGTCCGCCCTGCGCCGCCTGCGCATCGAGGCGGGCCGCGGCGTGCAGGGCGTGCTGACGGATGCGCAATCGAAACGCATCCTGCAGGATGTCATCGCGCCGCATTTCAAGCAGGATGACTATTACGGCGGCCTGGTGGCCGGCATCGGCGCGATAGCCACCTTGCTGAACCAGGAGCAATTTCCCGCGCCTGCCCAGCAGCAGGCGCCGCGCACGGTGGAAGCGGGCGGCCTGACCTTCTGGCTGCCGCTGCTGTTCTTCGGCTTCCTCGTCGTGCTGACCCTGTTCCGCTCGCGCGGAGGACCGACGCGGCTGCAGCGCGGCAGCAACTGGTCCAGCGGCGCCACCGGCGTCGTGCTGGGCAGCATCCTCAGCCAGGCGCTGAACAACCGCGGCGGTGGCGGCTTCGGCGGCGGCGGTTTTGGCGGTGGCGGGGGCGGCGGTGGTTTCGGTGGCGGCGGCGGCGGTTTTGACGGCGGCGGCGCCTCGGGAGATTGGTAATGACGAAACAACTGACATTCGGACAGCGCTGCGGGCGCGCCTTGAAGCATTTGCGGGGCACGCCGGCCACGGGACGCCAGGCTTTCCCGGAAAGCACCTTGCAAGCCATCGAGACGGCCATCGCCGACGGTGAACAGATGCACCAGGCGGAAGTGCGGCTGATCGTCGAGGCGGCCCTCACACCGGGCATGGCGTACCAGGGCGTGAGCAACCGCGAACGGGCGCGCGAACTGTTCGCCCAGTATGGCGTATGGGACACGGAAGATAATGTGGGCGTGCTGATCTACATCAACCTGGCCGAACACCAGGTCGATATCGTGGCCGACCGCAACGTGGGCCGCCGCGTCACGCCGGAGCAGTGGCAAGCTGTGTGCCGCACCATGACCAAAGGGTTTAAGGATGGCAACTACCACGACAGCACCCTGGATGCCTTGCAGCAGCTAAACAGCTTGCTGCAAAGCCACTTCCCCGCCAATGGCACGCGCGGCAACCAGTTGCCGAACGAACCCATCCTCCTCTGAATGGCGGGCAGGGATTAGAATCTGCCATTGCCGCGCACAATGGCAGCGCGCCCCACCCGCCGAGGAGAACACATGAAACTGATCAATAAAACCGCCATCGTCACGGGCGCCACGCAAGGCATCGGCCTGGCGTGCGCCAGCCGCCTGCTCGCCGAAGGGGCGCAGGTGATGCTGGTCGACATCAAGGAAGAAGGCGCGCAAGCGGCGGCCGCCCTCGGTCCGCAGGCGCGCTTCTTCTGCGCCGACGTCAGCCAGAAGGCGGACGTGGACGCCATGCTGAAGGAAACCCTGGCCCAGTTCGGCCACATCGATATCCTCGTCAACAATGCGGGCGTGACGCACGCGGCCGATTTCCTCGATGTCTGCGAAGACGATTTCGACAGGGTCATGCGCATCAACCTGAAGTCGATGTTCCTGTGCGGCCAGGCCGTGGCGCGCGAAATGGTCAAGCGCAACAGCGGCTGCATCATCAATATGTCCAGCGTCAATGCGGAGCTGGCGATCCCGAACCAGGTGCCCTACGTTGTGTCGAAGGGCGCCATCAACCAGCTGACCAAGGTCATGGCCTTGAATCTCGCCCCGTACGGCGTGCGCGTGAACGGCATCGGGCCGGGCACCATCCTGACGGAACTGGCCAAGCAGGCTGTGCTGTCCAGTCCGGAGGCGCGCCACACGATCTTGTCGCGCACGCCGCTGGGCCGCTGCGGCGAACCGGAAGAAGTGGCCGGCATCGCCGCCTTCCTGGCCAGCGACGACGCCACCTACATGACGGGCCAGACCATCTATGTGGACGGCGGACGCATGGCGCTCAATTACACGGTAGCCGTGAAGGAATAAGCGCAGCACGCATCAAGTTATATCAAAAATCAATAATAGATATCTGAAAATACCATTAGACACATATAGTGCGACGCAGCATAATGCACCTGTCTCCACTATTCTCCTCCAAGAAAATAGTTTTAAGCCCGCTTTCACCAGCGGGCTTTTTTTTGCTGCCACTCCTGCAACATGGCTATTCTTGCCACCTCCCATCCTCGCCTAAAATAAAATCGCGCCCTCGCAAAAAATGTTGCGGCGTGTCATAGGCCCGTCATTTTCGCCCCCTATACTTGCTTCATCTGCTGTACAGGCAACCGATATGCCTGACTACAGACAGGTGTGCCGCCATGGCACACCACTCCCTTTCATGACCATGGCGCGCACCGGCAAGGCGGGCGACAAGGTTAGTACCGAGCAACTCTCACTCTTGACCCATTTCATTTGGGTTTTTGGCCCGCGCCCCCGCGGGCCTTTTTTTTGCCAGCGATACACATCCTTGCGCAAAAACACGACCGTCCCTCCCGCCCATGATATTGTTCGCTTCCTTATGCTTTCCTTCACGACCATGTTCCCGCCCCTGCTCCAGCTGTGTTTTGCCGACCGATACGAACGCCTGCGCTACCGCACCGCGCTGCTGTTGTACGTACTGGTGATCCTGATCGGCGATATCCCCGGCGTGCGCGCCGACGTCGGCCAATATGCCTCGGGCGGCGTGCTGCATTCCGTCGGCTACGGCGTGCTGGCGCTGATTCTGTTCAGCGGCACGGGCGGCAGCATGGGCCGCCGCGCGCTGCTGTCGATCCTGATGGTAACGGCCATGGGCGCGCTCGACGAGTTCATCCAGAGTTTCCTGCCCTACCGCCGTGGCGCAGTCCAGGATTGGATGGTCGATATCACGGCCGCGGTCGCCGTTACCCTGCCGCTGTGTTTCCTCTGGCCCAAAATGGTCGCCGCCGCGCTGGGCCAGGCAAGGCCGTTGCCAGAAGCTTAGTGCCTGGCGCGCAGCCGGCATCAAGCGCGTTCGTTGTTGTCGCTGCCGAGCAATTCCAGCGGCAGTTGTTCCTGGCTGCGCGCGCTACGCGTGCCCATGCGCCGCATCAGGGCGCGCATCTCGCGCCGGCTGCCGGCGCCCAGGGCGCGCGCCGCGTCGCGCTGCATGTCCAGCAACTGTTCCGAACGCGCCAGCCGCACCAGGCCATGCAAGGCCTGTGCCAACACATGGCGCGCACGGGCATCGCGCGCGGTGCCGATAATGGCCAGCACCAACTCATCAATCAGCTTTACGGTAGGACCTGATGACATTTTTTCTCCTGGTTCAACAGTGAGGAAACGTGCGCACGCACGAAGGGTTTTCGTGAGCATCATTTATACCAAGCACGACAGTCAGCCGCTTGATCTAGCTCAATCGACAATGACAGGCAGCGAACATCTTCCATCCACCGCGCTCTTATATGCAGCTATTGCCGATATCCGCATCGCCGTTGGTGCCGATCCCGAATGTTCGACCATGAGGAGACCAAGATGAGATCACAAACCCCTTTGCTGCTGACTGGCATGCTGTGCGCGCTGCTGGCCGCCTGCCATGCCACGGACGATGCCGGCCTGGCCCGTAGCAACAGCGGCGTAATCTATGCCGCGCCCGCCGCCACGACGCCACAAAGCACGCCAGCCAGCACCGCCACCAGTACCGCCACCGATACCAGCAACATGAGCAACGACACCGCGCCAGCCACCCTGAATATCAGCTCGGCCACCGTGCAATCGATAGAAACCGTGCCGCGCGGCATGGATCAGGGCAGTGGCGACATGCAGGCGGGTACATCGGGCACTGCGGGCACCGGCAGCAGCGCTGGCGCCGCCGGCAACATGCTGTACCGCGTCACCCTGCGCCTGGACGACGGCACGACGCGCACCTTTGTGCAAAACACCCAGCCCGCTTTCCAGATCGGCGAACGGGTCAGCGTGCAACGGGGCGTGATGCAACGCTATTGACCGGGGCGCCGGTGCCATGCATCGGGCCGGCTATCCGCGCCGCTGGCGCCTGGCACGTGAGGCTTGGGGCTTGGGGAAAGTGACAGTCGGACGGGCGACAGTCGCAAGTGACGGCACCCGGTAGCCATCCGGTACTTGCCGGCGCGACAGCGACAGTGCTGCTGCGGCGGCGTGGCAGCGTCGGCTGCAACTGCGGTTGCTGCTACAACTGCGGTTGCGGTTGCGGTTGCGGTTGCGGTTGCGGTTGCGGTTGCGGTTACCTGTTGCTGTTGCGGTTACTACTGTGGTTGTGGTTGTGGTTGTGGTTGTGGTTGTGGTTGCTGCTGTGGTTGCTGCAGCAACTGCTGCAACTGAAATCTTGCACCTGAAGCGACCGCCGGTCATGACAAGGCAAGGCATGGTTCGGTACGCCTGTTGCGGATGGTGCGGATGGACGGGTACCGTATCAGCCTCAAACCCTCAAACCGGCCTCTCAAACAAACGGCCGCACTGATTTAGAGCTTAATTTAAAGCTTAAAGAGCTTAAAGAGCTTAAAGCGAAAGCGCCTGGCCGGATTCAAGCCGAGCCCCGCTCGGCTTGACTAGGCTCGGATTGGCAAGGCTGGACTCGGTTTGGTTTGGTTTGGTTTGGTTTGGTTTGGTTTGGCTCGGTTTGGTTTGACTCGGTTTGACTCGGTCTGGTCTGGTTTGCCTGGCCTGGTAGCGCTAAGCCAATGCCAGTGTCAATGGCCGGCTACGCCCCTGCACGACGGTGGAGGGCCAGGCAGGGTCATGCGTCAGGTTATGCAATTGGTTGGCGTCGAGCAGGAAGGTGTCTTCCACCGTGCTGCCAGGCAGGCTGGGGTGAAACGCCAGCGCCATGCCGCGCTTCAGGATGATTTCCGTATGCGCGCCGGCAGCCACTTCGGGCGCCAGGTAGCCATGAATGCCGCCCTGGCGGCTGGTGCGCACCGTATCGGGCTGGCCTGCATATGCATAGGCGCTGTCGAGCGCGTGATACACCATGCTCAGCGCATGGCCCGCCTCGCACGCGTCCAGGGCCACGGCTTCCAGCGCCAGCATGGCCGCATCGGCGTCGTCCATGCCGCCCGCCGCCCCCGCCGTGCCCGTGCTCATGCCCGTGCTCAATGTGGGGCCGAAGCGCCGTTGACGGCTCAGGCTCGCGCACAGGCCAAAACGCCGCGCGCACAGGGCCAGCACGGCGTGCGAACCGAGAGCGTCATGGGCAGCCGGTGCACGGCGATAACGCTGCTGACGCTCGGCCCCCGAAGCCAGCACGTGCACGGCTTGCAAGCCGCGCAGCCACAGGGCGCGCACGCACGCGGCGGCCAGTTCCCGCTCGCTCCACTCGGGGCGGGCCTGGCGCAGTGCGTCCGCTGCCGCGCTGGCGGCCAGCTGGCCCACTTGCCGGTAGCGCGACTGCTCCGATTCCAGCAGCACCAGCCGCTCTTCGCGCAAGGCCACGGGCAAGCTGCGTTCATGCAGTCCGGGCCGATCAGACAAGATCGGCGCGCCACCGGCTACATGCTGCACGAAATGCTCGCGCAATTCATACAGTTGGGGCTGCATCCATGGCGACACTTGCCACGTCCACGGCCCGCGCACTTCCTCTTCGCGCATGCGCATGGCTTCAGCCTCGTCAGTCAGGATGTAAGCGGCGTCGCGCGTCACCAGCACCTCCGCACAGCCGCACTCGGCTGTCTGGCAATGGCTGTTCGACGCGCCCGCCGTGGCCCAGGCAAACCAGTCCACGCCGCGCAGGCGCACGGCACCGGCACGCTGGTCTTCCAGCCAGCCGCGCATCTGCGCCAGCTTGTGCGCCACTTCCAGTTCCAGCGGCCAGTTCATGATCGCTCTCCATCCGGGGCCAGCCGCAACGCTGTCCCGCCTGCCACGCCTGCCCGGCCCACCGCCAGCCGGACGTCCTGTTTGCTATGCATACCTGCCCCCTTCCCACATGGAAACGTATGACACGCATGCATGCAAAAAGTTCGGCAGCCGGCGTTGTCCCAGGGTTGCAGTCTATGCCGCCAGCCTTTTTTTTCAAGCCTTGGCGCCTATCCCGCCAGATAAATACCTGCACTGCCGACGGCCCGCCGAAGCGGGGAGTCGTCGCGTGGCCTGCCCCGTTTCCTCCTCGCGTCCTGTCCGCATCCAGGCCAAACAGGCCGCAGAAGACGCTGCCTGCCGTGACAGGTTCTTATTGCGCCAGCTCAATGAGCACGGCCGTGTACATCTGCAAGTTCAACAACAACTGCTTTTCCGTGATGAATTCGTGTTCGGAATGCCCCGTGTACACCGTATGCGGCATGGCCGGGCCAAAGCTGACGGCGTTCGGGAACAGCCGCGAATTGGTGCCGCCGCCGATAGCCACCGGTTGCGGATCGGCGATGCCCGTGTAGTGCGAAAAGACGGACAGCAGGGTGGGGATCTGCGGCGCCGCCGTCTGCAACCACGGTTCGCCGATCTGCACCTGCAAGGTGGCCGGCACATGTCGCCGCGCCTTCCAGCCATCGAACGCGGCCGTCACCTGCTGCTGCAGCACGGCCGCCGTCTTGCCTTGCGGACGGCGCAGGTTGATATTCAGTTCCAGTTCGCCGCCATTCTGCTTGAGCACGGTCGGCGCCACCGTCATCGGCCCCATGAAGCCATCGCGGTAGGCGATCTGGCCAAAGCGCTCGCCGTGGATGCCCGTGCCCACCAGTTCATTCAGGAACGACAGCATGTCGGCCGCCTGCGTGCCCTGCCATGGCCGCACGGCCAGCGCGTCGGCCAGCATGCTGATGGCGTTGACGCCATCCTCCGGCTTCGACGAGTGGGCCGACACGCCCAGCGCCGTCACCGTCAGGGTGTCGCCGTCCCGCGCGTAGCTGTAGCGCACGCCCTGTTGCGCCTGCGCCCGCGCGCGGATGGCCGCTTCCAGCGCTGGCGGCGCGTGCGCGATGACGGCGCTCGCATCTTCCGGGATCTGGCTGCCGAAAAAGCCGCCCGTCAAGCGCGTCAGCACGGGGCCGCCGCCCACCGGCAAGGCCGTGCGCGGCGGCAGGGTCAGCTTGATCGAACCGTAGCCCTTCTCGGCCGTCACCACCGGGTATTCCGCGTCGATGGTGATATTCACCTGCGGCGGCGTATGGGTCTTGAGGAACTGTTTCAATGGCTCCCAGTCCGACTCCTCGGCCATGTAGACGTACAGTTCGATGCGCTTGCTCAGCGGGACTTTCTTATCCTGGATGGCCTTCATCGCATACAGGGCCGTGGCGATCGGGCCCTTGTCGTCTTCCGTGCCCCGTCCCAGCAGCTTGCCCGGCTCGCTGGTGCGGTCCAGCTCGAACGGCGAACGGGCCCACTTGGCGGGATTCACCGGTTGCACGTCGCCGTGCGTGATGACGCCCACGCGCTCGCTGCCACTGCCCATGCCGATGATCACCACATGGCCGTGATCGTGAAAATCAAAGCCGAGGCGCTGCGCCTCTTGCGCCAGGTAGCGCTTGAAGCCCGTGTGCTGGGGATTGTCGGCAAACGGCACGGCCGGGTCGGCCACCGTGTTGTAGCTGACCATCTTCGCCAGGCTGGCGATCAGCGGTTCGGGATAGGTGGCCAGCGCATGGCGGGCCGTTTCCTGCGCCTGCGCACTGACGGGCGCGGCGTGGGCGGCAAGCGGGAAGGCGGACTGCAGCAGCAGGGTCAGCAGGGTCAGCAAGACGGGTTTCTTGGTCATGGCGAGGGGTGTAGGGTTGGGAGGCCCACTCTAGCATTGCTGTCATGAATTTCCAATCAAGGCGAGTTTTTTACCGATCAGTACGCAAATTCCCGATTCGCATTATCATGTGCACAGCCTGTCTTCCCCGCCATGCTGTTGTGGCTGACCCTGCTGTCGTCAGGGGATAGACAAATCGTCCATTGTGATTTTCCACCACGTCCCGATATCGCTACCATGATTCCATTTTCCATACTCGACCTGGCCCCCATCGCCGAAGGCAGCGACGCCAGCCAGTCGTTCAAGAACACGCTCGACCTGGCGCAGCACGGCGAACGCTGGGGCTACAACCGCTACTGGCTGGCCGAACACCACGGCATGCCCGGCATCGCCAGCGCCGCCACGGCCGTCGTGATCGCCCATGTGGCGGCCGGCACGAAAACCATCCGCGTGGGCGCGGGCGGCGTCATGCTGCCGAACCATTCGCCGCTGGTCATCGCGGAACAGTTCGGCACCCTGGAAGCGCTGCATCCTGGCCGCATCGACCTGGGCCTGGGCCGCGCCCCCGGTTCCGACCAGACGACGGCGCGCGCCCTGCGCCGCGACCTGCAGTCCGATGCGGAACAGTTCCCGCAGGACGTGCTGGAATTGATCGACTATATGTCCGACGAGCCGCGCCAGCGCGTGCTGGCCGTGCCCGGCAAGGGCGCGAAAGTGCCCGTGTGGATACTCGGCTCGAGCCTGTTCGGCGCCCAGCTGGCGGCCCACCTGGGCTTGCCATATGCGTTTGCCTCGCATTTCGCACCGCAAATGATGCTGCAAGCCGTGGCCTATTACCGCGAACACTTCAAGCCTTCAAAACAGTTGGCGAAACCCTACGTGATGCTGGGTTTCAACGTGTTTGCCGCCGACACGGATGCGGAAGCGCACTTGCGCGCCACGTCGATGCAGCAGGCGTTCGTGAACTTGCGCACGGGGCGCCCGTCGCGCTTGCAACCACCGGTGCCAGGTTACCTGGAGCAGCTGGGCCCGCAGGAACGCGCCATGCTCGATTCCGTCCTGTCATGCACGGCCATCGGCGCGCCAGACACGGTGAAGGCAAAGATGGCCGCCTTCATCGCCGAAACGGGCGCCGACGAGCTGATGATCACCTCGCAGATTTTCGAGCATCAGCACCGGCTGCGCTCGTACGAAATCACGGCGCAAGTGCACGCGGAACTGGCGCGCCAGTCATAACAACGCTGCCCAGTCTGTCGCGGGCGCAAGCGCGTGGCCGACGAGACCCTGCACCATGCTGATGCGTGGAACCGCCGAGGCAGCGGGCAATGCAGGCCGCCGAAGCACGCAATCGGCACGCTCAGCAAGTGTAGCAATTGTTTTCTGTTTTCCTCCCTCGGTATATCCCCTATACCCTTTTCCCGGCCGTCGGCAACGATTGCCGGGATTTTTTTTGCCTGGCGTCCCGCCGCCAGAATCGGCCATGCCCGGCAAGAAATGCGCAGCCCCGCTATCATGCTGATCCAAAAGCGTCATTCCAAGAAAGTCGTATCGCATGAAACCAGCTGTTCCCGCTACCCTCGACGCCAGCACCCTGCTGAGCGCCACCCGCATCCTGCTGTTTGCCCTGTCCGCCGGCGTGCTCGTCGCCAGCCTCTATTATGTGCAGCCGCTCACGTCCATGCTGGCCGCCTCGTTTGGCGTCAGCGTGCCGCAAGCGGGCTACCTGGTCACGGCCACGCAGATCGGCTATGTGCTGGGCATCGTCTTCCTCGTACCGCTCAGCGACGTGCTGGACCGCCGCCAGCTGCTGACGTGGATGTTGATCGCCAAGATAGCCGCCCTGCTGCTGGCGGCCACCAGCCAGAATATTATTGTCTTTGCCATCGCCAGCGTCTTGATGGGGATCACGGCCAGCGCATTGATGGTGGTCACGGCCATGGTGGCCTCGTATGCGCCCGATCACAGCCGGGGCCGCATGGTGGGCACCGTCATGACGGGCCTGTTGCTGGGAATCTTGCTGGCGCGTACAGTGTCCGGCACGGTGGCGCAGATCAGCGGCGGCTGGCGCACCGTCTACGTGCTGGCCGCCATCGTCGTCGCGGCGCTGCTGTTGATGCTGCGCCGCATCCTGCCAAACGAGGCACCACGGGGCAAGCTGCAATACGGCAAGCTGATGGCCTCGCTGGCCGACATCATCCGCCAGGAGCCGCTGCTGCGCCAGCGCGCGCTGTTCTCCGGCCTGGGCCTGGGCACCTTCAGCGTGTTCTGGACGGGCCTGACCTTCTTGCTCAGCGGCGCGCCCTACCACTACTCGGAAATGCAGATCGGCCTGTTCGGCCTGGCGGGCGCCACGGGGGCATTTGCCGCGAACACGGCGGGCCGCATGGCCGACCGCGGCTACGCGCGCCAGGCCACGTGGCTGCTGGCCGTCGCCTCGCTCGCGGGATGGGCCCTGATCGGCTTCGGCGCCCACTCGCTGGTGCTGCTGCTGGTCGGCATCGTCCTGCTGGACATGGGCGTGATGGGGCTGCAAGTGACGCACCAGTCCATCATCTATAAACTGGCGCCGCATGCGCGCGCAAGGGTCACCACCGTCTTCATCGCGGGCGGCTTCATCGGCGCCTCGGCCGGTTCGGCGCTGGCCAGCGCCAGCTTTGCCGCCGGCGGCTGGCCCGCCCTGTGCATGGTCGGCGGCGCCATGCCGCTCCTGCTGCTGCTAGTGTGGAGCAAGTACCGCCACTCGCAGCGCCGGCTGGAACGGGCCGCCCAGGCATCTATCACGTAGGTCGAATTAGCGGCCGCACGCCGCGTAATCCGACACTGCTGCGCCAACCCTGTTGTCGGATTACGCTCTTCGAGCTAATCCGACCTACGATCCTACACGCAGCGCCGCCTGGAGCGGACCAGCTAATCAGGTATCACGTGGGCCGGGTTGGCGCGCCAGCGCGTAATCCGACACCATGGCGCCAACAATATTGTCGGATTACGCGCGGCTTTACCGCACTAATCCGACCTACTCTCCCTTATTTTGCGGCTTGCTCGCGCGCCTTGCCGAACGCGTCGCCCGCCTTCCAGGCCGGCATCTTCGCGCCATTCGCCACGGCCTGGCCCAGGTTCAGGGTGAACTGCGCCTGCTGCGTCATGCCGGACAAATCCCAGCTGGCGTCGTACTCATCGGTGACCTGATGATAGCGGGGGCCATACGCGGCCGCCTTCGCTTTCGACGCTTCCACGTCCTTGATGTACTCGCGTCCGCCATTGATGGAAAACGCGGGCACGCCCGCCTTGGCAAAGCTGAAATGGTCGCTGCGGAAATAGCCGCCGGCCAGGTCAGGGCGCGCTTGCGCGATATGCATGCCCATGGCTTTCGCCACCGTGGCCGCCATGGCGCCCAGTTCCGTGCGCTCGCTGCCCTGTGCACCGATGTCATGCGTGGCGCCGACGAAGTTCAGGCTGTCGAGATTCAGCGCGGCAGCCGTCTTGTCCAGCGGCCACAACGGATCGGCCGCGTAGGCGGCGCTGCCCAATAAGCCCTGTTCTTCGGCCGCCACCCACAGGAAAATCTGCGTGCGCCTGGCCGGCTTTTTCACGGCTTCCTGCGCCATGGCCAGCAAGCCTGCCGTGCCCGAGGCATTGTCGACGGCGCCGTTGTAGATGGTGTCGCCCGTGTCACCCTGCTTGCCCAGGTGATCCCAGTGGCCGCTGTAGATGACGGCTTCATCCTTCAGCTTCGGGTCGGTGCCCGGCACCATGCCGGCGATGTTGAACTGCTCCACCTTGCGCACGGCGGACTTCATTTCGCCCGACAGTTTGGCGTCCAGTGCGACGGCTTTAAAGTCCTTGCTTTCCGCCTTGGCGCGCAAGGCGTCCAGGTCCTGGCCGCCGGCCGCAAACAGGCGGCGCGCCGCGTCTTCCGTGATCCAGCCCTGCAACGGCGTGCCTGCCGTGCGGTCGGCCAGCTGGAAGCGCTCGCTGCCGCTCCAGCTGTTCTGCACCACGCTCCACGCATACGATGCCGATGGCTTCGTGTGGATCAGCAACACGCCGGCGGCGCCCTGGCGCTTGGCTTCCTCGAATTTATACGTCCAGCGGCCGTAATACGTCAGCGCCTTGCCGGCGAAGCGGTTCGGTTCGGCCACGGTCGGCTGCGGGTCGTTGACCATCATGACGACGATCTTGTCCTTGACATCGACACCGTTGAAATCGTTCCAGCCTTCTTCCGGCGCCGTGATGCCATAGCCGACGAACACCAGCGGCGCATCCAACGTGTGGGCGGCAACGGAGTCGCCCGTGGCCCATACCCAGTCCGGGCCGAACGCCAGCGGCACGGCCTTGCCGCCCGCCACGGCCTGCAGGCTGCTCTCGGCCGGCAGCGACTTCACGCCGGCGATCTGCACGCTCTGGCGGTAGCTGTTGCCGCGCACGGGTTTCAGCCCTGCCATCTGCGCCTGGGTTTCCAGGTACGCCACCGTCAGGTCGGCGCCGCGCTGGCCCGTGCCGCGGCCTTCCAGCAAGTCGTTCGACAGGAAGGCCAGGTGGGCGCGCAACGGCGCTTCCTGCACGGTCGGCAAGTCCTTGGCGGCAGGCGCGGCGGCGTGCGCGGAAAACGCCAGCGTCAGGCTGGAAGCGAGCGCCGTGAAGGCCAGGGAGGAAAACAGCTTCTGCATAAGATCCTTTTGATAAGAGGAGTAAGTCAGTCCGGCGGATGGCCGAGCCGGCGATTGTATGCCATGGGGCAAGCACAGCAAAATGCGGACGAAAAAAATCCCCGCGGCAAGGGCGGGGATTCTTCAATGAAAACGTTCGGACCAGCAATTACACCAGCAAGGCGGCCGCCAGCGATTCGATCTCTTCGGCCGATTCCTCGAGTATCGTATGCAGGGTGCTGCCGCCGATGCCGAAGTCGATCTTCGCCGCCGCCTGGCGCCGCGCGGCGCTTTCCGGCGGGTGCAGGGGCGAGCCGACGGGCGCCAGGTCGTTGGCCAGCACCAGGGTCGCGCCCAGGGTGCGCGGCGGAAACGGGCTGCCGCCATGCCACATGCCTTCCACGGCCTGCAGCACGAGGTCCGGCACTTCCAGCTGGCGCAGCACGCCGCGGCCGATCAGTTTTTCGCCGTATTCGATCCAGTCTTCCGTATTATCGTCGAGCAAGCCCGGATATTCCTCGGCGCGCGACAGCAGATAAAAGCCGCCCACTTCATGCACGATGGCGGCAAACATGGCCGTTTCCACGTCCACGTGCGTGACTTTCCTGGCGATGACCTGGCTCAGCGCGGCCACGTGGGCCGTGTGTTCCCACAGCTTGGCGGACTTGGCGCGCAATTGCGGGTCGGTAATCTGGCTGCCCAGCTGGCGTACGATGACGGACGCCACCATCGACTTCAAGGTGGCAAAGCCCAGGCGCGAAACGGCCGCGCGCACATTGGCGATTTCATTGCCGGTACGGTTGTAGGCGGCCGAGTTGGCCAGCGCCACGACCCTGGCCGACAACAGCGGCTCGGCCATGACCATGCGCGCGGCCGCCTCGATGTGGCAATCGGGGTCGTCCAGCGCTTCCTGCAGCTTCAGGGTGGCCTTGACGTTGGCAGGGAAGGTCAGCTCGCCCTTGCTGGCCTGCAACGCGATAATCTTGAATACTTCCAGTCTATCCATGGGTCGTTCTCCGGTACGGGCCTGTTCAGGCTCTGCTATGTGAGCGGGCCGGCGACGCGCAGTGCGTCCCGGCCCCGCTCCCGTTTCCGGCAATATTACAGCAAGTTTATACTCAAACCTATTACTTTCCGGAAACTTTTCCAGCCACGCCTTCGACAAAATAATCCATCTTCGTCAGCGCCGCATCGTCCAGCACGCCTTTGTCCAGGCGCACTTTGCCGTCGTTATCCTTGATCGGTGCGCTGAACGGGTTGAGCTTGCCAGCAACCAACTCTTTCTCTCGCGCCAATACAAACTGTTTGACGTCCGCCGGCACGGCGGCGTTGACGCCTTCCAGCCTGACCATGCCATCCTTGATGCCGCCCCAGGTGCTGCTCGACTTCCATGTGCCGTCCAGCACGGCCTGCGCCTGCTTCGTATAGTAGTCGCCCCAGTGGTGGGTGACGGCGGCCAGCTGCGCCTTCGGTCCGTACTTCTTCATGTCCGAGTGGTAGGCGATCGCATACTTGCCCTTCTCTTCCGCCGCCTGCACCACGGCGGTCGAATCCGTGTGATGGGTGACCACGTCGGCGCCCTGGCCGATCAGGGTGATGGCCGCGTCGCGCTCCTTGCCCGGGTCGAACCAGCTATTCACCCACACCACCTTCACTTCCGCCTTCGGATCGACGCTGCGCATGCCGCGCGTGAAGGCGTTAACGCCTTGCAACACTTCCGGAATGGGAAACGCCGCCACGTAGCCGGCCACATGGGTCTTGCTCATCTTGCCTGCCAGCACGCCGGCCAGGTAGCGGCCCTCATAAAAGCGCGCATTCGTATTGGCCACGTTGGGCGCCGTCTTGTATCCCGTCAAATGAATGAACTTCACATTAGGAAATTGCTTCGCCACTTTCAAGGTGGGATTCATGTAGCCGAACGAGGTCGTGATGACCAGCTTGCTACCCGTTTGTGCCAGGTCGCGGATCACGCGTTCCGCATCGGCGCTTTCCGGCACGTTTTCCACGTACTTGGTGGTGATCTTGCTGCCCAGCGCCTTTTCCATTTCCTTGCGCGCCTGGTCGTGCTGGGTGGTCCAGCCCGCGTCGCCGATGGGGCTGATATACACGAAGCCGACATTCAACGGGGTAGCGGCAGGCGCGGCGGCCAGGGCAGGCATCAGAACGGCACTGCAGACGGCGGCGCACAACAGTTTCTTGGACATGGTTTTCCTTTGATGGCCCCCCATCGGAAATCAAGAAGACAGCGCGCCGCGGGGGAGTGACGGCGTGCCTTCGAGCGGCATGGGCTAAGCGCCCGGATTGAAATTCTTCCCCAGCGAAGCGGGCATGTTGAGCTTGATGTAATTGGCATTGCTGGAAATCAGGACCAGCACGACGATGGCCGCCACGTACGGCAGCATCGACAGCAGCTGCGAAGCGACGGGCACGCCCAGCGCCTGCGCGTGGAAGGTCAATATCGTGATGCCGCCAAACAGATAGGCGCCGCCCACCACGCGCGCCGGGCGCCAGGTGGCAAAGGTGGTCAGCGCCAGCGCGATCCAGCCGCGCCCCGCCACCATGCCCTCGACCCACAGCGGCGTGTAGACGAGCGACAGGAAGGCGCCGGCCAGGCCGCAGCAGGCGCCGCCGAACAGCACGGCCGCCAGGCGGATGCGCCGCACGGGATAGCCGAGCGCATGGGCCGAGGCCGGCGACTCGCCCACGGCGCGCAGTACCAGGCCGGCGCGCGTGCGGTACAAGAACCAGGCGATGGCCAGGCACAGCAGCAGCGACAGATACACCATCGGATGCTGGCGGAACAGGGCCGGCCCCAGCACGGGAATGTCTTCCAGGAAAGGGATGCCGAAGCGGCCGTTCTGCAAGCTGTTGCCCACGTATTTCAGGCCGATGTACGTGGACGCTCCCGCGCCGAACAGCGACAGGGCCAGGCCCGTCGCGTACTGGTTCGTGCCCAGCCACACCGTCAGCCACGCGAAAAAGCCGGACAGGACCATGCTGGCGCCCGCACCGGCCAGGAAGCCCAGCGTGGGGCTGCCCGTGTTGACGGCCACGGCAAAGCCCGTGATGGCCGACACCAGCATCATGCCTTCCGCGCCCAGGTTCACCACGCCCGCCTTTTCATTGACGAGCAGACCGAGCGCGGCCAGCATCAGCGGCGTGCCCGCATTGATGCTGGCGGCGACCAATGGCGCAATCGTCAGGGCCAGGTTATCCATGTTTCCTCCAGCGCAGTTTGTATTGGATCAACACATCGCAAGCGAGCAAGGCGAACAGCAAGATGCCCTGGACCACGCCCGTGATCGCGCTGGGCAAGCCGAGGCGCGATTGCGCCAGCTCGCCGCCGATATAGAACAGGGCCATGACGAAGCTGGAAAAGATCACACCCACCGGATGCAGGCGCCCGACGAAGGCGACGATGATGGCGGCAAAGCCGTAGCCAGGCGAGACGGTAGGCGTCAGCTGCCCCATCGGTCCCAGCACTTCGCACGCGCCCGCCAGGCCCGACAGCGCACCGCAGATCAGCAGGGACGACCACAAGGTCTTGCGCGACGAAAAGCCCGCATAGCGGGCGGCGGCCGGCGCCATGCCGCCCACGCGCAGGCGGAAGCCTGAAATGCTTTTCGACAGGTACAGCCAGCCGCCCAGCGACGCCAGCAGGGCAAAGACGATGCCAAGGTGCAAGCGCGTGTCCGCCACGACCATCGGCAGCAGCAAGCCGTCCGACAGCAGTTTCGACTGGGGAAAATTGAAGCCTTCCGGGTCGCGCAGCACGCCATACACGAGATAGCTGAGCAGCAACTGCGCGATGTAGACCAGCATCAGCGAGACGAGGATTTCGCTGGCGTTGTAGCGGTCGCGCAACCACGCCACCAGTCCCGCCCACGCCATGCCGCCCGCCATGCCGGCCAGCAGGGACACGCCGATGATGGCCGCGCCGCCGACGCCATCGTCGAGGTGCAAGGCGGCCGCGCCGCCGCAGATGGCGCCCAGCGTCAGCTGGCCTTCCGCGCCGATGTTGTAGATGTTGGCGCGAAAGCAGATGGCCAGGCCGACGGCGATCAACAGCAGCGGCGCCACCTTGAGGCCCAGCTCGGACCAGCCGTGCGCATCGCGCAGCGGTTCGACAAAGAAGACGGCCAAGCCGGCCAGCGGATCGTGCCCCAGCGCCATAAACAGCAGCGCGCCGCACAGCACGGTGAGCAGCACGGCCAGCACGGGCGACAGCCACGCCATCAACCTGGATGGGGACGGACGGGCTTCCAGGCGCAAGGCAAACTTAGCCATGGGCAGCCTCCTGCGGCCACAACCCGCTCATCCATTGTCCCACCTGCGCGACGCTGGCCTCGCCCACGGCCACGGAGGGCGACATCGTCCCCTTCGCCATCACCAGCAGGCGGTCGCTGATCTCGAACAATTCATCGAGTTCCTCCGACACGACGAGCACGGCGCAGCCCGCATCGCGCAGCGCCAGCAACTCGGCGCGGATTTGCGCGGCCGCACCCACGTCCACGCCCCAGGTCGGCTGCGCCACCACCAGCACCGTGGGTGCGCGCAGGACTTCGCGCCCGACTATGTATTTCTGCAAGTTGCCGCCCGACAGGCTGCGCGCCAGCGCCTGCGGCCCGCCCGCCTTCACCTGGAAGCGCGCGATGATGGCGGCGGCGCGCTGGGCAATGACCTTGTGGCGCAGGAAGCCGTGGCGGATGGTGGCTGGCGTTTGCAAGCTCAGCAAGACGTTGTCGGCCAGCGACATGTCGGGCACGGCGCCCCTGCCCAGCCGCTCCTCCGGCACGAAACCCAAGCCCAGCGCGCGGCGCCGGCCCGGCGGCAACCGGCCCGCCGGCGTGCCGTTCAGGACGATGGTGTCGGCGCCGGCGCGCCTGTCCTCGCCCGACAGCGCGGCCAGCAATTCCTGCTGGCCATTGCCGGACACGCCGGCGATGCCGACGATCTCGCCTGCGCGCACGTTGAAATGGATATCCCTCAATTGCGTGGCGAATGGATGGCTCTTCGGCAAATGCAAATTCTTGACGCTTAGCATGGCCGCACCGGGCGTGCGCGCCACGCGCGTGATGGCGGGCGGCTCGGCGCCGATCATCATGCGCGACAGGCTGGCCGCCGATTCCAGCGACGGATCGCACACGCCCGCATTCTTGCCGGCACGCACCACCGTGCACGTATGGCACAGGGCACGGATCTCGTCGAGCTTGTGGCTGATGTAGAGGATACTGCACCCCTCGGCAGCCAGCTGGCGCAGGGTGGCAAACAGTTTTTCCACGGCGCCCGGCGTCAGCACGGACGTCGGTTCGTCGAGGATCAGCAGTTGCGGCCTGGCCAGCAAGGCGCGCACGATTTCCACGCGCTGGCATTCGCCGACGGACAAGGTGTGCACATGGCGCTGCGGTTCCAGTTCCAGCCCGTACTGGCGAGCCGTCGCCTCGATGCGCAGCGCCAGCTCCGCCATGTCGGTACCAGCAGGCAAACCGAGGGCGATGTTTTCCGTCACGGTCAAGGTATCGAACAGGGAGAAATGCTGGAACACCATGGCGATGCCGAGCGCGCGCGCGGCCGACGGGCTGGCGATATCGACTTCGCGCCCATTCCACAGGACGCGGCCGCCATCGGGCTGTACGGCGCCGTAGATGATTTTCATCAAGGTCGATTTGCCGGCGCCATTCTCGCCCAGCACGGCGTGGATTTGCCCGGGTGCGACGGTAAGATGGATGCCGTCATTGGCCACCACGGCCGGATAGCGCTTGCTGATACCGATGAGTTCCAGGCGTGCCGTCATTGTTGTTCTCGTGCCTCGCTGCCGTATATCGATGGGAGAGGAAAACCGGGCCGTGCATGTGTCTGACAGGTATCGTATCGGCATCCGCGGCGCTTTGGTGGATGGCGTGACGGCGCCCATTTCCATTTCCGCAAAAAAACAACACCTGTATACAATTTTGAAAAAAATTATCAGCTTTGCAGCACCCGCCTTGCCCCGCAAGGACGAGAAGGTGCGATGATTATATGCAGGAAATGATAGTAAGTATGCACATGATACATATCGTCCGGCGCCGCGCTGCTCGCATCATGGATTGAACGGCACGCCTTTTTTCCGCGTCGCCGCAAGGTGCGGGCACCCCGTCCCGCCATCGCGCAGCACCGTTTTCCCACACCGCCACCAGGAGCCGAAAGTGCCAAAAAACCTACCGTGTCTGTTGCTGTGCCTTGCCACGACCCTCGGCCCAGCGGCCGCCGTCCAGGCCGCCGAATGGAGCGATACCGCCCTCAGCTGGCGCGCCGGCAACGACTACCGCGAACCATTCAATCCCGATGACATCAAGAAAAACATCTTTGCCATCACGCATGCCAGCGGCTACAAATACGGCAGCAACTTCGTCAACCTGGACTTCCTGATTTCCGACAGCAAGGACCCTGGCGCGCTGGGCAAGACCTCGGGCGCGCAAGAGGCCTACCTGGTGTACCGCAACACCATCGACATCGGCAAGGTGCGCGGCAGCGACATCAAGTTCGGCCCCGTGCGCGGCGTCGGCGTCACCCTGGGCTTCGACGTCAACACCAAGAACGACGTCGGCTACAACTCGCGCAAGCGCATGCTGGTGGCGGGCCCGACCCTGATGTGGGACGTGCCCGGTTTCTTCAACACCAGCCTGCTGTTGCTGCGCGAAAGCAATGCCCCCAGCGGCGCCTTCCCGCCCATCTCGCAAGTGACGGGCCGCTACACGTACAAGACGCACGCGATGCTGACGGGCGCCTGGGCCATCCCGCTGTCGCCGCTGTTCTCGTTCGAAGGATTCTTTAACCTCATCGATTCAAAAGGCAAGGACGAGGTCGGTCGCGACACGGCGGTGGAAACGAATATCGACATGCAAGTGATGTACGACGTGGGCGCCGCCCTGGGCAGTGCCAAGAACACCTTCCGCGTGGGCCTCGAGTACCAGTACTGGAAAAACAAGTTCGGCAATTCGCCCGCCACCACGGGCAACACGGGGCAGACGGCGAAGACGCCGATGATACGCGCCGAGTACCATTTCTAGGAATCATAGTCACGCATCGACACCCACGCGCGCGCCTGATGCCAGCATGGCGCTTTCCGGCTGGCGGAGGGCGCGAGCGTGGAACAACTGCCGGCAAGTTCCCTGGATTCTATTTGTCCTTTCATTCGCACAACTTCCGCGAGATGCCATCGCCGACATCGCGCGCATCCGGCAAACCAGCATGGCGTTACCGCTCATGACGGCATGCAGCATTTCGCCCCCGATTTGACACGCCACGTTCGCTCCCCGATACTTGGCTCCAACCATAGCCAACTCCCCAAGCGCAGACTACCGGTGTAGCCGCCTGCGCCTGCACGAATGAACACTTCTTTGCCCACCGCCTCCTACATCGGCCGCTTCGCCCCCTCCCCCTCCGGCCCCCTGCACATGGGTTCGCTTGTTGCCGCCATGGCCAGTTATCTCGATGCCAAGGTGCATCGGGGCACGTGGCTGTTGCGCATCGAGGACCTGGACTATGACCGCAATGTCGAGGGCGCCGATCTCGGCATCCTGGCCAGCCTGCAGCGTTGCGGCATGCAGTGGGATGGCGAGGCGACGTGGCAGAGTAAGCGCTTGCCGCTGTACGAGGCGGCGCTCAAGCAGTTGCAGGATGATGGCCTCGTGTATGCGTGCGGCTGTTCGCGCAAGGAAATCCAGGATTCGGTGCTGCAAGCCGGTGCGCCGAAAAACGGCGCCGCCGTGTATCCGGGCACCTGCCGCCACGGCTTGGCGCCAGGCAAGGTAGCGCGCGCCATGCGCCTGCGCGTGCCAGAGGGGCCGCAAGCCGTGTATGGCTTTGTCGACCGTTGGCATGGTCCGCAGCAACAGGACCTGGCCGGCGAGGTGGGCGACTTCATCGTGCTGCGCGGCGACGGCTACTGGGCTTACCAGCTGGCCGTCGTGGTCGACGATGGCGCGCAAGGCATCACGCAGGTGGTGCGCGGCGCCGACTTGCTCGATTCCACGCCGCGCCAGCTCTACCTGCAGGATGTGCTGGGTCTGCCGCATCCGGGCTTCCTGCACGTGCCCGTCGTCACCAACGACAGCGGCGAAAAACTGTCGAAGCAGACGGGCGCCCTCGCCTTCGATACGGGCACGGGCACTGCCGGGCTGCTGGCGTCGGCGCTGCTGCCGGCCGCCCGCTTCCTCGGCCTCGACGTGCGCGCCGATAACGTGGATGCGTTTTGGCGGCAGGCCATTCCCGCCTGGGCCCAGCGGCTGGCGCAACTTCCCGCGCGCGCATAAAAAAACCCGCCGCGGCGAACCGGGCGGGTAGCAATGCAGGCGCCGGCACATGGCCGGCGCCTGGTATCGGGCAATTAGAAGTTGCCCTTGAATTGCACGCCAAACTGACGCGGCTCATTGATGAAGCCCGTGCGGTTGTTGAAGTCGATGGCGCCCGTGATACGCTGGGTGTCGGTGATGTTGCGGCCAAACGCAGCCACTTCATACTTGCCGGCATCCCAGGTGTAGCCCACGCGCAAGCCGCCTTCGACCATCGGCTTGCCGGTGAACTCGGTTGCCTCATACAGGAAGAAGTTGATCTTGCTGCGGTATGCCCAATCCGTGAAGACGAAGAACTCGCCGTTTTCCATCGGGATCGAATAACGGCCCGTGGCGGTGATCGTCCACTTCGGCGCTTGCGGCAATGGATTGCCGTCGATGATGGCCCGATTGCCCGTGGTGAGCGGATCGGTCACGGTGCAGCGCGTTTGGGCGCAGGTGGCGATCGACAGGCTCGGGTCCTTGATTTCCGTGAAGTTGTAGCTGCCGCCCAGCGACATCTTCAGGCTCGGCGTGACAAAACCTTCCAGTTCCAGTTCCGCGCCACGGCCATTCGTCTTGGCGGCATTGATCAGGCGCGTGATGTTCGACGTGCCGCCCACCACCGTCAGCTGCTGGTTCTTCACCTGGTAGTCGTACACGCTGAACGCGACGCGGGCGCGGCGGTTGAACAGGTCGGCCTTGATGCCGGCTTCAAACGAGGTGATGGTTTCCGCATCGGCCACGGTGACGGGCACGCTGGTGCTGGCCGGAGCGATACTTGGCGCGCGGAAACCGGAAGCGATACGGCCGTAGAAGTTCACGTCCTTGTTGTATTTATAGGTGCCGCTCAAGTCCCAGTTGACCTTGGCTTTGCTGACATCGGCGCTGGTCGGGTTGACTTGCACGATGTTGGTCGCTTCCACCGTGTTGAAATCCTTCTTGTCCTTGGTGTAGCGCAAACCGGCGCGCAGCATGAAGTCATCGTTGACGGCGTAGTTGACGGAACCAAACGTTGCCCAGGCCGAGTTCTTCTGGCGGCTGGCCAGGTGGGTGGTCAGCACATGCGTGTCGGTATTGAAGTTGTCGGTGAAACCATTGGCATCTTCGTTGAAGTAGTACACGCCTGCCTGCCAATTGAGCGGACCGGCATTCTTCGATTCGGCGCGGAATTCTTGCGAGTATTGCTTCACGCTCGTGATGCCGCCAGCCGTTTCAACCTGGAAAGGAATAAAGCCGGGGCCCGTCGGCGTGCCGCCATCGATGTCGCCATGCGACACGTAATTACCGACCTGCTCAAAGCCCGTGATCGAATACAGTTTGATACCATCCAGGTCCCAGCTCAGGCGGGCGCTGGCGCCGTTGGTGCGCAGGCGCTGGAAGTTCGGGGCATTCGTAAACGATTTGTTCGGATCGAAACCGTCGACGATATCGTTCGTGCCCTGCTTGATCATGTTGGCGTAGAAGACGCGCGCGCTGCCCGTGGTGTTGCGCTGGTGCACGTTAAACAGGGCGTTGAACGTCGTGTTCGGTGCATACAGCAGTTGCACGCGCTCGGCGTGTTCGTTGTAGCCGTCCAGCGCGTTTTTCTTGCCCGTAAAGGTGTTGTCGACGTAATCGTCGCGGTGCTGGCGCAGGGTCGAGAAGCGCAGCGCCCATTCCTTGCTCAGCGGCACGTTGACGGCGCCGTCGAAATTGCTCGTGTTATGCGTGGCGGTGGAGACGTTGTAATAGCCTTCGACCTTGTCCAGGTTCGGCTTGACGGATTCGAACTTGACCACGCCGGCAGGGGTATTGCGGCCGAACAGGGTGCCTTGCGGGCCGCGCAGCACTTCCACGCCGGCTACGTCGAAAATCGGATAGCCCTTGAGGATCGGATTTTCCTGCACGACATCGTCGTAAATCAGGGAAACAGGTTGCGATGCAAAGATGTTGAAATCGGTATTGCCGTAGCCGCGGATGTAGAAGCGGGGGAAGGTACGGCCATTCGACGATTCCACGTTCAGGCTCGGCACCTTGCCGGCCAGCACGCGGATATCCTGGCCGCTGGAGACCAGCACGTCGAGCTTCTCGTCGCGCAACAGCGACACGGAGACGGGCACGTCACGGATATTTTCCTTGCGGCGCTGCGCCGTGACCGTCACGGTCTCGAGCTGGCTGGCGGCAGGCGTCGTATCTGCGGCGGCTTCATCCGCGTAAGCCGTGCCGATAGGCAGGGCTGCGGACAGTGCCAGCATGGCGGCGCTTTTGGCGCACAAACGCTTGTGCATCTTGGACATTTTGATCATGTTGTTTCCCAGAAGTTTAAAAAAGAATTGCGAAATCTGTATTTCTTGCAACCTGTCTCCGGAATGTGTACGGCGCTGGACGATCATTTGCACTACCGTGGTGCAACAGCGCGAGCGGATGTCCCCCCGCTCTCGGCGTCACTGGCTCTGCCCTGGCTGTCACGCAAGTTGACAGCGGTCCTGGCCGCATCTCTGGGATGTCTGATGAACACCAACTTTTCAGTAAGGCGCCAATTTAATTCAAGCGCCTTATGCGCCGCAAGAATATTGTTATGTAAAATATTTATTAGTTAACATTAACGACTGCCTAGTGGTTATTCAGCCACACTACGGGCATGCCGGCGCCGTTTTCGCCGTTTGCCGGCGCCGGCGCCGGCATGGGCGCCCAGCGCGCAAAAGGCGGAGCCAGCTGTGTGGAAGACGCGCCCGCAGCGGCATTTGACTGTAATATCGCCGTACCTAGCGATGCCGTTCTGCCACATTCCGGTGCAGCGGCGGCGCGCCGCACCATAGCCGATCACATCCATGCCAGAACCAAGCCAGCACAACCACGCCGATCCATCCTCACTTGCCGCCGCCCAGGCCGCGCATCTGCTGCTGGGCGCGCACTGCGACATCGTCTGGAGCACCAATACCTTTGGCCAGTTCGATGCCGACCAGCCCTCGTGGCGCGCCTTCACGGGCCAGAGCGAAGCCGAACTGATGGGCCGTGGCTGGATCAATGCGCTGCACCCGGACGACCGCAACCTGCCCTACGCCATGCCAACGCAGCTGACCACGGTGTTCGAGACGGAGTACCGCCTGCGCCATGTCAGCGGCGCCTACCGCAATGTGATCGTGCGCATGCTGCCCGTGCGCGCGCCGGACGGCGGCGTCATTGAATGGCTGGGCTCGCATTGCGACGTGACGCAGCAGCGGCAGACGGAGCAGCGCCTGCGCCTGGCCATGCAGGGCGGCCGCATGGGCACGTGGGAGATCGACCTGGGCAGCGGCAGCATGACGTGTTCCGACGCGTTCAGGGCCAATCTCGGCTTGCCGCCGGCCAGCAGCATTGATTACGCGCAATTGACGGGCGCCATGCTCGACGGCGACCTGCAGCACTGGCAGGCGGCCGTGCATGCGGCGATCGCCAGCGCCAGCGACTTCGAAGTGGAAATCCGCGTGCGCTGGCCCGACGGCTCGCTGCACTGGGCCCACATGCGCGGCGCCTGCGCCAGCGACGGCGCCGGCAACGTCATCGCCCTGTCCGGCATTTCGCTCGATTTGACGGCCAGCAAGCAGAACGAGGAAACCTTGCGCCTGACCCTGGCGGCTGGCGAAGTGGCCACCTGGAACTGGGACATCGTTGCCGACCGCGTCACGGCCGACAGCAATATGGCGCGCCTGTTCCCGATCGATGCGGACGCGACGGCAGCGGCGCCGCTGGCGCGCTACCTGGACGTCATCCATCCTGATGACCGTGAGCAAGTCAGCGCGCAGATTGCGCAAGCGCTGCACGCGCACACGCCGTTCGAGGCCAGCTACCGCGTCGGCGCCGGCGACGGCCAGTACCGCTCGGTCATCGCGCGCGGACGCGTGGAATACGCGGCCGATGGCACGCCGTTGCAATTGCCGGGCGTCCTCCTCGACATCACGCGCCAGAAACAGGTGGAAGACGCGCTGCGCAGCAGCGAGGAACGCTACAGCACCTTGATCGAGCTGATGGACCAGGCTTTTTGCGTGATTGAAATGCTGTACGACGAGCAAGGCCGCCCCGTGGATTTCCGCTACCTGGAAGGCAACCCCGCCTTCGTCAAGCAGTCGGGCCTGGACAATGCCATCGGCAAGACCATCCGCAGCTTCGTGCCCGACCACGACCAGCACTGGTTCGACCTGTACGACCAGGTCGTGAAAACAGGCGAGCCTGCTCGCTACGAAAACGAAGCCGTGGCCATGGAGCGCTGGTTCGAAGTGTTTGCCGCGCGCCTGGGCGGACCCGGCAGCCGGCTGCTGACGGTGCTGTTCAGCGACATCAGCGAACGCAAGCGCTCGGAGCAGCAGCTGCGCCAGCTGGCCGACAACCTGTCCGAGATGGACCGGCGCAAGACGGAATTCCTCGCCACGCTGGCGCACGAGCTGCGCAACCCGCTGGCGCCCATCCGCAACGGCTTGCAGATCATGCGCCTGGCCGCAGACAAGCCCGCCACCGTGGCGCGCGTGCGCGACGTGATGGAGCGGCAAGTCAATCAGATGGTGCACCTGGTAAATGACTTGCTGGACGTGGCCCGCATCACGCGGGGGCAGATCGAACTCAGGCTCGAACGCGCGGACTTGAAAGCCATCATCGCGGGCGCCGTGGAAACGAGCATGCCGCTGATCGAAGCCAACCGCCACCAGTTGCAGGTAACGCTAGACGAGCAGGCGCTGCCGCTCAACGCCGATCCCACGCGCCTGGCGCAAGTGCTGGGTAACCTGCTCAACAATGCCGCCAAGTACACGCCAGCCGGCGGCCACATCAGCTTGCGCGCCGTGCGCGATGGCAACGAGGTCTTGATCGAGGTCAAGGACAGCGGCGTGGGCATTCCCGCCGAGTCGATCGCCACCGTGTTCGACATGTTTACGCAAGTGGGGCAAAACATGGGCCGCGCCCAGGGCGGCCTGGGCATCGGCCTGTCGCTGGTGCGGCGCCTGGCCGAATTGCATGGCGGCAGCGCCACGGCGGCCAGCCCCGGCGCCGGCCTCGGCAGCACCTTCAGCGTGCGCCTGCCGCTGCTGGCGGTGGCGCCGGCAGCGCCCGCCGAAACGGCCATCCCGGCATACCCCGCCAGCGGTCGCCATTTCCGCGTACTGGTGGTCGACGACAATGTCGATGCGGCCGATACGCTCGCTGCCGTGCTCGACATGATGGGCCATGCCACGCAGGTGGCCCACGATGGCGCGCAGGCACTGGCGATGGCGCCGCATTTTTTGCCCGACGTCATCTTCCTCGATATCGGCCTGCCCGGCATGAACGGCTACGAGGTGGCGCGCGCCTTGCGCCAGACGCCGGCCGGCGCTGCCGCCGTGCTCGTCGCATTGACGGGCTGGGGCGCTGAAAACGACCGCAGCCAGTCGAGTGCGGCCGGCTTCGACCACCATCTGACCAAACCGGCCAACCTGCTCGCCATCGGCGAACTGCTGGCCACCCTATCCACACCGAAAATACTTCCAGACCATGACTGAATCCCTGAATCCCCTCCGCCGCAAGCTCTTGCTGGCCAGCGGCGCCGCCCTGCTGTGCCCGACACCGCTGCTGTTCGCCGCGCCCGCCATCAGCATCGCCACTGCCGAAACACAGCTGGCTGCGCTGGAACAGGCTGCCGGCGGACGCCTCGGCGTTGCCGCCTGGCGCCACGGCAGCGACGTGCGCGTCGCCCACCGCGCCGACGAGCGCTTTCCCCTGGCCAGCACCTTCAAGGCCATGCTGGCAGCCGCCGTGCTGGCCCGCAGCGTCAGCCAGCCGGGCTTGCTGGAGCAGCACGTGCGCTACGAGAAAAAAGAACTGGTCACGTATTCGCCAATCACGGAAAAGCACCTGGCCGACGGCATGAGCGTGGCCAAGCTGTGCGCCGCCACCTTGCAATACAGCGACAATAGCGCGGCCAATTTCCTGATGAAAATATTGGGCGGACCGCAAGCCGTGACGGCCTATGCGCGCAGCATCGGCAATACGCTGTTCCAGCTGGAACGCTGGGAAACGGAACTCAATAGCGCGATTCCGGGCGAAGTGCGCGACACGGCCAGCCCCGCGTCGATGGCGCACAGCTTGCAACAAGTGTTATTGGGAAATAGCTTGCCGGCGCCGCAGCGCCAGCAACTGGACGCCTGGATGCGCGGCAACACGACCGGCGACAAGCGCATCCGCGCCGGCGTGCCTGCCGGCTGGCACGTGGCCGATAAAACGGGCTCGGGCGCGTATGGCAGCGTCAACGATATCGGCGTCGCCTACCCGGCCAGCGGCGCGCCGCTGCTGATCGCCGTGTATTACACGCGCGAACAGAAAAATGCACCGACGAACCAGGACATCATCACGGCCGCCACGCGCATCGTGACGGCCGCGTTGGTCTGATTAGATCCAACCCTGATAAAACCGTCGCGAGCGGAAGAGAGCTGTCGCCGAGAGCGGAACTGTGCTTTAGCACAGTGAGCATCGCAGGCGGCAGATCACGACGCGCAGCAGGTTTGATCAGGTCGTTGGGGGTAAGGCCGCCATGAAACCCGCGTATGTGGACCAGGCGGGGTCGGCCGCGCTGCGAATTTCAATCGGGAACTTCGGGCGCGGCGCCAGCGCCGTGTTCAGGCGGTTGAAGAATTCCTCGCCCGACTGCGTGTAGTAAATCCATTCGCGCAGGTTTTCTCCCGTGGACACCAGCGCCAGGGTGGCGAAGCCATCCGCTTCCACCACCGGTTCCAGCGCCGCTTCCAGCTCTTCCATGTGCTCGCGCTCGTTCGGCGCGGGCATGCCCGTCTCGTCTTCGTAGCGCCAGGCGATGATGATGCGGTCCGGCTGCGACGACAGGTCCCAGTCGTCATGGAAGGCGTCGACGTAGCGGTAGATGATGGCCATCTCGTCGCTGTGCGTGACGACGGTGCCCCAGCTGCGGGCGGAAGTGGAATTCTGGTTCATGGTTGCAACAGTCAAAAGTAGGGATCAAACAAAGGGCAAGCAGTTTACAGCACTGGCGGGCAAGTCACATTCCAGGCGTCATATTGGCCCCCGCTCTTGCGCAGCCAGATGCGGGCGTAGCTGTCACGGTCGCTCTTGAACACCAGCGCATAGCGCTCTTCGGCGCGCGGCGCGGCGGCGCCCACGTCGACGGCCGCCAGCGCAAACGGCAAGGCGCGCAGCGGCGCGCAGGCCGTATTGCCCGCCATCAGCAACCGCGCCCGCGCCAGCAGGGGCTTCTGGTACAGCAACACGCCTTCCAGCTCCGCATCGGGCACGCGCTGCAGCATGCGCACGGGTTCGGCCACGGCGCGGCAAGTGCCACGGTCGAGCCAGGCGTAATATTCGATGCCCGCCTCTTGCCAGCGCGCCTGCTGGCCCGAGCCCTGCAGCACGAACTTGGTGCGCTGCGTGCGGCACAGTGCGCCATGGCCACGGTAGGGCGGCGCTTCCACGCTGCCGACCACCTCGCTGCCACGGCCACCGACCACGGGCACGCTTTCGAACACGGTGCGCGTGGCCGGCTCGCCCGGGTATTGCTGCGCATAAAATGCCAGCAGGGATGCGCGCTGCTGTGCATCGACCACCGCATCGGCTGCGCCGGCAGAGACACACACGGCCGATGCCGCAAACAGCGCCAACGGGCGCACGAAATATCCTCGCATGTCATTCCTTCACTGGAGTTCAAGAGCGGACCTCGCCCAAGCGCAGATTATATAGTTACCAGGAAAGACAGGGATGACGCGGCGTCAGGACGTGCGGAGGGTGGCGGCGCATTGCCTGACTTCGCCGTCAAAGGAGAAGCAAACTTGATACTTAGTAAGAAGCTGTCTTGCTGCCCAGTACTTGCCGCAACAGTTGCCGCTTGGCCGACAGCGCCGCGTCCGTCAAGCTCCATTGCTCCAGCCGTGGCGCGTACGCGGGCGTCATCATCCAGCCGAACACTTCGGCCTTGTCTTCCTCGGGGCCGTAGGCCGCGTAGCGGCTGACCAATCCCGGCTGCGGGTGGCCCAGGTTCTGGAAGCCCTTGCCGTAGGCCGTGGCGCCGCCCTGACCATACGCCGTATCGGGCGGGTTCAAGGCCAGCCAAACGGGGTCGCGGTAATAGAAATCGTTGAACAGCCGGTATTCGATGAAGTGGTAATACTCGTGGTGCACGCGCAGCTCCATGCCGGATGGACACATGGCGGCCAGCATGTTGTCGGCGTAGACGACGCTGTCGATTTCCGGCGCCGGCATGGCCAGGCGGCGCTGGCCATCCACGCTCAAGTCCTTCACCAGCACGACGTGGCGCAAGCCCGTCTGCGCGAAGACGCCGGCCGGATAGCGTTCCATGGCCGGCAGGACGATGCTGAGCAACAACTGCAAGCCGGCCCGGTCCTCCTTCGAGTCCGTGAAGGCCCGCGCCTCGCCGCCGGGCATGGCCAGGGTCCAGGCGGGCGCCAGCCGCATGGCCGCCAGGCGCGCCGTGGCGATCGCCTGCAGCTGCGCCACGCTGGCGCCCTCCGGGGCCACGGGCGCATAGCGCACGCCCCAGTCGCACTCGCTGCGCATGCTGTCCTGCCTGGCGGCACGCTCGAACGCCTCCGTATGGGCAGCCGATGGCGTGTCCATGCCGACACTGGCGCAGCCGCCCAGCAGCAAAGCACAGATGAGGAGGGGCAATACACGGCGAGACGGCATGGCGGCTTTCACACATGGAACGATACGGCATTGTACTGATGCAAGGCATGCGCCTGCTAAAATCGCCGCGCCTTTCACTCATTCCAGGTCCGCCATGTCGTCTGCCTTGCCCTGCTGCGCCGCGCCGCGCTTGCCTCCGTCCTGACCTGCACCGCCCTGGCCGCCGGCCAGGCGACGGCCACACCCGCCGCGCCCGCGCACAAAGTCATCGTCGACATGGATATCGGTGACGACATCGACGACGCCTTCGCCCTGGCGCTGCTGCTGCAAAGCCCGGAGATCGAGATCGTCGGCATCACCACCGACTGGGGCGACACGGCCTTGCGCGGCCGCCTGCTCGAACGCCTGCTGCGCGAAACGGGCCATGCCGGCATTCCCGTCGCGCAAGGCATCGCCACGCCCAACCCCACGCCGTTCACGCAGGCACGCTATGCGCAGCGGGGCCTGGCGCCGGCACAGCCGCCGCCGGACGCCATCGACTTTATTTTGCGCGAAATCAAACGCCAGCCTGGCCAGATCACTATCCTGGCATTGGGACCGCTGACGAATATCGGCGCCGCCATCGCGCGCGACCCCGCCGCTTTCGGAACAGTAAAACAGGTGGTGATGATGGGTGGCTCCGTGCGCGCCGGCTACCGCAAGTCGCAGTACGTGCCCGTGCGCCCGGCCGACAAGGAATACAACATCGCGTCCGACGTCAAGGGCGCGCAGGCACTGTTCGGCTCCGGCGTGCCCATCGTCATGATGCCGCTCGACTCGACGCAGATACGCCTCGATGAAGTGGAGCGCAACGCCATCTTCGGCCATGGCTCGCCGCTGACGGATGCCGTCACCCTGCTGTACCACCAGTGGATCGACACCTATCAGCCATGGTCCAGCAACATGCCGTCCCTGTTCGACGTCGTGCCCGTCGCCTGGCTGCTCGACCCGGCCAGCTGCCCCACGACGCCGCTGCGCATCGCCGTCACGGACGACGGCTTGACGCGCGAAGTGGCAGGCAAGGCCAATGCCCAGGTATGCCTGGCATCGGACCAGCCGCGCTTTTTCAACACCTTCATGCAGCGCCTGCTGGCCGCACCGCAAAAGGCGCAGTGAGGCGGCAGTGAGGCTTAACGCGGCAAGACTTCAAAGACGAGGAACTGCGTCACCTGTATCTTGTCGTGGAAATTGTCGTCGGACACCATCACCAGGCTGGCATGGCCGTTCGCCAGCCTGGGGCCCCAGCTGATGCCTTCGATATTGTCCAGGCGCGGCAAGTTCAGCGCGTTCATGTCCAGCACCAGGCGCTTGCCGGCCAGCGTATAGCTGGCGCCTTGCAGCGCGGCCACGTCCTTCACGTCGGTCGCGCCGCGCACGTCCATCTCGTACACGCGCACGAATTCGTGGAACGTGCCCTGCGCATCCTGCACGCCGGCCCGCTCGAGCACCAGCAGGCGGTGCTCGTCGATGGCGAGGATTTCCGAGATGCCGTTTTCCGCGAAGCGCGCGGGGCCGCCTATGGAGGCGACTTTTTCCAGCGGATACACATACTGCGCCAGCACCTGGCCGTCGCGGCCGAAGCGCGTGATGCGGTTATGCGCGCCGGCGACGAAATCGGCCACGGGCCCGTCCTGCAGCAGCGGCGCCTCGATGGCCGCCCACAGCGACTGGCCATCGGCCGCAAACGCCAGTCCCTCGAAGCCCAGGTTGTCGCGCACGCCCGATGGCTTGCCTTGCGCAGGCGCGCCCGGCGCCGGCATGGCGAACATGGCTGGCAGCGGCAGGCTGCCGATCAGGCTGCCGTCGGCGCGCGCATGGCGGATGAACGGTTGCGCCCCCAGCTTGCGGTCGCCTTCGCTCGTGTACCAGAGGCTGCCGTCCTGCGGATCGACGCGGATGCTTTCGATGTCGGGCACTTCGCCGCCCTGCGTGCGCCACGCTTTCAGGTTGGGATAGGGGCTGCCGTCCGCCTGCCGATAGAAATGCACGCCGGTCAGTTCCACGGGAGCGACGTGCTGCGCGTCATAGCGCAGCTTTGCCGTATAGAAGCGCGCCGGGTTGATGGCCGAGCGGTCGTCGCTCGTCATCACCCAGCGATCGTTGCTCGCATCGTAATCGATGCCGGACAGGCCGCCCACGGCCGTGCCCTGGTAATCGTGTTTCCAGGCGATGCGCTGCTCGCCGATCAGGCGCAGCGCCATGCCCGGTTCCGCCGGGGCGGCAGCCGTGGCATGCACGCCGCGCACGGGCGGCTGGACGCAGGCGGCCAGCAGGCAGGCGATGGCAAGGGGAGCAAGAATGCGGCGCAAGGGGACGGCCATGGTTTCCTCGTGAGTATGCGCCGGGACACTATGTCGCCGCGCGATGCGCCGACATTTTGCGGGGCAGAAACGGGCCGGTCAAGCCGGCGTTCCCGCCCGCACCGCTTTACCTCTGATAGTTCTTGAAGAAATTCCAGCTGATCACGGTGGCGTCCGGGCCCAGCTCATCGCTGAATGGCCAGCCCGGAGGACCGCCGCTCCACGCGTGGTTCATGCCTTCCACCGTGTATTTTTGCGCGATGACGGCGCCGTTGTGCAGATAGGTATCGATGGAATAGCTGCGGCCATACGGCACGGTCTGGCGCACGATGCTGTCGGCACGGTAGCGCACGCTGTCATTGTCGAGGCCATCGTCGCCGTAATCGCTGGTCTGCAGGAATTGCTCGATGGTTTGCTCGCCATTGACGGGGTTGACGACGATGTCGGAAGTGCCGTGGAACACCATCGTCGGCATCAGCCGGCGCGGCGAACCCGAGCAGCGCCACGCATCCTTGCCGCGCACTTTCGGGTCGAACGAGCTGCCGTTGAACAGCGAGTCGGCGGCCGTGATCATGCCGGTGGCGCCCTTGTACATGCCGCCCGAATGCACCATCACGGCGGCGAACACGTCCGAGTAGCAGGCGGCCATGATGGAGGCCATGGCGCCGCCTGCCGAGATGCCCGTCACATACACGCGGCTGTCCTGCACCGCATATTTATTCTTGACCTTGTTCAAGATGCCCATCAGCACGGCCGGTTCGCCCGTGCCCCGCTCTTGGTTCAGCGGCAACATGAAATTCCAGCAGCGCATGGGATTGGCCGTGACGTTCTGGCGCGGATAGACGACGATGAAATTCTCGCTGTCGGCCAGTTCGTTAAAGCGGCTGACGGCGGCCATGCTGTTCGGCTCGGAACCGCAGCCATGCAGCATCAGCACGACGGGCAGCGGCGTGCTGGCGTTGTAGTTGCTCGGTAGCCAGACCTGGTATTCGCGCGAACCCCACAGGCTCGCGTACAGGCCAAAGTCCCACTGCCCGGCGGAAGCCGGCAACGCGGCCAGCAAGCCGCAGGCGGCGATGAATGCAGATAACAAATGACGCAGTTGGTGACGCAAACTCGGAAATTCCATGCCAGTCTCCTGATTATTATTAACGACGAAAACAGCGACAATGGGCCGGCTTGATCCAACGCAAGCCGGCCACTCCTACAACGCCCTACTCTTGCAACGTCCTACCTTGATGACACCTTAAAATTTGTAGCCTGCCTTGGCGATGATCTGGCGCGGCGGGCCGTAGAAACCGTCGAGGATGAACACGGCGGGAATGTTGTAGCCATCCGTGCGGTAGCGCTTGTTGCCCAGGTTGCTGCCATGCAGGCTCAAGGTCCAGTTCTTCGGCGCTTCCCAGACGATGCCGGCCGTCCAGATGCTGTAGCCGCCCTGCGCCAGGGTTTCGCTCAAGTCCGTGGTCGGATACACCTTGCTGCGGTAGCCATAGCCGACCATGCTGCGCAGGGCGCCGCCGAAGACGTCGCGGTCCGTGCGCGTCAGGTTCAAGCCCACTTGCCGGCGCGGCGTGTTGCTGAACTTTTGCGTATCCGCAATGTTCTTGCCGCCGCTCATGAACTCGTCATAGCCGGCATTGAGCAGGGCGAGGAAGCCGTTGACTTCCCACTGGCGGTTCGGTCGCCACGAGAATTCGAATTCGGCGCCCTTGACGGTGGCCTTGCCCGCGTTCGTGAAGTCGCCATAGAAGCCCGGCACGCCGCCCGGCTGCACATAGCTGGTGAAGACGGACAGCTGGATATCCTTGTAGCGGTTGTAGAACAGGGCCACGTTGGCGTCGAAGGTATCGTCCGGCGCCGCATACTTCATGCCCACTTCCAGCGCGTCGAGTTTTTCATCCTTGTATGGCCGCGCGGAATCGGGCACCACCAGGTTGTTGGCCCGCACGTTGTAGCCGCCCGACTTGAAGCCGCGCGACAGGTTGCTGTAGAAATTCGTCGTCTTCGACGCTTCATAGCGCACGGACAGTTTCGGCGAGGTATTGCTGACGGAGAGCGACTTGTCGAAGTCGGCCGCCGTCTGGATGGGCCGCGTGAAGCCGACATCGGCGAAGGTGCGGTTGAGCACGATGGCGCGCTTTTCCTCGCGCGTGTGGCGCAAGCCCGCATTGATGCTCCACACCTTGCCCAGCGGCCAGGTCCAGTCCGTGTACAGCGCCGTGCTGTCCGTCTCCACCGTGCTGACGGCGGCCGTGAACTGGCGTCCCAGGAAGTTGTTGTAGATGCCGCCGCCGGCCGTGCCTTCGAAGCGATACAGGCCGATCACGCCGGCGCCGTAGTCGCCGCTGTACGAGGCCTGCAGCTCCAGGCTCTTCTGTTCGTCGCGCGAGTCGCCGAAGACGTCGGCGATCGGCTGCGGCAAGCCGTCGAAGTCGATGGTTTGCTCGGACGTGCTGCGCCGCTTGGCGCCGATCACTTTCACGGACCAGTCGTTCGACAGCGTGTAGTTGGCCACCAGCGAGCCGCCCCGGTTGTGCGTGAAGTTGTGGCCAGGCATGCCGCTCTGGATGTCGTACGCATCCGTGCTGGCTGGCCGCTTGAGCGGGTCGAAGGCGCTCACGCCCATGCGCTGGAAGCCGCGCACGCCCGACTTGTCGTCGGTGGCGTCCACGCTCAGCACGACGGTCAAGGGTATATCCTGCGGAAAGTAGCCGACGGAGAGGCGCGCGGCCGTGCTGTCCTGGTCGCTGACCTGCTCGCCATTGAAGGTGTTGCGGCCGAAACCATCGCGGTCCAGCTTGGCGGCCGCCAGGCGCGCGCGCCAGGTGCCGCTCTCGTTGGCCACATTGAAGGCGGCCTTGAAGTTGCGCTGGTTGTAATTGCCCAGGCCCACTTCCGCCGAGCCGCCGTTTTCCTTGGCCAGCGGACGCGAAATATACTTGATGGCGCCGCCGATGGTGTTCTTGCCGTACAGGGTGCCTTGCGGCCCGCGCAGCACTTCGATGCGCTGCACGTCGAAGACGTCGAGCAAGGCGCCTTGCGGACGGGCCATGTAGACGTCGTCGAAATAGATGCCCACGCCCGGATCCACGCCCCAGACGGGGTCGGCCTGGCCGACGCCGCGGATGAACGCCGTCAAGGTGGTATTCGTGCCGCGCGAGGCGTACACGGTCAGGTTCGGCACGCGTTCCTGCAAGTCGGCCAGGTTCTGGATATTCGCCCTTTCCAGGGCCTTGGCGGAAAACGCCGTGACGGCCAGCGGCACGTCCTGCAGGCGCTCCTCGCGGCGGCGGGCGGAAACGGTGACGGTTTCCATACGTTCTTTCGCATCGCTGGCTTCCTGGGCACTGGCAGTGCTGGCAGCCGCGGGACTGGCTTCCTGCGCATGGGCCTGGGTGGCAAAGGCGCCGGCAACGGCGAGTGCGGCGGGCAACAGTTTCAAAGCAAGTTTCATAGCGTCTCCAATGTCAGGCTTGCTGACCGCCAGGGAAAACGGCCGGACTCCAGAATCGCAAGACGTAACGGTACCCGCGCGCGTGAAGCGAGCACCTGCCCTGCGACGATTGAAGCCGGCCCCCTGCCCGTGCGGCAAGTGGCCTGTTTATTTTGAATGTAGAGTAAGGAAGGACTGCAACAAGGTATTCACACGCTGCGCCTGGTCCAGGGGCGTGGCGTGGCGCGAGTTCGCAATGATTTCAAACTCGCAATGCTGAATCTGTGCGGCAAAGGCCCGCTTGCTGGCGACGGGCGTGTAATCCTGGTCGGCCGCCATGATGAGGACGGGCATGACCAGGGCCTGGAAGTGAATCTCGATATCCCAATGGAAGATGGCGTCCAGCGCGGCCAGGTAGGCGCGCTTGTCCATGCCCGCCATCTGCGTGGCGAAGCGTTCGACCAGCGCCTGCTGCGCGGGATCCGGGAACAGCTTCTTGCCGATGATCTTGCCCATGGGTTTCAAGCCCAGCGTGGCGATCACCGTGCGGCGCAGCCAGTAGGCAAACAGCAGCGCAGCGGGCTTGCGGCCCTGGAATGGTTGCGAGTTGATTAGGCACAAGCTGGCGACGCGGCCCGGCGCCCGGTTGGCCATTTCCAGGCCCACCATGCCGCCCAGGGAAAAGCCGACGATGTGCGCGCGCGGCACGTCGAGCTGGTCCATCAGGTTGAAGACGTCGTTGGCGAAGTCGCCGATCTGCCAGTCGCCGCCGGGAGCGGGACTGCGGCCATGGCCGCGCAGGTCGGGCACGATCACGCGGCGCGTGGCACCGAGCGCGTCGATTTGCGCACGCCAGTCTTCGGCGCAGGAACCGAGGCCATGCAGCAGAAACACAGGGGCTTGCTGCGCGGGATCGCCCTGCCCCCTGCCGAGGTCGAGGTAATGCAATGGAACATCGGATGTCGTGTGACGCCGCATTCTGTCTCCTTGCTGTTGAACATGCTTTGTGTTCAGGTGCAGGAATATATTTTCCTGCTGTTGGAAAACATAATACGGAATCCGAATTCCGATTTCAAGTTAAATCGACAAATATCTCAAGTCAGGTAATTTAAAGCAACACGTACCAGTTCATCCTCGAGCGCCGCGCCCGACAGGAAGGAGAGCGAACCCGACAAAACGTGCTGATTCAGGATGCCCAGCAGCACGGGCGGCACCACCATCATCGCCTGCGTGGGGTTCGGATGGCGGATGCTGGCTGACTTGCTGGCCAGCACGGCCACCGTGCGCTGCGAGATCAGATGATTGATCTGGTGCACCTTGTCGCGGAACTGCGCATCCTGCGAGCAGCGCGTGATGAGGGCGCGCAGCACGCCGCGCCGGCCCGTGTTGACGGCCACGAACATGGCCACCATGGCGCGGATGAACTCTTCCAGGCTGCGCCCTTCCCACTGGCGCAGTTCCGTCAGGGTCTCGACCTTGTCCACCATGTCGGAAAAAAAGCGCTGCAGCAGCAAGCGGCTCAGGGTGTCCTTGTCGCCCAATAAGCGGTAGAACGTGCCGACGGAGGTTTCCGCCAGCCTGGCCAGGTCGGCCACGCCGATTTCATCGAAACGGTTTTCCGCCAGCAACTGTTCGCCCACCAGCAGCAGGCGCTCGAACGCTTGCTTGCTGCGCGCCTGGGTGGGCTCGGGTGGCACGATCATCTGCGGGAAGGGCATCGGAAAGGAAGGCATGCGGCGTCGGCGTCTTTGAATAGTGGAACCATGGTTCCGTTATTGAATACGCCTATTGTAACGCGGGAGACGGCCGATGGGGAGCGTTCCCGTCACGCTCAGCTGCGGTTTCTGCCCTGCCACTCCATGTAGACGTCGGCGCGCTGGTAATGGGCGTCGCCGGCCGGCCGCGCCACGTGCGTAAAACCGCTGCTTTCATACAGGCGGATGGCCGGTGCCAGCTTGCTGTTCGATTCCAGGAACAGCAGTTGCGCGCCGCTGGCCTCGAAGGCGTCGAAAGCCCGCTCGATCAGCCGGCGCGCAATGCCCAGGCCCTGGCACTCGGGCGTGACGGCCATCTTCGACAGCTCGAAGCTGGCGTCGCCGGCGCGGATCAGGGCGCAGGTGCCGACGATCGTGCCGTCCAGGCGCGCCAGGAAGATCTGCCCGCCAGCATCGAGGATCGAGCCTTGCGGATCGGACAGCACCTTGTCGTCGAGCGCCTCGACATAGAAATAGCGTTCCAGCCAGGCGATATTCAGGCGCTTGAAGTCGGCCGCATAGGGCGCGTCGTAATCGATGATGTCCACGGCGGCCCGCTCGCGCTGGCGCCGACAGGCGGCGATCGTCTCGCCGAAGCCTTGCGCCTGCAGGCGCGCTTCGGCCCGGTCCAGGCTGGCCATCAGCTGCGGCGTGCCGTGCTCGAACACGGCGTCGACGGCCGCACGCACATCGTCCCACAGCGGCGCCATGTTATGCAGCAAGGCCAGCCCGGCGTCGGACAGCGCCAGCAAGCGGCGCCGCTCGTCCTTGCTGTCCGGCATTTCCACCACCACGCCGGCATCGAGCAGCTTGCGTCCCAGCTGCACCACCACGGGATGCGTCTGCCCGATCTGCGCGGCCAGCGCCGTGATGGACGTGGGACCGTTGTCGCGCAGCAGCAATAACAGGGGGAAACAGCGCGACGTCAATTCGACGCCAGCCGCCACGTAGCTGGTGTCGACGCCGGCATACAGTTGATCGGAAAGACGGCGCAGGCGGCTGGCCAGCATCAGCGAGCCGTAGTTTTGCAGGGTGGAGGACATGAGGAAGGAAATATATGTAAGTAGTTACGTATACCATAACGTAAACTGGCTTTCCGCGTCAATAGTATGAAGATCCTGCTTGAACGCAAAGTTGATGATCAGCGACAAGGTTTAAGGAGCAAGGCTCGAAACATGGCGATTTTCAAGCCAACAAGAAAATTAGAGAGCTGACTTCTGCCCCAAAAAAACCAAGCCAATCATTCAGGAACCCTGTCACGGTCATTCAGATTTATTTTGAAATAATTCCCACTGCTGATGAAGGGCGGCCATAGATGGCCTACTATCTTCAGTTTGTGGTGTAAAAGGAGTCCGTCCTTGCAATACTCGATAGGTTTCATCTGTAATATTTTCGTTTACAACGATGCTATTGTCGTGTGGATGAATTGCAATCAGTCCCAAATCCCATAGGGAATGGATATCCGCTCGAAGAAGAATGCCATTTTTCTTGAGGTTTGTAGCTTGGCCAAGATAAGGTGTGATGTGAGCCGCTTCGAGTATTGGTAAAACGCCACATCCTGTAATCGCACATTTGGCGCCATACACCTCTATGAGTTCTTTCCGAAATTTCGGCTGCCCACGTCGCACGACAATCTCACGAAGTACCTTACTGCGGGCATCGTTCTGATTCTTAGGGGAAAATTCCGACTGTATGGTAGCGGTCGCCTCTAATATCGAAATCTCTTTCGAAAAGTGGCCGTTTGCAACCGTGGCTCCCGCCAATGTGTCGCCAAGAAAATCCGCATACTTCCGCAATGCTGCGGCGTACATACCATGACCACGTAGATTCCGATCTTCGAATTCGGGCGTAATTACTATCTTCTCAGAAATAGATGCAAAAATATCTGTATCAGCAATTTCATACAAAGAATCCGCCTCAACAATTCTGTGCATGCGCGCCCAAGTCGTCAAAGGACCAGCAATCGCACTTCTATATTTTTCTGCAGTTGATGTCGAAAGGCCTTCGGAAATCATCCACTCTTCAAATTCCATATATTCATCCACAAGTAAGTTTCATTGAGACAATAACACTTACTTGGCCGATCGACATTATTTCAGCCCAAATATCCCACCGAGAATTAAGAATGCGTGATATTGAGGCCGCCAATTTAGCTATACAAAGATTACTTTTCTATTCGGCATCCTCCGCCAGCGCCTCTTGCAGCCTGGCCTGGAACACCGTCTCGACCAGCGCTCCGAGTCCCGGCCACACCTGCGTCAGCCAGCGCCTGCCCTCCCCGCTCGGTACCACATACGGCTCGCTGCGCGTGGCGCACGCCAGGCCGATCGCGATGACTTGGCCCGCATCGTCCAGGCCGCCCGCGATCATGGCGTCGATGGGCAAGGCGATCAGATCCGCGGTCAAATGCGGACGCAGCAGGCAGGCCGGCGCGATGATGGCGAACGACGCTTCCACGTAATTCCAGCAGTTGGTGGGCCAATGGGCCTGTTTGACGGCGTCGAGGAAGGCCGCGTCGCTGAGGGCATCCGGCCGGGCTTGCGCCTGCTCGTAAAAGGCGGCGAGGGCGACGAGTTGTGGCGGGGAAGTCCAGGTGGGCATCGGGCATGATCCGGAAGGCGCCGCGCTGGGCTGGCGGCAAAGGCGGACTGTAGCATGTTCAAGCGGCACGCCAAAACACGGCTGGCCCGGGCATAATGCTGGCATCATTCTCGCCCTTGATCTATGTATGCCGACCGCCTTTGAACTCTGGAAAGCCGAACTTTTAATTGTGGGCAATATCGTCCAGGATGACGATAGCGCCACGCCGCCCGATGACGCGCATCGGCGCTTCCAGCGCTACTGCGCCATGCTCGATGCGCTGACGGGCACGGAAGGCGCGCAATACGCGCTGGCCATTTTTCAATCCGTGCAGGCCGAGCACGATTACGGCGCCTACCAGACGGCCAACCGCGCCGCCTGGCGCTTCGGCGAAAGCGTCTACTGCGGCGCCCTGCTGCACGAACTGCCGCGTTTGATCGCCAGCTTGCCCGACTGGGCCGGCGACTTTCTCGTCGGCATCGCCAGCGGCGCCGGCACGCCCAACGCCTCGACCATCGCCTGCTTCAACGCCCTGCTGGCCGCCGCGCCGCCAGCGGAGCAGGCGCTGATCACGGCGTTTATCGCGCAGCAGGAAGACGACGGCTGGTTCGAGCATTGCCCGGGCATGCTGGGCAATCCGTAAGGGTCGCGCGCCTTTCTAATGATGATCAGCATAACTACTTAAGGAACTCCATGTCGGTCTACGCCATTACCATCCCCTGCTTTGCACAGATGCTGCGCTCATTGACGACCTTGCTGGCCAAGGGCGAGGAACGCGCCCAGGCACTGGGCTTCGATGCACAAAACCTGCTCGAGTCACGGCTGGCGCCCGACATGCACACCTTGGCGCGGCAGGTGGAATTCACGTGCACGCAGGCGCAGGAAGCCGTGTGCCGGCTGACGCAGCAGCCCTTGCCGCTACTTGAAACGCCCGCGAACATGCCGGCCGCCAGGGCATTGATCGCGCGCACGCTGGAGCTGCTGGCCGCCGCGGACCGCGCCGCGATCGACGCCAGCGCGCAGCAGCCGGTCGCCATCACCCTGGGTGGCGGCTTGACCTTCGACATGACGGGCCAGGAATACGCGGTGAACTGGGCCACGCCGCAATTCTATTTTCACCTGGTGACGGCGTACAACATCCTGCGGCACAACGGCGTGCCGCTCGGCAAAGCCGAGTATGTGCAGCATATGTTTGCCTATGCGCGGCCAGCGTGAGCGTTGCGACGGCGCACACATTTCAATAAGGAAGAAACCATGCTGTTATCACTCGACGATCCCATCTGGCCCACCCTGGAAGGCGGCTACCGCATGCCTTACGATGTGGCCGAGGCGCTCAAGGCCATGCAGGCCGGCGAAGACATGTGGCATGAGCTTTGGGAAGAGTTGCACCACCAGGGCGACGTGGGCGTCGCCTCGTATGCGGCCGTGCCCCAGCTCGTCCACATGCTCGGTGGCGCGGCATCGCGCGAGGAAGATTTCTATGCGCTCATCGCCTTGATCGAACTGGAGCGCCACCGCAAGCACAATCCGCCGCTGCCGGACTGGCTGGCCGACAGCTACCAGTCGGCCTGGGCGCAGCTGCCCGCCATCGCCGCACGCGACTTGCAGGGCCAGCTTGATCCCGTCATGCTGGAATCCGTGTTCGCCGTGCTGGCCCTGGCCAAGGGCAACTTGCGGCTGGGCGCCCTGCTGCTGCAGATGGACTCCTCCGAAGCGGACGAGTGGCTGGAAGAGCGGCTGGGCTGGAACGAGCTCTACGGCGACGCCGCCTGAGGTTTAGAAACGCTCGTCGCGGATGGCCGGCAGCACCAGTTCGCGCACGAAGGACACGTTCGATAGGCTCAGCAGCGCGCGCACGATGGTGAGAACGTCATGCACGGGAATCAGCTCGCCTTCGCCCCGCGCGGTGGCGTCCGCCAGCGGCACGGACAAGCCATCCTGCGTATTCAGGTAGCCGAGCTGCAGCGCCGTCACGGCCAGGCCCTGCTCGCGGAAACTTTCGCGCAAGGCATCGGCGATGCCGTTCAGGGCGAACTTCGACGCGCTGAACGTTACTTCCGGGCGGCCGCTCTGGCGCAGGCCCGACGTGGAACCCGTGAGTATCAGCTGCGGCTTGCTGCTGCCCAGTAACCTGGGCACCAGGCGCTTGAGCAGCAGGATCGTGGCCGTGATGTTGGTATTGACCATGTCGACGATGGCCTCGTCCGCATCATCGAGGAAGGCATACTCGTCGGAAAACGCCTTTTCTTCCCACACGCCCAGGTTGTAGATCACGGCATCGAGCCCGGCGGGCGCCTCGCGCGCAATCTGCTCGACGGCTTCCACGGGCCGAGCCAGGTCCGCCGCGATCCACTGCAGTTGCGCGCCTAGGCCTGCATCCAGGCTGCCAGGCCGCTGGCGCGACACGCCGATGAGCGTATGCCCGTCGCCCAGCAAGCCATCGACGAGCGCGCGTCCCAGGCCCCTGCTGGCGCCCACGATCATGATTTTCATGCAGTGTCCTTTCTAATGAAGTCAACGCCGATGATAGCCGCGTTGTATTAAGCACAGCTGAGGCTGCGTGTGCGGCCGCCACCCTGGCGCGGCGTTTACTCACGCGGCGGAAATGCGTATGCTAGCTCTGGCAATCTCCCATAAAACACAAGAACGAGACACATGCCTACTTCCGACACCGCCGCAAGCAACGCAGCAACACGCCCCCTGACCCAGCAAGACTACAAGACCCTGTCGCTGGCCGCCCTGGGCGGCGCGCTGGAATTCTACGACTTCATCATCTTCGTCTTCTTTGCCAACGCCATCGGCCAGCTGTTCTTCCCGCCGGAAATGCCTGAATGGCTGCGCCTGCTGCAAACCTTCGGTATCTTCGCCGCCGGCTACGTCGTGCGCCCGCTGGGCGGCATCGTCATGGCCCACTTCGGCGACTTGCTGGGCCGCAAGCGCATGTTCACCCTGTCCATCCTGATGATGGCCGTGCCGACCCTGCTGATCGGCCTGCTGCCCACGTATGCCACCATCGGCCTGGCGGCGCCGCTGCTGCTGCTGTTGATGCGCATCTTCCAGGGCGCGGCCGTGGGCGGCGAAGTGCCCGGTGCCTGGGTGTTTGTCTCCGAACACGTGCCCAGCCGTTTCACGGGCTTTGCCTGCGGCGTGCTGACGGCGGGCCTGACGGTCGGCATCCTGCTCGGCTCCCTCGTGGCGACGGGCTTGAACACCGTCTACACACCGGCAGAAATCACCGATGGCGCCTGGCGCTATCCCTTCCTGCTGGGCGGCATCTTCGGCTTCGGCGCCATGTATCTGCGCCGCTGGCTGCATGAAACGCCGGTCTTCGCGGAAATGCAGCAACGCAAGGCGCTGTCCACGGAAATGCCGCTGAAATCCGTGCTGCGCAGCCACCGCGGCGCCGTCGCCGTGTCCATGCTGCTGACCTGGATGCTGTCAGCCGGCATCGTCGTCGTCATTTTGATGACGCCTGCCCTGTTGCAAAAGATCCACCACATCGCGCCGCGCACCACCCTGGTGGCCAATACCGTGGCGACCCTGTGCCTGGCCTTCGGCTGCATCCTCGCCGGCATGCTGGCCGACCGCCTGGGCGGCAAGCGCGTGATCTTCGTCGGCTCCGTGCTGCTGGCCATTTCCACGTATATTTTCTACACCACCATCGGCAGCCGCCCCGACCTGCTGCTGCCCCTGTATGCGATGACGGGCCTGTGCGTCGGCGTCGTCGGCGCCGTGCCTTACGTGCTGGTGCAGGCGTTCCCGGCCCAGGTACGCTTCTCGGGACTGTCGTTTTCCTACAACTTGTCGTACGCAATTTTCGGTGGCCTGACGCCCGTGGTCGTGACCCTGATGCTGAAGAACAACGTGCTGGGCCCCGCCTATTATGTGATCGGCGTCTGCGTGGTGGGCATGCTGACGGCGCTGTTCATCAAGGACCAGCGGCAGACGGTGGGACGCTAGATTCGCGCAGCGCGCGGGGCTAGCCTCGTGCGCTGCATCAACTACGCCGCAAACATATCAAGAAAATAGCAATAGGAAGTCGTCAAAGGAGCTTGAAATCTTTCGCCAGTAATCATCGTCCCACAAGATGACAGAGGGCGCGCTCCGGGCGCCCCTGAAATCGAAACAGAATTGACTCCCGTCACCGGCCATGCCGAAACAAATGATTTCTGTAAAATCAACGATGTCCGGTATGGCTCCCGGGCCAGCACTGACACTGCCAAGCTCCCCATAGCAGCCATCGCAGACGAAACACGCCCCGAGCTTCGCTGTCTGGGCAGTCAATTCGACGACATCCGTATAGATGTGAGCCAATTCCGTCTGCAAGACGCCACCGCAAGAATCCAGTTCTTTCTTCAGTCTCAAATTGCAAAATCCTTCCGCATCCCGATGCCTTGCTGCAAAAGCAACATACTCGGCGGGTAAGTCCATACCGTTAATCTGCATCGCTGACTTTACCTTTCACAATCGGAGCATGATATTAAATCAAATGTGCCTGGACCCGGCTTGACGGGCTCCTCCCAGCCGAAAGCCCGCGCCGAACCACACCACATGGAGCCACACGCTGGCCGGCGCCACCTTCGGGTGGCTTTTTTCACCCCGATTTGTCGCGCTGCACCAAAATCTGAAAACACGTTTCACATCGCGGAATCTCAAACAGCAGACTCAGCCATTAATGCTCTCACTTTTTGAAAATTCATTTCACATCCTGAAAATCAATAATTAAGCCATTGAAAAACAAGGAATAAATTTAAGTTATATGTCTTATATAAGACTTGAAGATCGCCACGAATCGGCCTACTATTTAGTCATGCAGTTCGCATCGACAAAGCGGCGCACTCGACGATTTTCTCAAACTTAGTTTTTCTTTAGGAGATACACATGTCCCAATATCAAGACGACATCAAGGCAGTTGCCGGTTTGAAAGACCAACAGGGCAGCGCCTGGAACGCCATCAATCCCGAGTCCGCCGCCCGCATGCGCGCCCAGAACAAGTTCAAGACGGGCCTGGACATCGCCAAGTACACAGCCAAAATCATGCGCAACGACATGGCCGCCTACGATGCGGACCCATCCAAGTACACGCAATCGCTCGGTTGCTGGCATGGTTTCATCGGTCAACAGAAGATGATCTCGATCAAGAAGCACTTCAACAGCACCGACCGCCGCTACCTCTACCTGTCCGGCTGGATGGTCGCCGCCCTGCGCTCCGAGTTCGGCCCGCTGCCAGACCAGTCCATGCACGAGAAAACCGCCGTCTCGGCCTTGATCAAGGAGCTGTACACCTTCCTGCGCCAGGCCGATGCGCGCGAACTGGGCGGCCTGTTCCGCCAGCTGGACGCTGCCCAAGGTGCTGAAAAACAAGCGATCCAGGCCAAGATCGACGGCCACGTGACCCACGTCGTGCCCATCATCGCCGACATCGACGCCGGTTTCGGCAATGCCGAAGCCACCTATCTGCTGGCAAAACAGTTCATCGAAGCGGGCGCCTGCTGCATCCAGATCGAAAACCAGGTATCCGACGAGAAACAATGCGGCCACCAGGACGGTAAAGTCACAGTACCGCACGAAGACTTCCTGGCCAAGATCCGCGCCATCCGCTACGCCTTCCTGGAACTGGGCGTGGACGACGGCATCATCGTCGCCCGCACCGACTCGCTGGGCGCCGGCCTGACCAAGCAGATCGCCGTCACCAACGAGCCAGGCGACCTGGGCGACCAATACAATTCCTTCCTCGACTGCGAAGAAGTGTCGGCCGACGCACTGGGCAATGGCGACGTCATCATCAAGCGCGAAGGCAAGCTGCTGCGTCCGAAACGCCTGCCGAGCAACCTGTTCCAGTTCCGCGCCGGTTCCGGCGAAGAGCGTTGCGTGCTCGACTGCATTACCTCCTTGCAAAACGGCGCCGACCTGCTGTGGATCGAAACGGAAAAACCGCATATCGCGCAAATCGGCGGCATGGTCAGCGAAATCCGCAAGGTCATCCCGAACGCCAAGCTGGTGTACAACAACAGCCCGTCGTTCAACTGGACCCTGAACTTCCGCCAGCAGGTGTATGACACCCTGAAGGCCGAAGGCAAGGACGTCTCCGCCTACGAGCGCGCCCAGCTGATGAGCGTGGAATACGACCAGACGGAACTGGCGATCACGGCCGATGAAAAGATCCGCACCTTCCAGGCCGACTCGGCCCGCGAAGCCGGCATCTTCCACCACCTGATCACCCTGCCGACCTACCATACGGCAGCCTTGTCGACCGACAACCTGGCCAAGGAATACTTCGGCGACCAGGGCATGCTGGGCTACGTGGCCGGCGTGCAGCGCAAGGAAATCCGCCAGGGCATCGCCTGCGTGAAACATCAAAACATGTCCGGCTCGGACATCGGCGACGACCACAAGGATTACTTCAGCGGCGAAGCGGCGCTGAAGGCGGCTGGTAAAGACAATACGATGAACCAGTTCTGAATTTTTGGCTTGGCTGTAGAGTGAAAAAGCCCGCTTCGGCGGGCTTTTTTGCGTCTGCCGGCCGGTACGTGCAACGCGGCTGGCCGCGGGCAGCAGCATCGCTGCCCCGCTGCAAGCACGCCGCGATGGCCATGTCCGACAGGCAACTTTCAGCTGTGCTAATCTTGACTCCCGGGTGAGCACCTTGCGCAGAGACCGCATGCCCGGAAAGCCTGGTCCATGCCGGCGTATCGCCGGGCATGCCATGCATTTCTTCTGGAGATAGCGCGTGCCTGATGTGACAGCCTTGCTGATGTTTGGACTCGTGGCCCTGGGCATGGCGTTGACGCCCGGCCCCAACATGATCTACCTGATTTCCCGCTCCATCAGCCAGGGCCGCCGCGCCGGTTTCATCTCGCTGGGCGGCGTCGCCGTCGGCTTCCTGTTCTACATGCTGTGCGCCGCCTTCGGCATCACCGCCTTTGTGTTTGCCGTGCCCTACGCCTACGATGCACTGCGCTTCGGCGGCGCCGCCTACCTGCTGTACCTGGCCTGGCAAGCCGTCAAGCCAGGCGGACGCTCGGCCTTCGCCGTGCGCGACCTGCCTGTCGACGGACCGCGCAAGCTGTTTCTCATGGGCTTGATCACGAATCTGGCCAATCCCAAGATTGCGGTCATGTACTTGTCGTTGCTGCCGCAGTTCATTACGCCGGGGCATGGGAGTATTTTGGTGCAATCGGTGGTGTTAGGTTGCGTGCAGATTTCCATCAGCCTGGTGGTGAATGCGGTGATTGCGGTGATGGCTGGGTCGATTGCGGGGTTTCTATCAAGCCGGCCGGGGTGGGTGATGGTGCAACGGTGGGTGATGGGGGGAGTGTTGATGGGGTTAGCGGTGAGGATGGCTGCCGAGGGGAGGAAATAAAAAGGCGAGAGGGGGATTCCCATTAACGAAAGCGCCCCTTATTATCATTGATATTTATGCAGGCACAGCATAACCATACCCCCAATTATGCCCCTGCTCGTCGACTAATTTTCTTCTTGGAAGTAAAGATTAAATAATTCTCGAATTGCACAATCCGCTTTCGCCCCATCGCGGACATAGCCAATTCATGGAAATACTCAACGTTGTAGGTAAGCGGCTCGCCGAAAGCGGGGCCGCCTGACCGCCCAGTTGGACGGCACTTTCGGACGCGCGATCTTAGCAATACTTGGCCAAGGATTTGGAATAATCGACGATGAGTTGATGGAGTGTGTCGAACGCTACGGCGCTGATTGATGAAGATTTCGCTAGCGAGACCGCCATTTCTTCTTATAGAGTACGTCCTGCTCGTTGAGTTCAAGAACGCAACGCTTCCTGAGAACATCAACGGTTGTCGCACCATACTTCTCGATTTCGTCGAGTACGGTGAAAATCTGCTTGGTCGGAAACTTAGTGTATTCGACGACAAAGGCGGCCACTGCATCATGCTCGACATTCTTGAATAAAGGAAGGTCGTGAATGAGGAATGGCAGTTCGGTAAGCGACAGAATTGCCAAATCAAACAGTACAAGGTTGGCAAAAGCTGTACCCGTTCCAGTATCGTTGTCAATCTCGTATTTGTAAGAATTTTGCCCCAATAGCAACTTCGGCGCATTGGCGCCCTGCCCATAAACGTCGATCGCCAGCCTCTCCAATTCCTGATTTATTACAGACTCGATGTCCGTCAAGATTGCTAGTTTGACGGTTTCCAGCGACTCTTTGGCCTCGACGAAATCCTTTTGTAGTTCTTCCTTTTTTTCGAATTTCTTATTTGCCGACTTCAAGGCATTCCATTTTTCCGACAGTTGATAGACACGGTCCACAATGACATTGGGATTGTCGTGCCCTTTGACGCGCTCGGATACCTTGCGGTCGACATCAGCAATCGCCACGTCGAGGGAATTAAGCTGCAGTTGGAGTGTCTTTTCCATCTGCACCAACTCCTGCTTGAGCAGTCGCGCCACGGCGCTGTGAAATTCTTCAATGCGCACAAGCTTCTCCACCTGCATATCCGGGAAGTATTCCTTCAGTCCCTCCAGCTGACTGCTCTTGACGTGCTTATTCGCCTGAAGGTTCTGCTGCGTCCGAGTCAGCTGGTGGAATACCTTTGATCTTTCACGCAGTAGCAAGTCCTTATCCTGGGCAAGGTCCATGACCTCCCTATCGACAATCGCGCGAAGGTTCAAGGCGTACTGAGCCAGGTTGGTCTTAATTTCTGCCACTTCCTCGCTAATCAAATTTAAGGCAGATTCATTGGCCTCGTATTCCCTTTTCCCAATCCTCGAAAGGAACTCCATGCCTTCTGCCTTGCGCCACACGCGGCGATGCTCGTCCGCTTGCGCAAACACAGCGGAGGAGTGCTCCACTTCGCTGAAGCGACCAAACAGTTTGATCAGATTGTTGATGCAATCGCTCGCCGACTGGCTCGACACGGCATGCAAAGGCCGATGCACATTGGTGACGTTGTCCTTTGGCCAGACCCGGGAATAGGGGGCCACCATACTACGGAAGGAAAGACTGATTTTCGGCGTGGCGTAGGACTGTACCAGCCAGGCCGTGTACTGGGCCACTGTCAGTGGTTTGATTTGATTGTATTGACCATCGCATTCGATGACAAATTCGGAACGCTCCGTAGCCCGCTTGAAATAATGTTTCTGGCCGTCAAACTCAAACACAAACCGATATTCGTGGTGCCCGATATTGGGGACGATGTCGTCGTTTTTATCCAATAGGTCTGCGCCGCCGAAGACAAAATCAATGACCATTAGGAGCGATGACTTGCCGATCGAATTGGCGGCAGCGGCATCACCGATCACGACGTTGAGTCCCAGATGGAATTCGACCTTGGGTACACGGAAGGCATCTGATTCAATTTCACGCAGCATGGCGAACTATCCCACTCTCAAGGTCCACATCGAGCTTTCCTAAGACATACAAAACATCTACCGCATAAATGAACTCATTAATATCAGGAAAACCGTCTTCCACATGCTTATACAGCTGGTGGATCGTATATGGTGGCGGCAAGGCCAGCACTAGCGGCAGACGGCCAAGTATCGACTGCTGCAACGTAATAAATTTGCTTGGGGTTATCATTAGAAAAGCTCACAATTCTGTACAAAGAATGCGGCGACCACAGCAGCGGCCTCCTCCGTCCCGTTCGGCGTCTTGGACAAGATCCAGCCCACTGTATTCTGAAAGATCTGCTGCTGCGTCAACTTCAGACCTTTCTGCTTCGTGTAGAACAGCTTGACTTGCATCGCAATCAGGACACCTTGTCCTGGCACTGTCTTCTCGATTTCAGCCAATTGGTTACGGACAAAAAGGTAGAAAGACGACACGTCGTTCTTAATTTTTTGCTTGGTCAAGTTGGAAATCTCGCCCTCCAGTTTGGTGTCTATCTCTTTGGCTACGTAGTCCGCGTCCAGTATTTCTGTCGTTGCCTCCGACATCAGTGCGTCCATAATGGTCGCGATGTCAGATTCGATCTGGTATTCATATTGGATGCGCCGTTGAGCATCCTGACCAAGCAGGCGCTCCTTGATTTTCTTCAGCGCCCGGTAGTCCTCCAAAGTCTTGTCTGTGTCATAGAGCTTATGGCAGGTAAAGCAGAGCGGAATCAGATTGCATTCGTCGTTTGGACCTCCGCTGAGCTTCTGCTCGCCAAGCAGTATCGCCAGCTCTGCCGGGGTGGGGTTCAACGGATAGATGTGGGCAATTTCGTAATCCTTCACCCAGTTCTTAGCCTTCTTAATAAACAATGGCCGCCCACACTTTGGACAGACCTGGTTCACCTGGCTGCATAAGGCCAGCAACGTAGTCGGCTTGAACGTAGGCCGTGCTACAGACACAAAAGCTTGGCTTACCTGGCTGCTTAGAGCCAGCGTCAAACTTGGCTGTGCCACTGGCAAGAGAAGTTGTAGTTGCTCCGTTGTCATCCACGCATGCGTCCATAAAAGGTAGGCATCTAGAATAGCATTGCTTGCAACAAAGATTGACGCGCATCATCGAAACTTCCACTGTTCATTTATACAGCGTAATGACAATTAACGAATGTAAAAACAAGCGGACATTAGGCTGCGCCGCTGTTTATCCAACACTTTTATCGCTGAAGACGTTATGTCTTTTATGGGGCGGTTACGGTCTGCTAGTCATGATGTGCATCTAGCCCCCTAAGACTGTCGAGCAAATCATTAGCCTGCGATCCCGCGTAATTAGAACCATTGCTTGGAGTAAAATCGCCGTCTGCGGCGAGGGTTGCGTTACATTGATTTGGCCGACGTGGAAAAATCGGTAGAACAAGCCCTGCGAAACGAGCCAGAACTGCCTCAAGCAGCCATGGCTGCTTTAACAGACAAAACGGGGGTGCAGGTCCAATATTTAGACACGGATTGGTGCTGTGGTTACAGTAGAAGCCCTTAGGTCGTTGTCGATAGCATTGCGTGCCGAAGACGTGCGTTCGTTGGTCGAACTGACCCGGCTTTTGCAGTGCTCAATGCCTCAGCCCATGTCCAAATGGCGGACCTGCCCCCGGCCCTCTTGAACTCCGTTAAGCTCATTTCATTGAAGGCCTATCGGTAACATCTGATATCGAATACTTCAAGCGCACGCACAGGGAGAACACCTGGCATTCGATTGTGTTCTTCCATGATCAATCGCGCTTGCCCCCTAAGGTACGCAATCAACTCTTCAAACTTCTGGCATCGCTTGCCATTGACTTTCCAAGTTCGTTCCTCAAGCCTAAATAATACAAGAACGCCATGTGAGCTGTTGTACCCCTTGAGATACTGGCCCAATATTTGAGTGCGAAGGGTATCTACTAGTTCTGCTGCACTATATCTTCCGTCGGAGTCTAGCGGCTTAATCTCTAAACAGACGACATACTTGTTGCTGGTCGAAAGTTGGATATCAGTCTTGTTGTTGTCATCGACCTCCTCTTCCCTCTGCACGTTGAAGCGTGCAAGAGGGACACGCTCAGAAAGGCGCGCGGCAAGCCAAAGTTGCACATCCTTCTCATCCATTTTTGGCTTGAACAAATTCCTATCGCTGAATGGCCCTTCTTCCACACCTCGTTTGATTTCCCCCAACCGTGCCAGAACCTGCTCTAGCAATTGGTCAGCCGACTTCGCTTCCGCCTCGAATCCATCGATAAGCGTTCGCACCTGATCGAAAGTTGTGAGCGCCTCGACTTCGGCAGCTTGCGATGCATGAAGCAATTGCTCAGACAGCAGCCATTGACTTGTAGACTGATCTGGCTCAAGCTCCGCTAGTTTAGCCAACGCGCGGTTCGCTGCTGCACTTGGCACCTGTCTAACGATGTTAGGAATACGCCCGACCAAAGACTCAACAGTTGAAGATTGAAATGGAAATGCGTCGTCGAGGTTCTTTGCATATGGCCGGAAGAGCGCATAAATTTCAACAAGAAGGTTCAAGCGCTCATCACCATTAACTGCCAACTTGGCCCCAAAATTTCCTATATTCTCTGCAAATTGAGTGACGAGCGACTGCCCTCCATCGTTTGCAGACTCAACGCGGGCTTTGAACCACGACCATGCATCTTCAGGCGCACTATAAAGCCACCGGCGAAGCCAACCGATATCGATCACTTCGCTGCTTTCCGAATCCTTGACCCTTTCACTGGCGATCTTTGCTTGCTCCGAATCAGACAGAATACTCAACTCAGCCATCGCATCCCATATTACCTTTCTAAGCATCGGATGTGTGGCATCCTCCGAAACCACAACCCCTTTTAGCTTATTGAGTAACGGACGCTGGATCTCGTGAGGTGCACCTAATAAGAAACGGATAGCGCTATGAACTGGCTTCCCAACCTGTTCAGTTGCCGCCTCTGCCAAAACCCATTGCTCAAGCGCGTCCGCAATCGCGACCTCGTTGCCCGAGCAGACCGAATCGAATACGGGCGAAGGACCATTCGGATACCAAACCTCAAGGCGGGCGATTTTGGAAATATCGCTTGCATCTAATGCATAGCCTCGCGCTACAAGAATTTGAGAGCCCGACGTAGCAAGCAGAAGCCTCCAAGGCACAGAGCCATCCGGGTACGACGAAGGATCATCTACATCGTAGCCTTTAAAGTGCTTAACCAGCCCATTTGCAAGAGCATCGGCTATTTGCTTGCCGAATTTTTCCGTGACCTCATCTAAATCAATTTTTTCAAAGAGTTTGCTGCGCAAGTCGCGAAGAATGTACTGCGTCAATTTGAACAGCGCATTGTATTCTGCATTTTCAATAGCAGGAAGGTCATTGATGATCATATCAACATCCCTTTCCTTTTGCCTCACTCTTTCGAGTTTGTCTTGCTCCTGCTCCGCAAGGTACGTCCGATGCTCGTCTGAGAATTTTCCTTCTTCTTCTTGAAGCCGCTGGATAAACGTCAAACGTTCCTGCTCGTAAGGTGGGACCATAAAGCGTTGCAATGCTTCCGACTTGAGAGGTGTCTCGTAGTATGAACCCACCAGGCGAACGCCGGCCTTGAACCAGGCACGATTTACTTCTACTGACAATGTCGTGTTGTTCGCCTTCGAAACAACTTCGTCATAATCTTCCTTTTCGAGACCCACAAGGCAGACATTATGGAAGAGACTTGATCTTCCTTTCATCTCGTCACGTAGCGCAACCTCATTCAAGAGGTGCCATCGAAGAGTTTTGTTCCCAGCAATCAGACCTTGAACCTTCCGGAATTCATCCATCGGAGCATAGTTAGTGCGACGCAAACGCTCCGCTTCCCAAGTTGCGGAAACGCATACGCTGATATCAACCTCTGTGGCTGGGAACAATTCAAGAGCACGCTCGAACGCATCGGCGAATGCGGCATATATCCACGGCGGCTGCAAAATCTCAGACTCCCTCGGCGTATCAAGCCAACGAGGCAACGACTCCAACAGCGCTTGCAGTGCCAGCAGCGCAATCTCGAACTCGCTTTCCTCGCTCAGAACCTCGCCAAAGGCTCCCGCCATAGGCCCACCAAATTCTTCTTCAGGGCCAGCCTGTGAAATCAAGCTCTTTAATTCATCCAAAGAGAAACCGCTCAGCCCAATGGCTTCCAACAGCTCTGCGATCAGCTTGTTATTCTTCGCGAAATCTCCTGCAAAAAGCTTCGCTTTAAGACTGGCTAGCTGCTCTTGTGTCCCGATTTTTCCAATTGCTGCTACTGCTTGTCGGTATATGTAACCCGAAGGAGAAGTACGCTCCAAAAGGCGCTGGATTGCAGTGTCGCAGCCAACAACCTGCCCATGATAAATGTAGATAAGCACTGCCCCGCATGCAGCATCATTCTCAGCGAAATGAACGAGCATCGAAGGTAGGAAAGTTGGTCGCAGCGCTGCGCACACTCGCGCCATTTCAGCCGCACTGTTGGACCAATCTTTATACCAACCTTGCGACAACTTGGTTAGATATCCTTTAAATGCCAGTTCAGCGGTTGGCGCATCCCATCGCGATGGATCGCCGTCGAAAACGAATACTTCGGGATGTTTCGTCGCCACCCATCGCCGAAACTCATGATCCAAGGAGCATGCCCAACTCAACCCATAGCGGCGTGCAGGTATCAACACCGACTTGCCATACTGCTCTTTTACAAAAAGGCGCATTAGGCGCTCAAGCGGGACCCCACACGCCCTTCGGGTTGCAACCCATCGGCCAAACAGATACTCACGCGTTGAGCGATGATTGAGAGTAAAGCGCTGGAAAGAAGAGAGGCCAAAGGCAGCTGAGCCCAACAGCCGTTTAATTTCTTGAGAATCCCACTCACGCAGCAACTCGATTGCATTCAAACTGCGCGGATTAGAAGTGCCTTTAATCGAAATGTCCTTTATCCCGGACACCTCCATAGCCATAGCGACCAATTCAGCGCCGGATTGTGCACGCTCATTGGATAAGGTAGCGACCTTATCGGAATAGGATTCATTTTCCTCACTCAATCGGCGTTGCACATATGCGCGCATGAGCTCTGTGTAGTTGGATAGCTTTTGATTACTATTCCAATATTCCACAAGCCATGCAAGATCACGGGGACTCACTGCCATCCCTAAGTAGTTCCCGCCATGCACAGCATCCCAAAAATCAGATTCGTTTGTCACGTTGAAGTGACGAGCCAGTTTCACTTGTTCAGCTCGCGAAAGCGGCTCGAGTACAACCGGCTCAACCTCTTCTACCTGAGGAAGTTGGGCGTTGCCCGAAGCGAAATCATTTTGATTGAGGATGCCGTATTGCGACGAGCAGAGAGGCTTGGTCAACAAACTATGCACTGCACTTCGAACATCCGGTACCACCCAATCGTAAAAGCGACTCGAGAGGAAGATCTGTGCTCGATGAAACTGCTTCTTCAGTCTATGATGTACGCCAACAAGTGCCTTTCTAAAGTCAGCGGGGTCGCTCAATCTAGCTTCGTCAATTGAGTCTAAGAAGAATATCCCCTTTCCACTTGCGCTTGCTTCCCATTGCTCTAGGCGCTCCTCCTCAACAGGGTCTAAATTCCAACCGTCGCCATCGATCTCGCATAACGGCACAAACAAGGTAAACGCGCTTGCCCCCATTTCGACAGCTCGCAACTTGAACTCCGTAGTCTTCCCAATTCCAGGCGATCCGAGAACCACGACTACCGGCTTCGTTAGCTGCTCCCATTTGAGCTCGGCACGATCACTATGAAATGACCTTGCCATTTCATCGATATCGTCAACTTCTGAGTAACGACGAAATTCACGTATTAGAGAGACTGTTTTGGTCATCATGAGCATTTTTGAGACGGCTGTTTCGCCGACACTTGTGACAAGGCATTCCCCTATTTTACATAGGCTATAGTCAATAGAAAAAAAACCATCAAAACAAATAGTTAAGGTACCGAATCATTGATCATTCGCTCGCCATATAACACTGTTTCTCCCTTTCAAATCAATAACATAGGAAAAACCAACCCTTTACATATTATATTGGATAAGGCTAGACTTCAACCGTCAGCAAACAACGCGCTGAGAAATTCAATGCGGGGCAACCAATACTTGCCTGTCCTTGACCGTGGAAGAAGGTTCACCCATTTAACTCGCTGTTGATGGGATGCCGACTACCAGGCGAAACCGAGTGATGAGCCGTACGGGGCGGTTAGACAGCGAACCCTTACCAATCCTAGGGGTTCGTCCGTCTATCGTAACAACAGTCCAAGAACCACCGAATAATTAAAATAATCTAAAGCGATGCCGCCAAAAAAGAAGAAAACAGATACGCAACCAGTGAAGTACTCTGGATTCGTTCTTACTTTTGAGCCAGAAAGGACAGAGTGGCTTGCAGCACGCCTCCACTCAGGCCGCGACTTAGCAGATTCTTTCTCTGCTCTAGACTGGGAGTTTGAGCGTAGAGAGCTAGTTTTGTTAGTGCTGAGTAAAGACCCGCTTGCAATTTCCGCCATGGCTATGATGGAACGAATGCATGGTAGCGGTGGATCGGGCAAGCTAAAAATGCGCATGTCGAACCCTCTCACGTTCGATCCGCCGATTCGAGCAGGGGAGTTACTGCTTTCCGACTTGGAGGCCGTCACGTGCACACCTGAGACTATGAAGCGGACCGACAACCCAACCTGGGAATGTCTACTGGGAGAGCTTCGTGCGTCACGTCCAGCAGCATCAGAAGCGATTGATCAGCTAATTGCCTTGAGAGCAGAGGAGCGCCGCTTACTTGGGCAATCTAATCGGGTCGAGCGCCTAAACGAGCAGCGGGACGGATTGGGCCTTAGTCTGGATATCGCTGAGTTAGATAAAGGAAAAGTACTTAAAAGCCTGAAGACGGAGAACATTGAAACAGCATCTTCAATTCTTGATCTTCTCGACGGGTTACCAATCCAAGAACGAACACTGCTTGAGCACGATGCTCGTATTTTTGAAATGTTGTTGGGGAATGTCCCAAGCAAGTCTGCTATGTTTTCAGATGACAGCGGAAAATCCGTTCGCGTCCATGTAGTAGACCAAACAGCAATTGAGACAGTCATAGGAATAGATCTCATTATTTACAGCACATGCTACGAAAACTTGCTACTTCTTCAGTACAAGAGGATGGAAAAGCAGGGAAAAGGCTGGTCCTATAGGATCTCGCCGACATCCAACATCAACGACCAATTAGACCGCATGGACGCATTCCGCTCCACCGTCCCCTCTATGCCGCCAAGCCCGGCAACGCTTTGGAGCTATCGCCTGCATGATGGGCCGTTTTATTTCAAATTCTGCGAGCAATTCCGACCGGATGCACGGGACGATAGCCTGATTAAAGGAATTACTATGCCCGAATCGCATCTACGCGAATTTTTGGCACTTCCAGAGGCAAAAGGATCAGGTGGTGGCTTGTCGGTCGGCTATGACAACTGCCCTCGCTATTTGAGCAACACTGAGTTCATTCAATTGGCACGTGTGGGCTGGATCGGGGCAGGCCCCCAATCGATTTCGCTTCTCAAGCAAGTTCTGGAAGCAAGTGCCAAAGGCGGGCGCTCCGCGATGTTCGCCGTAATTGACACGCCGAAGAAGAAGTCTGCCTCAGGTCGAGGCAAGAAAATAAAGTGACTTTACCTAGAGGAGAGGGGGGCAGGGTCAGGTCCGCCATTTGGACACGGGCTGATGCGCTGGGCGCCGTAAAAGTTTGCTCAATCGAAACCTAATTAGAACCACGAACGCGCGCCACAGGCGCGCGGGGCTGCCGCGCAGCGGCAGCAGTTGGACAATTTGGTGAGGACCGGTAGGCCCGCCCCGTGACGTCTTACGAGATGGGGCGCTTCTATCCAGCCACTATTAACTCCCGCTCAAGCGACTCCACGCCTAGCGTCAATACAGCGCTGCTGCCATTGAGCGATTTCCTCTGCGTCCCACGCGATAGACTTGGGACCGATAGGTATCGGGGCTGGCAACACGCCTGCCTTCACCTTGCGCCAGATTGTGGCTCGGGACCAGCCAGTGGCCTCGATGACAGCAGGCAAGCGGAGGAATTTTTTGGTCGTGGTCATAAGATTCTCCTTCGATTGATGAACAGCAAACAATGGAGAGTCATGCCGACTCTCCTCGATAATTCCGGCAGCGCCAGGGCTGCGCCCCGTACATATCTTCAGCTCCATGCGCTGCGGCCCTGATACAAGTGGGCGGTCATCTGCCCAGGTAGATGGAAGTGACCTGTTCACGGCCATGCCCCATCTCCGCCGAAATCTTCATCCGCGCAGCTTGATCTGCGAGTTTTTGTGAAGCATCCAGCTGTCTGGACGTCGGGCCGCCACTGGCTGGACTAGGTCGACCAGTCAGCTCGGCATAGCGCCGCTGCGCGTACTCATGGCGCAGCCCATGCACGCCATGGATGCCAGCCTTGTCGCACTGCGCCCGAAAGCGGTTCAACTGATCCCGATACCGCAACTGCGCCGGAATCAGGCTGCCTTTTCCCGCCAGCGCCTTGGCCGCTTCCAGCACGGCGCGCTGGTGCATGGTGGCAATCGGCACCTCCCGGTATTTGCCGCCCTTGGTCCAGCTATCCTGCAGCCGCAGGATGTTCCCGCCATCGGCCCATCCCGGCTTGATCTTGATGCTTTCCTCGCGCCGCAATCCAAACGCCGCCTGAAGCTGCAGGGACATGCGCGTATACGGATCATTCACGCGGGCCAGCGTATCGGCGTCAAGCACCTTCGCCTTCGAGACGTTGGTGACAAACACCCGCTCCGCGATGCCATATTCGCCGTTGGTGCGCGCGATGATGTTTTCCTTGCCGATCTTCTCGGCCCACCAGCGCAGGGCGCTCATGCGATTCTTGATCGTGCCGGTACTGACGCCATCCTGCTTCCACTTGTCGAGCAGCGCCGCCACATGCTTCGGTTTCAGGCTGTCCACGCTCATATGCTGGAAGCCCCGTTCCGCCAGGTCGTTGGCGCACAGGTTCAATAAGCGCTCGCGGTCGGCCTGCGTCGCAAAGCTGCCATCCCGGTTGCGGTGACACAGTTGCTTGAGCTGGTAGTTCAAGTCGCGCATGGCAAAGTCATCCCTTCGATCTTTGGTTTCCACATCGATGCTGCGTGGTGTAATCCTGTCTGGTAAGTGTTTCTGGCCACCCTCACTGCCTCGGCAGAAAAGGTTGAATCAAGGGCCTCGGGACACCACTCCCGTGTATGCGGTTGCTGTTACTGCCTGCCCGCGCCGCATGCGCGTGTGGCACCGCTGCGCGTTCCCGGAGGAAGCCGCCGCAGCGGGGACCAATCACCCAGGGTCCATGGAGTGCACCTCGTGCACGGTTCAACTTCTACTAATCAGCCCGTAGCGGGCGAAGGAAATCGCAAGCCTAGCCTGCGATGGAGATGCATCTTGCCTCGTCACTGAGCACCGTCACGCGGACGCTCAGGGCTTGCCGCCTTGGCCTATGCCGTCGGCGGCGCGTCGTCACTGGCAGCACGCCGCCAGTAACGACGCGCGCACGCAGCCATGGCATGTGACGGCATACATGCCAGCATCGCACTCGCGGTGACGATACTGGCGACTCTGAAGCACACGCGCTGGCGGCAGCCTCGATGGCATCGCATCGCTGGCATTTCTGCTGACGGTGCGGCTTGCGGCAAAGCCATGCTGTGCTTCATACGGTGCGCTACCTCGTGGGGCATGCGAACCAATCGGGGCAGGAGTCTTGCTCCTGTTTGAGGAAGCGCCCATCGGGCGCAATCATCCAGGCAATCCGTCTTGCGGATTGTGGGATATGAAGACGCTGAAGGCAGCGCTTTATCGTGCCGAGATGTGCATGCTTCTGCATGGCCCGGCGATATATATCTCTAGCAGAAACTGCTAGGTATCATGGTGGCGGGTGACGACCGCAACGCCTATGCCGCTAAGCATAGGGACATGCTCGATGCATGCCCTCGTGGGAGCGATTCCCACATAAGAGAGCTTCATTCTATGCCTGCTATCGACGTTTGCAAGCGGTTCGTTTCATCAAGTGCGCTTTTCGTAGTACGCAGCATCGGAACCGGCGCGGACTGGGCTGCTGCCACTGGCATTGACCGGCAGCGTTGCAGCCCGGACAAAGGCTCCGATAGCCAGTTTATGTAATTTTTCCTTGGAAGCGGTCTGCTTGATAAGCGCATCCGTGAGGCGCAATACATACTTAGACATGGTGCCCTCCTGTTCCGCCATCCCGGCTGAATTCACCGCTGACCAGCGTTAGCCTGGGTGTCAGCGGCGGCGCTCCCTTGCCGCTGACGGCATCGATGTAGTCGGCCCAATCCTGCATCATCCGGCGCCGTTCCGCCAGGAACTGCGCCCGGTCATAGGCACTGGCCACCTTGTCCTTCGGCGCATGTGCCAGCTGCCGGTCCACGACTTCATGCCGGTAGCCAAGGCGCTCCTTGATGGTGCTCATGGCCAGCGCCCGGAAGCCATGGCCGGTCATCTTGCCCTTGTATCCCATGCGTCCAAGCGCCACCAGTATCGTGTTATTGCTGATCGGCTTTTCGTGGTCGCGCTGATTCGGGAACAGGTACTTGCTGCGGCCCGTGATCGCGTGCAGTTCGCGCAGCAGCTCCAGCGCCTGGCGCGACAGGCATACGTGATGGTTGGTCATATCCGGATTGACGGTCAGCTTGCCGCGCTTCATGCGTTGCCATGGAATGACCCACTCGCCGCGCTCCATGTCAATTTCACTCCAGGGCGTCTCGATCAACTCGCTGGTGCGCACAAAGCACAGCAGCATCAGCCGCAGCGCAATGCGCGTCGGCGCGAACATGCGTGCTTCGTTGCGGTCCAGAATAGCCAGGAACTGCGGTAGTTCGTCGGCGTTGATGGCGGCGAAGTGTCCGGCGCGGACGGTCTTCAACACATCCTTCATATCGGTGACCAGATTGCGCTCTGTGAATCCGCATTGAATCGCGTAGCTGAAAATTGACGCACATACCGCTCTCAGGCGATGAGCGACTTCGCTTGCGCCACGCTCCTCGATCTTGCGCAGCGCGGCAATCAGATCGCGGTGCTTTATCTCATCGATCGGCATGCGACCGATGGCTGGAAAGATGTCTGCTTGCAGGCGCTGGATGGTGTTCTTGGCGGTGCGTTCGCTCCACGTCGGCACTTTGTTGCCATGCCACTCGCGTGCGATTTTTTCGAAGGTGTTGGACGCCTTATCCTTTGCCAGGCGTTTGGCATCGTCACGATGCTTGGCGGGGTCGATTCCTTGCAGCAGCAGGCGGCGTGTCGCCAGACGCTTTTCACGTGCATCCTGCAAGGTAATTTCCGGATAAGGGCCGAACGTCAGCGTATTCTCTTTGCCGTTGGCCTGCCGGAACTTGAAACGCCAGATGCGGGAACCGGTTGGCGCGACGACGAGGTACATGCCGTCACCATCGAACATTTTGTACGGCCGCTCGCGTGGCTTGGCGTTGCGGATGAGTAAATCTGTCAACGGAGCAATGATCTTTGGCATGGCAAACCTCCTGCGCGGCATGCTGTAAAGATCAATATAGTCGTTTTTTTGAATTTTTGGGGCAAGCGGCAATGGCTGAGTACGAGAAGCCCCCAAACTTGCGCCTACTTGAGGTTGATGTCCTGGGACGTTGTGCAACGTCCAGAAACGAAAAAACCGCTTAGAATCAAGGCTCTAAGCGGTTTTTGAGGGACTTCCTGAGACGTCCTGATCTTACTTAATTACTATCCGTGGCGGAGAGAGGGGGATTCGAACCCCCGATAGGCTATGAACCTAACATGTTACGTACGGGAAATTTCTTTAAAATCATCAGCTTATAACACGTCTGATGTACTATACGGATCAAGGTTTGTTCGTCTTAACATCTTGATTTATATAGGTTGAAAACCGCTCAATAGTACACATACTGCGCTATAAAACTTCGATAGAGGACTTACGCGATGCCTGCCAAAAGCAAGATTATTATGGGTATCATTTTTCGCATAATTGCACTTATTGCAAGTACATGGTTTCTTATAGTCGCCATTAAGACAGGCGCAAAGCTCCCCGGGCCATCTTGGATCATGATCACTACTTTGGTGTTGGGATACTTGACATTTTTTGCTTATTTAATAACATGCTACCTAGAATATGTATTGGACAGACGCAAGAGAACCACCTGAGAACGGTAGCTATGTTGTTAATTTTTCACTTGCCACTAGAACATTCACGTGGGCAACGAAAATTCTCCGGCAAAGATCCACTGCCTTGGCGCTAATACTGGACACGTCCAATGCTGAAACACCTGGGACTTTGCCACAATCAATCCACAGTTCCCCCTCATAAGGCTTCGTGTAGCGATTTATGTATGCCTCAATTTCACCCAAATCGGCGTACTGATTAGCTTCGGCAAAAGCCAAAGCTTCAGTGAAATTTATCAAGTTCCAACCTTGCGGCTCGCTAAATTCCGCTACACGTACGGCCAATGGATCTTTGATCGAGAGGTGCGGCGCGTTATCAAGGATAATCTTTCGTATCCACGCAGAAGATTTTAGTCCAGCAACTTGGGCCGCAGCATCGATGCGTCTAGTTTCAGCGGCGTTAAAGCGCAATGTTGGTTTGTATTCATTTTGCATAATTTTCCCTTTAGAAAGTGATAAAGGTATATTGCCGGCATTTGCCGGCATTTGCAAGCCTTACTTTTGTATTGTTGCAATGTTGTACCTTGGCAATGCCAATAACCGCAATATGTTATACAAAACCACTCGCACGAAAAACCGCTCAAAGTGCGTCAAAATGCGTCAAATCGCACACCCCCTCTTCGCCCCGCGGCGCCAGTCCACATGCGCCTTCGGCCTTGGCGCAAATTTGAGTCAAAAGACCCCTATATAGCGGGCAGGTGTGGAGGGGGGACAACTGCGCGCGCCGGGCCGAAATGGGGCTTTTCTTGCTTCCTTGGCAATATCAATCGTCGGGACGTGAAAAAGCCGCCTCGTGGGCGGCCTGTGCGGTGGCTGGGGCGCTCTGACGCGGCGGAACTGTCGCGGCCCCGCCCTGTTGGCTATCGCGGCGTGGCGCTCATCCTGTGCGGCCGGCGCGCGCCTTGGCCGCTTGCTCCTTCTCGTAATCGTCGCGGCAGTCCACGTTGCAGAACAGCAGCGCGGGCGCCAGCGCCTCGTCGCAGTAGTGGCAGCAGCCGTGCGCCACCAGGGCGGGCCGCCTGCGCACGGCGGCCAGGCCGCGCGCCACCTCGGCAAAGATGATCTTGTCCGTGTTGTCGACGTGGTCGCTCATGCCGCGCCCTCCCCGCCTGTGGCCAGGTCATACGGGGCGAACTTCACCACCTCCACGCCGGCCCATTCGTTGATCGCTTCGAACTGCGCCTGCAGGGGCACCAGCTCGTTGCGCGCGAAGACGCGCGCGGCAGGTTCCACGGCGCCGAAGCCGCCGGCGTTGTTGGGCAGGATGCCCATGAGCTGCGGCGGCACGCGGTGTGCGGCCAGCTGGTCGTCGCGCGTCACGCTCTTGATGTTGAAAAACTCGTCCTTGGCGGCCACGTCCGACACGGGCAGAATCTGGATGCCATCCTTCTTGCCGTTCGGCGCGTACATGAACAGGTTGCGGAAATTGCCCGGCCCCTTGCTGTCGCGCATGGCCTGGCGCAGGTTGTCCACGTCTTGCGTGTTGGCGGCCGCGTCCGTCATGTAGAACACGAAACCGGCGTGCGAGCCGTTCTTGTAATATTTGCGGCGGAACAGGGTGGCCGCCTCGTTGAGCCAGGCCGATTGCAGCGCACTCAGGTACTGCGGCACGCCATACAGCTCCTGATTCACGTCCGGTTCCATCAAATGGAACACGCGGCCCGTTTCGAACTGGTGCGCCGTGCCGTGATTGGTCACGAAAAAATACGTGTCCCAGTCGATGCCGCGCCGCATGTACTTGGCCAGCGCGTGCGCGAACGTCAGCGGGCGCCCGCTGCGGCTGGGCCGGTCTTCCAAATAGCAGTTGCCAAACGTCAGAAAGTCGAGCGCTAGGCGTTTAAAGGCGTCGCGCGACAGGTATTTGCTGGGCATCAGCGTGGACGCCAGCACGTTGGCCTTGAAGTGGATCGCGCTGGAGTGATGCACGCCGGCATTGAAGGACTTGGCCAGGCCGGCCAGGTTGATGGGCGGCTCATACCATTCGCCGTTCTTCCAGCATTCGAAGCAGTCGAGAATGTCGCCGTGCTCGAGCACGGGCGTGGGGTCGCCGAAGGAAAACGCCTGGATGCCGGCGGCGGCCGGCGCCGGGGCTGTGGCCGTGTCTGCGCCAGGTGCGGAGCGCGCGCGGGCGCGCTGATGTCGTGCTTTGCTCAAGAATAAATCTCCATGAAAGATTGGTTGTTGTCGGTACTGCCTTCGAAGGGTTCGTGGTCGAGCGCGTGCATGCAGGCCCACGCCAGGTCGGCGTGGCCTGTCTCGTCGCTGCGCCCGGCCACATAGGTGACGTGCCGCCCGCTGGGCGTGAGGGTCTTGCGGATCGCCATGAACGATTGCGCGATGTCGATCCAGCCGGCGTCAAACTCCAGCCGGCCCTTGCTGATGATGTTTTTGGCTTTCAGCACCATGCGGGTTTTGACTTCGGGCGAGTAGTTCAGCGGCGTGACGGCCGGGAAGAAGCCGCGCACGATGGGCAGCACGCCGATGCCCATGCCGGTCGTGTCGATGCCGATGTATTCGACGTTGTAGCGCTGGGTCATCTGGCGGATGGCTTCAGCGTGGTCCTCAAAGCTCTGCCCGCGCCACTGGTGGCGTTCGAGCACGCGGAACTTGCCGCCGGCCGTCATGGGCGGCGCCAGCACCACGCAGCCGGCGCTGTCGCCGTTCAAGGCCGGGTCGTAGCCGATCCACACGGCGCGGTTGCCGAAGGGGCGCAGGCCCAGCAGCGGTTTGTAGTCGTCCCACTCCACCCAGGAATCGACCATGCAGCGCTGCAGCTCGTTTAAGGGGAAAACGCTGTCCGAATCGTCAATGAAATTGCACATCAACAGGTTTTCGAACTGGTCCGGGCTGTATTCGAAGTTGCGCAGCTCGTCAATGTCGAACAGGTTGCAGCCGCCGCGCTCGGCGTCCAGGATGGTGACGATCTGGCGCCAGATTTTGTCCTCGCCCGTGTAGCCGGACGCCAGACGCTGGTGGCTCACGTCGATGTTGAATTGCTCGGCCTTGGCGCGGCGCTTGTTGAACAGCTCGCCCGTCCAGAACGGATAGGCCTGGTGCGTGGTCGAGGATGGCGTTGAAAAATAGGTCTTGCGCCATTTCTTGTGGATGGCCATGCCCGAGGCCACCTTGTTCAACTCCTGGAAATTCTGCGTCCAGAAAAATTCGTCAAAATAAAAATTGCCGTGATAGCCCTGCGCCGTGCGCGCGTTCGTACCCAGGAAATACAGGTGCGCGCCGTTCGGCAGCACAATGGGATCTCCCGTCAGGTCGATGCCGGCCGCCTCGCGCGCGAATTGCACGATGTATTGCTTGAAGACGTGCGCCTGGCTTTTTGAAGCGGACAGGAAGATTTGATTGCGGCCCGTGGCCATGGCGTCGGCCAGCGCTTCGCGCGCGAAGTACCAGGTGGCGCCAATCTGGCGGCTCTTGAGGATGGCGCGCGTGCGCTGGTCGCCATTGCGATACCAGACCTTTTGATAGTCGAAGAGCGAGTCCTGGAAGGCGTCAAGCAGCTGAATGCGCTGCTCGTCGCTGAAGTCGTTGCGCGTCGGCTTCTTCTTCGGGCCGGCATTGCGGTTCGCCAGCTTGGGGTTGAGATCGACCTCGTTGCCGCCCGGCTGCTCGTAGCGGCGCACGCGCGCCATCTGCACGATGGTGCGGGCCAGCAAGTCGATTTCCTTGTAGTCGCTACCGCTCTTGACCTCTTTTTCGATCAGTTTCACCAGGCGCAACTCGGCCGACGCTTCCACGTGCTCGATGGCCTGCGCCTTGTCCCATTCGTCGCGCGCCTTCCAGCTATTGATCGTGCTGCGCTTGAGTCCCAGGTGGCGGGCGATGGACGAAATGCGCCAGCCCTTCCAGTACAGGACGCGCGCGGCACGGCGCGGCTCGGATTCGGGCACGGCCAGTTCGGCGATTTTTTCGTCCGCCGTTTGTTCGCTTGTTTTCTCGATTGTCAGCATGCCGCCAGCGTAGGCCGCGCGCGCGCGGAACGGGGAAAGGCAAAAGTCGCTATGGGCCATAGCAACCCGCCCCGCATTGAATCGCCGGGCCAAGACGTTGACCATGGCGTTATCCGATCAACCGAGACACGCCACCATGCCTAAATCCCAATTCTTCCGCGTCGCCACCGAAGGCGCCACCACGGACGGCCGCAACATCGACCGCGCCACCATCGAGCAGCTCGCCGCCAGCTACAACCCGAAAACCTATGGCGCGCGCATCTGGCTGGAGCATATTCGCGGCATCCTGCCCGACAGCCAATTCAAGGCCTACGGCGACGTGATCGCGGTGAAAGCCGAGGAAGTGGAAACGGACAGCGGCAAGCGCCTGGCCCTGTTCGCGCAGATTGAACCCACGCCGGAACTGGTCGCCATCAACAAGGCGAAACAGAAGCTGTACACCAGCCTGGAAATTCAGCCTGACTTTGCCGATACGGGCATGCCCTACTTGGTCGGCCTGGGTGTCACCGACAGCCCCGCCAGCCTGGGCACCGATGCACTGAAATTCTCGGCGAACCGCAAGCAGCGAAGCACCAACCTGTTTAGCGCTGGCGTCGAGGTCGAACTGGTCTTCGATGAGCCACAAGGCATCAAGCTGGCCGATGCCGTCAAAAACCTGCTGTCGCGTTTTTCCACCAAGACCAGCGGCGACGCGGCCCAATTCGCCGACATCAGCGAAGCCGTGGAAACCCTGGCCGGCCACGTCGTCACGGCGAATGACAACTACGCCAGCGCCCTGGCGCGCCTGGACAAAGCGGAAACGGCCTTGACGGCCACGCAGGCCGACCTGGACGCCTTCAAGGCGCAGATGGACGCGGCGCCCGGCAACGCGCCGCGCCGCCCGCCGGCCACCGGCAACGACGGCGCCGTGCAGACCGAGTTTTAAGCGCCCACGCCCTCACCCTAAATTCATCCAACAACGGAGCACTGATTTATGAAAAAGCACACCCGCCAGGTCTACAGCCAGTACGAAACCCGCCTGGGCCAGTTGAACGACACGGACAGCGTGGCCAAGACCTTCAGCGTGGCGCCCAGCGTGCAGCAGAAGCTGGAAACGAAAATGCAGGAATCGAGCGAGTTCCTCTCAAAAATCAACATCATGGGCGTGGCCGAACAGGAAGGCGAAAAGCTGGGCCTGGGCGTCTCGGGCCCGATTGCCGGCCGCACCAACACCAAGGACAAGGAACGCGAGACGCGCGACCTGTCCACCCTGGACAGCACCAAATACCGCTGCGAGCAAACCAACTTCGACACGCACCTGACGTATGCCAAGCTGGACGCCTGGGCCAAGTTCCCCGATTTTCAATCGCGCGTAGCCAATGCCATCGTGATTCGCCAGGCACTGGACCGCATCGTCATCGGTTTTAACGGCGTGAAGGTCATGGCCACCACCGACCTGGCCGCCAATCCGCTGCTGCAGGACGTCAACAAAGGCTGGCTGCAGCACTTGCGCGAACAGGCGCCCGAGCGCGTGCTGGGCCTGGTGGGCGCCGGCCTGCCGGGCAAGGTCATCATCGGCGAGGGTGCAGATGCCGACTATGCCAACCTCGACGCGGCCGTGGTCGATGCCGTCAACCTGCTGGACCCGTGGTATCAGGAAGACACGGGCCTGGTGGCCATCGTTGGGCGCAAGCTCTTGAGCGACAAATACTTCCCGCTGGTGAACACCAAGCAGGCGCCCACGGAAACCCTGGCGGCCGACATCATCCTCAGCCAGAAACGCATCGGCGGCTTGCCGGCGGTACGCGTGCCCTACTTCCCGGACAACGCCATCCTGATTACCCGCTTCGACAATCTGTCGATCTACTTCCAGGACGGTGCGCGCCGCCGCCGCGTCGAGGATAAGCCCTCGCGCGACCGCATCGAGAACTACGAGTCGTCCAACGACGCGTATGTCATCGAAGACCTGGGCCTGGCCGCGCTGGTCGAGCACATCGAGCTGAAAGCCTAAGCCATGGGCAACCTGTCTCCTGCCCTGCGCCACCGCGCGCGCATGCTGGCCGAGCGCACGGCCGGCGCCGCCGAGCCGCAGGGCGTGACCACCGGCAGCGCGTATGAGCTGATGCTTTATAAATTGTCCGACGACCGCCGCCGCCTGAAATCCATTCAGTCAGTCGAGCGCAAGATCGAGGTCAAGGCCACCATGCTGGCGACCTATGCGCAATGGATCGACGGCGTGCTGGCCGGCGGCAAGGGCGCGCAAGACGATGTCGTGGCCACCATGCTCGTATGGCACATCGACACGGGAGAATATGACCGTGCCCTGGTGATTGCCGCCTACTGCATGGAACACCGCTTCACCCTGCCCGATGGCTACAGCCGTGACATTCCGACCATGATGCTGGACGAGTTTGCCGCCGCCTACCTGCAGGGCAAGCTGGGCGATGATCCGCAGCATGCCGTGGCCGTGCTGGGCGCCGTCGAAGCCATGACGGCCGCCAGCGACGCGCCTGACCAGGCGCGCGCCAAGCTGCACAAGGCCATTGGCCTGGCCATGGTGGCCGTACTGGACCAGCAGGACGCGACGGACATTGCCCCTGCCCTGCTGGAACAAGCTGGCGTGGCCATGGCGCAGTTGCAGCGCGCGCGCGCCTTGTCCGAATCCGTCGGCGTCAAGAAAGACATGGAACGGCTGGAGCGGCGCATCAAGCGCGCGGCTGATTCCAGCTAAAGAGCAGCCCCCGGCGCACAGGCGGCACGGGGGGATTCCGGCGAATTTACCTGCCTGATGAACCCCGTCCACCGCCTCCCCTTTCACCTCCACCGCAGACACCATGTCCTTTATCGCCCTTCCTCCCCGCGCACCAGGTGGCACCAGCACGCCGCCGGCACCCAGCCCCACACCCGGCATCGTGGAAAACGATGGCTGGTTTCCCGACATCCTGCTCACAGAAATGCGCGACGCCATGCGCCTGGACGGCACTGTCACCGATGCGCGCCTGGTGCAAGCCGTGGTCGATGCCATTCTGCAGGTCAACCGCGAGCTGGCCGGCTGGCAAAGCGTGCATGCGGCCGCCGGCATCGCCGCGCTGGCAAACGTACCCGCCAGCCGCATCAACCGCGAAAGCCGCTTGCTGGCGCAGTACCGGCGCGCCGTCTACAGCACGGCCAAGGCCGACTTGATCGAGCGTTACCGCGATTACGACACCACGGCCTCGTCGGCCAGCGACAAGAAAAGCATGGAATGGCTGGACGAAGCGCCCGGCGCGCAGCGTAGGAATGCGCAATGGGCCATCGCCGATATGGTCGGGCGCACGCACCTGACGGTGGAATTGATCTGATGCAGGTGCGCACGCAGCAGCACGACACGGTAGATGCGCTGGTGTGGCGCTACCTGGGCGACGGTGCCGGCTATGTCGAGCACACCCTGGAAATGAATCCCGCGCTGGCGCGCCACGGCGCCGTGCTGCCGGCCGGCCTGCTCGTCACCTTGCCGGATCCTGCCGCCAGCGTGGCCGCCATGGCGGACATTGTGCAGCTATGGGACTGACTTTTTTAACAACCTTCACTTATCCTCATCATGGAGAAACAAGCTATGTCCGCAGAATCGTTTGGTGGTTTCGCCGCCCTGGTCAAACTGTACGGCTTCAAGGCTGCGCTGGGCATGATCGGCGCCGCCATGCTGTATATCGTGCTGCCGCCCTTGAACAGCGACGGCACCTTCAACAAGGGCGAATTCGTCGCCCGCCTGGCCTGCGCCGGCGTGTTCTCTTGCCTGCTGGGCGGCACCGTGTACCAACTGCTGTGCGCGCAGCTCCCCGCCATCGGCGCCATGGTCAACGCTTCCGCCATCGACCTGATCGTGGGCGCGCCCGGCTGGTGGGTTTCGCGCGCCGTGGCCCTGTGGTTCCAGCGCCGCAGCGACAAGGACATCGCCGAGCTGGTCAAAGACGCAAAGGAACACTGATGGCCACCACCGACAACCCGCTGATCGCACGCGTCATCGACGCCATCCTGCGCGCCGAAGGCGGCTATGTAAACGACCAGCACGACAAGGGCGGCGAAACCAATTACGGCATCACGGTGGCGGTGGCGCGCGCCAACGGTTACACGGGGCCGATGCGCGAGCTGCCTGTGGCCCTGGCGCGCGCCATCTACACGGCCCGCTACATCACGGAACCGAAGTTCGACCAGGTGCTGGTCCTGCATGCCGGCATCGGCGCCGAAGTGATCGACACGGGCGTGAACATGGGGCCGCACCGCGCAGCCGAGTTCCTGCAGCGCTGGCTGAACGGTTTTAACGACACGGGCGCCCGCTATCCGGCCCTGTTCGTCGACGGCCGCCTGGGCGCGCAGTCGCTGGGCGCCCTTGCATCCTTCCTGAAATGGCGCGGCCAGGACGGCGCCACCGTCCTGCTGCGCGCCCTGAACGGCCTGCAGGCGGCGCGCTACCTGGACATCACCGAAGCCAACACGACCCAGCGTCGTTTTCTGTTCGGCTGGATCAAGGAACGGGTGGCCATGTGAGCAAGACTACCTGGCGCCCACTGGCCGCTGTTCTCCTGTGCGGCGCCATCGCGGGCTGGACGGCGCAGGGCTGGCGCAAGGACGCTGCCATCGCCGCGCTGCAGCAGGCGGCGGCAACCCAGGCAGCCACCGCCGCCACCGCGCTGGCCCAGGCCACCGCCCGCGTGCTCGCCCTGGAGCGCGCCGCCGGCGCCGCCCTAATGCTGCGCGCCGACCACCTCACCCAGGAGCAAACCCATGCGAAAACTGAACGCGACCGTTTCAATATTGATGTGCGCAGCGGCGCTGTGCGCCTGTCAATCCCCGTCACCAGCGGCCAGTGCGCCGCAGCTTCAAATTCCGCCGCTGCCGCAGGCGATCAGCTGCAAGCGCGCGCCGAACTTGACCCAGCGACTGCGGCAGCTCTTGACGCCATTGCCGGCGACGGCGACGACGCCACCCGACAACTGAACGCCTGCATTGACGCCTACAACCTAGTACGAGACACCTACCATGTACAAACCGAATAGCCTGCGCCAGCACCTGGCCGCCGCCATCCCCGGCCTGCAGCGCGACCCCGACCGCCTGCTGGTCTTCGCCGACGAGGGCAACGTGGTAGCGTCGGCCACCGCTTCCCTCTCCTTCGAATACCGCTTCAAGCTCAACCTGATCGTCACCGACTACGCGGGCGACGCGGACGCCATCATGGTGGCACTGATCGCCTGGCTCAAAGTCCACCAGCTCGACCTGATGGCCAACGAGGAAACGCGCAAGCACGGCATCGCTTTTGAGGTCGATTTTAACAACCATGAAACGGTCGACATTTCCATCAAGCTGGACCTGACCGAGCGCGTGGCCGTCAAGGCCGGCGAGGCGGGCCGCCTGGACATCAAGCACCTGGCCGAGATACAGCACATGCCGTCCTACGCGGACGAGTTCTGGAAACTGTACGCCGGCGAGACGCTGCTGGCCGAATGGTGCACGCCCGAGGCGACTCCATGAGCGACGACCTGCATGTGCTGGAAGCCTGGGCCGGCGCCCTGCTGGCCAAGCTGCAGCCAGCCCAGCGTCGCGCCATCAATCACAAGGTGGCCATCGACCTGCGCCGAAGCCAGGCGCAGCGCATCAAGGCCCAGCAGGGACCGGACGGCGCGGCCTATCCGGCGCGCAAGCGACGCAAGGAATTCAAGGGGAAGAATGGGCGGATCAAGCGCCAGAAGGCGGCCATGTTCGCCAAGATTCGTACCGCCAAACACCTGAAAGTAAAGGCGACCGGCGATCAGATCGAGGTCGGCTTCTCCGGCTGGGTGGCGCGCGTGGCGCATGTGCATCAGTTTGGCCAGCAAGACCGCGTTACCAAGAAAGGACCCGTCTACAAGTACCAGGAGCGCCGGCTGCTGGGCTTGTGTGAATCGGATCGGACGTTGATACGTGAATCCTTGTTGCGTCACATGGAAAAAAACTAAGATGTTTTAATGCAAACTTCAACTGACATTGGTTATCAAATGAGTTAGAGTCACATGATACTGACCGCAGGCCTTTTGTGTTGATAAGCTCAGGTACGTTGACATTTACGTAGAAATCCTGCAAACATAAACAGGCGAGAGGGTGCCACTATTAAACGATCACCTAATGCCTAGAGATCTGAGACCTCCCGAAATTGATGCCGCTCGACTCTTCCAGCGCAATAGTCCATTCGCGCCCATCGGTATGATGCAGCATAAGCCGTGCGATAGTCAAAAAATGATTCATATATACCAATATTCAGGAGATAGGTCATGTCGGAAGAGAACAAAGACGGTGTAGAGAACAGCATCAAGAAGTGGATCAAAGAGACAGGCTTCCCCTTAGAAATGCAGGCGGCGAACGTCTTTAACGAACTCGGTTACGATGTTCGGCAGTCATACGTAGTTAAAGATATCCAAGAAAACAAGCCGAGAGAAATTGACATATTGGCGACCTATCCGTTTGAATTGGACAGAGGTATCACAAGGATATTTTGCATCTTGGAGTGCAAATCATCTAAGCACCCATGGCTTGTTTTTGATGGCGAAAATACGCTATCAAGTTACAACATGCTCCACTCGTTTGCCATCATGTCACCTGACGCTTTGTCGGAGATTGGAGACGTTATTCTTAATGACAAAAGCCGTAAGTCATGGGAGATTTTTCAACACTCGTCAAAGTGCGGCTATGCACTTCGTCAGCCATTCTCTGACAAAGATACGGGCTACACGGCTGCAATGAACGTCCTAAAGGCATGCTGCAATGTGATTGAGCCTACACAAAAATACAGTCTTCCGCAAATCAATGTCGCGTTTCCTATCCTTGTTGTAGATAAGCCTATTTTTGAGTGTGCTTACGTGGAAGGAGAACTTACAGTCAAACAAGTCCCTCATAGCAAATTCCTTTTTTCATCCTACATTCCCAATTTTGCGATATCGCGCATAAACATTGTTCACATAGATCATCTAGATAGCTTCGCAAAGCACTACATAAACGTTGCTACAAAGCTGCGTGAAATACTGGAACCGATTGAGCAAAAGGCTATGGACAAGATAAAAGGTCAATCATGACCTATCGTATATTTTGCTTTGTTAAGTTTTTTGAGACAGAAGAGTGGGCAGACGATTTCATGCAAGGAAACTTGTATTGCAATACTTTGCAATATTTTCGTGATAGAGAACAAACGGAAGACTTCAGGGGTGACCCGTTTGAGGGTACGGTTAGTTTGATACAACCCGGGCAAGCAATCATAAAATTTTCATTCAACAGTGAAACAATTAATGACCTTACTATTGACCCAAAGGATCTAGTCGGGCCTGTCATCATTCATTCCACAGATACCTTAGAACATAACGTTTTTTGTCTTTACGCCATCTACATTGATGACGACTTTGAGGAGTTTTCAGACGATGAACTATCGGACGAAGAACTAGAGAATCGTATCATTTCGGTTAGCGAAAAGTTGAAGCTGCATGAGGACTGTTTCGGAATGGGACAGCATGTAGTATTGATTTACGCTGTTGAACCGTTCATAGAAGCCCTCAAGAAATACGAAAAAGAAAAAGATATGCGACTACGGCGTGCGCTTGTCAAATACTATGACGAAATGACCTATCACGGTGACTTCAAGGAAGCGGAAGCGATTTTTCATAAGCCCCATAAATACTCACATCAAAAGGAGTATCGCCTTGCTTTCCGCTCGCCCGACAAAGCAGCTTTTACTATAAGCATTGGAAGCATGGAAGCGTATGCGAAGAAGATGACGGCTGACGATATTAGAACTTTATCTTTCAGAGTTGAGCCGAAAGGCCACTAATAGACTACGCTAGAATCTTGGGCATGACGGCGTCTGCTGCGCGCCGCACTGCCATAGTCACTAAGCCGCATATCAACCCGCCCCCGCGTGCATCTGCACGCGGACTTCGGCAACATGCATTGCATGAACGCCGACCTGTCCGACCTCTCCCGCTTGCTGCAAAACCTAATCCGCCTGGGCACCATCGCCAAGGTCAAAGGGGCCAAGGCGCGCGTGCGGCTCGGGCCGACACTCACCACCGAATGGCTGAAATGGGCCACCCGGCGCGCCGGCAGCACCCGTACCTGGTCGGCGCCCACGGTCGGCGAACAGGTGATCGTCTTTTCCCCCGGCGGAGACCTGACGCGCGGCATCATCCTGCCCGCGCTGTACTCGCAGGCGTTTGACGCGCCAGAAACCAGCGACAGCATCCACGCCACGCACTACCCCGACGGCGCCGTGGTGCAGTACGACCATGCGGCCCACGCCCTGACGGCCACGCTCCCCGGCGGCACGGCCACCATCACGGCCGACAAGGTCACATCGAACGCGCCCAGCACCATTTGCACGGGCGACCTGACCGTCATGAAAAACCTGATCGTCATGCAATCGGCGACCGTAGAAGGCGCCACCACCCTGAACGGTGGCGTCAACGCCAAGGCCGGCGCCGCTGGCGGCGTGGCCATGGCCGTGCAAGGCACGGTCAAAGCTACCGACGACGTGCTGGCCGGCGCCATCAGCCTGGCCAAGCATACGCACGGCGGCGTCAGGGCCGGCGGCGACCAGTCGGGCGGGCCGCAATCATGATGGGCATGCACGCCGCCACCGGGCACAGCCTGACGGGCCTGGGCCACCTGCGCCAGTCCGTGACCGACATTTTGACCACGCCGATGGGTTCGCGCATCCGGCGCCGCCGCTATGGTTCCGAAGTGCCCGAGCTGATCGACCAGCCCCTGAACAGCGCGACGCAGTTGCGCATCTACGCCGCTACCGCCTTCGCCCTGCGCCGCTGGGAGCCGCGTTTGCAGCTTGCCAGCGTGCAGCTCACACGCGACACGGACGGCGCCATCGCGCTGCTGCTCGATGGCACTGCCAATGGCCAGGGCATTACCCTGTCCGTGCCGGTCAAGCAAGGGGGCGCCGTATGAGCACGCCTATCGACCTGACCCAATTGCCGGCGCCTAGCGTGGTGGAAGTGCTGGACTTCGAAGCCATCCTCGCCAGCCGTAAAGCGCATCTGGTCAGCCTGCTGCCGGAAGCCGAGCGCGCCGCCGTCACGGCCCTGCTGGAGTTGGAATCGGAACCGGCCACCAAGCTGCTGGAAGAGAACAGCTATCAGGAAACCATCTTGCGCAACCGCGTCAACGAGGCCGGCAAGGCCGTCATGCTGGCGTTTGCCCTGGATGGCGATTTGGACCAGCTGGGCGCCAACGTCAACGTGGCGCGCCTGACCATTACGCCGGCCAATCCCAACGCCCTGCCGCCCGTGGCCGCCGTCATGGAAGATAACGACGCCTACCGCCTGCGCATCCAAGAAGCGCCGGACGGCCTGTCCGTGGCCGGCCCGAAAGCGTCCTATGAATTCCATGCGAGAAGTAGTGACGGCCAAGTCAAGGACGCGAGCGCCACCAGCCCCGCGCCGGCCAGCGTCACCGTCACGGTGTTGGCCAACAACGCCACCGGCATCGCCGACGCCGAACTCTTAGGGACCGTGGCGCGCGCGCTCAACGCCGAGGAAGTGCGCCCCCTGGGCGACCGCCTGACGGTACAAGCCGCCCAGGTCATCGACTACCAGATCGAGGCCACCTTGTTTATCGGCGTCGGCCCGGAAGTGCCGATTCTGCTGGACGCCGCGCGCGCCAACGCCGTGCGCGTGTCGCAGCCGCGCCGCCCGCTGGGGCACAGCATCTACCGTTCCGCCTGCAGCGCCGCCGTCCACGTCGAAGGCGTGCGCAAGGTCGTATTGACCAGCCCGGCGGCGGACATCGAACTGGACGCTACCCAGGCCGCGAGCTGTACCGGCATCAATCTCAACGTGGTGGTGCTCGATGAATAAGATCGTGCCGACCCTGCCGCCGAACACCACGGCGCTGGAGCGCGCCATTGCCGTGGTCTGCGCCGAGCTGGTCAACGTGCCCGTGCCGCTGCGCGCCCTGTGGAACGCCGACCGCTGTCCTGTCAATCTGCTGCCGTTTCTGGCCTGGGCGTGTTCCGTCGACCGCTGGGACGATGCATGGCCCGAGTCGGTGAAGCGCGGCACCATCAAGGCGTCCTATTTCATCCACAAGCACAAGGGCACGATTGCCGCCGTGCGCCGCGTGGTGGAGTCGCTGGGCTATTTAATCCGCATCACCGAATGGTGGCAGACCACGCCACCCGGCACGCCCGGCACCTTTCGCCTCGACGTCGGCGTGCTCGATACCGGCATCACCGACGCCATGTTTCAGGAAATGGAGCGCCTGATTGCCGACGCCAAGCCCGTCAGCCGGCATTTGACGGGACTGGCGCTGTATCTGGAAACCCGTGGCCAGGTGCAGATCGGCCTGGCCACCTACCACGGCGATGCGATGACGGTGTATCCGTGGATCGCCGAAGAAATCGAAGTGCGCGGCACGCTAGTACAGGGCGGCGCACCCCATACCATTGACACCATGACCATCTATCCATGAGCACATACTTTGCCATTCTGACGCAGGTGGGCGAGGCCAAACTGGCCAATGCCATCGCCCTGGGCCAAACCCTGAAACTGAAAAAAATGGGCGTGGGCGACGGTAACGGCGTCCTGCCGATCCCCGACCGCGCACAAAAGGCGCTCGTGCATGAAGTGCGCCGCGCCGACCTGAACCAGTTGGCCATCGACCCCGCCAACGCCAGCCAGATCATCGTCGAGCAAGTCTTGCCCGAGGACGTGGGCGGCTGGTGGCTACGCGAAATCGGCATCTACGACGAGGCGGGCGACTTGTGTGCGGTTGCCAACTGCCCTCCCAGCTACAAGCCCTTGATGGTCGAAGGCAGCGGCCGCACGCAAGTGGTGCGCGTGGTGCTGATCGTCGCCAGCACGGCCGCTATCGAGCTGAAAATTGATCCGTCCGTGGTGCTGGCCACCCGCCAGTATGCAGACGACAAGGCCGCCGGGGCTGTCATGGCGCATGAGGCGAAGGCCAACCCGCACCCGCAGTACCTGAGCAAGATCGACGGCGACGCCAAGATCGCCGCAGCGATTGCCGCCCTGGTCGATAGCTCACCAGAAACCTTGAATACCCTGGCCGAACTGGCCGAGGCGCTGGGGCGCGATCCACATTTCGCCACTACCATCACCAATGCGCTGGCGTTGAAAGCCCCGCTCGACTCACCGGACTTCACCGGCACGCCGCGCGCGCCGACGATCCCCCACGGCGACAACTCCGTGCGCGTCGTCAATGCCCGCGCCCTGGTCGAAGCGACGCAGGGGCGCGCCGGCGTGCAGGGCCTGGCGGGCGCGAACAGCACCGCTTCGCCGGCGAACAAATTCACCGTGTCCGCGCTCGCCGTCACGATGCGCAACCCGGCCACCGGACAGGCCATCACGAAATATGCCACCGGCGCCTTGACGGCGGACGTGGCCGTGGTCGGCGCGAACGGTCGGGATCAAGCGGCTGTCATTGCCGGCACCGCGTCGGTGCATCTGCACTTCATCTTCAATCCGGCAACGGGCGTGACCGCCTTGCTGTGGAGCGCGTCGGCTGACGCCCCGACACTGCCGGCCGGATTCTCCTTCTTCGCCTATGCCACCACCATTCGCTACCAGGGGGCCAACGTCATCACGCCGATGATTGTCCGTGGCGCCAAAGTGTTCTATGCCAACGACTCCAGCGCAACCCGTGTGCTGAGCGGCGGCGCCGTAACCTCCCCACCCGCGCCGGTTGACTGCTCCCAGTACGTCCCGGCGAACGCGACAAGGGCAATCCTGCACTGCGAGCTACAGCTATCTAGCTCATCAACAGCGATGTTTTTGCTATCCATCGTCGTCTTGGGTATGCAGTTCGCGCCGGTGCAATTTTCCATCGCCACTCCCGACACCTACATGCAAGGCGCAGGGACTGTCGAGATTCCCCTCGACAGCGCCAGGCGCTTCAACTACGCCATCACGGCCGGAGCTAAGGGTGGCGCCTATATCGCCGTCATGGGCTATATCGTTCCCAATGGAGATTGCTAAGTGAAAAATTCTTTTCGTGACCCCGTCACGCACGTCCTCAAGGCCTGGGGCTTTGTCGATGCCAACGAAGTGGGCGACCTATCGCGGGCCGAACCCCTGAGCTTCAACCTGGTACCCGGCGACTGGCGCCTGGTCGATGACGTATGGATCGCCGTTCCTGCAGCTTTGCCCCCGGCACTTACCGCGCCTGACCCGCGCACCCCATCCACCGATCACCCAATTGAACAGGAGTAGCAAGAATGGCCACCGACTACCACCATGGCGTGCGCGTCATTGAAATCAACGAGGGTTCGCGCCCCATCCGCACCGTGTCCACGGCCGTGCTGGGCCTGATCGCCACGGCCGACGACGCCGACCCGGCCGCCTTCCCGCTCGACACGCCCGTGCTCGTTACCAACGTGCTGGCCGCCATGGGCAAGGCCGGCAAGACCGGCACCCTGTATCGCGCACTGGAAGCCATTGCCGCGCAGACCAAGCCCTTGACCATCGTCGTGCGCGTGGAAGATGGCGAGACGGAAGCGGAAACCACCACCAACGTGGTGGGCGGCGTGTCGCCGGACGGCAAGTACCTGGGCGTCAAAGCCTTGCTGGCCGCGCAAAGCAAGCTGGGCGTGAAACCGCGCATCCTGGGCGCGCCGGGCCTGGACACCAAGGCCGTCACCAACGCCCTGGCCAGCGTGGCGCAGCAACTGCGCGCCTTCGTGTATGCCTCCGCGTACGGCTGCAGCAACGTGGTGGCCGCCACCACCTATCGCGGCCAGTTCGGCCAGCGCGAGGTCATGATCATCTGGCCCGATTTTGTCAATTGGGATACCGCCATCGACGAGGAGGCGAGCATTTCCGCCGTGGCCTACGCCATGGGCCTGCGCGCCAAGATCGACGAGGAAACGGGCTGGCACAAGACCTTATCCAACGTGGTCGTGAATGGTCCGACCGGCATCAGCAAGGACGTGTTTTTTGATCTGCAAGATCCGGCCACCGACGCCGGCGTGCTCAACGCCAAGGAAGTGACCACTCTGATCAACATGGGCGGCTATCGCTTCTGGGGTTCGCGCACCTGCGAGGCGCCGGGCGGCTTCTTCTATTTCGAGAGCTACACGCGCACGGCCCAGGTGCTGGCCGACACAATCGCCGAGGCGCATTTCGCCTTTGTTGACCTGCCCTTGCACCCGTCCCTGGTGCGCGACCTGCTGGAAAGCATCAACGCCAAGTTCCGCGACCTGAAATTGCAGGGCTACATCATCGACGGCCAGGCCTGGTATGACGAGCAGTACAACGACAAGACAGGGCTGAAAGACGGCAAGCTGGCCATCGACTACGACTACACGCCCGTGCCGCCGCTGGAAAACCTGCGCTTCCAGCAACGCATTACCGACCGCTACCTGGCCGACTTCGCCTCGCGCATCGCCGCTTAACCGACCCCGTGCCCGCCGTGCGCGGGCGCAACTGACCACTGGAGAACGCTATGGGCATGCCCCACAAACTCAAGCAATTCAACGTATTTCAAAACGGCGTGCTGTTCATGGGCATGGTGCCCGAAGTCACCTTGCCGAAACTCAGCCGCAAGATGGAAGAGTACCGCGCCGGCGGCATGAGCGGCCCCGTGTCCGTGGACTTCGGCAACGAGGCACTGTCGCTGGAATGGAGCGGCGGCGGCCTGATCGCCGAAGCCTTGAAGCAATACGGCGCGCATGCGCACGGTGCCGTGATGCTGCGCTTCGCTGGCGCTTACCAGAACGACGAAGACGGCAACGTCGCCGCCGTCGAAGTGGTCGTGCGCGGTCGCTACAAGGAAATCGACATGGGCGGCGCCAAGATGGGCGACGACACCACGCATAAATACACCATGGCCTGCAGCTATTACAAGCTGATGATCGACGGCGCCACCGTCATCGAACTGGACTTCATGAGCGGCATCGAGAACATCGGCGGCGTCGATACCAATGCGGCCATCCGCAAGGCCAGCGGCCTGTAACCCTTTTTATTCACCACCACACCACAAGGAACACACCATGCACAACGATACCCAAAACCAAGCCGTCATCGAACTGGACGAGCCGATCAAGCGCGGCGATACCTTCATCACCTCGCTGACCGTGCGCAAGCCCAAGGCGGGCGCGCTGCGCGGCATTTCCCTGATCGAGCTGGCCAACCTGAATGTGTCGGCCCTGCAAATCGTGCTGCCACGCATCACCGAGCCGACCTTGACGGCGCACGACATCGCCAACATGGACCCGGCCGACCTGCTGGCCGTGGGCGCCGAGGTTGCCGGTTTTTTGGCGAGCAAAGCCGATCGCCTTTCGGTATCCCCGACGAAGTAGAAGACGCCATGGCCGACATTGCCGCCGTCTTTCACTGGACGCCGACAGCGATGGACGGTTTTACGATTGATGAACTGATGGCCTGGCGCGAACGCGCCAGGCAGCGAAGCGGAGCGGAATAGATGGCTGGTCGGGATTTGAAGTTGCAGGTAGTGTTTGCAGCGCTGGACAAGATCACCGGCCCGCTGAAAAAAATCATGGGCGGCTCCAGTGACACGGCCAAGGCGCTGAAAGCCACCAGCGACCGCTTGCGTGAACTGAACACGCAGCAAAGGAACCTTGGGAAATTCCGTGAACTACATAGCGGTATTCGAACAACGGGGGTTGAGCTGAAAGAAGCTCAAAAAAAAGTAAAAGAGCTGGCCGCAAGCATAAAACAGACCGAGTCTCCTACACGCGCCATGACGCGTGATTTGAAGGCGGCGACGAAAGTCACGCAGGCCTTGACGCTGAAAGGCCGAGAACAGAGCCAGCAATTCCGCGTCCTGCGCACCAGTCTGAAAGACGCCGGCATCGACACGCGCCAGTTGGGCAAGGCCCAGGAATGGCTAAAAAACAGTATCCAGTTGACGAACGTTGAACTGGCCTCGCAACAAAAGCGCCTGGCGGCATCCGCTGCCAAACAGCAGCGCGTCACCAACGCCACCCAGCATGCCGACAAACTGCGCAGCAAGGCTGGCACCATGGCCATCGCGGGCGCCGGCGCGACTGCCACCGGCGCCGTGGTTGCCGCGCCCGTCGTCAAGGGACTACACGAAGCGAAACACTACGAAATAGAAACGGCGCGCATCCGTGCGCTGGGCACACGCACAGCCAAGGAAAAAGAGCACGCGATTGCTTTTGCCAAGGAACTGAAGACGTATGGCGTCAGCCAGCTGGAAAAGACGGAAATGATCCGCGATTCCATCTCGATCTTTGCCGATGGCCACCACGCCGAAATGGCCCTGCCAAGCATGGCAAAGATGAAATTCATCAACGACACGCTCTATCCCGATTCGGCCGGCGAGCGCAATGCGCAACTGTTCGCCATGCAAAAGGTCATCGAGCTGCGCGGCAATGCCGGATCGGTCGAAGCCTTCAAGAGCGATGCGGACCGCATACAAAAGGTAATCGCGGCGACGGGCGGCCGGGTCGGCGGCGAAGACTGGCGGCAATTTACGATCCGCAGCGGCGTGGCCGGCAAAGGCCTGAACGACAATGCCTTCTTCAACCAGATGGAGCCCATGCTGCAGGAACTGGGCGGCTCGACTGCGGGCGTGGGCTGGCGTTCCCTGTACAACAACATTTACCAGGGCAAGGGCACGCAGCGCGCGGCCAGGGAAATGCAAAGCCTGGGCCTGTTGAGCGGCAAGCACATCAAGTATGACAAGGTGGGGCAGATCAAATACATCCAGGCCGGCGCGCTGCTGGAAGGGGAAATGTTCCAGAAAAGCCCGCTCGACTGGATTGAAAAAGTGTTCCTGCCCAAGCTGGCGGCCAAGGGCATCACCGACAAGGACGAGATCAACAGCAAAATCGGCGCCCTGGTTTCCAACAGCAACGGCGCCGCCTTCCTGATGCGCATGGTCGATCAGCGCGCGCAGATCCGCAAGAGCGAACGCCTGAACCAGAATTCGGAGGGTATGGACGATTTGCACGTCCGCGCGCGTGGCCTTGGGGCCGGCGCGGAACGGGAAGCGCTTGCCAAGGTCTCCGACCTGAAGCTGGTCATGGGTGAAAAAATCCTGCCTATGTACACGCAGGGGCTGGAAATGGCGATTGCCGCCATGACGCGCCTGAACGGCTTCATGGAGCGCAACCCGACCGTGGCCAAGGTCATGATCGCTGGCTTTGCCGTGCTGGCCGGCCTGCTGCTGGTACTGGGGCCGCTGATGCTGGGCATTGCCGCCCTGATCGGCCCGTATGCCATGCTGCACGTCATGTTCGCCAAGATGGGCGTAACGGGCGGCGTGCTCACGCCCATCATGCGCGGCCTGGGTGGGGCCTTCATGTGGGCCGGCCGGGCCGCGCTGGGGTTCGGTACAGCCCTGCTGACAACGCCGGTAGGCTGGGTCATCTTGGCCATTGCAGCCATCGCCGGCGCCGCTTACCTGGTCTACAAATATTGGGAGCCAATCAAGGCGTTTTTCACAGGCATCTGGTCGCACATCAAGACGGCCTTTGCGGGCGGCATTGGCGGCGTCAGCGCCCTGATCGCCAACTGGTCACCGCTGGGCCTGTTCTATCGCGCCTTCGCGGGTGTGCTGGGCTGGTTCGGCATCGCGCTGCCAGCCAAGTTCACCGACTTCGGCGCCAGCATCCTGCAGCGCATTACCGCATCCTGGGCGCCTATTTCCGCCTTCTTCGCGGATATCTGGGCGCGCCTGCGCACCGTCTGCGCTGGCGGCATGGGCAGCATCACTGCCCTGATTATCAACTGGTCACCCGTCGGCGTGTTTTACCAAGCGTTCGCGGGCGTCATGAGCTGGTTCGGCATCGAGCTGCCGGCCAAGTTCACCGACTTCGGCGCCAACATCCTGCGCGGCCTAGTCAACGGCATCACGGGTTCCATGGGCGCCGTGAAGGAAGCCATCAGCAATGCCGGTTCCAGCACCATTGCCTGGTTCAAGGAAAAGCTGGGCATTCACAGCCCAAGCCGCGTGTTTGCCCAGCTCGGCGACTACACCATGCAAGGCCTGGCCGTGGGCCTGGACCGCAGCGAGGGCGCGCCGATTGCCAAGGTTTCCGGCCTGGCGCAGCGCCTGACGCAATTGGGTGCCGGCATTGCCATCGGCACGGCCACCGCCCTACCCGCCAGCGCCTTCGATACGCGCGCCCCACTGTCACAGGGCGCGTTCGGCGCCGGCATGACGATTCAGGGCGACAAAATCGAAATCACGATCCAGGCGCAAGCCGGTTCCGATCCGCAAGCCATCGCGCGCGCCGTGTATGCGGCAATGGAGCAACGGGACCGCGAAAAGGCGGCGCGCATCCGCTCGTCCCTGCGCGACCACGATTAAGAAGGAATAGCCACCATGATGATGATTTTAGGAATGTTCGTGTTCAGCCTGCCGACCTTGGCGTATCACGAGCTGCAGCGGCAAACGGAATGGAAGCACGCCAGCACGGCCCGCGTGGGCATGCGCGACGCGCACCAGTATGTGGGGCCAGGTGACGACACGATTACGCTGTCGGGCTGGGTGGCGCCGGAGCTGACCGGTTCCCTCTATTCCCTCGATGCGCTGCGCATGATGGCCGACACCGGCAAATCGTGGATTCTGATCCAGGGCACGGGCCGCATTCTCGGCTCATACCGCATCACCAGCATGACGGAAGGCCGCACCATCCTGGACGGCAGCGGCGCCGCGCGCCGCGTCGAGTTCTCGATTGCGCTCAAGCGCGACGACGACGGCGTGCTGGCCATGGTCGGCCTGGGCGACATTGGCGACCTGAAAAACATGCTCAGCATCGACGGCATGACCAGCAGCATTGCGGGCGCGGCCAAGAATGCCGTGGGCAGCGTAGTAGGCAATGTGGTCGGCGGCATCACGTCGAAATACGGCGGCGTGGTCAGCGAGATGAAAGACAAGATCGGCGGCAGCATCAGCGGTGCCATCGGCAGCGCGGCGGACAAGTTCAAATGAGCGAGCATATCCCCGCCTTCAAGGTCAGCATCGAGGACAAGGATTTGACGGCCATCGTCTCGCCGCGGCTGATCAATCTGACCCTGACGCTGTGCCGTGGCGACGAGAGCGACCAGCTCGATATCTCGCTCGACGACAGCGACGGCAAGCTGGCCATGCCGCCGCGTGGCGCGCAGATCGCCCTGGCGCTGGGCTGGCAAGCGTCTGGCCTGGTGGACATGGGCAAGTTCACGGTGGACGAGGTGGAGCACAGCGGCGCGCCCGACACCATCACCCTGCGCGCCAGATCGGCCAACCTGATCGACACCTTTAAACAGCAACAGGAACACAGCTTTCACAAGACCACCCTGGGCGCCATCATTGAGGCGATTGCCTTCCGCAACGAGCTGGCGTCGGGCGTGTCGGCACGCCTGCGCGATACCGCCATCGAGCACATCGACCAGACGCACGAAAGCGATGCGGCCTTCCTGCGCCGGCTGGGCAGGAAATACGACGCGGTGGCCACCGTCAAGAACGACACCTTGCTCTTCATCCCCATCAACGACAGCCGCACGGCCAGCGGCAAGGCGCTGCCGGTCATCCCCATCACGCGCGCCCTGGGCGACGGCCACCGCTACCACAGCGCCGAGAGCGACGCCTACACGGGCGTGCGCGCCTTCTGGCACGACGAGCGCTACGCGCACCGCCGCAGTGTCGTGGCCGGCGTGCCCGGCAACAGCAAGCGCCTGCGCACCACCTTCGCCAATGAAACGGACGCGCGCGCAGCGGCCGTGGCCGAATGGCAGCGCATCCTGCGCGGCCTGGCCACCTTTGAAATGAGCCTGGCCCTGGGCAACCCGGCCATGTTCCCGCAATCGCCCGTGACCGTGACAGGCTTCAAACCCGAGATCGACGCCACCGAGTGGCTATCGGTCAAGGTCACGCACAGCCTGGGCGGTAGCGGCTTTACCACGCGGGTGGAGTTTGAAACGAAAACGGAAGCGGTCGAGGCCGAACGCGAGGACGAGAAAGACCCGGACGAAGGCATCACGGGCGTGGTGGCCAAGTGGAAGGACGTGGCGGCGAAGAAGAAAAAGGCGGGGCAGGAGCAGGCCGGGGCCAAGGGCACGCTTAAGACGCTGGAGCATGTTTACCAGAGCAAGCACGGCGCCAAGCGGGCGGCGAAACTGGCTTGGGAGCACATCAAGGAGGTGCGCGAGATCATTCGGGAAAATAGCGAGGAACCATGGAAGCCGGCAGAGGCGGCTTCAGTAGCGTAGTTGTGCCGAATTACGGGAGGCTCACAGACTTTACCAAGCCGAAAACAATGCAACTGCTGTCGTTAATGCGCTCGATTAGCGGGAAGCCACATAGCCGGCAAATCGCCAGTGGCGCCAACGCATTCAACGGGGACGCTTCCCCTAGATTTTTCAATATGCCCCGTCGAGTAGGATTTTCCGGCAATGTAGCACTTACTATCTACGGAAGAAGGGCTTAACTCCCCGCTTACAGGAGACTTGTATAGAAGCCAGCCGCACGCAGCTAAACACATGCTAAGCAAAATCAATCGTACCCTTGCAGTTCGTTGAAGTTTGCTGAGGTTAGCGGCTCGCTCCTCACATACTTGGCAGGAATTCTCAGCATTGCCTGCCACAACAAGTCGCGGTGAGGCAGGAATTTCTGAAAGTGCTTCGCCTTGATCTGTAGGGATATCGGCAGACTTGGCATCTTTTATCCAAGTCTCCAATAGATTTTTTACTTCCGAGTACCTCGCAAGTGGTAGCTCTTTGATTTTCTTTAAACCGAAGTCAGTAATGATGATTCTGTACACGTCCAAGGGATGGTCACCTGTAAGTGCAGACAGGTCTTTCACCAGAGCATTGATACGACGTCGTTGGAAATCGGTAATTAATTCAACGTCAATTTTTTCTGCGCCCAAGTGCAATGTAACTACATTGTTCAGCCGAGGGGCTTCAACAATATTTCCAAAGACATTCTGCCCAACATCGCCGCTAAATTCTGGTCTATCCATTCCGAAATCCACATCTTTACAACTTATAATTTCAATTTAACAACATTTAACGCAAAATAAAGCCTACTCTCACCGACTATTGGTGAGGAAAAGCATCCCATTCAAATGGGTTTCTTCTTACGCTTATCGGGCATTTTTACTGTATTTGGCCCGGTGATATTGCCGTAGATATTTTGTCCAATATCACCATGGTGCACTGGCTGCACAAGGTTCTGTGGCTGATTCATTCCACCGATTAAGCCAAGCACACCAGCCTTTCCGCGAATATCCATCTTGCGGTATCCAGCAACAACTTCACTCTCGTCCGCGCTCAAGTTCCCAGGCGTGAATTGACCCGTCACAACATAGAGCACATCAACCCCGATTGCCGAAACAGCAGCTAGAAACTCCGCGTTTGGCACTTGCTTCCCTTGCTCCCAATCGATCTGCGTGCGCTTTGATGCCCCACCTATTGCCGCAAAATCAGCCTGGTTATAGCCAAGTCGTTCCCGCTCAGCCTTAAGACGCACTCCAATTATTTCACGCAATTTCTCACCTTTTACTTTACAAGTGCGGTTTTTCGCACTATATTTACGTCATTACCATGTGACGTATACAAATCATACCTTATGACAACTATCGCCCCAGTGACGCGGCAGCCAAAGAACCCACTTTCGCAGCCCATCCCTATTCGTTTGCTCCCTCCTGAGATTGAGCGTGTAGAAAAGTTTGCGCAGCAGGATTCCCGTTCACGGGCGTCTTTCATGCGCTTGATGCTGCTGCGTGGCCTGAACTCTTACGAAGCCGAACTCGTCCAATTGTCCGTTGTCCATCACGCTTAACTGCACAGGAGCAGGCCCATGTACCCCGATGCAAAACGTATCCGCAAACATAAAGTCATGCTGCGCCTGGACGACTATGAGCACCAGCTCGTTTCCTCGATCGCCAATTATCAGGGCGAAGAATTAGCCGTTCTGGTACGCCAGATCGTCATGCGTGAAGCGCTTGCCGCCATTGCTACTGACGACATCGACAGCGTACAGCGTCGCAGCGCTTAAACCGAGTCCCTGAATAGTAACTTTTGAGTAACTGAAAAGCTGCCGAACATGCCCGATCACGAAATTCATATCAATGACGAAGAACTTGCAGCGTTGGAACTCGTGCGTCAACGGCAAGGACTGGCAAGCATTGAGCAAGCGGCTGAGTGGCTCGTCAAGTCGCGCTTACGCAAGCAGTCAAAAAGCATGACGGGTCGCGGTCGCGCCCTATACCAAGTGGAAAGAAAGCTGAAATGAGAGTCATCGGCCTGCCCTGCCCGCACTGCAGCTATACCGTACGCGCTGTCAAAAGCCGCACGATGTCTGCCATGTTCAAGGAAATAACCTACATGTGCCAGAACCCCGACTGCGGGCACTCCTTCGTGGCAGGCCTGGAAGTGCTGCGCACCCTCTCGCTGTCCGCCATGCCCAAGCCGGACATCCGCATCCCGATGTCCCAGCATGCGCGCGCGGCAGCCACCAGCCAGCTAGCCCTGGACCTGACGGCGGGCTGCTGATGACTATCCCGATCCTCGCGCCGCCGTAGCCCGGCCGCCGTAACTCCCCTCTTTTGCTGTGCCCTGCAGCGCTCCCTTTTGAGCGTGCGGGATTCGTTCAACCTGAAATAAGGAAAACCGATGGAAAACACGTTGCACGCCACCAGTCATGCCGACCAATCCATGGCGCCGGCCACGCCCCGCCCGGCCCTGCAACAATGCGTTGTTCCGGTGGCTCCGGCTTGCTTCCTGCTGCAAGCCAGCGCTGGCGCCTGCATCGACGCGCTGTCGTACTCCGTACACCAGATTGCAAAAACCTATCATGCCTTCGGCGCCGCCAACATCACCTTCATCATCAGCGATGCAAATGCACTGAACGTCGCGGGCTTCTTTACCCCTGCGCACCAGCGTGTGCTGGTCGGCGGCATACCCATCGAGCTGCACTACATGTTTGCCACAGAACAAGGCGTCCGGCACAGCAATGGCTCCTCGCGCACGCTGTCCTATTGGGCAGAGTACTTTTCAAAGCAAGAGGCACGCTGATGCTGCGCCTGGCCAAAACCTGCGGCATCTGGCTGCTGTCGCTCTTGATCGTCATCGCCCCTGCCGTGCTGCAGGCCATCGGCGCTATCAAGGACTGAACCATGCCGGCGTCCCTTATCGACAACCACCTGTCCTTCCAGCCTGCCGCCGAGATTTTGGCTGCGCGCGACAAGGTTTTGAGTGTGTTGAACTCGTTCAAATCAAGAAAGATAAAATTAATGAAAGAGAATCTGAAAACATTCTGCAGCGGTCTGCTGGCCGGATTGGTCATGTTCGCGCCAGTGTTGATGTCTGCCTTTGGCTGGATCAGGGAGTGGTGATGCGCAGCATAGCCAATGAATTGGCAGCCGTCGCAGCAGTCGCCGGCCCTACTCTAACCAAACAAGAGCTGGAAACCAGGGCGTTTCTGGCCGAAATGGACGCTGTGTCCGCGCAGATCAATGCAACACCACGCGAACAGCGCATGGAACGCTCTGCGGCTGTGCTGGCGATGATCGCCAAACCGGCAGACGTCGAGGCTATCCGCGCCGCCTACTGGACGCGTGTACCGCTGGCCGCTCGCATGGTAGCCGTCATGTCGGCGCGCATGCCAAAAGAGCGTGCACGCGACGCCCTAAATAAATTCAATGCATTGGAGCGCGGCCGCATCTGGGTCGAACTGGACAAGCTGCAAGGCAATCTCAGTGTGGTCAAGAAATGTATGAATGGCGGGCGCATGCCCGAGACAAGTGGGAAGGTGCATTGATGCTTTCCATGGGCATACCGTCACGCATGGCCGCCGCCGTGCAGAGCATGTTCGGCGGCTTGAACGTGCTGCGCCAGCGCGTAGTCGATGCTGTGCTGGCCGACGATCACCGCCTGCCGCTGGCCGACAGCAATGGCGCCATGACCGGACCAGGTGCAATATCGGTGGCCGCCTTGCAGGCCGCCCGCGAGTGCTACGAGGTCTGCGCACGCCTGCATGATGAGCACGCCATCAAGGCGGCAATTGATGCGATATGCGCCAGGCGCGGCGTGCTGCCGCCTGACGATAAGAAGACGATAGGCGGCTACATCGCGCGCGCAGCAGATCACGCATGGTGGCGCCGCGCACTGCGCAAGGAATTGATGCGTCGCTTTGAGCACACGTCGATCCAGCTGGGCCTGACCTACGTGCGCGCTGATCCGTATGTCAGCCGTGAAACGTGCCTGGCACAAGCGGCGCAAAACGAGGCAAACCAGAAGGCACTGGCAGCCGTCTCGGCCATCAACGAGCACGGCGACGTCTACAGTCTGGCCGAACTGGCCGCGCTGGGCATGGGCAACAAAACCCTGCGCCGAGGCGAATTGATGCTGCGCATACGCGGCTTCGAAGAAGTGGCCGACAAGATGCGCCACGTCGGCATGTTCTGGACGGTCACTTGTCCCAGCAAATACCACTCGGTGGGCGGCACGAACGCGAAGTACACGGAATTCGGCAGCCCGACGCCGCGCGCGGCGCAGGCCTATCTGGCGGACGTATGGAAGCGTATCCGGTCATCGCTGCACCGTCGCGGTATCCGCCCCTACGGCTTCCGAATTGCTGAGCCGCACACGGACGGATGCCCGCACTGGCACATGCTGCTGTTCGTCGCGCCTGAGCACCAGACCGCGATGGAATGCGTGATAAGCGCCTACGCCATGCATGAAGACCGTGACGAGCCAGGCGCCATCAAAAACCGCGTCAAGCTGGTGAGGATCGAGGCCGGAAAAGGCACGGCGGCGGGCTATATCGCCAAATACGTCAGCAAGAACATCGACGGCGCCGGGGTGGGGGATCACAAGGTATTCGAAGACGGCAGAACCTACGTCATCGCGCCCGATATGTTCGGCAATATGGAATTCACCGCCTCCCAGCGCGTCACGTACTGGTCGCAGGTGTGGGGCATTCGCCAGTTCCAGCAGATCGGCGGCGTGCCGGTGGGCGTGTGGCGCGAGTTCCGCCGCCTGTCGGAGGAGTCGGTGCGCAATGCGCCTGAGCCTATCCGCGAAGCCTATCGGGCCGCGCAGAAAGTGGAGTCCGACAATCCGGCCATCGCCCAGCGCGCCGACTTCGCCCGCTTCATACGGGCCATGGGCGGGCCTACCGTGGGCCGCCAGGCCGCGATACAGCTTGCCAAGCGGGCAGAGGACGTCGAAGGGCGCTATGAGCAGGTGGAGGCGCACAGGCCCGTAGGTGTGTATCTGGCGGCGCAGCCGCATGCGGTCTACGAGTCCACCCGGTACCGCTGGACGATAGACCGGGCCGGGGTGGCCCTTGCCGTTCCTCGGACTGGTGTAAATAAGTATACGCAGGCAACGAAAGCGCCGACGGACGTAGTGCCAGAAAACAAAAAATTCACTTCGTCTTTCAACGCTGGACGGAGTTTTGATAGGGAGGGCGCGCCATGCGCCCGGATTAATACCGAAGCCATCTACCTGCACCACAAAAAACGGCCACCAGGCGGGCCAAGCGCGCATTTGGCGCATCTGCAACGCAAATATAAAAAGGAGTGATATCCATGCTAACAACTGAAATTTCTCAGCCAGTCTCAATTGGTGACCGAGTGACCTTCGATACCGACGAAGGCTACCAGGCCGGCACCGTCAACGACCTGCGCCGCGACGTGGGCAATGGCGAATTGCACGCGTGGGTCGAGCTGGATCACCAGTGGCCGGGCATGTACCGGGCCGTGCCGCTGGCGACGCTGCAGTCCGTACCGACGCGCACGAACAAACAGTCAACTGAGGTAAACAATGAAAATGTTTCTTGATATGGACGAGCTGCGCGAACTGACCGCACGCCAGCAACACAGCGCGCAGGCGAAGGTTATGCGTGCCATGGGCATCGAGCATCGTGCGCGCCCTGATGGCAGCCTTGCTGTGCTGCGCTCGCACGTCGAGCAAGTACTCGGCGCCGCACCAGGGCAGCGCCGCCAGCGCTCCTCCGTTGAACCGAACTGGGGAGCACTCAATGCCGCGCGCGCGTAACAAGGAAAATCAAGGGCTGCCACGCCGCTGGCGCCATACGCATGGCGGGTACTATTACCAAGTCCCCCCTGGCCATGAAGGCGCCTGGGATGGAAAGAAGACGTTTCGTTTGGGTCGTACTCTGTCAGAGGCGTACACGGAATGGGCCAACCGTATCAAGTACATCGATGACGCGAAAACCATTGGGCAGTTGATGGAGCGGTACGCCCTGCAAGTCATCCCTGAAAAGAAGATCACAACGCAGACCCACAACAAAACAACGTTGAAGCCGATCCAGGCAGCCTTCGGCGCCATGGGCCTGCTGGACATCAAGCCTCGCCACATTTACCAGTTCATTGATCGTAGCGAGGCCAAGACTGCAGCCAGACGCCAGATGGAAGTGCTTTCCCATGCATTGACTAAGGCAGTGGAATGGGGACTTATTGATCGACATCCATTTAAAGGTGAGGTACGCTTAAAAGGGGAGAAGGCGCGTACTAGATATGTCGAGGACTGGGAGATCTTGGAATGCTTGTCACTTGACTCGAAGAGAAAAGTTGGGAGCATTCTGGCCGTCCAAGCATACATACGCATCGCTTTACTAACCGGCATGCGGCGTGGAGATTTGCTGCGTCTTACGGTAGCTGATTTGAAGGAAAATGGCGTCCACGTCACACCAAGAAAAACACAAGATTCGACAGGTAAGAGTTTGATCATTGAGTGGTCAGATGAGTTGCGCTCCGCGATTGGTAGCGCCCTTGAAGCACGCCCCGTCAAGCTGACTCCCTACATCTTCTGCAATCGTAATGGTGAGTGCTACTTTGACGAGCGTAGCGGTCGGGCCGGTGGGTGGGAATCGCTGTGGCGCGGGTTCACAGAGCGGGTCATGAAAGAGACAGGAGTGGTCGAAAAATTTACAGAGCATGACCTACGTGCAAAATGTGCTAGTGATGCATCCTCTCTGGAGCATGCTAGAATACTCCTCTCACATGCAAACGTTCACATCACGGAACGCGTCTACAGACGAAAGCCAGAGCTTGTACGTCCAGTCCGTTAAAGCTTGGGGTTTTTTTTGTCGTTACGTATCGTGCGCTCTTAGGCCAACTTATGAGCGATGATTGCCGCAGATCATAAGTAAGTGTAACTGCTGTAAAGTTTTACGAAAAAAGTAGTTTTTCTAAAGTGTTTGAATAATACTAGTGATGTTGTTAGTACTTGAGTAGACGCCCTAAAATTTTGCATTCAGGAAATTTTAGCCTATACTTAAATTACCCCCACCCCCTGAGGAGCATGTATGTTAGACAAGAAACCGGATGCTTGATTGCTATTAGTCAAGAGTAGATCGCAAAGATATATAAAAAAACGCAACGAAAATCGTTGCGTTTTTTTTTAGCCAACCAGTGCGATGAACGCGTCGAGTGTCTTGACACTATCGAAATCTGAGTCAGTCCTCGCGTCCTCACGCATTTCCGCACTCACTTGCACGGCCTTCGTCAAATACTCACAGCACTGATCGGGCAAGCTTGCTAGAGCAGCATAACAAGCCGCATTGTAGAGCCAGGAAACATGTGGATTCTCACCTGCTACCGCCAACGCACGTACCGTTGTCTCATAGGCGAAAGCAAACTCCCCTAATCGTTTAAGCACATAAGCCTTACGAATGAGCAATATTGCAGTTAAGTAGCCATCCATCAAGTCATCTCCTGGCCCGCACACTTTATCAACACGACTAACTACATCGCGGTAAAGGTCCTCTTTCACGGCTTCGCTGATATGTTCCCGTTCAGACCTGTCAATGACATCCCATATCAACTGCGAGGCAATAAGCGCTACCGCATTACGATGCATGCGGCTTGTAAACTCCTCAACCATTTTTTGCATTTGTGTTTCATGGTCAGTTTTCACTGCCTGCATCTGCAACTGATGATCTCCCTTTACCGCCTGCATCTGCGCATCAAGATCATTTTTGTGCGCACGAACAATCTCATCAAATTTATTCTTTTGCTCTTCGATGTGTCCCGCATGTGCAGTCTCCAGCCTCTCAAGCTTATCTTTTGTTGGCTTAATTACTGCCTTCCACTCTCGGAATCCAAAAAAAGCCACAAGAGCACCCAGTGCACCGAAGAAGTACATCAGCATTTGCATTCGGTCAGCAGATGCTTGAGAGTGCTCGCGTGACGTATCTAATACAATTCTTGACAATGCCAGAATATCTCCTGGGGTGACCATTGCAGGAGGAGCAACGCCAGTCGACGTAGCAATGACTGGTGCAGGCGCCACTGCAGGAATAGCGGGCGGCAACGCGTTCAATTGCGTCGCTGAATTAGGCGGTTGCTGCTGGGGTTTTGCTACTTGAGGTGCACCTGCTGGAGGCGAGCTAGCTTGAGCAGCACAAATAGATTGTGCTAAAGCCAGACTCAAGAAAACCCCGCAACGAAATACTACGTTTCTTAAAATCATTAATTTGCCTTCCAAGTGGTTGCAGTCTAAACAACAAGGCTACCACAAAATAAAAGACAAAGTTCCTAGGGGAAACTAAATAAAAAGATATTTCCACTACACAAGTGTGAAAAAAATAGTACAACTTCGATGAATAGCACAAAAAAAAGCGGCTCCCTTTGGGGAGCCGCTTATATCCTTGGCGGAGAGAGGGGGATTCGAACCCCCGATAGGCTATGAACCTATACACGCTTTCCAGGCGTGCGACTTCAACCACTCATCCACCTCTCCTGCAGGCAATGCGTCTACTTGCTCGCATTGCGTACTATTTCTCGCTTGTCGCGAAGCCGCAGATTATAGCAAAGATTCTACGGACTGCCAAAGTTATTTACCGTGGGGTAAAAGTAGCGCGATACAGCAAGCCGGTAAGGGCCGGGGTCGGTCCCTGAGGTTCCGACCCCGGTCGTTGGTTTGGGTTTCGGCTACCGAAACAACATCAGGACGCTTCCTTCAACTGCTCCAGGATGGCCGGGTTTTCCAGGGTCGAGACGTCTTGCGTGATCGTCTCGCCCTTGGCCAGCACGCGCAACAGGCGGCGCATGATTTTGCCGGAGCGGGTTTTCGGCAGGTTGTCGCCGAAACGGATTTCCTTCGGCTTGGCGATCGGGCCGATTTCCTTGCCGACCCAGTTGCGCAGCTCCAGGGCCAGCTTCTTCGCTTCCTCGCCGGTCGGACGCGCCTGCTTCAAGACGACGAAGGCGCAGATCGATTCACCGGTCGTGTCGTCCGGACGGCCCACCACGGCCGCTTCGGCCACCAGCGGGTTGGCCACCAGGGCCGATTCGATTTCCATCGTGCCCATGCGGTGGCCCGACACGTTCAGCACGTCATCGATGCGGCCCGTGATGGTGAAATAGCCCGTATCCTTGTTGCGGATGGCGCCGTCGCCTGCCAGGTACATCTTGCCACCCAGTTCTTCCGGGAAATAGCTGGACTTGAAACGCTCGGGATTGTTCCAGATCGTGCGGATCATCGATGGCCATGGGCGCTTCACCACGAGGATGCCGCCCTGGCCGTTCGGCACGTCCTGGCCCGCTTCGTCGACGATGGCGGCCATGATGCCCGGCAATGGCAGCGTGCAGGAACCGGGGACCATCGGCGTCGCGCCCGGCAGCGGGGTGATCATGTGGCCACCCGTTTCCGTTTGCCAGAAGGTATCGACGATCGGGCATTTCTCGCCGCCGATGTTCTTGTAGTACCACATCCACGCTTCCGGATTGATCGGCTCGCCGACGGAGCCCAGCAGGCGCAAGCTGCTCAAGTCGTAGTTGCTTGGATGCACTTTCGGGTCGACGTCGGCCGCCTTGATCAGTGAACGGATGGCCGTGGGGGCCGTGTAGAAAATGCTGACATTGTGCTTCTTGATGGTTTCCCAGAAACGGCCCGCGTTCGGGTAGGTCGGGATGCCTTCGAACACCACTTGCGTGGCGCCCACGGCCATCGGGCCATACGCGATGTAGCTGTGGCCCGTCACCCAGCCGATGTCGGCCGTGCACCAGAAGACGTCGTCGGGCTTGATGTCGAAACTCCACTTCATCGTCAGCGCGGCCCACAGCAGGTAGCCGCCGCTCGAGTGCTGCACGCCCTTCGGCGTGCCGGTCGAGCCGGAGGTATACAAGATGAACAGGGGATGCTCGGCATCGACCCATTCCGGCTCGCATTGCGCGCTCTGGCCTTCGACCAGGTCGTGCAGCCACGTGTCGCGGCCGGCCACCATCGGCAAGTCGCTGCCCGTGCGCTTGTACACGATGACGTTCTTCACGGAATCGCAGCCACCCAGCGCCAGCGCTTCGTCGACGATGGCTTTCAGCGGCAGTTTCTTGCCGCCACGCAATTGCTCGTCGCCCGTGATGACGGCCACGGCGCCCGCGTCGATGATGCGTTCCTGCAAGGACTTCGCGGAAAAGCCGCCGAAGACGACGGAGTGCGTGGCGCCGATGCGCGCGCAGGCTTGCATGGCGGCAACGCCTTCGACGGACATCGACATATAGATGATCACGCGATCACCTTTGCTAATACCTTTGGCTTTCAGGCCATTGGCAAATTTGCAGACCTGGGCGTGCAATTCCGTGTAGCTGGCCTTGGTGACGGTGCCGTCGTCCGCTTCGAAGATGATGGCCGTCTTGTCGCCCAGGCCATTTTCGATGTTGCGGTCGAGGCAGTTGTACGACACGTTGAGCTGGCCGTCTTCGAACCATTTGTAGAATGGGGCGTTGTCTTCGTTCAGGGTGCGGGTGAACGGCTTCTTCCAGCTCAGGTTTTCGCGCGCCAGCTTGGCCCAGAAGCCTTCGTAGTCGCGCTCGGCGTCGGCCACCATGGCGCGGTAGGCGTCCATGCCGGAAATCGTTGCCTGCGCGGCAAACGCTGCCGATGGGTTAAATACGCGCGACTCTTCTGGTCCCTGCTGTTCCGTGCCCTGCCCTTGGTTTTCTGTACCGGCCATGCTTGTCTCCAGTGTAGTAATTGTTTGCTAACACGATAAGCGCCCTGTCTTACGGACGCCTTACATTGCGCGTTTTATGCTGCGTTTTGCTCTGTCCATACTAACCATAAGCGCCTTCGGCAATAGGAGTCAAGGGGACGCCGTACAGTATTTTCGCTGGGAAAATGCCTGTTGCGCCGAAGGTTCAATACCACTTTGTATTTCATCAAACCCAATAATCCAGAGCAAGGCCATGCGCAGTGATCGGTAGCAAGTGTAAAATGTCGGGCATGCCAAAAATTGGTATTTACTCCCCCAGGAACCTCCACATGATCGACCACCTACCACCGTCTGCCAAACATACCAAGCTGCGCCCACTGTCCGCCTTCATCTTCATGTCGCGCTGGCTGCAGTTGCCGCTGTACCTGGGCCTGATCCTCGCACAATGCGTGTATGTATTCCATTTCTGGGTGGAATTGTCCGACCTGATCGGCGCCGTGTTCGGCAATGATGCCGCCTTGCAGCACGTGCTGACGGCCGTTGCCGTGCCGGGCAGCGCCCTGCCGACCAAGCTCAACGAAGCGACCATCATGCTGGTGGTATTAGGCCTGATCGACGTGGTCATGATTTCGAACCTGCTGATCATGGTCATTATCGGCGGCTACGAAACCTTCGTTTCGCGCATGCACCTCGATGACCACCCAGACCAGCCGGAATGGTTGTCGCATGTAAATGCTTCCGTGCTGAAGACGAAATTAGCGATGGCCATCATCGGCATCTCGTCCATCCACCTGCTGAAGACGTTTATCAACGCCAACTCGTACAAGATCGAAGTGATCATCGCGCAAACGGTGATCCACATGGTCTTCATCCTGTCGGCGATGGCGATTGCCTACACGGACCGCATCATGACGGTCACGCAAAACCAGGCACGCAACCATTGAGCCAGAAGCCCATGACTGCCAACGGCGGTCGTGGGTTTTGTCACTCCGATGCAGTAACCGATGCAGTAATTAGTAAAGAGTCTTACCCTTCTTATCTACCGCGAGAACACCATGACTGTCATAAAGCAAGAAGACCTGATCGAATCCGTCGCCGCAGCGTTGCAGTACATTAGCTACTACCACCCTGCAGATTACATCGAGCACCTGGCGCGCGCCTACGCGGCCGAGCAAAGCCCGGCGGCAAAAGATGCGATCGCGCAAATCCTGACCAACTCGCGCATGTGCGCGGAAGGCAAGCGTCCTATCTGCCAGGACACGGGTATCGTCAACGTCTTCCTGAAAATCGGCATGGGCGTGCGCTTCGAGGGCTTCTCCGGCACGGTCACCGACGCCGTCAACGAAGGCGTGCGCCGCGCGTACAACTTCGACGACAACAAGCTGCGCGCCTCCATCGTGGCCGACCCGCATTTCGACCGCAAGAACACCAAGGACAACACGCCAGCCGTCGTGCACATGGAACTGGTCGAAGGCAATACCGTCGACGTGAAAGTCGCTGCCAAGGGCGGCGGCTCGGAAAACAAATCCAAGATGATCATGATGAACCCGTCCGATTCGCTGGTGGACTGGGTCATGAAGACCGTGCCGACCATGGGCGCCGGCTGGTGTCCGCCTGGCATGCTGGGTATCGGCATCGGCGGCACGGCCGAAAAAGCCATGCTGATGGCGAAGGAAGTGTTGATGGAAGACATCGACATGTTTGAGCTGAAACAACGCGGCCCGCAGAACAAACTGGAAGAATTGCGTATCGAGCTGTGCGACAAGATCAACTCGCTGGGCATCGGCGCGCAAGGCCTGGGCGGCCTGACGACCGTGCTCGACGTGAAAATCATGATGCACCCGACGCACGCCGCGTCGAAGCCGGTCGCCATGATCCCGAACTGCGCCGCCACGCGCCACGGCCACTTCGTGCTCGACGGCTCGGGTCCGGCCTATATGGAACCGCCATCGCTGTCGTCGTGGCCGGAAGTGCACTGGACGCCGGACACGGAAAAATCCAAGCGCGTCGACCTCAACACGCTGACGAAAGAAGAAGTCGCTTCGTGGACGCCGGGCCAGACCCTGCTGTTGAACGGCAAGATGCTGACGGGCCGCGACGCCGCGCACAAGCGCATCCAGGACATGCTGGCCAAGGGCGAGGAATTGCCCGTCGACTTCAAGAACCGCGTCATCTACTACGTCGGCCCGGTCGATCCCGTGCGCGACGAAGCCGTCGGCCCGGCCGGTCCGACCACCGCCACGCGCATGGACAAGTTCACCGACATGATGCTGGAAAAAACCGGCCTGATCGCCATGATCGGCAAGGCCGAGCGCGGCCCCGTCGCCATCGAATCGATCCAGAAGCACCAGTCGGCTTACCTGATGGCCGTCGGCGGCGCCGCCTACCTGGTGTCGAAAGCCATCAAGCACGCCAAGGTGCTGGGCTTTGCCGACATGGGCATGGAAGCCATCTACGAATTCGACGTCGTCGACATGCCGGTGACGGTGGCCGTGGATGCGAAAGGTACTTCGGTGCACAACACGGGTCCGAAGGAATGGCAGGCGAAGATCGAGCAGCTCAATAGCAGCGTCAGCCAGATCCCCGTGACGGTCGCTTAAACAGGCACTACCCTACGCCGCGCGGCAATACCAGCGCGGCGTTTTTCATCCTCTTCGGTTTCCTATGACTTCTACTGCAAGCAATGCCCACGCCAGCGCCCCCATCGGCATTTTTGATTCCGGCGTGGGCGGCCTGTCCGTGCTGCGCCATATCCGCGCGCAGCTGCCGCAGGAAGACCTGATCTACGTTGCCGATTCCGGCTATGCGCCGTATGGCGACAAGACGGAACAGCAGGTCGTCGACCGCTCGCTGGCGATTGCCGCCTATTTGCTCGGGCATGGCGTCAAGGCGCTGGTGGTCGCCTGCAACACGGCGACCATCGCCGCCATCAAGGCCTTGCGCGCGCGCTACCCGGAACTGCCCATCGTCGGCGTCGAGCCGGGCCTGAAACCGGCGGCGGCCATCAGCCGCAATGGCAAGATCGGCGTGCTGGCCACCGAGCGCACCTTGCGCGGCGACAAGCTGCTGGCCCTGCGCGAGCAGGTCAGCGCCGCCACGGGCGCCACCTTCATCCTGCAACCGTGCATCGGCCTGGCCGACCGCATCGAGCAGTGCGAGCTGGGCAACGACCCGTTGGACGCCACCAGTGCCATGCTGGAGCGCTACATCGCGCCCGTGCTGGCGCAAGGCGTCGACACATTGGTGCTCGGCTGCACGCACTACCTGTTCGTGCAGGACGCTATCGAACGCACGGTGCGCGCGCATACATCGCAACAGATCACCCTGGTCGACACCGGGGAGGCCGTGGCACGCCAGCTGACCCGCTTGCTCGACGCGGCAAGCTTGCGCCGCACCGGCAACGATGCGCCGCAGCTGCAGGGGTACACGACGGCCACGGTCGAGTCGCTGGCGCAAGCCTTCGCCGGTTTGCTGGACTTGCACCCGCCCGTCACCCACCTGTCCGTGTGAGGGAAATCGGGCGTTTTCAGGCAATCTTTCGATTCTTTAAAAAAGACTGCATTTAGATTTGCCACTTTGCCGAGTTCTTTGTATAATTCGGCACCTGTTCAGCAAAACAGCTAAACAGGTAAGTAAGACAGTGGTGGCTGTAGCTCAGTTGGTAGAGTCCAGGATTGTGATTCCTGTTGTCGTGGGTTCGAGCCCCATCAGCCACCCCACAGAATACGTTTCTTGAAATAGGTGCTTGATTTCCTAGGGAATCAAGCATTTTTTTCGTCATCAAGCTTCTTTTTTGCTATACCGTCTGTCACACAACAAGGTGCAACAGACATGAAAGCAATCTTCGAACATATCTATGAACGCGGCAAAAGCGGCAAAAAGTACGTGCGCCGCCGCATTCCTGCCGCCCTGCGGGCGGCGTATCCCCCAAAAAAGAAACATATCACCCGCAGCCTGGGAACATCGGACATCCGTGAGGCCAAGGTCCGAGTCCACGCAGAATTGGCCAAAATCGATATTGAGTTCGCTCAAGCGCGTGAACGCCTGGAGTTGAGCCGAGCATCCCTTGCGGCAAAGCGCATTAGCACGCTGAGCGACGATCAGCTTCAGAGCACCGCCAAGTTCTGGGCGCGACAGGTGCTTCTGTCTGACGACAAGCAGCGCGAGGATGGACTTGACGACGAAGAGTTTGACGAACTCGGGGAAAAGCTGACCTCTCAGCGCCAGGAATTCGGCCGTATGCTTGCACAGGGAAACACCGCTCCATTTTTTCCTGCCCTCCAGGGCTTTCTGCATCTGTGCGGGCTTGATTTTGATCCGGACCAAGCCGAGGCTAAACGTGCGTCCTATGCCTTCTTGCGAACCATCGTAGAAACGTTAGACCTCCAGTTGGCGCGGCAGCGGGGTGAACCGGTACAAACTGATGTCGTCGCACCAACCGTACCCCACCCTCTGCAAGTCATCGCTCCGGAGCGCGCCCCTACCAGTCCAGATAAGCCAGATTGGGACGCTATCTTCGAAGTTTGGCGAACATACGTGGATAACCGTCCGAAATCTACAGCCATCGCGGCGCAAACGCCCTGGCGCGATCTGCGGCGGTTCCTGACGTCAAAGGGTCGCAACCTCTCGCCAGCCGAGGTCACGCCGAGGGACATGACCGACTTCGCGGAAAGCATGCAAGCGCGAGGCCTGGCCGTTGATACGATTAACGAGCGCATCTCCAAAATCAAAGCGATTTACCGGATTGCCGTCGGCAAGCACAAGCTCGAATCAAATCCTGCAGAAAACACGCTTGGCTTCAAAGAAAACAGCGTCAAGAAACGACGCAAGAAACGCTTACCGTTTGATGCATCAGACCTGAATCTGATTTTTGGTTCGGACATTTTTATGCAACACCACCGCTCACGAGGCCAGTCCGGCGAAGCCAGCTACTGGATTCCTCTCTTGATGTTCTACACTGGCGCGCGCCCGGAAGAAGTGGCAGGTCTCGCGTTGAGCGACCTGCAGCGCGATGACGCCCTGGGATGGTACCTGGTCGTGATCGATAGGCCATCCGACGAAGACAGCGATCTTTTCGATGAGCGCGTGCCAGCAAGCCATCGCCGGACGTTGAAAAACGCTCAATCGGAACGACGACTTCCAGTCGCGTCCCAGCTGATCGAACTTGGTTTGCTTCGCTATGTTGAATGGCTTCGCACCAAGCGGGAAACGATGTTCTTTCCCACTCTCAAAAAAGATTGGCACGAAAAATTATCCGGTTCGTTCTCGAAGTTCTTCGGCCGTTACGTCCGGGCGCTGGGAATCGAAGACTCACGCAAGGTGCTGTATTCCTTCCGTCATACGATGAAAGACATGCTCGAGACCGCCGGCATACCTAGCAAGTATCTGCAACGTGTTATGGGACATACAACGGGAGATGGCCCCATTACTGATGGGTACGGGTCAGATTTACCATTCAAACTGATAGCTGAACATTTCGACAACATCAAGTTTCCGACAATTCCTGCTTTACCATGGCAACCCGGTGGCAGCTCGGTCATGCTGAAGAAAATGGGGACTGTACAAAAGCATAGAGAGGGATAGCACACAACTTCTTCGACAACCAGGGTGGGCACTGCGCCCCCCCCCTGATGATTTCAATAATAATTTTTTGAAAATATGCAAGAAAGTGAGGCTAGTTATCAAGAGCGAGAAATTGCAGAGCCCCGCCCCGATTTTACCCATAAAACTTCATTACGCCGCACAAGTCTCCGTGTTCATCTGCGACGCGCTGAAGGCATGTACTCATTATTCACTCAACATGAGAAGGTCGTACCGTCACGCTTACGCCGCGCTCAGCGATAAAGCAAGGGGCGTGCTCGGCAGCATAAAGGACAAATGAAGTTCTATGCATTAGGGCACATATTGAACGCCAGCCCATCGTATTTAAATCGCTGACGTCGGGCATTTCCCCCGCTTGCAACATGTGATGTTTAAGATTCACGTAATACACCAAGTCCATGCTATGGCGACTGTCGGCGAGGTAATCGTCACCCAGCTCGGCTAAATGAGTGCGGACAAGGTCGCACAACTCAGCAGGAGTGATGTCTTGGGGAGTGTACAGCGTTACCAATTCTTGCGGATCGGAGGCATTCTGGGCTTTGGCCAGCTCACGCTTGTATTCGTCATGTCGCTTCCTGCCCCGATCAAGAATTTCCTTGACCTCAAAACGTGCACTTGAGAATTCAACATCTGGCGGATCAGTATCCGGCGTTCGAATGTCAGCTTCCTCAAACGGCACATCCAAATTCATCAAGAACTCTTTGCAGACCCAGCGCTCACGCTCGGACTTATACTTGTTGCCGAAATACCTGACGGACTCCTTCAGGGCCGCCACGCGGTCAGCAATGAACTCCCTATCGTCCACTCAACTCCTCCGTATCAATCTATTCGTGGACCGGCAACCCAAACGTACCAGTGACCCTTTTCCCAATTTTTCGCGCCGGATGCCCGCTGATTCAAGACAGAGAGTTGAAGAGGTCATCAACTGAAGCGTCGAGGACATTCCATGAGGTCTTGCAAGTCGCTTGGTCGAAGTTCGCACGGGTCATTACTGCCTGCCATGGATGCACTACGTTACGGGAGTCCCTCAGAGCATGGCTGAACTTGCTTCGGTCTATTTTCAGCCAGCCCAGGTCTGCAGCCACATCAATCAGTGTGCTGAGAGTCCAATCATGGATGGCAGGGGTCTTACCAGCCTTGTCACGCGGCGCCTTCTGTGACTGATAGGCTGCGGATGGAGACAGCTGCGCACGTGCAAGCAGCAAGCCCTCAAGGATGCTTCCCATAAGAATGACAGCACCAGTATGGGCTTCTACATGAGCGCAACGCTGGGCCTCACGCCACCGTTTCTCCAACTCTTCTTTCAGGCCTGGCACTGTGTTGGTCAGCCGCGTGAAATCAGGTGGCGCATGGATGATTTTCTTCGGTTTTTCAAACGCACCAGTATTGGCAAACTTAAGCGCGCTCTGAATATACCTGGCAAGCGTTTCCAGGCGAATACGTCGACTGTTAGCCTGGAAGTCGATGTCATCGTTCATGCTAGCCAGCAGCGTTGATGGAATACCGTCAAGCCCCTCCAACACCATACGGACTTCGCGCACCTTGGCGTCCACGTCACGAAGGCTATTAAAACGGTCGGTTGCGGCCAAACCATCCGACATAGTTATCTCGGTCAGAATGCCTTGAAGCAGTTTCACCGCTTGCACCTTGTCCATTCTCGCTCGCTGAAGTTATTGTTTATCTATCCAGTGTACCACCATAAGTTTGCTGCAAACACATCGCAAAAGCCCATTGAAAGGTGCCCTGCCAAAGGAAAGCTTGTTTGCAAGAGCGAGCATCTAAATAGCCTCGAAAATGGCAAGTGAATGCCTTCAAGATTGCACATATCCACACACCATCTGGCGCGGCACATTTCTTCGGAACGCCAACTACTCGCGTTGGGGGAGCCGCTTTGCCCTCTCTGACCGCAAGCCGGGAGCGCAGCGGACAGGCGGCCAGAGAGGGCGAAGCGGGGGCGGCAGCCCCGGTCCAGGCGGCAGCCTAGTGGGGGAGCCGTCGAGTTTTTTGCCGCAAGCCGGAGCCGCAGGCGACAGGCGGCAAAAAAGCTCGATGGGGGCAAAGCCCCGCCTCCCGACCCGGTACGGGGGCGGGCAAGGTGTTTTTGCTGCACCGTAAGGTGCAGGCCGAGCACAGCTCGGAGCCGAGGCCCGCAGGGGCGAGTGCCGAAAACGCCTTGCCCGCCCGCGAAGCGGTCCCCGCAGGGGAGGCCGGAGGCCGCGGGAGGCGCCCCAAGTCCCCCGTAGGGGGACGCTGGAGTCCGACACGCAGTGCGGACGTGAAGGCAAGCCCGGCAAGGAGTTTTGCTTGCAAAACGACCCAGGGTGCGCAGGCTCTCCGACCTCAGGAGGAGCGCCGTAGTGCTGTTGTTTATTGCGGCCCTTTGCAATAAACAACAGCATAAACACTCCGCGCCTATACTGTACATGACTACTCCACATGAACAGCGGCGGCTGAACGACGCAAATGGGCTTCTCTTCGTATATCAGTTCGGGTGGCTGCGTACTGCAGAACTGGGCAAACTTTTGTGGCCTGATAGCCCTGCCAGTCGGCAGTCGGCAGACCGCTTGGCGAGGGCTTGGATTGAACGCCAACTTGTCATCGTCCGCAAACTTCCAGACGGAGCCGGACGAGCTCTCGTTCTGGCTACCGCTGGAGTACGCCTTTTAGCCGAAAACAATATTGCAGCGGGGATCGGGAAAGACATCGGCCGCCACACTGCCGATGGCTGGTTGCCACCTGCTTCGTGGCGTCACGATCTCATCGCACACGGCGCACTGTGCGAGCTTCATAGGCTTGGCTACCAAGTATATCCAGAGATGGAACTGCGCCGCCACGCCGGCAATCATCCAAAAATTCCCGATGGATTCGCAGTCAAAGGCGGTGAAGGAATCTGGCTGGAAGTCGAGCACGCACGTAAGTCAGGCAAAGAAATGCGCCGTCTCGCAGATGCTCTAAGCATCGCCGCTGACGGCCAGGCCGCATCCATCGCCGGACTCAAGCCAAATGCTGCAATGGTGGCATTTCTTCCTTCAGCAGTTGATGAGCGTGGACATATTTTAAGCCATCAAACAAGAGTGCGTAATGCCATCCAAGCCGTAGCCAAAAACGACCTGAGCATCTACTGGGCTAAATGCACTCTAATCGGAAGCGCTGGAGTGGGCAAAGTCGACATCCAGCAAGAACGGATAGGCGCTGACTATACAAACCGCATTTTGAAGATTCTGGATGCCCGGGGATGGCATGAAAACCAAGATGGGGATGGCGTGTATTCGACCTACAATAAGCATATCACCTACGTTTGGGAGGATGAACATGGCTGGTGTTATTCAGTAGACACTATCGACGGAAAGCCTATCGAAGCAAATCGTGCGGATAACATAACCTCGGCCAAACGGGCGGCAGCTTCTGTGCTTGCACAGCTGTGAATCACTATCACCACGCCCATCGGATTCGCGACTTGGCACGGCATTGATCACTCGGTGCCGAACCCACCAAAGTCTGGTGTGAAGTCACCAAACCCAGGTGTGCTGAAATCTGCTCCAGTGTTGGTAAGGTGTGTATCGACAGCGTACTCGTAATGTATGTCGTAGAACATGTCATCAACGCCGCTCGTGCCGAATACATTGCCATGAACATCAAGGGCACCATCGATCATCGGCAGACCCGTTGCCGGGTTGATGACTGGCACCGCGTCGTAGGTTGCAGCGACGGCAGAGAGAGCAGCTCCGGCGCCAACCGCAGCCGCTACGTTATACTGAGTTTGTACGTTGCCGTTTGCTGGAGCAGCGTCTTTCCTCGCACCTGCCTTGCGAGCACGTTCTTCAGCCTGGTCACTCTCGTAGATTCGGTTTTCAATAGCGACCCACAGTTTCAAGTCTTGACACATCTTGAGCACCAAAGCCATCGTCACTTCCTCTGGGCGAAGGTCAAATTCGTTGCACATGAAAATCGTGAAAGCAAAGCGCCCACCGTCACGTATGTGCATTTTCATGCCTTGGGCACGAATCGCACGCATGAGCATCTTGTTAAACAAAGCCATCACGGGCAGTGCTACAAGAAAAACAACGAATGCGCCGGTGAAGCCTAATTTGATGAAAGCGATGGCCACAAGGACCAGCGGCAGGAACACCGCAAGTTGACGCACCTCTTCGAAGACGACGCGGTCCGTTGGACGCGTAGGTACTGGAGTCGTATTCCAGTAAGAAAGGTCTTGGCGCGCGCTTGTCAGGAGGTCTGCTGCAAGGCGAAGGTAAGTACCAGCCACCACCTCCGTACGAGGATCACGATGGCCAAAAGGTAGTGTCGTATTCATGATGCAGGTCTCAATTCTTACTTAGCAGGATATTGAAAAAGAAAACTCTTCTAATAGCGAGCCGAAAAGCCCGACACAGGCGTAGCACGCATCACGCAAAAAATTCAAGAAGAAGAAGATCGGTATTGCAAAAAAAATAAAACCTCAATCCACATTTGAGAACTCACCACCATGCAGTAACTTATTAAAAGCTTGTCAATACTGCGAAGACAGCTGTGATACCGGTACCTGCAAGGATTGCTACAACCGCCATGCCGAAAGCAACGTCTAACGTTAAAGCATCCATAAAATACATAAACACCATCATAAACACCCATCCGAAAGTCGCTAACCCGAATCCGGCGGGACAGCACGCCAGAAAACGGATCAGCAAACTGACTTCCAAGTCCCAGCACATCCGGAATGGTGACAAGAAAAAGCTATACACACGTCGATTCAGCGGCGTCTTAAATTGCGATATTGGCAATTCTCTCATCTTCATAACGTATTGTTCCTCTATCGATTTTTTCTATGCGCCGCATGAATTTTTCAGATTGCCATGTCCATATGCCTCGCTGAGTCCATGCTGAAATGACTGTCTGCAAATATGAGATTATTGCCCAACCAGGCCCGGCAAGCCGGGCAATGCCTTCCTCAATTCAGGAAGTGACGCTCCGATAAAACTTCCAGCTTTCTTGTCTGTTTTTGCCAGTAGAACCATGCGTTCGATGACCTGCGGCATCCATAACGGCATCTTGTCTGGTGGCGTTTCCAGCATGTCGCCGGCCTGGAAAAACGTGTGCATGTCCACTTGACGATTACCAAAAAACGGTTTGCGAGTCGTTGGCGTGCCTGCGCGAAGGATCGCCTCAGCCTCCTTACCTGCGCAGATTTTGCGGCTCACGACAACGACGTAGCCGGCGATCTTGTCGGGTTCTGGCGGTAGGATTACGACTTCATCGCTGCGACGAACCTCTTCCGGCCAAGTTCGTGTATAGGGGACTAACACGCCGGCATACGAACACTTTCCATTGCCATCCTCACGCCAATACTCACGGTGCAGCCTGAGCTCTACAAAAGCATCTTTTTCGAGTGGTACGGCCGTTTCGCCGGTCGGGTACAGCGTGATGCTTGAAATCAAGATGGCGGCCAAGTAAACCACATTCAGAATGTCTAACACTTTTATCCCGAATTCATGCGGAAGGCTTGCAAGCCTTCCGGTCAGTACTCATCCAAAAATAACTCTTTCAGTTTCCATAAGGAAATATATATGAAAATTCTCAAAATGTCACTCATAGTTTTCAAATAGTCTCTTGTCGTTGGTGGACTGCAATAGCTCATAAGATGAAGCTTGCAGTCATGAAAAAACCAAATCAACCACATCTGTCCGCACGTGAAATATTCGGGAAAAATCTGCGGAGGACCCGCCGCCTAAAAGAAGTAACACAGGAAGAATTAGCGTTGCGTGCCGATCTCAGTCGGACTTATGTGAGCGAAGTGGAACGTGGCGCCAGGAACATATCTATCGACAACATGTTTCGCCTGGCAGAGGCACTGGGCGTCCCACTACGTGACTTGGTTGACCCTACACTGTTTGATGTCTTGAATGACCTATCTGAATAACGCACATGTCGGGCGAGCGCCCGGTCATCGATTACACCGGTCATGCCATTGGCATACTCAGTAACGGCAGCGGCGAAGTCCACAGCGCCCAGATGCTAGCGGCCGTGATATGCGCGTCCAACGACTTGATCCTTGGCGGGTACACTGCATATGGTGCCCGACAACCTGCGCAGCGGCGTCTTGAAGGCCTTACGCTGAGAACCAGACATCAATCCAACTTGCACGACCTAGCCGTGCCAACGCGGCACGTAGCCTCGCTGATCGGCCTGTTCAATGAACCAATCGTTGAACGCGGGAATCGCCGTGGTGAACAGTTTTTGCATGGGCCTGGGCGCTCACTGTGTGAACCAGTTATGCGTGCTGGCGCAGATAACCGCAGAACTCTCCGAGGTCGGTTTGCAGGCAATTGCGCATACCGGTGAGCATGAGCACCACCAGGGCAGGCAACGGCAATTTTCGCCTTCGCTGAAACGCTGCAGGGTACTCAGGATGACGCGCGCTGTCACGAAACTAGTCGGTATACCGGTGGTGGGCAAAATCGAAGAGAAGGCGGCTGGCGACATGGTGAGCGAATGAAGATCAACAGACCTTCACTGGCCGCGCAAAACCAGTGCCGCGTCAAGCACTAATGCATCGATTTGCCAGTAAATACGCCGGTTCGCTTGTTAACTTGGGTGGATTGGGTAGGCCCCGAACGGCGTTTCATTTCTTGGACAATAATGCAATACAAGAAGCCCACCATTCAGATAAAGCTAGCACTTTGCACGTCAATGAACTATTCAAGGCGTTCCTCCCGTCAATCATCAGAGCTCTTACCTGGCCCTTCCCTGAGGAGCCCCTTACTGGGAGGAGTTCTTTGCGGAGGGCAGAGCCCTCCGCCTTGGTAGTGCTTTTAGGGAGGGGCCCCTACCTGAGAGGGAAGGGCCCAGCCTCCTAGGCTAAAGTCGAAACTTAAGCAGGATCGCCCCTTCCCCCTCAGCCCCCGCACTAATGGGGTAACTGAAGCCCGGCAGTCTTGCGCGCAACGAACCACTACCTTCGCCAGTTCGGGGAATTATTTCATGCGCTTTCCCGTGGTATTCCCGTTTCCCTGTGGCCCCACCGTCTACTCGCCCGTCGACCACAGCGGCACGTTTCACAGAGCGATCCGCAGCTATCTGCAGGATTCGTCGAGCAAACTCTTTCATAAAGAAAGATCAAGGATCGATTAGTCGCTGTGCGTTTGAACTCTGGACGAAGTAGTCGTCCATTGTCATGCTGCTCGCCAAGGAGCAAACCTTTCGGTTCCGGGGCATTTCGCGTCACCGTGCATTTTGCAAACTGTGCCATTAGTATAGGGTAAAACGATGGTAGTAAAAAAGCCCTCTAATGTATGGTAGATTTTAGAAAGATGTCCAGTCTTCACAATTACGCTACCAATTCGCAAAAGAACAAACATGAGATACGAGCACTTTGGGTTCGCTCACTTAATTCGATCCCCCTGCCGCGCTCTTATCGGCATGTGAGCCTTACGTGCGCGAACGGCAACCGGGTTAGATACCGGCCAGTGGCTGCTCCGTGAGGGTATGAAACGGAGCTACTAGGGCCTGAGCTGGCTGAGCGCATTCATGCGCTCAAAGCGTCCGGCATTTATGGGGCACTATTGCATTTGTATATATCTCCCGGAATTTGCACTAAATTGAATGCGGGACCCAATTTCAGGATATGTCATAGCTGATATATATTTTTCAACCTCAATTTTGTAGGGGCCGTAGCTAATTTTAATAATTCCATCATCTGAATTAATCTCATAAACAATGCCAGAATATGTTCCATTACCCAGCTTTATATTTGCCACTTCAGCAATGGAACCACCTGAGCTTGCTATATTTTTATTCGGAATGCTCCGACTTTCCCTCCTCGCATTTCTTTCTTTTGCAAAAGTCTTTTTACCACTTACTCCTAACGCATCAAATTTTGATGCTCCGCCAGGAAACTGCTTATCATTCAAGCTTTGTAAAATTCTTCGAGTTACTTCTGGGTCGCGATTCCTCTTTAACGGCAAGTTTAGATCGGTAATTATCTTAATTGAAAAATCAAATGCTGTTTTAAATTCTTTGTCAATTATGGCAAGAGTACTGAGAAATTGCCTATCACCGAGATTCGATTTTTTTGATAGCAGTGGTGCAATCTGCTTTTTTACCAAAAGAGAAACATGAAAAGCCCATTCCTTCATGGTCGGAGTGCTTGCAATTGAAATCTTTACTTTTGAGGCAAGATGATGAGCTGCAAAATATAAGCCGGCATAATCCGAATCTGAAAATAGCTCACTGAACTTATCTCGGTTATATTGTTCAAGTAGCGTACCATAATAGTAATGGACTTTATGCGGCTCCTCCAAAACAACTGAGACAAATGACTTAATTAGTGCAGGCGCAGTTACTATTAAATTATGCCGAATATCTTGATGATCATATTGATGTGGGCGGCGTTCATAATAGTACTCGTAATTGGAATTTCTCATTGCGGCAAAAAAATCTTCTAGCTTGCGATGATATGGTTTTATGGTAGCAAATGCTTCCTTTACCACAAGAGATTGGCTATTAGTTGTCGAAATAATCTGCCCACTCAAATCAACATCTGCTGTTTCGATTACTTTGACTGTCAAATACATATCACTACTCAACGCATCTTTATTTTTGAACAAAACGTGGCTAGTTTGGCAGCCATTGACAACTTGGAACTGAGAAATCTTGAAAAAATCTCCGGACGGAGTTACTTTTTTCGCCACAATTGTGACGCCATTATTAAGAATCGCAAACCTGTCTCTCTCATCCGGCGAATTTATTGTCGTTGCTATATCTTCATTTACAGGATTGTTTATACCAAGAAAATCCCTTACATTTTCGAAAAATAACCCTTTGTTTAGTTCTTCATTTTCTTTTTGAATTAGCTTTACGTAATCTAGGCATTTCACCACTCCAATATATGCTGCACTCGCTCCTTTTATTCCTGGAAGAGCAACATGTCGTTGAAATGAAATTTCCTTTTGTATGTCATTTTGGGTTTCACGGTAAAGTTTCGCCAGTTCCTCGCCATCACTTACCCGCCAATTGACGTGAGAAGATAAATATCGCACAGCACGAAGAGACTCTATTTCATTCTCAATTAATGGTGTAGCTTGCGCCGTGGCTTTATTAAAGGTTCCGGGAAACGCATAACATAATTCAATGGTCGGAAGTGTTGCCATTTTACCGGCACGACTATATATGACAGATTTTATTTCAAAGGCCCTCTTTAATTCATTCGGTATTACCGAAGCATCCAACCCAAAGAAAAGCTTAACCGTGCCCGAAAACTTTAAAAAATCACCAAGATCGAAACTAGAAGATGTTTTAGCTTGAGTAAAGTAAAATTTGGCAGAGAATTGATTTTTTGTAAATTGCTCAACATCATCAACCTCATCAATCAATACTCCCCCTATAGATATTCCAACTCCATCTATCCCCATGCATGCGCCAGTATCCACTTTTTCAAAATCAAACGAATCATAATGATCTGCTTTTAACAGGCAGTAATTAGTAAATTTCTCAAATTGCTTATCATCCTTATCTTGTTGCAAATCATGGCGAATTACAAATTCCTTGAGCATACCACTTAGTATTATATTATCCATAATCGCCTTAATTTAATTAATTTCTGTTATATTTAAAAATTATTTCAATAAAAATTACCACAATGGATGTATTATTATTTTATAATTTTATTCTCCGCTGTTCAATTTCCGCCGTGCGCTGCTAGACTTTAAGGATGAAAAATTATTCGCGTGGGATTTTCACAAGTCATCGTAGGTCGGTGAATTTCCGCTTCTTTCCTTTAGCGGCATCTGAGCATAGCGGATTGCCGGGATGAAAAACTCACAAATTGTCACATTAAGGCAACTCACAATACAAATGAGCGAGTCTCTTTTAATCCTTTGCGCAACGGCACACTCGCCTCCCGCACCGCCCGCACCGACATTACAGGCCTAGGCCTCGCAGGCACCGCACTTTTTCACCCAATAGCTTACGAGAATTGAAATCTCGATTTTACTTACAGTTAGCGGCCTAATTGTTCGACATTAAGCACCAGGGTGTGGCACAATCTGACACACAGACGCGTGTAGCAATGCAAAAAAGCACTGTAGAGATACGAATTTTTGGTGGCAAATGGTCCCCCATCAGCCACCCCACAGAATAATGAAGAGCCCGGTTTTCGAACCGGGCTTTTTCTATTCCAGCGTCGCTTTTCTTCATTCTCCGATACCGGCTCCGGTATCGCTTCCCGTAAAAAATTCATTAGTGCAAATTTGACCATCGCCCTACTCTGGCTTGCGGCCTGGACCGCCCTATAAAAACAGTACGGAGACAACGATGAAGCAAATCCTGGCAGCACTCTGCCTGATGTTCTGCGCCCACGCGGCGCAAGCGATCAACCTGACGGGCGTGCCGAACGCACACGACCCCGGCACCCTGAGCCGCGATGGCGACACATATTTCAACTTCACCACCGGTACGGGCATCTGGTATTCCAGCTCGACGGACCTGCTGAACTGGTCGGCCGGCCCCGCGCCCGTGTTCGGCACGCCACCGGCCTGGATCGCCAATAAAATTCCCAACTTCAGCGGTTCGTACTGGGCGCCCGACGTGATCCACATGAACGGCTACTATTATCTGTATTACTCGGTATCCACCTTCGGCACCTCCATGTCGGCCATCGGCGTGGCCCGCTCGGCCTCGCTGAAGAACCCGAACTGGACGGACCTGGGCATCGTCGTGCAATCGTATGGGGGCAGCGCGGAAATCAACGCCATCGACCCGGCCCTGTTCCGCGACCATGACGGCAAGGTCTACATGTCGTATGGCTCGTTTTTTGGCGGCATCGGCGTGGCCGAGATCAACCAGGCGACGGGCAAGACGGCGGGCAACGTCACCACCATCCTCGGCGGTGGCGGCAAGGATATCGAAGCGCCCTACATCGCGCGCGATGGCGAGTATTACTATCTGTTCGTCAACCGCGGCAAATGCTGCCAGGGCGCGGCCAGCACATATTACGTGGAAGTGCAGCGCGCCACCAGCGTGACGGGGCCGTACAGCGGCACGCGCACGGTCTTGCCGAATCTCGATGGCAAATACAAGGGACCGGGCCATATCGGCGTGCTCAAGCAGGACGGCTGCAACTACGCCTCCATCCACTATTACGACGTCAACGACAATGGCGCGGCCAAGCTCGACATATTAAAGATGACGTACAGCGGCGGCTGGCCCAGCCTGACGCGCAATTTTGCGCTCGCCAGCTGCGGCGGCATCTCGGACGGCCCCACGGTGCTGCGCTCGCGCCTGAGCGGCAAGGCGCTGGCCGTGGCCGGCGCCGGCACGGCGAACGGCGCGCTGGTGCAGCAGCAAACCTATACAGGAGGGAAACACCAGCAATGGTATGTGGTGGGACATGGCGATGGCTATTACAGCCTGATCAACGCGAACAGCCTGCTGGGCCTGGATGACTACAACAACTCGACCACGGCCGGCACCAACATCGCGCAATGGAGTTATTGGGGCGGACTGGGCCAGCAGTGGCGCTTCGCCAGCCCGGCGGCCGGCTACCAGACGATCACGAATCGCTACAGCAACCTGACCCTGGACGTGCTGAACCTGAGCACGGCGGAAAATGCGCAGATCATCCAGTGGAACCTGACCAATGCGAACAACCAGCAGTGGTCGCTGAGTCCGCCATAAAGCGGGGAAACTAGCCCGCCAGCACCGACTGCACCGTCGTCGCCAGGTCTTCCATGCGCACGGGTTTCACGAGGAAGTGGCGGAAGCCCACGGCCAGCGCGTCGTCCATGTACATGGGCAGGCTGTGGCCGGTGACGGCGATCAGCACGGCGTGGGCCGTTTCCGGATGGTTGTGCAGGCGGCGGCCGATCTCGATGCCGCTGATGCCTGGCATCTCGATGTCGAGGTAGACGGCGTCAGGCACGCACAGCTTGACTTGCTCGACGGCCATCTGCCAGTTGCGCACCACCACCGCGTGGTGGCCCAGCGCTTCGAGCAGCATGGCCAGCGATTCGCCCACTTCCTGGTTGTCGTCGACCACCAGCAGATTCAATTTGCGCGCGGCGGCGGCCGGCTGCTCGCCCTGGCGGCGCTCCACAGGCGAGTTGCCCGGCGCCTGGTGTTCAGTTGTCTGGCTCATTGTTCGTTCACGTCTGACGGCTGCAAAGACGGCAGTATACAAGAAGCGCGCCCAATGCCGCCGCACCCCAGCACTGTAGCCAGGCGGCAATCCGGACGTCGGCTGTACCGCCCCAACAACACTTCAGCGCCCTGGCATGGGCAAAGGCGGCGCTACGCAGTTTGCGCAATTGACGGATAAAATGAGAATCATTATCATTCTTATCCCCTTGCGCCGGATGCCCACGCCACGATGTTGTCGCGCCGCCTTACCGAACGCGCCAACATTGTCATTACGGAGATCCATGCATGGCCGCCATACATTCCCCCCTGCCTTTTTCGCTGCGCCCGTGCGCGCTGGCCATCGCCCTCGCCTGCCTGGGCGCCCCGCTGGCGGCACAGGCACAGCAAGCCAACACGGCCGACAATGCCGGCCCCATCCTCGAAACGATACAGGTCAGCAGCAACCTGCTGGGCACCAGCATGGCCGCCAGCACGAAGAATTTCGCCGGCGCCCGCACGGTGGTGCAGAAGGACGATATCGAGAACTCGGGCGCGGCCAGCCTCAGCGACGTCATGCGCCGCATTCCCGGCGTGCAGATTAGCGATAACTCGGGCAGCGCCGGCAGCGCCATCTCCCTGAATATCGGCGTGCGCGGCCTGGCCGGGCGCTATTCGCCGCGCAGCACGGTCTTGCTCGACGGCATCCCCATGTCGGTGGCGCCGTATGGCCAGCCGCAACTGTCGTTCGCCCCCGTCAGCCTGGCCAATGTCGAGACGGTCGACGTGGTGCGCGGCGGCGGCGCCGTGCGCTTCGGCCCGCAAAACGTGGGCGGCATCATCAACTTCAAGACGCGCCGCGTGCCCACCACGCCGGGCGTCACGGGCGACGCCACCGTGCGCTACAACTCGTACAGCGAAGTGGGCCACAATACGCAGGCCAGCGTCTTTGCCGGCACCCAGCTCGACAGCGGCCTGGGCCTGGCCGTGCTGTACTCGGGCATCCGCGGCAGCGACTGGCGCGTGGGCAGCGATGAAAAAGTCAACGACTTCGCCCTGAAGCTGCGCTACGACCTGAGCCCGACGGCCGAGGTATACGCCAAGCTGTCCTACTACGACGTGACGTCGCGCACGCCGGGCGGCCTGACGGCGGCCCAGTACAGGCAGGACCCGTTCCAGAACACGCGCCCCACGGACTTCTGGAGCGGCGAGCGCAAGGCCTTCGACATCGGCTACCTGAACGCCATTTCCAGCACGCAGGAAGTGGAAGTGCGCGCCTATTACAACAAGAGCTCGCGCGAAAGCACCCTGATCAACGCGAACCGCACGGGCCTGGGCCACCAGCCGCGCAACTACGAGACGACGGCCATCGAGCCGCGCTACACGCAGCGCTTCATCACGGGCAAGGTGTCGCAGGACGTCACCGTCGGCTACCGCTACCTGGCCGAGCGGGCCGATGAAACCATCTACAACGTCGTCATCGCCAGCGGCCTGCAGCAAAAGCCGACGCGCTTCGCGAACAACGCCACCGACGCGCAAGCCGTGTATATCGACGACAAGATCGCCATCGGCGCGTGGCGCATCACGCCGGGCGTGCGCTATGAGCACATCAAGACGGAGCGTTTCAACCACTTGCCGACCGACCAGAAGATCGAGTTGCTCAACAACAAGGCCCTGCCCTCGCTGAACGTGGCCTACTTGCTCAACAACAACGTGACCCTGTTCGGCAACTACAACAGCTCGTTTGGCGCCGTGCAAAATACCCAGCTCAATGCGCAGTCGGACAAGAATCCGCTGCAACCCGAGCTGGCGAAAACGGCCGAGCTGGGCGCGCGCTGGAAGAGCGGCCAGCTGTCGGCCGAAGCAACCTTGTTCAACATCAAGTTCGACAACCAGATCCAGTCCGTCGGCAGCGGCGACAGCGCCGTCTTCTACAACGTGGGCGCCACGCACCACCGTGGCCTGGAATCGGCGCTCGACTACCACTTCGACAAGTCCGGCCCGCTGGCCGGCTTGAACACCTACGTCACCTACACCTACACCAAGGCCACCTTGCAGGATGGCGCAAACGCGGGCAACGACGTGCCGTTCTACTCGCGCAACACGGATACCGTCGGCGCCCACTACCAGCTGGGCGCGTGGGGCTTCGACCTGTCGAGCAGCCACCAGAGCCGCCAGTTCGCCGATGAAGCCAATACGGTGGCGGAAAACGCGGCGGGCAACCTGGGCGTCATTCCCGGCTACCGCACGTGGAATATGCAGGCGAAGTGGAAAGTGCCGGGCCAGGCTGGCCTGGAACTGGTCGCCGGCGTGAATAATCTGAGCGACAAGCGCTACTTCACGCGCACGTCGGACGGCAACCTGGGCAAGATGGTGGGCGCGCCGCGCATGGTCTACCTGCAAGGCCGCCTGGCGTTCTGATGTCCAGATACCCGCGCGCGGCAGTGCCTATCGACTCGATATGCTGCCGCGCACGCTTGCCGCATGAAGAAACCTGCCTCGTTGTTGTAACGATGCAGGTTTTTTTACGCCCGCGATGTCACAAAAATACTCTGGTGCAAGCAGCGCCAAGGCGCGCTTCGCCTTGGGGTGGCATTGCAATTAATTCATCATGGAAATCAATTGCCGCAAGGATATAAATGATTTCACAATTGCATTTATTTTTATCGAGCGCTTGTTCTTTGTGTGAGTTTTGGTGATATTCTTTAAATGTCATTTAGGAAATCAAATTAACTTTTAATCAACGGATAACACATGAAAAAGCCTGCCACTCTCCTCACGATCGCCGCACTGGCCGCCCTGGCCACCGCTGGCGCCGCCAACGCCGCGACCGAACTGGTGGTCAACGGCAGTTTTGAAAGCAACGTCATTGGCTCGCCCTACGCGCAGTTGAGCGCCGTCACGGGCTGGACCTCGTCCGTCAGCGGCAACACGGCTTTTGAAATCCAGAAAGGCGCCACGCAAGGCGGCCTGAGCGGCTTCAACCCCGTCGCCGCCGACGGCACGCAATACCTGGAACTCAATACCGAAAGCCTGTCGTCGCTGTCGCAAACGATCGCCACCACGGCTGGCGGCACGTATGCGCTGTCGTTTGCCTACTCGGGCCGTCCCGACACGCCGGGCGGCGCGAACAGCCTGATGAATGTCTACTGGGGTTCCACCCTGCTGACACCCACGGCCCTGGTCGGCAACACGGGCGGCGTCTGGCAAAGCTACAGCCAGCACCTGACGGCGCTCGGCAGCTCGACGGTGCTGCGCTTCGAATCGATCGGCCCCGTCTCCGCGCCCACGTACGGTTCCTACCTGGACAACGTCTCCGTGATGGCCGCCGTGCCGGAACCGGAAACCTACGCCATGATGCTGCTGGGCCTGGGCTTGCTGGGCTTCATGGCGCGCCGCAAGCCTGCCGCCTGAACCTGATCGCCACGCCGGCAAAGCCGCCCCGCTGCAAAGCCGGGCGGCTTTTTCACGCCTGCAGACGCATATAAAGTTCCATGAAATGTTGCCCAAAAGAATTAAATTGCGACTACAATAGCATGACGTAGATCAAGCAATGCCCAGCATCGCTCCGCCAGGGCCGCCACCCCGCCCTGATCACCAGCACGCATTTATTGAACAGGATGGCTGGCGAGGCCGGGTGCGTTTCCGCTCCTGGCACCGCCACCAAGCACGCACCATGTCTGAAGAAAAAACCATCACTGAAACGAGTTCCTACGGCAAGGAAACCCCTGTGGGCAGGCCCGACGTCGATGGCCGCGCCGGCATTTTCGTGCCCACGGCGGAATTTGACATCGACAACACGACCACCATCCGCAAGGGCGCTGGCATCGTCGGCTTCGGCAACCTCGACGGCACCCTGACCGTGTATTTCGAGGCCAACCGCTTCGACGAGAGCAATCTGCACAAGTGGGAACACAAGGCGCGCAAGGCGTATGACCGCATGGTCATGGGCGCGCCCACGGTGTCGAAGGCGAAGATCGATGCGCGCATGCTGGAACAGGTGGGCATCATCGATGGCATGGGCATCAATATCAAGCACCCGGAACGCCTGACGCAATGGCTGGCCATGTCGAACGTGCTGGACACGGCGCCGGAAGCGTCCGTGGTGCGCTGGAAGAATCGCTGAATCGGCCGGAGAACGAGGCGTGGCGCCAGCGACGAGGCATTGTCCTACAAAGTGTCGGACAGTCATCTGATGCCCTTAAGCATCAACTCATCCTATGATGAAAGCATACCAACACACCTCATACCACTCAGGAGTACGACATGTCCCGCCTCATCCCGATCAGCTTTGGCGCCTTGCAAATAGGTCTGGCAGCGGCGGCGATGTATATCCTGTGCTCGGCGGACGTGCTGCACCAGACGGCCGTGTATTTCCACTGATTCCACTTCCAGGCAAACACGCAGCCGAGGGCAAGGGACGTTCCCGCCCGCTGCCCCCAAGGTGCGGTCAAATTGCTGCGATGTGACTAGCGTCGGCCGTGGTAGCGGCCATGCCCGCCCCAGCCGCCGCGGTGTCCACCGTAGCGCCCAAAGCCAAACACGAAGTCCAGCCCGATCGACACGGGCGGGTTGTAATAATACGGTTGCGGCGCATACACGGGTGCCGGCACATACACGGGCTGCTGCACATAGACCGGCTGTTGCTGCACATACACTGGCTCATTCGTATATTCGACGCGCGGCTCGCTGATGACGCGGCCGGCCTGCACCGGCTCGGACGACACGGTATGCCACTCGTACGGGTTATACGCCCCCTGCGGCGCGCGCGTGCCGTAATAGGCGGGGCCGGGCGGGGCCACGGCGCAGCCACCCAGGGCGGCCAGTGAAATTACTGCCAACAGGGTTTTCATCGCAATTCTCCTGATATGTACCACTACTTAATTAAGTACTATAAGAAATAATGAGGCGCTTTGCTGCCCTTTTACCGATTGTTACACCCCGAAGCACGCCGCAACATGGAATGTGGCAAAGCCGCCACAGCCGGCCCGTGGCGCATGATTCCTCAAATAAATGGAATAGCGCACGTATCGATCACCTTGCCCGCCGCATCGTAGCGCTGCACGCACACCTGGTAGCGCACGCCGTAATCGAGGTCGACTTGCTCGACCTTGCCATATTTCAATTTCCAGCTGGGCTGCACCTGTTGCTTGCCGGCCAGCGCCGCCACGTCCTGCGGAATGGCCATGGCCGTTTGCACCTCGCCCTGGCGCGCTTCCTGGCGCCGCGCCACCTCGATGGACACGGTCAGCGCCACGTCGACGCCGCCATCGGCATACGCCAGCACGGGCGCACTGCGCTGTGCCCGCATCACGCCCCAGGCGCAAGCCTGGCCAGCGGACTCGCAGCGTTTCAATTGCGCCAGCGGAAAATACTCGGCAGCAATCTTGCCATCCTTGATGGGCCAGCTCGTGCGCACGCCGTCGCGCTTGCCGGTCAGGGGATTGTCCCAGCTCAGGCTATTGACGACGGCCACCGTCTGTCCCGGCTGCAAGCCGGTGGGCGTGCCCAGCCCGGCGCAGGCGGACAACAGCATGGCGCTGGCGGCAACGGTGGAAAGTGTCAGGATGCGCTGCATGGTAGGCCTCTTTGATGGGGGAGCCCGAAGGTATGCTTCGAGGGTAACAGAATGGGGACGGCGCCGCCGTGGGGTGGCGCACATAACAGTACGGGCAGCGCCTTCGCAAGCGCTGCCCGTCATGGGTGAAGCAAAGTCCGGGAGCCAGGCTCCCGGCTAGGCCAGGATCAGTCCAGCTTCCAGGCGTAATCGACCTTGGTCCAGGTTTGCGCCGCGGCGCCGTCCTTGGTGCCCGGCTTGAACTTGCACGCGGACAAGGCCTTGATGGCGGCCTTGTCCAGGTTCTTGAAGCCGCTGCTCTTGTCGACTTTCGAATCGGCAACAGTACCATCGGCATTGACGAGGAAGGACATGGAGACCGTACCCTGCTCCTCGTTCATCAGCGAGGCTTTCGGATAGTCGGCCTTGCAGGTCTTGGCATCGAACGACGCCGGCACCTCGGCCGCAAATGCCGCGGAAGAGACGGAAACCAGCAAGGCTGCTGCAACACTCACATAACGCATACTTTTAGACATTTGCTTCCCCATAATAGATCAGAATCAGACAGAGTTCACAGCTTCCAGGCGTAGTCGACCTTGGTCCAGGTCTGCGCCACGCTGCCATCCTTGGTGCCCGGCTTGAACTTGCAGGCGGAAATGGCCTTGATGGCCGCCTTGTCCAGGTTGCGGAAACCGCTGGATTTCTCCACCTTGGAATCGACGACCTTGCCGTCGGCGGCCACCAGGAACGACATCGTGACATCTCCCTGCTCTTCATTGATCAGGGAAGCCTTCGGGTATTCCGCCTTGCAGTTTTTGGCATCGAAGGTCGCCGGCACTTCGGCGGCCAGGATGGTGGCGCTCACGCCGGAGAGGAGTACAGCTGCGATAACACTACGCTTATTCATAGTTACACTTTTACACTTTTCAACAACGTTAAACAAAATCGTAAAACCGGCTGCACGCGTTGCCGTGCGCAGCCCCTGGATCTACCACCACCTGCCTTAAAACTCTTCCCACTCGTCATTGCTGCTGGACGCAGCCGCCTTGCGTGGCGCCGGAGCGGCCACGGGTGCGGCCGCTTCCGCCTTGCGGGCCAGCGACTTGACCGGACGCAATGCCGGCGCCGGCTTGCGCGCGGCGACCGGTGCGGCCACGGCAGGCGCGGGCACGTACGCCGGGGCTTTTTCCTCGCCTTCGACCAGCTTGAAGATGCTGACCACATGGGCCAGTTCGGCCGCCTGGTCTTGCAGGCTTTGCGCGGCGGCGGCCGCCTGTTCCACCAGGGCCGCATTTTGCTGCGTCATGCCATCCATCTCGATGATCGACAGGTTGACCTGTTCGATGCCGGCGCTCTGCTCCTGGCTGGCGCTGGCGATCTCGCTCATGATGTCGGTGACGCGGCGCACGCTGTCGACCACTTCACCCATCGTCACGCCGGCCTGGCCAACCAGGCGCGTGCCGCGTTCCGTCTTCTCGGCCGAATCGTCGATGAGGATCTTGATTTCTTTCGCGGCGCCAGCGGAACGCTGGGCCAGGTTGCGCACTTCCGACGCCACCACGGCAAAGCCACGGCCTTGCTCGCCGGCACGCGCCGCTTCCACGGCCGCGTTCAGCGCCAGGATGTTGGTCTGGAAGGCGATGCCATCGATCACGCCGATGATGTCGACGATTTTCTTCGCCGACTCATTGATCGAGCTCATGGTATCGACCACTTGCGAAACGACGGAGCCGCCCTTCAGCGCCACGTCCGATGCGGTGGCGGCCAGCTTGTTGGCTTCCCGCGCATTGTCGGCATTCTGTTTCACGGTCGAGGTCAGCTCTTCCATGGCCGACGCGGTTTTTTCCAGCGCGCTGGCCTGCATTTCCGTCCGCGACGACAGGTCGATATTGCCGTCGGCAATCTCGCGCGAGGCCGTGCCGATGGTTTCCGTGCCGACGCGCACCTGGCCGACGATGCCCACCAGGCTGTTGCGCATTTCCTTCATTTCCGCCAGCAGGCTGGAATTGTCCGATGGCTGCGTATGGATGCCGATCGACAGGTCGCCATTGGCGATGCTGCCGGCGATCGACGCCGTGTAATCGGGTTCGCCGCCCAGCTGCTTCAGCAAGCCGCGGGTGATCACCAGCGCCGCCGCCACGCCCATCGCCACGGCCAGTACGCCGAGGATGATCATGAACAGGCGCGCGCTGTCGAAGGCCTTGCGGGCATCCGATTGCATCTGCTCGTTCAACTTGTCTTCCAGCGTGGCCAGCTGCTCCAGCGCTTCCATCCATTTTTTCTGCACGGGACGGATTTCCTTGATCATCACGCGCGTGGCGCCTTCCGCATCGTTGGCCATCCACAGCGCGGATGCCTTGGCGATGGCCGGCATGGCGGCCGCCTCGTATTCCTTGATCGAGGCCAGCAAGGTTTTTTCCTCAGGCGTCGACTCGATGGCGAATTTCTCTTCGAGCTTTTTCTGCGTTTCCTGATAGGTATTCGTTTGCGTCTTGATACGCGCCATTTCCGGCTCCATATCGCTTGCGTCCGTCATCAGGGTCAGGATGCGCAGCGAGGTGATGCGGTCGCTGACGTTGCCACGCATATCGATCACCAGGCGGGTGACGACATTGTTGACATTGATCACATGATCGAGACGTTCCTGGATTTGCGCCATGCGCGCGATGCCGAGGACGGTCACGGCCACCAGCAGAACCAGTACCAGGGCGAATCCCAGGCCCAGGCGAGTACCAACCTTCATTTTTGCTAAATTCATTTCGGCTCTTCGTAAATGAAACTATTGATAAGAATTTTTGCCCGGCACGACAAGACGAAGGCTGCGGGACGCCGGTTTCCGCCGCTGCCGATTGGTCAGCTGGTGGTATCCGGCCGCACGCAGCCTGGGGTACTTCCTGGTCTGCAGCTGCCCTGAAACAAGCGGTGACTGCGCATGCAAATTTGTTCCACACACTGCTGTTTTTACACTGTTGATGGTGAGATCAACATCAAACATTCATATGAGAAATATTTGTCTATAATCAATTATAGGTGTAAATTTTGCCTCAAAGCAAGCAATAAGTGCCTGAATAAATTGCAGATTAACTTTCTTCGGGGAAATGGCAACAAAGCCGTTTCTTGCCTTCTAGAAATGCCCCATGGCAGTGCGGGCGTGCGCCGAAACAGCGCATTTACAACACATGGCATAACCATATGACATCGTTCTGGAAGGGCGACTCAGAGGAAGGGGGAGTACGGACAATACCAGTGCGCCGGGACACCGGTCTAGACAAGTTGGATCAGCTGTCCCAACTGCAATGCATGACATAGGCGTGGCCGTCCACGCCAAAGACAAAGACGCTCCAGATGGCGCCCAGTTGCCCGCCCAGGCTGCGCTGGCCCGATGATACCAGTTGATACCAGTGCGGCTTGCTACCGAACAATTCAAGCAGTTCGCGCGCGAAACCGTCATATAAGCGGGCGTCGAGCGGCTGGCGCTCCGCCTCGCTTATCGGTCGCAGGCGCTCGAGCAGCCACTGGCGCGGCGTGCACAAGGCGCCGCTGCACGCCACCATCTCGATCGGCTGCAGGCGCAAGCCATCGGGCGTCACCTGCAGCGCGCGGCACAGCGCATCGAATGCGGCCGGCGGCGCGACGGCTCCCAGATACTCGCAAAGAAAGGCGCTGCCGTCATCCTTCAGCGCGCTGACGGCTTGCAGGTAGCCATGCAGCTGCTGCGCATGGCCGTGGCCGTCGCCGCGCATCAGGCCGGCAACGACAGGCGCGCCGCCGCTTCCAGCAGCAAGCGCGGGTCGCCCGAAGCAAGTTTCTTCGAATCGGACAAGGTCTGGCGGAAACCGCGCGCGCCGGGCAGGTTTTGCATCAGGCCCAGCATGTGGCGCGTGACGCTGTTCAGCTTCAAGCGCCCGGCTTCCTTCTCCAGCTGCGCACTGATGTACGGAATCATCGCCTCGAGCACCTGCTCGCGCGTCTTCACGGGCGACTCGTCGCCGTAATAGCGCTGGTCGAACTGCGCCATCACGTAGGGGTTGTGGTAAGCCTCGCGGCCCAGCATCACGCCGTCGAGGTGCTGCAGGTGCAGGTCGATCTCGTCCAGGGTCTTGATGCCGCCATTGATAATGAACTCGAATTGCGGAAAATCACGCTTCAAGCGGTAGGCATAGTCATACTTGAGGGGCGGCACTTCGCGGTTTTCCTTCGGGCTCAGGCCTTTCAGGATGGCGTTGCGCGCATGCACGATAAACGTCTTGCAGCCGGCATCGGCCACGGTGCCGACGAAGTCGCGCACGAAGTCATACGACTCGCTGTCATCGATGCCGATGCGGTGTTTCACCGTGACGTCGATATCGACCACGTCGCGCATGGCTTTCACGCAGTCGGCCACCAGTTGCGGCTCGGCCATCAGGCAGGCGCCAAACGCGCCCTTCTGCACGCGCTCGGACGGGCAGCCGCAGTTCAGGTTGACCTCGTCATAGCCCCACTGCTCACCCAGTTTGGCGCTGGTGGCCAGGTCCTTCGGGTCGCTGCCGCCCAGCTGCAGCGCCACCGGATGCTCTTCCTCGTTGAAGCGCAAATGGCGTTCCACGTCGCCGTAGACGAGCGCGCCGGTCGTCACCATCTCGGTGTAGAGCCAGGTGTGGCGCGTGATTTCGCGGTGGAACTTGCGGCAATGGCGGTCGGTCCAGTCCATCATCGGGGCGACGGACAGGCGGCGGGAAGGCAAAGAGGAGGAAGTCATGGTGTCTACAAAAAACAGGGACTGCAAATGACAAACCCGCTGCGCGCCTCACCAGTGACGGTGACGCGGCGCAGCGGGCCGGAAGCGGCATGGCCCGCGGGCCATGCTCTACAACATATTACGCGTCACGCGACGCTTTTTTACGCTCGTGCTCTTTCAGGAAGCGCTTGCGCAGGCGGATCGATTTAGGCGTGATTTCCACCAGTTCGTCGTCCTCGATGAATTCGACTGCGTATTCCAGCGACATCTGAATTGGCGGTACCAGGCGCACCGCTTCGTCGGTACCCGACGAACGCACGTTGGTCAGCTGCTTGCCCTTGATCGGGTTGACGACCAGGTCGTTGTCGCGCGAGTGGATGCCGATGACCATGCCTTCGTAGACCGGGTCATTGTGCGACACGAACATGCGGCCGCGGTCTTGCAGTTTCCAGATCGCGTAGGCAACAGCGGCGCCGTCGTCCTGCGAAATCAGCACGCCGTTGCGACGGCCAGCCATTTCGCCACGGGTGTTGTCGACTGGCGCGTATTCGTGGAATACGTGGCTCATCAGGCCGGTACCGCGGGTCAGGGTCATGAATTCGCCCTGGAAGCCGATCAGGCCACGCGCCGGGATCAGGTACTCGAGACGCACGCGGCCCTTGCCATCCGATTCCATGTTTTGCAGGTCGCCGCGACGACGGCCCAGTTCTTCCATGACGCCGCCCTGGTTGGCTTCTTCCACGTCGACCGACAGGTTTTCAAACGGCTCGTGGCGCACGCCATCGACCATCTTGAACACCACGCGTGGACGCGAAACGGCCAGCTCGAAGCCTTCGCGACGCATGTTTTCGATCAGAATCGTCAGGTGCAGCTCGCCGCGGCCCGATACTTCGAAGATCGTGTCGTCGTCGGTTGGCGCCACGCGCAGAGCAACGTTGGCTTTCAATTCTTTTTCCAGACGGTCACGCAGTTGACGCGAGGTAACGAACTTGCCTTCGCGGCCAGCCAGTGGCGAGTTGTTGACCATGAAGTTCATGGTCAGGGTCGGCTCGTCGACGGTCAGCATTGGCAGCGCTTCAGGCGTGTCCAGTGCGCACAGGGTCGAACCGATGCCGATTTCGTCGATACCGTTGATCAGGCAGATGTCGCCGGCGACGGCTTCGTCCACCAGCACGCGCTCCAGGCCCTTGAAGTTCAGCACCTGGTTGATGCGGCCCTTGATCGGGGTAGCGCCTGGGCCATTGATGACCAGCACGTCCTGACCGACCTTGACGGTACCGCGGTTGACGCGGCCAATGCCGATCTTGCCCACGTACGACGAGTAGTCGAGCGAGGTGATCTGCATTTGCAGCGGGCCTTCCGGATTGTCGTCGCGTACTGGAACGTGTTCCAGGATGGCGTCAAACATCGGCTTCATGTCGCCGCCGCGCACGTCTTCGGTCAGGCCGGCATAGCCGTTCAGGCCCGAAGCGTAAATGATAGGGAAATCCAGTTGTTCGTCGGTCGCGCCCAGCTTGTCGAACAGTTCGAACGTCTGGTTGATGGCCCAGTCCGGACGTGCGCCTGGACGGTCGATCTTGTTGACGATGACGATAGGCTTCAGACCCAGTGCCAGCGCCTTGCGCGTGACGAAACGGGTTTGCGGCATCGGGCCTTCTTGTGCATCGATCAGCAGCAGAACCGAGTCCACCATCGACAGAACACGTTCCACTTCGCCGCCGAAGTCGGCGTGGCCTGGGGTGTCGACGATGTTGATGTGGGTGCCTTCGTACTCAACGGCGCAGTTCTTCGACAGAATCGTAATGCCGCGCTCCTTTTCCAGGTCGTTCGAGTCCATGACTCGGGTGTCGACCGCTTGGTTTTCACGGAAGGTGCCGGACTGACGCAGCAGCTGATCCACGAGGGTGGTTTTGCCGTGGTCAACGTGGGCGATAATGGCGATATTACGAATTGCGCGTTTTGTATTTGACATGGTCGTAGTAGTTACTGAAAAACTGCGGAGTGCGTACAAGGTGTACGAGATACCCGAATGCTAATCTATTTCCGGAACCGCGTAGTATAGCATGTTGCGTTGCAACGCTATCTAAAAATGCTGGCGGCTCCCGCAGTCGGGGACGGATTGTTTAAAAATGCGACACCGGGTTAGCAGTGTCGCTGATCAATATGACTTGACCATGACTTACCTATGACTTGACGGCACCGGACAAAACCGTCGCGAGCGGAAGTGAGTTGTGGCCAAGAAGCGCAGCCGTGCACATGCACAGTGAGCCTCGCAGGTCGCAAATCACGACGCGCAGCAGGTTTGCTCAGGTGTTCACTGATGCGCCGTGGCGATCAGACGCTCCGGCGCCAGGATGCTGTACTCCTGCAACTGGCCCGTGCCCAGCAGCTTGCTGTCGTGGTACACGCGTACCCGGCCCGGTTCGGCTGGCACGGCGACGTCTTCCTTGCCCAGCGCGATGCGCTGGCCATGCAGGAAGCGCTTGGCCAATTCTTCCGTCAGCTGCACGGCGGGAAAGCTCGACAGCAAGGCATCGACGGGCGCCAGCAAGCTCAACGGAGCGGCATGCGCCGTCAATTCGTCGAGCGTGACGACGCCGTCGAGGGTCAAACTGCCCACCTGCGTGCGGCGCAAGGCGTTCAGATGGGCGCCGCAGCCGAGCGCATGGCCGATGTCTTCGCCCAGCACGCGGATATACGTGCCCTTGCTGCACATCACGGACAATTTCAGGAACGGGGCTTCGTAGCCGAGGAATTCGAGCTTGTGAATGGTCACCGGGCGCGCTTCGCGCTCCAGGGTGATGCCCGCCCTTGCATACTCATATAAGGGCTTGCCGTCTCTTTTCAAGGCCGAGTACATGGGCGGCGTCTGCAAGATCGGCCCGCGGAACCGCGCCAGCACGGCCTCGATCTGCTCCTGCGTGACGTTGACGTCGCGCGTTTCCAGCACTTCGCCCTCGGTGTCGCCCGTATCCGTCGTCTGCCCCAGGTGCACCAGGGTTTCGTAGGTTTTATCGGCTTCCAGCAAATCCTGCGAGAACTTGGTCGCCTCGCCAAAGCACAGCGGCAACAAGCCCGTGGCAAATGGGTCCAGCGTGCCCGTATGGCCCGCCTTCTTCGCGTTCAGCACGCGCTTGGCCTTGATCAGGGCATCGTTGCTGGACCAGCCCACGGGCTTGTCGAGCAGCAAGACGCCATCGACCAGGTCGCGCACCCGCTTGATGCCGGGCGGTTTCTTCGGACCGGCCACTGTTATTGCTCGTCCGCTTCTGGTTTGACGTCCGGCTCGGCATCGGCCGCGCGCGTGGCGTTCGCCTTGTCGATCAGCAAGGACATTTCCATGCCGCGCGAGGTCGAGCTGTCGTGCACGAAATGCAGCATGGGCAGGGTGTGGATATGCAGGCGCTTGCCCAGCAAGCCACGGATGAAGCCAGCGGCGGCCATCAGGCCTTCGGTGGTGTTCTTGATGGCTTCCTTGCTGTCTTTCAACATCGTGAAAAACACCTTGGCGTGTGCGTAGTCGGGCGTGATCTGCACTTCGGTGACGGTGATCATCGTGCCGACACGGGGGTCTTTCAGTTCGTAGGCGATGATTTCAGCCAGATCGCGCTGGATCTGGTCTGCCACGCGCAAGCCGCGCGCCGGCATGGTTTTGCTATGTTTAGCCATGATAGTAAGTGCTGTCCTAAGTGCCGCAGGGCGCATGGGTCAAACGGTTGCCCGTTGACCAATGCGCCCCACGTGTTTGCGCGGACAACGATATGTCCGCGCCATTACTGCTGTGATTACAGGGTACGAGCGATTTCCTGGACTTCGAATACTTCCAGTGTGTCGCCAACCTGAATGTCGTTGTAGTTCTTCAGCGACAGGCCGCACTCCAGACCGGCGCGAACTTCTTTCGCATCGTCCTTGAAGCGCTTCAGGGAGTCGATCTCGCCGCTCCAGACCACGATGTTGTTGCGCAACAGGCGGACGGAAGAAGCACGCTTGACCACGCCATCGGTGACCAGGCAACCGGCAATCGCGCCCACTTTCGAGACCAGGATAACCTGGCGGATCTCGACCTGGCCGATGACGGTTTCGCGTTTCTCTGGCGCCAACATGCCCGACAACGCCGATTTGATCTCGTCGATCGCATCGTAAATGATGTTGTAGTAGCGAATGTCCACGCCATTCGACTCGGCCAGCTTGCGTGCCTGGGCATCAGCACGGGCGTTGAAGCCGATGATGACCGCTTTCGAGGCGACTGCCAGGTTGACGTCCGATTCCGTGATGCCGCCGACGGCCGCGTGTACCACTTGTACGCGCACTTCGGAGGTCGACAGTTTCTGCAAGGAACCAACCAGCGCTTCCTGCGAACCTTGCACGTCGGTTTTGATGATCAATGGCAAGTTTTTGACTTCGCCTTCGGCCATCTGGTCGAACATGTTTTCCAGTTTCGCGGCTTGTTGCTTGGCCAGTTTCACGTCACGGAACTTACCTTGACGGAACAGACCAATTTCACGCGCCTTGCGCTCGTCCGCCATGACGACGACTTCTTCACCGGCGACCGGCACTTCCGTCAGACCCTGGATTTCGACCGGAATCGAAGGACCCGCTTCAGCGATGGCCTTGCCGTTCTCGTCCAGCATGGCGCGAACACGGCCATACGACGAGCCAGCCAGAATCACGTCGCCGCGCTTCAGGGTACCGGACTGCACCAGGATCGTCGCGACAGGACCACGGCCCTTGTCCAGACGCGCCTCGACAACCAGGCCGCGCGCAGGCGCATCGACCGGTGCCGTCAATTCCAGCACTTCGGCTTGCAACAGCACTTGTTCCAGCAGATCGTCGATGCCCTGGCCCGTTTTGGCCGAGACCGGCACGAATGGCGATTCGCCACCGTATTCTTCCGGCACGACTTGTTCGGCAACCAGTTCCTGCGTCACGCGGTCCACGTTGCCACCCGGTTTGTCGACCTTGTTGATCGCCACCACCAGCGGCACGCCGGCTGCTTTCGCATGGGCAATCGCTTCTTTCGTTTGCGGCATCACGCCATCGTCGGCGGCAACCACCAGAATAACGATGTCGGTTGCCTTGGCGCCACGGGCACGCATCGCGGTAAACGCTTCGTGACCCGGGGTGTCGAGGAAGGTGATCATGCCGCGTGGCGTATCGACGTGGTAAGCGCCGATGTGCTGCGTAATGCCGCCCGCTTCGCCGGAAGCAACCTTGGCGCGACGAATATAGTCCAGCAGCGAGGTCTTGCCATGGTCGACGTGACCCATGACGGTGACCACCGGTGCGCGTGGCTTGGTTTCGAAGTGCGCGTGTTCGCCCACATCGGCCAGCAACGCTTCCGGATCGTCCAGTTCGGCGGCGAACGCCTTGTGGCCCATTTCTTCCACCAGAATCATGGCGGTTTCCTGGTCCAGCACCTGGTTGATCGTGCACATCTGGCCCAATTTCATCAAATGCTTGATGACTTCGGATGCCTTGACGGACATTTTGTGCGCCAGTTCGGCCACGGTGATCGTTTCCGGTACGTGCACGTCCTTGACGACGGCTTCCGTCGGTGCCTGGAAGTTCGATTCACGGTCGTCATGGTGCGTCGGGCGACGGCCCTTCGCGCCACCGCGCCAGCTGTCACGGCCGCCTGGGCCGCTGTTGCCGCGTGGCTTGGGACCACCGGTGGTGCCGCGTTTTTTCGCGTCATCGGACCAGGTGGACGACACATTGGCCGACTTGATGGATTTCTTGTCTGCAACAACAGGCTTCTTGTCTCCCGGCTTGTCGCCAGGTTTCTTGTCAGCAGGCTTATGCAGCGTGCCTTCCGGCGCCTTCGGCTTGACCGGTACCGGCACTGGCTCAGGGGCTTTGATGGCGCGGCGTGGCGCGTTCATCATGGCCTTGATCTGGGCGACTTCGTCGGCAACAGCCTTGCGTGCACGCTCGGTGGCTTCCGCTTTGTCGGCGGCTTCCTTGGCGGCAACAGCAGCGGCGGCGGCTTTTTTCTTCGCTTCTTCAGCGGCAGCGGCTTTTTTCGCTTCCGCAGCGGCGTCGTCGGCGACGGCCGGCGTGCCGGCGGCAGCGGCAGCAACCACGGTGGCGGCCTTGGCGGCGGCTTTCTTGGCTTCTGCTTCGGCTTCTTTCTTCGCGGCCAGTTCAGCCTGTTGCGTGGCTTTCGCCTGGGCTTCTTTTTCCGCGTCGAGCTTGGCCAGACGTTCTTGCTTTTCGCGCAGATCGGCTTCCTGGCGGGCGATCAGTTCTGCCTGTTTACGGGCATCTTCTTCACGGCGCGCCACTTCGGCGGGATCGATTACCGGTGCGGCAGGCGCGACCGGCTCAGCGGCGGCGACCGGCGCCGCTTCGTCACGCTGGACGAAGGTGCGTTTCTTGCGCACTTCCACCTGGATGGTGCGCGATTTGCCGGTTGCGTCAGCTTGCTTGATCTCAGTCGTTTCCTTGCGGGTCACGGTGATTTTTTTCTTTTCTGTGTCAGCCGCTGCGCCATGGGTGCGGCGCAGATGATCCAAAAGCTTGTCCTTATCATCTTTCGACAATGGATCTGACGTCGAACTTTTTTCGACGCCGGCAGAACGCAGCTGCGTCAGCAGCAAATCTGCAGGCATCTTCAGTTCGGTGGCAAATTGGGCTACGTTGTTACTCGCCATTCAGTCCTCTTTTCTATGTGTCGCGGAGATGATAAAGATACTCAAATTAAGCCTTTGCGGATTCGGCCAGACTCCATGCCTTGGCTTGCAACGCCTTGGCACGATCGTCGTATTTCGAGTCAACCAACTTCATCTCATCGTCGGTCACATCTTTAAATTCACTTGTAATCAGTTCACGCGCACGGTCCGCAGACAAGGCCAGGATTGCGCCAAATTCGTCGTATGCCAGTGCTGCAAATGCTTCAACGGTCTTGATACCAGCCAGACCCAGCTTGCCGGCGGTGACGCGGTCCATGCCTTCCAGACTCACCAACGCCTCGTCCATGCCTTCCAGACCCTCTTCCGAAGCGATCGCTTCGGTCACGAGCGCATCACGCGCACGGGTACGGAGTTCATTGACGGTATCTTCGTCAAACGATTCGATTTCCAGCATTTCGGAAATTGGCACGTAAGCGATTTCTTCCAGACTGGCGAAACCTTCTTCCACCAGAATATCGGCCACTTCCTGGTCGACATCGAGCTTTTCCATGAACAGGATGCGCACGGCAGCCGTTTCCTGGGCAGCTTTGTCGGCCGATTCTTCGGCCGTCATGATGTTGATCTTCCAGCCGGTCAGTTCCGACGCCAGGCGTACGTTCTGGCCGGAGCGGCCGATCGCGATCGCCAGGTTTTCTTCATCGACGACGACATCCATCGCGTGTTTCTCTTCATCGACCATGATCGACGAGACGTTCGCCGGCGCCAGGGCGCCGATGACGAACTGCGCCGGATCTTCCGACCACAGCACGATGTCGACGCGCTCGCCGCCCAGCTCACCGGTCACGGCCTGCACGCGCGAACCGCGCATGCCGACACAGGTGCCGATCGGGTCGATGCGCTTGTCGGCCGTGTAGACGGCGATCTTGGCGCGTACGCCGGCATCGCGGGCCGCCGATTTGATTTCCAGCATGCCTTGCTCGATTTCCGGCACTTCCAGCTCGAACAGCTTCATGATGAATTCTGGCGCGGTGCGCGACAGGATCACTTGCGGGCCGCGCATATTGCGGTCGATGCGCAGGATGTAGGCACGCACACGGTCGCCGATACGCAGATTCTCTTTCGGGATCATCTGGTCGCGTGGCAGGCGCGCTTCGATCTTGCCCGACTCGACGATGGCGTCGCCGCGTTCCATGCGCTTGATGGTGCCGGTGACGAGCGAATCGCCGCGTTCCAGGAAGTCGACCAGGATCTGTTCGCGCTCGGCGTCACGCACGCGCTGCAGGACGACCTGTTTGGTATCCTGGGCGAAACGGCGGCCGAATTCGACGGATTCGATCGGTTCTTCGATGTGATCATCGACTTCGATATCGGGAATCTGTTCTTTTGCCTCGAAATGCAGGATCTCCTGATCCGGCAATTGCAGGCCCGCTTCATCGGGCACCACGTGCCAGCGGCGGAACGATTCGAATTCGCCCGTTTCGCGGTCGATCGAAACGCGGATGTCTACCTCACCCTCATACCGTTTCTTCGTGGCTTGCGCCAACGCGAATTCGAGGGCGCCGAAGACGACATCTTTATCGACGTTTTTTTCGCGCGCCAGCGCGTCAACCAATAATAAAACTTCGCGGCTCATGCTTTGCGTCCCTTAAAAACCACCTGCGGCACCAAGCGTGCCTTATCCACATCGGCGAGCGTAAACTCCAACATCGCCGGACCATCCTTACCTTCAAATTCCAACGACAATTTATCGCCCACGGGTTCTTGCAGAATCCCCTGGAACGATTTCCGGTTGTTCGTACCCGGCATCGCCACGTTCAGCTTGACGATGATTTCCTGGCCTGCGAAACGGACAAAGTCTTCCAGCTTGCGCACCGGACGATCGAGACCCGGGGAAGAAATCTCGAGACGCTCGTAAGGAACGTTCTCTACCGTCAACACATGCGATAACTGGTGACTGACCGTGGCACAGTCTTCGACCGTGATCGGACCTTTTTCAGCGGCATCGGCGGCGCTGAAATCAATAAAGACGCGCAGCAGCCCGCGCTCGGCACGTTCGACATCAACGAGCTCATAGCCCAGACCTGTGACTGTCTTTTCAATTAATCCCAACTGCTGCAAGAAATTCTCCAGAAAAAGGCCTGTTTTTCAGCATTGCGGCACTGCAACAGCGCCGACGGCATGCAAAAGAACACGCACAAGTCATATATGGCCCCTTGCGGAGCCATTACAAACGGTTCAACAAAAAAAAAATGGGCATCTGCCCATCTTCTTGTATTTCCCCAACCAGATGAAAGCACCCCCCACCAAACAACCCTGCGGAGAACTTTTATTAGGCTGCAGATTATAACCTCTTATTAACTTCGCCGCAATGCCGCACACGAGGAGCGGCCCGGCTTACAACAGTTACAAGAGCGCGCACCCGGGGCAAATAATCGGGGGCGCGAGAAGCAATCCTCTGAATTAACCTTTGCTGCGACGGCGCGGCATGCCATCCATGCCGCCACGATCCATGCCGCCGCGCGGCTGGCCACCGGAGCGCGCCTGACCACCAGCACCGCCCGCATTGCGGCGCGGACCCGTGTTGGCGAAACCGAATGCCGTTTGCAGCGGATCGGGCTGGCGCGGACCGCGTTGCGGCGCGCGGCCTTCGCCGCCACCGGCCGGACGGCCCTGGCCTGCCGCACGCGGCGGACGACCCTGGCCTTGCGGCGCGCCTTCGAACGACGCCGACGAACGGGGCTGGCCACCCTGGAACGGACCTTGCGGCTGGCCACGGCCAGGACCACGCGCTTCGCCAGGACGGCCACTGCCGCCTGGGCGACCCTGGCCTTGCGGACGGGCAAACTGGCCTTGCGGCTGGCCACGGCGCGGCGCGACCGGGAATGGATCGGCGTTGCGGTTGCTCACATCGATGCGGTTGCCGTTCGGCTCATCGTCGCGGCTGGCCTTGCGTGCTTCGCGGCCCTTGGCGGCGCCGGCGGCACGGGGATCGCCCGAAGGCGGCATTTTCTTTTCGATGCCGTAGGCGGCCAGCAGGTCGCGCACGGTGTTTTCATCCATCTCTTCCCAGCGGCCGCGTTTAAGGCCGCTCGGCAGGGTCATGGCGCCGTAGCGGGTACGGATCAGGCGCGAAACGGTCAGGCCGATCGCTTCGAACATGCGGCGCACTTCGCGGTTACGGCCTTCGCCGATGACCACGCGGTACCACTTGTTGATGCCTTCGCCGCCGCCATCGGCGATCTTGGAGAATTGCGCCAGACCGTCTTCCAGCTCGACGCCGGCCAGCAGCTTCTGGCGCATGCCCTCTTCCAGCTCGCCCAGCGTACGCACGGCGTATTCGCGGTCGATGCCGTAGCGCGGGTGCATCAGGCGGTTGGCCAGGTCACCGGACGTGGTAAACAGCAGCAAACCTTCCGTATTGAAGTCGAGGCGGCCGACGGCCAGCCATTTGCCGGCCTTCATGGTCGGCAGGCGGTCGAACACGGATGGGCGGCCGTCCGGGTCATTATGGCTGACGATTTCGCCGGCTGGCTTGTGATACACCAACACGCGCGGCGGCTTCTTGCTGACGCGGCGCTGGATCAGTTTGCCGTTGATGCGCACATGGTCGCTCGGCAAGATGCGCTGGCCGATATGGGCTGGCTCGCCATTCACGGAGACGCGGCCGGAAATGATCAGGTCCTCCATGTCGCGGCGCGAACCGAGGCCGGCTTCGGCCAGCACCTTGTGCAGCTTCGGCGCGTCGTCGTCGGACGTCAGGTCGCGGCGCACGGCGGCTTTTTGCACGCGGCCCGTGCCGCCCTCTTCGCTGTCGAAAGCGTCGGAGGTGACGAAGGAGAACACGGCGTCAGCATCGCTGAGCTTGCCCGGCGCGGCCTGGCGGCCCTTGCCCTTCTTGCGGCTCTTGCCGGCATTCTTGCCGGCGCCCGGCACGTCGTTGCGCGGACCGCGCGGCAGGCGCGGGCCAGACACGAGATTGCCTTCGGCATCGAACACATCGGCGACGGGCGCGGCCGGTGCCGCATCGGCGGCCTGCGGCGCTTCGGCGCTGTCAACAGGCGGACGCGGCGGCTGGCGCAGCGCGCGCTCGGCTTGCACGCCACGCATCTGACGCGGACCGCGCGTCGGGCGCGCTTCGGCTGGCTTCTCGGCCACGGCTTCCGGCGCAGCTTCCGCTTCGGCGGCGGCGGCCTTGGCGGCGGCGCGGGCGCGCGGCGGACGCGGCGCCGGGGCGGCAACCGCTTCGGCAGCGGCTTCCGCCGCGTCGGCCACGGCCTTCAGGGCTGGCTTGGCGCGGGTTTTCTTGGCGGCCGGCGCGACATCGGCAGCGGCAGCATCGGCAGCGACGGGCGCATCGGCGGCCACGTCGGCTTTCGTGCGGCGCTTCGGCTTGGCGGCAACGACGTCGCCAGCAGCGGCAGCGGCTGCCGTATCGGCTTCGATCTGGGCCTTGGTGCGGCGCTTGGGCTTGGCAACGATGGCTTCGTCGCTGGCGGTAACTGTCTCGGGTGTATTCGGATTATTCATTCTTCGTTTCTTGGCTGTGCTGACCTGGCGCAGCGTCAACCGTTAGTTCTGGCGCAGGGTCGTGAGTGTAGGCTTCGTCCATGGGCGAAGCATCGGGGCCGGCATCAAGGCTTGCTGTCACATCTGTCACAGCCGTATTGCTACCTGCACCAAGCTGTAGGGCAACTTCATTCGTTGCCTTGTCAAAATTTTCTTGCAGGGCCGCTTCCAGGGCTTCAAGCCCATTGCCCTGCATTTCACTGATTTGCTGCAACGGCGGCAGCTGGGACAGCGAATGCAAACCCAGGTCATCCAAAAACTGCTTGGTGGTGGCCAGCAAGGCCGGCCGTCCCACCACGTCGCGGTAGCCGATCGCATCGACCCAGCCGCGGTCTTCCAGCATCTTGATCGTCTGCGAATTGACGGCAACGCCGCGAATTTCCTCGATATCGCCGCGCGTCACCGGCTGGCGATAGGCGATGATGGCCAGGGTTTCCAGCGTCGCCCGCGAATACTTGGGCGGCCGCTCCGGCGTCAGGCGGTCCAGATACATCTTCATTTCAGGACGGCTTTGAAAACGCCAGCCGGAAGCGAGGCTGACGATCTCGATGCCGCGTCCTTCCCACTCATCGCGCAACTCTTCCAGCAGCTGCTTGATCGTGTCGGCGCCAACACCGACGCCGCGCACGCGGCCATTCTCGTCCGCATCGACGAACAGCTTCTTCAAGCTGTGGATCGACAGCGATTCACGAGCGCACAGCAATGCGGTTTCGAGGACTTTCTTAGCCTCAATTGTATTCATAGCAATTCTGTGCGGATGTGTGTTGCAATTCGTATGCAGAGAAAGAAATCAAAACGTTCATTTCAACGTAACAGATGGCAGACATCGATGATGACGCCGTGCTGGGTTACTAGTTGAGGCTGTTTCCGACGCCTTGGCCGATGCGCGCAAAGCGGGACTTGCGGATGCAGTGAAAGTCCTGCGATCCATGGTGCTGGCCTTAAATAACCAGCAATGAAACGATATCCGGAGCAGCTGCTTCCCCTGTGGCGGCACATCAGCCAGGCAGGCGAGCAACAGTCGTCGTTTCATCCAACGATGCCAATTGTACCTGATAAAAAGCGGAAAAGCGCAAAACCGGGCAAAACACGCGTTTTACCCGGCCCTGGCGCGACACATCACCCTGCCCTTCGCCTTACAGGGAGGCGAGTTTCTCCGAGAGAATGGCCGATGCACCCAGGAAAGCTGGGTACTGCGCCGTGATGACAAACGTCGGCACTTGCGACACGTAGTTGGCAAAGCGGCCCTTGCGCTCGAAGCGGGCGCGGAAACCGGAGCGGTCGAAGCGCTGTCCCAGGCGTGGCACGATGCCGCCGCCTATATAGATACCGCCGAGCGCGCCCAGGGTCACGGCGACGTTGCCCGCCACCGTGCCCAGCATGCAGCAGAACGCCTCGATGACGTCGTCGCACAGCTGGGATTCGCCGGCCAGCGCGCGGCGCGTGATTTCCGCCGCCGTCAAGTCTTCGGCCGGCACGCCGGCGCGGTCGGCCAGGGCGCGGTAGATCAGTTCCAGGCCGTCGCCGGAAATCAGGCGCTCGGCCGAGACGTGCTCGTATTCGCGCCAGGCAAATTGCAAGATGCTCACTTCCGTCTCATTGAACGGCGCGAAGCTCACATGACCGCCTTCGCTTTGCAGGGCGATCCAGCCGCCATGCGACGGAATCAGGCCCGACACACCGAGGCCCGTGCCGGCACCGATCAGGCCGATGGCCGTGTTCGGACGCGCCGTGCCGGCGCCGATCTGGTGCTTTTGCTCGCTCGACAGCAGCGGCAGCGCGCGCGCCAGGGCCGTGAAATCGTTGACCACGTCCAGGGTCGTGAAACCGCACTCTTCGCGCATGGCGCGGATCGAGAACGACCAGTGGTGGTTCGTCATGCTGAGGAAGTCGCCGTCGACGGGGTTGGCGATGGCGATCATGGCATGGCGCACGGCTTGCCCGCCTGCGGCGGCCACATGCGGCAAGGCCAGGTAGGCTTGCAGCGCGGCGGACAGGCTCGGGTAATCGGCGCAAGGCAGCACTTCCACCAGGATGATGTGGCCGGTGGCCACTTCCAGGGCGAAACGGGCATTGGTGCCGCCCACGTCGGCCAGCAGGCGCGGTCCATCGGCGAAGGCGGAAGTCGGCAGTACGGGAGAAGACGAAGCGCTCATGATTTGAATTATGAAGTGGGACGCATGGGACGCCAAGCTTAAAGGATGAATGCGCCCGGAGGCAAGCAAAGTTTGTAGTTTAAGTACATCAAAACAAGCCTTTATTGGTAGTTCCACTCCAAATGCAACAGGCAGCGTCAAAGTTGCTCACGAACAATGATTTATAGTAAGTACTTGCACTCGCCAGCCATGTGAAAAGCATGCTGCACAGCAGCAGGAATTGCCTTGAAAGCAGAGTATGCCGGAGTTTGCGCAAAGCTGCTTTATACGCGACGGCGCAGGTGCGGCACTGCCGTCCGGACGGCCCGGCGACGCTGTTTTCGTATTATTACTACCGGTTTTTACGACCGGCCTGCGTGCAGGATGCGGCGTGGATCAGGATGGCAAACCTTCGCCCAGCAGGCTGGCCGGTACGGCCTGATCGGAGCGGTAGGCGGCATTCCAGGCATCGAGGCCGCCATGCAGGGGCTTGGCCCGGTGGAAGCCGTGCTGATGCAGCAGCGTGGCCACTTGCGCGGCCGTCACATCGTTAGGACAGCTGCAATACACGATGATGTGGCGGTCCTTGTCCATGGCGATCATGGCTGGTACCGGTTCCTTGCCGTTGAAGAACAAGGCACCCGGCACGGCCGGCTCCAGCGCCTGCGCCGTGGCGCTGCGGGCGTCGACCATCAACGGGTCCTCGCCCTGCTCGATCAGGTCCAGCAATTCGTCGATGCCGATGCGTTCGATCTGCAAGGCCTGGCGGAAACGCCGGCGTTCGAGGAATTTGTACAGCAGGAACAATCCCAGCAGGGTCGCCAGCACCAGCAGGGCCGTGCTGCCCATGGTGCTGAGCAAATCGAGCACTTGCTGCACGCTGGCATGGAAGATCACGCCAACGACGATGCCCGTGCCGCTCCACAGCAAGGCGCCCAGGCCCGCGTACAGGAAGAACAGGCCCGGCGGCGTGCCCAGCGCACCGGACATGGGCGCGGCCACGGTATTGAAGCCCGGCACGAATTTGGAAACGATCAGGGCTTTCGGGCCCCAGCGCTTGAACTTGTCTTCCGTCTGGCTGACGCAGTAATCGGGCGACAGCGAGATGCGGCACAGCAGGCGCAGGATGCGCTTGCCGAAATGACGGCCCGCGCGGAACCACGTGAAGTCGCTGATCAGGCAGGCGCCCAGCGCCGCGGCCAGCACCAGCGCCCCATTCATGTCGCCATCGACGGCCAGCGCGCCCGCCACCACGAGGATGGGGAAGGCGGGAATCGGCAGGCCGAGCTGCTCCACCAGCACGATGCCAAAGACGATCAGGACACCGTAATGTTCGAGCAGGTAAATGAGGTTGGGCATGGCCGCTATCTTACCGTAAAAGCGAATTTAAACCTGGACGCCTTTCGGAATGGCGCTGAGCAGGGTACGCGTGTACGGATGGACGGGATTGCGGTACAGCTCATCCGAATCGGCCAGCTCCACCACTTGCCCCTTATGCATCACCATCACCTGGTCGGCGATGTATTTGACCACCGACAAATCGTGCGAGATGAAGATGTACGACAGTCCGAATTCATCCTGCAAATCCTGGAGCAGGTTCAATACCTGCGCCTGCACCGACACGTCGAGTGCGGACACGGATTCGTCGCAGACTAGAATTTCCGGCTGCATGGTCAGGCAGCGGGCGATCGCGATGCGCTGGCGCTGGCCGCCGGAAAACTCGTGCGGATAGCGGTGGAAAGCCTGCTCCGGCAAGCCCACCTTGTCGAGCAGCCAGTACGCCTTGGCGATGCGTTCCTTGTCATCGGCGCCGATGTTGTGGATGCGCATAGGCTCGAGCAAGATCTGCCCCACCGTAAAGCGGGGGTTCAGCGAGGCATACGGATTCTGGAAAATGATCTGGATGCGGCGCTTATACGGCAGATATTCCTTGTTCGGCATGGCGATCAGGTCCTTGCCGTGGAACATGGCCGTGCCGCCCGTCGCCTGGTGCAGGCGCAGCAGGGTCAGGCCCACCGTCGTCTTGCCGGAACCGGATTCGCCCACCACGCCCAGTGTCTTGCCACGCGGCAAGGTGAACGACACGTCCTTGACGGCCTGGAACTCGCGCTTGCCGAACAGGCCCTCGCGCGTATAAAAGCTCTTGCTCAGATTATTCACCACCAGCACCGGCTCGTCGCCCGGCGTGTAGCCGCGCGTGCGCTGCTTCACTGCCACGCCGGGACCGGCCTTGCCTTCCATATAGTCGGCGATGACGGGCAAACGCCACGGGCGCTCGTCCAGGGACGGACGGCAATGCAGCAGGGCTTTGGTATAGGCATCGGTCGGCGCTTCGAATACCTGGCGCACCTCGCCCGTCTCGCGCACTTCGCCGTGACGCATGACGATCACCTGGTCGGCAATTTCTCCCACCAGGCCCAGGTCATGGGTAATGAACAGCACGGACATCTGGTGTTTCTTTTGCAGCGCCGCGATCAGGTCCATGATCTGTTTCTGGATCGTCACGTCCAGCGCCGTCGTCGGTTCGTCGGCGATCAGGAGCTTCGGCTCGCAGGCAATCGCCATGGCGATCATCACGCGCTGCTGCTGGCCGCCCGACATCTGGCTCGGGTAGGCGTCGATCTTGGTGGCCGGATCGGGAATGCCGACTTCCTCGAGCAGCGCCAGCGTGCGCGCCCGCGCCTGCTTGCGGTTCATGCCCATGTGCTGGCGCAACACTTCGGCGATCTGGAATCCCACGGTGAAGACGGGGTTCAGCGACGACATCGGCTCCTGGAAGATCATCGAAATATCCTTGCCGCACATGGTGCGCCGCTCGGCAATCGACAATTGGAGCAGGTCGCGCCCGCCGAAATGGATGCTGGAGCCGGGATCGATGATCGTGTTATCCGGCGGCAACAAACCCATCACGGCCAGCGAGCTGACGGACTTGCCGCTGCCCGATTCGCCCACCAGCGCCACGGTGCTGTTGCGCGGCACGTTGAACGAGATGCCCTTGACGGCTTCGAACGTGGTCTTCTTGTCCAGGCGGAAGGTGACGCGCAGGTCGCGCACTTCCAACAGGTTATTCTGGTCCATGAGCAACTCCTATTTCACTTTGGGGTCGAGCGCATCGCGCAAGGCATCGGTAAACAGCGAGAACGCCGTCACCAGCACGGCCATCGCCGTGGCGGCGGCCGTCAGCTGCCACCATTTGCCCAGGATCAGTTCATTCTGTGCCTCGTTGAGCATGCTGCCCCACGAGACGGTCCCCACCGGCACGCCAAAGCCGAGGAAGCTCAAAATCACTTCCGCCTTGATGAAGCCCACCACGAGGATGGACATTTGCACCAAGGCAACGTGGCTCACGTTCGGGAAGATGTGCGAGAACATCTTGCGCCAGTGCGAGGCGCCGATGGCGTCGGCCGCCATCACGTATTCGCGCGCCTTGTGCTTGATGTATTCGGCGCGTATCAAACGGTACGGCCCCGTCCAGCCCGTCAACCCCAGGATCAGCACGATGGTCAGCACGCCCTTCTGCTGCAGCACGGCCGCCACCGTCAAGATCATCAGGATCGACGGTATCGACGTGAAGATGCTGTAGAACCAGTTGAAGAAGTCATCGACGATGCCGCCGAAGTAGCCGGACACGGCGCCGAACAGCGTGCCCAGCACGACTGCCAGCAAGGCCGCCACCAGGCCCACCACGATCGACGTTTCGCCGCCCTTGATGGTTTTCTGGATGATGTCATGGCCCCACTTGTCGGCGCCGAACGGCAAGGTTGCCGCCTTGTGCGTGACGAGTTTCTTGGCCTTGCCCATGCCGGCGCGCAAGGCCGTCAAGTCGTCGGCCAGCGGGTCGGTGACGCCGTACATTTCCACGCCAGCCGATGGATTGCTGCCCATCTGGGCCCGCAGTTCGGCGATGTCGTCGGCCAACGGGTCGAGCACGTTGACGGGCGTGGGCGCGCTGCGCTCGTCCGGCACGTGGATGGCGCCATCGCCCCCCGCGTCCGCATCGGCGCCGACAAAGGTCGGCGGCGCATAGCTGACGGCCACTTCATCTTCCCAGTTCGACGCCACCAGGCCGCTGGCGGACGCCAGCACCAGCAGGAAAAATGCGCCGACCACGGCCAGCGATACCATTGCAATCTTGTCGCCGCGCAAACGGCGCCACGCCAGGGCCCACAGGCCGGGCGATGTATGAGGTTTCGACATCGTCTCTTTCTACTTCAGTTGTACGCGAGGGTCGACCGCCTGGTACAGCAGGTCGGTGAGCAGGTTGAAGAGCATGGTGGCGGCGGCGACATACACGGTGATCGCCTTGATCACCGGAAAGTCGCTGCGCTCGACGGCCAGGATCACTTCACGCCCGATGCCGGGAATGCCGAAGAAGCGCTCGAGCAGGAAGGCGCCGATCAGCAGGGCTGGCAAGTTCGACATCACATAGGTAATGATGGGGATGGCGGCATTGCGCAGCACGTGCACCCACATGATGCGGCCTTCCTTCAAGCCCTTGGCGCGCGCCGTGCGCACGTAATCCTGGTTCGCCTCGTCGAGCACGAAGGTGCGGAACAGGCGCAGCGTGGGCGCGATGGAGACGGCCAGGCCGATCAGGATCGGCAGGGTCGAATAGCGCAGCAGGTTTTCCCAGAAACTGTCGCCCCAGCCCTGCACGGGGAACAGGCCCAGCTTGTAGGCAAAGCCGTACTGGAAGACGATGATGTAGACGAGGATGGAAATCGACATGCCCACCGTGCAGGCGATCATGACGGCGCGGTCCGTCAGCGAGCCGCGCACGAAGGCGATGGCCAGCGCCAGCGCCACGCCAAAGAAGGTTTCCAGCACGGTCAGCGGGATCAGCACCATCATCGACGGGCCCAGGCGCGAAGTAATGATGTGCGACACGGATTCGCCCGTGGCCCAGCTCTGGCCGAAATCAAACGTGACGATCTGCTTGATGAAGATCCACAGCTGTACATAGTATGGCTGGTCGACGCCGAGCTGGCGGCGGATGTTGGCGATGCTTTCCGCACTAGACATCTTGCCGGCCAGGATGTAGGCGGGGTCGCCGCCCACCCAGTTGAACAGGATAAACACCAGCAAGACCACGCCCAGCATGGTGGGCAGCATCTGCCACAGGCGGCGCAGGATATAAGCAAACATAATGATTCCTTGTCGTTATAAGCTGCGCTTATTTTTTAGCGGGGTCGGCAGCAGGCGCCGCTGGCGCAGCGCTGCTGTCGATATCCATATACGCCCATTCCTGGAACAGGATCGGGTGCTTCTTGTAGCCTTGCACCGTCTTTTGCGCCAGCATGTTGCGGTAGCGCGCGTAGCCGATCAGGGCGCCCGCGTTCACTTCCAGGCGGCGCGCCATCTTGTGGAACAGCTCGTCGCGCTCGGGGCTGGCCGGCATGGCCTGGCTGGCCGCATACCACTTGTCGTATTCCGGATCCTGATAGCAGCCATTGTTGTTCTGGTGCGTGTTCGGGCCATAGAACAGCTGCATGAAGTTGTCGCCGTCCGGGTAATCGGCCAGCCATGGCGCCGTGCGCGTCTGCATCTTGCACTGCTTTTCCGTTTTTAAAATGTCGGAAAAGATCATGCGGTCGTTTTCCATGCGGATGCCCAGCGAGTTGTAGGTCTTGCGCCACATTTCCGCCTGCAGCACGCCATTGGCTTCGTTGCGCGAGGCGTAGCGTATCAGCAGCGGCTTGCCATCTGGCAAGGTACGCCAGCCGTCGGCGCCCTTCTTGTAGCCGAACTTGTCCAGCAGTTTGTTCGCCAGCACGGGATCGTATTGCAGCAGGGATTTGTAGTGCGGATCGTAGCCGACGACGCCGGGCGGGATCGGATAGTCGAGGCGCTTGGCCTGGCCATTCCAGATGATGCGGATTTCTTCGTCGATATTGTGCGCCATGGCAATCGCGCGGCGCAGCGCGATCTTTTCCTTGCCGAAACCGCCCAGCACGGGATCTTCCATGTTCCAGTAGTAATAGCTGATTTCCGGATCCAGCAAGCGCGACAGTTGCACGCCCTTCTCCGCCAGTTCGGGACGCAGCTTGCCGTTCAGCAGCGCTTTCGGCGCCAGCGGGCCATCGAGCCAGAACACGTCCGTGCCGCCGCTCTGGAACGACAGCCAGCGCGACTGGTCTTCGATCATCACGGAAATTTCGATGCGGTCGATGGCGGGTATGCGCTTGCCCTGCATCTGGCGCACGATGCGCTGGTCGTCCGGATCGTCGCCGGCCATGAAATTCCACGTTTCCGGCAGGTGCTGCGGGTTGCGGTTCAGGACGATGCGGTTGCCGCGCGTCCATTCACCGAGCGTGTAGTAGCCGGTGCCGACGGGGTTGGAACCCACCTCGCCCTTCACGTCGCCATATTTTTCCACCACTTCGCGCGCCAGGGCGGCCGTCGGCACGTAGGCGAGGATCATGGGGAAATTGAAATCGGTCTTGGTCAGCGAGATGCGCAGGGTGTACGGGTCGAGGATTTCCAGGCCGGCCACTTTCTTGCTGTAGTCGAGCTTGTTCGACTTGGCCGCGTCCTTCGCCAGGTCGTCCAGGCCCACTACCTTGCCTTCGAACAGCCAGCTGTGCGGCGACGCGAGGCGCGGATCGAACAGCCGCTTCCACGAATAGACGTAATCGGCCATCGTCAGCTCGCGGCGCTTGCCGCCGAACGCGGCGTCGGGCGTGAACAGGATGCCTTTTTTCAGGCGGATGGTATAGGTCTTGCCGTCGGCCGACACTTCCGGCATGGCGGCCGCCGCGCCAGGCACCACCTTGACGGGGCGCGCCAGGTAATCATAGGTGTACAGGGTGTCGAAGACGGCCTGCGTGATGTGGTTCGAATACAGGTCGCGCGCGGTGGCCGGATCGAAGCCCGTCTCGGCGGCCGGCAGGATATAGCGCAAGGTTTTGACCGGCGCTGCCGCGGGGGCAGCGTCAACGGCAGTGGCCGCCAGCGGCAGGGTGGCCAGGCAGGCGAGCAGCGCCACGCGCCGCATCCATGGTGACTTCATGTAATACCCTTCATCTCGATTATCTGTCGCACCGTATTGGTGCGCTTGTACTGGCTTCCTCCTGGGATACAGGAGTCCACCGCCAAAACCAGTCCATCCTCGCAAGATCTGTGCCTTGTTTCCCGGTAGCGGCGCCGCTGCGCAGGCGCGCTGAAAAAGGCGTAACGATAACGCATATTTTGCGCGCCGGGCAAAAAGCCGCGGCACTTCCCTGGCGGGCGGCAACAGCCGCCTGTATCGCCCGGCTTATTTTGTGCACCGCAACATGACGGTGCCGATACACAGATGAGGCCGCCTGACAGAAACCGGGACAGCCGCGAATGGCGGCGATGGCCGGCGCGCGGAGGAAAGCGTATATCGCAACGCAACATTTGCATAATTACTAATTACGAAACACCGCAACATGAGAAAAAACACTGTTGTTTCCATGATGAAAGGTCACATGTGCGCGTTGACAAGGTTTCACGGCAAATGGTCATATCAGTGGCGGCAATTCACATTTGCCGCATTCGCCACAGCGATTGCCGACGCAGCAATCTTTTTTAGACCAGCGCGGTTGCGCCGCAGGACGGCCAGCCGAGCGTACTTTTCGGAGTTCTGAGAATGATGATGGAAACAGTTATGTCCCGCTCCGTGCGCCTGATGTTTTCGGGCAGCGTGGCAGCGGTCAGCCTGGGCCTGATGGCTGCGCCGGCAATGGCGCAAGACGCCAATGTGCAACGCGTGGAAATTACCGGCTCGAGCATCAAGCGCGCCACGGCGGAGACGGCATCGCCGGTGCAGGTGATCACCCGCGACGACCTGATGAAATCAGGCAAGGCCACCGTGGCCGAATACCTGCAAACCCTGACCGCCGATGGCGCCGGCTCGCTGCCGACGGGCTTTGGCAACGGCTTCGCGGCCGGCTCCACGGCCATCTCGCTGCGCGGGCTGGGCGCCACCTCGACCCTGGTCTTGCTCAATGGCCGCCGCATGGCGCCGTTCGCGCGCGCCGACGATGGCCAGAAAAGCTTTACCGACCTGTCCACCGTGCCGATGCAGATCGTCGAACGCATCGAGATCCTCAAGGACGGCGCCTCGTCCACGTATGGCGCGGACGCCATCGCCGGCGTGGTCAACATCATCCTGCGCAAGGATTTCGAAGGCCTGACCCTGAAAGGCGACACGGGCATATCCGGCGACAGCGACGCCAAGCAGCACCGCGCTTCGCTAACCTTCGGCAAGGGCAACCTGGACACGGATAAATACAACTTCGTCATCAATGCCGAATACACGAAGTCGGACATGCTGATGAACAAGGACCGCTCCGACCGCAAATGGATAGGCAAGGGCGACCTGCGTCCGTATGGCTATGCGATCAACACCCAGTTCGCCGGCGGCTACATCAACGGCACCAACGATGCGAACGCCTCGCCGGTCGGCCTGATCCGCGATCCCGTCACCAACAATTACGTGGCCCTGCCCGGCTGCTCCGCCCTGTCCTCGTCCTCGCCGCAAGATCCGAAGGGCGGCTGCCTCTGGCATCATGACCAGTTCCGCTCGATGCAGCCGAAGATCGAATCGGTCAACCTGTACACGCGCGGCACGTGGCAAGTCAACGCCGACACCCAGGTGTATGCGGAAGCGGGCTACTCGAAGCGCGATACGGCCTTCACCCTGATCCCGCCGTCGATCACGCCCACCATCGCCTTCCCGCCCAATGCCGGCAGCCCGACCGGCGTCATCAACTATGGTTCCGGCGCCGGCACGACCATCGTGCTGGCCGCCAACCATCCGCAAAACCCGTACGGCGTGCCGGTGCGCGTGCGCTACCAGGCCTTCGACGTGGGCGCGAGCACGCGCAAGGCCAACAACGAGTTCAACCGCATCGTGCTCGGCGTCAAGGGCAATGCCATGGGCTGGGATTACGATGCCGGCTATACGCACTCGGAATCGAAGCTGCACCTCGACTACAGCAACATGCTCAACATGGCCGTCGTCAAGGACGCGCTGGGCAATCCGAACAGCCAATATTTCCCGTACTACATCGGCGCGCAGGCGGGCAAGAATCCGGCGTCGCTGTACGCGGCCATGGTGACGAACGCCACCTCCGATTCCACGACCAAGCTCGACATCATCGACTTCAAGGCATCGCGCGAGCTGATGCAGTTGCCGGGCGGCGCCATGGGCCTGGCCGTGGGCGCGGAACACCGTCGCGACAAGCTCGACAATCCATCGCTGTCGGGCACGGAAAACGGTTCGATCAACTCCAGCTATGTGGCCGCCAAGGGCGACAGCAAGGTCTCGGCCGTGTTCCTGGAAGTGCTGGCGCCTGTGATCAAGACAGTGGAACTGTCGGCGGCCTTGCGCTACGACAAATACGACCGCTTCTCGTCGACGACGCCGAAACTGGGCGCCAAGTGGACGCCGCTGAAAACCTTCGCCTTGCGCGGCACGTATTCGGAAGGCTTCCGCGCACCGGGACCGGCCGAAAGCAACGCCAATTCGCAATCGACCGGCACCTCGACCGTGAGCGATCCCGTGCGCTGCCCCGGTGGCAAGCAATTGCCTGGCGCCAATGCCAGCGACTGCGAACTGCAAGTGGCGGCCGTCAAGATCGGCGACCCGAACCTGAAGCCGGAAAAATCCAAGGGCTACACACTGGGCCTGGTATGGGATCCGTTCAACGATACCAGCCTGTCGCTCGATGGCTGGAAGATCAAGCGTGAAAACGAGATCAACCCGCTGCCGTACAACGAAGCGGCGGCGCTGCCGACGGCCATCCGCGCCGACAACAACCTGACCATCAATGGCGTCGTCACGCCGAACACGGGCACCTTGCTGATCACCAAGGCACCGTACCGCAACTCCAGCTTCACGGAGATCAAGGGTATCGACCTGGACATCAAGCAGCGCGTGCGCCTGGGCGAATACGGCCGCGCCACGTTCGGCATGACGTGGACACATATCGCGTCATGGGTGCGCGCCGAATCCTCCACCGTGCGCTACCAGTTCGCCGGCACGCATGGCAATTGCGATACGTCAAACTGCGCCGGCACGCCGAAGGACAAGATCAATGTCACCGGCTCGTGGGACCTGGGCAACTGGAATCTCAGCGGCATCGTGAACTACCGTTCGGATATGAAAAATATCAAGTTTGAAGGCGATCCATGCGCTTCCAAGCTGGCCAACGGCACGCCGGCGCCGAACGGTTGCAAACTGGCCTCGTTCACCACGCTCGACCTGTCGACGCGTTGGAACTACAGCAAGCAGTTGCAGTTGTATGCCTCGATCAACAACGTGACCGACAAGATCGCGCCGCTCGATCCGCTGACCTACGGCGGCATGAGCTACAACCCGATGGATGCCAGCGGCGCCATCGGCCGCTACTTCAAACTGGGCGCCAGCTACAAGTTCTTCTAAGCCGGCACAGCCATCATGACGCGGGGCGGTGAGCAATCACCGCCTTTTTTTTCGTCCGCGACCGTGGCGCGCGCCCGCTCATCCACACACTGCTTGTGCCAGCGCAAACCTGAGCTGCTGCGTGCCTGTAAAACTCCCTTGCAGGCCACTTGGCCATGACCACGCCACAGGAGTGTCAGATGATGCAACCCCGCAGCCCCTCCCCCACCTTGCGCCTGCTGTGCGCAGCCTTGCTCGGCGCGCATGGCCATGCGGCCGTGGCGCAGGACAGCGGCGCCGCCGGCGGGGCGCCCGCCATGCAGCGCGTCGAAGTCACCGGTTCCTCGATCAAGCGGCTCGTCGCGGAAACGGCAACGCCGCTGTCCATCTTCAAGGCCGAGGACTTCGCCAAACAAGGCCTGACGACGGCGCAGGAAGTGCTCGGCAAGATCCCCGCGAATGCGTCGAGCATGGGCAGCGGCAATGCCGTCGGCGGCAATACCAGCGGCTTGCCCACGGGCGGCCAGGCCAGCGCCGACTTGCGCGGCCTGGGCGGCGACAAGACCCTGGTCCTGCTCAATGGCCGGCGCATCGCCAACCATCCTTACGACGGCGCCAGCGTCGACCTGAACATCATCCCCCTTGCCGCCCTCGAGCGCGTCGAAGTGCTGCGCGACGGCGCCTCGGCCATCTACGGCACGGACGCCATCGGCGGCGTCATCAACTTCATCACCAGGCGCTCCGTCAACGCGACGACTGTAACGGCCGAGGTCATCGCGCCCCAGCACAAGGGCGCCGACGAACACCGGCTCAACCTGTCGACGGGCGTCGGCCAGCTCGACGCGGATGGCTACAACCTGTTCGGCGTGGCCGATTACCACAAGCAAAAAGTGCTGACCTCGCAAGACCGCGCCTTCTCGCAGACCGGCGTCATTCCCGCGCGCGGCCTGTCGATTACCAGCGGCACGACTTTCCCCGGCAATTATTTCGATGCGGCCGCCAACGGCGGCGCTGGCCTGGCCGGCAATCCCTCTGCGGCCAGCGGCTGCCTGCCGCCGCTGTCGGTGCCGGCGGTGCCGGCCAGCGGCACTTGCCGCCAGGATTACACGCGCCAGATCGACGACTTGCCCGCGCAGGAGCAGCTGGCCGTCTTCGGCAAGGGCGCCTTCAAGCTCGGTGGCGGCCACCTTGCCAGCGTCGAATATTTGCATGCGGAAAACAAGGTCAAGGCGCGCACGGCGCCGCCGCCGCAGACGGCCCTGAGCCTGCCTGCCAGCAGCAAATACTATCCGGGCAACGCGGGCGGCGTGCCGGCCCAGCCGGGCCTGTCGGGCCAGCCCCTGAGCGTCAACTGGCGCCCCGTCGAGGCAGGCCAGCGCCAGATCGATTCGCACGGCAAGGCCGACCGCCTGGTGCTGGCGCTGGAAGGCGAACTGGCCCGCTGGGATTACAGGACTGGCCTCAGCCATGCGATCAGCAAGTCGTCGGAACAATTTACGGGCGGCTATGTACAGGACGCGAGTTTTGCCGCCGGCGTACTGAACGGCATCCTGAATCCGTTCGGCCTGCAGGACGCGGCCGGCAAGTCTTACCTCGACAGTACCGCCCTGCGCGGCGAAGTGCAGAATGCCAGGGTCACCACCACGGGCATCGACATCAAGGGCAGCCGCGAGCTGATGCCGCTGGCCGGCGGAGCGCTGGCGCTCGCGCTCGGCGCCGAATGGCGGCGCGAACGGGCCGACTTCAACGTGAATCGCGACATCGCCGGCCAGGCCGCCAGTTCAGGCTTGTCCGGTTCGCTGTCGAAGAGCGGCTCGCGCACCATCGCAGCCGTCTTCGGCGAACTCAACTTGCCCCTGCTGCAGGACCTGGAAGTGCAGCTGGCAAGCCGTTTCGACCATTACAGCGACGTGGGCAGCACCACCAATCCGAAGCTGGCCGTGCGCTACCAGGCCAGCAGCGCGCTGGTGCTGCGCGGCTCGGCCAGCACGGGTTTCCGCGCGCCCACCTTGTTTGAAAAGAATGCGCCGCCATCGCGCAACGATACCAACGATTCCTATGACGACCCCATCCTGTGTCCGGGCGGCGCGCCGCAGCCGGGCGCCAATCCCCTGCGCGACTGCGACTTGCAGCAATTCAAGCTGCAAGGCGGCAACGACAAGCTGAAGCCGGAAAAATCCACCACCTTCGCCGTCGGCGTGGTGCTGGAACCGGTCAAGCAAGTGACCGTTGCCATCGATTACTGGAACATCCACTTGAAGGACAAGATCGCCGCGCTGCCGGAACAATCGATCTTCGGCAACTACGAAAAGTACAAGGCCTTGTTCCTGCGCAATCCCGATGGCTCGCCGTATGCGATTCTCGACCTGAACGACAACCTCGGCGAAGTGAAAACCGACGGCATCGACGTCAGCCTGAATGCCCGCCTGGGGCGCGGCGCGTTTGGCAATGTCAGCCTGTCCGTGGACGGCACCTGGACCCGCAAGTATGACTACCAGAACGAGCGCGGCGGGGAATTCATCGCCAACGTGGGCCGCTATGCGGACAACAACCCCGTATTCCGCTGGAAACATACGGCGGCGCTGAACTGGCGCAAGGGCAACTGGGGCGCGACCGTGTCGCAATCGTTCAAGTCGCGCTACACAGACCAGAACCAGGTGGCGCCGCAGTACCGGCACGACGTGTCGTCGTACAGCCTGCTGGGCGTGTCGGCCAGCTATGCGTGGCGCGGCTTGCTGCTGATGGCGGGCGTGAAGAACCTGCTGGACAGGGAACCGCCGTTCTCGAACCAGGGCACGCTGTTCCAGAAAGGCTATGACCCGCGCTATACGGACCCGGTCGGTCGCGCGTACTACCTGCGCGGCAGCTATACGTTTTAGGGGAAAATCGGCAGGAAAGCAATGAAACAAGGCAGCGCTGGCAAGCGTGTGCCAGCCAGGCTAAAAGCGGCGCCATCAGCGATGATGTGCGCCGTTTTATTTTACCCGCCTGAGCATGGCTGACAAGTGTTCACGATATTTTATTCCTGAAGTAATGCAAAAAAAATAGCAATTTGTTGCATTTCGTCCAAAAAGTCTGCACGAAATTGACAATCTGAATCGCGAATGTTTTGATGAGGACCCTGAAAATTTACAGAATTTTCATTGGTGGAATTTGAAAGTGGCAAATAAATTGTTGGTGAGCAACAAGTTATTTCAAAATAAATGCCATCTTTATCACAATAACAAGGAATTTCAGATGATGATAGAAAATGTAATGTCGCGTTCGCTGCGCCTGATGTTTGCTGGCGGTATCGCCCTGGGTATGCATGCAGCGTATGCGCAAGAAACAACGGATGGCACCATGCAGCGCGTGGAAGTCACGGGTTCGAGCATCAAGCGCATCGCTTCGGAAGCGTCGCTGCCGGTGCAATCGTTCAACCAGAAAGACATCAAGAAAACCGGCGTCAGCACGGTCACCGATTTCATCCAGCAAATCCCCGCGATGCAGGGCTTCTCCGTGGCCGCCGATTCGGTCGGCGGTGGCGGTGGCGGCGTCACCACGGCGTCGATCCACGATATCGGCGCAGCCTACACGCTGGTGCTGCTGAACGGCCGCCGCATTGCGCCGTCCAATTCGGGCACCACCATCGACCTGAACTCGATCCCGCTGTCGGCCATCGAACGCGTGGAAGTGCTGACCGACGGCGCCTCGGCCCTGTATGGCGCCGACGCCATCGCCGGCGTGGTCAACTTCATCCTGAAAAAAGGCGCATCGCCGCTGGAAATCAATGCCAAGTACTCGCGTCCTGAAGAGTCGGGCGGCGCCAGCAACTCGTTCTCGATCAGCAAGGGCTTCGGCGACATCGACGACGACGGCTACAGCATCTTCGTGTCGGCCAGCCATGACGAACAAAAATCGCTGAAAGCATCGCAGCGCAGCTTCGCCAAGAGCGGCATCATCAATTTCAACGATCCGAAGACCGGCAAGGCACTGCAATTCATCAACGGTTCCTCGCGCTCCGCGCCGGCCAACGCCACCGTCGATTACAACGCCATCGATCCTGCCACGGGCAAGACCGTCAGCAAGTCCGTCAACCTGAATCCCTATGCGCTGGCCAACGGCGGCAAATGCGCCGCCAGCAATATGGACTTCTATGGCGACGGCAACTGCTATTTCGATTCGCCGTCGACCATCGAAATCAATCCGGAATCGAAGCGCGACTCGCTGTTCAGCTCCGGTAGCGTCAAGCTGGGCAATACCGGCTTCCAGGGCTTCTATGACCTGGCCTACACGGAAGCGCGCATCATCGCCAGCATCGCGCCGTACCCGGCCGATTTCTCGGTCCCCGTCGGCTCGCCGCTGTTCAATAAATACCTGGCACCGGGCCTGACGCCGGAGCAACTGGCCAACGCCACGGGCGCCATCGCCAAATACCGCCTGTCGGAAATGGGCAACCGCGTGTACGACTATGGCACCAAGGCCACCCACATCGTCGCCGGCATCGATGGCAACGCATTCGGCTGGGATATCAACTCGGCGGTGACGTACTCGAAAAACAAGCAGACGCAAGACTACGTGAGCGGCTTCCCGCTGTCGGACAAGTTTGACGCGCAAGTGGCCGCCGGCAATATCGACCCGTTCGCCTACCCTGTCGGCGCCATGCCCGATTCCATGCGCCAGGCCTTGCTGGGCACCGGCTTCAGCGGCACCTACAACACGCAAACCGTGGAGATGAAGGGCATCGACGGCCGCGCTTCGCGTCCTGTCTTCTCGCTGCCAGGCGGCACCGCCATGCTGGGTATCGGCGCCGACTACCGCAACACCTCGTACAAGGTGCAACAGGCGAACGTCGCCAAGCAGGCGCAGATCCTGTTTGACAATCCGCAAGTCGACAGCGAATATGCGCGCGACAACGCCGGCGCGTATGCCGAGCTGATGTTGCCGATCTCGAAGAAACTGGAAATGACGGGCTCGCTGCGTTATGACCAGATCGGCGCCATCGATGACAAGCTGACGGGCAAGACCGTGGGCAAGAAAGAAAACGCCACCACCTGGAAAGTCAGCGGCAAGTACTCGGCCGCCAAGAACCTGATGTTCCGCGCCGCTGCCGGCACCGGCTTCCGCGCCGCCAGCATGCAGGAAATCGCCGGTCCATTGGAAGACTGGGGCGTTACCGGTGGTAACTATCAATGCCCATTGACGGCCGCCAACGGCATGGCCGGTCACCCGCTGGCCAGCTATTGCAGCGGCGTGGGACGCCAGCAATTCGAAGCCTTCCAGGGCGGCAATCCCGACCTGAAGCCGGAAACGTCGAAACAGTGGAGCATCGGTACCGTGTTCGAGCCGATCGACAGCCTGTCGATGTCGTTCGACCTGTGGAACGTGGAAATCCGCGACCAGGTGACGGCCGTGTCGGAAGGCCTGATCTTCAACGATCCAGCCAAGTACGCCAACCTGTTCACCACCAAGCACATCAGCTCGACGGGCAAGGACGTGCTGGCCATCAAACTGCTGCCGATCAACATCGGCAAGGTGGAAAACCGCGGTATCGACTACGACTTCACCCACAAGATGAAGCTGCTGGACGGTCGCCTGACGAGCCGTCTGATGGGTACCTATCTGCTGCGTTCGCGCTACACGACGCCAGGCACCGATGATCAATGGGAAACCAGCCTGAACCGCTACGGTTCGAACGACAAGGTCAGCTTCCGCAACATCATCCGCGCCAGCACCACGTATGAGACGGCCAAGTTCACGCATACGCTGAGCGCCAGCTACCGCAATGGCTACACGGACAAGGAACAGACGGTCGACGACTGCGCTGTCATCGTGGCCGGCAGCCCTGGCGAATGCTATGGCATCCAGCTGGAAGTGCCGAGCTACACCACGTTCGACTTCCAGACGGCTTACCGTCCGCTGAAGAACGTGGAAATCACGGGCGGCATCCTGAACCTGTTCGACCGCAACCCGCCGTTCACGCTGCGCAACACGGGTTCGCATCAAGTGGGCTACAACCCGTCGTACTCGAGCGCCCTGGGCCGCCAGTTCTACCTGAGCGGTTCCTACAAGTTCTAAGCTGACTGTGAGCTGAGAATTGAAAAAGCCCGGAAAGCTTAGCTTTCCGGGCTTTTTTTCATGCCGCGCGCCGCCTTATTCCGCGTCGCCCTGCAGGCGGCGCTGTTTCACGGCCGCCGCCAGGTTTTCCAGCACGGCCACGCTGGCGCTCCAGTCGATGCAGCCATCCGTGACGGACTGGCCGTAGATCAATTCCTTGCCCGGAATCAAATCCTGGCGGCCGGCCACCAGGTGCGATTCCACCATCACGCCAACGATGCGGCCATCGCCCGCCGCCACCTGGCTGGCGATATCGGCGCACACGGGGATCTGGTTTTCCGGTTTTTTCGAGCTGTTCGCATGCGAGGCGTCGATCATCAGGCGCGCCGCCAGGCCTTGCGCGGCGATGGCCTTGCAGGCGTCGTCCACGCTGGCCGCGTCGTAGTTCGGCGTCTTGCCGCCGCGCAAGATGATGTGGCAATCCTCATTGCCATTGGTCGAGACGATGGCCGAGTGGCCGCCCTTCGTGACGGAGAGGAAATGGTGCGGCTGCGAGGCGGCCTTGATGGCTTCCACGGCGATTTTCACGTTGCCGTCCGTGCCATTCTTGAAGCCGACCGGACAGGACAGTCCCGACGCCAGCTCGCGGTGCACCTGCGACTCCGTGGTGCGCGCGCCGATGGCGCCCCAGCTGATCAGGTCGGCGATGTATTGCGGGCTGATCACGTCGAGGAATTCGGTACCGGCAGGCAAGCCCAACTCATTGATGTCGCGCAACAGTTCACGCGCCATGCGCAAGCCGTCGTTGATGCGGAAGCTGTTGTCCATGTACGGATCGTTGATCAAGCCCTTCCAGCCCACCGTGGTGCGCGGCTTTTCGAAGTACACGCGCATGACGATTTCCAGTTCGCCGGCAAAACGCGCGCGCTCCTTGACCAGCAGGCGCGCATATTCCATGGCAGCCTTGGTGTCATGGATGGAGCAAGGCCCGATGACCACCATCAGGCGGTCGTCCTGGCCATGCAGGATGCGGTGCAGGGCGATGCGCGCACTGGCGGCGGTCTGTTCGGCTTGTTCTGAGCAGGCAAATTCGCGGATCAGGTGGGACGGCGGAGTCAATTCCTTCATTTCGCGAATACGCAAATCATCGGTGCGGGGCATCATTTTCTCCAAAATTTGAACAAGGGTAAAACATCTGGGTAAAAAAAAACCGCCATCAGTGGCGGTTTTTTAGAATTTGCTGGGATCTCGTTTTTGCTGCTACGTGAACCGTCCGCTACTCCACCGCCTTTGGGTTGGAATTGCTAAAGTAAAAATAAGCGGTAAAAAAGTGGCGAGCGAACATGCGAGTCATCCCTGAGTGATGGCTGACTATAAACCTAAATTGCAAGGGTTGGCAAGCATATTTGTCGGCAAAGCCGCATGCTGCTGCCGTTTTACACTGCACAACACGCAAAAAAGCATAAAAAGTTGCGCGCGGTGAATCTCGCTGTGAACCCGCGCCGTGCATCTGAATCCGGGCACCACCGCTGTGCCCGTCGTGGCAGCCACGCCACGCCAGCCATTCTATCGACGACAAGCGGCGCACTCATTGATCTAGATCTAATCCCGGCGTCGCCGCACGGACAAAACTCAAGGACGTATTGATGATCTCTTTGACTGCCTGACCTTTCCGGAGAACCGCATGATGCCTACACCATCCTTACCGTCCGCCGCCTTTTCACCACCGCGCCTGGGCCTGGCGCTGGCCAGTGCATTGCTGAGCCTACCCGTCCTGGCGCAGGACAATGCCGCGCCCGCCCCCCTGCAACGCGTGGAAATCACCGGCTCGAACATCCGCCGCGCGCAAGCTGAAACGGCATCGGCCGTGCAGACGCTGAACGCGGCCGATATTGAAAAATCGGGCAAGTCCAGCGTGGCCGAATTGCTGCAAACCCTGGCCGTCGACAACCAGGGCTCCGTGCCCACCACCTTCGGCAACGGCTTCGCCGCCGGCGCCTCCGGCGTGTCGCTGCGCGGCCTCGGCACGGCCTCGACCCTAGTGCTGCTGAACGGCAGGCGCGTGGCGCCATACGGCCTGGCCGACGATGGCCAGAAAGTATTTGCCGACCTGAACATCATTCCCCTGGAAGCCGTGGAAAGAGTGGAAATCCTCAAGGATGGCGCCTCGGCCATCTACGGTTCGGATGCGATCGCCGGCGTCGTCAACGTGATCCTGCGGCGCGACTACCAGGGCACGGCCATCAAGGGCAATTACGGCAAGACCAAGGAATGGGATGGGCGCGACGCACGCGCCGCCATCACGCACGGTTTCGGCGACATCGACCGCGACCGCTACAACGTGCTGCTGAACCTTGAATACAGCGAAAAGGCCGCCATCTGGAACCGCGACCGGGCCGGACGCGGCGCCGTCGGCCGCAGCGACTTGCGCGACCTGGGTTTCAGCGCGCAGGAAACCCTCAGCGGCGCGGGCGCCATCACCACCAACAACGCGGCCGGCAGCGCCGTCAACGGCAATGTGCGCAATCCCGACACGCTCGACTACTACAACCGCGGCAACCTGGCCGGCGTGGGCTTTACGCGCACCTTTCCCGGTGCCGCCTGCGGCAACTTCACGAGTCACCCGCAGGGCGACCCGGGCGGCGGCTGCCTCACCGATGCCGCCCAGCAGTATGGCCAGATCCAGCCGAAGCAGAAGAACGTCAATTTCTTCGGCCGCGGCGCCTGGCAGCTGACGCCGGCCCTGCAAACCTATGCCGAACTGAACGTCTATCACAGTGAATCGAACTCCGCCACCACGCCGTCGGGCATCAGCGGTTCAGTCGGCTATCCGGGCGGCCCCGTCAGCAATGCGGGCGTGTCGCTGGGCGCCAGCCACCCGGACAACCCGTATTTCGGCACGGCCGCGCGACTGCGCTACCTGGCGGCCGATGTCGGCCCGCGCCTGTCGCAAGTCGATTCCACGTTCACGCGCTTTGTCGCCGGCATCAAGGGCACGGTGGCGGGCTGGGACATCGACAGCGCCCTGCTGTACTCGCAAAACAGGGTATCGAACGACCTGGACGGCTATCTGCAGCGCGACGTGGCCTTCGCCCTGCTCAACCCGACGGCCGCCAACGTGGCCCTCGCCAGCCAGAATCCCGCCTACGCCGCCCTGCCGGCCGGCAGCGTGTGGCGCATCGCCGAAAATGCGGGACTCAATTCGGCCGCCCTGTATGCGGCCCTGTCGCCGCGCATTTCCAACGATGCCAAGACGCATATCGCACAGATCGACTTCAAGGCCAGCCGCGAAGTAGGCAAGCTCGACGGCGGTGCCCTGGGCCTGGCCGTGGGCGCCGAGTTCCGCCACGAGTCGACGGAACTCAAGCCCACCACGGGCACCGAGCGGGGCAATATCATCGGCCTCGGCTATTCCGCCTACAAGGGCAGCCGCAACGCCTCGGCCATCTATGCCGAGGTACTGGCGCCCGTCCTGAAAAGCGTGGAACTGTCGGGCGCCCTGCGCGCCGACCATTTCACCGATGTGGGCAACTCCTACACGCCGAAAGTGGGCGTGAAATGGACGCCGGTGCGCGAACTGGCCTTGCGCGGCACCTTCGCCAAGGGTTTCCGCGCCCCCAGCGCGGCGGAAAACGGCGTCGGCGGCCTGGCCGCATTCGCCACTGCCAGCGATCCCGCGCGCTGCGCGCTGGGCGTGGCAGCCGCGTGCGACCCGGCGTCAATCGCCGTCATCACCTCGCCCAACCCGAACCTGTCGCCCGAGCGCTCGCGCAGCTATTCCGTGGGCGCCGTGTGGGACCCGCTGCCGCGCAGCAGCATTTCCGTCGACCTGTGGCAAATCCGCCGCAAGAACGAAATCAACCAGGAACAAACGGACACGGCCATTGCCGAAGGCCATGTGGCGCGCGACCCGTCGACGGCGACCGGCATTCCCGGCGATCCGGGCGCCATCACAGCCGTGCTGGCCAACTATGTGAATTCGGCGCAAACGACGGTGCGCGGCATCGACATCGACGCGCGCCAGCGCTTCAACCTGGGCGGCGATTACGGCAACCTGGTGTTCGACCTGAAGTGGACGCATTTGTACAAGTGGCTGCGCACGGAGCAGGATGGCACGCAGCGCGATTTTGCCGGCACGCATGGCAATTGCGACATCTCAAACTGCATGGGCACGCCCGATGACAGGATCAACCTGGGCGCCACCTGGGAGCGCCAGAACTGGCGCGTCTCGGCCAACGTCAACTACCGCGCGCCGCTCGACAACATACTGTTCAAGAATGACCCGGACGGCTGCGCCACGCATTTCGCCGATGGCACGGATGCGCCGCGCGGCTGCCGCATCGCCTCGTTCACCACGGTGGACTTGACGGCCCGCTGGCTGGCCACGCCCAAGCTGGAAGTGTTTGCGACGGTGCAAAACCTGCTCGACAAGATCGCCCCGCTCGACCCGCTCACGTATGGCGCCACGGGCTACAACCCGCTCGACTACGCGGGCGCGGCGGGCCGGTTTTTCAGTGCGGGGGTGAAATACAAATTCTGAGAAACGGGGGAGAGACGCGTAGGTCGGATTAGCAGGGGCCGCCACGAGCAATCCGGTGACGGCATTGGCGCGGCCGGTGGTGGTGTCGGGTTACGCGCTGTGCGCCAACCCGACCTACGCGAGCGCAATATCAAAAAAAGCAGGTCGGATTAGCCCGGAGGGCGTAATCCGACAATCAGGTTGGCCTGGAAGTGTCGGGGGAAGATCAGGCCGTGCCGCCAACGGTAATGCCGTCCAGGCGCAGGGTCGGCTGCCCCACGCCCACGGGCACGCTCTGCCCTTCCTTGCCGCACACGCCCACGCCCGCATCGAGGCGCATGTCGTTGCCGATCATGGAGACGCGGTTGAGCACGTCCGGGCCATTGCCGATCAGGGTGGCGCCCTTCACTGGGTAGCTGAGCTTGCCGTTTTCGATCATGTACGCTTCGCTGGCCGAGAACACGAACTTGCCGTTCGTGATATCGACCTGTCCGCCGCCGAAGTTGACGGCATACAAGCCGTTTTTCACGGAGGCGAGGATCTCGCCCGGATCCTTGTCGCCGGCCAGCATATACGTATTCGTCATGCGCGGCATTGGCAGGTGGGCGAACGATTCGCGGCGCGCATTGCCCGTCACGGGCATATTCATCAGGCGCGCGTTCATGGTGTCCTGGATATACCCTTTCAGGATGCCATCCTCGATCAGGGTCGTGCACTGCGTGGGGTTGCCCTCGTCATCGATATTCAGCGAACCGCGGCGGCCAGCCAGGGTGCCGTCGTCGACCACGGTGACGCCTTTGGCCGCCACCCGTTCGCCGATGCGGCCGGAAAACGCGGACGAGCCCTTGCGGTTGAAATCGCCTTCGAGGCCATGGCCGATGGCTTCATGCAGCAGGATGCCGGGCCAGCCCGGCCCCAGCACGATGGTCATGGGGCCGGCCGGCGCCGGGCGCGCCTCGAGGTTCACCAGCGCCGAATTGACGGCGTCGGCCGCATATTGCTCGAGCACGGCGTCGCTGAAATAATCATAGCCAAAACGTCCGCCGCCGCCGGACGACCCCGTTTCGCGGCGGCCATTCTGTTCGGCGATGACGGTCACGGAGACGCGCACCAGCGGACGGATATCGGCCGCCAGCACGCCATCGCTGCGCAGCACCAGCACCACGTCGTATTCGCCGGCCAGGCCCGCCATCACCTGCACCACGCGCGGGTCCTTCGCGCGCGCCATCTTTTCCACGCGCTCGAGCAATTGCACCTTGGCCGTGGCGTCGAGCGAGGCGAGCGGATCGTTGGGCAGGTACAGGGAACGTCCGCCCTGCGGCTGCATCTGGCCCGCGATCTTGATTCTGCCGGCGCCCACGCGCGCTATCGTGCGCGTGGCCGCCGCCGCTTCCAGCAGGGCCCGCTCGGAAATGTCGTCCGAATACGCAAACGCCGTCTTGTCGCCGGACACGGCGCGCACGCCCACGCCCTGGTCGATGGAAAAGCTGCCCGTCTTGACGATGCCCTCTTCCAGGCTCCAGCCCTCGCTCTTGGTGGACTGGAAATACAGGTCGGCATAGTCGACCTTGTGCGTAAACATCGTGCCCAGGGCTTTCAGCAGCTTGTCTTCGTCCAGGCCGAACGGCGTGAGCAGGATGTCGCGCGCCACGGCCAGGCTGGACAGATTGGGTTCAAATGGGGTCATGGCTCTTTCTCACAATTCAATTCTTTTACAGTGCCTGACAGCAGCGTAGCGCTCGGCAGTGACTGATGGCCGCACAGCGCGACGCCCAGCAGCGCATGCCAGGTACTCTCACATGGTGCGGTGGGTCAGGGCAGGCAGCGATTCGCGCACGCCGGCCAGAAACAGCGGATCGATCTCGCCGCTGACCACGCCCTCGCCCTCGGGCAGCACGGCTTTCACTTCGCCCCAGGGGTCGATCAGCATGCTGTGGCCCCAGGTGCGGCGGCCGTTCGGGTGCAGTCCGCCCTGCGCCGAAGCCAGCACATAGCACTGGTTCTCGATGGCGCGCGCGCGCAGCAGCACTTCCCAGTGGGCGCTGCCCGTCGTGTGGGTAAACGCGGCCGGCACGACGATCAGCGCGCAATCGCCCATGGCGCGGTACAGCTCGGGGAAGCGCAGGTCGTAGCAGACGGACAGGCCGACGCGGCCAAACGGCATCTCGATCGAGCGCACCTGCGCACCGGGCACGATGGTGCGCGACTCATTGTACGACTCGGTGCCGCGCGTAAATCCGAACAAATGGATCTTGTCGTAGCGGCCAGCCGGCGCTCCTTGCGGGTCGTACACGAGGGTGGTGTTCAAGACCTTGCCTTCCTGGCCAGAAATCAGGGGCAAGGTGCCGCCGATCAGCCAGATGCCATGCTCGCGCGCCATCTGCGCCATGCCATCCTGGATGGGGCCATTGCCGGGCTGTTCCGCGTGGGCCAGCTTGTCCGTTTCCTGCTTGCCCATGATGGCCCAGTATTCGGGCAGCACCACCAGCTCGGCGCCACCGGCGGCGGCCTGCGCCACCAGCCGGCGCGCCGTGGCCAGGTTGTCTGTCACGGAAGGGGAAGAAATCATTTGTATTGCTGCGACTGTATGCATCACCTCACCTCTACGTTCGTACTGGCAGCCCACTGGCCGCGCAGCGCCTATTTCGCCACGGCGTCCTGCGCCGCCGCTGCCGGCGTGGCCACAGGCTCCAATTTACCACCATCGAGCTTGGTCACCACGGGCGCCTTCCATGGACCGGCGATCCGCATATGGTAAGTCAGCGCCTTCATCACGGGGGCGCGCAGGAACAGCTGGGCCAGGAAACTGCCCAGACCGATCACGGGATTGACGGCCAGCGCGTACACGAGGGGGCCCGTGCCCAGGTTGAATTCCGGGATCACCACCACGTGCAGGTTCGTCGTTTCATTGGCGATATCGGCCGTGCCGTCCATCAGCACGGTGGCGGCCACGCCATGCATCTTCAGGTTGTCGGTGCTCACCACGCCGCGCTTGATGCTGGCGTTGGCCGTGATGCCGTCGAAGGCCAGGCCTTCCGAAAACACGTCGTGGAAATCGAGCTTCAGCAAACGGGGCAAGGCTTGCAGGCTGAGCACGCCCAGCAGCTTGGCCGCGCCCGGATCCTGCTTGAGGAACTGGCCCGACTCCACATTCATTTCGATCTGCCCCGACAAGGTGGGAATATCGAGCGAATACGGCAAGCCATTCCAGGCGATGTCGCCGTTCAGGCGTCCCTTGCCGCGGCGCACCGTGTCGGCAAAGCCGAAACGGTCGAGCAACTTGCCCGCGTCGACGATATCGAGGCCGAAACGCAGGCTGGTCGTGCTTTGCCCATCCTTGATGACCCATTTGCCGTTGCCGCTCAGGGCGCCATCGGGATTCGACAGTTGCAGCTTGCCCACGCGCCACTCGCGCCCGCCGGCCGCCATGGTGTTATAGGCCTGCAACTCCAACCGGCCAATCTTCTTGTTGAACAGCTCAAATTGCTCGGCAACGATATCGAGCGAGGGGATCGATTGGGCGCCGCTCTTGCCTTCCAGCAAATTCTTCACGTCGTTGGCAGCCGATTCCGGGATGATCAGCGACGACAGGCGGGCCGTCATCTTGCCCAGGCCGGACGGCGTTTCCAGCCACGTCACATAGCCCGATATTTGTTTCGCATCAATGTTGGCCTGCCACACATCCTTCTGGTGCGTGGCGCCCACCACGACGTTTTCCAGCTTGCGCTCACCCAGCATCAGTTCGCTGGCGCGGGCCGCCATCATGTCGGGCACCACGTATTGCGCGATATCGGGCGCATCGTCGGCACCGCCGGCGTCGGCCGTGGCCGCGCCGCTGCCGGCGATCTCGCTGCCGGTGGCGATCCAGCTATCCACGTCGAGCGACTTCAGGCTGACGTTGAGCATCATGCCGCTGTCGGGCTCGGGCGCAGGCACGTTCACGCCGATGCCGCCGCGCACCAGGCGCCACGCTTCCTTGCCCTGCTTCTGGCGCTGGTAGCGGGCGCCGATGCCGGAACCGAGCGCGATGCGGATATCGTCCGTGCGCAAGCCTGCCGCATTGGCCGCATTGCCCGTCAGCGTGAATTTCACGGGCAGGCTGTCGCCGGCCGCCTTTTTCAGGGGCGCGGGGAAGTCCAGGCCCAGGCCCGTCAACGGCGACTCGACATTGACCACCACCTGGTGGTCGCGCGCCGTGATCAGGCCGCTGTAGCGGGCGCCGCCATTCAAGTGCTTCGCCAGGCGCTGCAGCACGGGCGCCGGATAGGTCTTGCGCAAGCCGTCGATGGTCATGTTGCCGGCGATTTTCACCTGGATGGAATTGTCGGGCTGGCTGCCGCCCGAGATGGCCAGCGGGCCGCCCAGCAGGCTGCCGTTCAGGCCATTCAGGTTGACGCCCTTTTCATTGAATTCGATCTTGCCCTGCGTGCCGAGCACGGGCGGCATGTCGTGGAACAGCACCACGTCGTTGCCCGCCAGCTGCAAGCTGCCTTGCACCGTCGACTCGAGCATGCGCTCGATGGGCAGATGCAATTTGAGGGCCAGCCGGGCGTTGCCCGTCGCCGTCGTTTCATCCGTGAAATGCTCGATCCAGCCCAGCACGGGGCTGGCCGTCACGTATTTGAGGAATTCCTGCATCGGGCCGGCCGCGTTGCCCTCGATATCGAGCAGGGTGTCGAAGACGGTCAGGTCGGGAATCACGGCTTTGACATTCGTCAAGGCAACGCCGCCCGTGGTGGCCGTGTCGCCGCGAATTTCCATGCGCGCGCGCTCGAAGACGAAGCTGCCCTTGATTTTCTCCGCCTGCGGCCACAGGGGCGCCTTGCCCGCCAGCGGCCCGTTTTCCGCGAATTCGCCGGGCGCGTAGTTCAGGGTGCCGTTCTCGATCTTGCCGGCCACGCGGAATTCGCCGTGATTGCGCTGCGCGGGCGTATCGGCCTTGAACGGGAAATGTTCGAGTTCGCCGCGCAGGCGCAGGCTGACGTCGTGCGCCATGCCGCCTTCGAGCGCGCCCGTCAGCCAATGGCGCAGGTGCTCCGGCGTTTGCAGCGGCAGGTAGCGGCCGATGGTGTTGATCTGGAAATTGTCGATCGTCCCCGTCAAGTCCACCTGGCCCAGGTTCTTGCCGTCGAGCGGCATGCGGTGCGTGCCCTGCAAGGCGACGCGCAAGCCCTGCTGATTGAAGTCGAGCTTGTCCAGTTCGACTTTGAGCATATTCTCCGCTTCGAACGTCCAGCGCGCCTGCATGTCGAACTGTTCGAACGGCATGGCCGGTTCGCTCAGGTAGGTGGGCAATTGCAGCACCAGGTCTTGCGCATCGATGGCGATGCTGCCGCCCTTCTCGCTGGCGTCGATGCTGCCGGTCAGGCGGTCGAAACCGGGAATGGCCGGTGCGGCCGCCTGACCGGGGCTGGTCGCCGTCTTCGCCACGGCCAGGCGCGCCGGCTGCGCATTCAAGCCCAGCTCGACGAGCCGACCGCGCAGGCGGTAGCTGGCCGGGGCAGCCATGTCGCCCTGCCACTGGGCGGAAAAATCCTGCAGGCGTCCGCGCGGCGCCAGGGCATCGAGGCGCTGGCGCTGCTGTGTGCCCAGCGGCAACTTGTCGGCCAGCGCGGCCAGGGTCTGCAAATCGAGGGACTTGGCCGTGATCTCCGTCTGCGCCGGCTTGCGCTTCGTGGCGGCAATAAAACGCTCGGACAAGGTCGTCGGCGGCAGGCTGAGGCCATCGCGTGTTTCCAGCGCGAAATTCGTCAACTCCACCTGATGGCCGTTCGCGCCGAAGGTCGGTTTGCCATCGGGCGCGTCGGCCGACAGGGTTTCCTTGGCCGAGATGCGTCCGCTGACCGTCAGCAGGTCGAGCGGGGCAATGTGTTCTCCCAGCTGCGCCTGCACATCCGTCAAGCCCACATCGGCCGTGAAGCCGGCCAGGCGCGCATGATCGAGGCTCAGCCAGGCGCGCAGGGCGCCCTTGCCCTGGCTCAATTCAAACGGGTAGTCGAGGTAGCGGCGCCAGGCGGCCAGGTCGGCGTCTTTCAGGTCCGCGTACAGTTCGCCTTTCCACATCGACATGTCGGAGATGCGCTTGCTGAAAGGCGGATGCGTGAAGTGAGCGCGCACATCGATGGGTGCGGCCAGGCTGGCGGGCGGCTTTGCCTGCAAGCCCAGGCGGTGGCTGCGCCAGCGGTTGCGCAACAGCACATTGACCTGCTCCAGCGCCAGCTCGGGCGTGCCGCGCGCTTCGTCCGTCCAGCGCACCTTGCCGTCGCGGATGATGATGTCGTGCTGCGACAGCAGCCAGTCGGCGCCCTTGCCATCGCTGCCCTGCCGGCTGTCGACCAGCACGCCAGCCACATACAGCTGGCCATCCTTGCTGCGCCGCACGTCCAGGTCGGGCCGCGTGATTTCCAGGGTCTCGAAGCGCAGGGAACCGAGCACGCTCCACCACGAGAGGGTGGCCGAGACGCTCGGCAGGCTCAGCGCCTGGCGGCCCGTCTGGTCGCGCAAGGTCACGTCGCCGAGGAACAAATTCGGCCGCACGCCATGCCACGAGGCATAAATACGCGCGATACTGACGGGGTTGCCCAGCGCGCGGCTGGCCGCCCGCTCGATATCGCCTTTGTAGTAATCGATATTCGGCAGGATGGCGTAGCGCAGGAACAGGAAGAGGACGGCGAAGGCGAAATACGCGAGCAGCACCAGCTTGATGGCAAAGCCGAGCACATGGTGGGTGGCCAGGTTGGCCATGCGATAGGCGGCACGCAGCCGCTGCCAGCGCAGGGCCAATGGCACATGTTCTGTCACGCTTGCTTCTGGCGGTTTTTGCATCAATAAGCTAATAAACTGGCCCGGCGTCAAATAATGGCAAAAATCGTCTGAATTCGCGGCGTGCCGGCACGCCCGACTGGCGCGCGCCTGCATCCTTGCGCTTGCGTCCGCACGGCAGCTCCCTTACCATCGTCCGGGAGAGCGCGCACTGCCCGGCAGCATTATCGCCGGCGGCACAATTTTACCGCATCCCCCGCCGTTCACAGCCAAGTTAACGACGAACCTGACACGAAGTACCTACCGAAACCGCCACCATGAGCCACACGCCCCTGATCTCAGCCTCCCGATTCCACCAGCGCTGGCTCAATGCCGCCCCCGAACGCGCCGCGCAGCTGGCCGAACTGGTGCGCGCACCGCTGGACGGGCTGGACTTTGCCGCCGCGCTGGCCGCCCAGGCCGACGCCGCCACGCCGCCACTGCCGGCCGAACGGGCCATGCGCCGCCTGCGCAACTTGCTGGTCTGCGGCTTGATCGAGCGCGACCTGGACGGCCAGGCCGACTTGCACGAAGTCGTCACGGCCATGACGGGCTTTGCCGACTTCGCCATCCGCACGCATGTGGACGCCATCATGGCCGAGATGGTGGCCCTGCACGGCATGCCCGTCGGCGAAGAGTCGGGCCAGGAGCAGGAGTTGATGGTGTTGGCGATGGGCAAGCAAGGCGGCGGCGAGCTCAACGTTTCATCCGATATCGACCTGATCTTTGTGTATCCCGAGGATGGCGACACGCAAGCGACCATGCCGGGCCAGCGCAGCCTGTCCAACCACGAGTTTTTCATTCGCATGGGCAAGAAGCTGATCGCCGCCCTGGCCGAGATCACGCAGGACGGCTTTACCTTCCGCGTCGACATGGCGCTGCGCCCGAACGGCAACTCGGGGCCGCTGGCCGCCAGCCTGGGCATGGTCGAGCAATACCTGATCGTGCAGGGACGCGAATGGGAGCGCTACGCCTGGGTCAAGGCGCGCGCCGTGACGGGCAAGCCGGACGATATCGCCGCGCTCGACGCCATCGTGCGCCCCTTCGTCTTCCGCCGCTACCTCGATTTCGGCGTCATCGACGCCATCCGCACCATGCACGGCCAGATCCGCGCCGAGGTCAACCGCCAGGAACGCTTGCATCCCGACCGCAGCAACAACGTCAAGCTGGGGCGCGGCGGCATCCGCGAAATCGAATTCCTCGCGCAAGTTTTCCAGCTGATACGCGGCGGACGCGATGCCGAGCTGCGCGAACGTTCCACGCGCGCCACCCTGCGCACGGTGGCGGAAAAAGGCTTGCTGGAACCAGCCATCGTGGAACAGTTGCTAAATTCCTACACTTTCCTGCGCAACCTCGAGCACCGGCTGCAGTATCTTGACGATGCGCAAACCCACACCCTGCCCGCCAGCGAGGCCGACCGCCTGACCGTGGCGCAGATGATGGGCCTGCCCGACACGCCCACCCTGCTGGCCCAGCTGGAAGCGCACCGCGTATTTGTCGCCGGCCAGTTCGACGAGATGTTCAGCGACAAGAGCAGCGGCGCGGCGCCAGCCGACACGGGCATCGACCCGCAAACGTCGAACGAGTGCGCCGCCTCCGACCAGCAGGAAGCCATCGAGGCGCGCTTTGCCGCCCTGGGCTTCCATGAGCCGGCCGCCTGCGCGCGACGCCTGCTGGCCACGTGGCAGGCGCCGCGCCTGCAATCGTTGCCCGAGGCGAGCCGCACGCGCCTCGTCGCCCTCGTCAATTCCGCCCTGCCCCTGATCACCGATTGCTCCGTTTCCAACGGCAACGCCAGCCAGCTGGCCACCCTGGGCCGGCTGCTCGATTTCCTGGAAGCCATCGCGCGCCGCTCCGCCTATCTGTCGCTGCTGACGGAATACCCGCATACGCTCGAGCGCGTCGTGCGCATGGTATGCGCCAGCGGCTGGGCCGCCACCTTCCTCACGCAGCACCCGATCCTGCTCGACGAGCTGCTCGACGAGCGCATCCGCAACACGGTGCCCGACCCGGCCGCGCTGGCGCTGGACTTGCAGCGCCAGCTCGACGACGCGCCCGGCGACACGGAGCGGCAAATGGATATCCTGCGTGAAATGCACCACGCGCAGCTGTTCCAGTGCCTGGCGCAAGACCTGGCCGGCGACCTCAGCGTGGAAAAACTGGCCGACTACCTGTCGCAGCTGGCCGACATCATCGTCGCCGCCACCGTGCAAGCCGTCTGGCAAACCTTGCCAACGCGTCACCGCGAGGTGCCGAAGTTCGCCGTCATCGCATATGGCAAGCTGGGCGGCAAGGAACTCGGCTATGTCTCCGACCTCGACGTCATCTTCCTGTTCGACGACGACGACCAGGAAGCGCCCGGCCTGTACGCCAAGCTGGCGCAGCGTTTCATCACATGGATGACCTCGCACACTTCGGCCGGCATCCTGTTCGACATCGACATCGCCCTGCGCCCCGACGGCGCCTCGGGCATGCTGGTCTCGAGCGTGCAGGCATTCGAGCGCTACCAGAGCAGCGCCGCCTGGGTGTGGGAACACCAGGCCCTCACGCGCGCGCGCTTCTGCGCCGGCGACGCCACCATCGGCAAGCACTTTGAACGCATCCGCGACACGATCCTGCGCAAGGAAAGGCCGGAAAACGGCCCGCTCAAGGGCGAAGTGGTGGCCATGCGCAAGAAAATGCTCGATGCACACCCTCCCCGCCCCGGCAACTTCGACTTGAAGCAGGATCCGGGCGGCATGATCGACATCGAGTTCATGGTGCAATACCTGGTGCTCCAGCATGCGGCGCAGTATCCGCAGCTGACGGCCAACTCGGGCAATATCGCCCTGCTGCGCCTGTGCGGCGAGCTGGGACTGATCGACGCCCGGCTGGCCGCGGCTGTCGCCGACGCCTACCGCGCGCTGCGCAAACTGCAGCACCAGCTGCGCCTGCAGGGCCAGGACCTGGCCCGCGTCGAGCCGGAACGCGTGCGCGTGCATGCGGACAACGTGATGCGCCTGTGGCAAGCCATGTTTGGCGCCGCGGCCTGAGGCTGGCCCGCGCATGCCGCTACGCTACCTGTCCCGCCTGAGCGGATCGGCGCGCGACACGCAAGCCAACCTGCAACTGGGCTGCGTGCTGGCGCTGGTGGCCGGCGCCGTGAATGCGGGCGGTTTCCTCGCCATCGGCGGCTATACCTCGCACATGACGGGCATCGTCTCGGGCATGGCGGACGACTTGGCGCTGGGCAACGTGACGGTGGCGCTGGCCGCGCTGGGCGCCTGGCTGGCCTTCGTCAGCGGTGCCGCCGTCACGGCCATCATGGTGAACTGGGGCAAGCGACGCCGGCTGCACAGCCAGTTTGCCGCCAGCCTGCTGCTGGAAGCGGCCCTGTTATTGCTGTTCGGCCTGGCAGGCAATTACCTGGCGACCATGCCGGACGTGCTGGGCCCTGTCACCATCTTGCTGCTGTGCTTTGTCATGGGCTTGCAGAATGCCATCATCACCAAGATCTCGGGCGCCGTCATCCGCACCACGCACGTGACGGGCCTGTCGACCGATATCGGCATCGAACTGGGCAAGATGGCGTATTACAACCGGCGGGAACTGCCGGACCGGGTCGTCAAGGTCAACCGCGGCAAGCTGAAAACGCACAGCCTGCTGATCAGCTGTTTCTTCCTCGGCGGCGTCAGCGGCGCGCTGGCCTTCAAGCACATCGGCTTTCCCGCCGCCACCATCGTCCTTGCCGGCGTGCTGATGTTGCTCTCCGGCGTGCCCGTGCTGCGCGACCTGCGCCTGCTGTGGCGCTTTTACCGGCGCCACCTGCACGCCTGGCGTTAGCAGGAATATTTTTCTTTATGGCAATCAATCACTGATTTTAATGCTAAGATTTTTCTGCGCTGGGCAAGCGGATCAAGCCTGCCATGGCGGCCTTTTGATTCGACACCCTACCGTTGTCCAATTCTGAAAGCGAGAAACATGATTTCCATTAAAAGAGCCCTGTTTGTCTTTGCCATCGCCGTCGGCGCCGCCGCCTCATTCTCCAGCACGGCCGCCGTGCGCGCGTGGGTGCCGTCGGAAAGCTGCGACTACATCCTCAACATGTGCTACCAGGGCGTCGAAGCATCGTGCGAACAGTGGCGCAACCAGTGCGAGCCCAGGGAATAGGCAGGCGACAGACGAAAAAAAACGCCCGCGAGGGCGTTTTTTGATGGACAGCCAGAAATTACTTGGCCGACATCAGGGCAACGGTGGTGTCGAGCATGCGGTTCGAGAAACCCCACTCATTGTCGTACCACGACGATACCTTGACCAGACGGCCCGACACTTTGGTCAGGGTCGAGTCGAAGTTCGACGACGCCGGGTTGTGGTTGAAGTCGATCGATACCAGCGGTTCGGTCTGGTACGTCAGGATGCCTTCCAGGGCGCCTTCCGAAGCGGACTTCATCAGCGCATTGACTTCTTCCACCGTCGTGTCGCGCTTGGCGATGAAGGACAGGTCGACCAGCGACACGTTGATGGTCGGCACGCGGATGGCGAAGCCGTCCAGCTTGCCATTCAGCTCAGGCAGCACCAGGCCGACGGCGGCAGCAGCGCCGGTCTTGGTCGGGATCATGCTCATGGTGGCCGAACGGGCGCGGCGCAGGTCTTCATGCATCACGTCGGACAGCACCTGGTCGTTGGTGTAGGCGTGCACGGTGGTCATCAGGCCCGTTTCGATGCCGATGGCGTCGTTCAGCGGCTTGACCAGCGGTGCCAGGCAGTTGGTGGTGCACGAGGCGTTGGAAATGACGGTGTCCGTCGATTTCAGCACCGAGTGGTTGACGCCGAAGACGACGGTGGCGTCCACGTCCTTGCCGCCTGGCGCGGAGATGATGACTTTTTTCGCGCCGCCCTTCAGGTGGGCCGATGCTTTTTCTTTGGTTGTGAAGAAGCCCGTGCACTCGAGCACGACGTCCACGCCCAGCTCGCCCCATGGGATTTCAGCCGGATTGCGCTGTGCAAACACGCGGATCGGATCGCCGTTCACGATCATGTTGTCGCCTTCGACGGTGACCGTGCCCGGGAACTTGCCGTGCGCGGTGTCGTAGCGGGTCAGGTGGGCGTTCGATTTGGCATCGCCCAGGTCGTTGATGGCAACGATCTGGATATCCTGTTTCTTGCCGCCTTCGTAGAAAGCGCGCAACACATTACGGCCGATGCGGCCGTAGCCATTGATTGCAACTTTGATCGTCATACTCTGCTCCTGATTGAATAGAAAGTACTTAGCACATTAAAAAATCTGCTCGCCGCCGCGCCCATCTGCGGGACGCTGGCGGCGGAAACGAGTAGGTCGCCCGACCAACCGTAGCGAATGGCAGCGATCTGTGGCCGGGAAGCGGAACGGTGCTTGAGCACAGTGAGCATCGGAGGCCGCACATCGCGACGCGCAGTCGGTTTGGTCAGGTGATCTTAGCCGGCGATGACGGCCTTGACCTTGGCTACGACATTGTCGACCGTGAAGCCGAAATGCTTGAACAGCACGCCGGCAGGGGCCGATTCGCCGAAGGTGTCGATACCGACGACGGCGCCTTCCAGGCCCACGTATTTGTACCAGAAGCTGGTCACGCCCGCCTCGATGGCCACGCGCGGCACGCCCTTCGTCAGCACGCCGGCCTTGTAGGCGGCGTCCTGGCGGTCATACACGTCGGTCGACGGCATCGACACCACGCGTACATTGATGCCTTCGGCAGCCAGCGCGCTGGCGGCGGCGACAGCCAGTTCCACTTCGGAACCGGTGGCGATCAGGATCGCCTTGGCGTCGGCCACGTCGTTCAGCACATAGCCGCCGCGGTAGATGTTCTCGATCTGTTCGGCGCTACGCTCCTGGTACGGCAGATTCTGGCGCGAGAAGATCAGCGTCGACGGGCCGTCCTTGCGGCGCACGGCGGCACCCCAGGCAGCGGCCGACTCGACGGTGTCGCATGGACGCCAGTTGTCCAGGTTCGGGATCAAGCGCATCGACGAGACGTGCTCGACCGATTGGTGCGTCGGGCCGTCTTCGCCCAGGCCGATCGAGTCGTGGGTGAACACGAAGATCGAACGCAGCTTCATCAGGGCAGCCATGCGCAGCGCATTGCGGCTGTAGTCGGAGAACGTCAGGAACGTGGCGCCGAACGGGATGTAGCCGCCGTGCAGGGTGATGCCGTTCATGATGGCGCTCATGCCGAATTCGCGCACGCCATAATTGATGTGGTTGCCAGGCTGGCCCGAACGCACGGCCACGCACTCTTTCCAGTTGGTCAGGTTCGAACCGGTCAGGTCGGCCGAACCGCCGAGGAATTCCGGCAGCGACGACGCCAGCGCCTGGATGGCGTTCTGGCTGGCCTTGCGGGTGGCGATGTTTTCTTTCTTCTCGACGCAGGAAGCGATGGCGGCCGACAGCGCCGTTTCAAACGCGGCCGGCAAGTCGCCCTGCATGCGGCGGGTCAGTTCGGCCGCTTGCTGCGGGAATTCGCGGCTGTAGGCAACGAAACGCTCGTTCCAGTCCGCTTCCAGCAGGGCGCCTTGCTGCTTGGCATCCCAGGCCGCGTACACGTCGGCCGGCATCTCGAACGGTGCGGCATCCCAGCCGATGTATTCGCGCACGGCGGCGATTTCCTTGTCGCCCAGCGCGGCGCCGTGGACCTTGTCGCCGCCCTGCAGGTTCGGCGAACCCTTGCCGATGATGGTCTTGCAGCAGATCAAGGTTGGTTTCGACGCGGTCTTGGCGGCGGCGATGGCTGCAGCCACGGCGGCAACATCGTGGCCGTCGACGGCGCGGATGACGTTCCAGCCGTACGCTTCGAAGCGCGCCGGGGTATCGTCCGTGAACCAGCCTTCCACTTTACCGTCGATGGAAATGCCGTTGTCGTCGTACAGGGCGATCAGCTTGTTCAAGCCCAGGGTGCCGGCCAGCGCGCACACTTCATGCGAAATACCTTCCATCAAGCAACCATCGCCGACGAAGGCGTAGGTGTAGTGGTTGACGATATCGTGGCCAGGCTTGTTGAATTCAGCGGCCAGCAACTGCTCCGACAGGGCCATGCCGACGGCGTTGGCGATACCCTGGCCCAGCGGGCCGGTGGTCGTTTCCACGCCGGGCGTGATGTCGACTTCCGGGTGGCCCGGGGTTTTCGAATGCATCTGGCGGAATGCCTTGATGTCGTCCATCGACAGGTCGTAGCCGGTCAGGTGCAGCAGCGCATAGTGCAGCATCGAGCCGTGGCCGTTGGACAACAGGAAACGGTCGCGGTTCTGCCATTTTGGATTCGCCGGATTGTGGCGATAATGACCACTCCACAAGGCAACTGCGATCTCGGCCATGCCCATCGGCATGCCTGGATGGCCGGAATTGGCCTTTTGTACAGCGTCCATTGCCAGTGCGCGGATCGCATTGGCCATTTTGGTAGTCGGGAGCGTAGTTGTCATGGTGGTGTGGTCAGTCGCGAGTTTGGGATTCGTTTGCAGCAGCGCAGACAAGGAAGCCGGCTGCTTTCTGTAGTCAACTATTTTACCAGACTGGGGGGCCGCAAATTAGAATTGCGGCGTACTGGCCAGCCAACTCGCTATACTTTACTGTCTTTTTACCCCACTTTCATCCCCGTTGAGGATTTGCATGCCGCGTTTTTTCTGCCCCCAGCCGCTCGTCGCCGGCACCACCGTCTCCCTGCCTGAGGCCGTCGCCCACCATATCCAGGTCGTGCGCCTGGCGCCGGGCGACCTGATCACCCTCTTCAATGGCGAAGGCGGTGAAGTGCAGGCCAGCCTGGCGAGCATCGCCAAGCGCAGCGTGACGGCCGACATCCAGGCACACGTGGCGCGCGAGGCGGAACTGCCGTATGCGGTGACCCTGGCGCAGGCGCTGCCGGAAGCGTCGAAGATGGACTGGATCATCGAAAAAGCCATCGAGCTGGGTGCGGCCGGCATCGTGCCGCTGTCGGCGCAGCGCTGCGTGGTGCGCCTGTCCGCCGAACGGGCCGAGAAAAAACTGGCTCATTGGCAAGGAATCATCGTCTCCGCCTCGGAACAGTGTGGCCGCAACCGCCTGGCGCAGCTGGCACCGTTACAGGATTTCAATAGCTGGAGCAGCCAGCAGGATTTACATAAGCGCATCATCCTGACGCCGCGCGCAGACCAGTCGCTGGCCGAGTGGGCGCGTCACCAGCCGCCGCAGGCGATTACGGTGATGGTGGGACCGGAAGGCGGATTTTCGGCAGCGGAAGAAAAAGCCGCGCTGGCCGCCGGCGCCATCGGCCTGTCCATGGGCCCGCGCATCCTGCGCACGGAAACGGCGGGCCTGACGGCGCTGGCGACGCTGGCCGCATTATGGAGCGGGATGTAGGAAAAACGCGGCCAGGCAGGCCTGCGCCATGCGCGGCTGCCCCCTCCAGTCCAGGCTACATGAGCGACCAGGCCAAATGGCACTGACTGCATTACCTGGCCGAGACGGCCAGGCAAAAAAAACCGCTGGCTTGCGCCAGCGGTTTTTTTCTTTTCCCCACCTGCCGTGAAACACGGCAAGGGGTAAAAACAAGTCAATTAAAACTTGTAGTTGTACTCGGCGGTCAGACGTACGGAACGCGGTGCGGTGTAGCTGATAACGCGGCCGTAAGTTGGGCTGACGTTCAACGAGCTGTCCACGTTGTACGTTTCGTCCAGGGTCTGCACGGTTTGCTTGTTGAGTACGTTAAATACGTCAACTTTCAATGCCAGGCCTTTCAACAGCTGCGGACGGTAGGACAGGTTCATGTCCAAACGCGTATCCCAAGGCAGGGTGCCGCGGGAACCGCGTGGTGCTGCAGCGCCATCGCAATAGAAGTACACCGAGCCGTAGTCAACTTCGCCAGGAACGTTAGGGTTCCAGCCGAAGCAGTTCTTCGGACGACCCGAAGCCAGCAAGGCATTCGCGCCGACAGTCCACTCAGGGTTCAGTTCATAGAAACCGAAGGCCTTGATTTGGTGCTCGCGGTTATTTGGCAGCAAGCCGTTGGCGCCAACCATCAACTCTGGATTATCCCAGGTCGACGTTGCAGCAACGTCGGTTTGGGCATTGTCCGAACGGGTTTGACCTTCGGTATTACCTTTGCTACGCGACCACGTGTAGTTCACACGGCCATACCAGCCATCACGCATCGGATGCTCGGCAAACAGATCGATTGCCGTGTACGTACGTTTCGCATCGTCAAAGCCCAGTTGAGCCTTGGTCAGGTGAACTTTCGTGTAGTTGCTGCGGGTGCCAGCATAGTCGACCAGGAAGGTGTTGTCTTTGCCTGGGTTGAACGATGCGCACGAGAAGCCGGAGAAGTTCGACGTATCGATCTTGTTGTCGACAGCGTAAGCGTCGATCAGACGGGTATCGCAGTAGTCATCGATGGTGGCTTTCAATTTACGATAAGTGACTTTCGCGCCAAAGTTCAGGCTAGGCGAAAACGCTTTTTCGAAACCGACAGTCAACTCATCCTGGTAGGTTGCCTTGATATCCTGGGCAACAACGGTTTTTGGATCCTTGTATTGACCCAGTTCGTTGTTGACCGAGTATACCGGCGCCAGCGATTGCAGGCCCGTAGGCTGACCGTACGCGTCGGTACCCGTGTAGGTGTAGCCTTCACGCGTCAGCGTCGAACGGCTGCCGCCGCGAACCGCGAGGTGGGTCGGGATTTGCAGCGCGTAACGACCGGCGCTACCGAACACTTTCAACGATGCATCACCGTTGACGTCCCATGCCGCGGCAAAGCGTGGCGAGACCATGTTCTTCACTTCCAGGAAGGTGTCGCCGTCGCCGTTGACGTTTTTGAAGCCTTCGTTACGAATGCCCAAGGTCAGCAACAGGTCCTTCGTGGTTTGCCAGCGGTCTTCCAGGTATTGTGCGCTTTGCTCGGAACGGGCATCGGTCACGCTGGAGAACAGGCGTTTGCTGACCCAGTAACCCTGGGAAGCCAGCAGGCCAGGATTGTTCGAGGTCTTCACGGTGCTGCCACCCAGCTGCAGCGGCACGGTACCGTCGCCGACGCCGTTTTTACGGGTTTGGCCGTATACCCAGATACCGCCGCCGCCATAGATTTCACCGACGTTGGTCGAGGTCAGCTTGTTGTCATCCAGACCGCCGCGGATGGTGTGGTTGCCAATCTTGTATTCCAGATCCAGACGGGAAGACTTGATCTTGCTGGCCGAGTTGTTGGCAGCAACGGCGCCGTTCAGGGTTTGCGGGCTGCTGTAGTTCAGGCCAGGCGCGCGCACGTTGCTCGCTGCGCTGATCTGGAACAGGTCCGCTGGTGCGGTGCCGATCGGATCATAAACAGCCGAGTTTGGCGTTTTGCTTTGACCATACAGGGCATTGACCGTCAGGTTGTCGGTCAGGTTACCCGTGTAGCGAAGAATTTGCGTTTCTGCACCAACCGATGGCGAGAAGTCTTCGCTGTTCTTGTAGTGCTGCGATGCGGTCTTCGCAAGACGACGGCTGTTCGTATAGTCGTAGCCATACAATTGACGGTCGGTCTTCGCTTCATCGCCCATGAACGTCATTTCCAGGCGGTGATTGTCCGTGATATTCCAGTCAAACTTGGCCAGATAGCGGTCGATCGTGTGCTGGTTCGATTGCCAGCCGGTGGTGGCATTCGATGCCGAGGTACGGGTACCCAGTGCGGCGTCGGTATCGAGATTGCGCGATTCAAACGCGGCAAACATGAACAGTTTGTCCTTGATGATCGGGCCGCCTACGTAGGCGCCATACGTCTTTTCCGAGCGCGAGCTATCGCTGCGACGCAGGTACAAGGTATTGTCGGTCGCCGCGTTCGACGCTGCGCCCGTGTTCGGGTAGTAGTAGTCTTTTGGCGTCGAGCGCAGGCCGTTAGGTTCGATGGCTACCTGGGCACCGAATTCCCAGGTGTTGGTGCCGCTCTTCGTCGTGACGTTGACCACGCCGCCAACCGAACGGCCAAACTCGGCGCCGAAGCCACCGGTCAGGATCTGTGCCTGGGCGATCGCGCCAAATGGCAGTTCCGAAGCACCCAACTGTGTCAGTGGGTTGGTAACAGGGAAACCGTTGATGTAGTACGCATTTTCCGAAGCGCCGCCGCCGCCGAACGATGCGCCGGCAGAGTAACGGGAGTCGGCACGCGTCGTGTTAGGCGCCAGCTGAATGATCGCGGCAACGTTTTGGGCGATAGGCAGTTTCGCCAGTTCTTTGGCGGTAAACGTCGCGCCATTGTTCGAGCTCGACACGTCGATACGGCTACGACGGCCGGTAACCTGCACTGCCTGTACCGCGCTGCTGGCGAACGATGCATCAACGCCCTGGCCCACGATCACATCGGTTTCGACGGTGTTGACAGTCTTGCCGTCACGTACCAAGTCAATCTTGTAGTGGCCAGGAGCCATGCCCGATGCAAAATAGCGGCCCGCGCTATCGACCGCAACGGTACGTTTGGTGCCCGTACCAATATTATGCAAGACAACGGAAGCGCCAGCAGCTGCGCCGTCAACCGTACCGTAGATATTACCGGCAGCGTTAGATTGCGCCATTGCGGCAGGAACGACAGCTGCAGTCATCGCGGTCGCACTAAATGCAATCGCCAATGCACGCACTAAGACAGTTTTTCTAAACATGTGATTTCCTAATTATAGTTAAGCTTTTCTCGTGGATCAGCTTGGATAGAATGCATACAACAAATCACGGTCAATATTATTTTAAGTCCCGATTTTCCCCACTCCCGTCATTTTATGACAGGTCATATAGTCCGATAGCCGGTCCCCTAGCTAGCTGACTAGACAACATATGGAAACATATGCAAAGCTTAACTGTCAACAAAGAGAACGGAATGGTGCGCAGAAACAACAAACCTGCACAAAAAAGGTCAGGAAAAATAAACGCGTCCAAAAATGGTGCGGCAATGCACAATTTTGATGCGTGGAAAAGGCATAAAAACGCATATGCAAATGCGCTTTTTTGAGCTTGGCTAGCTCTTGTATAGTGAGGAAAAGCGGGGGCTGCGGCGGAGGGGCGGTGTTATGTGCAAGTGCGCAAATAGTGGCCGTCTACCCGTCATGCAGCACCCGACGCCTGGCGGATCGGGTGAACACTGACGGGTAGCGGACGCAATGCGCCGACGGCGATCATATGGCCAAATATTTCTTTTTGGGAATATGATTCAAAATTGACATATTATCATTGCGATAATTATTTCTTTTTATACGCAATACTTTTCATATCTTTCAGGTGACGCAGGTTTCTCGATTCCTGGTCATTATCATTTTCCAGCTTTAACAGCTGGGCTTTATGTTGTTCATTGCTGTTAGAAACAAATTCTTCCGTATCCTTTTTCCAGCGAATATTATCGGCGATGATTACATCCGCCACCGTCTGGCCATCACTTGCTATTCCTTGATAGGTTTTCGAAATCAGCGCGTCGGCCCTGACGAATTCCTCGTTATTCATCAGTTTGATGATATCGGGCGGAATCGTATTCGTTACCGGCATCGCCGCATTCAAATTCTTCACGAAACGTCCGTAGCAATCCACCCAGGCATTGACGGCGGCATTAACCGAATTAATTTCCTCATTTTTAGTCGATACCTTGGGAATTACAGGCTGGGTGCAATTAAATTTGCCATAGGCGGCAGCGGCGCCATCGAAGTTGGTCGTGTAATAAGCGATATCGGCCTTGCGGGCGCTGCGCTGCTGCACCAGTTCAAGCGATGCCGCCGCTTCCGGGTTGCCGCTGGCAGCGGCCTGCTTGAGCCAGTGCCTCGCCTGTGCAGCGTCCTCTGTCGTCCCTTCGCCAAAGCCATACATTTCACCGAGCTGCAATTGCGCGGCACTGTTGCCCTGATTGGCCAATTTCGTGAACTTCTGGAACGCCGTTGAAAAATCCTTCGCTTCCCATGCCTTCTGAGCATCAGCAAGCTCATCTGCATATGCAGCCCCGAATGCCATCATTAAGCAAAAGCTGAGTGTTATTTTTTTCATCTTGACGTCCACTAGGAAGTTGATCGGGATAAAAGATTTTTAGCTGGCGAGCCGGCCTCCCCACGAAGCCAGTAGCAGTTTCCAGAAGGAAAAATCAAGCCAGACACGAGCATTAATCCTAGCTCAGAAATATGCGCTCCGCAATTAGTAAGTTTGATAAAAGGATCACATTTTGCGACACTGTTAAATAAAAAAGACAACATTATCGATACGACAGGTTCGACAGCCGGATCTCCGTGCGCCAGCGGCACTATCGGCAGGCGCAGCAAAAAAACGCCACACTTCACCTCGTTTTGTTAACTATTTATATTGTTTTCACACAAGCCCACTGTCCATGGCAGCCCAACGATGACAGCAGCACCATGCATGACGCCCGACCGGATGGCCGCGAACCGCCTGCCATCGCCGAGACACTCTGCAAATGGCGGCGCTAAGGGTAAAATAGCGTCTGGACCGCGCGTTCCCCTCCCTGGCAAAATCTTGCCGTACCGATGCAATGTGAAACCGAGAAGAAAAATCTGTGCGTCAGCACGGCTGCGTATCCGCCGGCGACGGCTTGCAAGGGGCGACAGGCTTTGTCAGGCAGTCCGCGCGTGCTTTATTCATGGGGCCTAAATAGCCCCCCACCTAGGAATCGACTATGTTACGACTCAACGAAGTAAAACTCCCCCTCGAACACGACGAAGCGGCCCTGCCCGCCGCCATCCTGGCCCGCCTTGGCATCGATGCCGGCGACCTGCTGGGCTTTACCGTCTTCAAACGCAGCTATGACGCGCGCAAGCGCAGCGCCGTGGTGCTGATTTACTCGCTGCATGTCGAGCTCAGGAACGAGGCGGCCGTGCTGGCGCGCCTGCAGCACGATGCGCACCTGATGCCGGCGCCCGACACCGACTACAAATTCGTCGCCGGCGGCGAACAGCTGGCCGGCCACAGCAATCAGCCGCGCCCCATCGTCATCGGCACGGGCCCCTGCGGCCTGTTCGTGGCGCTGATCCTGGCGCAGATGGGCTTGCGGCCCATCATCCTCGAGCGCGGCAAGCAGGTGCGCGAACGCACGGTCGACACCTTCGGCTTCTGGCGCAAGCGCGAACTGAATCCGGAATCGAACGTGCAATTCGGCGAAGGCGGTGCCGGCACCTTTTCGGACGGCAAGCTGTACAGCCAGATCAAGGATCCCAAGCACTACGGCCGCAAGGTCCTGACGGAATTCGTCAAGGCCGGCGCCCCCGAAGAAATCATGTATGTGAGCAAGCCGCATATCGGCACCTTCCGCCTGGTCAAGATGGTGGAAGAAATGCGCGCGAATATCGAGCAGCTGGGCGGCGAATACCGCTTCAGCAGCAAAGTGGTCGATATCGACATCGTGCCAGGCAGCGATGGCGGCCAGGTGCGCGGCGTAGTGCTGGACAATGGCGAAACCATCGCCAGCAACCACGTGGTGCTGGCCATCGGCCATAGCGCGCGCGATACCTTCGAGATGCTGCACCGCCGCGGCGTGTACATCGAGGCGAAGCCATTCTCGATCGGTTTCCGCGTCGAACACCCGCAGTCGCTGATCGACAGCTGCCGCTTCGGCCCCAGCGCCGGCCACCCGATTCTGGGCGCGGCCGACTACAAGCTCGTGCATCACGCCAGCAATGGCCGTTCCGTCTACAGCTTCTGCATGTGCCCGGGCGGCACCGTGGTGGCAGCCGCCTCGGAGCCGGGCCGCCTGGTGACGAACGGCATGAGCCAGTACTCGCGCAATGAACGCAACGCCAACAGCGCCATCGTCGTCGGCATCACGCCGGCCGACTATCCGGGCGACCCGCTGGCCGGCATCGCCCTGCAGCGCGAGCTGGAAGAACGGGCGTTTGCCCTGGGCGGCGGCAATTACGATGCGCCTGGCCAGCTGGTGGGCGACTTCGTCGCCGGACGCGCCTCGACGGAATTCGGCAGCGTGGTGCCGTCGTACAAGCCGGCCGTGCACCTGACGGACCTGGCGCCGTCCCTGCCCGAGTATGCGATCACGGCCCTGCGCGAAGCGTTTCCTGCGTTCAACAAGCAGATCAAGGGCTATTACAAGGCCGACGCCGTGCTGACGGGCGTGGAAACGCGCACCTCGTCGCCGATCCGCATCAAGCGCCGCGACGACGACCTGCAAAGCCTGAATACGCGCGGCCTGTTCCCCGCCGGCGAAGGTGCCGGCTATGCGGGCGGCATCCTGTCGGCCGCCGTCGATGGCATCAAGGTGGCCGAAGCCGTAGCCTTGTCGATCGCCGCCGCTTAAAGCGCTGGCAAGAGCAGATCAGGCGGCCAGCGGCAGCCTGATCTGTATATGGCAGCCCGGCGTGCTGTCGATGGCGCACACCTGGCCGCCCAGTTGCTGCACGATCGTGTAGACGATGTGCATGCCCAGGCCGGAGCCACCCTGGCCCCGCTTGGTGGTGAAAAACGGTTCGAACATGTGCTCGCGCACGGCGGGCGCCAGGCCGATGCCGTCGTCGGAAAACTCCAGCAGCAGCCATGGCAAGGCGGCAACCTCCTCGTCCACCTCGATGCGCGCGCGTATCGTGATCTGCCCCGGCCCGCCTTGCGGGTAGCCGTGGCGGGCGCTGTTCATCAGCAGGTTCGAGAGGATTTGCGACAGCTTGCCGGCCGCCAGGCGCACCTGGCAGTCGGGCGCGATGTCGAGCTCCACGCGCAGGGCCGCCTTGCGCAGTTCCGGGCTGTGCGCCGACACCAGGCCGTGCACATAGTCATGCAGGGCCAGGTCGGCCACGTATTCGCTGACCTGGTCCACGGCCAGCTGCTTGAAATTACCGATCAGGTCGGCCGCGCGCGCCAGGTTGCGCTCGATCAAGGCGGCCGCGCCCTTCAGCGCTTCGGCGATGTCGATCAGCTCGGCACGGCTGACCTTGGCGCCACCGAGCAGCTGCACCAGCTGGTCGGCATAGCTGCCCATGCTCGACGCCGCCGTCAGCGCCACGCCGACGGGCGTGTTGACTTCATGCGAAACGCCCGCCACCAGCGAACCGAGCGCCGCCATCTGTTCCTGCTCGATCAGGTTGGCCTGCGCCGTCAGCAGCGATTCCGTGCGCTGGCGTACGATTTCTTCCAGCTGCTGCGTGCGCTCCTGGTGCTGCAGCTCGGCCGCGCTGCGGGCCGAGAAGATCGACAGCAGCAGCAGGGCCAGCAAACGCTTGTTTTCATCGATGGGACGCGTGTCGATGGCCGACAGGATGCCCAGGGTCTTGCCCTCGGTATCGATGAGCGGCATGCCGACATAGCTTTCCGCATGCATGTCGACCAGCAGGCTATCGAATGGAAAGCGACGCTGGATGTCGCTGCCGTGAAAACACATGCTCTGGCAGGTGACGTCCTGGCAAGGCGTGTGCTGCAGGCTGTATTCGATGTTCGGCTGGTAGTCGTTGCCGCCCCACAGGGCCAGGGTGCGGATGCCTTCGCTGCCATCCGCCATGCGGATCAGGCGGCCGGCGATCACGTACTGCACGTCGAGCGCCTCGGCCAGGTCCTTGACGAGGATGCGCAGGAAGTCGTCGCCCCGGGCGCGCGCCGTCGAGGCGGTGATCGAGCGCAGGGCCGCCTCCGCCAGGGTGCGCCGCTGCTCGGGATCGAACAGGGGTTCTTGCGAATTCACATCAAACAGCGGAATACTCATGAATGCTCCTGCGCAGCACGGAAAGCGCAGGCAAACCTGCCGGCGCGGCGACTCTCAGCCATTGGCCCGGGCGAGCGGACCTGCCGCGATTGTACCCCCGGATATTGTCCAATAATACAGATTTGCAGGAATTTTTTATAGCCAGCCGGATCGCTTGAACAAGTAATACATATAACCGCAGACACAGCTCATCACTCCCACGGCCGCAGGATAGCCGTAATGCCAGTCCAGTTCCGGCATGAACTTGAAGTTCATGCCCCAGATGCCGGCAAACGCGGTAAACACGGCGAAAATAGCCGCCCAGGCCGCCAACTGCTTGTTCACTTCGCTCTCGTCAATGGCCACCATCGACAGATTCACCTGGATCGCCGTGCTGATCGTATCGCGGATGGTGTCGAGCGTGCCATTGATGCGCGCCAGGTGATCGTGCACGTCGCGGAAATATTCCTGCGTATCGTGGCACAGCGGCGGCACGCGCCCGCCATGCAGCTTGCCCACCGCTTCCATCAGGGGCGCCACCACGTGGCGCAAGACCATCACCTTGCGCTTCAACTGGTACAGCCGTTCGATATTGTCGCGCTCGGTGCCGCGGTCGAAGATGCGGTCCTCGATCAGTTCCAGCTCCGACTCGAGCGCGTCGAGCACGGGAAAGTAGCGGTCGACGACGGCATCCATCAGCGCATACAGGACGAAAGCGGAGCCCTGGCGCAGCAGATGCGGTTCGCGCTCGGCGCGCGCGCGCACGCCGAGGAAGCCTTGCGAGCTGTTGCTGCGCGACGAGAGCACGTAATTGGCGCCAACGAAAATGTCGACTTCGCCCAGCACCAGCTCGTCGCCCACCATTTCCACGGTTTTCACGACGGCAAACAGGGAGTCGCCATATTCCTCGATCTTCGGGCGCTGGTGGCCGCGCTGCGCGTCTTCCACCGCCAGTTCGTGCAGGCAAAACTCGTGCTGCATCTGCTTCAGCTCGTCGGGCGTGGCGTCGAGCAGGGCGACCCAGACGAAGCAATCGGGGCGCTCCACGTAATCGCTGATATCGTCGATCGGCAAGTCGGCCAGTTTTTTGCCATCCTGGTAGGCCACGCAGTTAATCAGCATACAGTTCCACAATGAAAGTTAAGACCGGACGAAACCATCCGGCAGGCGCCAGCTTACCCTATCGTCCGCTTTGATTGTGCATTGTGGCGCGCAACAGACGCCGGGGAAGGAAGGCGGACGGAGCGGGCTCCCCTTGCGGGCGCCCCGTGGCTCCGTCCGGCAGGTGGCTCAATCGTCCTTGGCGCCGTCGATGCCCAGTTCCGAGATCTTGCGCGTGATGGTGTTGCGGCCGATGCCCAGGCGCACGGCGGCGTCGTTCTTGCGCCCATGCGTATGCTTGAGCGCCGTCTTGATCAGGGCCGACTCGAATTGCCGTCCCAGCACGGCCATGACCTCCTGCTGCCCCGCGCCCAGCATGCCGGCCGCCTGCAGTTCCAGCAAGCCGATCCAGCCCGGCGGCGCGCCATTGGCGGGCGCGGCGGCCTCGAACACCTGGCCGCCATGCGCATGGGCCACGGCCGGTGCCGCGCCTTCGCCCGAGACGACGCTGGCGGCGCCATCGCCCTGCCCCTGCGTCAATTCCAGCGGCAAATCCTTGATTTCCACCGTCTGGCCCGGCGCCATGACGGTGATCCAGTTGCACAGGTTTTCCAGCTGGCGCACATTGCCGGGCAAATCTAGGCTGCTGAGAAACTGCATGGTCGGTTCGCTCATGCGCTTGGCTTCCACGCCCAGCTGGCGCGCACTTTGCACCAGGAAGTGGCGCACCAGGATGGGGATATCCTCGCGCCGCTCCCTCAAACTGGGCAGGCGCAGGCGGATCACGTTCAGGCGGTGATACAAGTCTTCGCGGAACAGGCCGTCGCGCACGCGCTGCTCGAGGTTCTGGTGCGTGGCCGTGATCACGCGCACATTGGCTTTCATGGGCTGGTGCCCGCCGACGCGATAGAAATGGCCGTCGGACAGCACGCGCAAGAGCCGCGTCTGCAGGTCGAACGGCATGTCGCCGATCTCGTCGAGGAACAGGGTGCCGTTCTCGGCTTGCTCGAAGCGGCCCCGGCGGGTCGTCTGCGCGCCCGTAAAGGCGCCCCGTTCATGGCCGAACAGTTCCGATTCCAGCAAATCCTTGGGAATCGCCGCCGTGTTGAGGGCGATGAAGGGCTGCGCCGCGCGCGGACTGTGCTTGTGCAGCGCGCGCGCCACCAGTTCCTTGCCGGAACCGGATTCGCCCGTGATGAGCACCGTCACGTTCGATTGCGACAGGCGGCCGATGGCGCGGAAGACTTCCTGCATGGCCGGCGCCTGGCCGAGGATTTCCGGCGTTTCCGACGGCCCCGATTCGACGCTCGTCTCGCGCAGGCTCTCTTCCAGCGCGCGGCGGATCAGTTCGACGGCCTTGTCGATGTCGAAGGGCTTGGCCAGGTATTCGAAGGCGCCGCCCTGGAAGGCCGCGACGGCCGAATCGAGGTCGGAAAAGGCCGTGATGATGATGACAGGCAAGCCGGGAAAGCGCGACTTGACCGTCTGCAGCAATTCCAGGCCGGACGCGCCCGGCATGCGGATGTCGGACACGAGCACTTGCGGCGTGTCCAGTTCCAGCGCGGCGATGGCGTCACGCGCATTGGCAAAACTCTTGGTGGCGAGATTTTCCCGCGCCAGGGCTTTTTCCAGCACCCAGCGGATTGATTCGTCGTCGTCAACTATCCAGATTGGCTTCATTAGTGTGTGCGTCCCGCAATGGATTTCATGGGTGGGATACGCCCCCGCTTATGGCAAGGGCAGAACGATCCTGAAATCGGTGTATCCAGGCCGGCTTTCGCACTCGATCACGCCCAGGTGCTGCTGCACGAAGGTTTGCGCCAAGGTCAGTCCCAAACCGCTGCCGCCTTCCCTGCCCGACACCAGCGGGTAGAAAATCCGGTCGCGGATCTGGGGTGCGATGCCCGGTCCATTGTCAATGATATGCAAGTCTAATGCCAGGTTGTAGCGGACCTTGGCCAGGGTCACCTGGCGCGCCACGCGCGTCTTGAAAATCAGTTCCGCATCGCCCGCCTCGATGCGCTCGGCCAGCGCCTGCGCCGCGTTGTGCGCGATGTTGAGCACGGTCTGTATCAATTGTTCCTTGTCGCCGCGGAACTCGGGGATCGAGGCGTCGTAATCGCGCGAAATGGTCAGGCCGCTGGGAAACTCGGCCAGGATCAGGCTGCGCACGCGCTCGCACACTTCGTGGATATTCACGTCGCCGACGATGTGCGGGCGGCGGTGCGGCGCCAGCAGGCGATCGACCAGGGTCTGCAGGCGGTCCGCTTCCTTGATGATGACCTGCGTGTATTCGCGCAGCTCGCTCAGGTGCAGGGCCGGCAATTCCAGCTCCAGCAGCTGCGCCGCGCCGCGGATGCCGCCCAGCGGGTTCTTGATTTCATGCGCCAGGTTGCGGATCAGCTCCTTGTTGACCTGGCTCTGGTCGAGGATGCGTTCCTCGCGGTCGAGTTTGAGTTGCTGCACGTTTTCGCGCAGCTCGATCAGCACGCTGTCGGGCGGCGCGTCGAGCGCGCTGATGATGCTGTGCACGCGCAGCGGTTCGCGCCCCAGGCGTTCCAGGCTCAAGTCCTGGCGCAAGTCGGAAAACTTGTGCTCGAGCGCCTGCGCGCAGATGCCGGCCAGCTCGTCGGGATTGAGGAACAGGGCCGTCAGCTTTTGCCGCGACAGGGCTTTCAGCGAGCTTTCCAGCAGGTTTTCCGCCGCCGCGTTGGCATAGCCGATGCGGCCGTCGCCGTCGAGCAGGATCACGGCTGACGCGAGCAGATCGAGGCCGGCCAGGTGGGCCGGGCGGCTGGAGTGGGTGTCTGTAGTCATCGTCTCGTCATCGGATATTCGCGATCTCGCGTTTCAGGGCCTCGACGTTCTGCTGTGTCCGGCTAATGTTGTCCTTCAGTTGCGCCACCCGCTCCTGGTACTTGGCATAGTTGCGCTCATTGCCCTGGCGTTCCGGCTGGCCCTCGTTGAATTCCAGGCGCTGCGCCGCCAGTTTCTGCTCTTCGCTGCGTAATTCATCCTGCAAGATCTGGCGCCGGTCCAGGTCGCGCGCGCGCTGCTCGGCGCCATCGACCCGGGGAAACGCGCCGGCGGCGGGCGCCGGCGTGCCTGCCGCCTGGGTACTGGGTCGCGCGGGCGCGCCCGACGGGGGCGGCGTCTTGCGCGCCGGCGGCGCCGTGATGGCGCCCGGTAAATCGAGCAGCTGGCAACTGGCGTTGCGCCGCATATCCGTCAATTCCTTGTGGCCCTGGGCATCCGTGCACAGGAAAATCTGCCCATGCGCCTGGGCCGCGGCGCCCAGCAATCCGGCCATCAACGCCATTCTGTAATGCTTAGTCAATCTCTACTCCTGTCAGCTTGCATCGCATCGATGCTGGGCTGAATATACAACATCACACTGGCGCGCCGGATAAAAAAACGCGGGCAAGACCATCGCCTCACCCGCGTTTTTTATTCACTACCGGCAAGTTGCCGGCATGGCGCCATTACAGCGAGTAGTACATGTCGAACTCGGCAGGATGCGTGGTCATGCGCATGCGCTGTACGTCCTGCATTTTCAGTTCCAGGTAGGCATCGATCATCGAATCGCTGAAGACACCGCCACGGGTCAGGAACTCGCGGTCCTTGTCCAGGGCTTCCAGCGCTTCTTCCAGCGAGGCGCAAACGGTAGGGATCAGTGCATCTTCCTCTGGCGGCAGATGGTACAGATCTTTCGATGCGGCTTCGCCCGGATGGATCTTGTTGGCAACGCCGTCCAGGCCAGCCATCAGCAGTGCGGCGAAGCACAGGTACGGGTTCGCCAGTGGATCCGGGAAACGCGCTTCCACGCGACGGCCTTTTGGATTGGCCACGTGCGGGATACGGATCGAGGCGGAACGGTTTTTCGCCGAGTACGCCAGTTTCACCGGTGCTTCGTAGCCTGGTACCAGGCGCTTGTACGAGTTGGTGCCCGGATTGGTGATCGCGTTCAGTGCCTTGGCGTGCTTGATGATGCCGCCGATGTAGTACAGGGCGAAATCGGACAGGCCGGCATAGCCGTCACCGGCGAACAGGTTCTTGCCATCTTTCCATACGGATTGATGCACGTGCATGCCCGAGCCGTTGTCGCCAACGATAGGTTTCGGCATGAAGGTGGCGGTCTTGCCATAGCTGTGCGCCACGTTCCACACCACGTATTTCAGGTTTTGCGTCCAGTCGGCGCGCTCGACCAGGGTCGAGAACTTGGTGCCGATTTCATTCTGGCCCGCGCCAGCGACTTCGTGATGATGTACCTCAACCGGGATGCCCAGCGATTCCAGGATCAGGCACATTTCCGAACGCATGTCCTGGAAGCTGTCCACTGGCGGCACGGGGAAGTAGCCGCCCTTGACGGTAGGACGGTGGCCGCTGTTGCCGCCTTCGATGTCCTTGCCGGTCGACCACGAACCTTCGTCCGAACCGATCTTGACGAAGCAGCCCGACATGTCGATCTTCCAGCGCACGCTGTCGAAGATGAAGAATTCCGGCTCAGGGCCGAAGTAGGCGGTGTCGCCCATGCCCGACGATTTCAGGTAGGCTTCGGCGCGTTTCGCGATCGAGCGCGGGTCGCGGTCGTAGCCCTTGCCGTCCGACGGTTCGATCACGTCGCACTGCATGAACAGCGTCGTTTCTTCCATGAACGGGTCGATATTGGCGGTGTTTGGATCCGGCAGCAAGATCATGTCGGACGCTTCAATGCCTTTCCAGCCAGCGATCGAGGAGCCGTCGAAGGCATGGCCCGATTCGAATTTGTCCATGTCGAAGTGCGACACGGGAACCGTCACGTGCTGCTCTTTACCACGGGTATCGGCAAAGCGGAAATCAACGAATTTGACTTCGTTCTCTTCTACCATCTTCAAGACTTCTGCGGCTGTCATTGCCATGCGTATCTCCTAAATGAATGTGGGGTGAGCCGACCTTAATGCGTCCGGGCTGATGAAGCGAAGCAAACATTGCGTGCCACCAAAACTCATAGGGATCATAGCAGATTCCATGCCAGCTCCAGGAGCTCCTGGGTGTCGGCGGCAAAATCGCTGTCATCCCAGTGAAAGTTTTCATGGCGGCGATTTCCACGCAAGAACAGCCGCACATCAGGAATGCACTATACAAGTGCGAAAAACTAATAACGCACCATTATCGTGCATTTCCTTGCTTTTTTGAGAAAATGCCTCTTTATGGTGCGACGCGCATGCACCGCGTATTCCCGTTTGCGGGGCGCCGGTGGCGCACTATAATCGTTCATACCATTCCACCTTCATCGAGGACGCCATGACCACCGCCGCCGACATCCTGAGCACCGCCCGCAGCCGCGCCAATGAGGGTACGCCGTACGCCGGCGCCGTGACGCCGCAGGAAGCGTATGAATTGCTGCAACTCGATGCCAGCGTCAAGCTGATCGACGTGCGCACCAATGCCGAGCGCGACTGGGTCGGCCGGGTCGACATCGCCGATACCCAGCATGGTGCGGTGCAATGGGCCACTTATCCGGGCGGCGTGCCCAATCCCGACTTTCTCGCGCAACTGGCTGCCCAGGCCGGCAAAGACGAAGTACTGCTGTTCCTGTGCCGCTCCGGCGTGCGCTCGCGCCATGCGGCCAAGCTGGCCACCGAACACGGCTATGCGAATTGCTTCGACATCCTCGAAGGCTTCGAGGGCGACAAGGATGCCGACGGCCACCGCAAACAGATCGGTGGCTGGTGCAAGGCGGGCTTGCCGTGGCTGGGCGCCTGAGGTTTTAACGGTGCGGCTATTGCTCGGGCCTGACGGCGCGCTCCGGCGCTAAGCAGGAAACGCCCGCATCCAGCGCTCAGGCCGGCTCGCCCGCCTCCGCCGCGGCGGTCGGATGCTCGCCCATCAGGGTTTGAATCCGCTTGCGCACGAAATTGATGTGGCTGCGCAAGCCGTACAGGCCGTCCGCAAACGACAGCGGGATCGAAATCTGGTTGACCATTTCCTCGATCTGGTCGAGCCGCGTCAATTGCTCCGCATACACTGCAGCACGCCTATCTTCCGGCACGTCTTCCAGCGCCTGCTCGACCGTGCGCAGCTGGCCATACCAGCGGTACACGCGCGAGCGGATGCGCCACACATACAGCGGCGGCACGACGCGCGACAGGGGCAGGATCAGCGCGCCCAGCGCCACCACCAGCACCCACATGCGGTCGAAGAAATTGGCCAGCCAGAAACTCATATAGCGCTGCAGCACGGGCGCGCCATCCTTGTAGAATTTCAGCGCTTCCGGCGCGACGGGAATTTCCGTGTAGCGCGCGGACGGGAACTGCCCCTGCTGCTGGAACCAGCCCGTGCCGCCGTGGATGCCGGCCGCCGCCTGCACGAACAGGTCGATCAGGGCCGGATGCAAGTCTTCGCGCGCCACCAGCGTGGCGGTCGGCGCGATCAGGTGATAATCCTGCGCGGGAATGTTCTGCCCCAGGTCGACGATGCCACGCGGCAAGATGACGTGGGTCAGAAAGGGCAGGCGCCGCGTGTACGCCTCGGCTTGCGAAAAATCAAACAGCTTGATGCCCGGCGTTTGCAGCAGCATCTGGATCAGCGGCGCTTCCGGCGCCGAGCTGAACACGAGGCCGTCGATGCGCCCTTCCAGCAGCTCCACCGTGGCGGGCGTGTTTTGCAGGTCGCTTACCGTCAGCTCCGTTGCTTCTACGCCATTTACGGACAGCAATTGACGGAACAGGCTGGGCACGCCCGTGCCCTCCGGCCCCAGGTTGATCTTCATGCCTTTCAGTTGCGTCAGCTCCGTGACGGCCTTGTCTTCGCGCATGAACAGCCACACGGGTTCCGTAAACAGGCTGCCCAGCGAAATCAGGCCATGCCGTTCGGCATCGGCGTGCTCCGTCGAGCCGCTTTGCACGAAGGCGATATCGGTCTTGCCGCCATTTAAGCGCTGCAGGTTTTCCTGCGAGCCCAGCGATGGCTGCAGGGTCACCTTGATGCCGTGCTTGGCCAGGGTGGCCGCGTATTTCTTGCCGAATTCTTCATAGGCGCTATTGTCCTGCCCCGTCGACAGGCTGACCTGACGCGGCGGCGCCGGATCGACCAGCCAGTACGCCAGCGCGCAGACGGCGCCGATCAGCAGCAGGGTGGGGCCGGCGGTGGCGAGGAAATCGCGCACGGAAAAGCGGCTGAACGCGAGGATTTTGGACATGTGGTGGCGCATAGGTTTCATGGGTGGCTACGATGCCAAGAAAACCGCAACTATGCAAGGCATCTCTCGCGCGCGGCGTGGCCAATTCGGCTACAGTGCTGGATCAACCACTTGCCGCGGGAGCCCTGCATGCTGAAAATTCTTGGAAAAGCCGCCTCGATCAACGTCCGCAAAGTCCTGTGGACGTGCGAGGAACTCGATCTGCCGTACGAACGCGAAGACTGGGGCAGCGGCTTTCGCGCCACCGACGACCCCGCCTTCCTGGCCCTGAACCCGAACGCCATGGTGCCCGTGCTGCTCGATGGCGACCTGGTGCTGTGGGAATCGAACACGATTTGCCGCTACCTGTGCGCGCAGGCGGGCCGCGACGACTTGTTGCCAAGCAGCCCCCGTGCCCGCGCGGAAGTGGAAAAATGGATGGATTGGCAGATGGGCGATTTGAACAACAGCTGGCGCTACGCCTTCATGTCGCTGGTGCGCCACAGCCCGGCGCACCAGGATGCCGCGCAACTGGCGGCCGGTATTGCCGGATGGAACAAGATGATGGGCATCCTCGAGCAGCAGTTGCAGCGCACGGGCGCCTTCGTGTGCGGCGAAGCGTTTACCGTGGCCGATATCGTGCTGGGCCTGTCCGTCAAGCGCTGGCTGATGGCGCCGCTGCAGCGTCCCGACTACCGCGCCATCGCCGCCTATCATGCGCGCCTGGCGGACAAGACCGCCGTGTTTGCCGGCTAATCGAGTTCCACTGCTTCGACCGTGCCGCCGATGACATAGCAATCGCCATCGCGGCGCACCTCGTCCAGGGTCGCAGGCTCGTCGTGCGCATACGTGCCGTCGACATCGACGCACCACAGGTCGCCAAAGCGCAGCAGCTTCACGCCGCAGCAGATGCGGTTGATGAAGTTGCCCGGCGTCTTCAGCGCCACTTCCTCCACCTCGCCCACCGTGATGGCCACCCGGCGCCAGACATTGCCTACCAGCACATGATTTCTCGCGTGCAAGACGATACGCACGGACAGCACGCCGCGAGGTTGATACAGCTGCTCGATCGATACCAGCGAGCCATCGTCGAAACGGTGGTATTGCTCAAAAATCTGTTGCGTCCTGTCCATCGTTCCTTTCTTCTCCACAAAAAAAACCGGCCTGTCGAGGCCGGCTTTCATCATACAAGCGCGCCCGCTTAATTGGTGCACTGCCTGGCCACGCCTTCGGCCGGCGCGGGCGGCTCGATCAGCGGCATCAGGCTCGGCGCCAGCGAGACGAGCAACTGTACCGGCAAGGCGCTGGTGAAATCGTAGTTCTTCGATTCCGGCCCCCGCACATACGCCGTCATGCTGCCATAGAAGCGTTCGCCGATATTGAAGACGAACGTGGCCGAGCGGTTCACATAGCGCGACTCGATCAGGCGGCCACCGGCGCCATACACGTCGAAACGCTGGTCGCCCGTGCCCGTCTTGCCGCCCATCGGGATGGGCACGCCGTCGGCGCCGACGAATGCCGTCTTCGCCCGCTTCGCCGTGCCGTCCGACACCACTTCGCGGATGGCCTTGGCCACGGCGCGCGCCACGTCCGGCGACAGCACTTGCTCCGCCTCCACCTTGCTGCCCCGCTGGAACTTGGTGTCATATGGCGTGTTGGCGGCGAAATGCATGGAATCGATGCGCACGCTCGGCTTGCGCACGCCATCGTTGATGATGATGCCCATCAACTCGGCCAGCGCGGCGGGCCGGTCGGCCGAGGCACCCAGGGTCGTCGCGTACGACGGCACGAGCGAGTCGAACGGATAGCCCATCTTCTTCCACTGGCGGTGGATTTCCAGGAACCCTTCCACTTCCAGCAAATTGGCGATGCGGCGGTCCTGCGCATGCTTGCGGTGCGTATTGAACAGCCATTTGTACACTTCCTGGCGTTCCTTTTCGCTGGCCGCCACCATCTGCGACAGGGTGGAACCCTCGTGCTGGCGCAGGTACGCCACCATCCACAGTTCCAGCGGATGCACATTGGCGAGATAACCACGGTCGGCCAGCGACCAGTTTTCCATCGCGTACTGCTCGTACATCTTGGCCACGCGCTCGGGCGGCACTTCATTTTGCGATGGCAAGTTGGCGTTGAGGAAATCGCCGAATTCCGCCACGGTGCCCTTCGGATTGATGGTGCGGAAGATATTCGCCAGGCGCACGGGGGTCGGGCGTATGCTGGCCAGCAAGATCTTTTCCTGCTCGTCGACGCTCTTGCCACGGTATTTCTGATAGAAGCGGTGCAGGAATTCGCGCCCTTCCTTGTCGGCAAAACGGCTCAGGTACTGCGCGCGGCGCGGATCGTCGGCGTCCGCCAGCAAGGAGGCGGACGAATCGGGACGCGAAAACATGTAGTAGCGGGCCACGTCGCGCATCAGGCGCACGAACACCAGGTTGGTCGACTGGCGCAGCGCCTGCTGCAAGGTCATGATGCGGCTGTCGTCGAGCTTGGAGAAGTTGCCGAAATGGTGCAAGCCGCCGCCCGTGAAGAAGCCTTCGCCCGGGTTGCCCGAATACTTGCGTTCCATGGCGGCCGCCAGCATGGCCGGCAGCTTGCGCGCCTCGCCGAGCGGCAATGGTTTCAAATAGGCAATCGCCCACTGCGACAGCATGTCCTTCGGATCGACGGCGATCTTGCCCAGCTCGGCGGCGCCCATGCCGCTGTAGCGCTGGTGCAGCTGGTCGATGATGTCCAGGTAGGTCACCAGCGTGCGCAGCTTGGCCGTGGAGCCGAGGTCGAGCTTGGCGCCCTCGTTGATGTCGAGCGGCTGGTCATAGTTGTCCGTCTGCACGCGCAGCAGGTTGGCCTGCTCGCCCTTTTGCAGCAGGGTAAAGCTGTACACGACATTGGCCGGGTCGCCATTGCCCAGCATGCCCTTGCCCGTCAGGCCGGCCGCTTTCGCCACTTCGGGGTCGCGCAGCTCGCGCAAGACCTTGGTGACGGCGTTTTGCGCCTGCGCGTCAAGCGTGCTGACCACTTTCAGGTCAAGACGGTCGAGGTTGTACAAGCGCGGATCGCCGAGCATGCCAGCCAGGTGGTTGCGCACGGCATTCGAGGCCTTGCGCGTGACGAACGAGGTCGACGCTTCCGACTGCACGCCCGAGGCCGTCGATGGGCGCAGGCGCTCGGCGACGGCGGCATCGCGCAGCTGCGGCGAGATCACGCCCGCCTGCGCCAGCAGGCGCAGATGGCTGTTCGTCAATTCTTCCAGGTCGGCGCCGCCGGCCACCAGATAATGCGAGGGACGGCGCTGCGCGATCAGCAGGCTCAGCGCCTGCTTGTAGGCGAGCGCGCTGCCCGGCTGGTCCATATTGCCCTTGAGCAAAGTCTTGACCTCGGCGAACGGGCGGCCATACCAGACCCACATGCCGTCGCCAATGCCGTTGACTTCGCCAAAGCCGCTTTTCGCCGACAGCGGCACGGTATTGAGGTAATTGACGACGATCTTGCGCCGCGCTTCCATGGTGTTTTCGCCATCCTGGTACGAACGCAGGCTGGCCGAAATCATCTGCAGCAGCTTGTCCTGCATGGAACTGGTGCGGCCGTCTTCCGAATGCCGGTATTTTTCGATCTGCGTGGCCAGGGTGCTGCCGCCGCCGCTGCGGTGGCCGCCAAACAGGTTCAGCGCCTTGTCGAGGACAGCCTTGCTCAGGCGGTCCCACTCCACGGCCGGGTTGCGCTCGGGCGTGCCCGGGTCGAGCAATTCGCGGTTTTCAATGAACAGCAGGCTTTGCACGAGCGCCGGCGGCGCTTCGGCGAAGCCGTCGAACATGCGCTCCGGGTAGCTGGCGGCAAACAGGGGCGCGGCACGGCAATCGAGGATGGACAGGCCGGCGCGGTTTTTCTCGTGATACGTGGCAAAGATGCCGCGATCGACCAGCTGCACCATCTTCGGCGACATGCGCGCCTGCGCCGTGATTTCATAATCGCGCGCGTTGAGCTTGGTGATGAAGTCCGGCAGGCTGGCATAGCCGAGCCGCTCGTCGTACGGGCCATGCTGCGGGTAGCGGATGGCGTCCGCCGGCGCGGGACCGGGCTCGACCTTGTACGTCAGCTGGCGGTCCAGGCGCGTGAAGAATTCCGCCTGCAGGGCCGACGTGCGCACTTCGCGCATGACGAACCAGGCCACGCCGGCGATCAGCGCCAGCGCAATGATGGCAAAGATGGGCCAGATGCGCGAACGGCGCTTCTTCGGCGGGCTCGCCGGCGGCGGGGCCTCGGCGCCCGCGTCGGGCAGTGTATCGGCTGGGGGCCGCTCTTGCGCGGCCAGGTTGACGCCTGTGTCTTTCATGGGATGCTGGGGTAAGGTTGGGTGTGGACGGCGCGGAAAATGCGGTAGCTGCACCGCACACTCGTGCGGCAATGGCTGCAATCCGCGCAGGGTAAGACCGGGGCCAGCCGTAGCTGGTCACAACGAAGCTTGCTTAACATGATGTCCATACCGGTGAATCAAAAATACGCTCTACTGCACAGGCAGGCGGCCCCGCTTCCTGCACGCGACGCCCCTGTTCACCATTCCACCACATCGGCATGAAAACGACTGACGAGCGCACACAAAAATCTTGCTTCATTGAAGATTTTCGCAAAAAAACAACGTCTTGGACTGTACGCTCGCGAACATAGGAGCAAGGCGGGCTGGACGCCAGCGAAAAAGCCGCCGGCGCCGGGCTGGCGGCCGGTCAGATGGTGGTGTATTCCGCCTGCAAGGTATCGAGCGCGGCGCGCATCTCGGCAAAGGCGGCCGCCGCCTGCGCGGGCTCGCCCTTGACGCCCAGTTCGATATGCCGGCGCGTCTGCGCGTCGCCCACGCTGGGCAGGCTGAACACCTTGATCAGCGGAAACTCCGCCTCGAGCCGCACCATCAGCGGCGTCAGCAGCGATTCCGCCGTCTCGTACACGAGCAAGGCGTGTTCCGCGTGCGGTACCTGGTTGAACAGGTGGGCGTAATGCGTATCGAGCACCCACTCGATCATGGGCCAGGACATGATGGGAAAGCCCGGTACAAAGTAATGCTCGCGCACGGCAAAGCCGGCAATCTTGTTGTACGGATTCGGTATCAGTTCGGCGCCATGGACGAATTCCGCCATTTTCAGGCGGTGCAGGTTTTCCGGCGAGTGCAAATCGGCCGGCACGCCCGCCTCCTCGCCCATTTCCGTGATCCGTTGCTGGATATTGGCCTTGCCCTGCGGATGCAATACCAGCGGCAAGCCCAGCGCGTCGGCGGCGGCCTGGCGCGTGTGGTCGTCCGGCGTGGCGCCGATGCCGCCGAAGCTGAAGACGATGTCGCCGCTGGCAAAGCTGCGCTTGAGCAAGGCGACGAGGCGGGCCGGTTCATCGCCCACGTATTCCGCCCAGCTCAGCTGCAAACCGCGCTGCTTGAGCATTTGCACCACTTTCGGAAAATGCTGGTCCGTGCGCTTGCCCGACAGGATTTCGTCGCCGATGATGATCAATCCGATAGCCATGAAACTTCCTTCTTCGATTCGATAGTGAGGGTCAGGCGTCCGCCGGTGCCACGTCCGTCATGCCGCGCTGGCCCCGCAGGCGCGCCAGTGCTTCCAGGCAGTAATACTGGAACCACAGGCCCGTGAAGATAAAGATCAGCACATACAGCCAGATGGCGAACGCCGCCAGGAAGGGGAAAAACACGACGGACATCACGCCGCCCATCCACAGCAGGCCAGGCACGGCGCCGGCCGCGCCGGACACCATGCCGATGGCCAGCAGGGGCCAGCGCTGCTCGCGCATGATGGCGTGGCGCTCGTCCACGCTGGCGTAGTCGGCCATCGCGTCATACGCCATCACCCGGTAGGTCAGCCAGCCCCACAGCACGGCCTGTCCCACCAGCGCGGCCGGCGGAAACGCGTACAGGGGCAGCATGACGAGCCAGGCGACGATGAACAGCAGAAAGGTGGCAAGCGAGGTGCCGACGCTGCCGACCAGGCTGCCGCCATGCTTCTTTTCCAGTTGCGGAAAATGCCGGCCGCCGATATGGCGGCCGATGGCCGGCATGGCGAACAGGCCCATGAAGATCAGGGCCGTCAAGATCATCAGCGGCAGCAGCATGAACATGGCGATCAGCGGCACGATGACGGCTTTCAGCACGCCCAGGCCGAACGTGGCCAGCACCTGGCCGCTGGTGCGGAAGAAATCGTACTGCGTGAACAGCGCGTGCAGGCTGTCGATCAGCGGCTGCAGGCCGACATACAGCAAGCCGCCCCACAGGATCAGCGACAGGATGAACGGCGCGACACTCAGCAGCAATATCCTGCCGTGCAATTGCGACAGCAAGGCACGGCCATACGAGTTCAGCACATTACGCATCAACGGCGTCCTTTTCGTTTCAATCTTGCAAATTCCACCATGCGGCGCAGGCCCAGCCATTGCTGTTGCCAGAAGCCGCGTCCATAGTTGCGTCCCGGCCGGCCCACGCCATTGCCGTCGATGCGGGCCAGCTGGTCGCGCACGCCCGTGCGCGCATAGCCTGCCGAGAAATTCGCGGTGCCCAGCAGCATATCCCAAATCGGCAAGACCACGCCGAAGTTGCAGCCGCCCATGCTGCCCTTGCCTTTCGACTCATGCCCCACGCCGATCGCATGGTGCGTGCGGTGAAAACGCGGCGAAATCAAGAGCCGCTCGCCGATGCGGCCGAAGTGTATCCTCACATTCGCGTGCTGCAAGCTTTGCAAGATGCGCGAAATCGAGACCAGCAGCACATATTGTCCCGGCGGCACGCCGATACCGAGCGCCACCAGGGCCATGACCACGTCGCGCAAAAAGTCATCGAGCAGGTGGTTGCGGTCATCGCTCCACAAGTTCATGTTTTGCTGGCTGTGATGCAGGCTGTGCAAACCCCACCACCAGCCGAAATGGTGCGAGGCGCGGTGGTAGCAATAGTCGACGAAGTCGATGATCACAAAATAAATGATAAAACTGAGCAAGGGGCTGATGCCGGGCAACAGCGACTCCAGGTTCAAGGGATGGATATTGTCGAAGCGCAAAGCCCCGGCCAATGCATCCATCAGCGGGTCGAGCGTGAAGAAAACCAGCACGGAAAACAGGCCGATGCGGTGCAGCACGGTATAGATGAAATCGTTCCAGCGGGCGCGCGGATCCGTCATCTTTTGCGCGGGTATCAGCGCTTCGAGCGGGCGCAGCACGAGAAACAGCAGCAGCAGTTCGCACAGGCCGATCAGCAGCCATTCCGTGCCTTCGAACGCCTCTTCCGTGAATTCGCCAAAGCCCAGGTGGTACACGAGCGGATTGACGACCGTCTGGAACAGCCAGCCCTGCGCCGCGCCAAAGGCATCGACCACCGTGTCGACGGCGGGCTGCAGGAGGGACGCGATGTCGGCGGCCATCATGGCTGCCCCTTCTTCTGCGCGTAATCGGGATGCTCGCGCAGCGTGGCAAAACAGAAACCCTTGTCCTGCAAGCCTTTGACCAGGGCATCGAGGTTGGCCGGCGCCCACGCATCCTTGCGCGACCAGATGCCCATGTGCGAGATGAAGATATCGCCGCTGCGCAGGTTCGCCAGCGCTCTCTTGAGCAGCATGGCGTTTGGATACTTATCGCTGGGCAATTCATCGCCCGAGTACCCTGCTGGCGCCCAGCCCGCATGCCGGTAACCGCAGGCGCTGCCTGCCGCCAGCGTGCGCGGCGACGTATAGCCGCCCGGCGCGCGCCAGAACGGGTCGAGCTTGTGCCCGGTCAGCTCCTGGAAACGCGTGTCGACACGGCGTAATTCCTCGCAGAACTGCTTGTCGGTGAAGGACGCGAGCTTGCCGCCCTCCTTGCCGAACTGGGGCTTGACCTGGATCAAACCGTTGGCTAGATCCTTCTTCCAGTACACGTGGTCAAACGTATGCGTGCCGAACGCATGGCCTTCGGCCACGCGGTCCTTCCAGTATGACGCCCAAGAGGCATCAAGCGAATAGTCGCCGCGCGTGGTCTTTTCATTGGCCAGGAAAAACGTGGCTTTGATATGGCGTTTATTGAGTACGTCGGCAATCAGCTGCGCTTGCGACTGGCTACCCGTGTCGAACGTCAGGTAGATCGTGCCCTTGCAGGCGGCCGGAGCGGCCGACAGCGCGGGTGTGGCGACGGCGCCAGGCGCGGCAAGCTTGGCAGGCGCGGCGCTGGAAGCGGCAGGCACGGGACTGGCAGCGGCAGTCGCATGCGCGCAAGCGTGCGGCAGCATGGTCGCACACAGCAGCATGGCGGGCATGACGGCGCGGCGGCTCACGCCAGGAGCCAGGCGGCGCAAAATCAGGGGCGCCATCATCACATGCGCGGCGAGTGGGTGGCGAAATACACGCCATGGGGCGAGCGGCCCACGGGTATCAGCTTGATCACCTTGCGCGTCGTCAAGTCGATCACGGCCACTTTCTTGATCCAGCGCAAGGTCACCCACATGGTCTTGCCGTCGGGCGTGATTTCCATGCAGTCCGGACCGCCCGGCACATTGATGGTGCCCACGTTTTCCAGCGTTTTCTGGTCGATGATATTGATCGTGTTCGATACGCGGTTCGAGACGAACGTCATGCGGTTGTCGCCGAGCGCGCGGAAATTGTGCGTGCCGGCGCCGGCCTTGATGCGCTTGACGGTCTTTTGCGTGCGCCAGTCGATCACTTCCACATAGTCGCTGCCCATGATGCCGACCAGCAAATGTTTGCCATCGGGCGTCATCGTGATGCCGGCCGGCGCGGGGCCGACGGGCATGGTCCATTTCACCGTCTGCGTCTCCAGGTCGATGGCGCTGACCTGGTTGCTGCCCTGCTGGGTAATGAAGGCCATGCGGCTGTCGGCCGTGAACGCCATGTGGCTAGGCAACTTTGGCAGCGGGATGCGCTTGGCCAGGGTCAGGTTCTTGCCATCGTAGCGGTACAGGTCGATGCGGTCCAGGCGCAGCGAATTCGAGATGAACCACTTCTGGTCCGGCGAAAAGCCGATCTGGTAGGGGTCGAGGATGTTGCTGATGCGGCGCTGGATCTGGCCCGACACGGGGTCGAGGAAGATCAGCTCATTGCCGACGGAACTGGCGACGATCAGCGACTTGCCGTCCGGCGTCTCCATCAGGTGATGCGGCTCCTTGCCGACGGCAAAGGTGGACAGGGGCGCATAGGTTTTCTGGTCCAGCAGTTGCACCGTAGCATCACGGGAATTGAGCACCACCACCACTTCGGCTTGCGCCGTAGACATTGCGGAAACCAGGCACAGCGAGGAAAAAAGAAGGCGGCGTAGACTGCGGAACATGGAAGAAATCACTGTTAAATACAAAACATGTATTTTACGTGGAAACACTGTATTTATTGTGTGAAATCCCCCCTTAAATGCTACCGCTGGCAACAAGCGACGGTAATTTCCGGTTTTTCCATTCGACAGGGCCTGGAATGGCGCTTTGCAAGCCATTGCTCTACAATCTGAAGCTTTCATCGCCTACACAAGGATTATCATGACCACCATTACCACCGCTTCCGGCCTGCAATACATCGACACCGTTGTCGGCGAAGGCGCTGAAGCGCAAGCCGGCAACAATGTTGTCGTGCACTACACGGGCTGGCTGCAAAACGACGACGGCAGCGCCGGTGCGAAATTTGACTCGAGCAAGGACCGCAACGACCCGTTCGAGTTCCCGCTGGCCGCTGGCCGCGTGATTCAAGGCTGGGACGAAGGCGTGCAAGGCATGAAAGTGGGCGGCAAGCGCCAGCTGATCATCCCGGCAGCACTGGGCTATGGCGCGCGTGGCGCCGGTGGCGTGATCCCACCGAACGCCACCCTGATTTTCGACGTCGAACTGCTGGGCGTCTAAGCACCGACCGGGCAAGGTTCACATGACCGCGCCAGGCGCCGCCCCTGTTCACTCAGCGGCGGCGCTTTTTTTGAGTGTGTCCTCTAATGCACGGCGCGCTTTTTTCACTATGATGTCAGGCACTGCAGCACGCACGGTGGCCACTCCGCCAGGCCTGCCGCACTTTCCCAGCGATTCCATCAGCACACAGGAGCCATCATGAGTTTACAAGAGCAATTCGACCAAGCGCAACTCGATTCCAAGACCCTGTCCGAGCGTCCGGACAATATGACCTTGTTGAAAATCTACGCCTTGTTCAAGCAAGCGTCGAGCGGCGACGCCACGGGCGAGCGTCCCGGCATGACCGACTTCGTCAACCGCGCCAAGTTCGACGCCTGGGCGGCCCTGGCCGGCACCTCGAAAGAAGAGGCGCAGCAGCAATACATCGACCTGATCGAAGACTTGAAGGACTGATCGTCCCCCCTGCCCCGGCTGACGCCGGGGCAATGTTATGATTTCCGCATGACACCATCACCGATTTCCCAGGTTTCCCTGGCCCACGCCGCCGACCTGCCCCGTCTGTTCGACGTCTGGCACCTGTCCGTGCGCGCCACCCACGATTTCCTTGCCGACAACGATATCGCCTTCCTCAGCCCCTTCGTGCGCGACGAACTGGCCAGGGTGACGGCCGAACGCCTGCTGCACGTGCTGCGCGCCGATGACGGCGTCGCCTATGCCTTCCTGTGCGTCGAGCACGCCAAGATCGAGATGCTGTTCGTGCATCCGGAGCGGCGCGGCAGCGGCGCCGGCAGCGCGCTGGTCCGGCACGCCATCGCCAGCCTGCAAGCGACGGCCGTCGATGTGAACGAGCACAACACGCAGGCGCATGGCTTTTACCGCCACCTGGGTTTTCTCGACGCAAGCCGTTCCGAACGCGACCCGTTCGGCAAGCCTTTCCCCATTTTGCACCTGAAACTGGCCGAAACAGGCTAAAAACTCACCAAAAACCACGAAAACAGGCGGTTAACGCAAAAGTGGCTACCGTATCGGTAGCCACTCTTTATGCGGAAATAAACGGCGCTGACTCTTATTGCTTCGCCGCCGCCTGCGCTTGCGCGATCCAGCCGTCAAACGTCTGCTGGTGGAACTTGATCCAGCCGGCCGTGTGGCGCGCGATATCGGCTTGCGTGTTTTCGCCGCGGCGCATGCGCTCGTTCTGCGCATTGATGTCGGCCACCGGCAATTGCATCACTTCGAACAGCTTGGCCGCGGCCGGGTTTTTCTGCGCCCACTCCTTGTTGGCCACGATGCGCGCCGTGTTGACGGCAAAACCGTAATCGCTGCCATCGTCGAGGCGGGTATTCACCTTGTCCGGATTGGCCGAGAACGGCACTTTCAGCCAGATGACATCCTTGCCCGGCACCAGTACGCCGCTGACCCAGTACGGCGTCCACGTGTAGTACAGGATCGGTTCGCCACGCTTGTAGCGGCCCAGGGTGTCGGCGATCAGGGCCGCATAGCTGCCCTGCACGTGGGTCACCGTCTCGCGCAGCTTGTACGCATCCATATGGTTCTCGATCAGCGCTTCGCAGCCCCAGCCTGGGTTGCAACCGGTCAAGTCGGCCTTGCCGTCGCCATCATGGTCGAACAGCTTGGCCAGGGTCGGGTCGCGCAACTGGTCGATATTCGTGATGTTGTACTTTTCCGCCGTGGCCTTGTCGATCAGATAACCCTGCGCCGCCGGCCCCGCATACTGGCCCGTGCGCAACAGCTTGGCGTCGCCGCCCGCATTGTTATAAAAATCCTTGTGCATCGGGTCCCAGTGCACGGCCATGAAGGTGGCGTCGCCGTTGGCGATGGCGATATGCGCGGTCGGGTATTCCACTTCCTTGATCGGCTGCACTTCGTAGCCGAGCTTTTCCAGGGCCTTGTCGACCAGCATGGTCTGGAAGGTTTCTTCCGCGATCGAACTTTGCAGCGGCTGGACCTTGACGCCCTTGCCCGGCAGCGCATTGGCGGCCGCGGCCGGCGTTTGCGCCATGGCCAGGCTGGTGGTCAGGGCCAGGGCGGCAATCGCCAGGGCCGAATACCACTGGAACTTGCGTTGCGATTTTTGCGTTACCTCAAAATGGTCAATTTGATGCATGTGCTTCCTTTCTTATTGTGCGCTGGCCAGCGTAGCTTGCTGGTCAGCATTATTTTTCACGGTATTGCCACGCACCAGGCGCAGCACGCAGCCCACGGGACCCGTCTGGTACCAGTGGCGCACGCCGCGGCGTGGCTGGCCCATCGCCTGCGTCAAACGGTCCAGGGTAATGGCCAGCAGCACGATGCCCAGGCCACCGACTGTTGCCAGGCCCATGTCCAGGCGGCCGATGCCGCGCAGTACCATCTGACCCAGGCCACCGACGGCGATCATCGAGGCGATCACCACCATCGACAGCGACAGCATCAGCGACTGGTTGATGCCGGCCATGATCGATGGCATGGCCAGCGGGAATTGCACGCGGGTCAGCAACTGCCATGGCGAGGCGCCATATGCGCGGGCCGCTTCGATCAGGTCCGGACGCACCTGGCGGATACCGAGGTTGGTCAGACGCACCAGCGGCGGCAGGGCAAAGATGATCGTCACGATCACGCCCGGCGCATTCCCGATACCGAACAGCATCACCACCGGCACCAGGTAAACAAAGGCTGGCGTCGTCTGCATGGCGTCCAGCAAGGGGCGCAGGATGTTTTGCGCGCGGTCGCTGCTGGCAAGGAAAATACCCAACGGCAAGCCGATGGCTAGGCAGAACGCCAGCGACGTCAGCACCAGCGACAGGGTGGTCATGGCTTCCGGCCAGATGCCCAGCATGGACACGAGCAGCAGCGCCAGCACGGTGCCGATGGCCAGGGTGCGGCTGGTAAATTGCCACGCCAGCAAGCCGATGATGGCGATCACCGTCAGCGACGGCGCCGCCAGCAGCACGCCTTCCACGCCGGACAGCACGCTGTCGATCGGCGCGCGCACGGCCTGGAAGAAGGGGCGGAAATGCGCGACGACCCAGCCCAGGCCCTGGTTGATCCAGCTTTCCAGCGGCAGCGAGCCATCGAAAATCTGCGTCAGGTGGAAACCGGCCGCATGTTCCGGCTGTACGGCAGGCGCGGCCGCATCGAGCCACGCGGTGCTGGCGTCGGTGGGCGGCGTCAGCGCCCAGGGGTTGATCTGGGCGGCCTGTTCAACAACAGGTTCTACTGTGGAAACGGTGCTTGGGTTCATGCTTGTCCTTTCTGTTGTTGTGGCTCGGCAATGGCTGGCGTATCGCGGTCGAGGAACTTCAGCAAGGTAGTCTTGCTGATGGCGCCGCGGAAGCTGCCGTCATTGGCCACCACAGGGACGGCGTAAGGCAGTTGCGCCACCTGGCCGAACAGGCCGGCGACTGGCTCATCTGCATTGATGGTCTGCACGTCGGGCAGGTAGGCATGCGCCAGGCCCAGCGGTCCGACATGGCCGTCGAGCGCATTGCGCAGCGAATCGGCCGAGACGACGCCGAGGAACTTGCGCTGCGGATTGACGACATACGCAAACGCGCGATCCTGCTCTTCCAGCATCGACAGGGCGGCGCGCGAACCGCGGCTCGGCGACTCCGACACCACGATCTGGCTCTTGCGGGCAATATCGCTGGCCTTGAAGACGGCCGCCGCATCGACGCCGCGCACGAAGTTGCGCACGTAATCGTTGGCCGGCTTGCGCAGGATTTCTTCCGGCGTGCCCACTTGCACCACGTGGCCGTCTTTCATGATGGCGACGCGGTCGCCGATGCGCATGGCTTCATCGAGGTCATGCGAAATGAAGACGATGGTGCGGCGCTTGATCTGCTGCAGGCGCAGCAGTTCCGATTGCATTTCCGTACGGATAATCGGATCGAGCGCGGAAAACGCTTCATCCATCAGCAGAATCGATGGATCGCAAGCCAGCGCACGGGCCAGGCCCACGCGCTGCTGCATGCCGCCCGACAATTCATCGGGATAGCTGGCGCCGTAGCCGTCCAGGCCCACCTGCTCCAGCGCTTGCTGGGCCAGCGCATGGCGCTCGGCCTTCGGCATGCCGGCCAGCTCCATGCCGAAGGCGGTGTTGTCGAGTACGGTAATTTGCGGCAACAGCGCGAACGACTGGAACACCATGCTGATGTCCTTGCGGCGCAGGGCGCGCAGCTGGGCGTCCGGCAAGGTGTTGATGTCGTTGCCGTCGATCATGATACGGCCGGCGGTCGGCTCGATCAGGCGGTTCAGCATGCGCACCAGGGTCGACTTGCCCGAACCGGACAAGCCCATGATGACGAAGATCTCGCCCGCTTCAATGGTAAAGGTGGCGTCGAAGACGCCGATGGTGCAGTCGGTCTTGGCCAGGATGTCCTGCTTGCTGGCGCCCTGACGGACGAGTTCAAGCGCTTCTTCTGGCTTGTCGCCGAACACTTTGAACACATGGTCGATAATAATTTGTTTTGCCACGATGTGGTTCTCCCTCGATTTGACGAATGGAATGAAACCCAGCAAGCCTGCTAGCTTGCGGCGGGAATCAGCAAACCCCGTTCCGTCGGCTACGCCACGGCGCACAAGCGCACGGGAGCGACAGGAAAAGGGGGTGACACGCGTGTGACCAGCGGATGGCAAAAGCCGATGCCGGGGTGCCGTGTGCGTGCTAAAAGAGGCTGTGGTTCAGGACTTTTAACAACGCTAGCGCCATGCAAATACATGGCACCAAATGTATTTAACCGAAAAAATCGATTACTTACGTTTAACTGGATGCGGGTGTAAAACCCAAAGAATTATTCACCACTCAGCGAGTGGGAGTACTGCGAAGCAGAAGGTGAAACGCGGTGTAGCTGTTGTAAATATGACTCAAGTATAACGCAAAAAGCCCGCAAAGTCCAATGGCTTTCCAAATAGAAATGTGCTAGCAATGTTCGCCAGCGTACAGTCAAGTGGGGAACAAGGGGGTAAAGCGGCGAAAAGAAGCCAGTTGCCTGCGTCTTTTCGCCCTTCGCTGCGGCGCCATTCCTACCACCAAAAGTGGCGCCAGACAAGCGGGTGCAAGGCCGTCAGGCTGGCTCGGTAAACACCTTACGCATCTTCTCGGCGATCTTGCCTTCAATCGTGGAGGCGAAGGCGCTGAGCATGAAACCCAGCTTGATTTGCAGTTGCGCCTGCTCTTTTTCAAGCGTCAGCGAACCATCGACGCCGCTGCGCTCGAAACGCAGCACGTCGCCATCCCAGGCGCACGCCAGGTCATATTCCTGGGCCAGCTTGTCGGCCACTTGCTGCGCCGCTTCACGCGCCTTTACCGCTGTCAGCTTATGTTGCTGAACTATATTTATATCCGCCATCAAACGATCCTTTTATTAAAAACGGGGGCAATACGGCCAGCATCATACCAGCCGCGCTGCGGCAGGCGCGGCCGCGGCCAGCGTCGGCACGCCGAAAAAACCTGCGTTTTCCTCTGCATCGCTTGCGCTGCATCAAACCGTAGCAAGCGATGCGGGCCGACTATTCCTGTTCCAGCTGCGCGTGTCTTGGAGAGCTATCATGGACCAGAAAGTCATCGTGCCGGTCGAAGCCGTGCTGACCCAATGCGTGTCCCTGCCCGTCGGCTATGTCCCCACGCCGTCGGCGCCCTACCGCCAGCACCGCAAGAATGCGCAGCTCACCCTGCAGCCGGGTCCGCCCCGCGTGCTCGATCCCGCCACGCGCAAGCTTGAAGCCGTGCCCATCGGCTCGCGCGTGCTGATCTGGAAGCAGGATCCGTCCGTCAGCGAGCTGGGCACGCGCAAGGCCTTCCTGCCCGGCCTGATCCTGCAGGGCCCGCGCGACGCGCGCATCACGTTTGGCGAACCGGGCATCGCCCAGGTCAGCCCGAATGCCTTCGGCGACTTCATCGTCTCGCCCAATACCGACCAGTTCGACGCCGTCCACACCTATGCCATCGTGCGCATGACGCTCACCATGTACCAGCGCGCGCTGGCCAGCAACGACACGGCGCCGCCGCTGCCATGGCAATGGAATAGCGCCAGCAACACGGCGCCCCTGCGCGTGTTTCCGCACGGCTTGCCCAATGTCATGAACGCCTATTACAGCCGCAGCGACAAGGCCCTCAAGTTCGGCGACTTCATCCCCAGCGGCGCCACCGAGCGCGTCTACACCTGCCGCTCGCTCGACATCGTCTCGCATGAAACGGGCCACGCCGTGCTCGATGGCTTGAAGCCGAATTGGCTGCTCAGCAACAATCCACCGCAGACGGGCGGCCTGCACGAATCGTTCGGCGACCTGACGGCGATCTTCCTGGCCCTGTCGCAGCTGGACCAGGTGGAAGCCGTGATCGCCCAGACCAAGTCCGACCTGCACGACAAGACCTTCCTGGCCGACCTGGCCGAGCAGTTCGGCCTGGCGCTGGGGCGCCCGAACGGCTTGCGCAATGCCGACAACGACATCAAGCTGTCCGAGGCGGGCACGGAAGTACACGCCATCTCGCAAGTGTTTACGGGCGCCATCTACGACATCCTGGCCGACATCTTTGCCCACGAACGCCAGCCCCAGCTGGAAGACGACGCGGCCGTGCTGCACCGCTGCGGCGATTACCTGCGCAGCCTCGTCCTGCGCGCCCTGGTGGCATCGCCCGACCAGGCAGCCACCTACGCCGACGTGGCCAACCACATGCTGACGATTGCCCAGGCCGACGGCAATGGCGCCTACCTGGACTTCATCCGCAACAGTTTTACCGTGCGCGAAGTACTGAAGGCCGGCGCCATGACGGCGGACGTCCAGATGCCGTTTGCCGCCGATGTCGTCGACGAAGATGGCGCCGTGCAGGACCGGCGCGCCTGCTGCGGTACCATGAACCATGCGGAATACAGCGAATCGGACCAATTGCTCGAAGCGGAACGCGAGGCGCTGGCAGCCTGGTGCCGCAGTTATGGCCCCCGATAGTCACCGTAACCGGCGCCCCCGCCAGATGCGACACGCAGTACAAATGACAGCCACACCACCACCATCCACAGCAGGGAGCAGCATGAAAATTTCAGCCCGCAGCAGCGGCGGCTTTGCCGGCCTGAGCGAACATTATGAAATCGATACGCAAGCCCATCCCGCCGGCCGCAACCTGGAGGCGGCGCTGGCCAGCAGCGGTTTTTTCACCCAAGATCAAGCTGCAGGCGTGCAGGTCGGCGCCGACATTCCCCAGTGGAGCATCACGGTTGACGCGCCCGCCGCGCGCCGTACGATCACGTTTGCCGAGGATGGCAGCGCTGAAAATGCTCGCTGGCAACAGCTGGTGGCGCAGATACGCGCCAGCGCATGAGTTTTCTGCAATTTAGTTGTACCGCTCTTGACTTGAGTAAAGCAAAAACACCACATGCCACGGCACTACGCCACCTGCCCTGCATTGCCACGCGGCAGGCGACTGTCGCTTTCTTGCCGCGTTCTCCATGCCAACGTCATGGATAGTCGTCGAACTGCCCTCTCTGCGCAGCAACGGCGCCGCCAAAAAATGAATTTGCTTATATGTATTGTATATAAGCGGGATTTGTGAGAAATAGCGAATTGCCTTAAAATACAATGCTTTGCTTTAGTATGCGCCGCCGAGGTTCCTGCAGGCGCTACAGCACCTCCCCCATATTGATAGGACTGTTATGACCCACGTTGTCACCGAATCCTGCATCGCCTGTCGCTATACCGACTGCGTCGATGTCTGCCCGGTAGATTGTTTCCGGGAAGGCCCGAACTTCCTGGCAATCGATCCGGACGAATGTATTGACTGCGCAGTCTGCGTGGCAGAGTGCCCGGTGAACGCGATTTTCGCGGAAGAGGACGTGCCGGGCGACCAGCAAGCCTTCATCAAGATCAACGTCGATCTGGCCCGTAACTGGCCTTCGATCACCAAGACCAAGGCGGCATTGCCGGAAGCCGAGCAATACAAGGACGTCAAGGACAAGCTCGACATGCTGGTGCGCTAAGCACACGGCAGATTCGGCCAACAATGCGCACCGGGGCACGCCCCGACAGCGGCGCAAGGGGGCCATCGACACAAAAAAAGCAGCGGAAACGCTGCTTTTTTACTTTTAAAACATGATTGCCTGTGCAACCACACAACTGTGGCGCGCCGTCACAACTATGCGCAAACTGTGGCCCTGTGCGCGGTAAAGCACATTTTGTCCTCAACAAACATCGTAAAATTGGATTATGATATTTGAGCCGATATTGGCGCTTGGAATCAAACAAGGACTCTATATGCTTTACCAACTGCACGAACTGCAACGCTCCTTCCTCACTCCGGTGATGCAATGGGCAGACATGTCCTCCAAGTTATTTACCAACCCGGTTTCTCCACTGGCCCACACCCCGTTTTCGCAACGCATCGCAGCCGGCTACGAGCTGATGTACCGCCTTGGCAAAGACTACGAAAAACCACAATTCGATATCCAATCCGTTCTCGTCAAAGGCGAGAGCGTCGACATCCTCGAACACGTTGTCGTGACAAAACCGTTTTGCCGCCTGATTCACTTCAAAAAAGAAGCCACTGGCTTGCAACAGCCCAAAGTTTTGCTGGTTGCCCCCCTGTCCGGTCACCACTCGACCCTGCTGCGCGATACCGTGCGCGGCTTGCTGGCCGAGCACGATGTCTACATCACCGACTGGACGGACGCGCGCATGGTACCGCTGACGGAAGGCCCGTTCCACCTGGACGACTACATTTATTATGTGCAAGAGTTCATCCGCCTGCTGGCGCCTGATTTGCATGTGATTTCCGTCTGTCAACCGACCGTGCCCGTGCTGGCCGCCATCTCGCTGATGGCGACGGCGAAAGACCCGCACATGCCGAAAACCATGACCATGATGGGCGGTCCGATCGACCCGCGCCGTTCGCCCACACAAGTGAACAACCTGGCGACGGAAAAGAAATTCTCGTGGTTTGAAAACACCGTGATCTATGCGGTGCCACCGAACTACCCGGGCTTTGGCCGCAAGGTGTATCCGGGCTTCCTGCAGCACGCCGGCTTCATCGCCATGAATCCGGGCCGCCACGCACAAAGCCACCGCGAGTTCTACATGCACCTGGTGACGGGCGACGACGAGCCGGCGGAAGGCCATCGCCAGTTCTACAACGAGTACAACGCCGTACTCGACATGCCGGCCGAGTACTACCTGGAAACGATCAAGACCGTCTTCCAGGAATTCAGCCTGCCGATGGGCACGTGGAAGGTCGGCGGCCAGCTCGTGCGTCCGCAAGACATCACGAATGTGGCGCTGTTCACGGTGGAAGGCGAACTGGACGACATTTCCGGCGCCGGCCAGACGCAGGCGGCACACGACTTGTGTTCCGGCATACCTGCCGACATGCAGCAAGACTTCGTGGCACCAAAATGTGGCCATTACGGCATCTTCTCTGGCCGCCGCTGGCGCGAAATCATTTGCCCGAAAATCGGCGAATTCATCCAGAAGCATTCCTGATCCGCATTATTCCCGCCAAAACGGCACGCCAAGCATCGCTGGCGTGCCGTTTTTTCATGCGCGTTCGATTTTCACCGTCGGGCGCGTATTGACAAAGATCTGCTCGACTCTCGGCTCGCCCGGCCCCGGCTTCTTCATCGCATAGCCATTCACCGGTTGCGAGCGGTTTACCCACAGCGCGTAATACAGGTGATCGGCGCGCGGATCTTCCGTATTCGGATGGATCAAGATCGTCAGGCCCAGGCTGTTCAGCTGCAGCCACGGCACGATCACGGGCAACAGATCATTGGTGAAGCCGAAATAGAATGACGGCGTCACGTGCGGGCCGCGCGGTTCCAGGTTCCAGTCGCCCAGTTCGATCTGGAAGCGCTCGGCAGCCCACTTGCGTATCAGCGCCGCCTTCTGGTAGCTGTCTTCGTCAAAATAGATGTGCGCGTGATAACTCTCGATATCCGTGTAGGCGCGCGGCTTGCTCGGCAAGGTTTCCTCGCCGGGTCGCACGCTGACGGGACGGGGCGTGGGCGCCGTATCCGTATGCTCGCCCCACGGACTCTTGCCCGGCACCGCTGGTTTGACGTCTTGCACGCGCTTGACGGCACCATCCTGCGCCAGGGCGGTACCGGCCAGGCCCGAAGCGGCCAGCGCCGCCACCAGTCCGCCGCCCCGCAAGACCGTGCGGCGCTGCGGCGACAGCAGATTCGCCCACTCCAGGTCGATGGCCGCGTGTTGATGATTGTCAGACATTGTAAGTTCCTAATTTGTAGATGAGTAATAAAGCGCGCTCAAGGAAAAGGCCAGGGCTAGGCACAAGGCCGAAGACCGTACGAACGTACGGCGACCGCCATGGCCTTTTTTGAGCACGATTAAAAGGACACGGTGGCGCGCGCGTAGTAGTAGCCGCCCAACACCCCCAGCGGCCCCGAGTTGTCATACGCGCCCGTGTACTGCGCCAGGTTTGACGCGCTGCGCGCCTCGCGCGGCACCTGGCTCGGCTTCTGGTCGAACACATTGTTGGCGCCCACCGTCACGTTGATGCGCTTGCTGACGTCATAGCCGACGCTGATGTCCGTCACGAAGGCGGCCTTCAGCTGGTAGTCGCCGCCCGTGATGGCGTTCAGGCGCTTGAGCTTGCCGTAGCGCGTCTCGCGCACGTTCACCGTCCAGCCCGCTTTTTCATACGCCAGCGTGACAATTTCCTTGTCGCGCGGCGCCCGGTACAGCAAGTCGTACTCGGCCGACTTGCTCAGGGTGCCGATGTTCGGCAAGCCTTGCAGCACGGCCGGCAGCTCCGCCTTGCCCACCAGGCTAGTGCGGTTGAAATTGGCCGCCGCGGTCCAGCGCAGCTTGCCGTCGGCCACGCGCAGCACGTCCTCGGCCGTGAAGTCGATGCCGCGCGTGCGCGTGTCGCCCACATTCGCAAAGTAATGGGCGACAAGGCCATTGCCCACCGTCAGCCCCGCCGAGCGCAGCAGGTTTTCAATCACGCTCGCCTGTGCCGCCGTCAAGGGCCGGCCACTGCCATCGAGCGCCACGCCCGAACTGCGGTCGATGCCGATGTTCGACGACACGCCCAGGCGGTCGCTGACCTTGATTTGATACGCGTCAACGGCCAGGCGCAAGGTCGACGCAGGATGGAACGTCAGGCCGGCCGACAGATTCGTCGATTTTTCCGGCTTTAAAGGTTGCGCGCCGAGGGCCCGCGCCGCAGCCGAATTCGGTTGCGCCAGGGTATAGGGCACGCCCGCATGGTCGGACGTGTTCGAGTACGATTGCGTCACCAGGCTCGGTGCGTGGAAGCCATTGCTGACGGTGCCGCGCACGGCCACGGCGGGCGTGACGTCAAAGCGCGCGGACAAGCGCCCCGTCGTCTTGCTGCCGAAGTCCGAATATTTCTCGGCGCGCAGGGCCGTGTCGAGCAGCAACTGCGGCGTCAGTTTCGCGCCCAGGCCGATATATGCGGCATAGCTGTGGCGCGCCGTGTCGGATGCGTCGACGGGCAGGTAGCCGGCCAGTGCCGACGAGCCGCTGCCCTGGTAAGACGCAGGCTCGCCCGGGCTGCGCTGCTGCGTTTCATGCGAGTATTCGAGACCGACGCTGAAATCGGCCGGCTCGGCCCATCCCAGTTGCACGGGACGGCGCAGGTCCGCATTCGTCGTCGAGCGGCTGTAGCGCTGGTTTCCAATATCAAAATCCGTCTTGCCGCCAGGGTAAGTGAGCGAATAGTTGGCCGAGTGTTCCACGCCCACGTCGATATCGTCGCGGCCATACGTCGTGCTCAGGTCCCAGGCCCAGCCGCCCGTCTCGCCCTTGATGCCGCCCGTCAGCGAAAAATCGTTTTCACTCGTCGTTTCATACGGCGTGAAACCATCCGGATACACGGACAGCAAGCCACGGTTGTTATTGAAGATGGTATTGGGCAAGCGGAAATTCTGCGCCGAACGGGCGTCGCGGTGCGCATACGTGCCGAAGCCGTACAGTTGCACGTCGGGCGACACGTCATAGCCGAGGTTGGCGCTGAGCGAGGCGGTCGTGCTTTGCGGTACGCCCGTGTTGCGCCACGGATTGCTGTTGCGCGTCGCTTCGGCCGGGTTCGGCGAGGCGCCGGCCGGCAAGCTGTTGTTCGGTCCCAGCTTCACCAGCTGGCCGTCGCTGTTGCGCACGGCCGGATACGACAGGTAGCCGGGGTTCAAGCCGAAGTTACGCACGGCAATGCCCTGGCGCTGGACTTCGGCGCCGAAGTGGGCAAAGCCGCGTTCGCCCAATCGCGTGCCGCCATCGACGCGCACGTAACCGTTCGTGCCATCGCCCGCGTAGGTGGAACCGAGTTGCGTGCTGGCGCTGAGCTTGTCATCCGACTTCAGGATGATGTTGATGACGCCGGCGATGGCATCGGAACCGTAGATGGCCGAGGCGCCATCGCGCAGGATTTCCACGCGGGCAATGGCGCCCGTGGGAATCAGGGCCAGGTCGGTGGCCACGGAACCGGGAAAGCCATCCTCATTGACGATGGCCGTCGTATGCCGGCGCTTGCCATTGACCAGCACCAGCGTGTGCGATGGGTCCAGGTTGCGCAGCTGGCCCGCGCGCACGATGCTGCCCAGGTCGGGCTGCACGCGGGCTGGCAAATTGAACGACGGCAAGGCCGTGTCCAGCGCATCGAGCAGGTTCAGCTTGCCGGTCGCCAGCAGTTGCTGCGCGCTGATCACATCGATGGGCGCGGCGCTGTTGGCCACCGTGCGGCCCGTGCCGCGCGCGCCCGTGACGATCACGGCTTCCAGCGGGCTGGCGCCCAGCACGCCGTCGCCTGCCGGCGCCGTTTGCGCATGGGCCACGCCGGACGCGGTCAGCACGAGCATGGCAGCCGGCACGGCTTGCGCCAATTGCCGCAAGCGCGGGGTGGAGCCTTGCCTGTCATTCAGTTGCAGCATACGAAAACATCCTTTCAAGAGTCGTCAACACAGTGGTTGCAGACTAAAGGATGGACAAACAAACAAGAACGAATGGTTTCGTATTTAGATATTTCGTTTTGGCAACGTGCAACAGCGGCGCGTCAGGGAGGCGCTGGCGCCGTGGCCAGGCTCTGGTCCAGGCGCTTCCAGTAATCGCGTTCGAGGCGGGCCGTGTCGACGTCGCGCGCCGCCTCGTTGAAACGCTTTTGCCACGCCGCGCCTTCCGCATCGCGCTGGAAGCACACGTGCACGGGGCGCTCCTTGAAGACGGACTCGATGGTGCCGATGCGTTCGCGCTCGGCCTTGCTGAAATTGCGGCCCATCAGCAAATGCTGCAAGACATGGCGCTCGATGACGATCACGCGATAGCGCTTGATCAAGAGTTTCTTGAGGTTGGTGGCATCGTTCAAGCCCTCTTCCGTCCTCAGCTCGCCGCGCGCCACCATGCCATCGAACTGCTCGCCGTTCGAGTAGCCGGCCACGGTGCCGATGCGCAGCTTGCCCAGCTCGGCCAGGCTGGCGCCAGGGACGCCATCTTCCTTCAGATACGCGAGCACGCCCTGCGTATTGCCAACCGGAACCGAAAAGTGACAGAGTTTTTCCCGTTCGGGGGTGCGCCAGACGGCCAGGAAACCCGCGTAACGGGGACTGGCCAGGCCGAACTGCATGGCGCGCTTCCATGGAAAATACTCGTATTTGGCGACATAGCCCATGCGTTCGAAGATGGCGCTGACCATCGCCCCTGACATGCCATCGGCAGGCAGGCTGCGGCTGATGAAGGGTGGCCAGTCTTCCGCGGCGAAGCGGACGATGCGCGAAGCGGAGGCGCCGGGCGCCGCCACGGGAGAGGCCGCCTGGGCATGGGCCACGGCAGACAGGACGAATAAACAGAAGGGCAAACCAACTGTCCGGAGGAAACGCATGCTCTGCTCCTATGGCCTGCTCGCCTTGCCGGGCAAGTGCGATGACAGGACTGGCGGTCGGCTTTCTTGATGACTTTCTTGATAAAAATCATGCTCCCATAAAAAAAAGAAATTTCAAAGTTGTTTATTTGCACTTTGACATTCCCGTGGGAAATAAAATACGATTGCGGCGCGCCTGCAACAGCCGTGCTACCGGCACGCTATCCCCTGCCGCAAGACAGGTTTTTCCTTGTGCGCGGCCCGGATGGCCGATAATGGCGTTTTACCGTGGAAGATGACCGTGCCGCACCCTGCCCCTCCCTCACTTGCCGACCAGATCGAAGATGTACTGCCGCAGACGCAGTGCACCAAATGCGGCTACAACGGCTGCCGCCCGTATGCGGAAGCGATCGCCGCCGGCAATGCCGACATCAACCAGTGCCCGCCCGGCGGCGCGCAAGGCATCGTGCGCCTGGCCAGCTTGCTGGGCAAAAAAGTCATTCCACTCAATCCCGTCAACGGCCTCGAACGTCCGCGATCCGTCGCCTATATCGACGAATCGCTGTGTATCGGCTGTACCCTGTGCATCCAGGCCTGTCCCGTGGACGCCATCGTGGGCGCCGCCAAGCAGATGCATACGGTGGTCACCAGCCTGTGCACGGGCTGCGACCTGTGCGTGGCGCCCTGCCCCGTCGACTGCATCGTCATGTACCCCGTCAGCGGCGACGCCACGGGCTGGGATGCCTGGAGCCAGATGGAGGCGGACGACGCGCGCGCGCGCCACGATTTCCGCACGCAGCGCCTGCGCCGCGAAACAGAGGAAAACGAGGCGCGCCTGGCCGCCAAGGCCGTCGCCAAGATGCGGGAAGTGACGCAGGAAGTCCCCGTCACGCCCGACGAACAGGCGGAAAAGGAACGCAAGCGCGCCATCATCGCCGCCGCCATGGAGCGCGCGCGCGCCAAGGCCGCGGCCGCCAGCACGGACACCTCCCAGCCAGCCCCTACCACCCCGAAAAAAGACGCATGAACGCTGCCAAACGCCTGGAAATCTTTACGCGCTTTCGCGCCGCCAACCCTTCCCCGAAAACGGAACTCGAATACACGACGCCGTTCGAACTGCTGATCGCCGTGCTGCTGTCTGCGCAGGCGACGGACGTGTCCGTCAACAAGGCCACGCGGCTGCTGTATCCGGTCGCCAATACGCCGGCCCAGATGCTGGCGCTGGGCGTCGACGAGCTGGCAAGCTATATCCGCACCATCGGCCTGTTCCGCACCAAGGCGAAGAACGTCATCGCCACCTGCCAGATCCTGCTCGAGCAGCACGGCGGCGAAGTGCCGCGCGACCGCGCCTCGCTGGAAGCGCTGCCGGGCGTGGGCCGCAAGACGGCCAATGTGGTGATGAACACGGCCTTTGGCGAACCGACCATGGCCGTCGACACGCATATCTTCCGCGTCTCGAACCGCACGGGCATTGCGCCGGGCAAGAATGTCGATATCGTCGAGCAGAAGCTGCTGAAATTCATCCCCAAGGAATTCCTGCACGACGCCCACCACTGGCTCATCCTGCACGGCCGCTACACGTGCACGGCGCGCAAGCCGCAATGCTGGAACTGCATGATCGCCGACCTGTGCGATTACAAGAACAAGTCGCCGATGCCGGCCGTGGTGTAAGGCAAAAAAAACGGCCCGCAAGGGCCGTTTTGACATCGTGCTGCCTGCAAGTAAGCGCTTACAGCAAGACCATATTGTCGCGATGAATCAGCTCATGGCCTTCCATGTAGCCGAGAATCGCCTCGATTTCCGTGGAAGGTTTGCGCATGATGCGGCGCGCTTCGCCGCTCGTGTAATTCGACAGGCCGCGCGCCACGGGCACGCCGGCGGCATCGACGCAGGTGATCACGGCGCCACGGCCGAACTCGCCATTCACGCCCGTCACGCCGATCGGCAGCAGGGACTTGCCTTCCTGGCGCAGCTTTTGCACGGCGCCCGCGTCGAGCACGACGGCGCCGGCCGTATGCAGGTGATCGGCCATCCACTGCTTGCGCGCCGTCAACTGCCCCGTTTGCGCCCGCAATTCCGTGCCGATCGCCTCGCCCTGGGCAAGACGGCTGAGCACGTCGCTGTCGCGGCCCCAGGCGATAATCGTGTGGGCGCCGGACTTGGCGGCGCGCTTGGCGGCGAGGATCTTCGTCAGCATGCCGCCGCGCCCCAGGCTGCTGCCGGCGCCGCCGGCCATCGCTTCCAGGGCCGGATCGCCGGCGATGCCCTGCGTGATCAGGTATGCGTTGGGGTCCTTGCGCGGGTCGGCCGAGAACAAGCCGTGCTGGTCCGTCAGGATGACGAGCGCATCGGCCTCGATCAGGTTGGCGACCAGCGCGCCCAGGGTGTCGTTGTCGCCGAACTTGATTTCATCGGTGACGACCGTGTCGTTTTCATTGATGATCGGCACCACGCCCAGGCGCAGCAGCGTCGTCAGGGTGGAGCGGGCGTTCAGGTAGCGTTCGCGGTCGGCCAGGTCGGCGTGCGTCAGCAGCACCTGCGCCGTGCCCAGCTGGTGGGCGCGGAAGCTGCTTTCATAGATTTGCGCCAGGCCCATCTGCCCCACGGCGGCACACGCCTGCAATTCGTGGATATCGGTGGGGCGCTGCTCGAAACCGAGGCGCAGCATGCCTTCGGCGATGGCGCCGGAGCTGACGAGCACGACTTCCTTGCCCAGCGCACGCAAGCCGGCTATCTGCGCGGCCCAGCGCGCGATGGCGGCATGGTCGAGTCCGCGGCCATCGTTGGTGACCAGCGAGGAGCCGACTTTGATGATGATGCGGGTAGCTTTTTGAATCACGGAATCCATGGGGCGGCGCTCTTCACTTAATAAACGTCAGCGCGCAGGACGCAGCAGCAGCAAGAGCAGCCCCGCCAGCAGTTCCATTGCGCACATGAACAACACAAAACCCTGGGGCAAGCCGAAGCTGATGGCCGCGAATAAACGGCCGGCGGGCTGCGCCAGGACCAACATTGCAGTGATATCGCTGAAGACGGGCGGTTCGCCCTGCCGTGCCGCGAACAGCGCCAGGAGCGCGGTAGCGCCCCAGACACCGACATGGGAAGCGTAGAACTGGCTGTAGCCGTTGACGCCATTGAGGAAGATGCCCATGCCGGCCGCCATCTCGTCGGCGAACAGCAGGCAGGCGACCGCGCTCAGCCCGTAAGCATACGCGATCAGATGCAATACACGGCGCTGCCACGCTTGCTTGCGCGCTGGCGCGACAGCGGCCGTCTGTACCGACATCAGGGTAACGCTTAGTCGAGAATCTTGAAACGCGGATCATCCGGGTCGATCGACGAGATACCGCGTGCTTCTTCGGTCATCTGCGTTTCTTCGGCACGGCTTTCGCTGTGTTTTTTCTCTTCCAGATGCTGGTAAATCGCATTCACCAGTTCCGGGCAACCTTGATGGTTCAGCGCGGAAATCTCGAAAACGGGACCTTTCCAGGCGAAACGCTTGAGGAAGTCCTTGACGATCTTCTTGCGCTCTTCTTCCGGCACCATGTCGAGCTTGTTCAACACCAGCCAGCGCGGCTTGTCGACCAGCGACTCGTCATATTTCTTCAATTCCTTGACCAGCGCCTTGGCTTCCTTGACAGGATCGACATTGGTTTCAAACGGCGCCAGGTCGACGATGTGCAACAGCAGACCCGTGCGCTGCAAGTGGCGCAGGAATTGATGGCCCAGGCCCGCGCCTTCGGAAGCGCCTTCGATCAAGCCGGGAATATCGGCGATCACAAAGCTCTTCTCGTGCGACACGCGCACGACGCCCAGGTTCGGGTGCAGGGTGGTAAAGGGATAATCGGCAATTTTCGGGCGCGCGTTCGAGACGGCCGAAATGAACGTCGACTTGCCGGCGTTCGGCATGCCCAGCAGGCCCACGTCGGCCAGCACTTTCAGTTCCAGGCGCAGTTCGCGGCGTTCGCCTTCCTTGCCCTCGCCTTTTTGGCGCGGCGCGCGGTTGGTCGAGGACTTGAAGTGGATATTGCCCCAGCCGCCTTCACCGCCCTTGGCCAGCAGTTCGATCTGGCCGTGTTCGGTCAAATCGGCCAGGATTTCGCCGCTCGCGTTGTCGATGATCAAGGTGCCAACAGGCATGCGCAGGTGGATGTCATCCGCGCCCTTGCCATAGCAATCTGCGCCACGGCCAGGCTCGCCATTGCGAGCCTTGTGCATTTTGGAGAAACGGAAATCGACGAGCGTGTTGATATTGCGGTCGGCGACGGCCCAGATGGACCCGCCCTTGCCGCCATCGCCGCCATCGGGACCGCCGAAAGGCCGGAATTTTTCACGGCAGAAAGAGGCGCAGCCGTTGCCGCCATCGCCCGCGATGACTTCGATTTTTGCTTCGTCGATAAACTTCATAATTTTGCCGCCATAAAACTAAAAAGGCTCTACCTTGGGCAGAGCCTTTCGATTGAAGGCTTGCGCCTTACATCATGCGATCACAGCGGAGCACGCGCTCCGCGATGAATTACGCTGGTACTGCTTCGTTTGGTACAACGGTCACGAATTGCTTCGAGCCAGCACCTTTGACAACGAACTTCACTTTGCCAGCGATCAACGCGAACAGAGTGTGGTCCTTGCCCATGCCTACGCCTTCGCCGGCGCGCACTGGGGTGCCGCGTTGACGAATGATGATGCCGCCAGCATTGATAGCTTGGCCGCCGTAGACTTTAACGCCCAGACGCTTTGATTCTGAATCACGGCCGTTTCGCGTTGTGCCGCCGCCTTTTTTATGTGCCATTTAAGACTCCTTGATAGCTGATTAATTCAAACAGCGGCGATTAGCCGTTGATCGAAACGATTTGGATTTCGGTAAAATTCTGGCGATGGCCTTGATGCTTTTGGTAGTGCTTACGACGACGCATCTTGAAAATTTTGACCTTATCATGGCGACCATGCGCCACAACCGTAACCAGTACCGTTGCACCTTCGACCAATGGCGCACCAAATTTAATGGTGTCGCCCGCGCCTACTGCGAGAACTTGATCGATGGTGATTTCGGAACCAATGTCTGCCGGTATCTGTTCTACTTTAAGTTTTTCGCCAGCGACAACTTTGTATTGTTTGCCACCGGTTTTTATGACCGCGTACATGATTTGAAACCTCATCAAATGTTGAAAGAATTTGTCCCACCGCTCTGCAAAGCAAGCCGTACACAACAGGGGGAACCTGCAATTATACATGGCCTGTGAAATTGCGTCAAAAACTATTCACAAAGGCCGATGATCGTGGTATGTCGACAACCTGGACACCATGTCAGGCTTGCGCAAGGCGGACAGGAAAAGCCGCGCCCATGACAACAAGCACAATCAATTGCTCTACAGTCATAGGCAAACATCACGCGCGTGCAAGCCATGTCGTATAATCTCGGCACCCACAATCTATTGCAGGTTCGCCTTGTCTGACGCTAACAAACACGTTAACCAAAACACCATCGTGCAAACGATTGCCGCCGATATGGACGCAGTCAATACGGTGATCCGCCAAAAACTGCATTCCGATGTGATTCTGATCAACCAGATCGCCGAATACATCATCAGCGCCGGTGGCAAACGCATCCGCCCCGTGCTGATCTTGCTGGTGGCCAATGCCCACGCCTATCGCGGCACGGCGCACCATGAGCTGGCCGCCGTGGTCGAATTCATCCACACCGCTACCCTGCTGCACGATGACGTCGTCGATGAATCGTCGATGCGCCGCGGGCGCCAGACGGCCAATGCCCTGTTCGGCAATGCGGCCTCGGTGCTGGTGGGCGACTTCCTGCACTCGCGCTCGTTCCAGCTGATGGTCTCGCTGAATAATATGCGCGTCATGCAAATCCTGTCCGACGCCACCAACGTGATCGCCGAAGGCGAAGTGCTGCAGTTGCTGAACATGCACGATCCCGACGTGACGCAAGAGAGCTACCTGAACGTCATCCGCTCGAAGACGGCGAAACTGTTCGAGGCATCGGCGCAACTGGGCGCCCTGATCGCCGGCGCCAGCGAAAACGACATCGAAGCGGCTGCCGAATACGGCCGCTCGCTGGGCACGGCCTTCCAGCTGATCGACGACGTGCTCGACTATGCAGGCGACGCCACCGAAATCGGCAAGAACGTGGGCGACGACTTGCGCGAAGGCAAACCGACCATGCCGTTGATCTGGCTGATGGAAAACGGCACGCCGGAACAGCGCGAACTGGTGCGCAGCTGCATCGAGCAGGGCGACGAGCAGCATTTCGACGCCATCCTGGCTGCCATCACCAGCAGCGGCGCGCTCGACTACACGCGCCAGCAGGCGGAAATCGCCGGCCAGCGCGCCGCCGATGCCATCGCCGGCTGGCCCGACAGTGTCTACAAGCAATCCATGCTGCAACTGTGCTCGTTTGCCGTGGACCGCAATCACTGATCGCGTTTGACCAGCCTCCATAAAAAACGGCGCCAGTAGCGCCGTTTTTTATTGCTTGTCATTATTTGCTGCTCGCCATCTGCTGTTTACTGCTTGCTCTCATGCTCCATGGCCGCGCCCGCCAATGCGCGCACGATGGCCGGCTCCGCTTCCAGCCGCTCGCTGTAGCGGCTGCCCAGGTAATCGCGGCGGTCGCGCACCAGCAAGGTAAATTTGTACAATTCCTCCATCACGTCGACCAGGCGTTCGTAGTACGGCGACGGCTTCATGCGGCCGTCATCGTCGAATTCCTGATACGCCTTGGCCACCGACGACTGGTTCGGAATCGTCACCATGCGCATCCAGCGTCCCAGCACGCGCAAGCCGTTGACGGCGTTGAACGATTGCGAGCCGCCCGATACCTGCATCACGGCCAGGGTCCGTCCCTGCGTCGGACGCACGCTACCCGTTTCCAGCGGCAGCCAGTCGATCTGCGATTTAAACACGCCCGTCATGGCGCCATGCCGTTCGGGACTGCACCACACCTGCCCTTCCGACCACAGCGACAGTTCGCGCAGCTCCTGCACTTTCGGATGCTCGGGCGACACGCTGTCGACCATGGGCAAGCCGTGCGGATCGAACACGCGCGTGTCGGCGCCGAAATGGCGCAGGATGCGCTCCGCCTCCAGGGTCATCAGCTTGCTGTACGAGCGCTCGCGCAGCGAACCATATAGCAGCAAGATGCGCGGCGCATGCGTCGACAGCTGTGCTGGCGCCAGCTTGTCCAGGCTGGGCACGTCCAGGTGGGCGGCGCTGATATTCGGCAGATCCTCCATGCTTCCCCCTCAAGCCACCGGCTTGCCGTCGGCGCCCACCACGGGCTGGCCGTCTTCCTTGGCAAATGCCCCCTGCTGCGGCAACGGCAGGATGTCCAGCACCTTTTCCGACGGCCGGCACAGGCGCACGCCCAGTTCCGTGACGACGATGGGGCGGTTGATGAGGATCGGATGGGCTTGCATGGCGTCGAGCAGGACCGCATCGGGCAAATCCGCATTGGCCAGGCCCAGTTCCTCGTACAGGGCGCCCTTGTCGCGCATGATGGCGCGCACGGAGAGGCCGGCGCGGGCGATCAGGTCCAGCAGCTCCTCGCGCGACGGCGGGTTCTTGACGTAATCGATGATGACGGGCTCGACGCCCGTATTGCGGATCAGCGCCAGGGTGTTGCGCGAGGTGCCGCACGCCGTGTTGTGATAAATCGTGATCGTCATGTCGTGATGTCCTTCTATAAAGTGGTGGTGTCCGGCACGCAGCAGGGCGCGCCCGCGCAGCAGTTTTCCGTCAGGAAAGCCAATAGCCCGTTCATGCCCGCGTAATTGGCCGTGTAGATGATGGAACGCCCTGCCTTGCTCGCCGTCACCAGCTTGGCATGCGCCAATTCCTTCAAGTGAAACGACAGCGATGACGGCGCGATGGCCAGCGCCTCGGCGATTTTCGTGGCGGCCAGGCCTTGCGGCCCCGTCTGCACCAGCAGGCGGAAGACGGCCAGCCGCGATTCCTGCGCCAGCGCGGCCAGCGCCGCGATGGCGGCCGTGCTCGTCAGTGGTGTCGCTTGCGTCGCGACTGTGTTTTCATTTTCCATAATTCAATAATACTCGAATTATGGAATCAATGCCAGCGATCGCGCTGCGTACGTAACCTAGCGCACCGACCGATATGGCCTATCGGTCTACCTTGATGAAAAATTACTGCGATCGGCATCCCATGACACGCTCGACACCCCTGAAAATCCTCGGCTGGAGCCTGGCCGCCCTGCTGGCCCTCATCGCCATCGTGGTCATCCTTGTGCTGACCTTCGACTGGAACCGCGCCCGCCCCTACATCAATGAGAAGGTGTCGGCAAGTACGGGCCGTACCTTCGTCATCGGCGGCGACCTGCGGGTGCAATGGCGGCAGGGACTGAAGACGGAACCGGGCTGGCGCCGCTACGTGCCACGTCCCGTCATCAGCGCCCAGGACGTGCGCATGAGCAACCCGGACTGGGTCACGGCCGGCCCGCAACTGGCCAGCGCCAAGCGCATCGACGTGGCCATCCACCCGCTGCCGCTGCTGCAGCACAGGGTGGTACTGACGGACCTGGCGCTGGACGCGCCGCAGATCGCCCTGCAGCGGCGCGCCGACGGCAGCAACAGCTGGACCTTGAAGGACAACGGCCCCTCGCCATGGGAAGTGGAAATCCAGCGCATGGCCTTCGGCGACGGCGCCATCCGCTACCTCGACGAGGGCATCGCACTGGACCTGCGCGCCAAGGTCAGTTCGACGGCGCCCGACGCCACGCCGGGCGACGCGTCAGGAAGCGCGCCCGTGGAAAAGTACGGCATCGCCTTCAGCCTGGGCGGCAGCTACCGCAAGGCGCCCGTCACGGGCGGCGGCAAGGCGGGCGCCGTGCTGTCATTGACCGATAACAACACCGTCTATCCCGTGCAGGCCCATGCCGTGCTGGGCAAGAACAAGGCCAGCATCGATGGCACGCTGACGGACCCGCGTTCGCTGTCCGGCATCGACTTGCAGCTGAGCCTGGCCGGCGCCAGCATGGCGGACCTGTACCCGCTGACAGGCGTGCTGCTGCCGGAAACCCCGGACTACGCCACCAGGGGACGGCTGCTGGGCAAGAAGGAAGGCGATATCTGGAACTGGACCTATCAAAACTTCAAGGGCACGGTGGGCAAGAGCGATCTGGCCGGCACCCTGCAATACCTGCCACGCCAGCCGCGTCCCTTGCTGCGCGGCGAAGTGACGTCGCAGCAACTGCGCCTGGAAGACCTGGGCCCCACCATCGGCGCCGACAGCAATGCGCAGAAGCAGGCGCGCGGCAAGGCCCCCGTGCAGCCGGACAGCAAGGCCTTGCCGGTGGAACAGTTCAATACGGCCAAATGGGATGCGCTTGATGCCGACGTGAAATTCACGGGCAAGAAGCTGGTGCGCACGCACGACGTTCCCCTGACCGACATCGTCGCCGACATCCACATGAAGGACAAGGTGCTGAGCTTGACGCCGCTCAACTTCGGCATGGCCGGCGGCGACATCACCTCGAATATTTCGCTCGACGGCCGCCAGAAAACCATCGCCGCGCAAGCCAAGGTGGCCGCGCGCCACCTCAAGATACGCGAACTGTTTCCCAAGCTGCAATCGATGCAGGCCAGCTACGGTGAAGTGTATGGCGACGCGGCGCTCACCGGCCACGGCAATTCCATCTCGGCCATGCTGGCCAGCGCGAATGGCGAACTGGCGGCCACCGTCAGCGAAGGCTCCGTCAGCCAGTTCATGCTGGAACTGGCCGGCCTGAACCTGGCCAATGCCGTCTTCGTGAAAATCTTCGGCGACAAGCAGGTACACCTGAACTGCCTGGCCAGCGATTTCGCCGTCACGAACGGCCTGGCGAACGTGCGCCGTTTCGTGCTCGACACGGATACGGCCGTCGTGAACGTGACAGGCAACGTCAACCTGGCGCAGGAAACCCTGGACCTCGACGTGCGCCCGCGCACCAAGGGCGCCCGCATCATCACCCTGCGCACGCCGCTGTACGCGAAAGGCACGTTCAAGAACCCGGACGTGGGCCCGCAAAAAGGCCCGCTGGCCCTGAAGGCGGGCGCCGCCGTGGCCCTGGCCACCGTCGTCACGCCGCTGGCCGCCCTGTTGCCGTTAGTCAATGTCGACAAGGCGCCCGACACGGACTGCGCCGCCGTCATGGCCCAGGCGAACGCCACGCGAAAAAATCCCACCGCGCCGACGACGAATGCACCGGCGAAAAAGGTCAGCGCAGCGGACATCAGGAAAGCCCAGCAGGAAAAGAAATAGACCTTGACGCAGCCGCTTGAAAGCCGCCCCGCCATCTGCTGTAATACGACTATGCGGGGTGTGGCTCAGCCTGGTAGAGCGCTGCGTTCGGGACGCAGAGGCCGGAGGTTCGAATCCTCTCACCCCGACCAGCTACCCCAAGGTAGTAAGTCCACGTTAATTTAGCGTTTAGTGCGCACCTCCATAAGCGTGCTCATGCGCGACGCCGAGGTCATACAGCACCAAGGGTTGCATCGCCTTGGCCACCACACGAGCGATTGCGACGCTCCTGTCAGGGGCAGCATCAAGAACATGGTTGGATTTGCTGCCGGATCGCGGGTTGTCGACATATGATCCCTCCAACGAGCATCCGCTGGCAGCGGATCGTTCAAGCCAAAATTTTTAAATCCCTATGGCAGAGCAAGCAAGAGTAGTTCCTGCAAGTAGTTGCGAATAAAAAAAGCCAAGTGATTAGCGCCACGAGCAAGTCAACGAAATATATCCAGCGTCGACAAGTGCTGTTTGCTGTTGCGAGATACTGGACGGGCATGGGTGTCCCTCAGTACGCAGGCTTGTCGTGGGACTCTGGCTCGACCGCATCCTGGATACTGGACCAGGGAGGTAATTCTGCCGGAGGCAAGGGGAGTACCTGGTCAAGCCTACTCAGCTTCAGGTCGGGATTGATTTGTAACGCGTCGTAAATGGCGTTGTACCGATCTTTTCTCGACGCATCAGCCTTAATGCCGAGCAGTTTAAAACCAGCCTTATCTTCGTCATCAGCGTTAGGCCCATGTCCATCCGTAAAAATTAACTCCAGTGCGGCGGCACAGTCCCGACTTCCAAATTTTGTACCATTTTGGTATAAGTCTAGTGCCTCTTTATAACGTTTTTTAACTTCTGCTTGAATACCTAAGTTATAGGCAGCAGCAGCGTGTCCCTGTTGATATGCACATTGCAGCATAATTACCGCATCGTCCTGGCGACCTGCTTCGCTATATGCTTGAGCCAGCACAATCTGTGCCTCCGGACTACCGAGCTGGGCCGCCCTCAGATAATATGCCCAAGCCAAATCGACATCGTAGTGTGCCCCTCCATAGCCGTGCTCATGTGCTACGCCGAGGTCATACAAGCCCCAAGGTTGCATCGCCTTGGCCGCCACGCGGGCGATTTCGACCGCTTGATACGCGTCAGGCTTGAGCACCTCATTCGATGCAAGCGGCCCCAGGCCTTCGAGAAAAAAATGGGCCATCAGTGCGCGGGCACCCCAGTCCCCCAAATCGGCGGCTTTTCTCACATCGGTGAGAATTCGCGTCGCCTCCTCGTGCGTGAGTTGCCACTCTATCTTGCTGCGCCATACCTTGCGAGCCTCGATGTAGAGCTGGTAGGCCACCGGATCGCGGGTTGCCGGCATATGTTCCTTCCAACGAGCACACGCGGGGAGCGGATCAGACAGACTGAACTTATGGAATCCATAGGGCAGGGTATGCAAATTTTTCTCCTTGATATAGTTATTGAGAGAAAATGCGCCAATAACCAGCCCCGCTAGTAGAGCAGAGGCATATATCCACCGTGTCCGCGCGGTGCTCATGGCTATATGACAGGTGAACCAGGCTTGCGGTCGACATAGAAGGGACTCAACTGACTCTTTAATCTCGTTCCCGATGTTCTTGAAAAAAAATTATTGGAAGCAATTTTTGTCCATTGCTTGAACATTTCCTGCATATCCCCAAACTGTGCCGGTCCCGCCATCCCGGAGCACTGGCTGAACAAATCACAGCGCAATTGAAACGCCACGTCCTTCGCCTCACTCAACACGTTGAGTTCGCTGTCAAGCGCCATGCTGCGCAGATTCAGGTTGGCCGAGCCGATGGTGAACGCGGCGTCATCGACGACCGCTACCTTGGCATGGATGTAGATTTCCTCGTAATCCTCCGCTCGCAACCTCTCTTCGCCTTGTGCGCACGTCCACAGGGAACCCATGAATACATTGATGCCATGTTCACCTAGTTCTTCTGCGGTAATCGGCGGCTTGGTTTTTTTCTTCTGCGCCAGTTCGATAGCCTCTTCATGCTCTACCTTCATCGCCTCGCTCCTGCCCACCCGGCTGGCCACGTCGTAAGTCGGATAGTCCATTCCCTTGTCTTCCGGCGTGGAAGTCAGGATGAATACATGAATCGGCTGCATGTAGCCGGCCGAACGCAGGCGACCAACGCACTCGATAAGATGCTCCGCCCAAGGCGTGTACTGAATGTACTGGTTCTGTATGAAGATGTAGCGAAGCATTTGCCGAGTCAGGTTGGCGTAGCATTCCTTGATGCTCTTTTCGGCATGCTGCGGCTCGGTGCGCAGCAGTTGTACATTATGCTGCCCGTTTTGTAGTTTGAACGCGCTCCATGGTATCTTCGCGCGCCGCGCAATGAAGTCTGCATCCATCTTGTTATGAATCCAGTTCCCGATCTGCTTGGCGAACCAGACTGGCGGAACAAGAAGCCACGCTGTGTCCATGAAGAGCGAGGGAGGTCTGGTGGACTTTTCCCAGGCTTGGCAGAAATTATGATTGAGGTCGTATAAAATCGGGCCATGCAGGCGGCAAGATACATCCTGATATGGTTTCACCACATGGCTGTTTTTGTCGATGTATGACTGGACGAGGCGCTCCTTGGCCGCCTGCTGTCCTGAGTTCAATCGGTATCCCGGGCTTGCCCCGTCATAGCATTCACCCTCTTTCCAGGCCGCATTTTGCAGTTTCACATGCTCCATGTGGTAGATGCGTTCCCGCCTGATGTCGCGGAAGCGGTGCTCTGCCGTATCCCAGAAATCGGTGACCGAATTATGTCCCATCACATAACCTGTGGCATTGACGGGAGTTTCATAGTCAATCAACAGCATTTTCTGGTGATGTGTGGCAAACCTCTTGGTGACTTGTGCCATAAAGCCATTGGGGGCCACTTCTCCCGTCAATGATTGTTCTAGCAGGCTTATTGGAACGCTGCGAACGTGAATGTGGATGTTCGGCACTTCGCTGCTGCCCACCTGCGCATACCACTCAGCGTTATAGGCCTGATGGGATTCACTGAAATAACCGCTTTTTCCGCATCCGATGTGGGGAAATCGTCCACCGTAGTAACCTGGATTGTTCCTCATGATCACTTGCGTTGCGACACTGTCGTGCCATATCAGTAAACGAACTTTGACCGGATCAGTTTTGCGCGAGGCAATTATTTTCAAGAGGTCTCCATAACGCACCCCATCCTCGGCGCTTTTGCCACGCACCAGCACCATGCCGGGATCGAATCCCCATGTGATGATGTCGACGCTATGCCTGGCGCGCTGCAAATCCTTGGCTATTTTTCGAAAGACATCTTCTCCGCAAATCAATGGTTCGATAAAACAGCGATAACGCGGTGGATGGATAGGATAGGGAACATGAACAAACCAGGGCTGTGCAAGGCATTGGCGGGGAACATCGTTATCGCGATAGGACAGCGTTTGCTCGTAGAGCCCTACGTTGCTGTTCATGCCACTCATGGTGTACTCCTTGGGAAAGTGATGGCCTCATGCTTCGGATATCGCCAAAATCACAAACGCTCCAAACAGGGACACAGATATATCCAGACTCGTCGATATCTTGTGCGTATCCCCAAAATTTGACCGCCTAATCGGTAATGGCGAACAACTCCATCCGCAGTTCCGTGAAGGTGCCAGGCGCATAAATGGCTATCGCCTGGGCCTTCATCATGGCCTCGTAAAGTTCACTACGATAATCAATCGAGAAGTAATAGGCGTTCGGACGAACCGGCACCTCCATCGGCACCTGGGCCATGTGCACCAACTGCAGTCCGGGCAAGGCACTGCGAATCAGCGCCTCGATATCGTGCGGCGATGCAATTTTTAACTGACGCGGTACCTCCGCGACCAGATTGAGTGCAGGCATATTGGCGGTGACGGCAAGATATAAGCCAGCTTTCCGGTCCATCAGCGTGGCATCAATTTTCCCCTGATGGTACGGGCCTTGTTCCTTGTCGAAAGTCAGGGGAATGACGACATATCTCGACGAAACTACGGTATCGAGCAATTCACAAATGATGGCGTTCAGCGCATCGAATCCAGGAGCTGGATTCTCATGGTCATAGATGGGCAAATCTGCTACCGAATATTTTCGGGAAAACGCCATCAGACCGCCTGCGAGCACCATCAGTTTGTCGAACAGACGCTCTGGATGGCAGTGTCCCGATCTGGCGCAATGGGCAAGGGATGCGTTCGCGGCGCTCACAGTGCTGAGCATCCAGAATGAGGAAACGTCACCACTGTGAGCCTCAATGGCGTTTCCACGCGGTTGCCGTTGCAAACGGTAGAGTGCCTCGGCTTTGGCGGTCAACTTGACGAGCAAGCTTCGCAGCATTTCCCGCATGACAGGATCAACGTCGGCCGACAGACTCGGCGCCATGAAGGTCGGGTCGATTTCAAAGGTGCTGTCCTCTTTGCGGCGCACCTTCACTACCGGAATACAGTCGTAGGCATCGCGCATCTCGAGATGCGCTAGCAAACGCAGTTTTTTTCTCATGTAAGAAACGTTGGAGCTGAGCGCATCGGTGTAGAGGTCCAGCGTTTGTGCGTCGAATGACGAGTAACGGGTATCAGCGTGCCGCGCCTCGCTACTGGCCAAATTGCCACCATGTGTATTGATGACCGGCAGAGCCGCGTAAAAAACAAAGCTTTGCTCATCTGCGGGCAGCTTGCTCAAATCTATCGCCAAGGGTAATTCGTCGGACAGCGGTGCCTGGTAGATTTCCCCATCCTTGAAAATCAGGGTCAATGCCTGCGCATACAGCATGTTGTTGGGCACGCCTTCAATACTCCACCGTGCAAGCTGAACGCCCCAGGCATAGGGATTGATGGCCGAGGCGATATGCCGCAACCGGGTTTCGTGATACAAGTCCAACTGCTGAAAATGCTGTGCATCAAGCGTAAGGCCTTCGGCCCACAAAACTTTTGATGAGATGCTCATGCTCTCTCCCTTGGGATACATTGCTCGCCAATAGAGTTTGACGCTGCATTGAGGAAACTCATTGAGTTTTCGCAAAAAAATGTTCCAGGTCCGAGCATTACCACGATGGCAGCGCACAAAGCCCGCCGCTGTCGCCAGCATTGCGCAACCGCAATATATTCGCCATCACTTGATTGATACTTGATCATCTGCACACGGCTTTCGTCCGTGGCGCTCAATAACAGCCTGATGGGGGGGGGAGCGTGATGGAGGATCTGTTGCCGTACTTCGAGCGTGAGCTGATGTATCTGCGCCGCCTCGGCCGCGAATTTCACGAGCGCTATCCGAGAGTGGGTAGCGCGCTGCAGCTCAGCGACGATACCTGCCCTGACCCGCATGTCGAACAACTGATACAGTCCGTCGCGCTGCTTTCCGCACGGGTGGCGAAACGGCTGGACGACAGCTATCCGGAATTGACCGAGGCGCTGCTCGAGGCGCTGTTTCCGCACTACCTCAGACCATTTCCCTCCTGCGCGATAGTGTGCGCCACTTACCCTTCCATCAAGTCGGCGGGCGAAGCACCGGTACTGGCCATTCCGCGCGGTACCGAGATGGACTCTGGCGCAGTTGACGGCGTACGCTGCAGTTTCAAGACCGCCTATCCCATTGCGCTCTCGCCAGTGACGCTGGCCGCCGCCCGGTTCGACGCAGTGATACGCCCCCCGTCCAGCCTCGCCCTGCCTGCATCTGCCAGCGCGGCACTGAGCATCGTCCTCGAGGGCGCCGTGCCGGCCAAGCTCCCCTTCTTGCGCATCTTCATCGATGGCGAGCCCTCGTTTTGCGCAGCCCTGCGCGACGCACTCTTCACGCACGCCGTGTGCGCCTATGTTGAAGCCGAGCCGGGGCACTGGACGCCGTTGGCGGCCGTGCCACTTGCACCGGTCGGTTTCGCCGAGGACGAGGCGCTCATCCCGTTCGACGCCCGCTCGCACGTGGCATACCGGGTGCTCAGCGAGTACTTTGTTTTTCCGGAAAAGTTCAATTTCTTCGACATCGACCTGGCGGCATTGCGGGCCCTGCTGCCACAGGAGTGTCGCCGCTTTACGCTCCATGTAGCCTTGGCCGGACTACGGCCAGATTCCTCCCGCACCCGCATGCTGGCCAGCTTGTCGGAGACGAATTTTCTGCTCGGTTGCAGTCCGGTGGTCAACCTGTTCCAGCGTCCGGGACAACCGATATCCGTGACACAGTTGACCGCCGATTATGCGGTGGTGGCGGACGCCGCACACGCGAAATCGTTTGAGGTGTACTCGATAGACTCGGTCAAGATGGTGCGCCGGCGCGGGCAGAAGGAAGTGGTGACGGAATTCCGGCCGTTTTATTCGCTGCGCCACGGCGAGGAGGCGACCGCAAAGAATGGGCATTACTGGATGCTGCGCCACGATGCCGAATTGGCTGCCCTCAGCCCCGGCCATGAAAAGCGCATCACCCTGATTGACGGCGACTTCAATCCCATGGAAGTCGAAAAAACGAGCCTGTCGATTGCGCTGAGCTGCACCAACAGTGACTTTCCCAACTCGCTGAAATACGGCCAGGCCGGCGGCGACCTGACGCCCCTGCGCGATGCCGACAGCTACTCGGTTCGCCTTCTGCGCCGGCCGACCCGCACCTGCCGCTTTCCCAAAGGAAGCCAGCAATGGCGTTTGATTTCCCATCTGACGGTAAACCACCATGCACTGTCGCAGGGCGGACTGCCAGCCTTGCGCGAAATTCTGGCCCTGTACGACCTGCCACAGTCGCCGATTTCGCGGCGTCAGATAGAGGGCATCACCGACCTGAAACAGGTGGCGGCGGTGACGTGGATGCGACACAAGCATGGCGCCGCGCTGGTGCACGGAACCGAAATACGCATGACACTCGACGAAGAAGCTTTTGTGGGTAGCGGCTTGCTGCTGTTCGTGGAAGTCATCGACCAGTTCCTGGGCCTGTATGTGCAGGTTAACAGCTTCATCGAATTGGTCATTCTATCCAAACAATCAGATAAGGAACTGATCCGATGCAAGCCAAGAAGCGGCTACCTGAAGTTAGCGTAATCCAGCATCTGATGGATCAACCCCAGCAGTTCCAGTTTGTCCAGGCCATGCGCATCCTGGTACGCTGGCTGCGTCAGACCGGCCTCTGTTGCGATGACGAGCAAGCGCTGTCTCATGTGCTGCGTTTTCAGAACAGCCTGTCGCTGAGTTTTCCAGCCAGCCCAATCGAGGCACTGAGGACAGAACCGGCAAGGTACGAGACCGATATCGAGCTGCTGCAGGCCATGCGGAAGGTGCCGGGCGCGAAGATACTTCTGACGCCCGCGTTCCTGGGGCTCCTTGGTCTGAACGCTGGCATGCCTTTACATCGCACGGAGCGGATGGTCGCCGCGCAACGCTGGAAAGGGGAAGATAGCGCCCGTGCGTTTATCGACTTGTTGTCCCAGCGCATGGTGGCTATGTTTTTTCAAGCCTGGGGCAAGTATCGTCTGGAGCACCAGTTCGACATGGGTGGAAAAGATGGCCAGTTGCCGCTGTTGACAGCCCTGGCGGGTATCCACCATGACGCGCTACCTGACGGCACTGACGATGCGGCTTGCGAGATGGCAGGGTTCCATGCTGTCTTGCTGCGCACCAGACCAGTGGCGGCAAGCTCGGTCTCGCGCGTATTGACGCATCACTTCGGTGTACCTGTCGAGCTTGAACCTTTCGTCGAAGCCTGGGACCTCATCCCGAAAAACAAACGCAGCAAGCTCGGTGCCGGAGTTGCCAAGCTGGGATACGGCGCAGTGCTGGGCGGGCGGTTACGCAGGAGGGATCTGCGCGTCAGGCTGAACATCGGCCCACTCGACAAGGCCGACGCCGAGCGTTTTCTCCCACGCGGCAGCGCTGCCGTAGCGCTGGCGCAAAGGGTCAAAATGTTCGCATTGCCAAATTTGCAGTTCGAGGTACGGATTTTATTCAAACCGCCGTGCCTGCAGCGCCTCATCCTGACGAGCGAACCTGGTGCGGGGCGACGCCTGAATTGGGACGCCTTTCTGCTGCGACAAGATGGCAACGTTTCCAGAAACACCGCCGGCTATTTGCTACGTTTCAAGGAGGCTGCATGATACGCAACACGATGGACGATGGCATCGCGGCGCTGTCCGTATTCGGTGCCCAATCGCAGGCCAATCGACTGATGCGGATGGACTTCCCGCAGAAGGATGGGCCTGCAAACACCGTCATGCTGATCAACAAGATGTGGATGCGGGAAGAGTTGTCGCGCGATTTCCGTATTCAGGCCGAAGTCTTGTCGGACGACACGGGTATCTCCCTCAAAAGCATGATGGGAAGGATGGTCACCATTTCACTGGTGCGCGAGAACGGCAGCCTGCGCTATCTGAACGGTTATGTCGGGACTTTCCGCTTTATGCGCACCGATGGCGGCTTTGCCTACTACGAGATGGTGCTGTCGCCCTGGCTGGCCTTCGCCAGGCTGCGCAAGGACAACGTCTCCTTTCACCACCGCAGCATCATCGAATTGACTGAAGCCACTCTCGGGCACTATCGCCAGCGTGACTGGAAGACCAGACTGGGCCCCGGCTACGACGACAAGAAACTCAGCTGCGCCAACCAGCATAACGAGACGGACTACAACCATCTGCACCGCCGCTGGGAAGATGCGGGGCTGTATTACCACTACGAACATCGGGTCGACGGCCACACGCTGATTCTCAGCGATAACTCCACCCTGGCCGAACCCATTGACGACGCCCATGTCGCCGATGCAGCTGACCTGATGCAGTTCCGCGCCCAGGCAGGGGCCGAAGAGGCCGACGGGATTGACGACTGGCAAGCGGTACGTGAACTCGGCTCCGGAAAACTGACACTGGCAAGTTTCAACTACAAGAGCCCCCGTGCGCAACGGGTCAATGGGAGTTCCCTGAACGAGCAAGGTGACGTGGACGTCTATGAGCTCTACGAAAACACCGGTTCCTACGGCTATCCGAATCTGCGTGACGGCGAGGCCCTGGCGCAGCGCCGCATGGAAGAGCATGACCAGCGCACCCAGTATTTCGAAGCGGGCGGCAACGACCGCGCCGCGCAACCCGGCCGCACGTTCAAGTTGAAAGGCCACTTCAGTGCGCAAGTCAGGGCGCCCGCACCAGGCAAGGACAGGCAAGCAGACATCGGTGCGCGCGACTATCTCATCGTATCTGTCGAACATACCGCGAGCAATAATTATCCCGCCGGTCCGGATGGCAAGTCGGAGTACAGCAACACGCTCGCCTGCATATGCCGCGACATACGCTGGCGGCCGGGGCGTCAGCATAACAGCGTGCCGTGTCACCATCCCGGCGCGCAGACGGCCATCGTCGTCGGCCCCCCCGGCGAGGACATTTATACCGATGAACTGGCCCGTATCAAACTGCAATTTCACTGGGACCGGCTGGGTACATTTGACCAGGCCAGCTCGCCCTGGATACGCGTCATGATGCCCATGGCCGGCCAGTATTTCGGCCAGATGTGCCTGCCACGCATCGGTCAGGAGGTGGTCGTGCATTTCCTCGATGGAAATATGGACCACCCCATCGTTGTCGGCGTCGTCTACAACCGCGACAACATGCCACCCTGGCATTTGCCCGCCCAGCGGGCGCTGGCTGGTATGCGCAGCCGCGAATTGAAAAGCGGCGGCGACGGCAACAGCAACCATCTTGTAATGGATGACACCAAGGGCTTTCTTCAGGCCCAGCTCAAGAGCGACCACGAGCACAGCCAGCTGTCGCTGGGCAGCATTACCCGCATTGAAACGTCCGACGGCCGCATGGATGCGCGCGGCGAAGGCTGGGAGCTGGCGACCAATGCCTGGGGCGTGGCGCGCGCGAACCGGGGCATGCTGATCACTACCGAAGCGCGGCCCAACGGCGCCTCGCACATCAAGGACATGGGTGAAACACAATTGCGCTTGAGCACCGCCTATGCCCAGCAGGAAGCATTGGTAAAGCTGGCCCAGCAATCAGGGGCACAGGACGGCGAGGATCAGGCCAGGACGGTGGCCGCCATCAAGGCGCAGAACGACAGCATCAAGGGCGGCGCAGGCGCCAAAGGGAGCTTTCCCCAACTGGCTGCACCGCATCTGGTGCTGGCCAGTCCCGCTGGCATCGAAAGCACTACCCGGGGCAGCACCCATCTGGCCAGCGATCAGCATACGGCCATCACCACCGGGCAGGACCTTTCCATTGCCAGCGGCGGCAGCCTGTTCGCCAGCGTGCGGCAAGCGCTGCGTTTGTTCGTCCAGAAGGCCGGCATGCGGCTGATCGCGGCAGCCGGCGATATCGATGTGCGGGCCTTGACAGACAGCGTCAACATCCTTGCCAAACTCAACATCACGCACACGGCCAACCGCATCACCATCAGCGCCAAGGAAGAGGTAGTGATCAACGGCGGCGGCAGCTATGCCAAATTCAGCGCAGGCGGCATCGAACAAGGCACCAACGGCACCTTTGTCGCGCATGCAGCCAAGCACAGCCTGCCTGGACCGAAAAACCTGCAGATGGCTCAGGTGCAACCGCCGCAGGCCAAGCTTGCGGGAGCTGGTACGTTTCATTTGAACAGCCATCCGGCTGCGGGCGGCGCCCTCAATTCTCGCTTGCCCTACAAACTCTATAAGGATGGCGCGCTGACGGAACACGGGGTCTTTGACGACGATGGCAACATGACTTTCCAGCACGAGCTGGAAAAGCAGTCCACCTACGAGTTGGAGCTCCCCAACGGCAACCGCTATACCATCGCGCCGAACCCACATGACGAAAAACAGGAAATGAGCGCTGGCATCGGGTACCACGGGTACGCCAATTCGGGCGGGGCTGCCAACGAGGGCTACGCGACGCTGGAACAGAGTCGTGTGCTGTCAAATCCAGCATTGGACGACGGCGAAGATTCATCCGAAGCATGACGCCATCGCATACTTCTTTAAGGAATGCACCATGAGTGCCATGAACAGCAACGTCGACCTCTACAAGCAAACGCTATCCTATCGCGACAACGACGCGCCCTACCAATGTCTCGCACAGCCTTGGTTTGTTCATGTTCCATATCCCGTCCATCCGCCGCGTTATCGCTGTTTTATTGAACCATTAATTTGCGGAGAAGCGGTCTTTAGAAAAATAGCGAAGGACTTGGAAAGCGCCAAGCATAGCGTCGATATCATCACATGGGGATTCGACCCTGGCATGGTGCTCGTGCGTGGGAAGAGCGCCGAGGATGGGATACGTTATGGAGATTTGCTGAAGAAGATTGCCTCGCACAAGCACAATCCGGTCAAAGTTCGTTTGCTGGTATGGCACGACAGCGCCGTGACGCAAAAGGTAATGAAAAACAATCCTGGCTACTACGGAAGACGATTTCCAAATATCGGATGCGCCCAGGGCGGTTACTTTAGCGAATCGCACCAAGCTTATAACACCGAATGGTATGCGCAGGTTTGCGACGACGCGATACCGAATATTCATTTTCATGTGCGCAAAGTTCCCGTCAATTTATTAAATAATTCATTGTCGGGAGAGCTGGCGCCCACTGGTTTTATGGCGCAGGTAACCCAAACGTTTGCCACGCACCACCAGAAAATGCTGTTGATTGACTATGAAAATCCGGTCAATGCGATAGGTTACGTGATGGGACATAATTCCGTCACCGACTTCTGGGACACGTCAGAGCACCACTTCCGCGACATCAGGCGCGAGCGTATCTACCACATGGAGCATGTGGCGCTACAGAAGGCGGCATGGAAAGAAGGCGAGTGTTATGACAGTGCCGGTCCAGGATACCAATTGAGCTCGCTGCAGCAGGCGGCCAAGGAGCGGCTTGTCCAATCATACATCGACAAAAATAGCCATGTGGTGAAACCGTATCAGGATGTGTCCTGTCGCTTGCATGGTCCGATTCTCTACGACCTCAATCATAATTTCTGCCAAGCGTGGGAAAAGTCAACCAGGCCTACCTCTCTCTTCATGGACACGGCTTGGTTCTTTAATCCGCCAATCAAGCGTATCGTTAGGAAAGCTCGAGACTGGCTTCATGATGAGATGGATCCGGAGTTCGTCGCGCGGCGCGCGAGAATACCATTGAGCGCATTCAAACTACAAAATGGCTTACACAATGTACAACTGCTGCGCACCGAGCCGCAGCATACAGAGAAGGCCATTAAGGAATGCTACGCCAACCTGACCCGGCAGACTCTTCGCTATATCTTCATACAAAACCAGTACATTCAGTACACGCCCTGGGCGGAGCATCTTATCGAATGCGTGGGCCGCCTGCGTTCGGCCGGCTACCTGAAGCCGATATATGTATTCATCCTGACCTCCACCCCGGAAAATGATGGCATGGACGTGCCGACCTACGATGTAGTCAGCAAGGTGGGCAGGAGCGAGACAATGAAGGTGGAGCACGAAGAGGCTTTGAAGTTGGCGCGGGAGAAAAAGACCAAACCGCCGATTACCGCAGAAGAACTGGCCGAGCGTGGCATCAACGTTTTTATGGGGTCGCTTTGGACTTGCGCCAGAGACAAAGACAGGCTGCAAGCGACGGACTATGAAGAAATCTACATCCACGCCAAGGTGACGATTGTGGATGACGCCGCGTTCACGATAGGCTCGGCCAACCTGAATCTCCGCAGTATGGCTCTAGATAGCGAGCTTAACGTGTTGAGTGAGGCGAAGGAGGTAGCGTTTCAATTGCGCTGTGATTTGTTCAGCCAGTGCTCTGGGTTGGCGGGGCCGGCGCAGTTTGGGGATATGACAAGCACGTTCGACGACTGGCAAGATATTGCGACGGCGAACACCGACTGTAAGACATTGAGAACAAAACTTAAAAGTCAGTTGTTACCGTTTTACGTGGACCGCAAACCTGGATCTCCGCTCGTCTAACCATGAGCAAAACGCGGATACGTTGGATATATGCCACTGCTCTGCTGGTGGGGTTGGCTATTGGCGCAGTTTCCCTCAACAACTACTTCAAGGAGCGAGCTTTGCATACCCTGCCATATGGATTCCAGAAGTTCAGTCTGTCTGACCCGCTACCCGCATGCGCCCGCTGGAAAGACCACATGCCGTCGACCCGCGACCCGGCAGCATACCGGCTATATATCGAGGCTCGCAAGATATGGCGTAGCAAGATAGCGTGGCAATTCACACGAGAGGAGGCCACGCTTATACTCACCGACGTAAAAAAGGCGGCCGATTTGGGCGACTGGGGAGCGCGTGCACTAATGGCGCATTTTTATCTGCACGGACTCGGTGCTCTCGAATCCAATCATGTTCTTGATGCAAACCCTGAGAAAAGTGTCGAAATCACTCGCATGGCGGCCAAGGCGATGCAACCGTGGGGGCTATATGACCTCGGTGTCGCGTACGAGCATGGTTATGGCGGTGCACACTACGACCTCGATTTGGCTTGGGCATACTACCTGAGGGCGGCCCAGCTCGGCAGTCCGGAGGCACAGATGGCGTTAGCCCAGGCCTATAGCGATGCTGGACGATTAGGCGATGAAGAAACTATGTTGCAATGTGCCTACGAACAGAGACATGGGCCGGCGGCATATAAGTTGGCTATGCGGGAACGAACTCATAATGAATATGGAAAGGCGATACAGATATACCAACAAGGCTTGAAATACGGGAGTAAAGATTGTGCTGCCGCACTTAAATTGTTATTTATGAGAGGGCACTGGCCCAATCCTCTTGATGAAGAGGTAAAAATTTTGCAAAAATTCAGCATCGCACGAGATACCGAGCGTGAGAATCGTTACAACGCCATCTACGACGCATTGGGAATCAATCCCGACCTGAAACTGAGCCGGCTCGACCAAGTGCTTCCGTTGCCTCCTGCAAAGTTGCCACCCTGGTCTGGTGTCGAGGACGCGGTCGAGCCAGAGTCCTACGACAAACCCACGTACTGAGCCAACCAGGAGAAGCCCATGACCCTGAAAATCATCACCGTCGGCGACGCCACCGACCATGGCGGGAAAGTCATCAGTGGCTCACCCACGCACGATATCGGTGGCAAGGCAATTGCGCGGCTGGGCGACGACGTCATGTGTCCACAACGCTATCCCGGTGGCGCACCGCATGGCGTCAATAAAATTGTGACCGCCCACGAGACCCTGACCGCAGGAGGGATTCCGGTGGCCGTACATGGCTGCAAGACGGCGTGCGGATGCTCGCTCATCGGCAGGGTCAACGCGACAGTGGAATAGCTGGCCATTGCCATCTTTACCCACCAGCGCATCTGCCTGCGCCGGGCAATCCTTGACCTGCGTGTTGGCGCCTTGTTGAAAAGCATGATATTAATTGAGCAATTAATTAAATACCTACTTTGCGCAAGGATCAGCTCGACATGTCTTTCCTGATAGTCCTGGCCGCTCTGGCCTTCCTGATGCTGGCCGCCTACCGCGGCTACAGTGTGATCCTGTTTGCGCCCGTCGCCGCGCTCGGCGCCGTGCTGCTGACCGATCCGTCGGCCGTGCCGGCCGTCTTCAGCGGCATCTTCATGGAAAAGATGGTGGGCTTCATCAAGCTGTACTTCCCCGTGTTCCTGCTGGGCGCCGTGTTCGGCAAGCTGATCGAACTGTCCGGCTTTTCCCAGTCCATCGTCGTGGCGGCCATCCGCTATATCGGCAGTTCGCGCGCGAATGCCGTCATCGTCGCCGTGTGCGCCGCGCTGACTTATGGCGGCGTGTCGCTGTTCGTCGTGGTGTTCGCCGTCTATCCGTTCGCGGCCGAGCTGTATCGTCAAAGCAATATTCCCAAGCGCCTGATGCCGGGCGCCATTGCTCTCGGTGCGTTCTCGTTTACCATGGACACCCTGCCGGGCACGCCGCAAATCCAGAACATCATCCCCACCACCTTCTTCAACACGACGGGCTGGGCCGCGCCGTGGCTGGGCACGATAGGCTCGGTGCTGACGGTGGCCATGGGACTGGCCTTCCTCGAATGGCGGCGGCGCTCCGTCATGGCGACGGGCGAAGGCTATGGCGTCGAGGCGGAACAGGCCAAGGCCGGCTCGGGCGACTTGCCCCATCCCCTGCTGTCGGTGGCGCCCTTGGTACTGGTGGGTGTGGCCAACTTTGCGCTGACCAAGCTAATTCCCCACTGGTATGGCGACAGCTACGTGCTCGGCGCCGAAGCGCTGCCGGGCTTGCACGCGCCCGTGACGACGGCAATCGCTTCCGTCACCGGCATCTGGGCCGTGGAGGGCGCCTTGCTGCTGGGTATCTTGCTCGTCTGCGTGACGGCCTTCGGACGCATCCGCGCCGCCTTTGCCGAAGGCACCAAGGCGGCCGTGGGCGGCGCCCTGCTGGCGGCCATGAATACGGCGTCCGAATATGGCTTTGGCGGCGTCATCGCGGCACTGCCCGGTTTCCTTGCCGTCAGCAACACCTTGCGCAGCGTGCCCGATCCGCTCGTCAACGCAGCCGTCTCCGTGACGACCCTGGCCGGCATCACCGGCTCCGCGTCGGGCGGCATGAGCATCGCATTGGCCGCCATGTCGGACAGTTTCATCCAGGCGGCGCAGCAAGCCCACATCCCGCTCGAAGTGCTGCACCGCGTGGTGGCGATGGCCAGCGGCGGCATGGACACCTTGCCACACAACGGCGCCGTGATTACCCTGCTGGCCGTCACGGGCCTCACGCACCGCCAGTCCTACCGCGACATTTTCGGCATCACCGTCATCAAGACGGTGGCCGTGTTCCTCGTCATCGCCGTGTACTACCTGACGGGACTGGTGTAAGGGCTGGGGCCAGCTACGGCCGCGGAGACGAGGCCGGCTTGGCCACGGCCTGCGGCGACTTGAACAGGTGGCTGATGCCCATGGTCAGCAGCGGGCCAGCCAGCGCCAGGTAGGAGCTGTCGACGCCGTACGGATTGCCCGCCAGGAACCAGCCGATGGTGGCCACCACCGAGACGATCACGCCGACAAAGGCGCCGCGCGGCGTGCCGAACTTCGGCGCATAGAAAGCCATCAGCACCAGCACGGCCAGGGTGGCGCGCAGGGCCTTGCCGAGGAAGGCGATCATCAGCAGTTTTTCCGCATACAGGGCCAGCACCAGCGGCAGCAGGCCGGCCACGACGATCGCGATGCGCAGGAACAGCATCGATTTCGCGTCATTTTTCGCCTTGTTGTACCACGGGTCATAAAAATCCTTCATGGCCAGCGTGGCCGATGCCAGCGTGGTGGCGGAAATGCCGCCGAACAGGGCGCCGGCCAGGCCGACGATCATGATGCTGGCGGAAAAGGCCGGCATGTGGGCGATCAGGGTCGGGAAGGCGTCGATCGACTTCATGCCCGGATACAGCACGGCGCTGCACATGCCGATCAGCGCGGCCATCAGGCCGAACGGGATCATCAGCGACGACACGTAATAGCAGGCGCGCTTGGCCACGGCCGGGTTGTCCGTGCTGACCAGGGCCTGGATCACGTATTGCGTGGCGAAGATGGAACCGATGCCGCCTATCATCCAGGCGATGATCTGGCCCCAGCCGATCTCGACCCAGTTGAACATCTTGGCCGGCAGCTGCGCCTGCAGCGCGCCGATGCCGCCCGTCGCTTCCAGCGCATACGCGAGCGCCAGGATCACGCCCAGGTATTTGACGATGGAATGGGCGAAATTGGTGTACACGACCGAACGCATGCCGCCCAGGCTGACATAGATCACGGTGATGGCGCCCACCAGCAGGATGGCCACGGTTTTATTGATATGCAACACGGCGGCCAGCACGGCGCCGCCGCTCGCGTACAGGGCGACGGCCACGATGCCCAGCGCGACGATGGTGAGGATGGAGGCCGCATAACGCACGGGCTCGCCGTAGGTCTGCGCCAGGATGCCGGAAATCGTCGATTGCCCGCTCTCCTTGTATTTCCGGACCAGCACGATCGCCAGCAGCAGGAAGCCCAGCGACAGCGCCACCAGGTTCCAGGCGGCGGAAATGCCCAGTTCATAACCCTTTTGCGCCGTGCCGATGCTAACGGAACTGCCGATGAATTCGGACAGCAGCAATGCGCCGATCAGGAAGGCCGGATAATTGCGACCGCCGGCCGTCATGCCTTCGCTGTTGTTGGCATGCTTGCGCACGCTATAAGTAATGTACGACATGAGGGCGAAATAACTCACCGTGACTGCCGCGATGATGATCAATCTGTTTTCCATCCGTCTACTCCAAGTCTGCTTTTCTTATTATTATTTTTCAAGAAAGCCTCCCCTGCCGCATACCGGACCTGCCGGCGGCGGTGCTCAGGGGCAAAGCAAATTCTTGCCGTACCGATATGGTACGGCAAGCCTTACAACAAGAATGCGCGCAGCTGGGCCGTGAACAGGTCCGCCGCCTCGACGTTTGAAATATGCGAGGCGGGCAGGCTTGCCAGGCGGGCGCCGGCGACCTGCTGCTGCAGCCAGCGCCCGTCATCGATGGTGGTCACGGGATCGTGCTCGCCGGCGATGATCAGGGTCGGCACGCCGAGCGTAGCGACGGCTGCGCGCAAGTCGGCCCGGGCCAGCGCTTCGCAGCACGCCGCATAGCCGCCGGCATCCTGCCCGCGCAGGGTGGCCACCATACCCGCCACCGTATCCGTTTCGCGCCCGATGAACGGCGGCGTGAACCAGCGCGCGGCGGCGCCATCGGCCACGGTGCCCATGCCGTCGCGCCGCACTTGCTGCGCCCGCGCCAGCCAGGCGTCGGCCGTGCCGATGCGCGCCGCCGTATTCGCCAGGACCAGTTTATGCAGGCGCTGCGGATGGTGGATGCCCAGCCACTGGCCCGTCAGGCCGCCCATCGAGATGCCGCAGAACGCGGCGCGCGCGATCTCCAGGTGGTCGAGCAGCGCCACCACGTCCAGGCCCAGCTCGTCGATGCCGAACGGCGCGCCGCCGGCGGACTGGCCATGGCCGCGCGCGTCATAGCGCACGACAAAAAACCGGGAAGCCAGCGCCGCCGCCTGGGCATCCCACATGGACAGGTCCGTGCCAAGCGAGTTCGACAGGACCAGGCAGGGATTGCCGCGCTGTCCATCGGTGCGGTAATGCAGGCGCGTAGCGTCCGCGCTGAGCGTATTCACGATAGTGTGCGTCATAGAATGTTTCCTTTGATCATGCCAGGGTGCGCATCAGGAATCGTCGCCGCGAACCGAGGAAGGATGGCGGCACAGCGGCATCACCTCGATCTGCATGTAGGGAAACAGTGGAAGCGAGGTCAGCAAATTGTGCAGCTCGTCCACGCTGTCCACGTCGAAGACGCTGATGTTGGCGTACTGGCCGGCGATGCGCCACAGGTGGCGCCACTTGCCCTCGTGCTGCAGGCGCTGCGCCAGTTCCTTTTCCGTCTGCTTCAGCAGCGCCGCCTGCTCGGCCGGCATGCTCACGGGCAGGTTCACGTTCATGCGTACATGGAATAACATGGTTTCTCCTTTATTGACGCTGCATGGCGCGCAGCCTGTCCATATCGATATCGACGCCCAGGCCCGGCCCCGTCGGCACTTGCAGCATGAAGTCGCGGTACACGAGCGGTTCGCGCAAGACTTCCTGCGTCAGCAGCAGGGGGCCAAACAGTTCCGTGCCCCAGGCCAGTTCGGCAAACGTGGCGCAGACGTGGGCCGTGGCGGCCGTGCCGATGCCGCCTTCGAGCATGGTGCCGCCGTACAGGCCGACGCCAGCCAGGCGCGCCACGGTGGCCACTTCCAGTGCGGGCAGCAGGCCGCCGGACTGGGTGATCTTGACGGCATACACGTCGGCGGCATCGGCCTGGGCCAGCGCCAGCGCATCGGCGGGGCCGTGCAAGGCTTCGTCGGCCATGATGGCCACGTCGAAGCGCTGCGTCAGGCGCGCCAGCGCGGCGCGGTTGCCGGCCTTGACGGGCTGCTCGATCAGGTCGATGCCGCCCGCTTCCAGCGCGGCGATGCCGCGCACGGCGTCCGTCTCGCTCCATGCCTGGTTGACGTCGACGCGCACGCTGGCGCGCTCGCCGAGCGCCCGCTTGATCTCCAGCACATGGGCCACGTCATCCATCACGTCGCGCAAGCCGATCTTCAGCTTGAAGATGCGGTGGCGGCGCAGGTCGAGCATTTTTTCCGCTTCGGCGATGTCGCGCACGGTGTCGCCGCTGGCCAGCACCCAGGCCACGGGCAGCGCATCGCGCACGCGGCCGCCCAGCAATTCCGACAGCGGCACATTCAGGCGGCGCGCCTGCGCATCCAGCAGGGCCGTCTCGATCGCGCACTTGGCGAAGCGGTTGCCCTGGATCACCTTGCGCACGCGGGCCATGGCCTTGGCCACCTCGCTCGCTTCCATGCCGACCAGCAGCGGCGCGATATAGGTATCGATATTCGTCTTGATGCTTTCCGGGCTTTCGCCGCCGTAGCTCAAGCCGCCGATGGTGGTGGCCTCGCCCCAGCCGACGATGCCGTCGGCGCAGCGCAGCCGCACCAGCACCAGCGTTTGCGTATGCATGGTGGCGACGGAGAGCCGGTGCGGACGAATGGTCGGCACATCGACCAGGTAGGTCTCGATATTTTGAATCATATTTATTCCGTATAATCCTGAGCAGTGACGACACGATATTCCCCCATTGTCGCCACGTCCAACACCAAGTTGGTATCGAACCTATACCTGAAAGGTATGAAGATGGAATTACGGCACTTGCGCTACTTCGTCGCGGTAGCAGAGGAGAGGAACTTCACGCGGGCCGCCGAGCGCCTGCATATGGCCCAGCCGCCTCTGAGCCGGCAAATGCAGCAGCTGGAGGAAACCCTGGGCGTGGCGCTGATCGAGAAAGGCTCGCGGCCCTTGCGGCTGACGGAAGCGGGCGAGTTTTTCCTCGCCCACGCGCGGCCCCTGCTCGACCAGGTGCGCGACCTGAAGGCCATGACGCAGCGCATCGGCAAGCTCGATCGCACCCTGTCGATCGGCTTCGTCGCCTCGACCCTGTATGGGGAATTGCCCGACATCGTGCACCGCTATTGCGAGCGCCATCCCGAGGTGGACGTGACCCTGCACGAAATGACGACGGTGGAACAGTTGAAGGCGCTGAAGGAAGGGCGCATCGACGTCGGTTTCGGGCGCCTGAAAAGCGAGGATCCCAGCATCCGCCGCATCCTGCTGCGCGAAGAGCGGCTGGTGGTGGCCCTGCCGCCCGGCCACCGGCTGGTCCGGGGCGAAGGGGGATTGCGTTTGACCGAGCTGATACACGACACCCTGCTCGTCTATCCGAAGGCGCCGCGGCCCAGCTTTGCCGACCAGGTGCTGGCCATGTTCAGCGAAGGCAATGTCACGCCCGGCCCCGTCACCGAAGTGCGCGAGCTGCAAATCTCGATGGGACTGGTGGCGGCCGGCCAGGGGATTTCCATCGTGCCCGAAAGCGTGCAGGCCATGCATCACCGCAACGTCGTCTACCGCAAGCTCGACGACACGCACGCGTTTTCCCCCATCTTCTTCAGCGTGCGCCACATGGACCGCTCGCCGGAACTGGAAAACATCCTCGCCGCCGTGTATTCGATCTACGATGAACACGGCATCGCGCACGCCAAGGAAAGCCTGTAGCGCCGAAACAGCCTACAGCGGGGCGTCGACCAGCAAGGCGGGGCGCAGCGCGCGGATGCGCAGCTCCGTGAAATAGCCGCCCGCCTCGTTGTAGCGCAGATAGTGGCGGCCGCAGTTCAGGCAGCGCGCCACCTGGCTCAGGTTGGCGGGATAGTAGTGTGGCGCGATGGGCGCGTCCTCGCTGTCGTAGCGCGTGCCGTGCGGATGGTACTCGGCAAATGTCGGCTCCTCATAGGCGTCTTCGCGCAGGGTGCCGATTTCTTCAAACCGCTCCAGTTCCAGCGACGTGGGCAGGCGCTGCCAGGCGGCCAGCGGCACGGTGCAGCAGCTGCACGGCTGCGTGATGGTGGCCGACGCGGCGGCCAGGGCGGACAAGGCGGGAAAATCGATGAATAACATGGGTAGGCCAATGCAAAGGGGCAGCCCCTGGCAACGAGCCGGGCCGCGCCCTGCCATTCTAGCGCCAAACTCCTGTTCAATGTCCCATGAAGTCATTCCACTTCGGCAGCAGCACGATGCTGTTCGGATTGAGTCCCTTGTCCTTCAGGGTATCGACCTTGCCCACCACGGCTTCCTTCTTCAGGTCGATGACGGTGATCGAGCCATCGCTCATGCCCGGCAGATTGAGCAGCGCATTTTGCACGAAGGCGTAGCGGCCGTCCCTGGTGAACGCCACGTGGTGCGCGCCCTCGGCGGCGGGAATCGATTTCAGCAGCCGCGGCGTGGCGACGCCTCCCGTCAGATCGAAGATATGCAGGTGGCCCGGCTTGGCGGTGGTCAGATACAGCCGCGTGGCGCCCTTGTTGAAATACAGCTCCAGCGGCACGCCCGCCTTTTGTTCGGCAAAGTCATGCACCTGGGCCGTCTCAAAATTCTTCGTCTGCGCATTCCACGTGGCCGTCCACACAGTGCCGCCATACATGTTGGCGATGTAGGCGACGGGCGGATTGCTGCCCGGGACGAACAGGATTTCCACCGGCGCCTCGCCCGATGGCGACGGCTTCTTCGACAGCTTGTGCGTGCCCAGCACCTTGCCCGTGCTCGTTTCCACCACGCTGATCACCTCACCGGCGTCGCCCAGGTCCGTGGGGCGGATGGTGCTCGTCAACAGGGCCCGGTCGATGCCGTCGTGGATGGCCAGGCCATGCGGATACGGCGCCGGCAATTTGACGGTGCGCACGGGCTTGTCGTGCACGGCGTCGCCTTCCAGCATGGCCTGCGAGCCCATGCAGCTTAAATACCAGCGCTTGCGGTCATCCGAAAAAACGATGTCCTCGCCCACCTGGCAAGTCGGCACCTCGATCACCTTGATCGGCAAGTCCTTGTGGCGCATGTCCATCACGCGCAGCTGCGTCTTGCCCAGCGCCGTGATGTAGGCCTTGCTCATGTCGTGGTTGTAGAAAATGTGGTGCGCCACCAGGTCCGGCGACAGGGGAATGTCGCGCACGATCTTGCCGAAGTTTTTCGACTCGGGATCGACGTCGATGATGGCGATGCCCTCCTTGCGCGAGGGCGGCGCCACCGGGCTTTTCAGCGCCTTCAGGGACTCGGGCGACTTGCTTTCGTAATTGACCATGGCCAGGATTTCGGCCGATGCGGGCAGCGCGGCCAGGGCCGCCACTGCCAGTGCAAACATCCGTTTTTTATTCGTCATCGTCTCCCCTGCCTTTTTCCAAGTGTCGTCGGATCCGCCGACAGGCGATGCTTGCCGCCGGTCCGCGCCGATCATTCTACGGCGGCACTTTTTCAAACTGGCGTTTTTTTTCAGATGGCCAATGATGGAAATATTTCCTAAAATTTAAGAATGAAAAAAATCCTCCGCCCCCATCTTGCCGCTTGCTGCGCGCTGGCCTTCCTGATGCTCGCCATCTCCCCGCAAAGCCAGTCGCAGAGCGCTTCTGCGGTAAAACGGCAGGTGCGGGAACAGCGCGTTTCCATGGCCATTGTGCAGCGCAAGATCGCGGCAAAACCGCCGACTATACGGGTCAGGCAGTACGGCACAATCACGCTGGATTGGACTACCGACGAAATAGTCGATATCCATCTACACGGTTATGACCAGCTGCTGACGGTGAAACCAGGCGAGATGAAAGCCATGCGCGTCGACGCCACGGTGCCGGGCCGCTTCCCCGTTTCCGCGCACGGCTATGGCGCCCAAACGCAGGGCAAGCAGCACAAGCATCACCGCGAAGAGCCGCTGATGTACCTGGAAGTGCTGCCGCCATGACGCGGCGCCTGTTGCCCGCTGCCGGCCTGCTGGCCACGCCATGCCTCAGCCTCGCCCATGGCTTCGGCCAGCGCTACGACCTGCCGCTGCCGCTATGGCTGTACCTGACGGGCGCGGGCCTGACGGTGGCGTTGTCGTTTGCCTTCCTCGCGCTGTGGCGCCGCGATGCGCCCGCCGCGCCTTGCCAGGGCGACCATGCGCGGCTGCTCCTGCGCCGCATACCCGGCGCGCGCGCCCTCGCCTTCTTCCTGCGCCTGCTGGTGCTGGCCCTGTATGTGCTGGTGATCGTGGCGGGACTGGTGGGCGTGCAGAATCCGGTAAAGAACATCGCGCCGGCGATGGTGTGGGCCATCTGGTGGGTGGGCATGGCCTATGTCTCGGCGCTGGTCGGCGACCTGTGGGCACTCGTCAATCCGCTCGACAGCGTGGCGCGCGCGGCGCAGCGGCTTTGCCCGCGCCGGCGCGCGCCATTCGGCTGGCCCGCATGGCTCGACAGCTGGCCGGCCACGCTCCTGTTCTTCTGCTTCATCTGGATGGAGCTGAACTGGGAAGGCAGCGAACAGCCGGCCAGCCTGGCCTGGGCCATGCTGCTGTATTCGGCCTTCACGTGGGCGGGCATGGCGCTGTTCGGCCGCGCCACCTGGCTGCGCAATGCGGAAGTCTTCCACGTCGTCTTTGGCTTGCTGGCGCGCTTCGCGCCGAACACCCTGCGCGACGGCGCCTGGTACGTCCGGCCGTATGCGGCGGGCCTGCTCGTGGCGGAACCCGTGCACCGCGCGCGCCTCGTGCTGGTGATCCTGATGCTCGCCGCCGTCAGCTTCGACGGCATGATGGAAACGCAAGCGTGGTACGACATCGTCGATGCCGTCCTCGCCGTGTCGCCGGGGGCGATCGGCTGGATCACCACGGCCGCGCTGCTGCTGATGCCGGCCCTGTTCCTCGCCGTCTTCCTGCTGTTTTGCCTGCTGGTCGCCCGCTGCGGCGCCAGCGATGGCCGCCCGCCCCTGCCCCTGATGCAGGTGGCCGGCCGCTTCGTGCTGACACTGGTGCCCATCGCCATCGCCTACCACTTCGCCCATTATTTGTCCTTCCTGGCGATGGCGGGCCAGTACCTGATCCCGCTCGCATCGGATCCGCTGGGCCTGGGCTGGGACCTGTGCGGCACGCGGCTGTACTTCATCCGCCTGGGCATCGTCGACGCCAAGGCGGTGTGGTACGTGTCGCTGTTCGCCATCGTCGCCGGCCACGTGGCGGCCGTCTGGCTGGCGCACGTGTGCGCGCTGCGCCTGTTCGCCGGCCGCCGCGCCGCCCTGCGCAGCCAGTATCCGATGCTGGCCCTGATGGTGGCCTACACCCTGCTCAGTCTATGGATCATCGCCCAACCCATCGTCGGTGGCTAGCCTGCGCAAGTATCAGCTCCAGCAGCATCAGCAGCGAACCGGAGACGAGCAGCAGCGGCATCAGCGCGCACATGCCGGCCGCCGCCAGCCAGGCCAGCGGCGACGGCGAGGTCCAGGCGCCCGGCAGCAGCTTCGGCAAGCCCAGGCTGCCGGGAGCGCGACGCTTGAAGAACATCACCCAGCCCGACACCAGCGAGAACAGCACGCTGGCGCCAAACAGCAGCAGCAAGGCCTGGTTCCACCAGCCGAATTCCCCGCGATGGAAGGGGATGCCGATGGCCGTCGCCTTGCCGAACGCCGTCTGCGCATCCCAGCCCGCGTAATACAGGGGCTTGCCGCTGTAGGCATCGAATTGCAGGTCGAAGCGCAGCGTGGGCCGGCTGCGGTCAGCCATCGTGGCGCGCCACACATCCTCCTGGCTGGCCGGCGCCGTCAATTGCAGGGCGATGGCGGGCGCGTGGCTGCGCGCCACCTGCCACGCATCCTGCCAGTCCAGCGGCGCGCCATCCTCGCGCGAATGCAGGCCGCGCGGCGCGGGCGGCGGCGCCTGGCCGCTGATGTCGCGCAGCACGCGGATGCGTCCGCCCGCCTGCTGGCTCCACGTCAGCCCCGTGGCCAGGATCACGACGCTCACCAGCCCCAGCGCCACGCCGAGAAAGGCATGCCACTGGCGCCAGCCGTTCCGCCCCGTGGCGCCCTTCCTGGGCAGGCCCGTTTGCGCGCCGCGCGGCCACCACAGGATCACGCCCGTCGCCAGCATCACCACCAGCCAGCTGGCCGCCAGCTCGATCATCCAGCGCCAGCCATCGCCTTGCAGCAGGCGCGAATGCAGTTTCTTCGCCCAGTTGCCGAAACGCTCGCTACTGGCCAGCGTCCCCAGCACGGAGGCATCGTAGGGGTTCACATACACGATGACGGCTTGCGCGGGCAGGCCGAAGGCCGGCCGGGCCTTCGCCGGCATGCCATGGCCGGCGTGTTCATCGGGCGCTCCGCCCGGCGGCGCGAACGCCACCTGCACCGTGTCATCGGGACGGAAAGGCGGCACGACGTGCTGCACGGCCCAGCCACGGGGAGCCGCCGTTTCCGCCGCGGCCACGGCGGCGTCGAGGGGACGCATGGCGCCCTGCGGCACCACATGCTCGAGGTGCGCGTACAGCCTGTCCTCGACCTGCGGCGTGAACACGTACAGGATGCCCGTCAAGGTGGCCAGCAAGGCGAATGGCGAGGCGATCAGGGCGGCCCAGAAATGGATGCGCCAGTACAGGCTCTTGCGGCGCGCCAGGAGGGAAGTCGTCTGGTTCATCGGCAGCCTCACTCTACGTGGTAGTTATAGGTCAGTCCCAGCATCACGCTGCGCGGCGCGCCCGGCGTGTACTGGTTCTGGGTATTGGCCGCATAGCTGCCGACGCCCGAATAGCTGCTGCTGGCCGAATCGGCATAGCGCTTGTCCATCAGGTTGCGCACCTGCGCCCACGCCTCCCAGCTGCGCGACAGGCGATAGCTGGCGCGCAGGTTGAGCAAGGCGTGGCCTTTGTACTCCACCGTATTCGCGTTGTTCATCCAGTAGCGGCCCTGGTGCAGCACTTCCAGCGCCACCCTGGCACCAGCCACGGGCGCGTAGCCGGCTTCGAACGAGGTGATGTCGCGCGGCGCCTGCGGCATGTCGCGGCCGCTGTAGTCGAGCGTGCCGGACACCTGGTAGCGCAGGTAGCGGTGGCGCGCGACGGCCGTGGCGAAGCGCGCGTCGAACGGGCCGCTGGCGTAGTTCAAGCCTAATTCGAGGCCTTCGCTGCGGGTACGGCCCGCATTGCGGTTTTCGCTATTGCCCGGCGACAGCGTATAGCTGACGATGGTGTCGCGGCCATCGAGGCGGTACACGGCCGTATCGAGCTTCAGCCGGCCCTGCAAAAAGGCCCAGCGCAGGCCCAGCTCATAGTTGTTGTACACGGAAGGCTGCAGATCGGCGATGCCCGTCTTGCCATACAGCTGGCTGACCTCGGGCGGCGTGAAGCCCTGGCTCACATTCGCGTACACGCTGCCCGCATGCCCGATGGCGTAGGTGGCGCCCAGCTTCGGGCTGACATGCGAAAACCGCCGCGTTTCGTCGGGCGCGCCGTAATTGACGCTGCCGCCCGGCGCCAGATTGTTATGGTAGTCGTAGCGGATGGCATCCGAACGGCCGCCCAGCACTACGCGCGTGCCCGCCAGCGGCGTGAATTCCCACTGCGCGAAGAACGCCGTGTTGAGGATATCCGTCTGGTAGTCGCGCACGCCCTGCGGATTGCCCGCATTGGCCAGCGTATAGCGCAGGTAGCGGCCCGTGGCCGCGTCGCGCACGATGGCCAGGTTATCGCTGACAAAGGGATTGTCGCTCTTGTCCACGTACACGCCGGCGATCAGGCGCGAATTCAGCCACGCAAAATTCTGCTGGTGCTTGACGTCCAGACCCAGCGAATCGACGTGGTTGTTGTTGATGACGCCCTTGCACAGGCTGCCGGCGCAGCTGCCGATGGAATAGGCCGGCAACTGCCCATGGTCGTTCTTGCGCGTGAAGGCGGTGACGGTGGTCGTGCCGCCGGCCGTCGTCGCCCCTTCCCACGCTACATTCATGCGCGTGGTCTTGTCCTTGCGGTAGGTAAACGTGTTCAGGCTCTTGCCCGGATCATGGCGGTAATCGTTTTCAAACAGGCTGCCCGTCATGGCCGCGTTGAGGTCCGTGTGTACGAGCGTGGCGCGCAGTTGGGAAGTGGGACTGAGCGCATAGTCGGCGCGCAGCGAGAACGAGTCCTTGTCGCCATAGCTGTATTCCTGCCAGTTGTCGCGTGAACGGCGCGAGCTGTAGTGGGAAAAGCGCAGTCCCAGCGGCCCCCAGGTGTCGCTGGCGGCCGTGTCGTAGCGCGTAAAGCCGGCCACGCCGTCGCGCCGCACGCTGGCGCTGGCCGTCGGCGTCGCGCTGGCGCCGGCCGTGAGGAAATTCACGGCGCCGCCCACGGCATTGCTGCCATACAGCGAGGAAGCGGCCCCTTTGACCACTTCGACGCCGCTGGCGCCCGCCATGTTCATCTCGTTGAGCGAATTGTGGTTGAAGACGCCCAGCGGGCGGATGGGAATGCCATCCTCCAGGTACTGGTAGACGGCATTCGTGCCGATGGGCTGGCGGATGCTCATGCTGTGCTGCTCGTTGCCCAGGTCATTCCAGTACACGCCGGCGATGCGGTTGAGGATATCGCCCATGGTCTTGGGCTTGTCGCGCTGCAGCGTCTTTTCATTGACGACGCCGATGGCCTGCGGCGTTTCGGACAGCCACGCCTGTGCGCGCGAGCCGGAGACGACGACGGTGTCGATGACGTGATCGGATTGCGCCTGCGCGCAGGGATAAGCCACGGTGATGGCCGCGGCCAGCACCAACAGTTGTTTGTTCATGTGATTCTCGTTTAAGTATGCGGATGCGGCGCATCACGCCGGAAGGCGGACAACGCAAACATTAAAAATGCAAAAACCTAGACGAGAGCGGGCGGCGCGCGCGATTGCGCGGTGGACCAGATGAACAGCGGTGCGGGAGACTGGTAGTACAGCGCAGGCAGGATGGCCGTGCCGCCGGCGACAGGCAGCGGCAGCACGGGGCTGGGCGGCAAGCCGACGGAACCCGCATGCGTGGCACAGAAGGCGCAATGCTCCATCTGCATGGCCTTGCCGCCGGACTTGCCATCGGCAGCGCCATCGTCGGCGACCTGGACGAAACGGATGCCGGCCACCGAACAGATTTCAGCCCAGCCGGAGCCCGATTCCTGCTTGGCGTTGGCGACGGCCTGGGATATCGACGGCGCGAGCGCCGCCAGCAGGAGCGCGAAACAGGCGATCCAGGCGGCGCAGCGACGTGTGAGTGCGGTCATTCCCATGGCCACATTCTAGCAGCGGCCGGCCGGGCAGGAAAGGCGAAAATCGGCTCAGGTGGCGGGACAGGCGGCGTTGCCGGCCTCCAGGGCGCGCACCACGCCCGCCATGTCGGTGGCGATACGCGCCACGGCGCGGCGGTGGCCCGTCACCAGTTCATCGTAGCCGGCAGCCACTTTTTCATTCGCCACCGTGCGGCAAGTCACTACCTTGTTGCCAGCCAGCTGGCGTACGCTCCACACGGCGTCGATCAGCGCGTACTGCCCCATCACCGACTCGAAGCGCTGCACATTGGTGCTGATGCGGTACACGGGCAGGTTGTCCGGATGTGGCGTGCGGAACACATCGATGGCGCCCAGCTCGTTCGTCACGGCCGTCGACAGGGACTGGCCGATCTCGCCGGCCAGCGGCCCGGCCCAGCGCTGCTGCTCGAGCAATTCGATGCGGCCCGAGGGCGCCGTCACGACGAACTGGTTGCGGCTCACCTGCTGCGGCACGCTGACGGCCAGCACCTCGACATAGTATTTCACGGGTTTGGCCGGCTGCGCGTCGGCGCCGCCGCTCAGGGTATAGAAATGCTCGGGCTGCGGCGTGGAACAACCACCCAGCAGGACGGCTGTCATCAAAAGCGCAAGAATTGGCTGCTTCATTTTTTCTCATCTCCTTTTTTACCGCGGATCAGGGACTCGGGATGACGTTCCAGGTAATCCGACAGGGCATTCAGCGATTGCAGGGTCTGCGTCAGCTGCTGCAAGGCCTGGCGCACATCGGACTGCAGCGGCGAATCCTTTTGCAGCACCTGCTCGGCCGTGCCGAAGGTCTGCTTCGCCGCCGTCAGGGTGTCGCGCATTTCCGGCACCACCTGGCCATCGAGCTGCTTGAACAGGGTGTTGGCCTGCTTGATGGTGGCGTTCAGGTTGTTGCCGATCTCGGCGTACGGCACCTGGTCCAGTTTGCGCGCGATGCTGGCGATCTGCGTCTGCAATTCATCCAGGGTATTCGGCACGGTCGGCACTTCCAGCGGATACTTGTTCAGGTCCAGCGCCACCTTCGGCGCTTTCGGGAAGAAGTCCAGCGCGATATACAGCTGGCTGGTCAGCAGGTTGCCCGTGCGCAGCTGGGCGCGCAGGCCGCGGCTGACCATGCGCTCCATCAGCTGGTGGCCGGCCGAGCCTTCCGCATCGTCGACGGCCGCCTTGAAGCGCATGCCCAGGCGCGCCGGGTACAGGTTGACCGTCACCGGCATGCGGAAGTTCTTCTTCACAGGATCGAATTCGATGCCGACCGAACGCACTTCGCCCAGCACGATGCCGCGGAAGTCCACCGTGGCGCCGGGCTGCAAGCCGCGCAGGGACTGGTCGAAATAGAACACGGTGGTAATGGCCTCGCCATCGGGTTCGCGCATGGCGCTGGCCTCGTCGGCCGCCAGGCGGTAGCTGGTGCCGGCCGGCGCCGGCTCTTCCGGCTTGCGGCCGTTTTCCGCCTCGAAGGCGATGCCGCCCACCAGCATGGCGGCCAGCGATTGCGTGTTCAACTTGAAGCCGTTGGAATCGAGGCGCACGTCGACGCCGCTGGCATGCCACCAGCGCGCGTTCTTGCCGACGAATTGATCGTACGGGGCATTGACGAAGACCGACATGGTGATGCCGTTGCCGTCCTTGTCCAGCGCGAAGCTGACCACCTTGCCCACGCGCAGGCGGTGGAAGAACAGGGGCGAGCCCACGTCGACGGAACCGAGGCTGTCCGCATGCAGGGTGTACAGCTTGCCCTTCTGGTCGCCGGCCACGGCGGGCGGATTTTCCATGCCGACGAATCTGTCTTTCTTCGCTTCCGACTTGCCCGTGTCGACGCCGATATACGCGCCCGACAGCAAGGTGCCCAGGCCCGTCACGCCGCTGGCGCCGATCTGCGGGCGCACCACCCAGAAGCGCGAATCGGCCGTGGCGAAGCGGCGCGCTTCCTTGCTCATGTCGATCGTCACCTGCACCTTGGTCAGGTCGTCATCGAGGGTAATGGCGCGCACCTGGCCGATGTCGACATCCTTGTACTTGACCTTGGTCTTGCCCGGCTCCAGGCCTTCGGCGCTGGTGAAGCTGACCGTCACCGTGGGGCCCTGGTCGAGGATGGACTTGGCGGCCAGGCCCGCGCCGATCAGCGCGGCCAGCAACGGAATGAGCCACACCAGCGACGGCAGCCAGCGGCTGGCCGGATCCACATCGGGTTCGGGCAGTGGCCGCGCACCGGTTTCGGCAAGGTCGCCCGCTTCTTTGTCAGACATGCTGTTCTCCAATCACTGTATTGTTTCCGGTATTTTTGCTATTTGGCGCAAGCCTGGCACGCTCTTCATCCTCGGCCGCCCTGTCATCGACGGGGTCCCAGATCAGGCGCGGGTCGAACTGCATCGCCGCCAGCATGGTCAGCACCACCACCGCGCCAAAGGCCAGCGCGCCAGGGCCGGCCGTGATCACGGCCAGCGACTTGAAGCGCACCAGCGCCACCGTCAGGGTGACGACAAAGATATCGAGCATGGACCAGCGGCCGATGAATTCAACCATGCGGTACAGGATGGTGCGCTGGCGCGGCCGCCAGCGCGAGCGCCGCTGCGCCGTCCAGGCCAGCAGCGCCAGCACGCCCAGTTTCAACATCGGCACGACCACGCTGGCGATGAAAATGATGATGGCCAGGCCTTTCGAGCCGCTGGTCCAGAAGAGAACGACGCCGCTCATGATGGTATCGTCCTGTGCGCCAAACAGCGATTGCGTGACCATCACGGGCAGCAGATTGGCGGGGATGTACAGGATCATGGCGGCGATCAGCAGGGCCCAGGTGCGGCTGATGCTGTTTGGCTTGCGCACGTGCAGGGCCGAGCCGCAGCGCGCGCACTCCAGGTGTTTGCCCTTGACCAAAGGCGGCGCCACCAGGCCGCACGCATGGCAGGGCACGACCTTCTCGCCGGGCGCAAAGGCCTTGTAGCGGATGCCGGGCAGCGCTTGCCGCGTCAGGTCGTCGCCCAGGTTCCACAGCGCCTTCGGGTCGAACGAAACGACGATGGCCAGCATCAGCGTCAGCGCGCCAAACGCGAACAGGCCAGGTTGCGGCACCACGGTGGCCAAGCTCGTCATCTTGACGACGGTGATCAGGATGCCGATCATCAGCACTTCCGTCATGCCCCACTCGCGCGCCGTCTGCACGGCGCGCAGCACGCGGTTGAAGCCGGGAACCCTCACGCCCAGGCGCAGGCCCAGCGCCACATACAGCAGGGAGCCGAGCTCGATGGCGGGAAAGAGGATGGTAAACAGGAAGACCATCGTCGCCACGATGTGCATCTGTTCGGACCACAGCACGCGGATGGAACCGAGCAAGGTGGCGCTGGAAGTCAGGCCGTTGACGTCGAGTTCGACGATGGAAAAGAACTGGGCGATCAGGAAGACCAGGGCGGCGCCCAGGGTCAGCGCCACCACCTTGGTCAATTCGGCCGGCGCGCCCCGCGCATGGGCGCCCCGGTACAGCACCGAGCGGCAACGGATGCAGCGCGCCTTTTCGCGTGGACGCAGCGGACGTTTGCGGTACAGCACGCCGCAGTCATGACAGCTAATCAGGTCGTATCGGTGCACAGTGTGAAGTTTGCCGGCGCGCGAGCGCGACTATCTCATGTCAATGCCAGCTATCATATTACATAGTTGGCATTTTCCTGCACTGCAGCACTATTTATTGATGCCCCCTCAACAATGCCTCGACCGCGCGGCCAATCTGCAGCACCCGTTCATCCGCGCCAGCCAGGCCGCAGATGCCCAGCCCCACGGGCAGCGTGCCTTCCTCGTGACACGGCAGCGACAGCGCGCAGCCATCGAGGAAGTTGATCGCGCTGGCGTTGCGCAGCACCAGGCCATTCGTGGCGAAGAAGGTGGCGTCATCGGCTTCGAGCGGCGCGACTTCCGGCGCCACGATGGCCACGCTGGGCATCAGCCAGGCGTCATAGGGCGCCAGGCGCCGTCTGGCGATGGCGATCAGGCGCGCGCGCGCATCGAGCAAGTCGATGTAGTCTGCCGCTCCCTGCTGCTGGCCGCGGCGGATGCGCGCCGCCACGCGCTGGTCGTACTGCGCGCCCTGCGCTTCAAGCAGCGCGCGGTGCCAGTGCCAGGCTTCGGCCGCCACCAGTCCGCCGCCGCCATTGATCGTCGGCAGCTCCAGCAGTTCGGGAAAATCGAACTGCCCTACCTGCGCGCCTGCCGCGCGCAATGCATCCAGCGCGCGCTCAAACGCCTGCTGCACCTGCGGTTCGACATTGGCGCCCACGTAGTCCAGGGTAAAGCCGAAGCGCAGTCCCTTCAGTGCGGGCGCGCCATCGGCGATCTCCTGGCCCGACAGCGCCGCATACAAAATCGCGCAGCAATCGACGCTGCGCGCGATGGGACCGGCCGAATCGAGCGAACGCGACAGGGGCACCGTGCCGGCCAGCGGCACGGTCGCCGCCGTCGGCTTGAAACCCGTCAAGCCGCAAAAGGCGGACGGGATGCGGATCGAGCCGCCCGTGTCCGTGCCCAGGGCACCTGCCGCCATCTCCAGCGCCACCGTGACGGCGCCGCCCGAGGTGGAGCCGCCGGCCACGCGCGCGCGGTCGTGCGGATGGCGCGGCGTGCCGTAATGGGGATTCAGGCCCAGGCCGGAAAAGGCGAATTCGCTCATGTTGGTACGTCCCAGCAGGATGGCGCCTGCCGCGCGCAGGCGCGCCACGGCTGGCGCATCGGCGTCGGCCGGTGGCGCGTCGGCCAGCGCCTGCGAGGCGGCGCTGCTGGTCTGCCCCCGCACGTCGAACAGGTCCTTGATCGAGATGGGCACGCCGGCCAGCGGCGAACGCACCAGGCCAGCGGCGCGCGCCGCATCGCTGGCACGCGCCTCGGCCAGCGCCTGCTCGCCATCGAGGCTGACATACGCATGGCCGCCCTGCGCGCGGTGCGCCTCGGCGCGCGCCAGCATGCGCTGCGTCAGTTCCACGCTGGTGATGCGGCCGGCAGCCAGGTCGGCCGCCAGTTCACGGATGGTCTTGCTCATTGTCTTATCCTTCCACGGGCAGGGTTTGCACGGCATAGCGGTGCTGCAGGCGGCGCTGCAAGGCTGGATCATACAGCTCCAGCTCGAAGGCGTCGCCGTGGCCCATCTCGCCGATGATCGGCTGCGTGCCGCAGAACATGGCGCTGCCCAGCGGCAGGCTGCCTTGTCCCGTGTAACGCAGGATCAGGTCTTCCGGCGACAGCATGCGCGTCACTGGGCCATCCTGGTACAGCGCCGGCACGCCATCGCGCTCGCGCCAGGAGCGCATCTGCAGCTGGTCCCAATGCCCTGCCACGTCCGCATAGCGCCACAGGGTGTCGCCCACGGGCTTGCCGCACATCTGCTTCGACACCGTCACGCCGTAGCTTTCCACCTTGCGGTCCGTGTGGTCGGAACCTATCCCCACCAGCAAGCCATATGCGGTGGAAAACAGCACGAATTCCGCTTCGCCCGAGGAATCGCTGCCCGGCACTTCGATGCCGGCATCGCTGGACAGCAGCGCCGCCGCGACCCGGTAAAACGTCGGCACGCTTTTCGGCCGCGCCACGCCGATGGCTTCCAGTTCGGCGATATGGTGTTCGACCATGGCCATGTCGCGCCCCGTCCAGCCGGCGATGATCAGTTGATCGATGTCGAAGGTGACGGGGCCGTGGCCGGCCAGTTGAAAACTCAATGTTGTCATGATTTTATTCCTCAAGAGGGCCGCGGCCCGTTTCGCGCGCCGCGAAAACTGCCGCGCCGGTGATCAGCAAGGCCGCCGCCACGTACAGCGAGACGGCCATGGTGCTGTTGTACGAGCGGTACAGGCTGGCGATGACGAGGGGCGCGAAGCCGCCGCCGATGACGCCGGCCAGGGTATAGGCCAGCGAGGATCCCGCATAGCGCACCTTGGTGGGAAATTGCTCGATGACGAAGGCCGCTTGCGGGCCGTACATGATGGCGTGGATGACCAGGCCCACGACGACGGCCGTGACGATGGCCGCCGGGCTGGCCGTATCGAGCAGGGTGAAAAAGGCAAACGCCCACACGAGACCAAGCACGGCGCCCAGCGCATACACGGGACGGCGGCCGATCCTGTCCGACAGCGCGCCAAAGACAGGCACCGCCAGCGCATTGCAGGCCGTGCCGATCATGATGGCGGTGAGGGCCAGGGTCGACGACAGGTGCAGCACGGTCGTCACGTACGTCAGGGTGAACACCACCACCAGCGCGTACAGCACGTCCGAACCGATGCGCACGCCGCCGGCGATCAGCAAACGGCGCCAGTAGATGCGCAGCACGTCGCCGATCGGCGCTTCCGCCTTCGCATCCTGCTGGTCGAGTTCCTTGAACAGCGGGGTTTCATCGATGCCGCTGCGTATCCACATGCCGAAGGCCACCAGCAGCAGGCTGGCGATGAACGGCATGCGCCAGCCCCAGTCCATGAACGCTTCATGCGGCAGCAGGTAGGTGATCAGGCCGATACAGCCGGTTGCCAGCAAGGTGCCGAACGACGGTCCCACCTGCGTCCACGAGGCATTGCGGCCCCGCTTGTCCGCTGCCCCGTGTTCGACGGAGATCAGCACGGCGCCGGCCCATTCGCCGCCCAGCGCGATGCCCTGCACGAAGCGCAGCGCCACCAGCAGGATCGGGCTCCAGATGCCGGCCGTCGCATAGGTGGGCAAGAGTCCCATCAGGCCTGTCGTCACGCCCATCAGCATCAGGGTCACCACCAGCACCCAGCGCCGTCCCAGCTTGTCGCCCAGGTGGCCGAAGATTACGCCGCCGATGGGACGCGAGATATAGCCGACCGCATACGTGGAAAAGGCCAGGATGGTGCCCGTCAGCGGATCGAACGAGGGAAAGAACAGGTGGTTGAAGATCAGCGCGGCCATGGTGTTGTAGACGGTGAAGTCATACCATTCCAGGGTCGTGCCGACCATGCTGGCCGTGGCCAGGCGGCCCGTCTTGGGTTTCTCGCCCGCTGCAGCGGCATGCGCGCCGGCATGCTTGCTGCCCTGCGCCGCGGTGTGCGTGGTGGTGTGTGTGGTCATTGCCTACCTCTCTCGTCAGTTTTATTGCAGGCCCGGCGCAGGATGCTTTGCCCTGCGCCGTGGCCCGTGTCTCGTGTTATCAGTGCCGGCAAGATGCACGGGCCCGTGTCAGGCAGCGTGCAGGTCGGCTTCGCGCAATTGCCAGGACAGCTGCAGGATGGCCGCATCCGCCGGATTCAGTCCCAGCCCTGCGCTGGCCGCATCAACGGCCGCCAGGGCTGCCGCCTCCGACGACGCGTCGATCAGGAAGATCGGGTCGAGCACGCGGCCTTCCTTCCGCTCTGCCGGCAGGGGGCCGGACAGGCTGGCATCGGGCGTCAGCAGCCGCGTGGCGATCACGCCGTCGATCTGCAGCAATGTCGCGCCCAGCGCGGCCATGCCGGCCACCGCCTGCGCGTCCTGGCCGATGGCTGCCGCACCAAGGCGCAGCACGGCCAGCCAGGCGCCCGTACCCATGCCCGTTTCCGCCTCGATGGCGCAGACGCGGCGCATCGGGTCGACCATGCGCTGCAGATTCGTCACCGACCATGGCGTCTGCTGGCCGAAGGCCTTGAAATAATCGGCAGTCTGGAACGCGTCCAGCGAGACGGTGCGGTACAGGCCCAGGTACTTGCGGGGACCGCGCACGCTCTGGTAGCGCGTGCCGCTGACAAAACCGGGAATGCGCACACGCTCTTCCACGTGTTCGCGGTCGTACCAGCGGTTGAAATCGAGTTCGTGTTCCGGGTCGGCGCTGGTCCAGACAAACAGGATGCCGGGCAAGGTGGTGGTGGACGTCGTCATGATGGTTCCGTTTGCGTAGTAAGTGGATGCAAACCCAGAATAGGTGGCCTGCAACGGCTTGGCAAACGGGTTATTCTGAACGCGACTGATAAGTTTTTCTTGTGGGTCGCGGCGATTACAGCAACTTAATTGTCACGTTAATTGTCACGTCCGCGCGCCGGCGCCATATTCCTCGCCCAGGCCCAGCGTGAACCTGGCCGCCTCCTCGCACGCCAGCATGGCCACCAGCTGGATCGCTTCCGTGGTGATGTCCTCGCTGTAGCTGATGACGATGCGCTGCGGCGCCAGCGCGCTGGCGCAGGGGATCAGGGCGATGTTGCCCTGCTCGATTTCCTCGCGCAGGGGCGCCAGCGGCAGCACGGCGATGCCGAAGCCCGCCTTCACCAGGCGCACGATGGCGGAAATCGAGCTGACGCAGTGGACCCGCCCCAGCTGCACGCCCTCGTCCTGGCACAGCGCCTTTAACGCGGAATGCGGCTGCGAACCGCGGTTCATGGTGATGATCGGGTGCTGCGCCAGTTGCGCCACCGTGAACGGCGTACCCGTGTCCGGCCAGTCGGCCTTTCGGCCCGCCCAGCCCATGGCGATGGCGCCGCTGCCCGTGCTGCGGATATGGTCGCCCGTCAGCATGTCCGTCTGCAGCGCGATATCGAGTTCGCCCTGCTGCAGCTGTTCGTGCAGGCGGCGCGTCGATTCGGACGTCAGCTGGATCTCGATGCCGGGATAGCGCTCCTGCACGCGCTGCAGGAACGGGATCAGCCAGGTATGCACGATGGTTTCAATGACGCCGATGCGCACTTCGCCCGTGATCAGCGCGGGCGAGGAATTGGCCGCATACATGTCGCGGCACAGTTCCAGCATGCGCTCGGCATAGACGAGCAGGTTGCGCCCGGCGAAGGTCAGGCGGATTTCACGCGCGTCGCGGTCGAACAGCCGCGTGCCGAAATCCTGCTCCAGCGAGGCGATGCGGTTGGAGATGGCCGCTTGCGTGATGTGCAGCTTGTCGGCGGCCGTGCGGAAGCTGCCCAGCCGCGCGGCCCAGACGAACGCTTCGAGAAAACGGGTATTCAATTTGGCTCTTCAATCAATGGGGCTCTTCTTCACAGTGTGAGTATCCTCCCCATTGTAAGCCAAAGTCCCCGGCCCTATTTCTGCGCCAGGAAGTCGAGCAAGGTCAGGGCAACGATCTTGCTGGCCTTGCGCAAGTCGTCCAGCGCCAGGCGCTCGTCGGCCTTCTTCGCATTCGATTCGGGCACCGTGCGCGGGCCGGCGCCATACAGCACGGCCGGTATGCCCCGCTCGCCATACAGGCGCGCATCCGCATACAGCGGCGTGCCGACGGCGGGAATGGTTTCGCCGAGAATGGCTTGCGCATTCCTTTGCAGGCTGCCCACCAGCTGCTCGGATCCGGGCAAGGGACGCAGCGCATGCGACAGCAGCAGGCGGCGGATCTCGATGCGGATGCCCGGCTCGCCGCGCACGGCGTCTTCGATCAGCGCGCGCACCTGCGCCTCCACCGCCACCGGGTCTTCTTCCGGGATCATGCGGCGGTCCATCTTCATGACCACCTTGCCCGGCACCACATTGGTATTCGTGCCGCCGTCGATGCGCCCCACCAGCATGGTGGGCGAGTCGATGCCCGCCACCCTGGATTTGATCTTTTTCAGCGCCGGCAGCTGGCCATAGATGGCGTTGAGGATCTTGCTGGCCGCCTGCAGCGCGTCATGGCCCGTCTCCGGCATGGAACCGTGGCCGGCCTTGCCGTGCACGGTGATTTCCAGCTGCAGGCAGGCGTTGTGCGCGGTGACGATGCCGTAGCTGAAACCGGCCGCGATGACGAAATCGGGCTTGGTCAGCTGCTGCTCCAGCAGCCAGCCCGGCCCCAGCAAGCCGCCGAATTCCTCGTCATACGTGAAGTGCAGTTCCAGCTGGCCTTGCAACGGGATACCCAGCGCCTCCAGGGCGCGCGCGGCAAACACATAGGTGGCGAAATCGCCCTTCGAGACGGCCGTCGCGCGGCCATACATATAGCCGCCGTCGATCTGCCCGCCATACGGCGGATACGTCCAGTTGTCGCCGGGCGGCACCACGTCGCCATGCGCATTCAGGGCCACCGTCGGACCGCCTGCCGCATACGGCCGGCGCACGATCAGGTTGGTGATGCTCTGCATGCCATACGCCTCGACCTGCTCCTGTGGGACCGCGTGTTTTTCCGCCTGCCAGCCATACGCCTGCAGCAGCTGCGCCACCAGTTCCGCGTGCGGCGCGTTGTTGCCGGGCGGCGTGTCCGTCGGCTGCTGCACCACCTTCTGCAAAAATGCGACTTCCTCGTCGAAGTGTTCGTCGATCCAGGCCGTGATCCGTTCCGCGTGCATTGTCATTTTGCTCCTTGCATGGTCTGTTGCAGCCAGGCGCCCAATTCAGTGCGCTCGGCTTCCGTCATATTGGTCAGGTTCCCGATCGGCATGGCTTTCAGCTCGATGGCCTGCTTGTAAATCTGCGCCGCGTGCTGGCGGATTTCGCCTTCATTATCCAGCATCATGCCAGCCGGCGCCGTGGCGAAACCTGGCTGCGTGGGCTGGGCCGAATGGCAGGTGGCACAGCGCTGGGCGATGATGGCGTGCACGCTCCTGAACTGCGCGGCAGGATCCACCACCGGTGCCGCCGCCACGGCCACGGGCGCTTTCGGCGCGATGGCCACGGCCACGGCCAGCAACAGGGCCACGCCGATGGCCGGGTAGCGCCACTCGACCCGCCCCTTGTGGCGCAGGTTGAAGAAGTGGCGGATGAAGACGCCGGCCGCCATGATCAGCGCCAGCACCAGCCAGGCGTGATCGTTGCGGTAGGTCATCGCGTAGTGGTTGCTGATCATGATGAACAGCACGGGTAGCGTGAAATAATTGTTATGCACGCTGCGCTGCTTGGCTTTCAGGCCGTATTGGGGGTCGGGCAGCTTGCCGGCGGCCATGGCTTCGACCATCTTGCGCTGGCCGGGAATGATCAGCATCAGCACATTGGCCACCATGATGGTGCCGATCATGGCGCCCACGTGGATGTAGGCGGCGCGCCCGCTGAGCAGATGCGTGAGCACATATGCGGCGCCGACGATCAGCGCGAACACCGTCACGCCGAACCACAGCTCGTATTGCGCCAGCTTCGAACGGCACAGCAGGTCGTACACGGTCCAGCCAATGACGAGGGTGGCGATGCCGATGCCGACGGCCTGGCCGCTGGAGATATCGGCCACGGATTTGTCGATCATCATGGCCTGCGCATTGAAGTAATACGCGATGGTCAGCAGCGCAAAACCGGACAGCCAGGTGGAATACGCTTCCCACTTGAACCAGTGCAGTTCCTTCGGCAATTCGGCGGGCGCCACCAGGTATTTTTGCGGATGATAAAAGCCGCCGCCGTGCACGGCCCACAGTTCGCCCGACACGCCCTTCTTCGCCAGCTCGGAGCCGGGCGCGGGCGGGCGGATCGAGTTGTCGAGCCAGACAAAATAAAAGGAAGCGCCGATCCAGGCGATGCCCGTGATGACGTGCAACCAGCGGACGATCAGGTTCAGCCATTCAAGGCCGTATGGGATCAGGTAAGCGAATACTTCCATAAATTTCCTCGAGTCAGACCGAACCAATATTCGTGCCAATCTACACAAGATAAACGGATTTGCCGCCCATCACATGAAAAATATCGTATATTTGACATATTCAATTCGATATACAACAGAGCCGCCGCCACATGTCCAGCCTGCCGCAACACCTCGACCTGCACCTGATCCGCATCCTCTACCTGCTGCTGGTGGAAAAGAATGTCTCGCGCGTGGCGCTCAAACTCAATCAGCCGCAGCCGTCGATTTCCGCCTCCTTGCGCAAGCTGCGCGAATTGACGGGCGACCCGCTGCTCGTGCGCGGCGCGCGCGGCATGGTGCCCACGCAGCATGGCGAAAGCCTGCTCAACCCGGCCAAGCGCATCCTCGACCAGACGGAAAGCCTGTTCGTCAAGAAGACGCCGTTCGTGGCACAGGAAGAGGCGCGCACCTTCCATATCGCCGCGCCCGACTACCTGGACAGCCAGTTCCTGCCCAACGTGGTGGCCCTGCTGCGTCGCGGCTCGCCGAAAAGCCGCGTCGTGCTGCACAGCCTGGGGCCGGGCATCGACCATATCCGCCAGCTGTCCGATGGGGGGCTGGACCTGGTCATCGCCAACTGGGACGAGCCGCCCGCGCATCTGCACATCTCGAAGCTGTTCGAAGACCCGATCATCTGCGCCATGCATGCGGAAAACGCCTATGCGCGGCGCACGGCCAGCGACGCCATGACGCTGGACGACTATCTGAGCCTGCCCCACGTGGCGCCGTCGCAGATGATGCCGGGCTACCACGGCGTGATCGATTCCTTCCTGGAGCGCCAGAACCTGCAGCGCAACGTGGTGGTGGAATCGGCGTATTTCGGCCTGATTCCCTACATGCTGACGCAGACCGACCTGGTGCTCACCACGGGCCGGCAATTCATGCGCTTCTATGAAAAGACACTGCCGCTGAAAACGTATACCGTGCCATTGAAATTCCCGCCCATGCGCTTTTACCAGCTGTGGCACCAGCGCGTGCACCAGGCGCCCGAGCACAAATGGCTGCGCGACCAGGTCAGCGCCGCGGCCAAGGCGCTGGTACAGCGATAGCTGCTATCAGCGCGCGCATATAATGGGCGCAGGACGGGGCGCTATCATCACCGCTTGCATGATCGGAAAACCATGACCACCCTTTCAAACCTGAACGCCAACAGCCACGCCGGCTTCATCGAGCAGCTGCACGGCATCTATGAACATTCGCCCTGGATTGCCCAGCGGGCGGCCCCCGCCATGCCATTTTCCAGCCTGACGGCGTTGAAGACGGAATTGCAGCGCGTGCTGGCGCAAGCCTCGCCAGAAGAGCAGCTTGGGCTGATACGCGCCCATCCTGAGCTAGCAGGCAAGGCCGCCATCGCGGGACAGCTGACGGCGGAATCGACGCGCGAGCAGGCCAAGTCCGGCCTGAACCTGTGCAGTCCCGAGGAATTTTCCACGCTGCAGCGCCTCAATGGCGAATACAACGCCAAATTCGGTTTCCCCTTCATCCTGGCCGTCAAGGGCCCGACGGGCGAAGGCTTGACGCGCCAGGACATCATCACCACGTTTGCGCGGCGCCTGAAGAACCGGCGCGCCGATGAGCTGGCCGAATCGCTGCGGCAGATCAAGCGCATCGCCGAGCTGCGCCTGAACGACCTGTTCGACGTGCGCCTGGATTTCGGGCCGACCATCATGCAGCACGCCGAAACGCTGGCTGGCTGGAGCGACAGCGACTACAACCTGACCTGTGCCTACCTGACGCCGGCGCACCGGAAGACGGCCGCGCAGCTGGCCGAATGGATGGCGGAAGCAGGCATGCAGGTGCACATCGACGCCGTCGGCAATGTGGTCGGGCGCTATCTGTCCGACGTCCCCGGCGCGAAGACCCTGATGACGGGATCGCATTACGACACGGTGCGCAATGGCGGCAAGTACGATGGCCGCCTGGGCATCGTGCTGCCGATCGCCGTCGTGCGCCACCTGCACGAGCGGGGCGAGAAACTGCCGTACCATTTCGAGATCGTCGGCTTCGCCGAAGAGGAAGGGGTGCGCTTCAAGAGCACTTTCCTGGGCAGCACGGCCGTCACGGGCAAGTTCGATCTGTCGCTGCTCGATCAATGCGACACGGATGGCGTGAGCATGCGCGACGCGCTGGCCGCCGCCGGCCATGCGGCATCCGCCATCGGCGCCATCGCGCGCGATCCGGCCGACTTGCTCGGCTACGTGGAAGTGCATATCGAACAGGGCCCCGTGCTGCTCGAGCGCGACCTGCCGCTGGGGATCGTCACGGCGATCGCCGGCAGCTCGCGTTACCTGGTCAATCTGGGCGGCGTGGCCAGCCACGCGGGCACCACGCCCATGAACATGCGCAAGGATGCGGCCAGCGCCGCGGCCGAAATCATCCTGCTGGTGGAACGACGCTGCAGCCAGGGCGAAGCGCTGGTGGGCACCGTAGGCCAGCTGCAGGTGCCCAACGGCTCCGTCAACGTGATCGCCGGCGCCTGCACCCTGTCGCTCGATATCCGCGCCGCCGTCGATGCCGTGCGCCAGGCTGCCGTCGACGATATTCTGGACGGCATCGCCGCCATCTGCGCGCGGCGCCAGATCGACTACCAGCTGGAGCTGCTGCTGTCGGCGCGTGCCGCGCCATGCGCGCCATGGCTGATGGCGCAGCTGGCGCAGGCCGTGGAGTCCGTCGGCATCGAACCATATGCGCTGCTGTCGGGCGCCGGCCACGACGCCATGGCCATGGCCGCCATCACGGACGTGGCCATGCTGTTTACCCGCTGCGGCAATGGCGGCATCAGCCACAACCCGCTGGAAAGCATGACGGCCGACGACGCCGACATCGCGGCGCGCGCGCTGCTGGCGTTTTTGCGCAACTTCCAGCCGAAGCCCTAAGGCTGGCCGGCGTGGCTAAACGGCCACGGCCCGCTCGAGCATCGCGTGCAGCAGCACGTTGCAGCCCGCTTCCAGGTGCTCGGGCTTGGCGTCCTCGATTTCATTATGGCTGATGCCATCCTTGCATGGCACGAAGATCATGCCGGCCGGCGCCAGGCGGGCCGCGTAGATGGCGTCGTGACCGGCGCCCGAGACCACGTCCATCACGGAATAACCGAGTTTGGCGGTGGCATTGCGCACGGCGCCCACGCAATCGGGATGAAACGGGCATGGCGGATAATAGGAGACTCTTTCCAGTGCAATACCCAGCCCCGTCCTGTCGCGCGTGGCGTCGATGAAAGCCGTGATTTCGCCGTGCATGGTGTTGAGCAGTTCGTCGTTCACATTGCGCAGGTCGATGCTGAATTTGACTTCGCCGGGGATCACGTTGCGGCTGTTCGGGAAGACCTGCACCATGCCCACCGTACCGCGCCCGTACGGCGGGTAGCGGTTGGCAATCGCCACCACTTCCTGCATGATGGTGGTGGCCACCTGCAGCGCGTCCTTGCGCAAGCCCATGGGAGTGGGGCCCGCATGGGCTTCCATGCCCGTCACCACACAGTCGTACCACGACAGGCCCATCACGGCCGGCACCACGCCGATGACCTTGTCCGCGTCTTCCAGCACGGGGCCCTGCTCGATATGCGTCTCGAAGTAGGCGCCGATCGGATGGTCGCCCGGCACCTGCTCTCCCTTGTATCCGATGCGCGCCAGCTCCTCGCCCACCGTTTTTCCCTCCGTGTCCTTGGCTGCATATGCCGTCTCCAGCGAGAAAGCACCGCAAAATACGCCCGAGCCCATCATCACGGGCACGAAGCGCGAGCCTTCCTCGTTGGTCCAGAAGGCCACCTCGATCGGCGCCTGCGTCTTGATCTTCAGATCGTTCAGGGTGCGCACCACTTCCAGGCCCGCCAGCACGCCGTAATTGCCGTCAAACTTGCCGCCCGTGGGCTGCGTGTCGATATGGCTGCCCGTCATCACGGGCGGCAAGGTATTGTCCGTGCCGTCGCGGCGCATGAACACATTGCCGATCTGGTCGATGGTGATGCTCATGCCGGCCTCGCGGCCCCAGCCCACCACCAGATCGCGGCCCTGCTTGTCCAGGTCCGTCAGGGCCAGGCGCTTGACGCCACCCTTCACTGTCGCGCCGATCCGCGCCAGTTCCATCAGCGCCGCCCACAATCGTTCGCCATTGATGCGTAGATCATCCATTGCTGTCTCCTGAGTTCATGCGGTGGTGGCGGAAAACGCCGGGCGCTCGATATAGCGCCCCGCGCCCTCGACGGCCGTCAGCTCGCCCTGGTGGAACACCACCTTGCCGGCGGCAATCGTGGTGCTGGGGATGCCGCGCACGGTGCGTCCTTCGAAGACGTTGAAGCCTCCCCTGGCGAATTGCGTGGCGGCGGAAATCGTGCGCGTGCCCTGCGGATCCCACAGCACGATGTCGGCGTCGCTGCCCACGGCGACGACGCCCTTGCGCGGATACATATTGAAGATCTGCGCCGCGTTCGTTGACGAGACCTTGACGAATTCGGACGGCGTCAGCATGCCGGAATTGACGCCCGCGTCCCACACCACGGCCATGCGCTCCTCGACGCCGCCGCAGCCGTTCGGGATGCGCGTGAAGTCCTGCCTGCCCGCCGCCTTCTGCTCGGCGCAAAAGGTGCAGTGGTCGGTCGCCGTCGTGTGCAGGTTACCGCTTTGCAGGCCGTGCCACAGGGCCGATTGATGCTGCTTGCCGCGAAACGGCGGGCTCATGACATGGCCCGCCACGTAGTCGAAATCGTCGCTCTGGTAGACGCTGTCGTCGATCACCAGGTGGCCCGCCAGCGCTTCGCCATACACGCGCTGGCCATTCGCGCGCGCCCGCGTGATGGCGTCCAGCGATTCCGCGCACGAGACGTGCACGATGTACACGGGAGTATTCAAGACATTGGCGATCGCGATGGCGCGGTTGGCCGCCTCCGCCTCGACGGCCGGAGGGCGCGACAGCGGATGCGCCTGCGGTCCGGTAATCCCCTTCTTCAGCAAGGCTTGCTGCAATTGAAAAACCAGTTCGCCGTTTTCCGCATGCACGGTAGGCAGCGCGCCCAGTTCCAGCGAGCGGGTAAAGCTTTTCACCAGGGTTTCATCGTCGGCCATGATGGCGTTTTTATAGGCCATGAAGTGCTTGAAACTGTTCACGCCATGCTCGCGCACGAGGATGCCCATCTCTTCATGTACCTGTTCGCTCCACCAGGTGATCGCCACGTGGAAGGTGTAGTCGCCGGCTGCCTTGGCCGACCACCCGCGCCACTGGTGATAGGCCTCGATCAGCGACTGCTTCGGCGCGGGAATGACAAAGTCCATGATGGTGGTGGTGCCGCCGGCCAGCCCCGCCGCCGTGCCCGTGTAAAAATCGTCGGATGTCACCGTCCCCATGAAGGGCAGGTTCATGTGCGTGTGCGTGTCTATCCCGCCCGGCATCACGTACTGGCCGCCCGCGTCGATCACGGTGGCGCCGGCCGGCACAGGCAGATTCTCGCCGACGGCGGCGATGGTATCGCCCTCGATGAGGACATCGGCGCGGAACGCGCGGTCGGCATTGACGACGGTACCGCCGCGTATGAGCATAGTCATATTGCTGTCTCCTCGTTTAGCGGGTCAGGCGAGCGGCGCCTGTTGCAAATGCGCCGCCGTCTTGCCCTTCATCATGACGCCGTAGACAACCGCGGCGATGGCCACGCCCACGAACCAGGCGTAGGTATAGACGGTCTTGAAGCCTTCGGCCACGTCGGGAAACGCCGTGGGAAAGGCCGCGTTCAGAAAACCGGGGATATTCGGCAGCACGGCGATGACGAAGGCGATCAGGGCCGCCATGTTCCAGCCCTTGCCATACGAGTACACGCCATCGTCGCGGTACAGCTGCCTGACGTCGAGCTGCGTCTTGCGCACAAAATAATAGTCGACGATGAGGATGCCGGCGATGGGCCCCAGCAGGGCCGAGTAGCCGATCAGCCACGTGAAGATGTAGCCCTGCGTCGATTCGAGCACCTTCCACGGCATCATGACGATGGCGATGAAGGCCGTGATGTAGCCGCCCATCTTGTACGAAATCTGCTTCGGCGCCAGCGAGGAAAAGTCGTACGCCGGTCCCACCAGGTTGGCCGCCAGGTTGACGCTGACCGTGTCGATCAAGAGGATGATCAGGGCGATCAGCACGGCGGCACCCGTCATGCGGCTGGCCAGGTCGACGGGGTCCCAGATGGCCTTGCCGTACATGACGACGGAACCGGCCGTGACGATCACGGCCAGCATGGCGAGCAAGCCCATGGGCACTGGCAGGCCGATCGACTGGCCGATCACCTGGTCGCGCTGCGTCTTGGCGAAGCGCGTGAAGTCGGGAATGTTCAGCGCCAGGGTGGCCCAGAAGCCCACCATGGCGGTCAGCGATGGCCAGAAGACGCTCCAGAACTGGCCCGCCTTTTTACCGCCGGGGATGAATTGCGACGGCTGGTCCAGCAGGCTGGCCACGCCGCCTGCCTTGCTGTGCACCCAGTACAGCAGCACGAAGCAGATGAGGATTTTCAGCGGCGCCGTGTAGGTTTCGAGCTTGCGGATCGACTCCATGCCATGCAGGATGTAATAGAACTGGATGGCCCAGAAAGCCAGGAAACACAGCAGCTGGCTGCCGTTGATGCCCAGGCCCGCGATCTTCTCGCCGCCCAATTCATGCCCCACCAGCACGCCCATCAGGGTATAGATCATCTGGCCGCCGAACCAGGTCTGGATGCCGTACCAGCCGCAGGCGACGATGGCGCGCATCAGCGCCGGCAGCCGCGCGCCCATGGTGCCGAACGAGGCGCGCGCCAGCACCGCATACGGGATGCCGTACTTGGTGCCAGCATGGCCGATCAGCAGCATCGGCAGGAGCACGATGGCATTGGCGAGAAATACCGTGAGCACGGCCTGGTAGCCGGACATGCCGCTGTCGATCAGGCTGGCCGACAGGGTATAGGCGGGAATGCACATCACCATGCCGACCCACAGCGCGGCGAAGTGATACCAGCGCCAGGTGCGCTGCGCCGCCGTGGTGGGCGCCAGGTCTTCATTCCAGAGTTGCGTGTTGCCTGAGTAGTCGTGGTTCACAGGGTTGCTCCATCGGTTAGACCGCTGGCGCGCGATGGCGCCAGGGATACGGCAATGTGGAAACGGCTGCAGCCTAGCTTACTGCAAAGATGGGCAACTGTTTACAAAATAAATGTACGCAAAAACTGTGCCTTGGGTTTCCCTGGCCAGACGTCAGCCCCGCAACGACGAACAGAAGCGTAGCGAGCGGCAGCGAATTGTGGCCGGGAAGCGCAACCGTGCCAGAGCACGGTGAGCATCACAGGCCGCAAGGCGCGACGCGCGGTAGCTTATGTCAGGCCGTCACCAATGCCCGTGGATTCCTGGGATCCTGCGTCCAGTTCATGTACGGCTTGCCCGTGGTCTGCGGCACCATCGTGATGCAGCCCTGCACCGGACAGGTGATTTCGCACAGGTTGCAGCCCACGCATTCATCCTTGATGACTTCATAGCTGCGCGTGCCGGCGGCGTCGATCAGCTGAGCGATGGCCTGGTGCGACGTGTCTTCGCAGGCGACATAGCACTTGCCGCACTTGATGCAGTCGTCCTGGTTGATCTGCGCGATGACCTGGTAATTCATGTCCAGGTATTTCCAGTCCGTCGTGTTGGCCACGGCCTTGCCGGCAAAGTCGCTGATGCGTTCATAGCCCTTTTCATCCATCCAGCGCGACAGGCCATCCTTCATCTCTTCGACGATGCGGAAGCCATGCAGCATGGCGGCCGTGCAGACCTGCACGCAGCCGGCGCCCAGGGCGATGAATTCGGCCGCGTCGCGCCAGTTGCCGATGCCGCCGATGCCGGAAATGGGCAAGCCGCGCGTCTGCGGATCGCGGGCGATTTCCGCCACCATGTTCAAGGCGATGGGTTTGACGGCCGCGCCGCAATAGCCGCCGTGCGTGCTGGCGCCGCCGACGATGGGCAAGGCCACCATGCGGTCCAGGTCCAGCGAGGTGATGGAATTGATGGTATTGATCAGCGAGACGGCATCGGCACCGCCCGCCTTGGCCGCGCGCGCCGGCATGCGCACGTCCGTGATGTTCGGCGTGAGCTTGACGATGACGGGCAGGCGGCTGTGCTTCTTGCACCAGGCGGTCACCATCTGCACGTATTCGGGCACCTGGCCCACGGCCGCGCCCATGCCCCGCTCCGGCATGCCGTGCGGGCAGCCGAAATTGAGTTCGATGCCGTCCGCGCCCGTGGCCTCGACCTTGGGCAGAATGTCGGCCCAGTAGTGCTCCTCGCACGGCAGCATCAGCGAGACGACGATGGCGCGGTCCGGCCAGTCCTTTTTCACCTGCGTGATTTCGCGCAGGTTGATCTCCAGCGAGCGGTCGGTGATCAGCTCGATGTTGTTGAAACCGACCACTTCGCGGTTCTTGCCGTACAGGGCCGAGTAGCGCGACGAGACGTTGACGGCGGCCGGATCTTCACCCAGCGTCTTCCACACGACGCCGCCCCACCCGGCCTCGAAGGCGCGCACGACGTTGTAGGCCTTGTCGGTGGGCGGCGCGGACGCCAGCCAGAAGGGGTTCGGCGACTTGATGCCGCAAAATTCGATGCTGAGATCAGCCATTATGCAGCCTCCACTTTGGAAAGAAGATCGTGATGGATGGCCAGTGCGGCCAGCTTGCCATGCTGGACGGCCTGCACCGTCAAGTCCTGTCCCGGCGCCACGCAGTCGCCGCCCGCGTAAATTCCCGGCAGCACCGTGCGAAAACCCGCGTCGACGGCGATCTTGTCGCCCTCGCGCTGCAACAGCGCTGCCATGGGGTCCTGCAGCACTTCGGTATCGAAACTCTGGCCGATGGCCTTGAAGATGGCGTCGGCCGCCACGTCGAACGTTTCGCCCGTGCCCGTCAAACGCGCGCCCTGCATGCGCGTTTTCTCGAAGCGCATGCCGGCCACATGGCCATGAGCATCGAGCAGCACCTGCTGCGGCTGGGCCCACGTCAGCATGCGCACCTGGTTGGCCTTGGCGATCTCCTGTTCGTGGTGGGTGGCCGTCATGGCGTCGAAGCCGCGCCGGTACACGAGGGTCACTTCCTCGGCGCCCAGGCGCTGGATTTGCACGGCCATGTCGATGGCCGTATTGCCGGCGCCAATCACGATGGCCCGCTTCGGCACGGGCAGCGCGGCCAGGTCGTCCGCCTGGCGCAGCGCGGCGATGTAGTCGACGGCGGCCAGCAGGCCGGGGGCATCCTCGCCCGTCAGGCCCAGCTTGCGGCTGGCACCCAGGCCCAGGCCGAGGAAGACGGCGTCATACTGCGCATGCAGCTCGCGCAGGTGCACGTGCTCGCCCAGCGCCTGGCGACATCGGATGGCGATGCCGCCTATGCCCAACAGGAAGTCGACTTCCTTCTGCGCGAAATCGTCCGTCAGCTTGTACTTGGCGATGCCGTATTCATTCAGGCCACCGGCCTTGCTGTCCTTTTCAAAGATCACCACGTCGTGGCCCAGCATGGCCAGGCGGTGCGCGCACGACAGGCCGGCCGGACCCGCGCCGACGACGGCGATGGTCTTGCCCGTGGCAGGCGCCCGCCTGAACGGGTGCTGCGCAAAATGCATGTGATCGACGGCGTAGCGCTGCAGCAGGCCGATTTTGACGGGCTGGCCTTCCGCGTCGTGGTTGCGCACGCAGACGTCCTCGCACAGGATTTCCGTCGGACAGACCCTGGCGCAGCTGCCGCCCAGGATATTCTGCTTGAGGATACCGGCGGCGGCGCCGTTGATGTTCCTGTCGTGGATATTGCGGATGAAGCTGGCCACGTCGATTTCCGACGGACAGATGCGGCTGCACGGCGCGTCGTAGCAATACAGGCAGCGCGCGCTTTCGATGGCTGCCTGGCGCGCCGTCAACGGCGGCGCCAGGTCCGTGAAGTGGCCCGCCAGTTCCTCGTTGGGCAGGCTGGGATGCGGCAAATAGTTCAGGGACTCGATCATCGCGTTTTCCTTCTCTTATCCTGCGGTGGATTTGTAGTGTGAAACCGTCACTTCATCTGGGGAAAAGCAAATTCCACACCAGCGCTGGCCGTGTTGGGCCAGCGCTGCATCACGGCCTTGTGGCGCGTATAGAAACGCACGCCTTCGGGGCCATAGGCGTGATGGTCGCCGAACATGCTGCGCTTCCAGCCGCCGAAGCTGTTGAAGGCCATCGGCACGGGCAGCGGTACGTTGACGCCCACCATGCCGACCTGGATCTGGCGCACGAATTCGCGCGCCACGCCGCCGTCGCGCGTGTAGATGGCCACGCCGTTGCCGTACTCGTTGGCGTTGATCAGCTCCACCGCATGCACCACGTCAGGACACCGGAGCACGCACAGCACGGGGCCGAAAATTTCTTCCTTGTAGATGCTCATGTCGCGCGTTACATGGTCGAACAGCGTGCCGCCGACGAAGAAGCCGTTCTCGCGGCCCGGCACCACATGATTGCGGCCATCGACGACGAGGGTCGCGCCCTGCTCCACGCCGGAGGCGATCAGCTTTTCGATGCGCTGCTTGGCGGCCAGCGATACCACGGGCCCCATTTCGGCTCCCTCTGCCATGCCGTCGCGCACTTTCAGTGCGGCCGTGCGCGTTGCCAGTGCATCGATCAACTTGTCGCCCGCGTCGCCCACGGCCACGACGACGGAGATGGCCATGCAGCGCTCGCCCGCCGAACCGTAGGCGGCGCCGATCAGGGCGTCGACCGTCATGTCCATGTCCGCGTCGGGCATCACCACCATGTGGTTCTTCGCGCCGCCCAGCGCCTGCACGCGCTTGCCGCTGGCGCTGCCGCGCGCATAGATATATTCGGCGATCGGCGTCGAGCCCACAAAGCTGATCGCCTGCACCACGGGATGGTCGAGCAAGGCGTCGACCGTGACCTTGTCGCCCTGCACCACGTTGAAGACGCCGTCGGGCAAGCCTGCCTGCTTGAGCAGTTGCGCATGCAGCAGGGACGCGGACGGGTCGCGCTCGGACGGTTTCAGGACAAAGGTATTGCCGCAGGCGATGGCGACGGGGAACATCCACATCGGCACCATCACGGGAAAGTTGAATGGCGTGATGCCGGCCACCACGCCCAGCGCCTGGCGCATGGACCAGGCGTCGATGCCGCGCGAAATCTGGTCCGTGAATTCGCCTTTCAGCAGCTGCGGTATGCCGACGGCAAACTCCACCATCTCGATGCCGCGCGCCACCTCGCCCTGCGCATCGGCAAAGGTCTTGCCATGCTCGCGCGTGAGCATGGCGGCAAATTCGTCCGTGTGCTGCTGGCACAGCTGCAGATAGCGGAACAGGACGCGGGCGCGCGTCAGCGGCGGCGTGGCCGACCACGAGGGGAAGGCGGCGGCCGCAGCCTGCACGGCAGCGTCGACATCGTCGCTGGTGCCCAGCGCCACCCTGGCCACGGGCAGGCCCAGCGCGGGGTTGTAGACGTCGCCATAGCGGCCGCTGGCGGTGTCGACTTTGGCGCCGTTGATGTAGTGGGTGATGGTGTCGAGATCGGTCATGAATGTTCCTTAGTCGAGATTTTTCAGCACCGTCGCCAGCTTGCCGAACAGCTCGTCGACGTGCTGTTTTTCCAGCACCAGCGGCGGCGACAGGGCGATGATGTCGCCGGTGGTGCGTATCAGCACGCCGTCGGCGAACGCCTGCTTGAAGGCGTTGAAGGCGCGCGTGCCCGGTTTGCCCGCGATGGGATCGAGCTCGATGCCGGCGATCAGGCCGATGCTGCGCAAGTCGATCACGTGCGGCAAGCCCTTGAGCGAATGCACGGCATCGCCCCAGTAGGCCTGCATGCTTTTCGCATGGCCGAGGATGTCCTGCTCCTCGAATACCTGCAAGGTGGCCAGCGAGGCGGCGCAGGCCAGCGGGTGGCCCGAGTACGTGTAGCCGTGGAACAGTTCGATGCCGGCCGGCGCATCCATGAAGGCGTCGTGGATGTATTTTTTGCTGAAGACGGCGCCCATCGGCACCATGCCGTTGGTCAGGCCCTTGGCCGTCGTCATCAGGTCAGGCTCGACGTCGAAATAATCGGCGGCGAACGGCGTCGTCATGCGGCCAAAACCCGTGATGACTTCATCGAAGATGAGCAGGATGCCGTGCTTGGTGCACAGCTCGCGCAAGCGCTTCAGATAGCCTTTCGGCGGGATCAGCACACCCGTGGAACCGGCCACCGGTTCGACGATGACGGCGGCAATCGTCGAGGCGTCGTGCAGTGCGACGATGCGTTCGAGTTCATCGGCCAGGTACGTGCCGTATTCGGGTTCGCCGCGCGTGTAGGCGTTCTGCTCCAGGTTATGCGTGTGCGGCAGGTGGTCCACGCCCGGCAGCAAGGGACCGAAGGTCTTGCGGTTGCCGCCGATGCCGCCCACGGAGATGCCGCCAAAGCCGACGCCGTGATAGCCGCGCTCGCGGCCGATCAGGCGCGTGCGTGCGCCCTCGCCGCGCGCCCGGTGGTAGGCCAGCGCGATCTTCAGGGCCGTGTCCACGGCTTCGGAACCGGAGTTCGTGTAGAAGACGTGGCCGAACTTGTGGCCCGTGTAGTCCATCAGTTTTTCGGCCAGGTCGAAGGCGGCCGGATGGCCCATCTGGAAAGTGGGGGCGAAGTCGAGCTGGCCCACCATTTCGCGGATGGCGCCGACGATTTTCGGCTGCGCATGGCCGCAGGGCACGCACCACAGGCCGGCCGTGCCATCGAGGATGCTGTTGCCGTCGACATCCTTGTAATGCATGCCTTCGGCCGAGACGAGCAGGCGCGGATGGGACTTGAAGTCGCGGTTGTTGGTAAACGGCATCCAGAATGCCGACATCGATTCCGGCCTTGTTTCGTTCATGACCTTCTCCTTGGAATGGGCTGCCGCGGCGCCAAGATCGTTTTTGACGAAGCGCAAAATAATTTACCAGTTGGCAAAAAGCTGATGTAATAATAGACAGGCCATCCCATCTGGCACAGATACACAAACGGCAAAGTATCCCAACCGTACAGGTCGGAAAACCACTACAGTTTTGTGCAAGGCAGCAAAGGAGCCACCGGTGACGCACAACGTGAAGCAGGACGAGGGCGAGGGTAACGCCAGCGGCTGGCCCGTGCTGGAGATCGGCCGCCACAAGAAGGGCGGCCTGGTCGAGCAGATCGTCATCGCCATCAGCGTCATGGTGGGCAGCCGCGCCCTGCGCATCGGCACCAAAATGCCGTCCGTGCGCCAGTTCGCCAAGTGCAATGGCGTGTCCACCTTCACCGTCGTCGAATCGTATGACCGCCTGGTCAACCTGGGCCTGCTGTCGTCACGGCGCGGTTCCGGCTATTTCGTCGCGCGCCACGACATCGCCGCCTCGCCGCAGGGGGCCCTCATTGCCAGCACCCTTGCGAGCCCCACCGCCATCGACGCCCTCACGCCGGACCTGTATTCGGGCGTGTCGGAAGCGCTGCCCGTGGGCGCCGGCTGGCTGCCGCCCGAGATGTATGGCGAGGCGACCGTGCTCGATGCCGTGCGCCAGGCCATGCGCATTCCCGCCAGCCGGCTGCGCGGCTATGGCCATCCGCTCGGTTTTCCCTCGCTGCGCCAGCACCTGGCCGCCACCTTGTCCGAAGACCTGTTCCAGGTGGAGGCGGACCAGGTCTTGCTCACGCATGGCGCCACCCACGCCTTCGACTTGATCCTGCGCAGCCTGACCAAGCCGGGCGACACGGTGCTGGTGGAAGATCCCGGCTACAGCAATCTGCAGTCGCTGATCCGCCACCACGGCTGCATCCCCGTGGGCATTGCGCGCGGCGAGGCGGGCCTGGACCTCGATGCGCTGGCTGCGGAAGCGGCCCGCACGCAGCCCAAGCTGATGTTCGTCAATACGGTGCTGCAAAATCCGCTGGGTACCTCGCTGAGCCAGGCGCAGGCGCACCGCCTGCTGGCGCTGGCCGAGCAATTCGATTTCTGGCTGGTGGAGGATGATATCTACCGCGAACTGGCGGCGCGCGGCGAAGCGTCGCTGGCGGCCATGGACGGCTTGCGCCGCGTGATCCGCGTGGGCAGTTTTTCCAAGACCCTGTCGCCCGTGCTGCGCGTCGGCTCCATCTGCGCCTCGCCGTCGCTGGTCGCCGAACTGGTGCGCGTCAAAATGCTGACCGGCCTGACGACGTCGGAAATCAACGAGCGCGCCGTCTACCACGCCGTTTCCGCGCGGCCCTACAAGCGCATGGTGGAACGGCTGGTGGCGCAACTCGATGCGGCCCGCGAGCGCAGCATCGATTGCCTGGCGCAGGCCGGCATGGCGCCCGTGGCGCGCCCGCGTGGCGGCATGTTCGTCAGCGCCGGCTGGCCCGACATCCAGACGCCGGAATGGAATGGCAAGGTCGTCGCCGACCAGGCCCTGAAGGCGGGCATCCTGCTGTCGCCCAATGAATTTTTCATGCTGCGCGCGCCCGAGACCGTGTGGTTCCGTTTCAACGTGGCCTACACGGACACGCCCGTGCTGCTGGCATTCCTGCAATCGATCCGCCCCCGCTAGAGAGTTCCCATGGCCAGCGATAAATCCCCTGCCCTCCCCGTGAAGAATGCCGGTGGCCGGCGCCTGCAAAACCGCGACCGCCTGGAGGCGGACATCCTGGAACAGGCCGTGCGCGTGTTCGCCGAGAGCGGCTACGAAGGCGCATCGATCGCCGCCATCGCCGAGCGGGCCGGCATGTCGAAGCAAAACCTCATGTATTACTTCCCCTCCAAGCAGCAGCTGTACCAGCGCGTGCTCGACGACGTGCTCGACGACTGGCTGGCGCGCATGGACAGCCTGGCCAGCGCCGGCGACCAGGCGGCGCCGCAGGACATGCTGCGCGCCTACATCGGCGCCAAGCTGCGTTTTTCGCGCGAACAGCCGTGGGCGTCGCGCGTATATGCGCTCGAAGTGATCAATGGCGCGCCCCTGTACGGCGCGCAGATACGCGAACGCGTCGTGCCCCTGCTGCGCAAGGATATCGGCATCTTCGAGGAATGGATCGCGGCCGGCAGGATCGCGCCCGTGAATGCCACGCACCTGATGTTCACGATCTGGGCCATGACCCAGTCCTATGCGGATTTTTCGGCGCAGATGACGCTGGTGCTCGAGCGCAAGCAGCTCAGCCGCAAGGACTACGATGACGCCGAGCAACTGATCGTGCAGATGGTGCTGGCGGCCATCGCCCTGCCTGCCGCGCAGCCCCTCCCGTGATGAAATTTCCAAGAAACAAACTTCCAGTGATAGCATGTCGCGCTGGAGCTTTTGCGATATTTCACGGGATAAGGAACAGGCATGACACATTGGTTATCGGCGCGCGGCGCCTCATTGCTGGGCAAGACGGCCTGCGCGGCGCTGCTGGCACTGGCCTCAGGGGCGCAGGCGCAGACATTTGGCATGATCGAGAACCAGCCGCTGAGCGAGACGTGGCTCAATGCGGGCTTTTATTCATACCATTTTCAGCGCGACAAGAATCTGAACGACAGCAACCCCGGTCTGGGCGCCGAATACCGCTTTTCCACCGTGGCCTCGGCCACGGCCGGACGCTTCTACAATAGCGACCGCGCCTACTCGAACTACCTGGGCGTGTACTACCAGCCCATCAAGATGGGCCCGTTTCGTGTCGGCGCCGTCATCGGCGGCTTCAGCGGCTATCCGAAGATGCGCGATGGCGGCTGGTTCCCCGCCCTGGTCCCCACCATCAGCTATGAATACCAGCGCGTGGGCGTGAATATCGCCATCGTGCCTTCCTACAAGGACCGCTTGTACGGCGCGCTCAGCTTCCAGCTGAAACTGAAGGTATTCGAATAGCCGTCTGTCCCGGCCTGTCGCCGTTCGCGCCGCCATTCCTGCCATTCATCGCATGCGCGATGACCGCCAGCGGCGTTTTGCCTATAGTGGTTTCATCGCCAGCATGCATACGGCAGCGGCAACCACGACGACAGGAGAACAGCATGAAAGACATCAATTCGGCACCGGGCAGCACTTCCTTCAGCGCGTTCTGGAACGAACTGTGCGCCTATGCGCGCCAGGGCATGGCCGCCCTGCGCGCCATGCCCTGGCCCATGCTGCTGGCGTGCTGCCTGGGCCTGGCGTTCCTGATCACCATCTTGCCGCTGGCCATCATGTTGTTTGCCCTCGTCATGCTGCTGAGATGGGCAAGCAACAGCGACGACACGGGCGCGGAGACGAAGGCGGCCGGTTCGCAGCAGTCGCCACAATAAAAGTTCGTGGCGGCAGAGGTGCCGCATGGCATTTGTGGCACTATATGGGCGCCGCACTGACGGGTATCAATGACCATCCCGATGGATGGCCGGGATACCGAACGCCGCGTGCGCGGGACGATCCAAACTACTCCCCATCTGCCATAGGAGTTTTCCGATGACCACGACAGCAAAAGCCACAGCCTGCACCACCATTCCCTGTCTGCGCTACAACGATGCCCCGGCCGCCATCGAATGGCTGTGCACGGCGCTCGGTTTTGAAAAACAATTGATCGTGCCGGACGGTAACGGTGGCGTCGCCCATGCGCAACTGAGCTTTGGCCATGGCATGGTCATGGTGGCGCCCGCCATCGCCAGCGACTACGGCCGCCTGATGAAGCTGCCCGGCGAAGTCGGCGGCGCCAATACGCAAAGCTGCTACCTGGTCGTCAGCGACGCCGACGCCGTCTACCGCAGCGCGCGCGAGGCCGGCGCCGACATCGTGCTCGACATCAAGGATGAAGATTACGGCGGACGGGGCTTTACCTGCCGCGACCCGGAAGGCCACATCTGGAGCCTGGGCACCTACGACCCATGGTGAAACGGAGAACAATGATCATCAGTACCATCGCCGCCGCCAGCCTTCTGGTCGGCGGCTTCCTGTCCGCCCCCGGGCTGGTCGACCGGCAAATGAACCAGGTCTACCCCTATTCCGCCAAGGCGCCGTCGCGCGCCACCCTGGCCCTGCACCAGCGCCTGTGGATCGCCGACCTGCATGCGGACAGCCTGCTGTGGCAGCGCGACCTGAACCGCTCAGGCAAGCATGGCCATGTGGACTTCCCCCGCCTGCAACAAGGCAATGTCGCGCTGCAGGCGTTTTCCGTCGTCACCAAGACGCCGCGCAAGATGAATATCGAGCGCAACGGCAGCGACACGGACAACATCACGGCGCTGGTGGTGGCGCAGGGCTTGCCGCCAGCCACCTGGAACAGCCTGCTGGCGCGCGCCACCTACCAGGCCGACGAGCTGCGCCGGCTGGCCGGCAAGAGCGATGGCAAGGTCAGCGTCATCGGCAGCCGCGCCCAGCTGCGCAGCTTCATCGCGGCGCGCGAAAAAGATCCTGCCCTGCTGGCCGGCTGGCTGACGCTGGAAGGCGCGCATGCGCTCGAAGGCAAGCTGGACAACCTCGATACCCTGTACAAGGCGGGCTACCGCATGGCGGCGCCCACGCACTTCTTCGACACGGAATTATCGGGTTCCCAGCATGGCCTGAAAAAAGGCGGCCTGACGCCGCTGGGCAGACAATGGCTGCGCGCCATGGAGCAGCGCAGGATGATCGTCGACCTGGCGCACGCCTCGCCGGCCACCATCGACGATGTCCTGGGCCTGGCGCAACGCCCCGTGATGGTCTCGCACACGGGCGTGCGCGGCACCTGCGCCAATGGGCGCAATCTCAGCGACGGCCAGTTGAAACGCATCGCCGCCCAGGGTGGGCTGGTGGGGATCGGTTTCTGGAATACGGCCGTCTGCGGCAAGGACGTGGCGGCCATCGCGCGCGCCATCAAGTACACGGTCAAGCTGATCGGCGCCGAACACGTGGCCTACGGTTCCGACTTCGATGGCGCCGTCACCACCGCCATCGACGCGGCCGGCCTGCCGCGATTGACGCAGGCGCTGCTGGATGCTGGCCTGTCCGAGGCCCAGATCCGCCGCATCGCCGGTGAAAACGTGCGCGACTTCCTGCTGAAAAACCTGCCCGACGATGACGCTTGAGCAGCCGAACCGGCGCCTAGCCTAGCGCCGTGACCAGGGCCGGGTCCGCCACCTGGCGCGGCCGGATCCGGATCAGGCTGCGGTACAGGGGCGGCATGACGCCGCACAGCGCCAGCAGCGCGTCTTCATCCATGGCCGGGCGCACGTACTGGAATTGCGCCGGATTACTCTCGGGTAGCGCCCCTTCCATGGTGGAACCGTAGGCGCCCAGGGTCATGAAACTGGCGGCGCTGTCGTCCGGGCCGATGGCCAGCACGAAGGTGCCATGCTTGGGATGGCCCAGATAACTCTTGATTTCTTCCTGCAGCGCCGGTTCGGCACCCGCCATCAATTCATAGCGCAGTTGCGCATACTGGCGCGTGCACTCCATGAATGGCGTGCGAATGAGGGAGCGTGCCAGCTGGCCCGGCATGCACAGCAGCAGGTTGCCGAAGGAGTCGAGCAAGGCGGCCGCGTCGCCCTGGCCGCCATCGCGCGCATCCTGTTCCATCGCCGCCTGCAGGAACGGCGCCAGGCCGGCGTCGGGCGCATGCGGCGTGCAGCGGTAAGTCAGCGCATCGGGATAGCGGCGGCGCAAGGCGCGCACCACCGGATGCTCGGCGGGCAAGGTGGCCGGATCGCGCCGTTGCCCGTCATCGCCGGCGTTCAGCAGCTGCATCACCTGCGCCGACGTCGACTCGAACACCAGCGAGCACAGGGCCTGCGTCGCCTCGTGGATGCTCTTGCCGATGAAAAAAGATCTGGGTGCGGCGCCGGACGGGGCACGCGCATAGTCGGTGGCGCCGCGCACGGCCGGATAGCAGAAGCTGCGGCCAGCCTGCGCCTGCAGCGGCGCCGGCAAGGCCGTGAAACTGGCGGCGCCATCGTAATTGATGCCGGCCTTGACATCGGGCGCGGCGACCACCACGTTGAAACCGGCGGCCAGGATCGCCCCCGTGCACATGCAGCACGGATCGAGCGAGGTGACGATGGTCAGTTCGCCGGGCGGCGGCAGGGGCGTGCCCTTGGCCCGTTCGGCGAAATACCAGTCCACCAGCTGGCGCTCGCCATGCGCGGTAGGATCGAACACGAGGCCCTGGCGCACGACGTTGTTGTGCATCGATTGCAGCACATTGCCGGCGCCATCGAGCAGCACGCCGCCCACGCCGAAGGTGCCCTGCGTCTTGGCTGCCAGGGCTTCGGCCGCGGCGATGGCCACGGCGGCCTGGATATCGATCGTCTTGTTCAAGCGGATGCCATTGCCTAATTTACTTCATGTCCAGGTCGGAATTGCCGAAACCGTGCGGCAGCAGCCAGCCCGCCGTCACTTCCATGACATCGTTTTTCAGGTTCGTCAGGATTACTGGCAGGTCGGCGCCGCCCATTTCGAAGATCACCTGGCGGCAGGCGCCGCACGGAGAAATCGGTTCGGCCGTGTCGCCCGTGACGGCCAGTTTGGCGAAATCGCCTGGTTTGCAGCCATGCGCGACGGCGCTGAAAAAAGCCGTGCGCTCGGCGCAGTTGCACAGGCCATAGGCGGCGTTTTCCACGTTACAGCCACGGAAGACGCGGCCATCCTTGCACAGCAGGGCCGCGCCCACCTTGAAACGCGAGTAGGGCGCGTAAGCCAGTTCACGGCCGGCGTTGGCTTCGGCGATCAGTTCTTGGTTGTTCATTTGATTATTTACCTGTAAAACCCGCAATGGCCGGGGTCGTACCCGCAGGGTACGACCCCGGCCTCTGCTTTTGGGCTAAAAATAGTTACGGTCGAATGGTACGGTAAATCACGGGATTGGCCGCCAGCACGACCGCGCTGATGGCATACGCTTCCTGGATTTCCCTGACGGCTTGCCGCGCCGCCGCTTCCGTGCGCGCGTGCACCATGGCCAGCGGCTGGCCTACGGACACTTGCTCGCCCAGGCCGACGAGGTCCGTCAGGCCGACGGCAAAATCGATGCTGTCGCTCGGACGGCGGCGGCCGCCACCGAGGGCCACCACGGCCAGGCCGATAGCGCGGCAATCGCGCACATTGGCAAAGCCGGCGGACAGCGCCGGCGCCGGCACGATGAACGGCGCTTTTTCCAGGTGCTTGTCCGGGTTCTCGACCAGGTCGGCCGGGCCGCCCAGGGCCGACACCATGCGCGAGAAGCGCTCGGCCGCCTCGCCCGAATCGAGCGCCGCCATCAGCTTGACGCGCGCCTCTTCTTCGGTGGCGGCCAGGCCGCCCAGCACCAGCATTTCGGCGCACAGCGCCAAGGTCACTTCATGCAGGCGCGCGGGACGCGAACGGCCCGTCAGGTAATCCATGGCGCCGCGCACTTCGAGCGCATTGCCGGCATATGGCGCCAGCGACTCGTTCATGTCCGTCAGGATGGCCGACGTCTGCATGCCCGCGCCATTGCCGACGGCGACGATGCTCTCGGCCAGCTCCACCGACTTGTCGTAGGTCGGCATGAAGGCGCCCGTGCCCACTTTGACGTCCATCACCAGCGCGTCCAGGCCAGCCGACAGCTTCTTCGACAGGATGGAGCCGGTGATCATGGCCACCGATTCCACCGTGGCGGTGACGTCGCGGATGCTGTAGAAACGCTTGTCGGCCGGCGCCAGCTGTGCCGTCTGGCCGATGATGGCCACGCCGATCTCCTGCACCACCTTGCGGAACAGTTCATTGTCCGGCACCGTGCAATAGCCCGGGATGGCGTCGAACTTGTCCAGCGTGCCGCCCGTGTGCCCCAGGCCGCGGCCCGAGATCATCGGCACGTAGCCGCCGCAAGCGGCGACCATGGGTCCCAGCAGCAGGGAAACCACGTCGCCCACGCCGCCCGTCGAATGCTTGTCGACGATGGGGCCAGGCAGGTTCAGCGAACGCCAGTCCAGCACGTGGCCGGAATCGCGCATGGCCAGGGTGAACGCCACGCGTTCGTCCATGTTCATGTCGTTGAAATAGACGGCCATGCCCAGCGCCGCGATCTGGCCTTCGCTGACGCTGCCGTCAGTGATGCCGCGCACGAAAAACTGGATCTCCTCTGCACTCAGAACACCCTTGTCGCGCTTCTTGCGAATGATTTCTTGGGTTAAAAACATGGGATAACTCCAATAAATGAATGACTTAGGGGCCGCACCCCGATCGCCTTTGCGATGGAGTTGCGGCCCCGGCGGTGCGGTTATTTACATTAGACGCCGTAAGGTATCCACACGTTTTTCACTTGCGACGCATGCGCCAGCACGGCGCGGCCGCCGCTTTGCGCGGCGCTGTACCAGTCGCGGCCTTTGGCGCCGCCGACCCAGGTGCGTTTCAGGGTGGCAGCCGACAGGCGCTCGACTTCCGCGCAGCCTTCGGCGGATCCGTCATGACGCCAGACGGCGTCGATGTCGGCGTGCGTGGCCAGCGTGCGCGCCAGTTCATCGGCGTTGCCGCTGATGATGTTGACGACGCCGCCCGGCAGGTCGGACGTATCGAAGACCTGGTACAGGTCCAGCGCGGACAGTGGATGCGCTTCGGACGGCACCACCACCACGCGGTTGCCCAGCGCGATGGCCGGCGCCACCAGCGAAATGAAGCCCAGCAAAGGCGCTTCGTTCGGGCAGACGATGCCGATCACGCCGACCGCTTCGTTGAGCGCCACGGTGATGCCCTTCGTCGGCGGCTGGTGCGCCAGGCCGTCGTACTTGTCGGCCCAGGCCGCGTAGTAGAACAGGCGTTCGATAGAAGCCTGTACTTCCTTCTCCGGGTTTTTACTGCCCGTCATGGCGACAATGCGGGCGGCAAATTCATCGGCGCGCGCCGCCAGGTTCTCGGCGATGTAGTACAGCACTTGCGCACGGTTGTGCGCCGTGGCGCCGGTCCAGCCGGACGCTTTATGGGCCGCTTCGACGGCGTTGCGGATGTCCTTGCGGCTGCCCACGCCCACTTCAGCCAGCAGGGCGCCGTTCGCGCCGAACACTGGCGCGCTGTAGGCGCTGTCAGGACGCGCCTGTTTGCCGCCGATGTACATCTTGGCCGTGCGGTCGATGGCGAACGGGTCGGCTGCTGCCGGTTTCGCATTCCCTTTGGCCTTCGCTTCGGCCACCGGCAAGGCCGGACGCGCATCTTCGGCCAGGGCCGTCATGTACTCCAGCATGCCTTCGCGGCCGCCTTCGCGGCCAAAGCCCGATTCGCGGTAGCCGCCGAAGCCGCATGCCGCGTCGAACTGGTTGGCGCTGTTGATCCACACCACGCCGGCCTTGATGGCGGGAGCGATGTCCAGCGCCAGGCTGATCGACTCGGTCCACACGCTGGCGGCCAGGCCGTACACCGTGTTGTTCGCCAGTTGCACCGCTTCGGGCGGCGTGCGGAAGCTCATGGCCACCAGCACGGGGCCGAAGATTTCAGCCTGCGCCACGGCGGCCGAGGTCGACGCGCCCGTGATCAGGGTGGGCGGGAACCACGAGCCGTCCGCCGGCAATTCGCACGCCGGCTGCCAGACGTCGCAGCCTTCGGCGCGGGCCGAATCGACCAGCGCGGCGATGCGCTGGCGCTGCACGGGGTCGACCAGCGCGCCCACGTCCATCGATTTGTCCAGTGGCGAGCCGAGACGCAGGTTTTCCATGCGTGCGCGCACCTTGTTCAGGAAGCGCTCCTGGATCGATTCCTGCACCAGCAGGCGCGAACCGGCGCAGCATACCTGCCCCTGGTTGAACCAGATCGAATCGACCAGGCCTTCCACGGCGCCGTCGAGGTCCGCGTCTTCGAAGACGATGAACGGCGACTTGCCGCCCAGTTCCAGCGACAGCTTCTTGCCGCTGCCGGCCGTCGCCTCGCGGATCAGACGGCCCACTTCGGTCGATCCCGTAAACGCGATCTTGTCGACGCCGGGATGGTTGACGATGGCAGAACCCACGCGGCCGTCGCCGGTGACGATATTGACCACGCCGGCCGGCACGCCCGCCTGCACGCACAGTTCGGCGAACAGCATGGCGGTCAAGGACGTGAATTCGGCCGGCTTGAAGACGACCGTGTTACCGGCCGCCAGGGCCGGGGCGATTTTCCACGACAGCATCAGCAGGGGGAAATTCCACGGCACGATCTGCCCCACCACGCCCACGGCGCGGTAGTCGGCGAATTCCTCCGACTGCAGCTGCGCCCAGCCGGCGTGATGGTAGAAGTGGCGCGCGGCCAGCGGCAGGTCGATATCGCGCGTTTCGCGGATGGTCTTGCCGTTGTCCAGCGTTTCGAGCACGGCGAACAGGCGCGAATGCTTTTGCAGCAAGCGGGCCAGCGCGTACATGACCTTGGCGCGGCCATGGCCGCCCATGCCTTGCCATACGGGCAGTGCGCGGCGCGCCGCGTCCACGGCCCGTTCGACGTCCTGGTCGGTGGCTTGCGTCAGCTCGGCCAGCTGCACGCCGTCGGCCGGATTGGTCGAGGCGAACAGCTCGGCCGGCTCGCTCCACGCATTGTCGATGAACAGGCCGAACTTGCGCTGATGGCCGTCGAGCCACGCCTGCGCTTCTTTTTGACTTTCGGGAGCAGGGCCGTAGTCCATAGTAGTGAGAATCTCGTTAATTGTTGGCATGACGATTGTTCTTTAAGGTTGTGCGTGACGATGATTGGCCGAGTAGCTGCCGGTGACGTAGTGCTCGAGCTGGCGCTCGATGTCGGTCAGCAGGCTGGAAGCGCCGATGCGGAACAGGTGCGGCTGCAGCCATTCGTTGCCCAGTTCTTCCTTCATCAGCGTCAGGTATTGCAGCGCGCTCTTGGCCGAGCTGACGCCGCCGGCGGGCTTGAAGCCCACCTGGAAGCCCGTCTGCTCGTGGTATTCGCGGATCGTGCGCACCATCGTCAGGGCCACGGGAATGGTGGCGTTCACGCCTTCCTTGCCGGTGGACGTCTTGATGAAATCGGCGCCCGCCATCATGCAGACCCACGAGGCCTTGGCCACGTTTTCCATCGTCAGCAAGTCGCCCGTGGCGAGAATCGCCTTCACGTGCGCTTCGCCGCACGCCTTGCGGTAGGCCAGCATTTCGTCGTACAGCACTTGCCAGTTGCCGTTCAGGACGTGCTGGCGCGTGATGACGATGTCGATTTCCGAGGCGCCGGCGGCGACCGACAGTTCGATCTCGCGCAGCTTCGTTTCCATGCTCGTCAGGCCGGCCGGGAAACCCGTCGACACGGCGGCGATGGGCAGGCGGCCCTGGATGACTTTCACGGCTGGCTGGATCATCTCGTGGTACACGCACACGGCGCCGGTGCTCAGTTGCGTCAGGCCCAGTGCATCCATCAGGTCGGCGCGCAGCGGGCGCATGGCCTTCATGCACAGGCGCTCCACGCGGCCCGGCGTATCGTCGCCGCCCAGGGTGGTCAGGTCGATCATCTGGATGGCTTTCACCAGCCAGGCGGCCTGGTATTCCTTTTTCACCGTACGGCGGTTCGCCAGGCTGGCGGCGCGGCGATCGGTGGCGGCGCGGTTGACGCGGATCTGGTTGATCCAGCCCAGGTCGAGGCCGACCGCCTCGTTACGCTTGAAGTCGGGGTGCATGAGTGTCATAACAAGCTGGTTCCATTAGCAAGTGGTGGTACGCCAAGGTGCTTGGCGAGGGTTTGGCCAATATCGGAGAAGGTCTCGGAAATGCCCAGCGCGCGCGGGGCGACGCCAGGACCAAAGAAGATCATCGGAATATGTTCGCGGGTGTGGTCGGAGCCGTGCCAGGTCGGGTCGCAGCCATGGTCGGCGGTAATCACGACCAGGTCGCCCTCCTTCAGCCTGGCCATGAATTCCGGCAGGCGCGCGTCCATTTCGCGCAGCGCATCGGCATAGCCCTCGACATTGCGACGGTGGCCGAAGGCCTGGTCGAAATCGACGAAGTTCACAAAAGTGAGCGACTTGTCCTGCACTTCATCGGCCGTTTTCAGCAGCGCCTCGAACAGGGCCATGTTGTCGACGCCCTTGACGACGCGCGAGATGCCCTGGGTGGCGAAAATGTCGCTGATCTTGCCCAGGCCGACGACTTCGCCGCCCGCGTTTTTCACGTGGTCGAGCAGGGTCGGTGCCGGCGGCGCGACGGCGTAGTCATGGCGATTCGAGGTGCGCGTATAGTTGCCATTGCTGCCGGTAAACGGGCGGGCGATGACGCGGCCGATGTTGTACGGCTCGACCAGCTTGAAGGCCATTTCGCACACTGCGTACAGGCGCTCGAGGCCGAACGATTCTTCGTGCGCGGCGATCTGCATCACCGAGTCGCCCGAGGTGTAGATGATCAGCTTGCCCGTGGCGACGTGCTCGTCGCCATGCTTGTTGATGATGTCCGTGCCCGAGGCATGGCAGTCGCCGAGGAAGCCGGGCACGCCCGACATGGCCTTGAGCTTGTCGGTCAGGTCGGCCGGAAACGATGGCGTCGTGCGGGGGAAGTAGCCCCAGTCGAATTCGACGGGCACGCCGGCGATTTCCCAGTGGCCGCTCTGCGTGTCCTTGCCGGTGGAGCGCTCGCGCGCCGCACCGTAGGCGCCGGTAAAACCGTCGCGCTGGTCGAAGCCCGTGGCCCATTCGCCGCTGGCCAGGTGGGCGGCGGCGCCCAGGCCCAGGCGTTCCATATTCGGGAGTTTCAAGGTCTTGCCGCTTTTGGCGACAGTGCTGGCAATATGGCCAAAGGTATTGGCACCTGCGTCGCCATACTTGGCGGCGTCTGGCGTCGCGCCAAGGCCGAAGGAATCAAGCAGGAGGATAAATGCGCGTGACATGATAAGGCTCGCTTTGTGGATGATGCGGACAGTGTAGGCCGGTTTTTCCCGGCCTGCCGCGCGGCAGCGCCGCTGGTTGGCGCGCCGCTACTGCATAAAAGAAGTGCTTAGGCTTGCGGTTTTTCAGCGACTTTGGAGAGGAAAGCCAGGATCAGCTTGACCAGGTCTTTCGCGCCGATGGCCGCGTATTTCAGGGTTTGCTCGTGCGACAGGGCGAATGGCGACATGCCTTCCGCCAGGTTGGTGATGACGGACACGCCCACCACTTTCAGGTCGCAATGACGGGCCGACACCACTTCCGGCACCACCGACATGCCGACCGTGTCGGCGCCCAGGCGGGCCATCATGCGGATTTCCGCAGCCGTCTCGAAGTTCGGGCCCGGGTAGGCGACGAACACGCCTTCGTGCAGGGTGATGCCGTTCGACGCAGCCGTTTCCTTGACCAGGTTGCGCAAGTCCGCATCGTAGGCGTTGGCCATGCTGAAGAAGCGCGGACCGAAGCGGTCGTCGTTCGGGCCGACCATCGGCGTGCCTGGCAGCAGGTTGATGTGGTCGCTGATGGCCACCAGGCTGCCGGCGTCCACTTCAGGGCGCAGGGAACCGGCCGCATTCGTCACGAACAGCATTTCGCAGCCCAGCAGCTTCAGGGTGCGGATGGCGCTCGTCATCACGCCCATGCCATAGCCTTCGTAGAAGTGGCCACGGCCCTTCATGCAGACGACGGCGACGCCCGACAGGGTGCCGACCACCAGCTCGCCCGCATGGCCGTGCACGGTGCTGATCGGGAAACCCGGCAATTCGTCAAAGCTGATGCTGACGGCGTCCGTCATCTGCTCTGCCAGTACGCCCAGGCCGGAGCCGAGGATCATCGCCACGCGCGGCTTGAAATTTTCAGGGGCGCGGGCACGGATGATTTCGGCGGCGTGGAAAGGGGCGTTGTTCGACATGGTTATCCTCTGATTGACTAATTAATGATGGTTGCTGCCTGCGCGGCAGTACAAGGCAAGGTGCTGCGGCCCAGGTATCGGGTATGTATATGGTGTTACCGGTATATCGAATTGCGTATTGCCAACGAGCTTATCCCAGCAGATGAAGACATCCCTGCTGGCGCTCCCTACCGGGATAACCTCTATTTGCCGCCACTATGCATCAAACGGAATATGTATGGCAAATACCATTTTTCTTGCCTATTTATACAATTCAAATATAAATGGCCGATATTATAGTCGAGACAAGCACTCGCCTGCCAGCCGCGTCGACGCCCTTGCAATGCCCGGAAAATGCTTGCATACAAGCTCCATACGACCACGTTTCGCGAACGTTGGGCATGCGCTTGACACCAGGCAGACAAATGTTTACAGTTTCGGACAAATGTTTAAACCTTTTGCGAAACCCCGTGACCGATACAAATAAAAAAGACCAGCTGTACACGCTGATCCGCAACAATCCCTTCATCTCGCAGCAGGACCTGGCGAGCGAGCTGGGCTTATCGCGCTCGGCCGTCGCCGGCCATATCGCCGGACTGATCCGTGAACGCCGGCTGCTGGGACGCGCCTATGTGCTGCCCGACAGCCGCCCCGTGCTGTGCATAGGCGCCGCCAACCTCGACCGCAAGATGCGTACCCTGGCCACCTTGCAGATGGGCACATCGAACCCTGTCAGCTCGGAAGAGGTGTTTGGCGGCGTGGGCCGCAACATCGCGGAAAACCTGGCCCGATTGTCGATCCCCGTGGCCTTGCTGACGGCGCTGGGCGACGACGCGGCCGGCCACGCCCTGCAGACGCATGCGGAAGACGCCGGCATCGACATGCGCGGCAGTTTGCATTTAAGCAATACCAGCAGCGGCACCTACACGGCCGTGCTGGACGAACATGGCGAAATGCTGCTGGCAATGGCCAACATGCAACTGTATGAACAGCTGACCCCCGCCTTCCTGCACAGCCGCCAGCCGCAGCGCGCGGCCGCCGCGCTCACCGTGTGCGACCTGAACCTGGGCCACGACAGCGTGCAGGCGCTCCTGGCCGATGCGCGCCAGGATGACAGCCAGGGCCGCAGCCCGGCTGCGCCGCTGGTCATCGTCGCCGTCTCGCAGCCGAAGATGGCGCACCTGCCGCAAGACCTGACGGGCTTGCACTTGCTGATCCTGAACCGGGGCGAACTGGAAACGCGCGTGGCGCGGGCCTTGCCGACGGCAGCCGACCTGCGCGCCGCCTGCCGCGACGTGCAGCGCCAGGGTGCGCGCCAGGTGATCGTCACCTGCGGCGGCGAAGGCGTGTACTTCACGGATGGCGACAGCCTGGACGCGCCGATCCTGCACCTGGCCGCGCGCGAAGTGGCCGCCGTCGACGTGACGGGCGCCGGCGACGCGTTTTCCGCCGCCGTCTGCTGGTCGCTGTACCACGACAGCGGCGACCTGAAGCTGGCGTGCCGGCGCGGCCTGAAGCTGGCCGCCATGACCCTTGAATCCGATGCCACCGTATCGCCGCTGATTTCGGCCGGCGCGCTCGACGATATCGACGACGCCGACCTGGCGCCACCCCCTCCTACCCTCTTTCAACAGGACTGAAACATGACTCAATTGAATAGCTTCCTCTCGTTCTCGCAAGAAGTACTCGACGCGCGCGCCGCCGGCAAGGCCATCGTGGCGCTGGAATCGACCATCATTTCGCACGGCATGCCGTATCCGCAAAACGTGGAAATGGCGCGCGAAGTGGAACAGATCATCCGCGACGGCGGCGCCGTGCCGGCCACCATCGCCATCATCGACGGCAAGATCTGCGTCGGCCTGTCGCCCGAGCAGCTGGAATTGCTGGGCACCTCGCCCGACGCCATGAAGGTCAGCCGCCGCGACCTGCCGTTCGTCCTGTCGCAGGGCAAACTGGGCGCCACCACCGTGGCCGCCACCATGATCTGCGCGGAACTGGCCGGCATTGCCGTGTTCGTCACGGGCGGCATCGGCGGCGTGCACCGCGGTGCCGAAACGAGCTTCGACATTTCCGCCGACTTGCAGGAACTGGCGCAAACGTCCGTCGCCGTCGTCTGCGCGGGCGTGAAATCCATCCTCGACATCGGCCTGACCCTGGAATACCTGGAAACCCACGGCGTGCCCGTCATCAGCGTGGGCCAGGAAGGGTTTCCTGCCTTCTTCACGCGCGAAAGCGGCTACAAGGCCGATTTCCGCCTCGACACGCCAGCCGAACAGGCGGCCTTCATCGGCACCAAGTGGCAGCTGGGCCTGAAAGGCGGCGTGATCGTCAGCAATCCCGTGCCGGCCGAGCAGGCGATGCCGAAAGAGGAAATCGACGCGATCACCACGCAGGCACTGCAGGAAGCGGACGCGGGCGGCGTGAAGGGCAAGCAGGTCACGCCATTCCTGTTGTCGCGCATCAAGCAGCTGACGGACGGCCGCAGCCTGGCAACGAATATCGCCCTCGTCAAGCACAATGCCCAGGTCGGCACGGCACTAGCCATTGCCATGCAGGCAGTGGTGGCACGATAATAGGACTGCTGTAAAGAAAGCGCGCGCGCCTTTACCGGTCCGCGCGCCGTTCCATCGCCAAGCACCGCGCAACGCCAAGGAAAGCATGTCCATCGATCTGAAACAGTTAAAGTATTTTCTTGCCGTCGCCGAGGAGAAAAGCTTCAGCCGCGCCGCCGAGCGCCTGCATATCTCGCAGCCGCCCCTGAGCCAGCAGATCATGAAACTGGAAAGCGAACTGGGCGTGCGCCTGTTTGCGCGCACCACGCGCACCTTCGAGCTGACCGTGGCGGGCAAGGCGCTGATGAACGAGGCGGCCGACCTGCTGGCGAAGATGCGCATGACCATCGACACCATCCGCCAGATCGACCGCGGCGAAGTGGGCCGCTTGCGCGTGGGCATCGTCGGCTCGGCCATGTGGGGCCCCATTCCCAGCCTGCTGGAAGAATTCCAGACCAAATTTCCCCGCGTCACCTGGACCATCCACGAATTCGGCCCGACAGTGCAATACGAGGCGCTGCGCGCCAAGCAGATCGACGTGGGCTTCTGGCGCGAACCCAAGCTCAACGATGACGACTTGCGCCACGACAACCTGCGCCAGGAACTGTGCTTCCGCGAAAACGTGTGCGTGGCCGTCAACGAACACCATCCGCTGGCCAAGAACACGGCGATCGAACTGATCGACATCGCCCACGAACCGATGCTGACCCTCAACCTGGACAAGTCCGCCTTTCCCCGCTACCTGGTGCAATGCTGCGTGAATGCCGGCTTCGAACCGGTGATCTTCCAGGAAGCGAGCGAACCGCAAACCCTGCTGGCCATGGTCGGTGCCGGACTGGGCGTGACCCTGGTGCCGGAAACGACGAGCCGCATCGGCTGGCCCGGTGTCGTGTTTCTGCCGATCAAGACCAATCCGCCGTCGGCCAACCTGTATATCAGCTACACCACGCTCGACGACGCTCCTGTCGTGCGGGCCTTCCTGAACATACTCAATCCCCCAGCCGCCTGAAAACGCGAACAAAACCCGCTGCGCGTCGCAGGTCGCGGCCTCCGATGCTCACGGTGCTCACGCACAGTTCCGCTTCCCGCGCCGCAGGCCACGGTTTTGTCATGCGTTCTTAAAACCTATTTATATGTGATTCATATAAATACATAAACAAAAACGTATTTGTCATACATATCTGGCATGATGCATAGTGATTCGGACGCCCATCGCGGCGCCCTCACTGTGCTTGCCTTGCCCGTCATGCGCTTCTGCTGACGCTGCATTCCTGCCAGTCCTGGCGCCCCCATTCGATGTTGTAAATATAAAAGAGACGCGGCGCGACTGTTGCATGATCAGCACAGCATGGCCACAAAAGCATCGGGGAGCAGCAATGTTCTTGTGCTATACAGTGCAATGTTGATAAGGAACCATCTCCTCATGCATGAAAAACAGGCTAAATCGGCCCCAAATTATATGTTTCACCTATAAAAAATATACAATATCGATCTTCCAGGAGCCAATTCATGAAACTTACACAATTTAGTTTGACGATCGCAGCCGTATTTCTGACTGCTCAAGCGTCCGCGGCTACCCCAAAACTGGGTGTCGTGTATGACGCGGGCGGCAAGTTCGACAAGTCGTTCAACCAATCCGCTTTCGAAGGCGCATCGCGCTTCAAAAAAGACACGGGCATTTCCTTCATCGAAGTGCAGGCATCGAGCGATACGCAGGCCGAGCAAGTCATGCGTGGCCTGGCCCGCAAGAAACTCGACATGATCGCCGCCATCGGCTTTGCGCAAACGCAAGCCGTGCAAAAGGTCGCCAAGGAGTTTCCGAACGTGAAATTCGTGCTGATCGACGGCCAGGCCGCCGGCAGCAACGTCAATTCCGTCGTCTTCAAGGAAGAAGAAGGCTCCTACCTGGTGGGCGTGGCCGCGGCCATGGCCAGCAAGAGCAAGAAAGTCGGCTTCATCGGCGGCATCGATATTCCATTGATCCGCAACTTCGCCTGCGGCTACGCGCAAGGCGTCAAGGCCGTGAACACGAAGGCGGAAATCACGCAAAACATGGTCGGCACCACGTCCGGCGCCTGGAATGACCCGGCCAAGGGTGGCGAACTGGCCCGCTCGCAATTCGAGCGCGGCGTCGATGTCGTCTTCGCCGTCGCTGGCGGCAGCGGCATGGGCACCCTGCAGATGGCCAAGGAAAAAGGCAAGCTGGCGATCGGCGTCGATTCGAACCAGAACCACCTGTATCCAGGCAGCATCCTGACCTCGATGGTCAAGCGCGTCGACAACACGGTCTACGACAGCTTCATGCAAGTCAAGAACGGCACCTGGAAGGGCGGCGTCAGCTATAAAGGCTTGAAAGAAGGCGGCGTGGACTGGGCACTCGACGCCAACAACCGCAAGCTGATCACGCCGGAAATCGAGAAGCGCGTGTTGGGTGCGCGTAAGGACATTATCGATGGCAAGATCAAAGTGATCGATTACCGCGTCGGCAGCAGCTGCCCGGTTTAATTTTTCTCCGTATCTTTTAGCGCGCCGCCGGGGCCTGTCTCCGCGCGGCGCGTTTCCATGAAACTATCCAGTTATGAACCTATGCAGCCAGCAGTAGAATTTCGCAGCATTTCCAAGCAATTTGGACATGTGAAGGCGAACGCCGACGTCAGCTTCTCCATCGCCAAGGGCAGTATCCATGGCCTGGTGGGGGAAAACGGCGCCGGCAAATCGACCTTGATGAGCATCCTGTACGGGTATTACCGTGCCGACGGCGGAGAAATCTTGCTCGACGGAAAAGTACAGCCTATCCGCAACAGCCAGGAAGCGATCAATCTCGGCATTGGCATGGTGCACCAGCATTTCATGCTGGTCGAGAACTTCACCGTCCTCGACAATATCATGCTGGGCACGGAAGGCGGTTTTCGTTTGGCCAGCCACCGCGCCGAAGCGGAAGCCCAGCTGCGCGACATTTGCGCGCGCTACCGCCTCGACGTCGACCCGCTGGCGAAGATCGAAGACCTGTCCGTGGGCGCGCAGCAGCGCGTGGAAATCCTCAAGCAGATTTACCGCAGCGCCAATATCCTGATCCTCGACGAGCCGACGGCCGTGCTGACGGCGCAGGAAACAGCGTCGCTGTTTGAAATCCTGCGCCTGTTCAAGGAACAGGGCAAGACCATCATCCTGATCACGCACAAGCTGCAAGAGATCCTGGAAATCACCGACAACGTCACCGTCATGCGCGGCGGCACGGTGGTGGGCGCCGTGACGACAAACGGCACCTCGAAAGAGGAACTGGCCAACATGATGGTGGGCCGCCCCATCCAGAGCCATCTGCCGCGCGCGCCGTACAATCCGGGCGCCACGGTGCTGGAAGTCGACGGTCTGCAGCTGGCCGACGAGCAGCAGGTGAAATTGCTGGCCGACATAGGCTTCAATTTGCGCGCCGGCGAAATCGTCGCCATCGCGGGCGTGTCCGGCAATGGCCAGAGCGAACTGCTGGAAATCCTCTCGGGCATGCGTTTGCCGACCTCGGGCAAGCTGCGCTTCCTCGACAAGGATTTGCCGTTTGGCAAGCGCCACGATGCCGACGGCTTGCCGCTGGCCTTCCGCGAGCTGGGCATCGCCCACATTCCGGAAGACCGCTTGCGCGATGGCGTGGTGAAAAATTTCTCCGTCATGCAGAACACCATCCTCGGCTATCAGGACAGGCTGAAGAACCGCTGGGGCCTGTTCAACTTCAAGGCCATCGGCGCGCGCTGCGCGGAACTGCTGAAGACCTTCGACGTGCGGCCGGCCAATCCGGACCTGCGCATCGGCCTGTTGTCGGGCGGTAACCAGCAAAAGGTGGTGATCGCGCGCGAAGTGCTGGCGCAGCCGAAACTGATGCTGGTGGGCCAGCCCACGCGCGGCGTCGACATCGGCACCATCGAGAGCATCCATACGCAATTGCTGGCCCTGCGCGACGCAGGCGTGGCGATCCTGCTGGTGTCGGTCGAACTGGAAGAAGTGCGGGCGCTGGCCGACCGCATTCTCGTCATGTGCGGCGGGCGCATCACCGGCGAACTGAAAATTGAAGAATTCGATACCACCCGCATCGGTCTGTTGATGGGGGGAATGCATAAATCATGAATAACGACTTGCCACGCTGGGCGACAGCCTTTGTCATGCCCATGTTAAACCTGCTGTCGGCCTTGCTGGTCGCGGCACTGGTGATTTATATGCTGGGCGAAGACCCGGCCGAATCGCTGTCCATCCTCGTCAACAGCGCCCTGCTCAATCCGGAAGGCTTGAGCTATACGCTGTTCTACGCCAGTACCTTCATCTTCACGGGCCTGTCGGTCTCCGTGGCGATGCAGGCCGGCCTGTTCAATATCGGCAGCGAAGGCCAGATGTATATCGGCGGCCTGGGCTTGACGGTAGCCATGCTGGCCTTCGACCAGACCCTGCCCGCCTGGCTCCTGATTCCGGCGGCCATGATCGGCGCCGCCCTGTTCGGCGCGCTGTGGGGCTTTTTGCCCGGCTACCTGCAAGCGAAGCGCGGCAGCCATATCGTCGTCACCACCATCATGTTCAACTTCATCGCCGCCAGCCTGATGAACTTCGTGATCGTGAAATACCTGATACCGCCGGGCGAGCAGAACACGGCCAGCCGCGTCTTCGCGGAAAGCGGCGAAATGCCGCGCCTGAATACCTGGTTCCCGTCCTTGGGCGACACGCCGCTGAACGTCAGCTTCCTGCTGGCGATCGCCGCGCTGGTCATCTATGGCGTGATGGTGTGGCGCTCGTCGTGGGGCTTCAAGCTGCGCGCCACGGGCCTCAACAAGCATGCGGCCCACTATGCGGGCGTGTCGATCAGCAAGATGATCATCATCGTCATGCTGATCTCGGGCGCCCTGGCCGGCTTGGGTTCCGTCAATTCCATCATGGGGTCGACGCATTATCTGTCGCTCAACTTCGTCGGTGGCGCCGGTTTCATCGGCATCGCCATCGCCCTGATGGGCCGCCAGCATCCGGTCGGCATCTTCCTGTCGGCCGTGCTGTTCGGCGCCCTGATCCAGGGTGGCTTCGACTTGTCGCTGGAAAAACCGAATATCCCGACGGAAACCTTCATTTTCATCCAGGGCTTGATCATCCTGTTCTGCGGCGCAATGGAAAACTTCTACGCACCGGCCATTTCCGCCCTGCTCAAGCGCACCAAAGGCTAACACCATGACACTCGACGACTTTCATTTCGCCAGCATCCTGGTATCGACCGTGCGCAATGCGCCGGTCCTGATCTTTGCCGCCATGGCCGGCCTGTTCGCCGAACGCAGCGGCATGATCGACATCGGCCTGGAAGGCAAGATCCTGGCCAGCGCCTTCGCTTCCGCCGCCGTGGCCTACACGACGCAAAACCCGTACTACGGCATGGCCGCCGGCATGCTCGTCTGCGTCGCCCTGGCCCTGCTGCAGGCGTATGTCAGCATCACGCAAAAGGGCAACCAGCTGGTGGCCGGCATGGCGATCAATATCGCCATGAGCGGGCTGACCTTTGTTCTGGCGCAGTTCTTTTTCCAGCAAGGCGGCCGCACGCCCGACCTCGGTTCCGCGCGCCTGTTCGACGTCGTCTTGCCGGGCACGCAGTACGTGGAGCACATCCCCTTCATCGGCTGGGTGTATGCCCATTTGATCGGCGGCCATTCCATCCTCGTGTATGTGGCATTCCTGCTGATCCCGCTCGTGCACTGGCTGCTGTACCACACGCGTTTCGGCCTGCGCCTGCGCGCCTGCGGCGAAAACCCGCACGCGGCCGACTCGGCCGGCGTCAGCGTGGAAGCGACGCGCTACATGGCCATGCTGGTGGCCGGCATCCTGTGCTCGTTCTCGGGCGCCTATCTGGCCATCGTGCAAAGCGGCTTCTTCCTGCGCGACATGTCGGCCGGTGCCGGCTACCTGGCCCTGACGGCCATGGTGTTCGGCAACTGGCGTCCCGTCTACACCTTCCTCGGCTGCCTGATGTTCGGCTTCTTCGCCGCCATCCAGATCCAGATCGAAGGCGTGGACTTGCCTGTCGTCGGCCGCATCCCCGGCTCGCTGATCCAGATGGTGCCGTATGTGGTCACCGTGATCGTGCTGGCCGGCTTGATGGCGAAATCCATCGCGCCGAAGGCCATCGGCATTCCGTTCGTCAAGTCGCGCTAAGTTTCAATGCGCGGACAACAAAGCGAAGCCCGCGGGCTTCGCTTTTTTTACGCCTGTGGAATCTCGTCCGGCGAGAAATACACGGGCAGGCCCAGGCCGCGCGCCACATCCACCATCTGGTCGGCGCCCCGGGACGCGCCGCCCATGCGCAGCACGGCATCGCAATGCGTGAGCAGCCGCGCCGCGTGCGCGTGGAACAGTTCCTCATACACGCCATCGCCCACCTGGCTTGAACCGGCCAGCGCCAGCATGGGCAAGGCCAGCCATTCGCCGAGCACGGGCAAGTGCCCGGCCGCATACAGCGGCAAACATAGCTCTTCCATGGCCGCCACATTGCGCTGCATCAAGACGGGATCGTCGCCCGTGCCCGAGCGATAGGGACCGGCAATGAGGATCTGCAGCCCCCGTTTGCGCGGCATCAAGTGCAGTTGCGCATGCTGCAGCAGCATGATGGTCTTGCCGTCACAGATGCGGCCGTCCGCCACCATCTGCATCGCTTGCGCCAGCGGCAGCTCCAGCACGTCGATATCTTCGCCCTCGTGCGCCAGGCCGCCGCCAGCGCCGATACGGCTCGACGGATCGTACTCGGCAACGAAGAAATGCAGGCGCTCCGTCACGGAACCCGGGCTCATGAAAGCCTCGAAGACCTTGCCCACGTCGCCCACCCGGTAGCCGGTTTCCTCCTCCACCTCGGCGCGGATGCGCTGTTCCGCGCTGGCCTGTTCCAGCAAGCCGGCCGCCGCCTCGATGAGGAAGCCGTCGTGTCCATCGCGGTAGGTGGGAAAGCGAAACTGGCGGATCAGGATCACCGTGCGCCGTTCCTTGTTGTAGAGCAGGATGGTGACGCCATCGCCACGGTCATAGGTTTCCCGCGTCTGCGTCTGCCACTGGCCGTCGCGGCGCAGGTAGTCGAACGTGGTCTTTTGCAACAGATACCAGTCGTGCGACAGGGTCTGCACGTGCTGGATGCGCACCCTTTCCTGCCCCGGATTGTCTTCGCGCATGTCGTCTCCTTGTTGTGCTTGCGTTAGCCGACTTTATCATGCAAACTCGTGCAACATCAAGAATTAACAAGAAAAATCATGCTGACACATCAACGCAAACAGTATTTGCTGGACCTGCTCCAGCGTGAGGGACAGATCGTCGCCAAGGCCGTCAGCGACGCCCTGGGATTATCGGAAGACACCATCCGCCGCGACCTGCGCGAGCTGGCGAAAGAGGGATTGCTGGAACGCGTGCATGGCGGCGCCCTGCCCTTGCTGCCCCGTTCGCCCGCGCTGGCGCCGTTTGCGGGCCGCGTACAGATGTCAGCCGAAGCCAAGCCCGCCATCGGCCGCGCGGCGGGCGCCATGATACAGGCGGGGCAAGTGGTGTTTATCGATGGCGGCACGACCGCGGTGCAGCTGGCGCGCCAGCTGCCGCGAGAATTGCGCGCCACCGTGGTCACGCACAGCCCCTCGATTGCAGTCGAGCTCGTCAATCATCCATCGATCGAGGTAGTGATGCTGGGCGGGCGCCTGTACAAGCATTCGATCGTCGGCGTGGGCGCGGCCACCGTGGAAGCCATCGGCCGCATCCGCGCCGACCTGTATTTCATGGGCGTGGCCGGCCTGCATCCGCAAGCGGGCATCACCACCGGAGACTATGAGGAAGCGTGTGTCAAGCGCGCCCTGAGCGAGGCGTCGGCCCGCACCATCGTGCTGGCCTCGCCGGAAAAGCTGAATACCGCCTCGCCGTTCCAGATCGCGCCGTTGAGCCAGGTCAGCGATATCGTCGTGCAGCGCGACATGGAGGACACGCTGCTGGCGCCGTACCGCGAGATGGGCATAGTTGTGACATTGGCGTGAATTAGCGGACTCAAGCTGAAATGCTCACGCCTATGAGCAGCAAGGAAAGCATCCTCACTAAGAAATAATTTCCAAAGATCAAATTAACTTAAACCGCCTATGCGGTGCAAACGACGCGAAGAATAGCCGGATTTATCCTCCACAGTATCGTAACAATAGATAGACGCCGTCTTTCCGGATGCATACAGGGTCAGCACCAAAGCATAAAGATTCTTCTCTTCAGGCATAACATGGCAATACAGGCCGTTCGATAGCTTGACCACGATGGGACTCGCATCCTGCCACACGATGACTTCCTTGATACTGACAGGCTCGCCCGCTGGAGTCCAGGCATAGGCAGCGCTACTCAATGCCAGCAAGGCCAATACGCAGATGCGTTTAATAACTTTATTCACTGTCAATCCTGTTTGTTAAGTAATAATCCGGAAATTATTACATTTGCAATTCGATAGATCAAATCAAATGCATGGGCTGAGCAAGAAAACCGCCAGGGCAGCGATTTTCCATGCATCTGCATTTCACGGCCAAATAGCCTGTAACAACGCAGCCAAGTGATAGCCGCCATGAATCAGCTGCTGCTTCGCCAGCGCCGAGCTGGGCACGGGATAATTGTCCGGCACCGTCAAGGCCCACACATTGTAGGCCTCGCCCTTGCGGCTGGTCTGCTGCGTGGCCGGGCCCGCCACCACGTCCGCGTAGGCCACTTTCGAGGCGGCCAGCGATGCATCGGCCCATTGATACGGCCACGTGACGGGGTCGCCAGTATTGCGGCTCACGTCAGGCCCGCTGGCAATCACCGTCCTGGCGAATTGCTGCGGCGTGCGCGTGCTCAGGCGGCGCATGGCGTAATCGACCACCGTGCTGTCCCAGTACGAATGCAGGGGCTTGGTGGGCGACTTCGGATAGGCGCTGGCCGGCTTGGCCGCGCCATCCTCGGCCGGCAGCGGCGCGGGAATCACGGCGTCCGACAGCGCCGTCAGCTTCGCATCGTCGAGCAGCAGGTCGTTGCCGCCGCGCGCATTGAAGATCGCCACGTCGTCAATCTGCGCCTGGGTGGCGGGCACGAAAAACTGGCCATCCTTGCCGACAAAGGCGTTACCCACATGCAAAGGCTGGTGGATATCGCCCACCAGGTGCGTGATCAGGATCAAGGCTTCGCGCTGGCTGAAACGGTGCGGATTGCTGGCCGCATCATCCTTGCCCTGCAACACCAGAATCGCCTGTTTCAACGTCTGCACGATGTCGTCGTCAGCCGTGCCCACGCCATGGTCGTGGTAATGCTCGTTCTGGAAAGGCACGTTCGTGTAATGGTATTCGCCATGCTTCGGGTTCGCCGCCACATACGTCAGCATTTCCGCCGATTGCGGGCCGCAATACGTGCCCTTCACGCAATCGGGCCAGTTGGCAATCTTTTCCAGGCTTTCGCCGGGCAGCAGCAATTTGGCAATTGCCGCCTGAGCAGCGCTGCCTTTGAGCAATTGATCGGCGATGGCGCCGACGGCGCGGTGGCCGTCATTGCCCCAGGCCAGCACATTGCCGGAGGAGAAAGCGGCGCCCAGTGCCAGCACCGTGAGTAATTTTTTCATGCTCACTCCTTCGCTTGCGGCGCCGCTTTCGCCGGTTTCGGATACTGCTTGTTGATGTCGATAGGCTGCGCATACACCGAGCTCCACGTCTGCTCGTGCAGCGCGGCAATACGCTGCGCCATGGCGTCGTTGCGCAGCACCACTTCCAAGTTGCGCGACAAGTCGAAATAGCCGCCCGCCCAGTTGCTCGTGCCGACCCAGGCCAGCTTGCCGTCGATGCTCATGGTCTTGCTGTGGATCACGCGCGCGAACGGAATGAAGCCCGTCGATGCCGTCGGCAAGGTGACGATGCGGATTTCCACGTTCGGCACCAGGGCCAGGCTTTTCAGGTAGGCGATGGCCGGCGCTTCCGTGTTCCAGGCGGACACCATCAGCTTGATCTTCACGCCGCGCTGGGCGGCCGCGCGCACGGCGTTGTCGATCACGGCGTAATACGGACGCGTGCGGTTCGGACCGTAGGACAGCGGCGCATAGTCGAGCAGCTGGATGCGCACCTCGCTTTTCGCTTCCGCCAGCAAGGCCGGCAAACCCGTTTCCGAATCGCCCACGCCGGCCGGGTTGTACGCATTCGGGCTGGCCAGCAAAAACGCGTTTTGCGCGTAATTGGCCGGCACCACCTTGCTGTTGAGTACCGTGGCGCGGCTGCCTTGCGACGTCAGGGCCTGGGCTTGCCAATCCTGCTCGAAGATGGCTTGCACCTGGCCGACCATGGCAGGCTCCGTGATTTTCAAGCCCGTTTCATGGATGTGCTCGAACGAGCGCCAGTCGAAATTCTGGCTGCCGATGTAGGCCACCTGGCCGTCGACGGCCAGGTATTTCGCGTGCACGATGCCGTTGCCCGTGACTTTATTGAAATCGATGAGGCGCAAGTCCAGGTTCGGAATCGCCTTGATCTGCGCGATGGTTGCCGCTTCCGACAGGCCCACGCCCTTCTGGTCGAGCAGGAAGCGGATCTTCACGCCGCGCTGGCCGGCCGCCGTCAGGCTGGCCAGCACTTTTTCAAATGCCGTACCCGGTTTGCTGACGGCATAGAACTGGGCGATGACGATCTCTTTTTTGGCCCCGTCGAACAGCTCGCTCCATACGGTGACCGGTTCGCGCAGGTCGGGATTGGTCAGCGTGGTTTCCACGGGCGAAGTGTGCACGAGCTCAAAGCCGGGAATCGTGAAATCGGCGTGGGCCGTGCCCGCGAACAGGCTGGAAAGTAGAACGGAAACAAATAAGCGACGCATGGTTTTTCCTTGAAAGTATTAGTTGACGCGCACGATGCGGCCTGCCGCCGTGGCGCTGCCCGCAGGCTTGCCGGCGCGCGCGCGCGAAATCAGGTAATCGCTGAAGGCGTCGATATCGCGCACGCCCGTATCGAGACGGCGCGTGCCGGCTGCCAGCACGGTGAAGCGGTCGCCGCCGCCGGCGAGGAAACTGTTGGCGGCGACACGGTATTGTTGATTATCGTCAATAGGGCTGCCATTCAGCATGATGCTACCCGGCAGCACGCGCTGGCCTTGCGGCTGCGTGCTGTCCCAGCGATAACTGAATCCTTCCGAAACTTGCAGCAGATTGCCATCTTCGGCCACCGCGCCCGGCCATTGCTGCTCGAGCAAGGTACGGATTTGCGCGCCGGACAGGCTGACGACGATCAGCGTATTGCCGAACGGCACCACGGCCTGGTTCTGCCCCACATTCGTCATCAGGTCGGCGCCCGCTTCCAGATCCCTGCGGATGCCGCCATTATTCATCAGGCCAATTTGTGCACCGGCAGCGCGCGCGCCAAACAGGGTGCTGTCGGCCACCAGGTCGCCCAGCGCGGAAGCGCCGCTGCCCTTGGTGCTGCGGCCTACCGTCGGCACGGCGATGGCCGCCACGGGACGCGACAGTTCCTGCGCGCTGCGCTGCTTCACCGATTCCAGGTAGGCGCTGACGGCCGGGTCCGGTTCATACATGCCCGGCAGCATGACGACGTTTTGCGCGCTGGCGTCGATCACGGCGTTCTTCACAGGATCGACCTTGAGCTTGATGCGCGTCAACATGTGTCCGCCCATCTGTGCTTGCGTCACCATGCGGCCATCGACACGGCACAGATAACCCTGGTGCGAATGGCCGCTGACGACCAGCTGGATGGCGGGATCGAGACGTTTCACCACGTCGATCACCTCGCCCTTGAGGCCGCTGCAATCGGGCTGATCGACGGCTTCCTTCGTTTCGCCGCCCTGGTGCAGCAGCACGACGAACACGCCCACGCCCTGTGCCCGCAGCTGCGGCAAGGTGGCGTTGATGGCGTCCGCTTCATCGCCGAACTGCAGGCCGGCAATGCCGGCGGCCGTCACCACGGACGGCGTATCCTTCAGCACGGCGCCGATCAAGCCCACCTTGACGCCATGCGCCTCTTCGATGCGGTAGGCCGGCAGCAGGGACTTGCCCGTCTGCGTATCGATGACATTGGCCGCCATATAGGTGTAGCTGGCGCCCTGGAAATCGGGCGTGAACTTGCACGCCTTGTCGGCGCGCGAGGACTCGCAGCCGCCGCGCTGCTGGCGCAGCAATTCCGCCTTGCCCTGGTCAAATTCGTGGTTGCCGACGGAACTGGCCTTCATGCCCAGCATGTTCATGGCCACGATGCTGGGCTCATCGGCCCACAGCGCCGACATGGCGGGACTGGCGCCGACCAGGTCGCCATTGCCGACAAAGATCAGCTGCGCATCTTCCTTGCGCCATGCCGCCAAGGCGCCGGACAGGGTATCGATGCCGCCCGCCTGCACCGTCTTGCGGACAGGGTCGGCGGCACTGGTATAGCTAAATTTGCTGCGGTCGAGGTTGCCATGAAAATCGTTCAGGGCGACCAGGTTCACTTCAATCGGGCCGCTCGGCGCAGCCTGCGGCGCGGCAGCGAAATGGCTGCAGGCGGACAGGGTCAGGATCAGGGCCGCGCTGGCGACCGGAGTGCGTAGGAAGTGAGCCATGGAATGATATTTATTGAAAAGGGGAAAGAGTAAACCATCTTGCGTATAAAAAAAACGGCTGGTGTCGCCACCAGCCGTTTTTTAGTTTGCCAAGCTACGAGGCAAGGACGAGATTAGAACTCGTACTTGATCGTTGCTTGCAGTGCCCATTGCGATTCGCCCTTGGCTTGGCGCGTTTCCGTGCCTTCAACCGTGGCGCGGGTGTTGTAGACGTACTTGCCGTTTTCCATACCCACATAGTCAACGAAGCTGCGTACCTGACCGCCAGCCGATTGGAAGGCCACTTCATTGATGCGGCCCCATTTACGGTTGAGCATGTTGCCAAAGTTCAAGATATCGAAGGTAAAGATACCTTTGTTACCTTTGAAGAAGCCTGGGATTTCCTGGCTCAGACGCACGTCGAAACTGTTGGTCCATGGTGCGAAGCTTTCGTTACGGCCAATCACGCCGCCCTTGGCTTTGCGCAGGTCGCCATTGGCGTTGACGACTTTCCAGAACGCTGCCTCATTGGCGGCGCGGGCTGCTGCCGTGGCGCCAGCGAAGACCACTTCGCCCGAACCTGGCGCGCTAGGAATGTACATCAAGTCATTGCCGCCCAGGCCATCACCGTTCAAGTCATTGTTGATGGTCCAGCTGTATGGCTTGCCGCTACGGCCTTCATAGAACAGACCAAACGTGGTCTTGTATTCGCCGAAGAAGCGTTTTTGCCAGTTGACGTTCGCCGTGAAGCGGTCCTTGACCATGTAGTTCGAGTTCGACGCGACGTTTTCGTTCGGATTGAAGACGGCACGGCCGCCCCAGTTCGAGCTCGACGTCGACGACGTCAGCGGCGACACTTCCGTGGCATCGCTGTAGGTGTACGACGAACCCCACGACAGGCCTTCGCGCAGCGGGCTGCGTACCGACAGGGTCAGCACGTTCGACTCGCCCTTGTCCGTGTTCTTGGCCATCAGCACCTGACCGAAGGCGGCATTGCTGCCCGCTTTGGTCAACGCGCTGCAATTGGCACCACCGATCAGACCGCCCGTGGCATTCCAGCACGAGGTCTTGTAAGCGTTCGGGCCATAGTACAGCGGACGACCGTCGCTACCGAAAGCAGTTGGGGCACCCAGGTTCAACTCTTCATAGTAGATCGAGTTCTTGGTTTGCAAGCGCAGGTATTCCGCGCCAACAATCAGGCCCATCCATGGCAACTCATGTTCGAACGCCAGATTGGCTTTCCATACCGACGGTTGCGCCAAGTCCGTGCTCAGGGCATCGACCTTCATGGCGGGAACCACAGCGGCCAGGTTGGTCGGCTGTTTGTTTGGATCCGGATTGAAGAAACCATCGGTGGTCGGGCACGTGCCAGCCGCCGAGGTACACGTGATGTTTTGCGTGACCAGGCCGGTATTCTGGTAAGGATTGCCCAGCCAGACACTGGCAGCGGCGCCCTGGAACAGGCCGAAACCACCACGGAACTGCGTCGGACGTGCCGAATCGAGTTTGTAGTTGAAGCCAACGCGTGGCTGGTACAGGTTCTCGCCATCGATGGTGTGCGAGTTATCGATGCCGAAGCCGCCCGTTTGACGGCCGGTTGGCGTCGTGCGTGCCACGGTTGGCTGGGCTGCCAGCGCATTGTAGATCGGCTTTTCGCCGATACGGGTGCCATCGATGCGCAAGCCGGCCATGACCGTCAGCTGCTTGCTGACATCCCAGCTATCTTGCACGAACAAGCCGATGTTTTTCAGCGAGAACGACGCGATGGCGTCATTCAGCGTGCGGCCAGGTTGCGCCACTTGGTACGAGTACGAACTTGGACGGCCACGGCTGAAGTTCTCCAGCACGGCAGCTTGCAGTTGCGCCGCGGTAGCCGTACCGCAATTGATCGCGCCAAACGAATAGGCAACGGCAGCGCTGCTGTTGATACAACCGAAGGTGTAGTTGCCATTGACGTTTTGCAGGAACGCATTGTAGACGTCGTTCTTGCTGTAATCGGCACCAAACTTCAGTTCGTGGTCACCCAACGCCCAGGTACCGGCGGCATAGAAGTCTTTCGTCTTGGTGCCCAGGACGTTTTTCTGGCGGCTCTGTTCCGTACCGAAGTTCAGGAAGCGGCTACCGGTGGCCAGGCCAGCAGGTGCACCGGCTGGCAGCGCGCCTGTGAACTGCAGGCCCATGGCCGGCAGGAAAGCATTATTTTTCGGCACGCTGTCATAGTCGCGCGTCGATACCTTCACTTCGGTCGAGAACGTCGGCGTCCATTCGGCCGTCCATTGGCCGACCAGGGTTTCCAGGCTCTTTTCCTGGGTGTACCAGTACGAGCTCAGCGACAAACCTGTCGGCGAGAAACCCGTGTAGATCGGCTCGGCTTGCTCTGTCTTGGTGTAACGCAACATCATGCGCTGGCTGTCGGTCAAGTTCCAGTCCAGTTTCAGCAGCTTTTCCTTGGCCGTGAATTCCGAACCGCTAGGAATAGCCGAGCTACCGATATCGAGGCCATATTTATCTTTGGCGATACCGATGGCGCCATCGATGGCCGATTGCGAAATGGCCACGTTGGTCTTGTCGCTGCCGATCGGACCGAAGGCCGGCGCGCCGCGCGAGCTCTTGGTTTCTTCGTAGTTAGCGAACAGGAACAGTTTATCCTGGATCAGTGGGCCGCCCAGGGTGATGCCCTTGGTGGTGTCTTTCGACTTTGGCGGCGCGTAGTACTCACCGGTCGAATCGTTGTAGCGGTCGCCAGCGGTGGTGTCATTGCGGAACACGTAGTAAACGCTGCCCTTGACCTTGTTGGTACCAGACTTGGTCACGGCGTTGATGTTCGCGCCCGTGTAGCCTTTTTGCGTCACGTCATAGTTGGCGACGTTCACCTGGACCGACTGGATCGCCTCGATCGAAATCGGTTGCTTGCCGGTCGCCGTACCGGAGGCTTCCAGGCCGAAGGTGTCATTCACGGCCACGCCGTCAATCGTCATCGAGTTGTAGCGCGAGTTCTGGCCGGCGACGGAGATTTCGCCGCGTTCCTTGTCCGTTTGCGACAGGCGCGGGTCGGCGCGGGCGTAGTCTTGCAGGCTACGGGAGATCGAAGCCTGGGTGGCCAGTTCCGTCGGGCCGATGTTCGTGCCGGCACCCATGTTGCTGCGGTTAAAGATTTGTGCGCGGGCGGCATTGCCAACCACTTTTACCGATTGCATCGGGGCACCCAAGGTCGCATCGACGCTGGCCGTTTCAGCCAGCTGGATGTATACGCCTTCGCGTTTTTCCACTTCGCCGTTCTTGGTGATGGTGATCGTGTAAGGACCGCCAGCGCGCAAGCCGCGTGCAACATAGCGACCTTCCGCATCGGTGGTCACGTTGCTGGCGGAGCCAGATTCAACGTGCACGATGTTAACTTGGGCGCCAGCTGCTGGCTGACCATCGTTGGACGAGATACGTCCGCTGATGGCCGAGGTAGTGTTCTGTGCGAACGATGGTGCCGCCGCCAGTGCAATAGACAGGCTCAACGCGATTTGCGTCAGCCGAAGTCGTTTGTGATTGATCATCTTTAACCCCAGAAAAGACTATTATTTTTTGAAAATCCTGGATTGCCTCACCGCCCGGCTGCGCCGCACAGCAACACAAACACAACATTTCCTCTTTACGATGCTGCAACTGTTACGCCGGCTGGACTGGCTGCTGGTCCTGACAAGACCGTACACAAACGCCTTCCACACACACCACAGCCATCCCTATTCAAGCAAAAACGACGGGATCCGGGATCCCTGGCCGTACAACTCAGGGCGCTAGCACCTGTGTCATACACCCGACATGCTGAGCCGGCCAACATGGCAAGCCGCGAGTGTAATTGTTAAATATTTCAAGACTGTGACACGGCGGCAAGATGGAGAAAAATGTCGTCATTTAGCAGCATGACTGTTTGTTTCACTCTGCATCTCACCTTTATTTACTGCAAATACCCATCTACATACGATATCTGTCACATTAATTGTGACTTTTTAATATCACCCTCATCTCACTATGCATCATCAAAAAATGGATGACAAATACGTTTTTTTTTACATATTTATATATTTAAAATATAAATAGCATGAGCTAAGTAGCAGGATTGATATCGTGATGACAGTGTCCGGGCTTATGGCGCGAGATTATAAATGAGCAATATGTGCTTGAAATTGATTCATCCAGGAAATTGGACAAAGTCGTGCATCTGTCGTCAATTGTGTCGCATAGCCGCCACAAAGTTAACGGAAACACATCAATATGAATTTGGCAGGAGAAAGGAAAACGGCCGGAGAATCCGGCCGCTGTGACAGTGTCGGTTTCGACAACGATACGACTTACGGTTTGCTTGCCTTGCCGGCCTGATCGGCCGCGGCAATTTGTGCTTCGAAGCGGGTGAAACGGGCGTCGAGTGCTTTCAGCAAACGTTGTTTATCCGCCTCGGCCAGGAAGGAATAGCGCAGGCTGTTATATGACAGCTTTTTAATTTCCGCATAGTCGGTCTTGTACTGGCTGGCAAACAAGACGTATTCATTCGACAAGGTGTTGCGCGACACGCCAGCATCGTCGGTCGAGATGACGAATGGCACGCCATACTTGCGGTACAGGGTAATCGGATGGGCCTGGCCCTTGATGCCGAGGATGTAGTCATTGCTGGTCAGATTCACTTCCACAGGGATACCCCGCTCGCGCATCTTTTGCATGGTCGCCAGCGCCTTGTTTTCATAGGCGATATCCATGCCATGGCCGATGCGGTCGGCGCCGGCCACATCGACGGCTTCGGCGATATGGAAAGCCATGCCTTCCGGCGGCACCATGCCCAGCGCCAGCTCACCGGCATGCAAGGCGATCTTCACGTTTGGATACTTCGCCTTGAGGAACTTGAACATTTCCATGTGCAGGCTGTAATCGCGCATGGAAACGTTCACGCTTTCCTGGCCCACGATATTCACGCCCACCACCAGGGGATTCTGGCTCGCTGCCTTGAAGGCGGCCACCATCGAGGAAAACACTTGCGACGGCGACAGGAAGCGCAGCACATACGCCTGGTAGCGCATGGTAAAGCTGGCGTCGTCGATGCCGGCGCTGCTGCTGTTCACATTGGCGTTGTAGTCGGTGATGCTTTTCTGGAAGGCCGCATCCTGCTCGAGGGTCTGCGTCCAGCTGGCCAGCAGCGCCTGCAGCGCGGCCGGCGGCAAGCCCTGGGTCAGCACCTGCTGGTCGAACTGCGTGTTTTGCACGAATGGCGACAGCTCGAAAATCGTTTCGATATAGCTCAGGTTTTCGGCGATGGCGCGCTGCTTCAGGGTTTTCAGGCCATCGGCCGTATTCGTGGAGGCCACGGGGCCGAAGTAGCCGAAGGTATCAAAGAAGGTGCGGTCGGGCGGCGTCTGGATGGCGCCGTGGTTATAGAAATCCTTGGTCGACCAGCGCTGCAGCAACTCCGCATACAGGCCCGCATCGGCGAACACTTCCGTCGATGACAGGCATCCACGCTGCGCGGCCGGCTTGGCGCGCTCGGCCGCCACGACATCCTTGTTGCTTTCGATGCGGTAGGTCGTCTTGTTGACGCAATAGTTTTCCTTGTCGACCCAGTCGAGGAACTGCTCGGCGTAGATGGCGCCCGAGTAATGGTGATGCAGGTCGCCGCCCTTGGGCATCATCGAAAAGAACAGGCTCAGTTCGGCGGTCTTCGGCTGCGCCCCCGCAAGCAGGGCGGCAAAATGGCGCGCGGTGGCCGCTTCGTTGGCAGACGGCGTGGCCGCTGCCTTGGCGGCATGCGCCGTACCGGTCAATGCCAGCGCGGCGCCAAGCGCCAGGCCAGTGAGTTTCTTGTGCATACGCGTTCTCGCTCAGGGTGATTCGTGTTGAACAACGGGTAGGTCAGCCTTGCCCCCGCACATGCACGCACTGTCCGCCCGAATACGTGGCGGCCACGGCACGGTCGTCACCGAGCAGCGCAAACGCAAACAGCAATTCCTCGAGGCTTTGACAAGCAGCCGTGCGGCGCGCCAGCAGCGGCGTCGATTGCTTGTCGAGCACGATGAAGTCCGCTTCCGTGCCAGCCGTGAAATTGCCCAGGGTGCCTTCCAGTTGCATGGCCCGCGCGGCGCCCAGGGTCGCCAGGTAAAACATGCGCAAGGCGGGCAGGTAGCTGCCTTTCAAGCGTGCTACTTTATAGGCTTCGTTCATGGTTTGCAACATCGAGAACGAGGTACCGCCCCCCACGTCGGTAGCCAGCGACAGCGGCACGCGCGCCGCATCGGCCCGCTCAAAATCAAACAGGCCGCTGCCCAGGAACAGGTTTGAGGTAGGACAAATCGCGGCCGCCGAGGATGTTTCCGCCATGCGCGCGCGGTCGCGTTCATCGAGCCAGACGCAGTGGCCGAACATGGCGCGCGGGCGCAGCATGCCGTACTGGTCATAGACATCGAGGTAGCTGCGCGCCTGCGGATGCAATTCGCGCACCCAGCGGCACTCGTCCTCGTTCTCCGACACATGCGTCTGCAGATAGGTATCCGGATAGGCGCGCGCCAGTTCGCCCGCCAGGTGCATCTGTTCATTGGTCGAGGTGGGCACGAAACGGGGCGTGATCGCATACAGCGAGCGGCCATGCTTGTGCCAGCGCCGGATCAGTTCCTCGCTCTCGCGCGCACCGGACTCTGCCGTATCGCGCAGGAATGCGGGACAGTTGCGGTCCATCATGACCTTGCCCGCCACCATGCGCAAGCCGCGCGCCTCGCTGGCGCCAAAGAAGGCGTCCACCGATTGCGGATGCACGCTGCCATATACCATGGCCGTGGTGGTGCCGCAGCGCAGTAGTTCATCGAGGAAAAACTCGGCCACATTGCGCGCGTGCACAGGGTCCTCAAACGCGCGCTCGGTGGGAAACGTGTACGTCTCGAGCCACGGCAGCAAGCCCGGGGCGGGTGAGGCGATCATTTCCGTCTGCGGGAAATGCAGGTGGGTATCGATAAAGCCGGGCACGATCAGCTTGCCCTGGTAGTCGACGATATGCGTGCCAGGAGGCAAAGTCGCCTGCAGTGACACATAATCGCCGGCCGCCACGACCTTGCCATCGACCACGATCAGCAAACCGTCCGCGTGCCAGGCATGCGCCTCTTCATGGAAGGCGGGATCGGCGTGAAAGTGCAGCAAGCTGGCACGGTAAGCTTGCAATGTGGCAGGGACAATCGGCATGACTTCTTTCTATAACGGGTGATTGGCGGCGCGTTTCTTGCGGCGCGGTGGCGTACTGGCAGTGACCAGCCGCAGCGGTGCGGCCAGGGCCGCCGCGGCGGCTTCCTCCCACACCATGAGTAATTGACAGGCAACGGAGGCGGCGATCACGGCTGGCGCCTTGTTGCGGATGCCAGGCATGCCGATTGGACACACCATGGCGGCGATACGTTCGTCCGGCACGCCACGGGCCTGCAGGCGGTGTTCGAACTGCTTGCGCTTGGTCTGCGAACCGATCAAGCCGAACCAGCCCGCATCGTCGCGCGCCATGATGGCTTCCGTCAAGCGTTGATCGAGCGCATGGCTATGCGTCATGACAAGGAAACTGCCACCGGGCGGTGCCATCGCGACGAATTCTTCGGGCGTGTCGGTAGCGGCGATGCGCACATTATCGGGCATGTATGCGGGAAACATGTCTTCGCGTTCATCGACCCAGGTGATATTACAGGGCAAATCGGCCAGCGCGCGCACGATGGCGGCTCCCACGTGGCCGGCGCCGAACAGCGTCAGATGGGCACGCGGCGCCAGGCACGGGTCGACCAGCCAGCGCCGCCCGCTGCCATCCTGCGCCACATGGGTGCCCCGTTCACGCGCAAATGTGCTGGGCGCCTGCTCGCCTGTGCCGGCGATCAACCGCCCCATCGCATCGAACAGCGCCGAGGCGGGTGCACCGTCGAGTGCCGTCAAACGCCAGCTGTCCTGCTGGCGGCGTTCGCGCAAGGCGGACAACACCGCCCCCAGGCTGGCATCGACGGCTTCGAAGACAAGGTAGACGACGCCGCCGCAGCATTGGCCGAGGCTGGGGCCCAGCGCAAAACGCTCGAGCCGCGCATGGGTCTCGCCCGTGACCAGCATGGTCTTGGCGATTTCGACGGCGCGCAGCTCCAGGTGGCCGCCACCGATGGTATCGATCTGGCCGCGCGTGGTGACGCGCATCTTCGCTCCCGCCTCGCGCGGTCCGGAACCTTCCACCAGGGCGACCGTCACCAGCACGGATGCCTGCGCGTCATTGTCCATCGCTGTCAGCCAGTCGCTCATCGTCTGCTCCTATGCGGCGGTGCCGGCCGCTTGCACGGCCATGATCGCCTTGAGGATTTCCTCGCTGGTGGCCGGCGCATTGAGCGGCGGCTGCACGGCGTGATTGCCCACGCTGGAAATGGCGTCGCGGATGGCAAAGAAAACGGAAAACGGCAGCAGCAACGGCGGCTCGCCCACGGCTTTCGAGCGGTGTATGCTGTCTTCCACATTGCGGTTCAGGAACAGCTTGACGCGAAAATCTTCCGGGCAATCGGAAATGCCGGGAATTTTATACGTCGATGGCGCGTGCGTCATCAGCTTGCCTGCGCCATTCCACCACAGCTGCTCGGTCGTCAGCCAGCCCATGCCCTGGATAAACGCACCTTCCACTTGACCCAGATCAATCGCGGGGTTGAGCGACTGGCCTGCATCGTACAAGGCATCCGCGCGCAACAATTTCCATTCGCCCGTCAAGGTATCGACCACCACTTCGGCCACGGCCGCGCCATACGCGTAATACGAAAACGGATGGCCCGTCATCGTCTTCGCATCCCACGACAGACCGGGCGTGGCATAGAAACCGTCCGACCACAGTTGTACCCTGGCCAGATAGGCCTTCTGCACCAGTTCGGCAAACGCGACGACGTGGCCGTTGACGTGAATATGGTTATCGAAGAAACGCACGGCAGCAAGCGCGCCGCCGTACAGTTTGACCGCGTAGTCGGCCAGGCGTTCGCGGATCTGGCGCGCGGCATCCTGCGCCGCCTTGCCATTCAGGTCGGCACCGGTGGACGCCGCCGTGGCCGACGTATTCGCCACCTTGCTGGTATCGGTGGCCGTGGCGCGCACCCGTCCCAGGTCCAGGCCCAGCTCGTGCGCCACCACCTGCATGACCTTGGTATTGATGCCTTGCCCCATTTCCGTGCCGCCATGGTTGACCAGTACGGAGCCATCCACGTACACGTGCACGAGGGCGCCAGCCTGGTTCAGGTGCGTGACGTTGAAGGCGATGCCGAATTTCAATGGCGTGAATGCCAGGCCCTTCTTCAAGACAGGGCTGGCTTCGTTGAAGGCGTCGATGGCGCGGCGGCGCGCGCGGTAGTCGCTGCTCTGTTCCAGTTCGGCGACGAGTTCGTGGATCACGTTATCGACGATGACCTGGCCATATGGCGTGACGTTGCGCCCTTCCCCATCGTTGCGGCCATAGAAATTGAGCAGGCGGATATCGAGCGCATCGCGCCGCAGGTGGCGGGCAATTTCATCGATGACATACTCGATGGCAATGGCGCCCTGCGGTCCGCCGAAACCCCGGAAGGCCGTGTTCGACTGCGTATTCGTCTTGCCGCAGGCGGCGCGGATATCCACGTCGGACAAATAATAGGTATTGTCGAAATGGCAGACGGCGCGCGTGGCGACGGGACCGGACAGGTCGGCCGAATAGCCGGCACGCGTGGTCATGTCGACCTTGGCGGCCAGAATCCGCCCCGCGTCGTCGTAGCCCACTTCATATTCATAATAAAAACAGTGGCGCTTGCCCGTCACCAGCATGTCGTCGTCACGGTCGGCGCGCAGCTTGACGGGGCGTTTCAGTTTCGATGCAGCAATAGCCGAGGCGGCCGCCCACAGGGCCGACTGCGATTCCTTGCCGCCAAAGCCGCCGCCCATGCGCCGGCATTCGACCGTGATGTTATGCGAATGCACGCCCAGCGCATGCGCCACGACGTGCTGCATTTCGCTGGGGTGCTGGGTCGAGCACAGTACGAGCATGCCTTGCGCTTCCTTCGGAATCGCGTAGGAAATCTGGCCTTCCAGGTAAAACTGTTCCTGGCCGCCCACATACAGCTGGCCCTTGACCACATGCGGCGCACGTTCGAAGGCCGCTTGATAGTCGCCGCGCGCCAGGTGCATGGGCGGCAGCACGTACGATTGTGCCGCCTTGGCCGCCTGTGGCGTCATGATCGCAGGCAACTCCTCATACGTCACTTGCGCCAGGCGGGCGGCGCGGCGTGCGTGATCATGCGTATCGGCCACCACGATGAAAATGGGCTGGCCCACGTATTGCACCAGATCAAACGCCAGGATGGGATCGTCGTGAATGATGGGGCCGCAATCGTTGGTGCCGGGAATGTCCTGCGCCGTGTAAACGGCAACGACGCCGGCGGCAGCGCGCACGGCGGACAAGTCCATGGCCGTGATGCGCGCGTGCGGCTTTTGCGACAAGCCCAAGGCCGCGTGCAAGGTACTGTGCAGTTCAGCAATATCGTCCGTGTAGGTAGCTTGCCCCAGCACATGCAATTGCGCTGATTCATGGGGACTGGGCTTGCCCACAGCGCTCCAGGCGGCCGCTTGCAGTTCGGGCGTGGCAGGATGGTTCATATTCGTCCTTTCAAGCGCGGCAAGCGTAGGCATTGAGGGACGACCGCGGCAACGGCGCGCCGCAGCGTGTTTCCAGCCAGAAGCGGCGCAGCAGGTTTTGCGCCGTCATCATGCGGTAACTGTTGGACGCGCGCATGTCCGACAGCGGCGCATAATCATCGGCCAGCAAGCGCATGGCAATGCTCAGGTTTTCTTCCGTCCACGCCTGGCCCCGCAAAAACGTTTCCGTTTGCGCAGCGCGCTGCGGCGTGGCCGCCATGCCGCCAAAGGCGATGCGCGCATCAACGATGCGTTCGCCATCGAGCTGGAAGGCAAACGCGGCGCACACGGCTGAAATATCCTGGTCAAAGCGCTTGGCCAGTTTATATGTGCGGAAATGCACGTCGGCACGCGGCAAGGGGACGCGCACGGCTTCGACGAATTCATCCGGCCGCAAGTCTTTCTTCTGATAGCCCAAATAGAACTTTTCCAGCGGCATGATGCGCTGGCCCGCCGGGCCGCGCAGCACGACGTCGCTGCCCAGAGCGATCAGCCATGGCATCGAGTCGCCGATGGGCGAGCCATTCGCGACATTGCCGCCCAGGGTACCGGCGTTGCGAATCGGCAAGGAAGCAAAGCGCTGCCACAATTCCGACAGTTCCTCGGGGTAGTGTTGGCACAGCGCCCCGTAGGCATCGTTCAGGCTGGCGCCGGCGCCAATCTCCAGCTTGCCATCGGCAATGGCAATGGTTTTCAAGGCCGCCACGTTGCCCAGATAAATAATGTCGCCCAGGTCGCGCAGTTGCTTGGTCACCCAGAGTCCCACGTCGGTGGAGCCGGCCAGCAGGCACGCTTGCGGATGCGCCGCACGCAGCGCCACCAGTTCTTCAAGGGTATGCGGGGCATGGAATTGCTGGCCGCCATGTTCATACGTGAGCAAGCTGTCGCGCTGCAGCGCCTGCAGCTGCATGCCCAGGGCATCGCGGTCGAAGGCCACATGCGGCAATTCGCCCATGCGTTTTGCCGCCTCGATGATGGGCCGGTAGCCCGTGCAGCGGCACAGGTTGCCGGACAGGGTATCGTCGATTTCGCAGCGCGTGGGTGGCGCGCCATTCTTGTCCAGGTACATGCCCCACAGCGACATGACGAAGCCGGGCGTGCAAAAGCCGCATTGGGAACCGTGGCACTCGACCATCGCCTGCTGTACCGGATGCAGGGCGCCATCGGGCTGCTGCAAGTCTTCCACGGAAAACAGGGCCTTGCCATCGAGCGTAGGCGTCAGCTGGATGCAGGCATTCACGGCCTTCATCTCCACCTTGCCATCAACCAGGCTGCCGATGACCACCGTGCAGGCGCCGCAATCGCCTTCCGCACAGCCTTCCTTGGTGCCCGTGCAATGCAGGTCCTCGCGCAGGTGCTGCAACACAGTCTGCGTGGGGGCGGCGTTGCGTACTTCCTGTACGGCGCCACGGTAGTAAAAGCGAATCGGTTCTGACATGCTGGCCTCGGTATAGTCCTGTCTAGAAGATTAACACCGGCATACACGACAACTATACGCAAAAACTGATTTTACTTATCATCCCACATCAATAAAGATCATGCCTTGAACGGGTGCGTCGCATGCCAGTGTTCGGCGATATCGATACGGCGCGTGATCCACACCTGCTCATGGCGCTGCACGTAGTCGAGAAAGCGCGCCAGCGCCGCCGCGCGGCCAGGCCGGCCTACCAGGCGGCAATGCAAGCCCACGGACAGCATCTTCGGCTGATTCAATCCGTTCGGATCGCCTTCCGCATACAGCACATCGAATGCATCCTTCAAATAGTCAAAAAACTGCGTGCCCGAATTAAAACCCTGCATGGCGGCAAAACGCATGTCGTTCGTGTCCAGGGTATAGGGCACGATCAGCTGCGCTTGCGCGGCTGCGGCGCCTGTGGCATCCGTGTACGCCACCTTTTCCCAGAATGGCAGGTCGTCGCCATAATAATCGGCGTCATAGCGAAAACCGCCATGCTCCACCACCAGTTTGCGCGTATTTGGCGAATCGCGCCCGGTGTACCAGCCTTGTGGGGCGGAACCGGTCAATTCGCGGATGATCTGCACGGCTTCGCGCATATGCGCACGCTCCGTCGCCTCATCCATGTTTTGATAGGAAATCCAGCGCAAGCCATGGCAAGCGATTTCATGCCCCAATTCCTGGAACGCGGCTACCGCTTCCGGGTTGCGCTTCAAGGCCATCGAGACGCCAAATACGGTCAGCGGCAGGCGCCGCTCCTCGAACATGCGCAGCAGGCGCCACAGCCCGGCGCGCGAGCCGTATTCATAAATGGATTCCATGCTCAGGTGGCGTGCAGGAAAAGCCGCCGCGCCGATCATTTCGGACAAAAACGTCTCCGAGGCGGGATCGCCATGCAGCACGCTGTTTTCCGCCCCCTCTTCGTAATTGAGGACAAATTGCAGCGCGATACGCGCCTTGCCCGGCCATTGCGGATGGGGCGGCGTACGGCCATAACCGATCAAGTCGCGTGGATAATGTTCGTAAGTACTCATGCGGTGGCACGCCTATAGGAGGACAATGTGGGCTATATGCCCAATCATATAGCCCGGCGCAGTCACCGGTATATGATTTGCACGATAAGCACATTCACTCACTCTATATACAGGATAGCAAATGGGAAAACTCAGCACGCATGTACTCGATATCGCCCACGGCAAGCCGGGAGCCGGCGTCAAGGTGGCCCTGTTTTCAGTCGCGCCGGAAGGAAAAGTATTGCTGAAGATGGATATGACCAACAGCGATGGCCGCTGCAGTTCGCCACTGCTGGAAGGCGACAGCATGAAGGCGGGTCAGTATGAGCTGGTGTTCAATGCAGGCGACTATTTCGCCGCCCAGGGTGTCGATCTCCCCTCACCCCGCTTCATCGACCTGGTGACCCTGGCCTTCGGCATTGCGCATACCGACGAAAATTATCATGTGCCACTGGTGGTGTCGCCGTGGTCGTATTCCACGTATCGAGGAAGTTGAGCGACCTTCAGCGACAAAGGCACCGCGTAGCGCTGCCTTTTTTTATGCCTGCCATTCGACTGCCTCAAACAAAACCAGCAGACGAAAAAAAACCCCACCATTGCTGGCGGGGTTTTTCTCTACTGCGTATAACAAGCCTGACGATAACCTACTTTCACACTGGTTGCAGCACTATCATCGGCGCAAAGTTGTTTCACGGTCCTGTTCGGGATGGGAAGGGGTGGGACCAACTTGCTATGGTCATCAGGCATAACTTGTAGGACAGCCTGTCCCCAATGGGGCGACAGGTGTCGAAATCTGGAAGAAGCGGATTATGTATTGAGGTATTACTGGGTAATGAGTGGTATCAACAACTCACAACGTTACTTTCTCATCCTCTGTACCTGCTAAGGTTATAGGGACAAGCCGTACGGGCAATTAGTACTGGTTAGCTTAATGCATTACTGCACTTCCACACCCAGCCTATCAACGTCCTGGTCTCGAACGACCCTTCAAAGAGCTCAAGGCTCTGGGAAATCTCATCTCAAGGCAAGTTTCCCGCTTAGATGCTTTCAGCGGTTATCTCTTCCGAACTTAGCTACCCGGCAATGCCACTGGCGTGACAACCGGTACACCAGAGGTTCGTCCACTCCGGTCCTCTCGTACTAGGAGCAGCCCCCTTCAAATTTCCAACGCCCACGGCAGATAGGGACCAAACTGTCTCACGACGTTTTAAACCCAGCTCACGTACCACTTTAAATGGCGAACAGCCATACCCTTGGGACCGGCTACAGCCCCAGGATGTGATGAGCCGACATCGAGGTGCCAAACTCCCCCGTCGATATGAACTCTTGGGAGGAATCAGCCTGTTATCCCCAGAGTACCTTTTATCCGTTGAGCGATGGCCCTTCCATACAGAACCACCGGATCACTATGTCCTACTTTCGTACCTGCTCGACTTGTCAGTCTCGCAGTTAAGCACGCTTATGCCATTGCACTATCAACACGATGTCCGACCGTATCTAGCGTACCTTCGAACTCCTCCGTTACACTTTAGGAGGAGACCGCCCCAGTCAAACTGCCTACCATGCACTGTCCCCGATCCGGATAACGGACCAAGGTTAGAACCTCAAACAAACCAGGGTGGTATTTCAAGGTTGGCTCCACGAGAACTAGCGTCCCCGCTTCAAAGCCTCCCACCTATCCTACACAGATTGGTTCAAAGTCCAATGCAAAGCTACAGTAAAGGTTCATGGGGTCTTTCCGTCTAGCCGCGGGTAGATTGCATCATCACAAACATTTCAACTTCGCTGAGTCTCGGGAGGAGACAGTGTGGCCATCGTTACGCCATTCGTGCAGGTCGGAACTTACCCGACAAGGAATTTCGCTACCTTAGGACCGTTATAGTTACGGCCGCCGTTTACTGGGACTTCAATCAAGAGCTTGCACCCCATCATTTAATCTTCCAGCACCGGGCAGGCGTCACACCCTATACGTCCACTTTCGTGTTTGCAGAGTGCTGTGTTTTTATTAAACAGTCGCAGCCACCAGTTTATTGCAACCCTTTCACCCTCATGGAGTAAACCAATCAAGCTACCGGGGCGTACCTTTTCCCGAAGTTACGGTACCAATTTGCCGAGTTCCTTCTCCCGAGTTCTCTCAAGCGCCTTAGAATACTCATCTCGCCCACCTGTGTCGGTTTGCGGTACGGTCTCGTATGACTGAAGCTTAGAGGCTTTTCTTGGAACCACTTCCGATTGCTTCGTGAACAAGTTCACTCGTCCCATCCCCTTGAATTCCGCGCCCGGATTTGCCTAAGCGCCTTCTATGAGACAGAAACTGACTATTCCAACAGTCAGACAACCTTCCGCGATCCGTCCCCCCATCGCATCATACGACGGTGCAGGAATATTAACCTGCTTCCCATCAGCTACGCATCTCTGCCTCGCCTTAGGGGCCGACTCACCCTGCTCCGATGAACGTTGAACAGGAAACCTTGGGCTTACGGCGTGGAGGCTTTTCACCCCCATTATCGCTACTCATGTCAGCATTCGCACTTCTGATACCTCCAGCATCCTTTACAAGACACCTTCGCAGGCTTACAGAACGCTCTCCTACCATATCCAATAAAGGATATCCGCAGCTTCGGTGACTGGCTTAGCCCCGTTACATCTTCCGCGCAGGACGACTCGATCAGTGAGCTATTACGCTTTCTTTAAATGATGGCTGCTTCTAAGCCAACATCCTGACTGTTTTAGCCTTCCCACTTCGTTTTCCACTTAGCCAATCTTTGGGACCTTAGCTGGCGGTCTGGGTTGTTTCCCTCTTGACGCCGGACGTTAGCACCCGACGTCTGTCTCCCAAGCTCGCACTCATCGGTATTCGGAGTTTGCAATGGTTTGGTAAGTCGCAATGACCCCCTAGCCATAACAGTGCTCTACCCCCGATGGTGATACTTGAGGCACTACCTAAATAGTTTTCGGAGAGAACCAGCTATTTCCAAGTTTGTTTAGCCTTTCACCCCTACCCACAGCTCATCCCCTAATTTTTCAACATTAGTGGGTTCGGACCTCCAGGGCGTGTTACCGCACCTTCATCCTGGCCATGAGTAGATCACTTGGTTTCGGGTCTACACCCAGCGACTGATCGCCCTATTCGGACTCGATTTCTCTACGGCTTCCCTATTCGGTTAACCTTGCCACTGAATGTAAGTCGCTGACCCATTATACAAAAGGTACGCAGTCACGGAACAAGTCCGCTCCTACTGTTTGTATGCACACGGTTTCAGGATCTATTTCACTCCCCTTCCGGGGTTCTTTTCGCCTTTCCCTCACGGTACTGGTTCACTATCGGTCGATTACGAGTATTTAGCCTTGGAGGATGGTCCCCCCATATTCAGACAGGATGTCACGTGTCCCGCCCTACTTGTCGTACGCTTAGTACCACCGGTCCGATTTCACATACGGGGCTATCACCCGCTATGGCTCCTATTTCCAGAGGATTCTGTTATCGGTCCGACTATCACGTACAGGCTCTTCCCATTTCGCTCGCCGCTACTTTGGGAATCTCGGTTGATTTCTTTTCCTGCAGCTACTTAGATGTTTCAGTTCGCCGCGTTCGCCTTGCATACCTATGTATTCAGTATGCAATACCCTAAAAGGGTGGGTTGCCCCATTCGGAAATCTGCGGATCAAAGTGTGTTTGCTCACTCCCCGCAGCTTATCGCAAGCTACTACGTCCTTCATCGCCTGTAATCGCCAAGGCATCCACCATGTGCACTTATTCGCTTGTCCCTATAACGTTAGCCTCTGATTACCTAAATAATCAAAGAGCGCTACAGGGATAAGAAAGTACAACGTTGTTGCTTGTTTGTTGATACATACAATCATTACCCATCGATTTGCTTTTTACGGCAAACCGATCAATAAATAATCTTTACTTCTTCCAGATTGTTAAAGAACGAAACAGCTTTGATCGCTAAAAGATCAAACCTAAATCCTGGTGTTGTGATCAACACTGATTTACGTTTGCGCTTTTGGTAAAACGTGGTGGAGGATGACGGGATCGAACCGACGACCCCCTGCTTGCAAAGCAGGTGCTCTCCCAGCTGAGCTAATCCCCCTGAGATTTACTACTTAACTGGTAGGGCTGGTTGGACTCGAACCAACGACCCCCGCGTTATCAACACGGTGCTCTAACCAGCTGAGCTACAGCCCCAACGCGGTGCTACTACGACTACTGTTTCTTCTCTTACTAACAGCCGATAAGTGTGAACATTTGATGCGTGAATCATTACTGATTCGTGCAAACTCTAGAAAGGAGGTGATCCAGCCGCACCTTCCGATACGGCTACCTTGTTACGACTTCACCCCAGTCACGAATCCTACCGTGGTAAGCGCCCTCCTTGCGGTTAAGCTACCTACTTCTGGTAAAACCCGCTCCCATGGTGTGACGGGCGGTGTGTACAAGACCCGGGAACGTATTCACCGCGACATGCTGATCCGCGATTACTAGCGATTCCAACTTCATGCAGTCGAGTTGCAGACTACAATCCGGACTACGATACACTTTCTGCGATTAGCTCCCCCTCGCGGGTTGGCGGCGCTCTGTATGTACCATTGTATGACGTGTGAAGCCCTACCCATAAGGGCCATGAGGACTTGACGTCATCCCCACCTTCCTCCGGTTTGTCACCGGCAGTCTCATTAGAGTGCCCTTTCGTAGCAACTAATGACAAGGGTTGCGCTCGTTGCGGGACTTAACCCAACATCTCACGACACGAGCTGACGACAGCCATGCAGCACCTGTGTACTGGTTCTCTTTCGAGCACTCCCCAATCTCTCGGGGATTCCAGCCATGTCAAGGGTAGGTAAGGTTTTTCGCGTTGCATCGAATTAATCCACATCATCCACCGCTTGTGCGGGTCCCCGTCAATTCCTTTGAGTTTTAATCTTGCGACCGTACTCCCCAGGCGGTCTACTTCACGCGTTAGCTGCGTTACCAAGTCAATTAAGACCCGACAACTAGTAGACATCGTTTAGGGCGTGGACTACCAGGGTATCTAATCCTGTTTGCTCCCCACGCTTTCGTGCATGAGCGTCAATCTTGACCCAGGGGGCTGCCTTCGCCATCGGTGTTCCTCCACATATCTACGCATTTCACTGCTACACGTGGAATTCTACCCCCCTCTGCCAGATTCTAGCCTTGCAGTCTCCAATGCAATTCCCAGGTTGAGCCCGGGGATTTCACATCAGACTTACAAAACCGCCTGCGCACGCTTTACGCCCAGTAATTCCGATTAACGCTTGCACCCTACGTATTACCGCGGCTGCTGGCACGTAGTTAGCCGGTGCTTATTCTTCAGGTACCGTCATTAGCAAAGGATATTAGCCTTCACCGTTTCTTCCCTGACAAAAGAGCTTTACAACCCGAAGGCCTTCTTCACTCACGCGGCATTGCTGGATCAGGCTTTCGCCCATTGTCCAAAATTCCCCACTGCTGCCTCCCGTAGGAGTCTGGACCGTGTCTCAGTTCCAGTGTGGCTGGTCGTCCTCTCAGACCAGCTACTGATCGATGCCTTGGTAGGCTTTTACCCTACCAACTAGCTAATCAGATATCGGCCGCTCCACGAGCATGAGGTCTTGCGATCCCCCACTTTCATCCTTAGATCGTATGCGGTATTAGCGTAACTTTCGCTACGTTATCCCCCACTCTAGGGTACGTTCCGATATATTACTCACCCGTTCGCCACTCGCCACCAGAGCAAGCTCCGTGCTGCCGTTCGACTTGCATGTGTAAGGCATGCCGCCAGCGTTCAATCTGAGCCAGGATCAAACTCTTCAGTTTAATCTCTGTTACTTTGCCCTTTTACAGGCACCGTTATTTCTAACGGGTCGCTCACTCAAAAAACTGACAGGCTACTTCCGAAGAAGTATCCTATTTCATTATTTCTTGTGAACATTTGATATTTTAAGTTTGACGCTGCTTACGCAGCGCTGCACTTACATCAAATGCCCACACTTATCGACTGTTAATTGTTAAAGAACTGTATTCGGTTACTGCTTTCGCGCTATCGACAAAGCGTTGTGTTTGTCAGCTGCGAAGAAGGAAGAGTATGAAGCAATTTGCTACGTCCGTCAACTCCTTCTTTTCTACCCTGCTTCACTCGGCATTTGCATGCGTCGTTCAGCGAGGGGGCGAATTATAGCCAAGCCCTGCACGTCCCGCAAGGGCTATTTTGCAGCCATGTGAAGCTGGCACTGTGCTTGCTTATATAGCCACAGGCATCGGCAAGCGATGGAAGCAACTCTGAGCCTGGCAGCAACACTGGGGATAGCCCGGCTCGCTTTGCTTTGCTCCCATCTGTGACAGGTGCTACATTATGGAACACTCTCGATTCAAAAGAGCGCCGCGGTACAGGGCCCAACGGAGGCAACGAGATCATGTATCAACCGTCAGCTACTTACCGTAGCGCACCGTTTTCGTCCATGGCGGACGCGAATATACCAGCCACAGGACAAGACAACGTTCCCGTCATCATCGAAACGTCCCACCAGCGCTCCGTGGCCTTCGGCCTGTCACCCACGGCCACGCCCGATTTCACGCCGGCCGGCAAATCCGACCTGTCACTGCTGATCGAGCAGAACCGCCTGCTGCACACGCATGCGCTGCCGGCGATGGAAACCCTGTACCAGCAGATCGTCAATACGCACAATATGGTGATCTTGACGGATGCCAACGGCGTCATCGTGCATTCCCTGGGCGACGATGATTTTCTCGAAAAAGCCAACAGGGTTGCCCTGCAACCGGGCGTGGCATGGTCGGAACAAAGCCGCGGCACGAACGCCATCGGCACGGCCATCACGGAAAAAGTACCGACCCTGGTCCATGCGGACCAGCATTACCTGGCCGCCAATCACTTCCTGACCTGCTCCGCCGCTCCCATTACCGACCACCGCGGCAATGTCATCGGCGTGCTGGACGTCTCGAGCGATCAGCGCAGTTTCCACAAGCATACGATGGCCCTCGTGCGCATGTCGGCGCTGATGATCGAGAACCAGCTATTCTCCGCCACGTTCGAGGATGCCATCACCGTGCATTTCCATGCGCGCCCGGAATTCATCGGCACCTTGATGGAAGGCATCGCCTCGTTCACACCTGGTGGACGCTTTCTGTCGGCAAACAAGAATGGCTTGTTCCAGTTGGGTCTCTCCTTTGCAGCATTGCAGTCGCACACCTTCAGCTCCCTGTTCGGCTTGCCCGTCTCCGCCCTGTACGACCATTACCGCACGGCAGCACCAGGCCTGCTAAACCTGTGCATGCACAGCGGCGTGCGCGTCTATGGTCGCGCGCAGCTACGACTGAGCAATAGTGTCTTCCAGCATGGCTTTGCTTCTGGCACCGATCACAGCGATATCAACGCGGTACCGACAGCCATACCCGCGCCGGCCAGCCATGCGGCCAATGCGGCGCGGCGCCTGTCCGGCCTGCGCTACCTGCGCACGGGCGATCCGCAACTGGAACTGGTGATCGAGAAGGTCAATAAGGTGCTGGGGCGCGACATCCCCATCCTCGTGATGGGGGAAACGGGCACCGGCAAGGAATTGCTGGCGCAAGCCATCCATAATGATTCTCCACGCGCCATGGGGCCATTCATCGCCGTCAACTGCGCCTCGATTCCGGAAACCCTGATCGAATCCGAACTGTTCGGCTATGAAGACGGGGCCTTTACTGGCGCGCGCAAGAAAGGGGCCATCGGCAAGATCTTGCAGGCGAATGGCGGCACCCTGTTTCTCGATGAAATCGGCGACATGCCCTTCGGCCTGCAGGCGCGGCTGTTGCGCGTGCTGCAAGAGCGCATGGTCACGCCTCTGGGCAGCAGCAAATCGATCACCGTGAATGTGGAACTGATTTGCGCCACGAATCACAATTTGCGCGAACGCATGGCCAAGGGACTGTTCCGCGAAGACCTGTATTACCGCCTGAATGGCCTGGTGGTCAAGCTGCCGCCGCTGCGCGAGCGCACGGACCTCGACACGGTCGTGAAAAAGATCCTGGCGACGGAAGCGCCCGATACGCGCTACACGGTGGCGCCGGACATCCTGCACATGTTCCACCAGCACAAATGGCCAGGCAACTTCCGCCAGCTGACCAATTTGCTGCGCACGGCCATCGTCATGGCCGGCGACGAGCACGAAATCTGTTTGCGCCACATGCCCGATGATTTCCTCGACGATATTGAAATGACGCAAGCCAGTGCCACCAGCGCCAGCACCGACCGCATGATCGCCGCCGGCGCCAACCTGGAGGAAATGGAGCAAAGCGTGATCCTCAAATCGCTCGATGCCCACGGCGGCAATGTCTCGGCTACGGCACGGGCCCTGGGCGTGTCGCGCAATACGATCTATCGCAAGGTACCGCATCTGAAATAACCTAAAGTAGACGGGGAAAGCCGGGCGACATCTTGCGCCGGCCCTGCTTGTCGATGGTCATCAAGTCGACGCCGTCCATTTGCGCAGTCATCGCATGCGCGCGTGCGGCGCCCGTCACCATGAATGTGGTCGACAAGCCGTCGGCCAGCAAGCCCGTAGGCGCCACCACGGTCACGCTGGCCAATTCCAGCGGCGAATCGCCGCTCGATGGGTCGAAGATATGATGATGCGCAAAGTCTGGCGTAAACGTGCACTCATAGTCTCCGGAGGTGGCCACGCTGCGCCCTTCCACTTTTAACGTGGCCGTGAGAATTTCACTGTCGCGCGGATCCCGGATGCCCAGGGTCCAGGGTTGACGCACGGCACGCTGCCCCCGCGCGATGAACTCGCCCGTGTCGAGCAGCGCATGCCGCACGCCCCGTGCCCGCACGGCGGCCAGCGCCATGTCCGCCGCGTAACCTTGCGCCAGACCATTCAAGGTCAGCGCCATGCCAGGCTGAAGAAAACGCACTTCGCGCCTATTCCACGCCAGTTGCCGCCACCCTACCCGCGCCTGCACCGCGCGCCGTTGCGCATCGAGCGGCAAGCTTGCCTCGCCGGCCGCAGCCCGAAACAGCTGCCATAACGGTTGCACCGTGACATCAAATGCACCATCGCTCCATTGCGACAACGCTTGCGCCTGTGCCAGCACGGCCAGCAGGTGCGGATCGGGGCGAGACAGCCGCCCATCGCGATTGAGCTGGAAGACTTGGCTCGCTGGACTGTAAATGCTCATCAGGCGGTCGATATTCCTCGCCGCATGCAAGGCGTCTTCGATGGCCAGCTCGGCCTGGCGCTGCTCGCGGTGCAGGACGGTGACGGCGATGGTCGTGCCAAACGCCAACGCCGCACCACGATACAGGCGCACACCGGAGGCGCTGGCCGTGCCACGCGCCATGCTGCCAGGCAGACACAAGCCCGCCATGCCTGCCACGCTGCCGATGGCGGCGGACATGAATGTTCTACGCTGCATTACTGCTCTCCTCTGCCGTGGCCCGGGCAATCGGGATGGTGCGGGCACGCTTGATCTCCAACATCAAGGGCGCGCATTTTTCATCGCTGGCATGAATCACCACGCAATCCATGCATTGAAAACACTCGCCATAATCGACTTTCCCGTTCGGCGCAATGGCCTGATACTCGCAACGGTGGCGGCAAGTCTGGCACGGCGTGCCGCATTCCTTGCGGCGGGGAATCCAGTCGAGCAGGCGCAAGCGTCCCAGCAGGGCCAGCGCCGCGCCAAACGGACACAGGTAGCGGCAAAAGAATTTGTAGGAAACACTGCTGAGCAGCAGCAAGCCCACGGCATACGCGACAAACGGCCAGGCGCGCGCGAAATTCAAGGTGATGGCCGTCTTGAACGGTTCCAGCTCCACCAGCTGGTCCGTGACCTGGCCGGCAAAAAAGCTGCTGCCAAGAATCGCCAGCAGCAATCCATACTTGATCCATTTCAAACGCCCGTCCAGGCGCGGCTTGACCTTCCACTGTGGCAGACGCAGCCACTGGCCCAGCTTGCCCGTGAATTCCTGCAGGGCGCCAAACGGGCACAGCCAACCGCAAAACGTGCCGCGCCCCCATAGCAGCAGACTGAGCAACACGAAAATCCACAAAATCACCGTCATCGGATCAAACAGGAAAAAACCCAGGCTGCGTCCCGCCATCGTTGCCTGGATGACACCCGTGAGATTGACGATCGACAACTGTCCCTGCGCGTAGTACCCGATGAAACCGATGGTAAATAGCAGGAACAGGCGGCGGAACCACACGAACTGCCGTCCATCGCGCACCAGGCGTTTCTGGCTGGCCAGTGCGCCGGCCAGCAGCACCAGCCCGGCCAGCAGCAAGATCAGTTCCATCCTGCGCCCCTTCCACGTGCCGCGCCACGTGGCATCGTCGCCTTGCGGCGCCGTATAAAACGCGGCCGGCAAACGGTAGCTGAAGTCGACGTTGCGCGCGATGCGTTCGGGATACACGATGCCCTTGCTGCGCGTGATGGGCAAGGTAAACGCCAGCGGGCTGGCCGCGTCGAGTCCCGCCTGGCTGATGATACGCAACACGGCGACATTCTCCGTCGGCAACAGCGATGCATCCGCCAACTGTAATTCCAGGTCCAGGTCGCGCATGTCGATCGGCAAACCATCCTGTTTCAGCAACAGCCGCTCCGGCACGGTGCCGCGCACGAAATCGTCGCCCAGCACGCTGTAGCGGCCACGCGACATGACGAGGATGGCGTGATCGCCGTCGTCGAGCCGGTTGCGCAGCTTGTTCCAGCTGCGCTCCGTCAACAGATTACGCCCCACGGTGGGGACGGAAACATACGCCAGGTACAGGTCGATGAACACGCCATCCGGGTCGCGCGCAGCCTCGGCATCGAGTCCCGCGCCGGCACTGCCTGCAAACAGGGTTTCCACGTCCTTGTTGCTCAGGCGCACATGCTGGATCAAACCCTGGCCTAGCATCTGCGCGACATCAAGCTTCTGCTGCACCTCCAGGCGGATGCGGGCGATCTGGTCCGGATCGCGGCCTTGCGCGAAGCCGAGTTTTTTGCGCGACACTTTCAAGGCCGACGCCAGCACGCTCTGGTTGATGATGCGCACGGAGGCCGTGGCCTTCGACACGCCATCGATATCGGCGTGGGTGGCGTCTGGCGCGCGCTTGCTCTTCGCACCGATGGCGATATTCTGCTTCAGCGACAAACCCTGGTATTGCTTGACGAACTGAAACAGCGGCGCTTCACCTAGGCCATCGAGAAACACGGGTTCATGCTGCGACAGGACGGCAACATCGAGAAACCCGCCTTGTGGATTGATAGCGATCAACAAATTGACGGGAACACCGGAAAAGCCGGGAATGGGCGCCAGGTCCACCGACTCAAAGACATAGCCGACCAGCTCCGTGGCCGTGGCGTTTTGCTTGAACAGGGGCCAGACGGGCAAGTCTGTTTCCTTGTCGCCCACCACGAGCGGCGCGGGAAAGCGCCGCACCAGCTCGGCCTTGGCGAGCACGCCCGCCCACGCCTGTCCCAGGATAAACAGGAATAGCCAGCATCCGATAAACAACCGCATCATCCGCATGTACCGTGCTCCGCGCGGCGCCCTGTCGCAAGGCGCCGCATTCATTGATTGCTTAGAAGAAAATGATGCCGCCCAGGGACACGCCATTCATCTTCGCTTCACCACCGGCAAAGCCTTTCGAGCGCGTCTGGCCCAGTTCGCCCACCAGGGTGATGGCGCTATTGAGCGCGTAATACGCCCCCAGGGTCAGGTTGGCATTCGACTTCAAGCCGCCCGTACCGGCCGTATCGTCATCGTTCTTGCTGATGCCGTAGGACAAGCCCAGTTTCAGCTTGTCCGTCGCCTTGTACGTGCCTTGCAGCAGCCAGTTCTTCGACTTGGTATCACCCTGGTCTGCATCGGAAAGGATGCCCAACCCTTTTCCTCCCTGGAAATTGAGCAGCACGCCTGCCGGACCCATCTGGTAAGAGCCGCCCACTTCCACCCCGCGCATCGTCAGGTCATCGACACCCGTCGTTTTCGAGGTGAATTTTTGCGACTTCACGCCCAGCCAGGCTTTCAAGCCGTCCTGCGCATACGTCAGCTGCGCCTGCACTTGCGGACTCGACTTCGAGGAATACGTCGGGCCTGCCACGATGGGCGTATCGGAGACGGGGCTGACCAAGGCCACGTCGACACCGAAGCCACCGGACTTCGGCGAGGTGTACATGATCTGGCCATAGTTGCCCAGATAGGTGTAGCCTGCGCCGATATGGCCCAGGGTCACCCGGCCCCGCTGCGTGGCCTGCACGGGGGCGCCCGAACCCAGCAAAGTCATGTCGGACAGAATGGCATTTGCGCCGAACATGCCGTAGTCGCGGCCCAGCTTGAAGGTACCCATGTGCTCGTTGCCGAACGTAAAGAATGCCTGGCGCACATCGACGACGCTGTTCTGGCTGATGGCGCTGTCCGTGGCGGTCGAGTTATAGATGCCGATCAAGGCTTTCACATCGTACTCGCCCAGGCGCGACGAGGCGGACGTGATCAAGCCATTCGGCAGCAAGCCGTTGCCGATCGTCGTGCGGTCCTTCTCGCCGCCGCAACCGAGCGCCCGGCCGCCCAGCGCCAGCCCGCCCACCGCGTCGCCCGAGCACGACACTTGCGTGTAGTAGGCGTTGACGATGCCGCCCACCGACACGGTCCAGTCGCCGGCCTTGATATCGACGGCTTGCGCCTGTCCCATCGTTGCGATAGTCATGGCCCCCAGGCTCCCCAGCTTGATGAATGCGTTCATGTTTTCTCCCCTTTTCTTCTGTGTTTTTAGTGTGCACACCAGTGATTGATGTAGCTCAATCTTTGGCAATAAGCGTGCCCAGCAATACACAAGGCGGAGAAAGGGGAAATCCGTTTTCAATGTGTGCAACGGCGGACCAGTCGCTGCTGACGGTGTTCAATTTTTGACCGCCGCCAGCGCTTGCCGCTGGCAAGTAAACAAAAAACTGACGGCCTGGACCGTCAGCAAAAAGAAAACACCCGGCGGACAGGGAGACACCCATCCGAGTGGCCCGGGCGCTTCACCCCATTACTTCGATGCCAGCTTGAAGACCCATACGGAACCGCCCTGCTCGAGGAAGTTGACCTTCTTCGCCACTTCGCCACCCCACAGCGGCACGGCGCCGCCCCAGCCGGAAACGACGGCGACATATTGCGTGTCGCCATCCTGCCAGGTGACGGGCGGCGCCACGACGCCGGAACCGGTCTGGAACTTCCACAGCTCCTTGCCCGTCTTCGCATCGACGGCTTTCAGGAAGCCTTCCGGCGTGCCGTAGAACACCAGGTTGCCGGCCGTGCTCATCACGCCCCCCCACAACGGCGCATTGTTCTTGATTTCCCATACGATCTTGCCCGTCTTCGGATCGACGGCACGCATGGCGCCGATGTAGTCGTCAAACAGGGGCTTGATGGTAAAACCGGCGCCGAGGAAAGCGCCGCCTTTCTTGTAGCTGATCGGCTCGTTCCAGATATCCATGCCCCATTCATTCGCCGGCACATAGAACAGCTTGGTTTGCGGCGAGTACGCCATCGGCATCTGGTTTTTGGCACCGAGGAAAGCCGGCGCGGCAAACACGGTCGTGCCCTTCTTGCCCTCCTCTCCCTTGGTCGGGTCGCCAGGACGGCCGGCGGCGATGAAGTTCGGCCGCCCCGTTTTCAGGTCGATGCTGCTGGCCCAGGTGATTTTCTTGACAAACGGAAACGCGTTCTGCAGTTTGCCCGTGCTGGCGTCGATCACATAGAAAAAGCCGTTGCGGTCGGCCTTGCCACCGTAGCGCTTGCCATCCATGTCGAAGGTGACGAACTCGTTGGCGCCATCAAAATCCCAGGCATCGTTGGGCGTGTTCTGATACGCCCACTTGATCTGGCCCGTCTTGACGTCGAGCGCCACGGTGGAGGACGAATACAGATTGTCGCCGGGGCGCAAATGGCTGTTCCATGGCGCCGGATTGCCTGTGCCGAAGTACGCCAGCTTGGTTTGCGGATCGTAGGTGCCACCCATCCATGTCGAGGCGCCGCCCGTTTTCCACAACTCGCCCGGCCACGTCTTGTTCGCCGTGCCGGAAATGCCATTGTCGCTGGCCTTGCCATCCTTGTCGTAGCGGTGGCCCATATGGCCTTCCACCGTGGGACGGCTCCACACCAGGTCGCCCGTCATGGGGTTGCGCGCTTCGACCCGGCCCACGATGCCGAACTCGCCACCCGACACGCCCGTCAGCAGCAAGCCTTCGGCGATCAGGGGCGCGGCCGTCATCGAGTAACCGGCCGCATAATCGTCGACCTTTTCCTTCCAGACGATCTTGCCCGTGTTCTGGTCCAGCGCCACCAGGTAGGCGTCGAGCGTGCCGAAGATCACCAGGTTGCCGAACAGGGCCGCGCCGCGGTTGACCACGTCGCAGCAGGGCATGATGCCGTCCGGCAAGCGGTGTTCGTACTTCCACAGCTTGGCGCCGGTTTTCAAGTCGATGGCAAAGATGCGCGAATACGAAGCCGTGACGAACATCTTGCCGTTGTGAATCAATGGCTGCGATTCCTGGCCGCGCTGCTTTTCGCCGCCAAACGAGAACGACCAGGCCGGTACCAGCTTGGCCACGGTCTTGTCATTGATTTGCGTCAACGGTGAATAGCGCTGCCCCTGCGTACCCATGCCAAACGACAAGATACTCGCTGGATTCTTCGCCGTGCTGTCGAGCATGGCACTGGTGACATTGCCGACGTCGACCGCCTGGGCCAACGACGCCAGGGATGCCAAACCCACACTGACGACTACCCCCATGATTTTTTTCTGCACAATCATCTCCCTCTGTTATTAGTATGTGTATGTTTCAAGTGCTGCCGTGTTCACGCGGCTGGGCATGCAGCAAGGCGCACTCTTCATCGGTAAACAGGCGCGAACGCGTCAGGAAGCGCTTGCCCGTACCGTTGTCGAGTGAAAACATGCCGCCATTGCCATCGACCACGTCGATAATCAACTGGGTATGCTCCCAGTATGCAAATTGCTCGAGTCCCATGTAGAACGGCGTGCCATTCAGATTGCCGAGATAGATATCGGTGTCGCTGATATCGAACTCGCCCAGCGCGTAGCACATGGGCGTGCTGCCGTCGCAGCAGCCGCCCGACTGAAAAAACATCAACGGGCCGTGACGCTCGCGCAACCTGTCCATCATCTCCAGCGCCGCATCGGTGGCGACCACCCTGGCAATTGCTGCACTCATGGCATCCTTTCTGCGCGCCGCTCCTGGCTAAGGGCGCGGCGCCTGTTGCCGGTTTAGAAGAAGCCCAGCGCTTTCGGGCTATAGCTCACCAGCAAGTTCTTCGTTTGCTGGTAGTGGTCGAGCATCATCTTGTGGTTTTCGCGGCCGATACCCGATTGCTTGTAGCCACCGAACGCGGCATGGGCCGGGTACAGGTGATAGCAATTCGTCCATACGCGGCCCGCCTGGATGGCGCGGCCCACGCGGAAGGCGCGCGAACCGTCACGCGTCCACAGGCCGGCACCGAGGCCGTACAGGGTGTCGTTGGCGATCGCCAAGGCTTCAGCCTCATCCTTGAAGGTCGTGACGGACACGACGGGACCAAAAATCTCTTCCTGGAAGATGCGCATCTTGTTGTTGCCCTTGAATACGGTTGGACGCACGTAATAGCCGCCCTCGAGATCGCCCGCCTGCGTGTTGCGCTCGCCGCCGGCCAGCACCTCGGCGCCTTCCTGGCGGCCGATATCGAGGTAGGACAGGATTTTTTCCAGCTGTTCCTGCGACGCCTGGGCGCCGATCATGGTGGCCGTATCGAGCGGATTGCCCTGCTTGATGGCGGCCACGCGCTTCAGGGCCCGTTCGATGAATTTCTCGTAGATCGATTCCTGGATCAGTACGCGCGATGGGCAGGTGCACACTTCGCCTTGATTCAGCGCAAACATCGTGAAGCCTTCCAGGCACTTGTCGAAATAGTCATCATCGGCATCCATCACGTCTTCAAAGAAGATGTTCGGCGACTTGCCGCCCAATTCCAGGGTGACGGGAATCAGGTTTTGCGCCGCGTAACCCATGATCAGACGGCCCGTGCCCGTTTCGCCCGTAAACGCGATCTTGGCGATGCGCTTGCTCGACGCCAGCGGCTTGCCCGCTTCCAGGCCGAAACCATTGATGATGTTCAACACGCCCGGCGGCAGCAGGTCGCCGATCAGCTCGATCAAGACCATGATGGAAGCCGGCGTCTGTTCGGCCGGTTTCAGCACCACGCAATTGCCGGCGGCCAGGGCCGGCGCCAGTTTCCACACGGCCATCAGGATCGGGAAATTCCAGGGGATGATCTGGCCCACGACGCCCAGCGGCTCGTGGTAGTGATAGGCATAGGTTTCCGCATCGATTTGCGCGACGGAGCCTTCCTGGGCGCGGATGCAGCCGGCGAAGTAGCGGAAATGGTCGATGGCCAGCGGAATATCGGCATTCATCGTTTCGCGGATGGGCTTGCCGTTGTCGATGGTTTCCGCCGTGGCGATCAGGCTGAGGTTTTGCTCGATGCGGTCGGCGATCCGGTTCAGGATATTGGCGCGCTCGGCAGGCGACGTCTTGCCCCAGGCTTCCTTGGCGGCATGGGCGGCGTCCAGCGCCAGCTCGACGTCTTCCGTCGTGGAGCGGGCAATTTCGCAAAACGGCAAGCCCGTGATCGGCGTAATGTTGGGAAAGTATTCACCTTTGACGGGGGCCACGAACTTGCCGCCAATGTAGTTATCGTAACGTTGCTTGAAAGGGTTGGCGACGCCCAGTTTGCTGATGTCTGCGAGATTCATGTCGTCCTCTATCGGTTTGTAGAATTGGAATATTGCTGCTTAAGTCAAACGTCCTGGTACAGATGGGGTGAGTACACGCAGTCCTCCGCAAATGCCGTGCCAGCTCGCCACCCCACTACAAACTTAGCGGGTTTTACTGCTGTTACAAGGGAGCGGCGTCAATATCGGCGCATTGATTCCCGTCAGGTGCGGGCAGCCTGGCCACGGCGCAGCGTTTGCGTTTTTGAACAAGGCGCCAATACCCTGCTCCAATCCGCACCAGCCTGGCCATTTGCGGGCTCGAGTCCGCGTCCGCTGCACAATGGAACAGGTGTGCCAGACTGGAACAGCTGTGCCTAGCGAATCACCACGCCCCACGGTAATTCGCCCACGGCAATATCGGCCACCTTGCGCGCGCTGGCCGTGTCGATGACAGACACGCTGTTCGAGCGGCCATTGGCCACGTACAGCTTGGCGCCGTCGGGCGTGATGGCCATATTCCACGGACGCTTGCCGACGGGGATAGTCGCCGTCACCTTGTTGCTCCTCGTATCGATGACCATTACCGTGCCGTCGATACCGTTCGACACATACAGCTGCTTGCCGCCGGGATGGACGACGATGCCATTCGCATTCTTGCCAGCGGGAATAGTGGCGATGGCCTTGCGCTGCATCATGTCGATTACGTACACGCCATTGACCAGCTCGCACGCCACGTAGGCGCGGGTGGAATCGGGGCTGAAGCCGATGCCGCGCGGGCGCAGGCCCACGGCAATGGAAGCCACCTGGCGGCGTTGCGCCACATCAATGACGTCGACTTGCTCGGCCTCTTCCGCACCGACCAGCAGCCAGCGCCCGTCCGGGCTGAAGACGGCGTGTTCCGGGTTACGTCCTTGCACCTTGATATCCGCGAGCAAGTCGCCCGTATGGCCATCGATCAGCGCCACGCTATTGTTTTCCTCGACGGCCACGGCGACATGGCTGCCGTCGAGGGATGCGCTGACGCCTTCGGGCGACTTGCCCAGCGCCACACTGCGCATGGGCGTGCCAGCCGCGTTATCGATCAACAACAAGGCGCTGCTGGCCGCGTCCGTGACAAACAATTGCCGGCCGCCGGGATCAGCGGCGATGCCGCGCGGACGCTTGCCCGCCGCAATCTGGCGTACCACCAGGTCGGTAGCCGTGTCGATCACGCTCAGGGTGCCCGATTTTTCATTGGGAACATAGGCAAAAGGAGCGGCCTGGACCGCCATGCTGGCCAACACAGGCAGCAGCCAGCAAACCCGGAGCAAGCGTAAGAAGAAGTTGGGCATAATCACCTTTTCAATGAAAAACACAGGAAAAGCGCGCGGGAGCGGCGCAGGTGACAATTGCTGTATGCAAACGCCGTGCCACTGGCAGGCGTATAATTTCAGCCCACCAATGGAGACATGGCAGGCATATTGCTTGATAAAACTATGCAGACCTGTACCGCGCACGCGGTCAAGCAGGCTTTTATTCACATTGGAGAATCCGCATGCAGCATCGTTTCCGCCTGAACACCATCGCCAGCCTGTTTGTCGCCGGCAGCGCCACCTTCGCCCCCCACGCTTTCGCCACCGAGGCGGCAGACCTGGCTGGCGGGCAACTGATGGACACGGTGGTCATCAGCGGCAGCCGCATCGCCCATCCCAGCCAGGAAGTACCAGCCTCCATCGACGTGGTCGACAGCGCCCGCATCCAGGATGGACAAATCCGCGTCAACGCCTCGGAAGCGCTGGCTGCCGTACCGGGCCTGGTCGTGCAGAATCGCCAGAACTACGCACAAGACTTGCAGATCTCGTCGCGCGGCTTCGGCGCCCGCTCGGCCTTCGGCGTGCGCGGCGTCAAGCTGATCAGCGATGGCATTCCTGCCAGCATGCCCGACGGCCAGGGCCAGGCCGCCACCTTCAACCTCGATACGGCCGAGCGCATCGAAGTGCTGCGCGGACCGTTTTCTGCCATCTACGGTAACCACTCGGGCGGCGTGATCCAGCTGTTTTCCAAGGATGGGCAAAAGCCCCCATCCGTCGAACTGAATGTGACGGGCGGCAGCGATGGCACCAGCAAGGTCGATGTCTCGACGCAAGGCCAGGCGGGCGCCATCGGCTACGTGCTCGACGGCTCGCGCTTCCGCACGGATGGCTTCCGCGACCACAGCGCCGCCACGCGCGAACAGGCGTTCGGCAAGATCACCGTCAAGCCCACCGCGGACAGCAAGCTGACCATCGTCGCCAATAGCCTGCATCAAGGCAACACGCAAGACCCGCTGGGCGCCACCTGGACCACGTTTGCCCGCGACCCGCGCGCCGGCGAAATCGACGCGAGCGACACGCAAAACCCGAAACGCACCCTGGCCGAGCGCTACAACACGCGCAAGAGCATCGACCACCAACAGATCGGCGCCACCTACGAACAGTCGTTCGGCGACGACCGTCTGCATGTGATGGTGTATGGCGGCAACCGCGACGTGATCCAATACCAGGCATTTACCAAGGGTTTTCAGGCGCCAGCGAGCCACTCAGGCGGCGTGGTCGACTTCCAGCGCCAGTTCTACGGCATCGACACCAACTGGCTGCATGTGAACCAGCTGGCCGGTGGCAAACTGAGCACCACCATCGGCATCGACTATGGCCGCTCCAGCGATGACCGCACCGGCTATGAAAATTTCATCGGCAACACGTTTGGCGTGAAGGGCAAGCTGCGCCGCGACGAGCAGGATGTCGTCTCCAGCCTCGATCCGTATATCCAGACGGAATGGCAAAGCGGTCCATGGCTGCTCAGCGCAGGTTTGCGCTATAGCAAAATGAAAGTTTCGGTCAACGACCATTTCCTCAGCAATGGCAACGATAGCGGCAGCCTGGACTTCAGCCATACGACGCCAGTGCTGGGCCTGCTCTACAAGCTGACGCCGAACGTCAACGTGTACGCCAGCGCCGCGCGCGGCTTCGAGGCGCCCACCCTGAACGAACTGTTTTACTCGGGCACGGGCGCCGGTTTCAATTTCAATTTAAAACCAGCCACCAGCACCAACCTGGAAGCGGGCGTCAAGGCCAGGGTCGCCAACAATACGCATGTGAACGCGGCCTTGTTCCAGATCAAGACCAACGACGAACTGGTAGTGGACAGTTCCAGCGGCGGGCGCACCAGCTACCGCAATGGCGGCAAAACCTTACGCCAAGGTATGGAAGTGTCGCTCGATTCCAGCCTGCCGTATGGCTTCACGACGAAGGTGGCGCTGACCAGCCTGCATGCCGTGTATGACCAGGCCTTCGGCGCCGTTAGCGAAGGCAGCCGCTTGCCAGGCGTTCCCAGCGCCAATCTGTTCGCGGAACTGGCCTGGAAAGATACGCTCGACCGCTTCGGCGCGGCGCTGGAAAGCGTCGCCAGCAACCAGGTGTATGCGGAAGACAGCAACAGCGAAAAACCGGCGCCCGGCTACACGGTGTTCAATGCGCGGTTCAATGCCAAGCAAAGCATGGGCAACTGGCGCTTCAAGGAATTTGCCCGCCTGAACAATCTGTTTGACAAGACCTACGTGGGTTCCGTCATCGTCGGCGATAGCAACAAGCGCTACTATGAAGCGGCGCCGGGGCGCAATTGGTTGCTGGGTGTCAGCGCCCAATACACTTTTTAAGTACACCTGAAAAAAAGTCCATGAGCGCTGCATTGCCTGGTCGTACTGTTCGTACTGCCTGTGGCAATGCGCCTTGCCCTGAACAGTGTTCAGGCGTTCTGATGATAAAAAAGCCCGCGCATCGTCCGATGCGCGGGCTTTTCAACTGGAGCGCGAGACTTCAGGGCCGCGCTTCCTTCACCCCATGTTTCTCGAAAATGGCTTTCAATTCGCCGCTGGCAGCCATCTCGTTCATGGCCGCCAGCAGCAGCTTGCCCACGTCCAGTTGCTGCCGGCTGACGGCCAGGCCCACGGCCCAGCCGGCACGCGGCAAGCGGGCGAACGCCACTTCGTTCACGGCGAAGGCCGGATCGCTTTTCAGCACGGACTCGATTTCCGAGCGATTCGCCAGCACGGCATCGAGCTGCCCCGCCTGCAATTGCTGCAAGGCTTCGGCGGCCGTGTCGAAGATGCGCACGTCGTCGCGGTACTTGCCATCGTCTTCGCCCAGCATCAGCATGGCCGCGATCGATACCTTTTCCACGCCGATGCGCTTGCCGGCCAGCGAGGCGACGCCATCGAACTGCGGCACGGCTTGCGTGCGGCGTGCCAGGCGCACGGTTTCCACGTAATACGGCGCAAAGATCTCGACCTTGTCGTTGTCGGCCATCAGTTTTTTATCGACCGGCACGTGCAGCATCACGTCGGCTGGACCGTAACCGAGGTAATGCCCCTTCCACACCATATTGCGCAAATCGTCATTCAGGTTTTCGCCGGCGGGAAATGGCAGCAGACTCAGCTTGAGTCCCAGCTTTTTCGCCAGCGCTTCGGCAATGTCGATATCGATGCCCGCGCCCTTGTCGGAAAACGGGGCGAATTCGCTATACACGGCCACCTTCAGGCTGCCCGACTGTTGCACTTTCTGCCAGTCGGCGCGTACCGGCGCGGCCGCGCACAGGGCCAGGCAAGCGAGCGCAATCATCGCGCGCGCGCGCCGGAGTTGGAATGAACGCATGGGATTCCTTCGTGATCAGTTCGACTCGCGGCGGGTTTCCAGGTAGGTCTTGATGGCCCACATGGCTTCCTGGTTGAACACGCCCTCAAACGGCGGCATGTACACGGCGCCGTTGCGCACTTTGCCATGGCGTATGGTCGCCAGGTAATAATTGTCCGTTTCCTTGTAACACGCTTGTTTCTTTGTCTCATTCTTGATGCTGAAACAATCGCGGTCCAGCTGGCGCAAGTCCGGCGCGATGCCGCCCGAGATGGCTTCGATGCCGTGGCAGCGCGCGCAATTCTGGTTGTAGGCCGAGGTGCCCACAGTCAAGGCCAGCTTGTTGCCCCGGTACGGATTCTGCTCCAGCCACTTGTCGCCCACCTTGGGCAAGCCCGTGGTGTCGACGCCTTGCGGCGTGACATTGCCATGCGCATAGGCATCGGGCAAGGTCAGCAGGGAAGTGAGGGCGACAGCGCCGGCAGCCGCCACGCCGAGCAGGGTAGGAATGGAATAGGTCATGCTGGTCTCCTTGGTTTTTTTGGTCAATAACCAGGAAGAGCAAATGCCATGCCATGCGCGCACGCCCCGCGGCAGGCGAACCATGTCTCAATTTGGAACAGCTGCAACACGCGCCTGTGTCACCGCGCGCGTCAGGCGGCGGCAACCGTGCAGATGCTGGCCCGCTCCTGCTGCTCGAAAGTGATACGCACAGGCAAGAACCTGGCGATCACCTCGGCATTCGTCAATGCATGCTGCGACACCTTGCTGCAGCTAAACGTGCCGCCGCCGGCCAGCGCCATCGGCAGCAAGAGCTGGTCGGCCAGGTGTTCGCCCACGGCCGCGTCCGACTTGCAATAGGCGCGCACTTCGTTCAACAGGCGCTTGGCCACCGATTCCGCCAGCAACGATTTTTCGCCAAAGGAAGCAAAGACTTCCGTCACGTGTTCATGCTCGAGTGTCAGCAACAGGACATTGCCCGGCCCCTGCTCCGCCGGCAAGCCGACGATGCGCAGCTGCTTGCCGCTCCAGCCCATGCCGCTGGCGACACGCTCGAGCTCGCGCTGCGCCACATTCACGTGCACGCCCGCCACCACGCTTTCCGCAAATCCGGCCTGCCGTTCGCCGCGCTGCAGCAATGCAATGGGCTTCAAACGGGCGCAAGGCTGCACGGTGGCAATCACTTCGCCGCCGCCGGCCGGATAAAAACCATAGCGCCCCAGCGCGATATCGATGTCGGCGCCCATCTGCGCCATGGCCCGGCCATACGCGCGCTGCAAGAAATGCACGGGCGGCGCCATGGGATTATGCGTGCCGCCACTGATGCGCACAGTCGAGGGCGCATCCGCATGCAGCAGCGCCGGCAGCAAGGTTTGCAGTACCAGGGTGCAACTACCGGCGCTGCCGATGGCGAAACGGTAATCGCCGCCACGCAGGGTGCCCGGCACGAACTCCAGGCTGGATGCGCCCAGCGCAACCGGTGTCATGCGCGCGCCGCAAATGGCGGCTGCAGCCTGTACCGCCACCAGATGCTGGCGCAGCAAACCGGGCTTGGCCCGGCCCGCGCGGATATTGATCAACCGAAATGGCTGGCCCGTGATCATGGACAGGCTCAGCGCCGAGCGCAAAATCTGCCCGCCGCCTTCGCCTTGTGCTCCATCTATTTCTATCATCTCTGCTTTCTTTATTGTTTAACCTTTGACGCAGACGACCTGCTTCAGGATATGCACGACATCGACCAGCTCGCGCTGCGCCAGCATCACCGCATCGATATCCTTGTAGGCCATCGGGATCTCGTCGATCACGTTCTCATCCTTGCGACATTCGACGCCTTGCGTAGCGCGGATCTGGTCGTCGAGGCTGAAGCGCCGCTTCGCTTCCGTGCGGCTCATCGTGCGTCCCGCACCGTGGCTGCAGCTATGGAAGCTCTCCGCGTTGCCTTTGCCGCGCACGATAAAGCTCTTCGCGCCCATGGACCCGGGAATGATCCCCAGTTCCCCCGCGCGGGCCGATACGGCACCCTTGCGCGTGACCAGCACATCCTTGCCGAAGTGGTGCTCCTTCTGCACATAGTTATGGTGGCAATTGACGGCCTCCACATGCGTCTGGAACGGTTTATGGATGACCGTGCGCACGGCCGCGATCAAGTTCTGCATCATCACTTCACGGTTATTGCGCGCGAAACGCTGGGCCCAGCCCACCGCCTCCACATAATCGTCGTAATGCTGCGTTCCCTCTGCCAGGTAGGCCAGGTCCTGGTCGGGCAGGTTGATGAAATGGGTGCGCATATCTTGCTTGGCCAGTTCGATGAAATGGGTGCCGATGGCATTGCCCACACCACGCGAACCCGAATGCAGCATGAACCACACGGCTCCCTGCTCGTCGAGGCACACTTCGACGAAGTGGTTACCGCTGCCCAGGGTACCCAGGTGGCGGTAGTTATTCGTATTTTTCAGCTTTGGCGTTTTCAGGCAGATGGCATCGAATTCGTCTTTCAGCTGCAGCCAGGCGGCGTCGACCACCGATGGCGGGTTCTGCCACGAACCTTCGTCGCGGCCACGGTAGCCGCGCGTCTTCGGCGACATCCCGTGCGGAATGGCGCGCTCGATGGCGCTGCGCAGCGGCCCAAGATTATCGGGCAAGTCATTCGCCGTCAGCGTAGTCTTCGCCGCCATCATGCCGCAACCGATATCCACGCCGACGGCCGCCGGAATCACGGCGCCGAGGGTGGGAATCACGCTGCCGATGGTCGATCCTTTACCCAGGTGGACGTCCGGCATGACGGCGATGTGCTTGTAAATGAATGGCAAGGTCGCCGTATTGCGCAATTGTTTTTTAGCCGCTTCTTCGACAGGCACGCCACGCGTCCACATTTTGACGGGACGGCTGCCTTCGGTATGCAGGACTTCGTATTCTTCATTCTTCATCAGTGTTCTCTTTTTCTATTTTATATGGGGGTGATGACAAGGGTTGGTGAAATTTTCAGCCGACGTATCGGCCCTGGATGTAATTCCACCGGCATTCATCAGTACAACAACCCGACCAGGGATGACAGGATTTTCTGGCGGCGCACTGCGCGCGCCAGGCCGGTCTGACTCGGCTATCGATGTAATCCTGCCGGCATTCGGGGTACGACGGCGCATGACAAGGTTGAACAGGACGTCTTTAATGTAGTCTTGTCCGCATTCCTGCGCTTTACTTCACGCGCTACTTCAACAACCTGCAGCGATATCGATGGCGGCGATTTCTCCCACCCAGTGCTCTGGATCCAGCTGGCCGGCGGCAAAGGCGGCGATGATCTTGAAGACATCGTCGGAAAAACCGCCGATATTCAGAATATCTTCACGCTCCATCGCCTGCGTCGTGGCGTGCGGCGAAATATCGATGCACACCAGCCTGGCCTGCGGATTGCGCTGCTTGAAGACATTCCACTGTCCCAGCGTCGCCGTGGCGCCGCTGCGTTTGGCGTCGATCCAGGATTCGTTATCGGACACATAAATCACCAGGTCGGCCAGCTCCTGCTTGCTGTTCATGCGCAGCAGCGGCGCGCTGCAACTGGTGCCGCCGCCACCGATAGCCGCCAGCCTGGCCGCATTCTCCATCACGCTATCGTGCGCATCGAGCCGGCACGTCACCACGCTGTGCTCGAACGGCAGCACCATGGCGTCCGGATTCTTGCGCAGCATGGCCGCCGCCACCAGCGCCGCCACGTCGATGCAGCGCACGTTCGAGGTGGCGCTACCGCGAAAACCGCTGACGGGCGACGACATCGAGCCGGAAACATCGGGGCACACCACCACCTTGCCGGCGATCCGCGGCACGTTCAGCAGCGACGTTTCCAGCGCCTGCTCCAGCGCATCGCGGATGACCGTTGGCACGTTCTCGCCAGCCGCCATGTACGCCGACATCAGCTGGTATGGAAACACCCGCGCTTGTGCAATCGATGCCGGATCGCGCAGCCTGGCCGCGATCAGCTCCGGCATGCCTTCAATTGCGTACACGCCATGGCGCGCAAAGGTGTTCAAGTTCATGCGCACCATCTGCCAGCCGCCCTGGCGGGCGATCTGCGCCCAGTCCTGCGCCCCCAAGGGCAGCGCCGTCAGCATCTGGAACGGCACGTCCGGTATCGTTTGTGCCGGATCAAGCTTGTATGTCTCGAATGCTGCTAATACCGGCGGCAAGTCTGCGGCGATGTATTCCCTGCCGATCAGCCAGGCAAAGAATGCCGCGCGCCAGGCGTCCTTCGGTTTCGGATGCACCATCTTCACGACGTCGGCCAGCGAAGGGCTGTTGCCCACGGCGGCGGCCAGCAGGGCCTGTTCCGAGGCGCTATTCAACCATGCCTGCACCAGCTTTTTCGGACGCGATCCCAGCGACTTGCGGCCAACGGCGCCCGAGCGCATGATCTGCACGAAGTTGCGCAGCATTTTGCCGTTGTTGATCACGCGCTGGAAGGCCGGCGCAAATTCCGCGGCGCCCTGGCCAGCCAGCACGGCCACCAGCAAGGCAGGCATATCCTTCATATACCCCCGCTCGCGGCAGTACACGGCCGTTTGCGCAATGAAGGACGGCTCGACGGCCTTGCACAGTTCCAGCACCGTCGCCAGCTGCGCCTCGGCGCTGGCATAAAACGTCGCGTTCAGGCAGCCGGTGGCCGCATATTGCGCCAGCTGATGCCGGGGCGTCAGTGCATAGGCTGGTGTACCTTCGGCATTGCGCGCCAGGGCCGCAGGCAGCGGCTGCGATTGTTGCATGCTCTTGAATAACTGGGCGTTGGCCATTTTCGTTCCTCTTCTTCTCTTTACGTTTATCTCGGTGTTATCCCTTCTATTGCAAGCGCCGTGCCAGCTTTTTCTCCTTCGCGTGAATCTTCTATAAATCATTGATTTTATTGAGAAATATTTTTTAATCGAGAAATCAACAAAAGATAGTGGCCGTCAAAAAAATCATATACAATTATCTTTTAAGATAAATATTTATCCAATTTATGCAAGCAAAACGCACCGTTGTCATCGGTTTTCTCGGCACACAGCTCGATAGTGGCAGGGGTGCCGCGCGCTGGGAAAAGTGGCGGCCCAGCATCGCCTTGACGCAGCACGAAGACCAGATCATCGACCGCTTCGAGCTGCTGTACGCGGGCAGCCAGTTTGACAACCTGGTGCGCCAGGTGTCGCAGGATGTCGCCAGCGTCTCGCCTGAAACGCAGCTGATCGCCCATGAGTTGCCCATCAGCGATGCCTGGGATTTCGAAAACGTGTATGGCGCCCTCTACGATTTCGCCCACACCTACCCCTTCGACCCCGACAAGGAAGACTATTGGATCCACATCACCACCGGCAGCCACGTGGCGCAAATCTGCATGTTTTTGATGACGGAAGCGCGCTATTTCCCCGGACGCCTGCTGCAAACCTCGCCGCCAAAGCGCCAAGCCATCGGCAATCCCGGCAGCTATGCATTGATCGACCTCGATCTGTCGCGCTACGACCAGATTGCCCAGCGTTTTACGCGCGCGCAGGCCGCAGGCGTGGCGTTCCTGAAGTCGGGCATCGCCACGCGCAATGCCAAGTTCAACGCCATGATCGATGAAATCGAGCGCGTCGCCATCAAGTCCAGGGCGCCCATGCTGCTGATGGGGCCGACCGGCGCCGGCAAATCCTTCCTCGCGCGCCGCGTGTACGAACTGAAAAAGTCGCGCCACCAGATCGACGGCAAATTCATCGACCTCAATTGCGCCACCTTGCATGGGGACGGCGCCGCTTCCACCCTGTTCGGCCATATCAAGGGGTCATTCACGGGCGCGGGTTCGGATCGTCTAGGTTTACTGCGCAGTGCGCACAAGGGCTTGCTGTTTCTCGATGAAATCGGCGAACTCGGACTCGATGAGCAGGCAATGTTGCTGAAAGCCATAGAAGAAAGGCGCTTCTTTCCCGTCGGTGCAGATACGGAAGTGCAAAGCGACTTCCAGCTGATCGCCGGGACCAATCGCGACCTGGGCAAGGAAGTGGCGGCCGGCCGCTTCCGCGAAGACCTGTATGCACGCATCAACCTGTGGACCTACGAATTACCCGGCCTGGCGCAGCGGCAGGAAGACATCGAGCCAAACCTGGAATACCTGCTGGCGCAATACGGCGCCGAGACAGGCGAGCGCGTGCGCTTCAACAAGGAGGCCCGTGAGCGCTTCATGCGCTTCGCCACCTCGCCATCGGCCCGCTGGAACGGCAATTTCCGCGATTTGTCGGCCGCCGTCACGCGCCTGGCCACCTTGTCGGAGGCGGGCCGTATCACGGACAAGGTCGTCGATGAGGAAACGGCGCGCCTGGGTCGCCTGTGGCAGCATCACGGTGAACAACAGGGGAATGACGTCGTGGATCTGGCAGATATCATGGGAGCGGATGCGGCCGCGCAACTCGACCTGTTCGATGCGCTGCAGCTGCAGGCCGTGATCAAGATCTGCCGGCAATCGCACAATATGTCCGATGCGGGCCGCAAACTATATGCGATGTCGCGCGAAGCGAAAGCCAGGCCGAACGATGCAGACCGCCTCAAGAAATTCCTGGCCCGCTTTGCCCTCAGCTGGGATAAAGTATCCTCAGGCAACTAAGAGAAGAGAACGATGATTCCAGAAGATATACGAGTAGAAATCATGCGCCGCCTGGCGGCCGTGGAAGAAAAAGAAGGTGTGCGGATCTTGATGGCGATTGAATCGGGTAGCCGGGCCTGGGGGTTTGCCTCGCCGAACAGCGATTTCGATGTGCGCTTTATTTATGCGCGCCAGCAGGACTGGTATCTGAGCGTCGACCTGGAAGACAAGCGCGACGTGATCGAATACCCTATCGTCGACGATATCGACCTGAATGGCTGGGATGTACGCAAGGCACTGCAGCTTTTTTGGCGTTCCAATCCTGCCGTCATCGAATGGGTACAGTCGCCGATTCAATACATGGAAAAGGGCGCTTTCAGGACTGGCATCCAGGCCTTGCTCAATTCCGTCTACACGCTGGAAAAGGGGATTTATCACTATCGCAGCATGGCCAAGACAAATTACCGCGGCTACCTGATGGCGGACATGGTGCCCTTGAAGAAGTATTTTTACGTCCTGCGCCCATTGCTGGCCACGCGCTGGATAGAAACCTATCGCACAGCGCCGCCTATCGAGTTCTCTGCCTTGCTGCACCTGCTCCCCAAGGAAGAGGGCTTATTAGAAGAAATTCATCTCCTTCTCGAGCGCAAAAAGGTCGCACTGGAAAAAGAACTGGCCCCGCGCATCGACAAGCTCAACGTATTTATCGAGTCGGAACTGGCCAGGCTGGAAAACTTCAGCGTTGAAAGGGAAGAAAAGCCCCATGGCATGCAGGACCTGAATCGCCTGTTTCAGCAGGTATTGCAGGAAACCTGAGCTGGAAGCAAAAAAGGCACCGCGTAACGGTGCCTTTTTTTATGCCTGCCATTCGATGGCGTCAAACAAAAGCGCCAGACGAAAAAAAACCCCGCCATCACTGGTGGGGTTTTTCTCTACTGCGTATAACAAGCCTGACGATAACCTACTTTCACACTGGTTGCAGCACTATCATCGGCGCAAAGTTGTTTCACGGTCCTGTTCGGGATGGGAAGGGGTGGGACCAACTTGCTATGGTCATCAGGCATAACTTGTAGGACAGCCTGTCCCCGATGGGGCGACAGGTGTCGAAATCTGGAAGAAGCGGATTATGTATTGAGGTATTACTGGGTAATGAGTGGTATCAACAACTCACAACGTTACTTTCTCATCCTCTGTACCTGCTAAGGTTATAGGGACAAGCCGTACGGGCAATTAGTACTGGTTAGCTTAATGCATTACTGCACTTCCACACCCAGCCTATCAACGTCCTGGTCTCGAACGACCCTTCAAAGAGCTCAAGGCTCTGGGAAATCTCATCTCAAGGCAAGTTTCCCGCTTAGATGCTTTCAGCGGTTATCTCTTCCGAACTTAGCTACCCGGCAATGCCACTGGCGTGACAACCGGTACACCAGAGGTTCGTCCACTCCGGTCCTCTCGTACTAGGAGCAGCCCCCTTCAAATTTCCAACGCCCACGGCAGATAGGGACCAAACTGTCTCACGACGTTTTAAACCCAGCTCACGTACCACTTTAAATGGCGAACAGCCATACCCTTGGGACCGGCTACAGCCCCAGGATGTGATGAGCCGACATCGAGGTGCCAAACTCCCCCGTCGATATGAACTCTTGGGAGGAATCAGCCTGTTATCCCCAGAGTACCTTTTATCCGTTGAGCGATGGCCCTTCCATACAGAACCACCGGATCACTATGTCCTACTTTCGTACCTGCTCGACTTGTCAGTCTCGCAGTTAAGCACGCTTATGCCATTGCACTATCAACACGATGTCCGACCGTATCTAGCGTACCTTCGAACTCCTCCGTTACACTTTAGGAGGAGACCGCCCCAGTCAAACTGCCTACCATGCACTGTCCCCGATCCGGATAACGGACCAAGGTTAGAACCTCAAACAAACCAGGGTGGTATTTCAAGGTTGGCTCCACGAGAACTAGCGTCCCCGCTTCAAAGCCTCCCACCTATCCTACACAGATTGGTTCAAAGTCCAATGCAAAGCTACAGTAAAGGTTCATGGGGTCTTTCCGTCTAGCCGCGGGTAGATTGCATCATCACAAACATTTCAACTTCGCTGAGTCTCGGGAGGAGACAGTGTGGCCATCGTTACGCCATTCGTGCAGGTCGGAACTTACCCGACAAGGAATTTCGCTACCTTAGGACCGTTATAGTTACGGCCGCCGTTTACTGGGACTTCAATCAAGAGCTTGCACCCCATCATTTAATCTTCCAGCACCGGGCAGGCGTCACACCCTATACGTCCACTTTCGTGTTTGCAGAGTGCTGTGTTTTTATTAAACAGTCGCAGCCACCAGTTTATTGCAACCCTTTCACCCTCATGGAGTAAACCAATCAAGCTACCGGGGCGTACCTTTTCCCGAAGTTACGGTACCAATTTGCCGAGTTCCTTCTCCCGAGTTCTCTCAAGCGCCTTAGAATACTCATCTCGCCCACCTGTGTCGGTTTGCGGTACGGTCTCGTATGACTGAAGCTTAGAGGCTTTTCTTGGAACCACTTCCGATTGCTTCGTGAGCAAGCTCACTCGTCCCATCCCCTTGAATTCCGCGCCCGGATTTGCCTAAGCGCCTTCTATGAGACAGAAACTGACTATTCCAACAGTCAGACAACCTTCCGCGATCCGTCCCCCCATCGCATCATACGACGGTGCAGGAATATTAACCTGCTTCCCATCAGCTACGCATCTCTGCCTCGCCTTAGGGGCCGACTCACCCTGCTCCGATGAACGTTGAACAGGAAACCTTGGGCTTACGGCGTGGAGGCTTTTCACCCCCATTATCGCTACTCATGTCAGCATTCGCACTTCTGATACCTCCAGCATCCTTTACAAGACACCTTCGCAGGCTTACAGAACGCTCTCCTACCATATCCAATAAAGGATATCCGCAGCTTCGGTGACTGGCTTAGCCCCGTTACATCTTCCGCGCAGGACGACTCGATCAGTGAGCTATTACGCTTTCTTTAAATGATGGCTGCTTCTAAGCCAACATCCTGACTGTTTTAGCCTTCCCACTTCGTTTTCCACTTAGCCAATCTTTGGGACCTTAGCTGGCGGTCTGGGTTGTTTCCCTCTTGACGCCGGACGTTAGCACCCGACGTCTGTCTCCCAAGCTCGCACTCATCGGTATTCGGAGTTTGCAATGGTTTGGTAAGTCGCAATGACCCCCTAGCCATAACAGTGCTCTACCCCCGATGGTGATACTTGAGGCACTACCTAAATAGTTTTCGGAGAGAACCAGCTATTTCCAAGTTTGTTTAGCCTTTCACCCCTACCCACAGCTCATCCCCTAATTTTTCAACATTAGTGGGTTCGGACCTCCAGGGCGTGTTACCGCACCTTCATCCTGGCCATGAGTAGATCACTTGGTTTCGGGTCTACACCCAGCGACTGATCGCCCTATTCGGACTCGATTTCTCTACGGCTTCCCTATTCGGTTAACCTTGCCACTGAATGTAAGTCGCTGACCCATTATACAAAAGGTACGCAGTCACGGAACAAGTCCGCTCCTACTGTTTGTATGCACACGGTTTCAGGATCTATTTCACTCCCCTTCCGGGGTTCTTTTCGCCTTTCCCTCACGGTACTGGTTCACTATCGGTCGATTACGAGTATTTAGCCTTGGAGGATGGTCCCCCCATATTCAGACAGGATGTCACGTGTCCCGCCCTACTTGTCGTACGCTTAGTATCACCGGTCCGATTTCACATACGGGGCTATCACCCACTATGGCTCCTATTTCCAGAGGATTCTGTTATCGGTCCGACTATCACGTACAGGCTCTTCCCATTTCGCTCGCCGCTACTTTGGGAATCTCGGTTGATTTCTTTTCCTGCAGCTACTTAGATGTTTCAGTTCGCCGCGTTCGCCTTGCATACCTATGTATTCAGTATGCAATACCCTAAAAGGGTGGGTTGCCCCATTCGGAAATCTGCGGATCAAAGTGTGTTTGCTCACTCCCCGCAGCTTATCGCAAGCTACTACGTCCTTCATCGCCTGTAATCGCCAAGGCATCCACCATGTGCACTTATTCGCTTGTCCCTATAACGTTAGCCTCTGATTACCTAAGTAATCAAAGAGCGCTACAGGGATAAGAAAGTACAACGTTGTTGCTTGTTTGTTGATACATACAATCATTACCCATCGATTTGCTTTTTACGGCAAACCGATCAATAAATAATCTTTACTTCTTCCAGATTGTTAAAGAACGAAACAGCTTTGATCGCTAAAAGATCAAACCTAAATCCTGGTGTTGTGATCAACACTGATTTACGTTTGTGCTTTTGGTAAAACGTGGTGGAGGATGACGGGATCGAACCGACGACCCCCTGCTTGCAAAGCAGGTGCTCTCCCAGCTGAGCTAATCCCCCGGGAATTTACGACTCGGGTGTTACTGGTAGGGCTGGTTGGACTCGAACCAACGACCCCCGCGTTATCAACACGGTGCTCTAACCAGCTGAGCTACAGCCCCAACGCGGTGCTACTACGACTACTGTTTCTTCTCTTACTAACAGCCGATAAGTGTGAACATTTGATGCGTGAATCATTACTGATTCGTGCAAACTCTAGAAAGGAGGTGATCCAGCCGCACCTTCCGATACGGCTACCTTGTTACGACTTCACCCCAGTCACGAATCCTACCGTGGTAAGCGCCCTCCTTACGGTTAAGCTACCTACTTCTGGTAAAACCCGCTCCCATGGTGTGACGGGCGGTGTGTACAAGACCCGGGAACGTATTCACCGCGACATGCTGATCCGCGATTACTAGCGATTCCAACTTCATGCAGTCGAGTTGCAGACTACAATCCGGACTACGATACACTTTCTGCGATTAGCTCCCCCTCGCGGGTTGGCGGCGCTCTGTATGTACCATTGTATGACGTGTGAAGCCCTACCCATAAGGGCCATGAGGACTTGACGTCATCCCCACCTTCCTCCGGTTTGTCACCGGCAGTCTCATTAGAGTGCCCTTTCGTAGCAACTAATGACAAGGGTTGCGCTCGTTGCGGGACTTAACCCAACATCTCACGACACGAGCTGACGACAGCCATGCAGCACCTGTGTACTGGTTCTCTTTCGAGCACTCCCCAATCTCTCGAGGATTCCAGCCATGTCAAGGGTAGGTAAGGTTTTTCGCGTTGCATCGAATTAATCCACATCATCCACCGCTTGTGCGGGTCCCCGTCAATTCCTTTGAGTTTTAATCTTGCGACCGTACTCCCCAGGCGGTCTACTTCACGCGTTAGCTGCGTTACCAAGTCAATTAAGACCCGACAACTAGTAGACATCGTTTAGGGCGTGGACTACCAGGGTATCTAATCCTGTTTGCTCCCCACGCTTTCGTGCATGAGCGTCAATCTTGACCCAGGGGGCTGCCTTCGCCATCGGTGTTCCTCCACATATCTACGCATTTCACTGCTACACGTGGAATTCTACCCCCCTCTGCCAGATTCTAGCCTTGCAGTCTCCAATGCAATTCCCAGGTTGAGCCCGGGGATTTCACATCAGACTTACAAAACCGCCTGCGCACGCTTTACGCCCAGTAATTCCGATTAACGCTTGCACCCTACGTATTACCGCGGCTGCTGGCACGTAGTTAGCCGGTGCTTATTCTTCAGGTACCGTCATTAGCAAGAGATATTAGCTCTCACCGTTTCTTCCCTGACAAAAGAGCTTTACAACCCGAAGGCCTTCTTCACTCACGCGGCATTGCTGGATCAGGCTTTCGCCCATTGTCCAAAATTCCCCACTGCTGCCTCCCGTAGGAGTCTGGACCGTGTCTCAGTTCCAGTGTGGCTGGTCGTCCTCTCAGACCAGCTACTGATCGATGCCTTGGTAGGCTTTTACCCTACCAACTAGCTAATCAGATATCGGCCGCTCCACGAGCATGAGGTCTTGCGATCCCCCACTTTCATCCTTAGATCGTATGCGGTATTAGCGTAACTTTCGCTACGTTATCCCCCACTCTAGGGTACGTTCCGATATATTACTCACCCGTTCGCCACTCGCCACCAGAGCAAGCTCCGTGCTGCCGTTCGACTTGCATGTGTAAGGCATGCCGCCAGCGTTCAATCTGAGCCAGGATCAAACTCTTCAGTTTAATCTCTGTTACTTTGCCATTTTATTGGCACCGTCTTGCGACGGGTCGCTCACTCAAAAAACTGACAGGCTACTTCCGAAGAAGTATCCTATCTCATTATTTCTTGTGAACATTTGATATTTTAAGTATTACGCCAATCCGAAGATCGACGCTGCACTGACATCAAATGCCCACACTTATCGACTGTTAATTGTTAAAGAACTGTATTCGGCTACTGCTTTCGCGCTATCGACAAAGCGTTGTGTTTGTCAGCTGCGAAGAAGGAAGAGTATGAAGCAATTTGCTACGTCCGTCAACTCCTTCTTTTTACTGCATCGCCGTTTCCGGCGATCCTCAAAGCTGCATTTGACTGCGTCTCATTGGGGAGGCGAACTATAGCAAAGCACCGCACGCCCCGCAAGCGCTATTTTGCAGTTGGGCAAATATTGCCGTGTGATATCGTAGCGCCGACCGCACTCTGCCTCATCCACATAGATTCCCATGCCTATCCCACACATCTCCCCCACCGCCCATCCTGCCCTGGCCAGCGCACTCGACCATGCCATCAATAGCAAAACCAAGCCATTGGGCAGCCTCGGCATGCTGGAAACCCTGGCCCGTCAGATCGGCCTGATCCAGCAAAGCACGCAACTGGCGCTGCACCAGCCTGCCATCATCGTTTTCGCAGCCGACCATGGCGTCGTCGCCGAAGGTATTTCCGCCTACCCACAAAGCGTGACCTGGCAAATGGTGGAGAACTTCCTCGGTAACGGCGCCGCCATCAATGTCTTCGCCCGCCAGGCCGATTGCGCCCTCTATATAGTAGACGCGGGCGTGAACCACGATTTCGGTGTGCGCGATGGCTTGCTCGACCGCAAGCAAGGCCCTGGCACACGCAACTTCGCCACGGAACCGGCCATGAGCCAGGAGCAATGCCTGGCCGCCATGCAGGCCGGGATGGATCTGGTCGCCACCTTGGACGGCAACGTGCTGGGCTTTGGCGAAATGGGCATCGGCAACACCACGGCCGCTGCCGCACTGATGCACAAGCTGACCGGCACGCCCGTCGCCGATTGCGTCGGCGCCGGCACGGGCCTCTCGAAAGAAGGCGTACTACATAAACAGCAGGTGATCGAAGCGGCTGTTGCGCATCATGCGGCAGCCAATGAGCCGCTCGATGTGCTGGCCACCTTTGGCGGCTTCGAAATCGCCATGATGGCGGGCGCCATGCTGAAAGCGGCCGAACGGCGCATGATATTGCTGATCGACGGCTTCATCGTCAGCAGCGCCCTGCTGGTGGCGGCCCGTTTGCAGCCGGCCATCCTCGATTACTGCGTGTTTTCGCACTGCTCCGATGAAAACGGCCACCGCCAGCTGCTGGCCAGCCTGGGCGCGCGTCCGCTGCTGCAGCTTGATTTGCGCCTCGGTGAAGGCACGGGTTCCGCGCTGGCCTTGCCGCTGCTGCACGCGGCCGTCAATTTCATGCGCGAGATGGCCACCTTCGCCTCGGCCCAGGTCAGCGAAAAGTCCACGCCGGACTAAGATCATGGCCAACCCCGTTTCCGCCGCAGTCCACCAGTGCCGCCTGTTCTTTATCGCGCTGCAGTTCTTCACGCGCCTGCCCATCCCGCGCTGGGTGGGGTTCGAACCAGCCTGGCTGCAGCACGCCTCGCGCTACTTCCCCCTGGTCGGCGTAGTGGTGGCGGCCATATCCGGCGCCGTGTATCTGCTGGCCAGCTGGCTGCTGCCGTCGCCAGTGGCCGTGCTGCTGGCCGTCGCCGCCGGCATCTACCTGACGGGCGCCTTCCATGAAGACGGCTTCGCCGACATGTGCGACGGCTTCGGTGGCGGCTTGACGCGTGATCGCGTGCTGGAAATCATGAAGGATTCGCGCATCGGCGCCTATGGCGCCATCGGCATCCTCTGTTTGCTGGCCATCAAATGCGCGGCACTGGCCTCGCTGCCGCCAGCCGTCGTCGTGGCGACCCTGTTCATCGCCCATCCGCTCTCGCGCCTGGCCGCCGTCTCGCTGATCCGGTTCATGGACTACGCGCGCGACGAAGGCAAGGCCAAGCCGATGGCGCAGGAAATGCGCACGGGTGAATTCATCATCGCCACCGTCTGCGGCCTGCTGCCGGCCGCTGCCTGCGGCGTACTGGGAATATTTGACTGGGGCGCGCTGGCCTTTGCCATCGTGGCGGCGGCCACCTGCGCATTCTGGCTGGGCCGCAAATGCCAGCGCCGCCTGCAAGGCTACACGGGCGACTGCCTGGGCGCCGTGCAGCAAGTGGCAGAAGTGGCCGTCTACCTGGCCATCCTCTCCAGCTTCCAGCCTCCCGTGCGCTTCTATTAAACACGCATGCGCCTGATCCTCGTCCGCCACCCCGCGCCGCAAGTCGCCAGCGGCACCTGCTATGGCAGCAGCGACGTGGCGGTGGCGCCGCATGACATGGCTGCCGTGCGCGCCAGCCTGCAAGCAAGCCTGCCGGCACATGTGCCGCTCTACGCCAGCCCGCTGCGCCGCTGCGCCGACCTGGCGACGGCATTGGCGCAAGACCTGCCTGCCAGCGCCCTGCGCTTTGACGACCGGCTAGCCGAAATGGATTTCGGCTCCTGGGAAATGCGTCCCTGGCACGCCATCGAGCGCGCCGAGATCGACGCCTGGGCGGCCGACCTGGCCCACTACCGCCCCGGCGGCGGTGAAAATGTGCTGGCAATGGCCGCCCGCATCGATGCATTTCTGCATGACCTGTTGCGCGAACAACACGAAACGGCGGTCATCATCTGCCATGCGGGCACCATCCGCCTGCTCTGCGCATTGCAAGCCGGGCTGCCATTGGAGGAAACGGCCCTGCTGGCAGCCAATTCGGCCCATAAAATCGGCTACGGTGCGACGGTCGTCGTCGATTTCTGATATTGAATTGCCCAGCCAACCATGTCAGTCCATGCCTGCTGCACGTATAATGGCGGGGTTTTGGTGCCCGCGCTCATGTCCATGAGCGCAGTTAAACGGGAAACACGATGCCGCGATCGCGGCGAGCGTGTGCTGCCCCCGCAACGGTAAGCAAGTGTCGCCCCTCCCTACAGGAAGCGGGCGACAAGCTATCTCTGACAACCACTGTGCTTGCAATCATCGAGCATGGGAAGGTGGGATAGCTCTACTTGCCAGCCCGGATACCGGCCAGGACAGGTGGAAGTGCGGGCCTTGCCGGGCGCCGCGCCTTCCGTTGAATCTGGCTTGCGGGGACGCGAGCCGGGTGCTTTTTCCGAAGAAAACGATATCATGACTGCTCCCGTATTACACCGCCGCGCGCCGGCAATGGCGCCGCGCGCCCTGGTTTCCGCCATTTCCCTGTGCTTCATCGCCGCCGCTCCAGCATTCGCGCAAACCGCGAACAACACGCTGGACCAGATCGTTGTCACCGGCTCCCGCTTCAATAGCGACCCGGCATTGCAACCGATCGGCGCTACCGTCATCACGGCCGATGAAATCCGCCGCGCGGGCATCAGCGACGTGAACCAGGCCATCCGCAAGATCGGCGGCGTCTATGGCCGCCAAAGCCTCACCGGCAGTCCTGACTTCACCCTCGATCTGCGCGGCTTCGGCGCCACCGCCAGCCAGAACACGGTCGTGGTCCTCGATGGCGTGCGCCTGTCGGAAAATGAACTGACCGATCCAGTCCTGGCCAGCATCCCCATCGACAGCGTCGAACGCATCGAAATCACGCGCGGCGGCAGCAGCGTCCTGTATGGCGACGGCGCCACCAGCGGTGTGATCAATATCGTCACCAAACGTCCAGGCAAGCAGGCTGGCCGCGGTACCGTCTTTGCCGAAGTCGGCCAACTGGGCCAGCGCGAAGTGCGCGGCTCCGTAGCCCAGACCTGGAATAACGTCACTCTCGATGCCGCTATCGGCAAGCAGGAAACCGACAACTATCGCGACAATAACGAATACAAGCAGACCAACTTCGGCGGCGGCGCGCAATGGCAGGACAAGAATGTCCGCGCAGGTGTGCGTATCGACAGCACGCGTCAGGACAGCCGCCTCCCTGGCTCGATCACATTGGCCCAATTTGAAGACAATCCGCGTCAGGCGAAGACTCCGAAAGATTTCGGTTCAGTCGACAGCGACCGCTACACCGCCTTCGCCGAAGGCCGCCTGGGTGCCGTTGATCTGGCAGCCGAATTGTCGCACCGTGAAAAGACGGCCAAGTCCACCTATTTCAGCAGCTTCGGTCCTTCCGCCTCGGAACGCAAGGTCAAACAAAACCAGTTCTCGCCACGACTGCGCCACCTGGGCCAGTTCGACGGCATGCTCAATGAGATCGTCGCTGGCGCCGACTTCATCAAGTGGGACCTGCAGGTTGACGCTTCGTATTCCCAAGCCAAGGCAAAGCAGAAATCGCAGGCATTCTATGTGCGCGACGAATTGAAGTTCGCTGGCCCGCAAAACGTCCGCATTGCTGCGGGCGTGCGTCACGAAACCTTCGACAAGGACTTCAGCGACCCTCTCGGATACTTGACGACAGCCTACAATCTCAAGCAAAACTTCAATGCATGGGATGTGCAAGGCAGCTTCGATATCGTCTCGCAGGTGAATCTGTACGCCAAGGCCGGACAAAGCTATCGCGTCGCTAATGCCGATGAAAATGGCTTCACCCCTATCGCTAACAAACCATTGCAAGGCCAGACCTCGCACGACCTGGAACTGGGCGCAACCTACGACAACAGCATCATGAAGCTCGATGCCCGCGTCTTCCGCCACAAGCTGACCAACGAGATCTACTACGATCCGACGGCAGGTCAATTTGGCGGGGGTGCCAACACCAACCTGGACCCGACCAAACACCAGGGTTTCGAACTCGATGCCAGCGCGAATATCGCGGCTGACTGGCGCGTCAGCGGCCACTACCAGCACGTGAAGGCCACCTTTACCGAAGGCGTCAACTCGGGCAAGGAACTGACGCTGATCCCGAAAAACACCCTGTCGGCCCGTCTGTCGTGGGTACCGAAAAACGGCCAGAGCGCGGACATCGGCGCGCAATGGGTGGATAGCCAGCGCTATGGCAGCGATTTTGCCAATACCTGCGCTGCCAAGATCCCGTCGTTCACCACCTTCGATGCCCGCTATGCACGCAAGTTCGGCGCCTGGGAAGTGGCTGTGAACGCCTTGAACCTGACGGACAAGCAGTACTTCACCAACGCCTTCAGCTGCAAAGGCGGCATCTATCCTAGCAATGGCCGCCAGATGAAACTCTCGGCACGCTACGATTTCTAAAGTGGCCAGGAGTTGATTACAATGGCCCGTACGCGCAATCGCATGCGGGCCATTTTTTTGTATACGCCCCACCAACGCATCCGAGGAAGTCCGCAGCCACTTGCACCGCTCCCGTTTCACCTAAGGCAGTACATGCACCCATTTTTCCGCAATATGCGCCACCGCGCCACCGTGATCCTCACGGTGCTGGTCGCGTGCGCAGTTGCCAGCCTGATTTTCTCCGGCATGATCGGTTCGATCGCGATTCCGCTCGCCGACCTGCCCTCCGCCCTGTTCCATGTCGTACAGGGCAAGACCGACACCCTCGCCGCCACCCTGCTCGACCTGCGCATGGGCCGCGCGCTGACCGCGTTTGTCACCGGCGCGGCACTGTCGCTGGCCGGCGTGATGATGCAGGCGCTGCTGCGCAATCCGTTGGCCGACCCGTACGTGCTGGGCATTTCCGCCGGCGCCTCCGTCGGCGCCCTGGCCGCGCTGCTGTTCATGTGCGCACTGTGGGTGGTCGACGCGGCGGCGTTCGCTGGCGCCGTCGGCGTCTCCATGCTGCTGTACCTGTTTGCGCGGCGCGACCTGCGCGGCGGCACGGCGGCAGAAGGCGGCGCCTCGCTATTGCTGCTGACGGGCGTGATCCTGGCTTCGGCCTGCATGGCCATCGTCACCCTGATGCTGTCGATCGCGCCGGAAAGCCGCTTGCGCAGCATGGTGTTCTGGATGATCGGCGACCTGTCCGGCGCGCCGGCGCGGCTGATGCCCTGGCTGGTCCTGGGCGGCGCCATGGTCTTCGCGCTGCGCTGCGCGCGTTCGCTCAACGTCATGGCCCTGCACGCGGAAGCGGCCAGCACGCTGGGCGTGCGCGTGGGCGCCCTGCGCAAGGGCCTGTTCTTCTGTTCCGGCCTGCTCACGGCCAGCGCCGTCACCAGCGCCGGCAGCGTGGGCTTCGTCGGCCTGATCGTGCCGCATGCGCTGCGCTTCGCCTGCGGTCCCGATCACCGCCTGCTGATTCCCGCCGCCGCCCTGGCCGGCGGCACCTTCCTGGTGCTGGCCGATACACTGGCGCGCACCGTGCTGGCACCGTTGCAGCTGCCCGTCGGCGTCGTTACGGCGATGATAGGCGCGCCCGTCTTCCTGTACCAGCTGCATCGATTGCGCAGGGGATGAAACAAACATGATCCGCACCTATCAACTGGGCCTGAAGGCCGGCGCGCGCTGCCTCGTGGAAAACCTCACCTGGCGCATCCAGGAAGGCGAATGCTGGAGCGTCATCGGCCGCAACGGCGCCGGCAAGAGCACCCTGCTGCGCGCACTGGCCGGATTGCGCGAACCGGATGCTGGCCACGTGACGATACAGGGCCGCGCCCTGATCGACTGGCCGCTTGACGAGCTGGCGCGCGAACGGGCGTTCCTGGCGCAGGCGCGCCACGACGCGTTCTCCTACCGCGTCATCGAAACGGTGCTGTCGGCGCGCCACCCGTATCACGACAACCACTATTGGGAAGGCAGCGACGACCAGCGCATCGCCCTGGCGGCGCTGGCGTCGATGGAAGTCGAGCACCTGGCCGAACGTGACGTGCGCAGCCTGTCCGGCGGCGAGCGCCAGCGCGTGGCCATCGCCGCGATGCTGGCGCAGGATACGCCCTTGCTGCTGCTCGACGAACCGGCCAACGCGCTGGACCTGGCACACCAGGTCAGCGTCATGGGATTGCTGGCCAAACTCTGCCGCGAACAGAATAAAACCGTCGTCATGGTAGGGCATGACCTGAACCTGGCGCACAGCGTCTCGACCCATGCGCTGCTGCTGATGGGCGATGGCGGCTGGCTGGCCGGCCCCGTGGCCGAAGTCATGCAGGCGCCGACCCTGAGCGACTACCTGGGCCACCCGATCGAAATCATTGCCCACGGCAAACGCAAGATATTCATACCGAAAGAGGACTGACATGAGCGACAACAAGAACATCGACGCGGACACCGCCGCCATCAACGAACGCCACCGCGTGCGCATGGAGAGAAAAAAGGTCATCATCGACGCGGCCATCGCCAAGGCCGACAAGGAAATCGGCATCATCATCGTCAACACGGGCAATGGCAAGGGCAAGAGTTCGAGCGGCTTCGGCATGGCCATCCGCGCCATGGGCCACGGCATGAAAGTGGGCGTGGTGCAGTTCATCAAGGGCACCATGTCGACGGGCGAAGAGAAATTCCTGCGCCGCTTCCCCGACGAAATCAGTTTTCACGCGATGGGCGAAGGCTATACCTGGGAAACCCAGAACCGTGAACGCGACATCGAGAAAGCGGAACTGGCGTGGGAACAGGCAAAGACCTTCCTGGCCGATCCAGCCTATGGCCTGGTACTGTTCGATGAACTCAATATCGCCCTCAAGTACAAATACCTGGACGTGCACAAGGTGATTGCCGACCTGCTCGAACGCCCGGCCATGCAGCACGTGGTCATCACGGGCCGCGGCGCGCCCGATGAACTGATCGCCATCGCCGACACCGTCACGGAAATGGCCGTCGTCAAGCATGCGTATGCGGCCGGCATTGGCGCGCAACTCGGCACCGAGTGGTAACAGCGCCATGACGCGCACCCTGGTCTTCGGCGGCGCCCGTTCCGGCAAGAGCGCCTACGCCGAGCAACTGGCACGAGCGTCCGGCAAGGAGGTCATCTACATCGCCACCGCGCAGGCGGGCGACGGCGAAATGGCCACGCGCATCGCGCATCACCGGGCGCAGCGCCCGGCAGACTGGCCCACCGTGGAAGAACCGCTGCGCCTGGGCGACGCCATCCTGCGGCAGGCGCTGCCCGGCCGCCTGCTGCTGGTCGACTGCCTGACCCTGTGGCTGACGAACCTGATGTTTTCCACCGGCGAGACCTATCCGGACGTGGGCGACATCGCCCTGCCCGAACTGTTTCACAGCGAGCGCGCGCACCTGCTGTACGCGCTGGCCGAAATCGAGGAAACGGGCTGCGACCTCGTGCTGGTATCGAACGAAGTGGGCATGGGCATCGTGCCGTATGGCGCCATCTCGCGCTGCTTCACCGACGAAGCGGGCCGCTTGAACCAGGCCGTCGCGGCCCTCTGCGACAGGGCCGTTTTTGTCGCCGCCGGCCTGCCGCTGCACCTGAAGGGCGGCCCATGCTGAGCGGCTTGTCGCTGCCCATGCTGGCGGGCCTGATGACGGCCGGCGTGCTGCTCGACATGCTGCTGGGCGAGACGCGCCGCTGGCATCCGCTGGTCGGTTTTGGCCGCCTCGCCAATGCGCTCGAGCACCTGCTGAACCGGGGCCGCGGGCGCTTCGTGCGCGGCGCGCTGGCATGGATGCTCGCCGTGCTGCCGATCAGCTATGCCGCCTATTGGCTGTGCGGCCTGGCCGGTGCCGCCCTCCACGTCTTCCTTTTATATCTATGCCTCGGCTTGCGCAGCCTGCGCGACCATAACCAGCCGATCGCCGACGCGCTGGCCGCCGGGGATCTGGACAACGCGCGCCTGCTGACGGCGCGCATCGTCAGCCGCGACACGGCCAACGCCGATGCGGCCAGCCTGGCCAAGGCCAGCACGGAATCCTTGCTGGAAAACGGCAACGACGCTGTCTTCGGCACCCTGTTCTGGTTTGCCGTGGCCGGCGGCCCCGGCGCCGTGCTATTCCGGCTGGCGAATACTCTCGACGCCATGTGGGGCTACCGCAACGCACGCTACGACTGGTTCGGCTGCTGCGCCGCGCGCATCGACGACATATTGAACTACCTGCCGGCGCGCCTGACGGCCCTGTCGTATGTCTTGCTGGGCAAGCGCACGGCCGACAAGCAGCGCGCCTGGCACTGCTGGCGCAGTCAGGCGCCGCACTGGGGCAGCCCGAATGCGGGCCCCGTCATGGCCAGCGGCGCCGGCGCTCTGGGCCTGGCCCTGGGCGGCGACGCCATCTACGACGGCAAGCTGGAACGCCGCCCGCCGCTGGGCAGCGGACGCCCGGCCGAAGCGCACGATATCGACCGCGCCTGGCGCCTGGTCGCCGAGACGGCCGTGCTGTGGCTGATCTGGGTGGCGCTGCTGGCGGGCCTGTCTTACCTGCGGGAGACCTATCTTGCTTGAACACGGCGGCAACCTGCGCGACGCGGCGCGCGAATATGGCCGGCCGCTGGCCGACTGGATCGACCTGTCGACCGGCATCAACCCGCACTGGTATGCGGCGCCAGCACCGGACGCCAACGCCTGGCACCGGCTGCCGGAAGCCGATCCGGCGCTGGCCGCTGCCGCCTGCGCCTACTACGGCGCGCCGGCCATGCTGCCCGTGGCGGGCACGCAGGCCGCCATCCAGGCCCTGCCCCGGCTGCGCGCGCCATCGCGCGTGGTGGTGACCGCCCCGTCGTATGCGGAACACGCGCACCATTGGGGCCAGCATGGCCACCAATTGCGCCAGATGCCGTATGCGCAACTGGCCGGCGCCGTGGACCACTGCGACGTGCTGGTCGTCTGCAATCCGAACAATCCCACGGGCGAACGCATCGCCCCCGAACTGCTGCGGGAGTGGGCCGCCAGGCTGGCCGCGCGCGGCGGCTGGCTGGTGGTCGACGAAGCGTTTGGCGATACGGAGTCGCACGCCAGCCTGGGCCGCCATACGCAGCAGCCGGGACTCATCGTGCTGCGTTCGGTGGGCAAGTTCTTTGGCCTGGCGGGCCTGCGCCTGGGCTTTGTCGCCGCCCAGCCCGCGCTGCTGGCACAACTGGCTGACCTGCTGGGCCCGTGGACCGTCAGCGGTCCGGCCCAGCAAGTGGCGCTGGCCGCCCTGAACGACACGCACTGGCAGCAGGCGATGCGCGCACGCCTGCAAGCACAAGGCGAACGTCTGCGGCAGCTGCTGGCGACCCACGGCATCGCCAGCAACGGCACGGCGCTGTTTCAATGGTGGCCGGAAGAACGCGCCGACGCCTTCTGGCGCCACATGGCGGAATCCGGTATCTGGGTGCGCCTGTTCCGCCACGCCGCCCACGGCATCCGCCTGGGCCTGCCCCCCGACGAACCCGCCTGGCTGCGCCTGCAGCAGGCCCTCACCGCATGGAAGCACACATGAAAAACCTGAACATATCGCTGCTGCTGGCCGGACTGATTTCGCTGCAGGCGCATGCCGCCATCACCGTGCGCGACGACGACGGCAATACCGTCACCGTGGAAAAACCCGCGCAGCGCATCCTGGCGCTGGCGCCGCACGTCACGGAACTGCTGTTCGCTGCCGGCGGCGGCGAGAAGATCGCCGGCGTCGTCAGCTACAGCGACTACCCGGAGGCGGCTAAAAAAATCATGCAGGTCGGCGACAACCGCCAATACGACATGGAGCGCATCATCGCCATGAAGCCGGACCTGATCGTCGTCTGGATGCATGGCAGCGCCGAGCGCCAGATCGCCATGCTGCGCCAGCTGAAAGTGCCCATCTACCACAGCGAACCGCGCAAGCTGGCCGACATCCCCGACAGCATGGAGCGCCTGGGCCAACTGATGGGGACGGAAAAAGTCGCCAGACCGGCGGCTGCCCAGCTGCGCGCCAAACTGGCCAGCTTGACGTCGCAATACGCGCAGCGTCCGCCCGTGCGCGTGTTTTACCAGGTGTGGGACAAGCCTCTCTATACCTTGAGCGGCGCCAGCATCATCAGCGATTCGATGCGCGTATGCGGCGGCCAGAATGTGTTTGCCGCGATGAAGGTGGTGGCGCCCGTCGTCACGCCGGAAGGCGTGCTGCAGGAAGACCCGGAAGTCATCTTCGGCACCAGCGAGAAAAGCGATGCGCGCAGCGAAGGCGGACTGGCCATGTGGCGCGCCTTCCCGTCGATGACGGCCGTGCGCCGCAATAACCTGTTCCGCCTGAATGGCGATTTGCTGAACCGCGCCGGCCCGCGCATGATCGAAGGCACGGCCGCCATGTGCGAGCAGCTGGAGCTGGCCCGCCAGCGCCGCGCGAAAGCCGTCCCATGACGCGACAAGCGCCATTTCCGGCGCTGATGGTACAAGGCACCACGTCCGACGCCGGCAAGAGCACCGTCGTCGCGGCCCTGTGCCGATTGTTGAAACGGCGCGGCGTGACGGTGGCGCCGTTCAAGCCGCAGAACATGGCCTTGAATAGCGCGGTGACGGCCGACGGCGGCGAGATCGGACGCGCCCAGGCCTTGCAGGCGCTGGCCTGCGGCATCGCGCCGCACACGGACATGAACCCGGTGCTGTTAAAGCCTTCGTCGAACACGGGCGCGCAGGTGATCATCCATGGCAAGGTGCGCGCCGAGATGGATGCGCGCGACTACCAGCAGTACAAAACCATCGCCATGGGCGCCGTGCTGGAATCCTATGCGCGCCTGCGTGGGCAATACGACGCCGTCGTCGTCGAAGGCGCGGGCAGTCCCGCCGAAGTCAACCTGCGGGCGCGCGATATCGCCAACATGGGCTTTGCGGAAGCCGTCGACTGCCCCGTGATCCTGGTGGCCGACATCGACCGCGGCGGCGTCTTCGCGCACATCATCGGCACCCTGGCCTGTTTGTCCGACAGCGAGCGGGCGCGCATCGTCGGCTTCGTCATCAACCGCTTCCGCGGCGACATTTCGCTGCTGGCGCCCGGCATCGACTGGCTGGAACAGCAGACGGGCAAGCCCGTGCTGGCCGTGCTGCCCTACCTGCAAGGCCTGTTCCTCGATGCGGAAGACGCCGTCGAAGCGACGCAGGCGGAACAAGGAGCCTTCAAAGTCGTGGTGCCGCAACTGCCGCGCATCAGCAACCACACGGATGTCGACGCCCTGCGCGCGCATCCCGATATCGACCTGCAATTCATCAAGCAGGGGCAGCCGATCCCGCCGGCCGACCTGGTGATCCTGCCCGGCAGCAAAAACACGCGCGGCGACCTGGCCTGGCTGCAGCAGCAGGGCTGGCCCGCCTACCTGGCGAAACACCTGCGCTATGGCGGCAAGGTGATCGGCATCTGCGGCGGCTTCCAGATGCTGGGACAGTCCGTGCACGACCCGCTGGGCGTGGAAGGCGCCAGCGGCGTATCGACGGCGCTGTGCCTGCTCGACATGCACACGCAGCTGACGGCCGAAAAGACGCTGGAACAGGTCACGGGCCACTGCGCATTTGACGAAGCGACTGACATTGCCGTCGCCGGTTATGAAATCCACATGGGCGTCTCGCACGGCGCGGCCATGCAGCAGCCGGCGTTTGTCATCGACGGCCGGCCCGAAGGGGCCGTATCGGCCGACGGACAGATCCTGGGCAGCTATCTGCACGGCATGTTCGACACGCCCGCCGCCTGCGCGGCGCTGCTGCGCTGGGCGGGACTGGAATCCGGGCATGCGGTCGACACCAGCGCCCTGCGCGAGGCCAGCCTGGAGCGCATCGCCGACGCGGCGCAAGCGCTGATGGATGCGCTCGACAAGCTGGGGAGACCGTCGACGTTTCCATGATGCACAGCAACAGCGGGCGCGGCGGCGACGTGGCGGGGCCATTTATGTGACAATTGCTGGCATACACAGGCGCAGTATCCACGACCAGGCTCCGCATCCATGACCAGTTCCCCGATTAAAAGCTACCTTCCCTGGGTGGTCGCCACCGCCCTGTTCATGGAGCAACTCGACTCCACCATCGTCAACACCGCCATTCCCGCCATGGCAGCCAGCCTGAACGTGACGCCGCTGAGCCTGAAGGCCGTCGTCACCAGCTATATCCTGAGCCTGGCCGTGTGCATCCCCATCAGCGGCTGGATGGCCGACCGCTTCGGCACGCGGCGCGTGTTTTCCGCCGCCGTCGCCATCTTCACCATCGCCTCGATCCTGTGCGGCCTGTCCGTCAATTCGCCGATGCTGGTGGCGGCGCGGCTGCTGCAGGGCGTGGGCGCGGCCATGATGATGCCGGTGGGCAGGCTGACCATCATCCGCACCTTTCCCAAGTCGCAACTGCTGGCGGCCATGAACTTCGTCATCATCCCGGCCCTGATCGGCCCCCTGCTGGGCCCCACGGTGGGCGGGCTGATCGTGCACTGGCTGTCCTGGCGCGAGATTTTCTTCGTCAACGTGCCCGTGGGCCTCGTGGCCCTCTACCTGGCGCACCGCTACATGCCCGACTATTACGGCGACAAGCCGCGCCCGCTGGACCTGATCGGCCTGGTGCTGTTCGGCACGGGCATCGCGCTGCTGTCGTGGCTGCTGGAAATCTTCGGCGAACACCGCATCGACCCCACCTCGTTTGCCGTGCTGCTGTTCATCTCGATCAGCCTGCTGGCCGCGTATGCCTGGCACTCGAGCGAAGTGCTGCATCCGCTGCTGCGCCTGACCCTGTTCAAGATCCGCACCTTCCGCGTCTCCGTGGTGGGCGGCTTCGTCACGCGCCTGGGCGTGGGCGGCCTGCCCTTCCTCTTGCCGCTGCTGTACCAGCTGGGCCTGGGCTTGCCCGCCTGGCAGTCGGGCCTGCTGATGATGCCGTCGGCCGCCGCCGCCATGGGCATGAAATTCATTTCCGCGCGCGTGCTGGCCCGCTTCGGCTACCGCCAGGTGCTGATCGTCAACACGGTGCTGATCGGCGTCACCATCGCCATGTTCTCGCAGGTGGGCGTGGGCACGCCCCTGTACGTGATCGTCGCCATCAGCCTGTGCATGGGCTTTTTCAATTCGCTGCAGTTTTCCAGCATGAACACCATCGCATATGCCGACGTGGACAATGCCGACTCCAGCATGGCCAGCACCATCGCCAGCTCGATGCAGCAGCTGTCGATGAGCTTTGGCCTTGCTTTCGGCTCGCTGATCACGGGCTGGTACCTGGGCGACATGCCGCAGTCGGACCGCGCCATGCTGAGCACGGCGCTGCACCACGCCTTCCTGACCCTGGCCGCCTTGACGGTGCTGTCCTCGCTGACCTTCTGGACCTTGCGCCGCGACGATGGCGAAAGCATCAGCAAGGGCACGGACATCGACGAGGAGGACGCCGCCGATGTGAAAGCCCAGGCCGTTGTGCAGACGGAAGTGCAAACGACAAAAGGCTGAGCCAGATCAAGCTTGCCGCCAGCGTCGCTGGCGCTTTGGCCTGCCGCTGCTACCTTGACGGCAGGAGGCGCACATGGCGGCCGAGCGGCGGTTTGCATGGAAAGGCACTGACCGCCATGGCAAGACGGTGGACGGCGTCCTGCGCGCGGCCGATGCCGGCGCCGCCAAGGTCGCGCTAAGGCGTCAGGGCATCCTCGCCAGCAAGGTCAAGGCCCCGCGCGCCGCGCCCGGCAAGGCCATCACGCACAACGATATCGCCCTGTTTACGCGCCAGCTGTCGACCATGATGGCGGCCGGCGTGCCGCTGCTGCATGCCTTCGACATCGCAGGCAAGAGCCACGCCAAGCCGGCCATCACGCAGCTGATGCGCGACTTGCGCAGCGATATCGAAGCGGGCAGCAGCCTGCAGCAGGCGTTCCGCCAGTATCCGCTGCTGTTTGACGAACTGTATTGCAACCTGCTGGCCGCCGGCGAGCAGGCCGGCATCGTGCAGGAATTGCTGGCGCGCCTGGCCACCCACCAGGAGAAAGCCATCGCCCTGCGGCGGCAAGTGCGTGGCGCGCTGATGTATCCGCTGGCCATCGTGCTTGTCGCCATCGTCGTCACGGCCATCATCATGAGCGTGGTCGTGCCCGCCTTCCGCCAGGTCTTCGACAGCTTCGGCGCACCGTTGCCGCTGCCGACCTTGCTCGTCATGGGTTTGTCGTCCTTTTTCGTGCGCTACTGGCCAGGATTGGCTGCCGCGCTGGCCGTCGCCGCCCTGCTGCTGCGCCTGGCCTGGCGCCGCTGGCCCGCCTTGCGCCGCCACGCCCAATTGCAGGCGCTGCGCTTGCCGCTGTTCGGCCCGCTCCTGCGCAAGGCGGCGATCGCGCGCTGGACACGCACCCTGGCCGCCATGTTCGCGGCCGGCGTGCCCCTGCTCGACTCGCTCGACCTGGTGGGCGCCGCCTCGGGCCACGCGTTGTACCGGGAAGCGACGCAGCGCATCGAACGCGACATTCGCGCCGGCGGCAGCCTGGCCCTGGCCATGGAGCACGCCGGCGTGTTTCCCGACCTGCTGACGCAACTGGCGCTGATCGGCGAGGAATCGGGCGCGCTGGACGCCATGCTGTCGCGCGCGGCCGAGATCATCGAAGGGGAATTCGAAGCCAGCATATCGGTCCTGGCATCGCTGCTGGAGCCGGCGCTGATGGTGGTGCTGGGCGTGCTGGTCGGCGCCCTCGTGATCGCCCTGTATTTGCCCATTTTTAAGCTCGGCGCCGTGATTTGAACGATCGCGCCGCCAAAACACCCCCATGCGCTGGCGGATGTTTTACACTGCGGCAGTGCCAGGCAATGTTTGCGCGGCAACAATCTTCACCTCAGACTAGTCACCATGCTGCAAGATACCCTGTTGTTCGCCGCGCCCGGCAACCTGCCCGTCGCCCTCGTCGCCGCCCTGTTCGGCCTGATCGTCGGCAGCTTCCTGAACGTCGTGATCCACCGCATCCCGAAAATGATGCAGCGCGACTCCGATAATTACGTGGCGGAAGAAAGCGGCCAGCCGTTGCCGCATACGGACCGCTACAACCTGATGCTGCCGCATTCGAACTGCACCGCCTGCGGCCACCGCATCACGGCCATGGAAAACATTCCCGTCATCAGCTACCTGCTGCTACGCGGAAAATGCAGCGCCTGCCAGGCACCGATCTCGGCCCGCTATCCGCTGGTGGAATTGCTCACGGGCGCGCTGTCGGCCGTGCTGGTCTGGCATTTCGGCAGCGGCTGGACGGGGCTGGCCACGCTCGTCTTTGCCTACCTGCTGATCGCCATGACCTTCATCGACGCCGATACGCAAATGCTGCCGGACGACCTCACCTTCCCCCTGCTGTGGGCCGGTCTGCTGGTCAATATCAACGGTACTTTCGTGCCCCTGCAGGATGCCGTCATCGGCGCGGCCGCCGGCTATCTGGCCCTGTGGAGCGTGTACTGGGCCTTCAAGCTGGCGACAGGCAAGGAAGGAATGGGCTATGGTGACTTCAAATTGCTGGCGGCGCTCGGTGCCTGGCTGGGCTGGACCATGTTGCCGACAATCATCTTATTGTCGTCGCTGGTCGGCGCCCTGGTCGGCATCGGCCTGATCGTGTTTGCCCGGCGGGGACGCGACAAGCCGATTCCGTTTGGCCCCTACCTGGCCGCCGCGGGACTCATCGCCCTGCTGTACGGCACGCCGCTGTCGCAACTCACGCTTGGCCTGATCGGCTGATTTTCTTCGCGCAGCATGGCTGCCCCGGATTGGACAACAGATATGGAAACACAGAACGCGCCCTATTTCAGCGTAGGACTCACTGGCGGCATCGGCTGCGGCAAGAGCACGGTGGCCGACATGTTCGCCGCGCGCGGCGCCACCATCGTCGACACCGACCAGATCGCGCACAGCCTGACGGCACCGAATGGCGCGGCCATGCCGGCCCTGGTGGCGGAATTTGGCGCCGCCTATGCCGATGCGCGCGGCGCCCTGGACCGCGCCAGGATGCGCACTCTCGTATTTTCCGATGCCGATGCCAAGGCGCGGCTGGAAGCGATCCTGCATCCGCGCATCCGCCAGGCGACCCTGGCGGCGGCCGCCGAAGCGACGGGCAGCTACGTGATCTTTGCCGTGCCCCTGCTGGTCGAGTCTGGCGGATGGGTGGAGCGGGTCGACCGCGTGCTGGTCATCGATTGCCTGGAAAGCCTGCAAGTATCGCGCGTGATGGCGCGCAATGGCTTATCGGAAGAACAAGTCAAGGCCATCATGGCGACGCAGGCGACGCGCGCCATGCGCCTGGCGGCGGCCGACGACGTGATCGATAACAATGGCGATTTGGCAGCACTCGAGCCGCAGATTGCCCAGTTGCACGATTTATATCTGGCATTTTCAAAAAGAATGGCTGGAATCGGGTCGCAACGTTTGTAATTTGTCGACGCTTGGTTCAAAATCACGGGATTGTTTGCAGGTCCTTACTTAAGGGAACTATTTTGATTGTCTACGAATACCCTTTCAACGAACGCATACGTACCTTGTTGCGGCTGGAAGACCTGTACGACAAATTCAAGTTCTTCGTCCAGCAGGAACATGCAATGCAACACCATGTTGCTTTGGCAACTATTTTCGATATGCTCGAAGTGGCCGGCCGCGCCGACCTGAAATCCGACTTGCTGCAGGAGCTCGAGCGCCAGCGCCAGAGCCTGCTGGGCTACCGCAGCAATCCGAATGTGGAACCGGAAACCCTGGACGCCATCCTGGCAGAACTCGACAGTGTCAGCGGCGCCCTGGTGGCGGCGCAAGGCAAGACGGGGCAGAATATCCGCGACAATGAATGGCTGATGAGCATCCGCGGCCGTACCATCATCCCGGGCGGCGCCTGCGAATTCGACTTGCCGTCCTACTTTGCATGGCAAAAACGCAGCTCGGAACAACGGCTGGCCGATATTCACGCCTGGTTTGCCCCGCTGGCCCCGCTGTTCGATGCGCTGGCCCTCGTGCTGCGCCTGCTGCGCGATTCGGGCGGCCCCGTGAAACTGATCGCCAATGGCGGCAGCTACCAGCAAATGCTGCAAGGCAAGGTCTACCAGATGCTGCGCCTGAGCCTGGATGAAACCAGCGGCGCCATCCCGGAAATTTCCGCCAACAAATACATGCTGTGGGTGCGCTTCACCACCCAGGGCGGCGACTTGAAACCCAAGCCGCTGGAAGACGATGTCCCATTCGAGCTCACGCTCTGTAATTTTTAACTGTAATCGCCATGACCGTAGTCAACTGCCCTACCTGTGCCGCCAAAGTCGAATGGACTGAAGCCAATAAATACCGCCCGTTCTGCTCGGAGCGCTGCAAGCAGATCGACCTGGGCGCCTGGGCCGAGGAAAAGTACACGATCCCCGCCGCCGATCCGTTCGAGGATCCGCTGGCAGACGAAGACAACAAGCCGCAATAAGAACCGCGCTCAACACCGGCAGCGTGGGCGCCGGCCTGCGCTACCTTGCCAAGGCAGGGCTGCGCCGCTCAAGCACATCCCCTTTCGCCCGCTACGGCGTCATGCGACGCCGCGAAGCACGCATCAGATAAACGGATTTTCCAGGCGCAGCCCCTGCGCCACGAAACTGCCGAGCCTGCCACTGACCACCGTCAAGCCATAGGCGATGCCCATCGCCGCGATCTGCCCGTCCACGCCATGCGCATGGGCACGGCCATGCAGGCGCGCGCACACGAGCGCGCAATCGAGGTCGAACTCGAGCAGGCGCGGCGCATACTCGACCAGCAGCGCTTCCAGCCACGCTTCCAGGGCCAGCGCTTCCAATGCCGCCTCGCGCCGCCAGCTTTGCTGTATGCCCGCGCGCAATTGCGCGATGACCTGCACCGGCACATAGCGGGCCGCGGGCGCCACGCGTTCGAAAAAAGCGCCCACGCCCGCCGGCGCAGCGCTGCCGCGGCGCGCGGCAACGATCACGTCCGTATCCAGCAGATAAGCCGGATCAGGCATCAGGAGCGGCGTTCGAAATCCGTGTCGAGCCCCACTGCGGGCATGCTGCGCAAGATATCCTCGAGCGGGCGCTTCGGCAGCGGACGCAAGGCATGGCGCAGGATGTCGCGGTGTTCTTCCTCGATGCTGCGACCATGCGCGCGGGCACGCTTGTGCAGCGCCGCCAGCAGCAATTCATCGGTGTCGGTAAAGGTCAGGGTCAGCGCCATGCGTAGCTCCCGGTGTCTGATTAGAGCACTGTAGCGCAAAGCGCCGCCGATACAAGGGCAGGTCGAGGAAAGCTTGCGCCAGCCATGCAGCTCCTCGCCGCATGGCTGGCGCAAGCGGAATCAGGCCGTTGCCAGCAACGCTACCCGGCGTACCTCGTCCAGCCATTCCAGCAGGGGAATGGTGGCCGGCAGCAAGGGTTCCACGCCGACCGTGCCCTGCCAGGCGAACGCCTGCCCTTCCAGGCTTTGCGGTTCGCCGCGCCAGTGGCGGCTGATGTAGAAGTGCAGGCGCACATGGGCGTGCGGATACACATATTCCACGCCGCACCAGGGTTCGGCGCTGTCGATATATAAGCCGAGCTCCTCGACAAACTCGCGTTTCAAGGCATCGAGAATGGCTTCGCCCGGCTCCACTTTGCCACCAGGAAACTCCCAGTAGCCGTCATACGGCTTGCCGGCCGGGCGTTGGCCCAGCAGTACGTCGCCATTCGGCTTCATCAGGATGCCGACGGCCACATCGACAGGCTGGATTTTTTCCTTCAAGGTCACTTCGCTCATTGCGGCAACTTCCCCGCGTAATCGCGCGCGAATTGCCAGGCCACCCGGCCCGACCGCGAACCGCGCTGCAAGGCCCAGCGCAGGGCGTCGCCGCGCGCCGCGGCGATGTGCTCCGGCGTGCAGCCGAACGAGGCCAGCCAGTGGGCGACGATATCGAGGTAATCGTCCTGCTTGAACGGATAGAACGACAGCCACAGGCCGAAACGCTCGGACAGCGAGATTTTCTCTTCCACCGTTTCGCCCGGATGCAGATCGCCATCGTCGTCCGTCTTGTAGCTGCTGTTGTCCGACATGCGTTCCGGCATCAGGTGACGGCGGTTCGAGGTGGCGTAGATCAGCACATTGTCCGATTGTGCGGCGATGCTGCCGTCGAGCGCCACTTTCAGCGCCTTGTAGCCGCTCTCGCCCTCTTCAAACGAGAGGTCGTCGCAAAAGATGATGAAGCGCTCGGGACGCGCCGCCACCAGGTCGACGATGTCGGGCAGGTCGGCCAGGTCGGCTTTATCGACTTCGATCAGGCGCAGGCCCTGGCCGGCGAACTGGTTCAGGCAGGCCTTGATCAGCGACGATTTCCCCGTGCCGCGCGCGCCCGTCAGCAGCACGTTGTTGGCCGGGCGTCCGCTGACGAACTGGCGCGTGTTCTGCTCGATCTGCGCTTTTTGCATGCCGATATTGTGCAAGTCGTCAAACGCGATGTTCGACACGTGGGCCACGGCCTGCAAATGGCTGGCAGCGCCCTGGCGGCGGCGCCAGCGGAACGCAAAGCTGTTCCAGTCCGGCGCCGGCACGGCTTGCGGCAGGATCGCTTCCACGCGCGCCAGCAGGCTTTCCGCGCGCAGCAGGAATTGATCGAGGCTGGTCATGAGCGGTAGTCGGCGTTGATCGACACGTAGTCATGCGACAGGTCGCAGGTCCACAGGGTCGCCGTGGCATCGCCGCGCGCCAGCTTGACGCGGATGGTGATTTCGCTCTGCTGCATCACGCGCTGGCCATCCTGCTCCTGGTAATCGGGATTGCGGCCGCCATTCTTGGCCACCCACACGTCGTCCAGGTACAGGTTCAGCTGGCCCACGTCGAGGTCGTCCACGCCGGCGTAGCCGATGGCGGCCAGGATGCGGCCCAGATTCGGGTCGGAAGCGAAGAAGGCCGTCTTGACCAGCGGCGAATGGGCGATGGAATAGGCGATCTTGCGGCATTCTTCCACGTTGCGGCCGTCTTCCACGGTGACCGTCATGAACTTGGTCGCGCCTTCGCCGTCGCGCACGATCGCTTGCGCCAGGAAGGTCGACAGTTCGGTAACGGCCGCCGCCAGTGCCGCGTAGTGCGGCGAGTCGATGGAATCGATCACCAGGCTGCCGGCGCCCGTGGCCACCAGCATGAACGAGTCATTGGTGGACGTGTCGCCGTCGATGGTGATGCAGTTGAACGATTTGTCGGCCGCCTGCTTGACCAGCTGATCGAGCACGCTCTGGGCCACGGTGGCGTCGAACGCGAGGAAACCGAGCATGGTGGCCATGTTCGGCTTGATCATGCCGGCGCCCTTGCTGATGCCCGTCAGGGTGACCGTATGGCCGGCGATGGTCACCGTGCGCGAGCCGGCTTTCGGCTGCGTGTCGGTGGTCATGATGGCTTCGGCGGCCGAGAACCAGTTATCGGAAGTCAGCGCGGCCACCGCTTGCGGCAGGCCGGCCACCAGGCGCTGCACCGGCAGCGGCTCGAGGATCACGCCGGTGGAAAACGGCAGGATCTGCTGCGGCGTACAGCCCAGCAGCTCGGCCAGCGCGGCGCAGCTGGCTTGCGCGTCGGCCAGACCCGATTCGCCCGTGCCCGCATTCGCATTGCCCGTGTTGACCAGCAGCGCGCGGATCGGTTCCGCGCCTGCCGTCACGGCGGCCAGGTTGGCTTTCGAGATTTGCACCGGTGCGGCGCAGAAGCGGTTCAGGGTGAAGACGCCGGCCACAGTGGCCGTCGGCGCCAGTTTCAACACCAGCAAATCCTTGCGGTTGGGTTTCTTGATGCCGGCTTCGGCAACACCGATTTCAATGCCGGCAACGGCTTTCAGGTCGGCGGCGATGGGCTTGGGAGAATTGACGGCCATATGAGTTCTTCTGCGTGGGAAAATGGAAGCGCTATTGTAGCGCCTTCGCGGCCCGGGTGAACATGCGGCAAGGGAATCGTCGCGGCGGCCCGGGCAGCGCCGATGGGGGCCGGCAGCAAGGTCCTTGCGATTTATCAGAACGCTGCCGCCTGGCGGCGCTAAGGTATAGAAACAGACGATAGCGAGTCTGGCAAGCGCGCCGCCCAGGGAGGATGTCATGGCGCATGCTCAGTCATACCGAATGCCAAGCAACGGCGCAGGACCCTCAGGCCTGCTGCACCGCCTCCTATGCCTGCTTTGCCTGCTGGCCTGGCTGACGGCCTGTACGGTCCCGCCTGGAGCAAACGATCGCGCAGTCGACCACGCCACTGAACCGTCCTCCACAGCGCCGCCGGCCGCCGAAACGCCGCCAGCCGCAGCATTGCCCCCCACGACCGGGGGTCGGCCCCCATCCACCTTCCCATGGAGCAGCTCCTGGTCGGGCATCGGCGGCTTGCTCGGCAACCTGGGCAACCTGGCCGGCAGCAGCGCCACGCTGAAGTCCGACAACGATCCGCCGCCAGACGGTGCCGTGCACGTCACCGTGTATTACGCCACCGACAGGCAATACCAGCCCGCCAGCCGCAACTATGGCTGGCAGCCGAACCGCGCGGCCCCCTACCTGAGCTACGGCAGCGTCCTCGTCAGCATCCCTGAAAAAAGAGCGCCGGGCGAACTGCCGCTGCCGCCCTGGTACGACATCCTGTCCGGCGACGATGCGCAACAATATGTGCTGGTCAAGGGAGGCACGCGCCTGTCGCGCGCGGATTTCCTCGCCACCGTCAAGGCCAGGATACAGGCCGCCCCGGAACGCCGCGCCGCCTTCATCTATATCCATGGCTACAGCAATTCGTTCGACGACGCCGCCCGGCGCACGGCGCAGATGGCGGTCGACCTCGATATCGGCGCCCTGCCCGTGTTCTACAGCTGGCCGTCGAAAGGCACCCTGGCCGGCTACGAATACGACCAGAATTCGGTCGAATGGACGCAGGCGCACCTGCAAGCCTTCCTGGCCGACTTCGCGGAGCACTCGTCCGCCACGGATATCTACATCATCGCCCACAGCATGGGCAACCGCCCGATGACGCTGGCCCTGGCCAGCCTGCTGGAACGGCGCCCCGACCTGCTGCCCCTGTTCAAGCAGGTGGTGCTGGCGGCGCCAGACATCAATGCCGATGTCTTCCGCGACCAGATCGCCCCCCGCTTTGCCAGCCTCAGGCTCCCCGCCACCCTGTACGCTTCCGCGAACGACAAGGCGATCCGCGCCTCCTACAATTTTGCCGACTGGGACAGGATAGGCGACATCCGCGGCCCCGTCGTCGGCATACCCGGCATGGAACTCGTCGACGCCTCGGCCGTCATCATGAATTTCATGGGCCATGATTACTTCGCCAGCAACCGCGTCTTGCTGACCGATATCGCCACCATGATCAAGACGGGACAACGGGCAAGGAACCGCGGTGGCTTGAAGGGCATTCCATCCGGAGCGCCGCAATACTGGGCATTTCCCTGAGCCGAAGCCAAGCGTGCCAGACATAAAAAACGGAGACCGCAGTCTCCGTTCTTGTCCTGCCTATCGGCTTGGCTTAAGCAAGCTTGCCGTGGCAAGCCTTGTACTTCTTGCCGCTGCCGCATGGACATGGATCGTTGCGGCCCACTTTGACGCCCATGCTCACGCTCAAGTCGTCGACGTTATCCATATTGCCGCCGACCGTAGGGGCCAGCAACTCTTCCGGCGCCGCGTTCGGGTCGAACTCGGCGTGCTGGTAGTGCACGTTTTCCACGTGTGACTGCTGCATCGCCTGTTCGGCCGCATCGACTTCTTCGCGCGACTGGATGCGCACCGTCATCACGTGCTTGGTGACGTCGTTCTTGATCATGTCGAGCATCTGGCCAAACAATTCAAACGCTTCGCGCTTGTATTCCTGTTTCGGGTTCTTCTGCGCGTAACCGCGCAGGTGGATACCCTGGCGCAGGTGGTCCAGCGCCGCCAGGTGTTCACGCCAGTGGCTGTCCACGCTTTGCAGCATGACATTGCGCTCGAAGCCGCCAAACGATTCCTTGCCGACGATATCGATCTTCGACTGGTACACGGCATCGGCCGCGACCAGCACTTTTTCCAGGATTTCTTCGTCCGTCAGGGTCGCATCGGCTTCCAGCATCTGCTGCAGCGGCAGGTCGAGCTGCCACTCGCCGGACAGGGTGTTTTCCAGGCCCTTGATATCCCACTGCTCTTCCACCGATTCCTGCGGCACGTACTGGTGCACCAGGTCGGTGAAGACGCCATGGCGCAAGGAGGCGATCATGTCAGAAATATCGGTCGTTTCCAGCAGCTCGTTACGCTGCTGGTAGATGACCTTGCGCTGGTCGTTGGCGACGTCATCGTATTCCAGCAATTGCTTGCGGATGTCGAAGTTGCGTGCTTCCACCTTGCGCTGGGCCGATTCGATCGAACGCGAGACGATGCCCGCTTCGATCGGTTCGCCTTCCGGCATCTTCAGGCGGTCCATCACGGCGCGCACGCGGTCGCCCGCGAAGATGCGCAGCAGCGCGTCGTCGAGCGACAGGTAGAAGCGGGACGAACCCGGATCGCCCTGGCGGCCGGCACGGCCACGCAGCTGATTGTCGACGCGGCGCGATTCGTGGCGTTCGGTGCCGATGATGTGCAAGCCGCCCGCATTGACCACGTGGTCATGCAGCGATTGCCATTCATCGCGCAGCTTCTGCGCCTGCTCCGCCTTGTCGGCGTCGCTCAGCTCGGGATTGGCTTCGATGAACTTGATCTGGTTTTCCACGTTACCGCCCAACACGATGTCGGTACCGCGACCGGCCATGTTGGTGGCGATGGTGATGGCTTTTGGACGGCCGGCCTGGGCGATGATTTCCGCTTCGCGCGCATGCTGCTTCGCATTGAGCACGTTGTGCGGCAAACCGGCCTTGGTCAGGATGCCCGACAGCAGTTCCGAATTCTCGATCGAGGTCGTGCCCACCAGCACGGGCTGGCCGCGCTCGTAGCAGTCACGGATGTCGTTGAGCATCGCGTTGTACTTTTCCGCCGACGACTTGTAGACCTGATCCTGACGGTCCTTGCGCTGCAGCGGACGGTTTTGCGGGATCACGACCGTTTCCAGGCCGTAGATTTCCTGGAATTCGTACGCTTCCGTATCGGCCGTACCGGTCATGCCGGCCAGCTTTGCGTACATGCGGAAGTAGTTCTGGAAGGTGATCGAGGCCAGGGTCTGGTTCTCGTTCTGGATCTTCACGCCCTCTTTCGCTTCGACAGCCTGGTGCAAGCCATCGGACCAGCGGCGGCCCGTCATCAAACGGCCCGTGAATTCATCGACGATCACCACTTCATTGTTCTGCACCACATAGTGCTGATCCTTGAAGTACAAGGCATGCGCGCGCAGGGCCGCATACAGGTGGTGCACGAGGGTGATGTTGGCCGAATCGTACAGCGATGCGCCTTCCGGCAGCAGGCCCATCTCCATCAGGATGCGTTCGGCTTTTTCGTGGCCCGCTTCCGTCAGCAGCACCTGGTGCGCTTTTTCATCCTTGGTGTAGTCGCCCGGCACCTCGACCTTGCCCTTGCCGTCCGGCGTTTCTTCGCCGATCTGCAGGGTCAGCATGCCAGGCACGGAATTGATCTTGTGATACAGGTCGGTATGGTTCTCGGCCTGGCCCGAAATGATCAGCGGCGTGCGCGCTTCATCGATCAGGATCGAGTCGACTTCATCGACGATGCCGAAGTTCAGGCTGCGCTGCACGCGCTCGCGCGCTTCGTAGACCATGTTGTCGCGCAAGAAGTCGAAACCGAATTCATTGTTCGTGCCGTAGGTGATGTCGGAGTTGTACGCCTGCTGCTTGGCGCTGTGCTCGATTTGCGACATGTTCACGCCCGTCGACAGACCCAGCCAGGCATACAGGCGGCCCATGGTCTCGGCATCGCGCTGTGCCAGGTAATCATTGACGGTAACGATGTGCACGCCCTTGCCCGACAAGGCGTTCAGGTAGGCGGGCAACGTTGCCATCAGGGTCTTGCCCTCGCCCGTGCCCATTTCCGCGATCTTGCCATAGTGCAAAACCATACCGCCGATCATCTGCACATCGAAATGGCGCATGCGCAGGACGCGCTTGCTGGCCTCGCGGCAGACGGCGAACGCTTCAGGCAACAAGGCATCGAGCGATTCGCCACCGGCGATGCGTTCCTTGAAGGCCGGCGTCTTCGCTTGCAGCTCGGCATCCGTCAGCTTTTCGATGGTCGGCTCGAGCGCATTGATCTCGCGTACCGTTTTTTGGTATTGCTTGAGCAGCCGCTGGTTGCGGCTACCGAAAATCTGGGTCAGTAATGACATGCTTGAATTCTTGAAAAAACGCCGTTAAAAAAAGCTCGGTAGGCAACAACGAGGTAGTAATCGCGTCACCGCACGGAGTTCGACTATGGCAAAAGACGATGATTTTATCATGCGTTCCCGACATGGTTGGGGTAATGCGCCATATAACAATAGCTTAATGACAAACAAATGGCAGAAATTGCGGACATTTTCCATACTGTAAGGCAATGCGACGGGCCAGACAACGGCGCGCCGGCCGCCGCGCTCGTCATGCGCGGGCGAGTGTGATATGTTTCGGCCATGCGAACTCCCACTTATTCTCCGGCACCGCGCCGCGGCTACGGTTTCGCCCGTTCGGGCCCGGCCGCCACGGGCGCAACCGACTTTCTGCGCGGCAACGCGACGATGGCATCGCTGATGCCGACCGTCACGCGCCTGGCCGCCCTGCAAAAAGACTGCGCCAGGGCCTTGCCGGCGATGTTCGAGCATTGCGACATCCTGCAGTTCGAAAGCGGACAGCTGGTGCTGGCCACGCCCAATGCGGCGCTGGCGGCCAAGCTCAAGCAGCAATTGCCGAAACTGCAAGGGGAACTGGAAAGGAAGGGCTGGCAGATTTCAGGCATCAAGCTGAAAGTGCAGGTCATCAAGAGCATTGCGCCCATCGTGCACACGCGGGCGCTGGTCTTGCCGGAAAAGGCCATGTCGGCCCTGGAAGAGCTGAGCACGGCCCTGCCCGCATCGAAGCAGAACGAGCAGTTGATCGCGGCACTGCGCAGTTTAGTGCGCCACCACCGCGAATCAAAAGATTAAGACTGTCCGACGACATTTTGACACCTCAGAAAACCGTAGCGAGCGGAAGGGAGAGGTGACTAAGAAGCGCTACCGTACGAAGTACGGGGGCGCCGAGCCGGTGAGCATCGCAGGCCGCCTATACCGACGCGCAGTAGGGTTAATGAGGTGTCGCTCAGATCAGGTCAGCGACCACTCGCGCTCCATCTGGCGCAGGTACGATTGCGGCGCTTCCTCGTTGGTGGCAAACGAAACGATTTCATACGATTCCGGCTGCTCGAGCAGCGCCAGCAGCAACTGGTTGTTCAGCGCGTGGCCGGACTTGTGCGCCGTGTAATAGGCCAGCAAGGGGTGGCCGACCAGATACAGGTCGCCGATGGCGTCGAGGATCTTGTGGCGCACGAACTCGTCTTCATAGCGCAAGCCATCCGCGTTGAGGATGCGGTACTCATCCATGACGATGGCGTTTTCCAGCGAACCGCCGCGCGCCAGGCCCATGCCGCGCAAGCTTTCCACGTCCTGCATGAAGCCGAAGGTGCGCGCGCGCGCCACGTCATGCACATATGACACGTCGCCGAAGTCGACCGAGGCGCGCTGCATCGTGCCATCGACGGCCGGATGATTGAATTCGATGAAGAAATCGAGCTTGAAGCCGTCGTACGGCGACAATCGCGCCCATTTCTCCGCGTCGCCCTTGCCATGGCGCACTTCCACCGGCTTGATGACCTTGATGAACTTCTTCGGCGCTTCTTGCTCTTCCACTCCCGCTTGCTGCAGCAGGTAGACGAAGGACGAGGCGGAACCATCCATGATGGGAATCTCTTCCGCATTCACGTCGATATACATATTGTCGACGCCCAGGCCGGCCGCGGCCGACATCAGATGTTCCACGGTAGACACCCTGGCGCCATCCTTGATCAGCACGGAAGCCATGCGCGTATCGCCCACGGCCATGGCGCTGGCGGGAAACTCCACCACGGGTTCGAGGTCGATACGGCGAAACACGATGCCCGTGTCGATGGCGGCCGGACGCAAGGTCAGCTCCACCTTGGTTCCCGAATGTAAGCCGACACCGATGGTGCGGACCAATTGTTTGATAGTGCGTTGTTTTAACATCCCACGATTATATCTATTTGCCGGATTTTCGTTGCGGTGCGGCATGGCTCACGCCAGAAATACCACAAGCGTTCCTCACGGATGTTCGCTTTCCGCATGCACGGCTTCACGGCGCACCAGGTAAATCCCGCTGCCGATGATGATGGCCGCGCCGATCAGCGTATATTGGTCCGGCAGCGCGCGCCACAGCAGCCAGTCCAGGGCCATGCCCCAGGCCAGGGCCGAGTATTCGAACGGCGCCACGCTCGATGCCTTGCCATGGCGAAACGCCTCCGTGATGGCCAGCTGGCCCAGGAAGCCGCTGACGGACAGGCCCGCCAGCAGCCACCAGTCCTCGCGGCGAATGCTCACCCACTCGTGCGCCGACAGGGCCACGCCGCCGATGGCCATCATCACCATCAGCCAGAAGACCATGCTTTCGCTGGCATCGCTGCGGCTCAGGATGCGCCCCGTGACGGCGGAAATGGCGTAACAGGCGGCCGAACCCAGCACCGCCAGCCCGGCCAGCGAAAAGAATCCCGAACCGTCGGGGCGCAGCGCCACCAGCACGCCCAGCAGGCCCACGGCGATGGCGCACCAGCGCGCCAGGTCGACTTTTTCCTTCAGGATAAAAACCGACAGGACCGTGATCAGCAAGGGGGCGACGAAGAACAGCGCATACGTCTCGGCCAGCGACATGCGCTTCAAGCCGTACGCGAACAGCGTGATCATCAGCACGCCCAGCACGCCGCGCAGCACATGCAGCGGCCAGCGCACCTTCAGCACGTTCCTGAAGGCGCCACGGTACAACAGGTACAGGCACACGAGCGGCAGGGACGACAGCGCGCGCAAGGCCGTCACCTGCATGGCGGGATAGTGGGCAGACAACAGCTTCATGGCTGTGTCCATCAGGGAAAACATGGCGACCGCGGCCAGCATCACATAGATGCTGCGCAGGTTCGAGGATGGGGAAGACAAAGGAAACTCCTGGCGACAATGCGGCTAACTTCGGCTGCTCGTTGCAGCTTGGACCGTCATCATGGCGACGGCCGGAGCCAGGCCCCCATGGCAAGGCCATGCGGTCAGCCTGATTATAACAAGCGCGACCGTTTTACATTTTCAAAGGGACAACTACACGGGCAACAGCATCACCAGTTTCAGCTCATGCTGGCGCGCCAGGTGCAGGGTCACCTGGTTGAAGCTGAGCGGCCCCTGCTGCGCATGCTGGAAGCGGCGCAAGCCGCCATCGCGGCCCTGCACCTGCTGCGCGCCCCACCACAGGCGGAAGTCCGCGCTGGCCGCGGCCAGTTCCGCGATCAGCCCGGCCAGCGGCGCCTGATCCGCATGGCGGCCGATATCGGCGCGAAACTCCGCCACCAGCCGCTGCGCCCGCTCGGGCCAGCCGACGACCAGGGCACGCGCGCACGGCTCGAGAAACATGAAGCGCAGCTGGTTCGGCGCGATGGCATCGCCGCGCAGCCAGTCGGCGAACAGGATCGCCGCCGCCCCATTCCATGCCACGGCATTCCATGCACGGTCCAGGATATAGGCGGGGGCAGCGATGGCGGCAACGATGGCCGCCAGTTCGGCGGCGGCGGGACCATCACCCTCGCCTGCCCCCTGGCTGGGGTCATGTCTGTCAGCCACTTCGAACAGATAGGCGCGCTCGGCCACGCTCAGCTGCAGCACCTGGGCCAGGCGCGCCAGCATCCTGGCCGAGGCCGACACGGGCCGCCCCTGCTCCAGCCACGTCAGCCAGGTGGGACTGACGTCGCACAGCTGCGCCAGCTCTTCACGCCGCAAACCGGGCGTGCGCCGCCGCCCGCCACCGGGCAAGCCCGCCATGGCGGGGGTGAGGGCTTCGCGCCGGGCGCGGATGAATTCGGCGAGTTTGTTCGACATGGCAGGGTTCAGGACTCAGGGTTTTATGGTAGTAGTTATACCAGTATAAATTATGGTCTTGTTACAGGATAATTTTATGCCTATTCTGCAGGAACTTACTCACGAACCGGAGAAAACCATGCAGCAGCACGATGTTGTCGCCGAACAATTCGGCAAGACCGCCAACGCCTACCTGAGCAGCGCAATCCACGCGCAGGGCGCCGACCTGGTGCTGATGCAGGAATGCGCGCGCCGCCATGGCAAGCCCACCGTCCTGGACCTGGGCTGCGGCGCCGGCCACGCCAGCTTTGCCGTCGCCCCCGTGGCCGCCTCCGTCGTCGCCTACGACCTGGCGCAGCCGATGCTCGACGTCGTCGACCACGCCAGGGCGCAGCGCGGCTTGCACAATATCCGCACGCAATGCGGCGACGTGGCCAGCCTGCCGTTTGCCGATGCCAGCTTCGACATGGTCGTGACGCGCTTTTCCGCCCACCACTGGAACGACGTGGCCGGCGCCCTGGCCGAAGCGTGGCGCGTGCTGCGTCCGAACGGCACCTTGCTGGTGATCGACATCGTGGCGCCGAAGACGGCCCTGTACGACACCACCCTGCAAGCCGTGGAAATGCTGCGCGACGCTTCGCACGTGCGCAACTACCGCGCCTGCGAATGGGGCGCCAAGTTCGACAACGCCGGTTTCACGCACCAGCTGCGCAGCGTGTGGAAGCTGACCATGCGGTTCGACGAATGGACGGCACGCATGCGCACCCCGGGCGAGCGAGTGGCCGCCATCCGCAACCTGTTCGACGGCACGCCCGAGGAAGCGCGCCGGTATTTCGCGCTGCAGGACGATTACTCGTTCAGCATCGATGCGGCCATGTTCGAGGCCACCAAGCCGTCGGTACAGTAAACATGAAAACGGCGCCGATGGCGCCGTTTTCATGCAAGCGAGTAGCGTTTAAGCCAGTTGGCCCAGCAGCGTTTCCGCATTCGACACTTCAAACTTGCCGCCCTGCTCGACATTCAATTGCGTCACGACGCCATTGTCGACCAGCATCGAGTAGCGCTGCGAGCGCGTGCCCATGCCGAACTTGCTGAAGTCGGCGTCCAGGCCCAGCGCCTTGCTGTAGGCGGCATTGCCGTCAGCCATCATGCGCACCACGCCGGTGGCTTTCTGATCGCGGCCCCAGGCGCCCATCACGAACGCGTCGTTGACGGAGATGCACCAGATTTCATCAACGCCCTTGGCTTTCAGGTCGGCAGCGTGCTGCACGTAGCCCGGCACGTGCTGTGCGGAGCAAGTCGGGGTGTAGGCGCCTGGCAGGCCGAAGATGGCGATCTTCTTGCCTTTGACCAGGTCTTGCACATTGAACGTGTTCGGGCCCAGTGCGCAACCTTCGGTTTCGCTTTCGATGAATTCGGCCAGGGTGCCTTCTGGCAGGGTGTCGCCGATCTTGATGGTCATGTTGACTCCTTGTGTACTGTCGGTTGAAGGCGCTGCCAACTCCATGGAGTGGACAGCGCCCGTGATCTGGTTCGGCTAGCGTAAAGTCATCCCCAATCGATGATGGTGATTTCTCGAAGATGACTTATGCTGGCTCAGCGCGATAGTATGCCTGACTTGCCGTATTTGTGCAGAAAATGGCCAGGAAGGCAAAGGCAAACATCAAGAAAACGGATAAAAAAACGGCGGCCCTCAGGCCGCCGTCATCGTTGCTGACATCAGATCACCTTAGTCGGCCTGCTTGCGCAGAAACGCGGGGATATCGTACGTCTCCATGCCATTCTTTTCCATCGCACGCACCTGCTCGGAAGCCGATTCGCGGCGCCATACTGCCGGCGCCTTCATGCCGTCGAAACCGGCAGCCGGCGTAGCCACGCCAACCGTCGTCGTCGCCGCTTGCGCGCTACCCATGGCAGCCGATGGAGTCAACGGGCTGTTGTGGGTACCGGTGCGCAGCACTTGCTGCGGTACCAGCTGGATGTTTTTCTTGGCGCGGCCCAGGCCCGTGGCCACCACGGTAACGCGGATGTCGTCGCCCATGGCGTCGTCGTAGGCGATACCTTGCGCGATCGACGCGTCCGGCGCGGCAAACGCGCGCACGGCAGCCATGACTTCCTTGATCTCTTTACCTTTCAAGCCACGGCTGGCCGTGACGTTGACCAGCACGCCGCGCGCGCCGGAGAGATCGATGCCATCCAGCAGCGGCGAAGCGACAGCCTGTTCGGCGGCGATGCGCGCGCGGTCGACGCCGGAAGCGGTCGCCGTACCCATCATGGCCTTGCCCTGCTCGCCCATGATGGTTTTCACGTCGTTGAAGTCGACGTTGATATGGCCCGGCACGTTGATGATCTCGGCAATGCCGGCCACCGCGTTGTTGAGCACATCGTCGGCATGCTGCATCCATTCCAGCATGCTTTCGTCTTCGTAGATCTCTTCCAGTTTTTCATTGAGGATGATGATCAGCGAATCGACGTGCAGGGACAGCTGCTCCAGGCCTTCGTCGGCGATGTCCATGCACTTCTGGCCTTCGTACGAGAATGGCTTGGAAACCACGGCCACCGTCAGCGCGCCCAGTTCCTTGGCCACTTCCGCAACGATAGGCGCCGCGCCCGTGCCCGTGCCGCCGCCCATGCCGGCAGCGATGAAGACCATGTGCGCGCCGCGCAGCGAATCGGCGATGCGCGCGCGCGATTCTTCGGCCAGCTGGCGGCCCACGGCCGGCTTCATGCCGGCGCCCAGGCCCGTATCGCCGATCTGGATGATGTTGTGGGCCTTCGATGTCGACAGGGCCTGTGCGTCGGTATTGGCGGCAATGAACTCCACGCCCGACATGCCTTTGTTGATCATGTGTTGGACTGCATTGCCACCCGCACCGCCGACGCCGACGACCTTGATGACGGTACCTAAAGCTGTGTTATCGACCATATCGAACTCCATGATGTGCTCCTATCAGATGCGGTTTCCAAGCGCCAGGCCTCATATTGGTAGGAGAACTGGAGATTGAAAACTGCGGTTAAATATAAAATTAAGTTTATGTGTGTTTACCTGCGATGCTGCCAAAAAACCTGTCATGCCGGGCCTGAAGCACGCCCTTAAAAATTCCCTAAAAACCATTCCTTCATGCGCTGCCAGACTGCCTTCACCGAGCCGTCCTGACGCGTCACGATGTGGCCGCGCAGGTATTGCTTCTTCGCTTCCAGCAGCAGGCCAAGCACCGTGGCATAGCGCGGACTGCGCACCACGTCGGCCAGCTGTCCCCGATACTCGGGCGTGCCCAGGCGCGCCGGTTTCAGGAAAATATCTTCCGCCATTTCCACCATGCCGGGCATGATGGAAGTGCCGCCCGTGAGCACGATGCCCGACGACAGCACGCCTTCGTAACCGGATTCGCGCACCACCTGGTGCACCATCGCAAACAGCTCTTCGACGCGCGGTTCGATCACTGCCGCCAGCGCCTGGCGCGACAGGTTGCGCGGACCGCGGTCGCCCAGGCCTGGCACTTCCAGCGATTCACCGGGATCGGCCAGGACCTGCTTGGCCACGCCATAGCGGATCTTGATTTCTTCCGCTTCCGCGGTCGGGGTGCGCAAGGCCATGGCGATGTCGTTGGTGATCTGGTCGCCGGCGATGGGAATGACTGCCGTATGGCGGATCGCGCCATCGGAGAATACCGCCACGTCGGTCGTGCCGCCGCCGATGTCGATCAGCACCACGCCCAGCTCTTTTTCATCGGGCGTGAGCACCGCATCGGCGGACGCCATCGGCTGCAGGATCAGGTCCGACACTTCCAGGCCGCAGCGGCGCACGCACTTGACGATGTTCTGCACCGCCGACACGGCGCCGGTGACGATATGCACCTTCACCTCCAGGCGGATGCCGCTCATGCCGATCGGCTCGCGCACATCTTCCTGGCTGTCGACGATGAACTCTTGCGGCACCGTGTGCAGCAATTGCTGATCGGTCGGAATGTTAACCGCTTTTGCCGTCTCGATGACGCGCGCCACGTCGGTCGCCGTCACTTCCTTGTCCTTGATGGCCACCATGCCGCTGGAATTGAAGCTGCGGATATGGCTGCCCGCGATGCCCGCGTAGACATTGCGGATCTTGCAGTCGGCCATCAGCTCGGCCTCTTCCAGCGCGCGCTGGATGGACTCCACCGTGGCCTCGATATTGACCACCACGCCTTTTTTCAGGCCCTTCGATTCGTGCTGGCCCAGCCCGATCACTTCGTGGCGCCCGTCGGACATCACTTCGGCTACCACCGCCACCACTTTCGAGGTGCCGATGTCGAGGCCGACGATCAGGTTTTTCGCGTCTTTTGTCATTTCTGTCGCCTAATGTATGGGCTATTCGTTAATTGATTATTCGGTTAAGTCGGTTTTTTAATCGGACTGCCATTTTTCTTCCTGATCGCTGCTGCCGGTCTGCCATCCTTGCCTTCGGCCGGTATCACCAGGCCTGCTGAACTGAGGGCCAGGCCGTTCTGGTAGCGCATATCGATCGTGTCGATATTTTCCAGCCGGCTCGCCAGCTGCGGGTAGATACCCACCAGCCGGTCGACCCGCGCCTTCAGGGTCGTATGATTCTGCTCGCGCCCCAGCGCCACGCTCATGCCGTTATTCAGTTTCACGGTCCACGCATAACGGCTCGACAGCGACAGGGTCTCGGGCACCATCTTCAGCGGCGCGAACCATTTTTCCAGCTGCACGTAAGTAGCCAGCACTTCCTTCTCGCTGCCATCGGGGCCGGAAAACGCGGGCAACTCATGGTCATCCTCGGCCTCGGCCACATTGGCGGTAAACACGTCGCCCTTGACCGACAGCAGGCGTCCATCCTCGCCCCAGGTACCCAGCGCCTCATGTTCTTCCAGCGCTACGATCAGCTGGTTCGGCCACTCGCGCCGCACGCTGGCGCGGCGCACCCAGGGCACCGATTCGAACACGCCGCGCACGCTTTCCAGGTTGGTCGTGAAGAAATTGCCCTTGATGCGCCCCAGCGTGCCGCTGCGCAGGGTCAGGTAATTCACGTGGCGCAGGCCCTTGTCGTCGGCGCTTTCCACCTTGATGCTGCGCAGGTCGAACATCGGGCGCTGCGACACCCACCAGACGCCGGCCGCCACGCACACGACCAGCACCGCGGCCAGCAAGCCGTTGGCAGTCGTATTCAGGCTTTTAGCGTCATGCCACATATCAGCGTTTTCCCTTGTGCATTTTCAGGCTTGCGCCGGCGACGATTTCCAGGCACAGGTCTTCATAGCTGGTGCCTTCCGCGCGCGCCGCCATCGGCACGAGCGAATGGCCCGTCATGCCCGGCGAGGTATTCACCTCCAGCAAAAACAGCTTGCTGTCGGCCGCGCGCATCAGCACATCGACCCGTCCCCAGCCTTCGCAGCCGAGGGCGCGGTAGGCTTCCAGGGCGATACGCTCCATCTCTGCGATGATCGCCTGGTCCAGCTGCGGCGGGCAGAAATACTGCGTATCGTCCGTGAAGTACTTGTTCTGATAATCGTAATTACCTTGCGGAGCGACGATTTCGATCGGCGGCAGCGCGCGCGCCGTGGCGCCCTTGCCCAGGATCGCGACGGTGAATTCGCGGCCCTTGATGAATTCCTCGGCCAGCACCGAATCATCGAGGCCGGCGGCGATGTCGTAGGCGGCCTGGAAGGCCGACGCTTCGTTGACCGTCGTGATGCCGATGCTCGAACCTTCATGCGGCGGCTTGACGATCAGCGGCAAGCCCAGTTCCATGGCGACCTTGGCCAGGTCGGAGCTGTCGTTCAGCACCGCGTACTTGGGCGTCGGCAACTGGTGCATCAGCCAGATCATCTTGGTGTAGACCTTGTCCATGCCTACCGAGCAGGCCATCACGCCGCTGCCCGTGTAGGGAATGCCCAGCTGTTCCAGCGCGCCCTGCAGGCTGCCGTCTTCGCCGAAGCGGCCGTGCAGCGCGATGAAGACGCGGTCGAATTTCTCGGCGGCCAGTTCGGCCAGGCTGCGTTCGCCCGTGTCGAAGCCATGCGCATCCACGCCATGGCTTTTCAATGCGGCCAGCACGCCCGCGCCGGACATCAGCGACACTTCGCGCTCGGCCGAGCGGCCGCCGAACAGGACGCCGACCTTGCCCAATTGTTTTACGTCGATAGCTGAAGCTTGGTTCACATCAGGCCTTTACAGTGTTGGATTGATACGTAGTCAGTTGTTGCGGGATGCCGCTGATGGAGCCCGCACCCATGGTCAGCACGACGTCGCCGTCGCGCGCCACGCTCATGATGGTGTCGGCCATGTCCTTCATGGACTCGACGAAAATCGGTTCGATCTTGCCGCGCGCGCGCAGCGCATGCGCCAGTGCGCGGCCGTCGGCGGCGACGATAGGGGCTTCGCCCGCCGCATACACTTCGGACAGCAGCAGCACGTCCGGTGCACTGAGCACCTTGACGAAATCCTCGAACAGATCGCGCGTGCGACTGTAGCGGTGCGGCTGGAAAGCCAGCACCAGTCGGCGGCCCGGGTAGGCGGCGCGCGCCGCGGCCAGGGTTACTTCCGTTTCCACAGGGTGGTGGCCGAAATCGTCGACCAGCGCGAAGCTGCCGCCGTTCGGCAGCGCCACGTCGCCATAGCGCGTGAAACGCCGGCCCACGCCGGAGAATTCGGCCAGGCCCTGCTGCGTGGCGGTATCGGCGATGCCGATTTCACGCGCGATGGCGATCGCCGAGCAGGCATTCTGCACATTGTGCATGCCAGGCTGGTTCAGCACCACGTCGAGGTCCGGATAGCCTTCCTGCAGCACGGTGAAATGCATTTCCAGCCCTACGGCGCGCGCATTGATGGCGCGCACTTGCGCGTCTTCCGCAAAACCGTAGGTGGTGACCGGCTTGGTCACGGACGGGATGATGGCGCGCACGTGCGGATCGTCGATGCACAGCATGGCGCGGCCATAGAACGGCAAACGGTGCGTGAACTGCACGAACGCCTGCTTGAGCTTTTCAAAATCGTGCTCGTAGGTGTCCATGTGATCGGCGTCGATATTCGTGATCACTTCGATCATCGGCGTCAGGTTCAGGAACGAGGCGTCCGATTCATCGGCTTCGGCCACCAGGTAGTCTCCCGAGCCGAGTTTCGCATTCGCGCCGGCGCTGGTCAGGCGACCGCCGATGACGAAGGTGGGATCGAGGCCGCCCTGCGCCAGCACCGACGCCACCAGGCTGGTGGTGGTGGTCTTGCCGTGCGTGCCGGCGATCGCGATGCCGCGTTTCAGGCGCATCAACTCGCCCAGCATCACGGCACGCGGCACCAGCGGGATCTTGCGCGCGCGCGCTGCCGCCACTTCCGGATTGTCCTGCGGGACGGCGCCCGACGTGACCACCGCATCGGCGTCGCCGATATTTTCAGCCGCGTGACCGAGCATGACGGTCGCGCCCAGGCTCGCCAGGCGCTGCGTCGCCGCATTGCTGCCCAGGTCGGAGCCCGACACCTTGTAGCCCAGGTTGACCAGCACTTCGGCGATGCCGCTCATGCCGCTGCCGCCAATGCCGACAAAGTGGATATTGTTTACTTTATGCTTCACAGAGCTAACCTCATGCCAGTTTTTCCAATACGTTTGCGATCGCCTCATTGGCGTCGCGCTTGCCTGCTGCCAGTGCCGCCTGCGCCATCTGCTGGCAGCTGTCGCGGTCCAGCGACGCCAGCAAGGCGCTCAGCGACGCCGCACTCATTTCCGTCTGCGGCAGGTGAATCGCCGCGCCTTGTTGCGCCATCCATTGCGCGTTGTCGCGCTGGTGGCTGGTGGTCGACGCCACCAGCGGCACGAGCACGCTGGCCACGCCGGCCGCCGTCAGTTCCGACAGGGTGATCGCGCCGGCGCGGCAGATCACCAGGTCGGCCTCGGTATAGGCCCTGGCCATGTCGTCGATGAAGTCGACCACATTGGCTTGCACGCCCGCCTGCGCATAGGCGGCATGCAGGGCGTCGATATTCTTCTTGCCCGACTGGTGCGTCACCAGCGGGCGTTCGCCCTCCGGCATCAGCGCCAGCGCGGCGGGCAGGTTGTCGTTCAGCGCTTTCGCGCCCAGGCTGCCGCCCACCACCAGGATGCGCAGCGGTCCGCTGCGTCCCGCGAAACGCGGCGCCGGCGGCGCCATGGCTAGGATCTCGGCGCGCACGGGATTGCCCGTGACGACGGCCTTGCCGGCGGCGTTGCCGAAGTCGGCGGGAAAACCGAAACACACTTTCTGCGCCAGCGGCACCAGGGTCTTGTTCGACAGCAGCAGCGCCGCGTCGGCATTGACCAGCACCAGCGGCACGCCTTTCAGGCGCGCCATCAGGCCGCCCGGCACGGTGACGTAGCCGCCCATGCCCATCACCACGTCCGGCTTGCGGCTGGCGATGAAACGGCGGATGGCAAAGAAGCTGGCCAGCATCTTGAAGCCGCCCTTCAGCGTGTGCGCCAGGCCCTTGCCGCGCATGCCCGAGAACGCAATGGCGTCCATCGGGATGCCGCTCTTCGGCACCAGCTCCTGCTCCATGCCGTGGGTCGTGCCCAGCCAGCTCACCTCCCAGCCGCGCGCGCGCATCGTCTGCGCAATCGCCAGGCCAGGGAAAATATGGCCGCCGGTGCCGGCCGCCATGATCATCAGTCGTTTAGTCGGATTCAAATTCGTCACGTTGCTCATAGCCGGCCCCCACGCATCAGGATCCGGTTTTCATAATCGATGCGCAGCAAAATCGCCAGGCCGATACAGTTAATCAATACGCCCGTGCCGCCATAGCTCATCAGTGGCAGGGTCAGGCCCTTGGTCGGCAGCAGGCCCAGGTTCACGCCCATGTTAATGAACGTCTGCACGCCAATCCAGATGGCGATGCCTTTCGCCGTCAAGCCGGCGAAGGTCTGGTCGATGGCGATCGCCTGGCGGCCGATGTCGAAGGCGCGCTTGATAATCCAGTAGAACATGCCAATCACGACCAGGACGCCGACCAGGCCCAATTCCTCGCCGATCACGGCCAGCAGGAAGTCCGTATGCGCTTCGGGCAGGTAATGCAGTTTTTCCACGCTGCCGCCGAGGCCCACGCCAAACAGTTCGCCGCGCCCGAAGGCGATCAGCGAGTGCGTCAGCTGGTATGCCTTGTTCAGCGCATTGTCTTCCTGCCACGGATCGAGATACGCAAAAAACCGCTCGCGGCGGAATTTAGACAGGGCGATGATGGTGACGAAAATCGCCGTCAGCATGGCGCCGATGCCGCCGAACCAGATCGCATTGACGCCGCCCAGGAACAGGATGCCCATGGCGATGCAGACGATCACGCCGAAGGCGCCCAGGTCGGGCTCCATCAGCAGCAGCAAGCCGACGAAGCTGACGGCGAGCGCCATCGGCATGAAGCCCTTGGTCAGCTTGTGCATGTATTCCTGCTTGCGCACCGTGTAATCGGCCGCGTACAGCACCATCACCACTTTCATCAGCTCGGACGGCTGCGGCCGCAGGCCCGGCAGATTCAGCCAGCGGCGACCGCCGTTGACCGATACGCCCAGGCCCGGTATCAGCACCATCACCAGCAGCACCAGGGTGCCGATGAACAGCCACGGCGCCATCTTTTGCCAGGTCGCGATACGGATGCGGAACACCAGCGCGCCGGCGATGATCGACACGCCGATAAACAGCGCCTGGCGCACGACAAAATAATTGTTCGTGTAGGCGGCGAACTTGCGCGCATCCGACAGCGAGATCGAGGCCGAATACACCATCACCATGCCCAGCAGCATGAGCAGCAGGACCACCCACACCAGCGGCTGGTCGTAATCCATCATTTTCGACTGCCGCGCGCGGCTATCCAGCGGCTTGGCAGCCGAGCCGGAACCGAAGCTGAAGGGCAGTTGGAAGGCCATCAGATATCCTGTCCGTTTTCCAGGGCGATGTCGCGCACGGCGTCGACAAACACCTGCGCGCGGTGCGCATAGTTCTTGAACATGTCCAGGCTGGCGCACGCCGGCGACAGCAGCACGGCATCGCCGGCCAGGGCCAGGGCGCTGGCGCGCTTGACCGCTTCCGGCAAAGTGGCGCAGTCGATGATGTCCACGCCGGCCGGTTCGAGGGCTGCGCGCAGCGCAGGCGCATCGCGGCCGATCAGCACCACGGCGCGCGCATAGCGCGACACGGGTTCGGCCAGCGGCGAAAAATCCTGCCCCTTGCCGTCGCCACCGGCGATCAGCACCAGGCGCTGCTCCGCGCCGCCGAAGGCCTTGCCCAGGCCGAACAGGGCCGCCACCGTGGCGCCCACGTTCGTGCCCTTGCTGTCATCGTAGTATTCGACTTCGTTGACGGCCGTGACCAGTTCCACGCGGTGCGGTTCGCCCTGGTATTCGCGCAAGCCATGCAGCAGCGGCGCGAACGGCAGGCCGATGGCGCGGCACAGGGCCAGCGCCGCCAGCGCGTTCGAGGCATTGTGCTGGCCGCGGATTTTCAGCGCATCGGCCGGCATCAGTTTTTTCGCCATCGTCGGCACCGGTTCCGGCGCCGGATCGTTCTTCTTGCGCTTTTTCTCGATCACTTCTTCGCTCGGCACGGCTTGCGCCAGCCAGAAGATGCCGCGTTCATTGACCAGGCCAAAACTGTCCACTTCGGCCGGCTCGCCCGTGCCGAAGGTAATGCTCTCCGCCAGCGGATTGGCCATGCGCATGACGGCGGCATCGTCGCGGTTCAGGACGCGCACGGTCTCGTCGCCGAAGATGCGCGCCTTGTCCTGGGCGTAGGCAGCCATGTCGCCATGCCAGTCCAGGTGGTCCTGCGACAGGTTCAACACCGTGGCCGCATCGGCCTGCAGGCTGAAGGTCGTGTGCAGCTGGAAGCTGGACAGCTCGAGGATCCACGCCTGCGGCAGGTTGCCGGCGACGGGCGCCGCGGCTTCTGCAGCGTCCTCGCCGTCACTCTCAGGCTGAGACACAGGCTGCGGCGCGGGCGCGGCGTCGAGCACCTCGCGCAGCACGTCCAGCGCGGCCGGGCTGATATTGCCGGCCACGCGCGTGGCCAGGCCCGCGCGCTCGCACAGCAGGCCCACCAGGCTGGTCACCGTCGTCTTGCCATTCGTGCCCGTGATGGCGATGACTTTCGGCGCATAGCCGCGCTCCGCCTTGAGGAACACCAGCGCTTGCGCGAACAGTTCGATCTCGCCCCACACGGGAATATTCTTTTCCAGCGCGGCCGGCGCAATCTGCGCCAATTCGCGGCCCGGCGCCAGGCCGGGGCTGACGGCGACGAAATCGACGCCATCGAGCAGGTCGGCCGTGAAGGCGCCGGCGATGAACTGCGCCTGCGGCACGGCGGCCTGCAGGGCGGCCAGGCGCTCGGGCGCTTCGCGCGTATCGGCCACGCGCACGGCAGCCCCGCTGCGGGCCAGCCACAGGGCCATGGCCAGCCCCGATTCGCCGAGGCCCAGCACCAGTGCGGTTTTAGCGTCGTACATCATCAGCGCAGCTTCAAGGTGGTCAGGCCGAGCAGCACCAGCATCATGGTGATGATCCAGAAACGCACGACGACCTGCGTCTCCTTCCAGCCTTTTTGTTCAAAATGGTGATGCAGTGGCGCCATCAGGAAGACGCGGCGGCCTACGCCATAGCGCTTCTTGGTGTACTTGAACCACGCCACCTGGATGATCACGGACAGCGTTTCGACGACGAAGATGCCGCCCATGATGAACAGGACGATTTCCTGGCGCACGATGACGGCGATGGTGCCCAGCGCGCCGCCCAGGGCCAGTGCGCCCACGTCGCCCATGAAGACCTTGGCGGGATGGGTGTTATACCAGAGGAAGGCCAGGCCGGAGCCGGCCAGCGCGCCGCAGAAGATCACCAGTTCGCCGGCGCCCGGAATATGCGGGATGAACAGGTAGCGCGCGTACGTGACGTTACCCGTCAGGTAGGCGAACAGGCCCAGGGCTGTGCCCACCATCACGGTCGGCATGATGGCCAGGCCATCGAGACCATCGGTGAAATTGACGGCGTTGCTGGTGCCGACGATGACGCAATAGGTCAGCGCGATGAAACCCCAGACGCCCAGCGGATAGCTGATGGTCTTGAAGAATGGCACGATCAAGTCGGCCTTGGGCGGCAGGTCCATGGCAAAGCCGGACTGCACCCATGCGTAGATCAGGTTCCACACATGGCCTGCGTCGGGTTCCGAGACGGACACGGAAAACGCCAGGTAGAAGGCGGCGATGATGCCGATCAGCGACTGCCAGAAGTATTTTTCACGCGAGCGCATGCCTTCCGGATCCTGGTGCACCACCTTGCGGTAGTCGTCGGCCCAGCCGACGGCGCCAAAACCCAGGGTGACGATCAGCACGGGCCAGATGAAGCGGTTCGACAGGTCGGCCCACAGCAAGGTGGAGATGCCGATGGCGATCAGAATCAGCACGCCGCCCATGGTCGGGGTACCGTGTTTTTTCAGATGCGTTTGCGGGCCGTCCGTACGCACGGCCTGGCCGACCTTCATGCGCGTGAGCATGCGGATCACGGCCGGACCGGCGCACAGGCCGATCAGGATGGCCGTCAGGGTCGCGAAGACGGCGCGGAAGGTGATGAAGTTAAAGACCCGCAGTGGGCCAATGTCGTCCTGGAAATAATGAGCGAGCCAGAGCAGCATGATTAGTGAGCTTCCTTGTTTTTGTTGTTTGAACCAATCAAATGCTGCACGGCCCGTTCCATTTTCATGAAGCGGGAGCCCTTGATCAATACTGTTGCATCCGATCGGCCGGACAAATGCGCATCGAGCGCCGCCAGCAAGCCGTCGAACTGTTCGAAATACTCCACGACCGTGCCTGATTCCTGGCTTGCGGCCGCCTGCGCCGGATTCACCAGATGGCGCGCCAGGCCGCCCGTCGCCAGCACGTGTTCGATGCCTTTGGCGGCGGCGTAGGCGCCGATCTCTTCGTGGAACTGCTGCCCCTGCGTGCCGACTTCGCCCATCTCGCCCAGCACCAGGATGCGCGGCGCCGCGGCCTGCGCCAGCACATCGATGGCTGCCCGCGCCGAATCCGGATTGGCGTTGTAGCTGTCGTCGATGATGGTGGCGCCATTGGCGGCACGTTTTTTCTGCAGGCGGCCGTTCACCGGCGCGAACGCCTCCAGGCCCTGCTTGATATGTTCGATGGCGATGCCGGCGCCGACGGCGCATGCCACGGCGGCCAGCGCATTGCGCACATTGTGTTCGCCCGCCGCCTGCAAACCGACGAAGAACTGGCGCAAGCCGCCGTCCTGCGCGCGCACGCTGACGAACAGGTCGCTGCCAAAATCCTCTGCGGCACGGTGCGTGCAGCTCACTTCCGCATCCTTCGACAGGCCGAAGGTGATGACCGTGCGCGCGCCGGCCAGCTCGCGCCACAGGGCGGTAAATTCATCGCCGTGCGGGAAGACGGCCACGCCGTCATGCGCCAGGGCGGCCAGCGCCGCGCCGTTCTCGCGCGCCACGGCTTCCACCGTATGCATGAATTCCTGGTGTTCGCGCTGCGCGTTGTTGACCATCGCCAGGGTCGGCGCGGCAATCGCGGCCAGACGGGCGATCTCGCCAGGGTGGTTCATGCCCATTTCGATGACGGCTGCCTTGTGCTGCCCGCTCAGGCGGAACAGGGTCAATGGCACGCCGATTTCATTATTCAGGTTGCCGCGCGTGGCCAGACGGCCTTCTTCGCCAAAGGCCGCCGCCAGGATGGAAGAAATCATCTCCTTGACGGTGGTCTTGCCATTGCTGCCGGTAACGCCGATGACGGGCAGGCTGAAACGGCGGCGCCAGTAATTGGCGATGCGGCCCAGCGCCACCAGCGTGTCGGCGGCGACGATGGCCGGCACCTTGCTGCTGTCCCAGCCTTCCGGCAGGCGCTCGACCAGCACGGCGGCGACGCCCCTGGCGGCCACCTGCTCGAGGAAATCGTGGGCATCGAAATTCTCGCCGCGCAGGGCAACGAACAGCGAGCCGGCAGGCGCGCTGCGGCTGTCGGTCGACACACCCGAAAAACTGGCCTCGCCCATCAGCTGTGCGCCATCCAGCGACGGCATCAATTCAGCCAGGCTTGCGTGCATCAGGCTATCCATCAGTTCGTCCTCATCATCGTCAGGCGCGCGGACAGGGCCAGCTGCGCATGGTCGGCATCGGAAAACGGCAGTTTCTTGCCCTTGATTTCCTGGTACGGCTCGTGGCCCTTGCCCGCCAACAGGATGACATCCGGCTTGGCCGCATGCTTGATGGCCGACAGAATGGCGGCGGCGCGGTCTTCGATGGCCTGCGGCTGCGGGCCATTCGCACGCATGCCGGCGACGATCTGCGCGATGATGGCATGCGGGTCTTCGCTGCGCGGATTGTCGCTGGTGACCAGCACGTGATCGGCCAGCTGCGCGATGGCGCCCATCTGCGGGCGCTTGCCCGGATCGCGGTCGCCGCCGCAGCCGAACACGCACCACAGCTGACCGCCGCGTTCCTGCGCCACCTGGCGCAAGGCGGCCAGGGTTTTTTCCAGCGCGTCAGGCGTATGCGCATAGTCGATGACGACCATCGGCGCTTCCTGGCCGCCCACCTGCTGCATGCGGCCCGGCGCCGGCTGCAGGGATTCGATGCCGTCGATGGCCGCGCGCAGGCCGGTGCCGTGCGCCAGCAGGGCGCCCAGCACGGCCAGCGCGTTGCTGATATTGAAGTGGCCCACCAGCTGCGTCTTGACCAGCGCCACGCCAAGCGGGCATTCCAGGTGGAAGTCGGTGCCGGCATTGCGGCTGCGGAACTGGCTGGCACGCAGCATCAGCACGCCCGGCAGGTCGGGCAAGGCTGCCGCATCCTGCAAGGTATAGCCGATGACGGGATACTCGCCGGCCAGCTTGCCGTCCACGTGGCGCGCCAGGCGCAGGCCCATGGCGTCATCCAGGTTGATGACGGCCGTTTTCAGGCCGGGCCAGTCGAACAATTTGACTTTCGCCGCCTCATAGGCCGCCATGTCGCCGTGGTAATCGAGGTGGTCGCGCGTCAGGTTGGTAAACATGGCGACGTCGAAATGCATGCCGGCCGCGCGTTCCTGGTCCAGGCCTATCGACGACACTTCGATGGCGACGGCTTGCGCGCCGGCGTCGCGCATGGCGGCGAGCTTGCGCGCCAGCAGCACGGCGTCGGGCGTGGTGTAGCCGGTGACGTCGAAGTCGATCTCGCCGCGCGGCTTGCACAGGCCCACGCCCAGGGTGCCGATCACGGAGGACGTTTCACCGAGGCGCGCCAGGGCCTGCGCCAGCCACAGCGCGCACGAGGTCTTGCCATTCGTACCCGTCACGCCGGCGCTGAACATGGCGCTGTCGGGCATGCCGTAGAACGCATGGGCGATGGGGCCGGCCTGGCGTTTCAGGTCGGCCACTGCCAGCTGCGGCACGGTCCATGCGGCGTCCCAGTCAGCGCCATCATGCACGATGGCGGCGGCGCCCTGCGCGATGGCGGCGGCGATGAAATGGGTGGCGCCGGCATAGGCGAAAAACACGTCGCCGCGCTGCACGCGGCGCGAATCGGACGTCAGCTGCCCGGACGGGGCAGCCGCTTTGATCCACAAACTGATTTCTTGTATGGTCATGAGTGACTTCACATGGCCTCCGGACCGGCATTGGCCGGAACCACGATTTCGGTAACGGAGGAATCGGGCGGTACGTTCATCGCGCGCAGCGCGTTGGTCGCAATCGCCGCGAAAGCGGGAGCGGCAACCTGGCCACCATAGTGGGCCGGGCCGGTCGGTTCATCGATCATCACGGCAATGATGAAGCGCGGCGCCGACATCGGCACCATGCCCACGAAAGAGCCGATATATTTGCGCGGCATCGCGTAGCGGCCGTTTTCCACCTTGTAGGCCGTGCCCGTCTTGCCGCCGACGCGGTAGCCGGCAACCTGGGCGCGCTTGGCCGAGCCGTGCGCGCCCGACACCACCAGCTCGAGCATGGCGCGCATTTCGGCGGCCGTTTTCGGCTTGATCACTTGCTGGCCCACAGGCAGTTCATTGACTTTCTGGAACGACAGGGGAATCGTGTCGCCATCGCGCGCGAACATCATGTAGGAACGCGCCAGCTGGATCAGCGACACGGAAATGCCGTTACCGTAGCTCATGGTCGCCTGCTCCACCGGGCGCCAGGATTTATACGGACGCACGCGGCCGGCCACGGCGCCGGGGAAGCCCCATTTCGGCTGCTGGCCGAAGCCCACCTTGGTAAACATTTCCCACATTTCCTGCGACGGCATGCCCAGCGCGATTTTCGAGGTGCCGATATTCGACGACATTTCGATGATCTCGGAAACATTGATCACGCCGTGCGGCTTGGTGTCGGTAATCGTGCGGTCGGCGATGGTGTAGCGGCCCGGACCCGTGTCGATCAGGGTACCCGGCTTGACCCGGCCCGTGTCGAGCGCCAGCGAGACCGTGATCGGCTTCAGGGTCGAACCGGGTTCGAAGGTATCGGTCATGACGCGGTTGCGCAGCTGCTGGCCGGTCAGCTTGCGGCGGTCGTTCGGGTCGTAGCTCGGGTAATTGGCCAGGGCCAGCACTTCGCCCGTATGCACGTCGAGCACCACGGCGCCGCCCGCCTTGGCATTGAACTTTTCCACCGCTTCCTTCAGCTGCGTGAAGGCGATGTACTGGATCTTGCTGTCGACGGACAGGGTCAGGTCCTTGCCGTCATGCGGTTCGTGGATGAAGCCGATGTCTTCGACGATATGGCCCAGGCGGTCCTTGATCACGCGGCGGCTGCCGGTGGTGCCGACGAGGGTTTTCTGCTGCGCCAGTTCCATGCTTTCCTGGCCCACGTCTTCCACGTTGGTAAAGCCGACCACGTGGGTCATCACTTCGCCCTGTGGATAAAAGCGCTTGTATTCCTTGCGTTCGTCGATGCCGTCGATGCCCAGCTTGGAGATCTTGTCGGCCACGTCCATCTCGACCTGGCGCTTCAGGTAAACGAAGCTGCGGTCCGAATCGAGCTTCTTGCGCAATTCGTTGACGTTCATTTCCAGCAGGCCGGCCAGCGCATTGATTTTTTCGGGTGTCGCCTGCAGCACGTCGTCGGGAATGGCCCAGATGGCCTTCACGGGAACGGACGACGCCAGCACCTGGCCATTGCGGTCGGTGATCTTGCCGCGCGTGGCAGGCAATTCCAGCGTGCGCTCATAGCGCGCCTTGCCCTGCTTTTGCAGGAACTGCGTCGAGACGCCCTGCAGCCACAAGGCGCGCGCGCCCAGGCCGGCGAAAGCGAAGAACAGCAGGAACAGCACGACGCGCGAACGCCAGACGGGCAGACGCACTGCCAGTACGGGGTTTTTCGAGAATGGCACGCCCTTCGACGCCGCCACCCGGCCGTTGCTGTTACCGCCCAACTTCATTATTCGCCCTCCGTCAGGTACTGCGTGCGTGCCGCCGTCAGCGGCGTCATGCTCAGGTCGCGCCGCGCTATCGATTCGATGCGCTCATGCTTGCCCAGGGTGGACTGGTCCAGCTGCAGCTGCGCCCAGTCGATGTCGAGCTGGCGCGACAGCGCTTGCGCGCGCTCCAGGTCGATCAGCAGGTGGCGCGCCTGGTACTGCGCGTTCACCAGCGACAGGCCGCAGCACACCAGCAGGGCCGACAGCACGACACTGAGCTTGCCAGTCATCGGGCGCCGCCGCTTGCAGGCGCCGCCAGCGGCAGGCGTTGTGCCACGCGCATCACGGCCGAGCGCGAACGCGGGTTCGCCTCGATCTCGGCGTCGGACGGCTTCATCTTGGAAATGAGCTTCATCTCCGGCTGCGGCAAGTCGACGGCGCGGATCGGCAGGCGGCGGTCAGGCTGCTCCACATTCGCCTTCGAGGCGAAGAAGCGCTTGACCATGCGGTCTTCCAGCGAGTGAAAACTGATCACGGCCATGCGCGCGCCCGGCGCCAGACAGGCATACGCCTGGTTCAGGCCGATCTCGAGATCCTCGAGCTCTTTGTTAATGAAAATGCGTATGGCCTGAAAGGTGCGGGTAGCGGGGTCCTTACCCTTCTCGCGGGTCTTGACGGCGCCTGCCACGATGCTGGCAAGCTGTCGTGTGCTTGAAATTGGCTGGACTGCCCGGCCAGCAACAATCGCCTTTGCAATCTGAAAAGCAAACCGTTCTTCCCCATAATCGCGTATCACCTTTTCTAAATTCTGCTCGGTTTCCACCGCCAGCCATTCGGCCGCGGAGATGCCGCGCGTGGTATCCATGCGCATGTCCAGCGGTCCGTCGTTGCGGAAGCTGAAACCGCGCGCCGCGTCGTCGACTTGCGGCGACGAGATGCCCAGGTCGAGCAAGATGCCATCGACCTGCCGCACGCCGCGTTCGGCCAGACTGGCCGTCATGGTGGCGAAACTGTCGTGGACGATGTCAAAACGGGGGTCGGCGATCTGTTCGGCCGTGGCGATAGCCTGCAAATCCTTGTCGAAACCGATCAGGCGCGCGTCTGCAGCCAGGCGCGACAGGATCAAACGGCTATGCCCGCCGCGGCCAAACGTGCCGTCGACGTAAATACCGTGCGCGCGGTCGCCCGACAGGTCGAGCGCATCGACCGCTTCATCGAGCAGCACCGTGCGATGCTGAAATTCCGGCACCGTGAGTTGTGTCATTACGGAGCCTTAGAAAGAAAAATTGGAAAGTACATCAGGGGTGCCGGCATCGATCGCCTGCTGTTCTTGCTCGGCCAACTTGGCGGCATCCCATATTTCAAAGTGGCTGCCCATGCCGATCATCATCACTTCGCGCGACAGCCCGACGGCGTTGCGCAATTCAGGGGAGATCAGCACGCGGCCGGCCGAGTCCAGCTCGACGTCAACGGCGTTGCCGAGGAAGATGCGCTGCCAGGCGCGCGCCGACATGGGCCAGGTGGCGATTTGCTGGCGGTGGCTTTCCCACACGGGACGGGGGAAAAACAGCAGGCAGCCATCGGGGTGTTTCGTCAGGGTCAGGCGACCTTCGCATTGAATCGCCAGCGCGTCACGGTGCTTGGCAGGGATAGACATCCTGCCTTTGGCATCGAGACTGATTGCGGACGCGCCTTGAAACACGGAAGACCTTTTTTGAGCTTGGCTTGCGACGCCTTGGCGTCACGCAGAAAAGGGAAAAATTCCCACAAAAACACACTTTTTCACACAGTTGCCCACTTTAGAGTAAGCAAAGATAGTGGTCAAGCGGTTTCCGATTGGCAAAACAGGAATTTTAGTAATGAAATTAAGGACTTAGCGCATATCGTTGAAGGAGTCTCAAATAAAAATATATCGATAAATTAGATACTTATGAAAGATAGTGAATGTGCTACCTCATCTGCACACATGTGTTTTCCTACCGTAAACATCGAAAAAGACGAAATGAAAAAATTGAATTTTTTACAGTTAGTTGACACATGACAATAGTTTCGTCGTGCGAGCACAACGGTAATCGAGTGCCTGGAAAGACTTGGTTTATGGCAAAAAAATGAGCACACAATGCCCCGCTTGCCCGATTTTCCGGGGGCCGGCCATACCCGCGAAAACTTTTTTTGCAATGCAGCAATTAATTAAACTTCAGAAACTTTAACCAATTGTTCATTTTTAGTTGTATATACAACTTTATCTTAAGCACTATATTTTTAGAAACAAAAAAGCCCCGTTGCCGGGGCTTTTTGGTCATGCCGGCGGTGCGAAAAACACCGTCGCCGAACACCTCTTGGCATGCCAAAGGGTAAAGAATTCAAGTGAAGCAGGCCGGTAGGCCGGATTTTGTTACGGCGCCTTCCCTTGCAGGTCGGCGCTATGACAGTCATTCCTCTAGGCGCCAGATTACTCGGGCGCTCAAGCTTTCTACCCGCACGCTCCGCGAGCAGCATCATCGCGTGCCTATTTGAAATTGCACCAGGTGGAGGTTACCGCGTTTCACCGTAACTTAATACGCTCGTCTCTGTGGCCCTATTCCTCGCCTTATACTCCCCCGACATACAAGTACGCCGGGTCGGCTTTCGGCGGACGGCCGTTAACCGTCACCCCGCTCTATGGAGTCCGGACCTTCCTCCCGCCAGCGCATTGCTGCGCCAGCCAGCGACTGTCTGGCCTGCTTCACCCGCCATTGTACCGCGCCGCAGCATGTTTCTGCAAAAAGGCCTGCGCACGCGCGGCGCCGCTCGCCAGCCGCGCCTTGCCGGACTGCCCGCCCCGGGGGATTGTGTAATTCGGTGTCGCCATTTCAAAAGCCGGGCCAAATCGGCTCACATAGAATGGCGCAAGCTGCGCGTATACCAGGCGCATGCGCTTCGCTTGCCCGATTTTTCTTTGCCACCCAACTAGAATATAAAGAGCCGAACATGACGCAACAATCCCGTACCGGCGGCCAGATCCTGGTCGATGCCCTGCAGATCCACGGTGTCGACACCGCCTTTGGCGTGCCTGGCGAAAGCTACCTCGACGTGCTCGACGCCCTGCACGATTCGGGCATCCGCTTCATCATCAACCGCCAGGAAGGCGGCGCCGCCTTCATGGCCGAAGCCTACGGCAAGCTGACCGGCAAGCCGGGCATCTGCTTCGTCACGCGCGGCCCGGGCGCCACCAACGCGTCGATCGGCGTGCATACGGCGTACCAGGATTCGACGCCGATGATCCTGTTCATCGGCCAGGTGGGCAACGATTTCGTCGACCGCGAAGCGTTCCAGGAAATCGACTACCGCCGCATGTACGGCCAGATGGCCAAATGGGTGGCACAGATCGACCGCGCCGAGCGCATCCCCGAATACCTGGCGCGCGCCTTCCAGGTGGCCACCAGTGGCCGCCCCGGCCCCGTCGTGCTGGCCTTGCCGGAAGACATGCTCATTTCCATGGCGGCCGTGGCCGATACGCGCCCTTACCAGCCCGTGCAGGCGGCGCCGTCCCATACTCAGATGCAACAGTTGCGCAGCATGCTGGCCGGCGCGCAGCGCCCGCTGCTGCTGCTGGGCGGCACCACCTGGACGCCGCAGGCGTGCGCCGACCTGCAGCAGTTCGCCGAAGCGAATCACTTGCCCGTCGCCTGCGCCTTCCGCTTCCAGGACTTGCTCGACAATGCGCATCCGAACTACATCGGCGACGTCGGCATCGGCATCAACCCGAAGCTGGCCGCGCGCGTCAGGGACGCCGACCTGGTGATCGCCATCGGTCCGCGCCTCGGCGAAATGACCACCGGCGGCTACACGCTGTTCGATTCGCCCGTGCCGCGCCAGCGCCTGGTGCACATCCACACGGATGCCGAGGAGCTGGGCAGCGTCTACCAGGCCGAGCTGATGATCAACAGCGGCATGCCGCAAGCGTGCGCCATGCTCGCTGCGATGGATGCCGTCGACGCGGCCGCCTGGCAGCATACGCCGGCCGCCGCCAAGGCCGAGCTGGCCGCCTACCAGCAGCAGCCGCCGATCTTCCAGGATGGCAAGGCGCCGCTCGACCTGTGGCAAGTGACGCAGGACATCATGGCGCAAGTGCCCGCCGATACCATCCTGACGAACGGCGCCGGCAATTACGCCTCGTGGGCGCACCGCTTCTACCGCTACGGCGGCATGCGCACCCAGCTGGCGCCGACGAATGGCGCCATGGGCTACGGCGTGCCGTCCGGCGTGGCGGCGAAGATCGTGCATCCGGAACGCACCGTGATCACCTTTGCTGGCGATGGCGAATACATGATGAATGGCCAGGAACTGGCGACGGCCGTGCAATACCATGCGGGCGTGGTCATCATCGTCTTCAATAACCAGATGTTCGGCACCATCCGCATGCACCAGGAGCGCGACTACCCGGGCCGCGTGTCGGGCACGACCCTGCACAACCCGGATTTCGCGGCGCTGGCGCAAGCGTATGGCGCGCATGGCGAAGTGGTGAATACGACGGAAGAGTTCGCTCCTGCCCTGCAGCGGGCGCTCGCGCATGCCAAGGCGCACAGCCTGCCGGCCTTGATCGAGCTGCGCTACGACGGCAACCTGATCACGCCGAACGCGACGCTGGCCACCATCCGCGCCACGGCGGAAAAGGCGCAGGCGGCGAAGTAAGCAGTCGATTGCAGCAGAAATCACAAAGGCCCGGTCACCACCGGGCCTTTTTCATGGCGTCACGACACTATCAGGCTGCCGGCGCCAGCGAACTCTCGGGCACGGCTTCCGCTGCCGGCGCCGGTTCGGCGGGCACTTCCGGCATGGGCGGGCATGGCGTGCAATTTTTCAGCGGACGGCCAAAGTCGCGCACGCGGCTCAGCTTCATCGGCATGCGCACGTTGCCGCCGCAATAATCGCCTTCCAGGGTCAGGGTTTGCCCATCCTTCGAGAACTTGCCGACGATGGTGCGCTCTTCGCTGTCCGCGCCGGCGATGGTGAAGTCGAAGGCGCCCGTGGCGGCATCGAGGTTGACGTCACTGGCCACGATGGGCCAGCTCAGGGCCCCTGCCGTGAATTCATAGATGACGGAATCGGCTTCGGCGAAGCGATGCAGGGTGACGCGCTGGCCGCCGATCTCGCCGCTGTCCTTTTGCAGGCACAGGTCCGAATACACGGTCACGCCATAACGCTCCAGCCCGGCCGGCTTCCTTGCCTTGGCCGCGGCAAAGGCGGCGCCAGTGGCGCCGACCAGCAGCAGTGCGGCCAGCATGGCGGCCAGGCGTGGCGATTTGAATGGGTACATGGCATTCCTCTACTTTAGTAACGGCAACATTATAACTGGCGCCGCACATGCAAAAACGCGCCGCCAGGACTAGCCTGGAGACGCGTTTCTTTGCTGATAGGCACCCCCGAAGGGATGCCTGCAGCGGTACTAAGCTTCGCTTGCGCGAATATTAGAACGAGTGACGAACGCCAACGTTGAAGGCTTTGTCGCCCGTACCAACATTGGCGTTGTTGCCAACGGTGTAGCCAGCGAAGTTTTTGTTCTTGATTTTAGCGTACGAAGCGTAGGTGCTGGTGCGCTTCGACAGAGCGTACGAGTAGCCCAGTGCCCATTGATCAGCGTCAGCATTCGCGTTGGTTTTGTCGTTCGTGCGGATGAACGAAGCCATTACGGTGCCAGCTGGGCCAACAGGTACGGTTGCGCCAACCAGGATGTTGTTGCTGTCGGTGCTAGCACCAGCCGAAACGTAGTTGAAGGCATTGACGGCGCCGTTGTTACGGATGCCGCTGTTGTTGCCTTTGTTCACGCCGTAAGCGACGTAAGCTTTTGCAACTGCGAAATCGTAGTTAACAGCAGCCAGGTAGTTACGGCCGCTGCCTTGTTCGATGGTCGCGGTGTCGTTGCTGGTGTTGTTGTAAGCCAGACGTGCGTTCAGAGGACCGTTCGAGTAGCCAGCCGACGCGCCGATTTTGCGGCCGATTTTGTTCGAATCAGCGTTTTCGCCGAAGGTGTAAGCCACGTCAGCGTCAAAGCCGTTGAAGTTTGGCGAGGTGTACAGCACGGTGTTGCTGGTGCGGGTGTTCGCTGGGAACAAGTTCTTAGCGGAACCAGCGTAGCCAGCTGCGAATGGATCAGCAACTTTCGACAGGGTGTTGTACCAAGGGGTGTATTGACGACCCAGGGTCAGCGTACCAGCCGTTTTGCTGCTCAGACCAACGTAAGCTTGACGGTTGAACAGGCTGCCTGCAACGTCTTGTTGACCGTTGTCAACGCCGAAGCCCGATTCCAGAACGAACAGTGCCGACAGGCCGCTGCCCAGATCTTCGGTGCCTTTGAAGCCGATACGCGATGCCGAAGCAATGCCGCTGTCCAGTTTGTTAACGTTGCCGTTAACGCCGCCGCGCTCGCTGACGAAACCAGCGTCAACGGTACCGTAGATTACGACGCTCGATTGAGCTTGGGCTACGCCGGTGGCTGCTGCCAGAACTGCCAGGGTGATCAGAGTTTTTTTCATTGCAATTTCCTTTAATTTTTGAAGCAAAAAGTAATACAGCCTATGCATCTCGAGCTGCGCTCTAACAGAGCGCTTTTTATGAGTGAGGGCAAGGTCTCCACCTGCCACATTGCTGTTCCGGTCAGAGGAACAATTCATATCGGTATCGGCACGCTATTGCACCGATAAGCTAGAAGGCTGCATAACGACCGTATTTTCGTGCGCCGGTTCGGTGCTCAAAGGGCACCGGAAGCGGCACTATAACGACCGTTTCACATTCCATCAAGTTCCAACATGTTACTTCCGGTACCAGGCCAGGGGCTTTTTCAGGCATCCCAACCATCGCCAACCGTACTACGCGACAGAGCCAGTGCCCCTTGCCAATCAATGCATTGGCCTGATTGACCATTCCATCATAGCGCATGCCTTGTCGACACCCGTTGTATTAGTGCAACAGTATCAGGCGCATGATTAAAACATCAACATGCTTTACCCACCATCGGCCGTCCAAGATTTACGCGACAAAGCGCACAATTTGTAAGGTGATAATGGATAAACGGGACGAAGCATACACCGCATCGCCAATGTTTGCTGCCGGATGCCCAAAAACGGGAATTATTACGTCCCATTTTGGTGCGTTGCCGCATTATTCAGGGGCGTAGGGCAGAATTTCGGCGTCGGCGCGCGCATGGAAAAAATAGGCAGAGTGACAATGGAATTACTGACTTTCCGGTAATTTAAATTGCCTACCTAGAAATGTTTTCCATGCTTTCCGGTTCTTTTGCCTGTTGCCCGCGAGGTGGCGATATCGGCGTCTCTTGCTTGCCAATTCCGCATCACTTGAAACAATTTCTTACAATGTTGCCTTCTAAATATTTTGATAGTTTTGTGTCAAAAAAACGACACATTGATCGAGATCAAGCCTTTTCGGCGTCCCTCGCAGCGTATTTGCTTTTTCTTTTGAGTAATGTTTGCTTAAAAGCGCCACGCAGCAGCGCTAGCGTCGCCCTGCGCGTTTCAGCATGCGCATGAACCCGCCAAGCAGCGGCAGCTTTTCATACAATTCCTCGGCCACATCCCAATAGTCGCGGTGCTGCACTACCCTGCCCTGCGTATCGAAACGGATATGGGTGGCACCGCGAATACATTGCTCGCCAGCTAAGCGGCGCTTCATGCGGAAACGGAACTCCCAGGTGAGGAACGCTTGCCTGCCCTGTCCCATGCTGTCGAGCACGATAAAACGCGGGGCATCGACTTGCACGAACATGTGCTCGAAGATGGCCAGGATGGCCGCATGCCCCACGACGTCGTTGAACGGATCCTTGAAACAGGCGTCCGGCGCGTACACGGCGCCCAGCTGGGCCAGATTCTCCAGGCTCAGGTGCTCGTAAAACGCCACCAGCCGCGCCAGCGGGCCCTCCACGCTTGCCGTCTGCGTCATGCTCGCTTCTCCTGTCATAAGCCGGTCACCTTGCGGATCAGCCAAAAATAAGCGCGGTACGGCAACAGCCGCGCCAGACGCATGGCATTGGTAAAACGCTTGGGGAAATGGATATGGAACTGGCCCCGCTCGATGCCGTCGAGCATGGCGGCGGCCGCGTCCCGGGCCGTCATCAGCGCGGGCATGGCGAAGTCATTGCCGGCCGTCAGTGGCGTAGCGACGAAACCGGGGTTGATTTGATACACATCAATGCCACGCCCGTGCAGGTCCAGGTACAGCGACTCCGTCAAATTGATCAGCGCCGCCTTGCTGGCGCCATACGCTAGCGCTTGCGGCAAGCCGCCATAGCCGGCCACCGAGGCGACGATGCCGATGCCGCCACGGCCCTGGCGCAACAGCCACGGCAAGGCCACGTCCAGGCAATTGAAGACGCCGCCGACATTCAGCGCCAGCAGGCCCTGCGCCGCGGCCAGGTCAAAGGTGTCGGCGCGCATGGCCTGATAGCCGCCGGCCACCACCAGTATCAGGTCGATCTGCGGCCAATGCCGCGCCAGCTCCGCCCAAACGGCCCGCAGCTGCACGGGCTGGGTAATGTCGAGCGGCAAGGCCAACGCCAGCGGCTGGCCCACGCACAGCAGCTCCAGGCTGGCGCGATGGCGGGCCGACAAGGCCACGCTGGCCCCCTGCTCCAGCAGCAAGGTGGCGCAGGCGGCGCCGATGCCGCTGGACGCGCCGATGACCCACACGCGCTTGCCGGCCCAGTTATCTATCTTGCCATTCATGGCGCCGCCTTTGGACAGGATTTGGCACCGCCGGTGCTGGCGGCGCAGAAACAGCTCACGAAACGCATGCGCGATGCTCCATATGCCCACTATCGCTATATATATGTTGCAAGGGCGCACGCCACAACAGCAGCGCCGCCAGCAGCTTCAGGGCGCAGGGCAGCAAGGCATAGGTGGCCGACAGGGCCGGCAAGCCGCCGTCCCGCCCCGGCACATAGCCGAGCCAGGCCAGCAAGGGCAAGACGATGCCGGCCGCCAGCGCCAGGCTCATTTGCACACCCCAGTTCCACCAGCCGAAATATGCCGCCTCCTGCCTGCCGGCATGGCCCGCCACGCCGATCAGCCCCGCCAGCAGGGCCGGCGGCAAGGCCAGGTCGGCGCCCAGCGCCAGGCCGGACAGCAGGCAAATCGCGGCGAAACCCCAGGCGGCGCCTGCGTCGAGGCCATACGCCCAGACAAACACGCTTGCCGCCAGCAGCATGGCGCCGCGCCAGGCGCGCGCCTCGCCATAGCGGCGGGCCAGGGCCACCCACGCGGGCATCGAGGCGGCCGCCGCACAAAAATAAACGATCAGGAAAGGTCCGGCGTAATGGCCGAGACGCAAATAATCGCCGGCAAAGAACAGGAACAGGGTGGCGGGAATGGCCGCCGCGACGCCATTGACGAGCAGGATGGCAAAGAGCCAGCGAAACGCGCGCTGGCGCCATGGCGCGCGCCAGGCGCCAGCGGGCAGCGCCGCCGAGTCGCGGCGCAGGGCCGGACGCGGCGCGCGCGCCAGCAGCAAGGCGCCGGCCATCAGCAGGCAGGCGGCAAAGGCCAGCGACAGGCCTTCATAGCCAAGCACGGACGTCAGCCCGGCCGCCAGGATCACGCCGACCAGGCCGCAGCCTTCGCGCACGGCCGTGACGCGCGTGCGCTGCGCGCGCGCCTGGCTCAGCGCCGCGCCCCAGCTCTGGTGGGCGATGCTGGCCAGGCCATAGGCGGCGTAGACGAGCAGCAAGGCGGCCAGGAACCAGGCCAGGGTGGCCGCTTCCGGCAAGGCGGGCGGATGAAACAGGGCGCCAAAACCCAGCAGCAGCAAGGGCAGCGACACGCCTATGAGCTCGGCATAGCTGTGCCGGCCATGCGCCATCCACGCGCCCAGGGCCGGGTCGATGAAAGCGGCGCCGATGCGCGCGGCCAGCAGCACGGCGCCGATCTGCGCCAGGTCCAGGTTGCTGCGCTGCGCATAAAACGGCGCCACATATATATAGATGGGCAACGCCAGCATGGCCAGCGGCAAGCCGAACAGGCCATAGCTGAACAAGGCGGGCAAGTCCAGCGCGCTGGCCCTGGTGCTCATGGCAGCGGCGCCGCACTCCGCAGCAAGGCCGCGCGCAGCTGCGGCGCCGTGCTCGATGGCGAGAGCCAGATGGCGAAGAAGGCGCGCGCGAAGTCGCCATCGGTCACATCGGCCAGCACCTGGCCATCGAGATAGAAACGCACGCCGGGCGCGATGCCGGCCCGGTAGGCGCCCGCGATGCGCTGGCCTTCCTTGACGTCAGGAAAGATGCGCTGCATGGTGGCCAGCCAGGCCAGCCGCTGCTGTTGCGTGCCCACGCCCAGCTTTTGCATCTGTTCATGGCTGGCCTCGGCGATCTTCTTGCCGTCGAGCGCACGCGCGTAGCGCAATTCCAGCACGAAGGGCGCCGTTTCGGACGCCGCGCCCTGGTAGCCGCGCGGCCCCACCCATAGTTGCGCCCGATAAATACGCATGCCGAACCACGTGTAGTCGCCCTCGCCGGCCAAACGGGCCTCGGGCACATCCGTGCTGACAAAGGCCGGCGGCGCGGCCCTGGCGCCCAGCATGGTCAATGAGAGCAAAGCGAGGACAAGAAAACGGCGCATGGTCAGTCCTTGATCAGGGTAAATTGCATCACATCCGTGTTGCGGGCCTCGAAGGCGGCCTCGCAGTACGCCAGGTAAAACTCCCAGGTCAGCAGGAAGCGGCCATCGAAACCCTGCCTGTCCAGCGCCGCGCGCTGCGCCAGGAAGCTGGCGCGCCACTGGCGCAAGGTTTCCGCATAGTCGAGGCCAAAGCTGAAGGCGTCCACCACGCGCAAGCCCTGCGCCTCGGCGGCGCGGCAAAACTCGGCCGGCGAAGGCAGCATGCCGCCCGGAAAAATATACTGCTGGATGAAATCCGTGCTCTTGCTGTAGCGCTCGAACAAGGCGTCGGCGATGACGATGGTCTGGATGCAGGCCCGTCCGCCCCGCTTCAGGTTGCGCGCCACGCAGTCGAAATAGCCGGGCCAGTAGCTTTGCCCCACGGCTTCGAACATCTCGATCGAGGCGATGGCGTCGTACTGTCCATGGCTGTCGCGGTAGTCGCACAGCTGCAGGTCGGCCTGCGCCGCCAGCCCCGCGACGTGCAGGCGCTGGCGCGCGTATGCGAGTTGTTCGGTGGATAAGGTCAGCCCCGTCACATGGACGCCATGGTCGCGCGCCGCCGTTTCCGCAAAACCGCCCCAGCCGCAGCCGATTTCCAGTACGCGCTGGCCCGGCTGCAGCCGCAGCTGGCCGGCGATACGCGCGTATTTCGCCGCCTGCGCCTGTTGCAGGCTGGCGCCCTCGCTGAACAGGGCGCTCGAATACGTCATCGACGGGTCCAGCCACAACTGATAAAAGGCATTGCCGATGTCGTAATGGGCATGGATATTCTTCTTGCTGCCCGCGCGGGAATTGCGGTTGAGCACATGCCGGACCTTATACATCAGATTGCCCCACCAATTGCCGTAGATCAGGGACTCGATCTGCGCACGGTTGCGTACCATCAATTCGATCAGGCCCGGCAAGTTGTCCGTGCGCCAGTCGCCGGCGATGAAGGTTTCGGCAAAGCCGATGTCGCCCGAACGCAGGACGGCCGCGCACAGGCGCCAGTTATGCAAGTCCAGCGTGACGGGGTGGCCGCCGTCGCCATACAGCAAGACGCTGCCATCGGGCGTGCGCAGGCGCAAGGCGCCAAATTGCAATTCTTGCAGCAGGCGCAAGATCATGCGCGCGGCGGCGGGCACGCGAACGTGCTCAAGGGGCTGGCTGCTGCGCGCATCGAGGCTGGTTGGCAGGGAATCGGAGCTCATCGGGACACCTTTTCTTGTGGGGGAAGCGGTTTGCTGAAGAAAGGCACGCGGCGCAGCCACAGGCGCAGCGCCTGCCAATGGATGCGCGCCATCACGCCCAAGGTCATCAGTGGATAGCGCAGCAAGGCCCAGGCGATGGCGGCATCGCGCAGCGGCTGCGCCGTGCCGGACAAGCTCGTCTGTAGCAACGGGCCATCGAGGTCGTCGTAATCGACCTTCGCCAGGTGGCGTTCGCCATCCTTGCCGCTGCTGCGCAGGAAACGGAAGCGATACTGGCCTTCCACCTTGCAAAACGGCGAAACGTGGAAAATCTTACTGGCGCGCAACTCGCTGCCATACGCGATCGCTGCGCCCTGCTCCAGCAGATACAGGTGGCGCTCGCCGAAGGTATTGCGCACGTCGCACAGCACGGCGCGCAGCGCGCCATCGGCACGATGGCAAAACCAGAAACTGACGGGATTGAAGACATAGCCGAACACGCGCGGCATGGCTTGCAGCCAGATTTCCCCATCGGCATCGAGCACGCCATGCTGGCGCAGCAAGCCATCTATCCATTCGAGCAGCGGCGTGCTGCCGTCGCCATGGTCGCTGTCGCGGAAGGACAGCGCATTGGCGCGGTTGCGCGCGATCAGGCGGGCGGGGAAATCGTGGGCGCCCATGCTGCGCAAGGGCAGGCGCAGATAAAACATGCCGTAGCTGAACGCATGCGCGCGCGGCCGCAGCCGCGCATGGCGCACCAGCCCCAGGCACAGCTGCGGCTGCGACATGGCCGGCAAGGCGGGATCACGCGGCACGACCGAGCTCCGCCGCCGCCATGCCGTTCAGCGCCTCGGCCACCGCCAGGCCCGACCTCAAGCCGTCCTCATGGAAGCCGTAGCCCGTCCAGGCGCCCGCGAACCACGTATGCTGCGCGCCCTGGAAAGCGGCCAGGCGCGCCTGCGCGGCGATGGCCGCGCCATCGAACACGGGATGGGCATAGGAAAACGCGTCGATGACGCTGGCCGGATCGGGCTCGTCGAGCGGATTGAGCGAGACGATGACGGGCGTGGTGAACGGCAGCGGCTGCAGCTGGTTCAACAGATAGTGCACGCACACTTGCGGCGCCTCGCCAGCGGCCACCGCCCGGCCCTGGTAATTCCAGGCCGACCAGGCCTTGCGGCGCCGCGGCAGGCAGGATGCGTCCGTGTGCAGCACGGCCCGGTTCGGCTGGTAGCGCACGGCGGCAAGCACGCCACGTTCATCGTCGCGCAAGTCGGCCAGCAAGGCCAGCGACTGGTCGCTGTGGCAAGCGAGCACGACATGGTCGACATGGTCGATGCCGGCGGCCGTGTGCAATTCGACCATGCGGGCGCCGCCGTGCGGCTGGCGGCGCACGGCCAGCACGGGACACGCGAGGCGCTGCTGCGGGATACCGGCCAGCAATTTCTCCACATACACGCGCGCGCCGCCGCGCACCGTGCGCCACTGGGGCCGGTCGTTGACTTGCAGCAAACCGTGGTTGTGGCAAAAACGGATGAAGGTGGCCAGCGGAAAGGCCAGCATCTGGCGCGCCGGGCACGACCAGATGCAGGCGGCCATCGGCAACAGATACCAGTGGCGAAATTCGCTGCCATAACCGTGCAGGTCGAGAAATTCGCCCAGCGACAGGGCCGGCGCCGGCAGCGCGGCCGTGGCCAGCGCGCTGGCTTGCCGGTTGAAACGCACGATGTCGCGCAGCATGCGCAGGAAGGCGGGACGCAGCAGGTTGCCGCGCTGGGCAAACACGGTATCGAGGCTGGCGCCGGCCCATTCCAGCACGCGCGCACAGGGCGAGGTTCCCAGCGGCATTTTCACGGAAAACGACATGTCGCTGTCGGCCGCTTCCACGCCGAGCTCGTCGAACAGCCGCACGAGCTGCGGATAGGTGGCGTGGTTAAAGACGAGAAAACCCGTGTCGACGCCATGCGTGGCGCCGTCGAGCGTGACGTCGACTGTATGGCTGTGGCCGCCGAAATAGGCGCCCGCCTCATACAGGGTGACATCCTGGCCAGCCTGCGCCAGCCGATAGGCACACGACAGGCCTGCGATTCCCGCACCGACGACGGCGATTTTCATGGTTGCACCCGTATTAGTTTGTCCTGGACAAAACTACCTGGACCGATAATCAGTTAAATATTGAGCTATGTCAACAATGGCTTGCGCGCTTCATGAACTTATACGCAAGCCTTTCCCAATCGGATTCAGCTATTTATACGGGGCAAGGGAAGGCGTAGAATGCACACCACGTTCTTTCGGTATGCGAGCAAGCCCCTGGTATGGACACTGACCTGCAAGCACTGCAACCACCTTCCGCCTTCAGCATCAGCGATGTCGAGCGCGATACCGGGCTGGCCAAGGAAACCTTGCGTGTCTGGGAGCGCCGCTACGCCTTTCCCCAGCCGCAACGGGATGCCTTTGGCGAACGCAGCTACCCGGCCGAGCAGGTGCAAAAACTGCGCATGGTGAAGCGCTTGCTGGACTTGGGCTTTCGCCCCGGCAAGATCATGCAGCACAGCACCTTGCAGCTGCAGCAACTGGCCAGTGCCGGTGCGGCGCCTCCCCAGCAGGCGCAACCGCAACTCGAGCACTACCTGGCGCTGTGCCGCAGCCACCAGATGACGGAGCTGGGCGACGCCTTGCGCCAGGCGCTGGCCAGGCTGGGCTTGAAGGCCTTCACCGTCGACATCATCGCGCCGCTGACGGCCATGGTGGGCGAAGCGTGGGCCTGCGGCGAGCTGGCCGTGTACGAGGAGCATCTGTATAGCGAAACCTTGCAAACGGTGATGCGCCACGCGATTTTTTCCCTGCCACAACAGAGCAATCCCAGCCTGCGCACGCCGCGCATCGTCCTCAGCACCCTGCCGCAGGAACGCCATGGCCTGGGGCTGTTGATGGCCGAGGCCCTGTGCGTGGCGGCCGGCGCGCATTGCATGTCGCTGGGCGTGGAAACGCCGCTGACGGACATCGTCGCCGCCGCCCGCGCGCAGCGGGCCGATATCGTCGCCTTGTCGTTTTCCAGCGCCAGCAAGGAACGCCAGACGCGCGACAGCCTGCGCCAGTTGCAGGCCGGCTTGCCGGCCACGGTGGAAGTGTGGGCCGGCGGACGCAGCCCCGCGCTGCACAAGCGCCCGCCGCCCTTTTTGCATGTGCTGGACTTGCGCCAGGTGGAGGAAAGCATCGCCGACTGGCGCCGCCGCCATCAGGCGGATGCCCTGCAAACCCACTGAACACGGGAGAACTGCGGCGATCTCCGTGGAAACGCGCGCAATGTTGCCAATCGAACAGTAAAGCATGAAGCGCCGGGCGCGCTCTGGTAGAATAGCCCGTATCGACAGTGTCCGGCGCCGCCGGGCCCAAGGTCAGCACCCGCCACCACACATCCATGTTTAGTTTCTTCAAGAAAAAACCCGCCGCCCCTGAAGCCCTGCCTGTCAGTGTCGAGCCTGCTCCCCCTCCCGCCGCCACTGTCCCGCCGCCTGCCGCCCCTGCCGCTGCGCCCCTGAGCGGCGCGCCGGCCGAGCTCGTGCCCGTGGTCGTGGCTGCCGAACCCGAGAAAAAATCGTGGATGACGCGCCTGAAGGCGGGCCTGTCGAAGACGTCGAATACCCTGTCCGTGCTGTTCGTCGGCGCGAAGATCGACGACGCCCTGTACGAAGAGCTGGAAGCGGCGCTGCTGATGTCCGACGCCGGCATCGACGCCACGGAATTCCTGCTGACGGAACTGAAGAAAAAGGTCAAGGAAGACAAGCTGCTCGACGCCGCCGCCGTCAAGGCCGCGCTGAAAGTGCTGCTGATCGACCTGCTGACACCGCTGGAAAAGCGTTTCGAGCTGGGCCGCCACAAGCCGCTCGTGATGATGATTTCCGGCGTGAATGGCGCCGGCAAGACCACCACCATCGGCAAGCTGGCCAAGCACATGCAGTCGAATAACCAGTCCGTGCTGCTGGCCGCGGGCGACACCTTCCGCGCCGCCGCGCGCGAGCAGCTGATGGTGTGGGGCGAGCGCAACAACGTGACCGTGATTTCGCAGGAATCGGGCGACCCGGCCGCCGTGGCCTACGACTCCGTGCAGTCGGCCAAGGCGCGCGGCATCGACGTGGTGATGGTCGACACGGCGGGACGCCTGCCGACGCAGTTGCACCTGATGGAAGAATTGAAGAAAATCAAGCGCGTGATCGGCAAGGGCATGGAAGGCGCGCCGCATGAAACCCTGCTCGTCATCGACGGCAACACGGGCCAGAACGCCTTGACGCAGGTCAAGGCGTTTGATGACGCCCTGCAGCTGAGCGGCCTGGTGATCACCAAGCTCGATGGCACGGCCAAGGGCGGCGTGCTGGCGGCGATTGCCCGCGTGCGCCCCGTGCCCGTGTATTTCATCGGCATCGGTGAGAAAATTGAAGACTTGCAGCCCTTCGTGGCTGCCGAATTTGTCGAAGCGCTGCTCGGATAAGCCCATACATGATTGAATTTCAGCACGTCTCCAAGCAATACTCCCCCGATGCAGTGGCGCTCAGCGACATTTCGCTGAGCATTGCCAAGGGCGAGCTGGTCTTTCTGGCCGGCCCGTCCGGCGCCGGCAAATCCACCCTGCTGAAAATGATCGCCGCCATGGAACGCCCCACTTCCGGCAAGCTGATCGTCAATGGCCAGGACATGGCGAAGATCAAGCCGGCCGGCGTGCCCTTCCTGCGCCGCAACATGGGCCTGATCTTCCAGCAGCAAAAACTGCTCAACGACCGCTCCATCCTGGCCAATGTCATGCTGCCGCTGCTCGTCGTCGGCGCCCACAAGGCTGCCGCAGAGCAACGCGCGCGCGCCGCGCTCGACAAAGTCGGCCTGCTCGACCGCGCCCTCGCGCGTCCGCTGTCGCTGTCGGGCGGCGAGCAGCAGCGCGTCTCCATCGCGCGCGCCATCGTCAACCGGCCGCAAATCATCCTGGCCGACGAACCGACGGCCAACCTGGACCGCGCCAGCGCCAACAAGGTGCTCGACGCGCTGAAAGCGTTCCATTCCGTGGGCGTGACCTGCCTCATTTCCAGCCATGACGAACAGATGCTCGACGCCGCCGCCCGCGTGATCCACCTGAAAAATGGCCAGCTGGTGGCCATCGACAAGGCCACGCAGGCGCCCGTGTTTGCCCCGCCCGACCCCGACTTTTCGCCCACGCCCGCGCCGGGCGCCGATGACGGCGAAGGAGAACGCGCATGAGAGGCTGGTTCCGTCAACACCGTTTCGCGCTCGGTTCGGCGCTGATTCACTTGCGCAAGTCGCCGGGCGGCTTTTTATTGAACGTGCTCGTCGTCGCCATCGCCCTGTCGCTGCCGTTCGCCGGCTTGACCATGCTCGACAATGTGCGCCCCATGTCGGAACAGATGTCGGTCGACCCGGAAATCAGCGTCTTCCTGAAAATCGACACGCCGCGCGAGCAGGCCGTGGCCCTGGCGGGCGAAATGCGCAAGATCGTGCGCAACCAGAAGGCCAAGATCGTCTTCATTGCGCGCGAACAGGCGCTCGATTCGCTGAAAAACAAGAGCGGCCTGGCCGACGTGCTGAGCACCCTGGGCGACAATCCCCTGCCCGACAGCTATGTGCTGAAGCTCGACGCGTTCAGCAGCGCCAGCGAAGCGCAGGATGTCGATGCCGTGGCGGAACAGTTGCGCCACCTGCCAGGCGTGGAATCGGCGCAAGTCGATTCGGCCTGGGTCAAGCGCCTGGCGGCCCTGCTGGGCGTGCTGCGCCTGGTGCTGCTGCTGCTGGCCATCACCCTGGGCGTGGCCGTCATCGCCGTGGTCTTCAATACCATCCGCCTGCAAGTGATGCAGCAACGCGATGAAATCAGCATCTCAAAGCTGATCGGCGCGACGGACACCTTCATCCACCGCCCCTTCTATTACACGGGCGCCCTGCTGGGCCTGTGCGCGGGCGCCCTCGCCCTGGGTGCCGTGGCGCTGGCCCTGCAGCCGCTGAATACGGCGATTGCCGAATTTGCCCGCCTGTACGCGTCCGAATTCCAGCTGGTGCCGCTGGCGCCGCTGCCGATGGCCGGCTTGCTGGCCCTCAGTGCCGGCCTCGGCCTGATCGGCGCCTTCCTCTGCGTGCAGCGCCACCTGGCGCGCCTGAACTGACCTGCCCTTCCATGGCGGCGCCCCTGGCGTCGCCATGCGTCTCCCCCTCTTGTTTTTTTGCTATTCGCCCCATACTGTGGTCATCTTGATATTTAGCAAGTATTCTTAAGGCTCGCTTCAGCTTGCGGCCGTAGACTATGCATGTGTCGTAAAGGAGTGAGCGCGCAGCGCCGCACCTTGCCCCGCCAGGCGTACTGGCGTGGTGTTTTAGATAATTCATCAAGTATTAAATCGTCATAGCTTTTAGGCTATCAGAGCGATTAAATGTGCTGATTGGCACTCTCAGGCAGAGAGTGCTAATATAGGGACATACCCAAGCAAGACCGCCATGAGCACCAGATGTAGATGGTGCCGCGACAGGCGAAGTGCAAGACCGAATACGTAAAAACAAGACAAGCAGGGCCATGTCGCGTGACGTGGCCAACTGGAACAAAGCAAGACTACGAGGGAGAAAACATGACTATGATGTCCGCAACGTCCGCATTGGTTCCGACCAAAAATAATGCGCTGGGCCTCGGGTTCACTGGCAATCTGGGCAATATCGACGCCTATATCTCGGCCGTGAACCGCCTGCCCATGTTGACCCACGACGAAGAAATTTCGCTGGCGAAACGCCTGCGCGAAAAAAATGACCTGGCCGCCGCGCAAGAGCTGGTGCTGTCGCACCTGCGCCTGGTGGTCTCGATTGCCCGCGGCTACCTGGGCTATGGCTTGCCGCATGCCGACCTGATTCAGGAAGGCAATATCGGCTTGATGAAAGCCGTGAAACGTTTCGATCCGGACCAGGGCGTGCGCCTGGTGTCGTACGCCATGCACTGGGTGAAAGCCGAGATGCATGAGTACATCCTGAAAAACTGGCGCCTGGTCAAGGTCGCGACGACGAAGGCACAGCGCAAGCTGTTCTTCAACCTGCGCAGCCACAAGACGGGCCTGGACGCGATGACGCCGAAGCAGATCGATGCGCTGGCCAAGCTGCTCGACGTGAAGCGCGAAGAAGTGATCGAGATGGAAACGCGTTTGAGCGGCCGCGACATTGCGCTGGAATCGCCGACCGACGATGAAGACGACAAGTTTTCGCCGATCGCCTACCTGTCGTCGGAGCAAAGCGAGCCGACCAAGGTGCTGGAAGCGGAACAGGTGACGCGTTTGCAATCGGAAGGCCTGGAAACGGCCCTGGGCAAGCTGGACGCCCGTTCGCGCCGCATCATCGAAGCGCGCTGGCTGGCCAACGACGACGGTTCCGGCGCCACCCTGCACGCGCTGGCGGAAGAGTTCGGCGTATCGGCCGAGCGCATCCGCCAGATCGAAGTGGCGGCGCTGAAAAAAATGAAGGGCGCCCTGGCCGCCTACGTGTAATAGCAGGGCAAGGCCGCAGTAAAAAGGCGCCGCAAGGCGCCTTTTAGTTTTGTAGTTTGATGTTTATCAACAGATAAACATTGTCAGCAGTTAAGCTGCAGCCAAACCCTTGACCAGGGTTTCGGCGACCAATTCATTCAGATCCGCGCCGCGTTCCTTGGCCAGGGTCTGCAATTGCAACACCAGATCGCTGTTCAGCTTGACGGCGAACGGCACCAGGCCCAGGGCCTGGTCGCGCTTGCGCTGCTCGCGGCGGTCGACGACCACCGCTTCCTTACCGAATGCACCGGCGCCGGGAACATTCATCTTTCCCATCAGTTTCTTGGCATCGCTTTTGGCCAGGTCGGTTTTTTTCATGGTTGTTTCCTGATTTTCAAAACAGCCATTCTACGCAGTAATCGGTGCGCCGCGTGGCCGACGCATCAATTCACCCGCAGCACGCCAAGCGCGCGCCGGGAAAATATCATTTTGTTATTATCATTTTCATCTCTCGCGTGCACGCCATGCCGGGGACGCACTATCTGAAAGGAAAAATATGTCTTACCTTCATCACTCCTGTCGTCGCCTGTTATTCCCCATCTTCATCGCCTGCCTGGCCGTGCTGGCCGGCTGCGGCGCGGCAGGCAGCGCCGGCGACGCGGAAAACACGCCGCGCAGCGTCACCCACGTGCTGTCGCCGGGCGAACAGGTTGCCATCACGGCCACCGATACGCTGAAACTCGAGCGCGTCAACGACAGCCGCTGCCGCAAGGGCGCCGTATGCGTGTGGAAAGGTTACGTCAGCTACAGTTTCAGTTTGCTCAACAGTGCAGGCGCGACGGATGTCGTCCTGTCCGATTCCATGCCGGGCGGCGCCAGTTCCGTCACCGTCAACCACCTGACGTTCACCCTGCTCGACGTCGACCCGGCCACGCCGCCGGCCCTGAATGCGGCCGAGCCCACCTACCGGGTCAAGGTCAAGATCACGCAAGGCGCGTTGCCGCGCTAAACGCTGGCGCCATGGCGCCGCTGGCTGTCGGCTGGCGCCTGTTGCCGCTCAAGCATGCCGTAATCGCGCACCACCGTGGCGATGCGCAAGCGGTAATCGTCAAACACGCCATGCCGCCCGGCCGACTGCGCCACGCGGTGCGCCTCGAGCTGGCGCCACTGCGCCAGCGCCGCCTCGTCGCGGAAAAACGACAGCGACAGCAATTTTCCCGGTTCGCTCAGGCTGCCGAAGCGTTCGATGGAAATGAAGCCATCGACCTTGTCGAGCAAGGGCCGCAGCGCGGCCGCCAGGTCCAGGTATGCCTGGCGGCCTTCGGCACTGGGCCAGACTTCAAAGATCACGGCGATCATGATGCTGCTCCTGCGCTAAAAACAGGGATGCGGGCATTCAGCGACGGCCGGTACGTCCACGCCAGCGGCATGTCTTCCAGCCCATCGGCCCATGCCTGCATGCAAGCGGCGGCGATGGCGTGCGCGATGGACTGGCCCGGACAGGCGTGGCGTCCATGGCCAAAGCCTGGCGTCAGCGCCACCGCTCGCTGCAGCGCGCCAGGCTCCGCCTGCACGCTCGCATCGTGGCAGGCGCTGGCCAGCACGACGATGACCGTCTGGCCGGCGGCCACCCGCACGCCGCCGATGTCCACGTCTTCCGCCGTATAGCGGCGCGTGTTGTGGATCGCGGGATCGTGCCGGCTGACCTCGCCCAGCATGGCCGGCCACAGCTGCGGTGTGGCGCGCAGTTGCCCGTACAGCCCGGGCTGCGTGCGCAAGGCCACGATGGCATTGCCAAGCAGGCCGGCCGTCGCTTCGCAGGTTTGCGACAGCAAGCCCGCCAGGTTGGCCTGCAGGCCGCCCGTGGCATGCCAGCCCAGCGCTTGCGCCTGTGCCACGATGCTGCCCAGCAAACTGCCGGGCAAGGCATCGGCCTCGCGCAGCAAGCAGCCAAAAGCGTGCAGCAAGGCGCCGGCCGCTTCCTGCGCGCCGGCAAGTTCTTCTGCATTGCTCAGCGGCGACAGACAGGCAACGAAATCGCGCGTCCAGGCGGCCAGCGCCGGCCATTGCGCTGGCGCAAAGCCCAGCACATCGGCCATGGCAAACAGCGGCAGTTCGAACAATGCCTCGTTCAGCTGCGCGGCACTGGCGGGCACGCGCTCGCCGCCCATCCGCAATGTCCGCGCCTGCAGGCGCGCCAGCTCCACCTGGCCCAGCGCGCGCGCCAGCACCTGCTTCGGCACGGCATGCCGCTCGCCGTCGTTCATGCGCACCAGTTCCGCAAAGAGCGCGCCGCACGGCGTGCCCGCCAGGTTCAAGGGCACGGCCAGTCCGGGCGGCCGCACGCGGCAAGCCGGATGCTCGAGCACGGCGCACACGCCGGCCGCGCCCGTCGCCAGCCAGCAATCGAGCGACGCCTCGAAACGCAGCGGCGGACCTGCCGCCAGGCGGCGATAGTAGTCATAGGGCGCCGCGTGGGTGACGGCGGCGAGCGGGTGGGCGGGATCGGCGAGGGGCATGCGGCTTCCATTGCAGTGGTGAAAGGAGGCGAGTATGCTGGCTCCTTCACCACAACACTTCGCCGGAGAACGAATCATGGATGACAGCCATCGAGCTCCCACGGCCGACATGGGCCTGGCGCAACTGGCCGGCGCCATCGCCGAGCCGGCCCGCGCGCGCATGCTGTGCAGCCTGCTCGATGGCCATGCGCGCACGGCCACGGAACTGGCCGCGCTGGCCGACGTGGGCGCCTCGACGGCCAGCGCGCATTTGTCGCGCCTGCGCGAGGACGGCTTGCTGAGCATGGTGGCGCAAGGCAAGCACCGCTATTTCCGCCTGGCCAGCGCCGACGTGGGCCAGGCGCTCGAAGCGCTGCTGGTGGTGGCCGGCGTGCCGCGCCAGCCGTTTTCCCCCACCACGCCGGACCGCCTGCGCCACGCGCGCACCTGCTACGACCACATGGCCGGCACGGTGGCCGTCGCCGTGCACGACCAGCTGCATGCGCAAGGCTGGCTGCTGGCCGATGGCGACGATTACCAGCTGTCGGCAGCGGGTGCGGCCGGCATGGCGGCGCTGGGCATCGACGTGCCGCAATTGCAGCGCCAGCGCCGCCGCTTCGCCTGTGCCTGCCTGGACTGGAGCGAACGGCGCGCCCACCTGGGCGGCGCGCTGGGGGCGGCCATCCTGCAGCTGGCCTTGCGCCAGCGCTGGGCCGAACGCGAACTCGACAGCCGCGCCCTGCGCCTCGCGCCCGAAGGCGAGCGTCGCCTGCTGGCCGCATTCGGCGGCCGCTGAACGGCGCCATCAGGCGGCACGCAACAGGGACGCTCCGGCCAACGCCAGAATTTTGTATCTCTGAAGCAACCAAAGAGAAAAAAGATGGCCTTTTATCATTGTTTTCATCCATCATATGCTGCGTACGCGCGCCGCCACGCTGCCGCGCCCTTGCGCGAGCCTGGCTGAGCCAGCCGGCTCCGCCAGCATGATTACCTTTCGGATATAGAAAGAGTCCATCTTGAAAACAGTGTCATCCAGTGCCAGCACCTGCCATAACTGCAATACCGACGCGCCAGGCAATTTCTGCAGCGCCTGCGGCCAGACCACCGCCGTGCACATGCCCAGCGCACGTGAATTCCTGCATGAATTTGTCGCGCACTATGTAGCGCTCGAAGGCAAGCTCTGGCGCACCCTGGCCCTGCTGCTGCTGCGTCCCGGTGCACTGAGCAATGAATACATCGCGGGACGCCGCGTGCGCTACGTCGAGCCGCTGCGCGTGTACCTGACCTTCAGCATCCTGTTCTTTGCCATCCTCAAGTTCGGCAGCGGCGACATGCTCCTCACCGTCCACGACGAACAGGTCCGGGTCAGCGCCCACGGCCCCCACCCGGCCAAGGCAAACGGGCCTGCGCAAATGCAGCTCAGCATCCTGGGCCAGACCCCCACCCTGCCGCACCAGTGGCAAGACTTTGTGCAACTTTCCACGGCCGAGAAACAAAAGCTCGTGGCGGACAGCTTTTTCCATTACGCGCCGTACGCCATGTTTTGCCTGATGCCGCTGTTCGCCCTGTTCCTGAAAATCCTCTACCTGGGCAGCGGGCGGCGCTATGGCGAGCATTTCCTGTTCGCCCTGCATACGAATGCCTTCGCCTTCATCACGATGGCGCTGATGACCCTGATTCCCGTCGACCTGATCCGCCTCGCGCTGGGCGTGTGGCTGCTTGCCTATCTGCCGTGGGCCATGTGGCGTGTGTATGGGGGCGGCAAGCTCGCTACCGTCTGCCGCTGGGCGCTCCTGATGGCCGCCTACAGCCTCGCCATGAGCCTGGCGATCGTGGCCTGCATCGCCACCGGCGTCATGCTGCGCCATTAGGAACGCGTCCGGGTAGAAGCGGCGTCAAATATCAGGCTATCATCCTGCACCTATCTATTTTTCGGGATGCAGGATGATCGCCTTCGAAGGTTTGGCCAAATGCTACGGCAGTTTCGAGGCCGTCAAGCCGCTCACCCTGCAAGTCGGCAAGGGAGAGGTCTTCGGCTTCCTGGGACCGAACGGGGCTGGCAAGACCACCACCATCCGCATGCTGATGGGCATCCTCGTGCCCAGCGGCGGCCGCGTGCTGATCGATGGTCTCGATTGCCACCGCGACGGCGCCGCCGTCAAGCGCAAGGTCGGCTACCTGCCCGACCACCCCATCTTTTATGACTATTTGCGGGGCCGCGAAATCCTGCAATTCGTGGCCGAAATGCATGGCTACCCGCGCGCCGAAGCGGCCGCCCGCGCGGCGCGGCTGCTGACGGAGTTCGGCCTGGACGAAGCGGCCGAGGACTTTGCCGTCAATTACTCGCTGGGCATGAAAAAGAAACTGGGGCTGGCGTGCGCGCTGATCCATGATCCGTCCGTGCTGATCCTCGATGAGCCGATCAACGGCCTCGACCCGCGCGCCGCGCGCGACGTGCAGGAACGGCTGCTGCGCGCCGCCGCGGCCGGCACCACCATCTTTGTTTCCACGCATTTGCTGGACATGGCGCAAAGGCTGTGCAGCCGCGTCGCCATCATCCACCGCGGCGCGCTGGCGGCCACGGGCAGCCTCGACGATATCCGCCAGCAGCTGTCCAGCGCTGGCAGCCTGGAAGACATCTTTTTGCAACTCACCGACGAAGCGGACTCCGCGTGACGCCGCTGCCGCCCCCACGCTGGCGCGCCGTCTGGCTGCTGACCCGCTTGCGCCTGCAGCGCCTGCTCAACATCAGCGGCAAGGGTTTGGCGTGGAAGAAGAGCAGCAAGAGCCGCCCCACCACGCCGGGCAAGAAGCGGGCACGCTGGCTGCCGGGCGCGCTGCTGCTCCTGCCCATGCTGTTCGCTTTCGCCAGCATCGCGCACCACAGCATACTGAACATGCATTGCCTGCTGGACCAGGTGGCGGCCTGCCAGGCACGCGGCAGCCTGCACACGGGCAAGCACCTGCTCGATCCCGTCATCGCCCAGCTGATGGGACAACCGTTCAGCGCGGCGCTGGTCGGCGGCCTGACCCTGCAGTTGGCGCTGCTGTGGCTGGTCAGCGTACTGTTGCCGCTGGGTATGGGGGAGCTGTCGAAACCGGACTGCGACCTGGAATGGCTTATCACCCTGCCCGTCGAAAAAAGCACCGTGCTGTGGGCGCGCGTACTCGAACGCACGGTCGTCAATCCGGCCGGCTTGCTGGCCCTGTGGCCCAGCACCACCATACTCGCCTGGTATTCGGGCCAGGACTGGTTCGCCCCTGTGTCCGGCCTGCTCGCCAGCCTGCTCCTGCTGGCCCTGGCAGCCATGCTGCGCACCCTGGTCGACACGGGCTTGCGCCTGTCGCTGACGCCATCCCAGCTGGGCAACCTGCAGGCGCTGCTGTCGCTGGCCGGCCTGTTTCCCATGTACATGGGCATGTCCTTCGGCATGGGCATGGGCGGCTTCGCCTATGGCTGGGCAGCGGCCATGCCCGCCTGGAGCGGCTGGACGCCGCCGGGCCTGCTGGTGCGCGTGCTCAATGCCGATGGCGTAGCGGCCGCCTTGCTGCCGGCCTCCCTGCTGCTGGCGCAAGCGGCGCTGTTGATGCTGCTCGGCATGGCCATGCTGCGCCGCCAGCTGCGCCACGGCGTCGTGGGCGCGGGCCAGCGCGAGGGCGTGCGCAAGCGCGCGCCGGCGGCGCGGCCGGCACGCCGGCGCTTCCCACGCCTGGGCACGGTGATCCAGCGGCGCGAGCTGACCCTGCTCGGGCGCGACCGCAATTTCCTCGTGCAAACCTTGCTGATGCCGCTGCTGATCCTCGGCGGCCAGGCCCTGTTCACGGGCCAGGCGCGCGACGTGCAGGCGCTGCTGGCCAGCCCCGCCCTGCTGGCTTCCACCGGCTTTTTCCTCGGTAGCTATGTCCTGATGATGTCGGCCTTCCAGACCCTGAACAAGGAAGGCGGCGCACTGTGGCTGCTGTACACGTTTCCCGTGCCCGTCGAGCAGGCGCTGCGGCAAAAGGCCCAGCTGTGGGCCGTGCTGGCCCTGCTGTATCCGCTGGCCCTGTTCGGCGCGGCGCTGGCCTGGCTGCCCGCCTGGGAATGGCAGACGATGGGCCTGATGCTGCTGGCGCTGGCCGGCATTCCCTTGTATGCGATGATCGCCGTGGCGCTGGGCGTGTTTGCCAGCGACCCGCTGGCTACCGAGGCGGCGGCCAAGGTGCGGCCTGCCCATATGTATTTGTATCTGCTGCTGACCAGCCTGTATATCGCCGCGCTGGCCGCCGGCAGCCTGGCGCAGCAGCTGGCGTTCGTCGTGCTCACGGCGGCGCTGTCCGTGGCCCTGTGGCAAAAGGCGCGCGCTGCCGTGCCTTACCTGCTCGACCCCGGCGCCTCGCCGCCGGCCACGGTATCGGCGGCGGACGGCCTGATCGCCGCCATGCTGTTTTTTACCCTGCAGACACTGGCCTTGCTCCTGCTCGAAGGTACGGATGCGATGCCACTGGCGCAGGCCGCCATCGCCTTCGGCGCGGCCGGCACGCTCACGTATGGACTGGCGCGCCTCGTCTACTGGCGCCGCAGGACGACGGGCGTGCCGCGCATCGGACGGGGCCGCCAACCGTGGCGCCGGGGAGGCACAGGCGCCTTGGCCGCCTCCGCCTTCGGTATCGGCTACGCGGCGCTGTTGCCGCCGGCATCATCGCCATTGATGCATCTCAACGAAAACGGAATCTGGCTGCTGGCCGTGGGCGTGCTGGCCGCAGCGCTGTGCGAGGAATTCATCTTCCGCGGCCTGCTGCAGGGCGGCTTGCGCCGTTCGCTGCCGGCCTGGCAGGCGATCGTCATCGCGGCGGCGCTGTCTGCCATCGTGCATCCGCCCGCCGCCATGCTGCCCGTCTTCGTTCTGGGCCTGTGCGCAGGCCATGCCTACGAGCGCAGCGGCGCGCTGCTGGCGCCCATGCTCACGCACGCGCTGTGCAGCGCCGCCATGCTCGGCTACCAGCTGAATAGGTGATCGTTGCCGGGTTTGCTAGAATCGCACACGTTTCCGTCCGTATCCCCAAACCTGACTACGCACAGATCACGCATGAAGCCACGCCTGTTTGCCCTATTCTGCCTCGTTGCGCCGCTGAGCGGCTGCACGGTGCTTGCCCTGCGCCCCAACAGCGGCGTCGAGAACCGCACGTTTACCGTGCAGGAAACCCCGCGCCTGCGCATCGATGCGCCCAAGGCGCGCATCCAGAATCCCCTGCCCAGCGACCATTTCATCGGCATCGCCCTGTCCGGTGGCGGCAGCCGCGCGGCGAACTTCTCGGCCGCCTCGCTGGAGCAGCTGGAACAGTTCGGCCTCGTCAGCGGCGCCTCGGCCATCTCCGGCGTCTCGGGCGGCGCCATCGCGGGCGGCTACTACGCCCTGCATGGCCGGCAGACGGACTGGCCTTTGCTGCGCAGCAAACTGAAAACGGATTTCTTCGGCCAGACCATCCTGAAACCGGCCAACCTGACGACGATGTTGTTGACCAACAAGACCCGTACCTCCTTCCTGTCCGACGTGCTCGATGATGTGCTGTACGACAAGAAAACCTATGAGGACTTGCCGCACGACGGCCCCATCTTCCTGGCCAACGCGACGGACGCCACCGATGGCGGCAAGCGCGTGGTGTTTTCCTATGAATATTTTTACAACACCCTGCACTCGCCGATCAAGGATATCCGCCTGGCCACGGCCGTGGCCACCTCGGCCGCCTTTCCCGGCGTGTTCGACTCCGTCACGTTCGAGCGTTTCCGGCCGAAAAACAGTTTCGTGCCGGAACTCGGTTCCGAATCGCGCGAGTCGCCGTCGTATGTGCATCTGTTCGATGGCGGCGCGGCCGACAACCTGGGCGTGGAAACCCTGTGGGACGTGGCTCTGACCCAGCTGTACGGCAACGACATGGCCTTCGTGCCGCCACGCCTGAACAGCAAGCCCTTCATCCTCATTTCCATCGACGCCAACGCACCCAATTCCAGCGCCGTATTCGAAAAGATGTCGGACGAGCGCCAGCCGCTGGACCGCATCTTCAACAAGAATATCTACGACGCCGTCGACGCCCTGTTTTCGCGCCAGCGCAAGGAAAACCTCGTCAAGATGGGCTTTGGGCAAGCCCGCTTCGATACCATCACGCACGAGAGCTTCGGCGACCTGAGCCAGAAATTCGTGAAAGGCAAGCGCACCTCGGCCTTTGCCATTCCCGTGCTGTGCCGTCCGCACCTGGGCCAGTTCCGCTGCGAAGTCGATGCGGCCGATCCGCTGCCGGGCCAGTTCCGCACGCGGCTCGAAGGCTTTGCCTGGCATATCTCCATCGACCAGATCGCTTCGCTGGCGCTGCGCCTGTCCAGCGGCGATGCGCAAGTCGATCGTGCGCGCAAGGACGAACGCGCCGCCCTCGTCAAGCTGCAGCGCCTGGCCACGCAGACGAAAACCCATCTGAAGCTGACGGGGCCGGAAAATTGCAGCCCGGACGTCTTGCAATCGGCCCTGTACAGCGCGGCGCGCGTGCTGATCCTCGACGACGAGGAATCGCGCTTCGCCCTGTGCGACTACATGCTGGCGAGTCAGCTGATCAATGACGACACCATCTGCAAGCAGCGCTACGTGCACGCCGTGCCCCGCTTCGCCATCGAAAGCGAAGATTTGCAATACCGCAACCTGAGTTCGGATGGCAACTCCGTCAACGTGCCCATCCGCTGCAAGAAATAAGCGGCAATTGCCCGCACCGCACCCAATCAATCGGCATGCAGCAGGAACGTCCCCTGTTGCAGAGGCTCCTTTCGCCCCGTTGTGAGTATTCGATATATTTCACACAAGTTTCTTTGTTATCATGTTTCCCCTTGGAAATATTTCCTTGCTCATTCAACTGAGCGCCGCTCGTCCACGCCATCGGCATGGCGCTGCCAGCGTCTCAGTCCACTTTGGCTTGCACTGCAAGGCCAGGAATTCATGACGGGAAAACAATGATCTTTTGCAGTTGCTGTGGAAAACCACTACACGAATCGGCCCCTACCTGTCCGCACTGTGGCGGGGTGCAGCGCCGGCAGGCGCCGGCGCAAGGCGAAGGCCCGGTCTGGATGGCGATCGTGGCGCTGGTGTCGGGAATAATCTGCGTCCTCGCGCTGTTCAGCGATGAGGCCATGGATGAAGAAACGATGTGGGGACTATTTCTCTTTTCGCTGGCTGGCATGGTCTTCGGCGCCGTCAGCATCAAAAAATACATTGCCGGAAAGAAAATGGCAATTGCCGCCGTGGTGCTTTCATCGATTTCGTTTCTGGCATTGATCGGCATGCTGCAGCCGTAGCCTGCCTCCTCCGGTTGTGAACAGCCATTCCACCATCAAAAGGATCAACATGTTTTGTAGTGCATGCGGTACAAAGAGCAATGACGATAACGCGCAGTTCTGCACCGGCTGCGGTGTCGCCTTCCCTGCCGGCGCTGTCCAGCCTGCGGCGGCATCGCCCGCCATCGCGGACACCTTGCCAGATGGCATCAAGGGCTGGAGCTGGGGCGCGTTCCTGCTGAACTGGATCTGGGCCGTGGGCAATCGCACCTGGATCGGCCTGCTGGCGCTGATTCCCTATGTCGGCCTCGGCGTGGCCATCTGGCTGGGCATCAAGGGCCGCGAAATGGCCTGGAAAAACGGGCAATGGCAAAGCGTCGACCATTTCAACCGCGTACAGAAAAAGTGGTCGCAGTGGGGCGTGGGCATCCTGCTTGCCAGCTGCGTCATCGGTCTGCTGATCGGCGTCGGCGCCGCGATGTACGAGAGCCGCAGCCACAGTGCCGGGGACGACCAGCTGAACGCGGAAATGGCGGCCATTCTTGCCGGCACCAACGATAGCCAGGCAAGCAGCATGACGACGGCGGCGCTGCCTGCGGCCCGCACGGAAAGCGGCTCCCTGGACAGCAATGCGGATGCGCTGCCAATGCCACTGGATACCGTGGCCGGCACGCTGTCGAAGGTGGAACTGCAGAATGGTCAGAACGGCGTCGCCCTCAATGAGCAGCTGCTGTTCAGCGGTGATGATGCGCACTGGCAAAAACCCGTACGCGTGTTCAAGCTGCCCGACCAGCGCGAATACATCCTGATGGCCAGCAGCGGCGGCCGTGGCAACAGCTGCGAAACCCTGTTCTACTTCCTGATCGCCGACCGTTCCGGCGTGCGGGCCACGCCGGAATTCGGCACCTGCTCGCCCCAGGGCACGTACACGCAAGACGGCGGCAAGGTCACGCTGACGCTGCCCATGATGGGCGGACACTCGACAATCGTGTTCGACGGCAACACCGTGAGGGAAGACGGCAAGGTGGTGGACCTGGTGGATAGCAACGATCCCTCCCAATAAGGGAGCAAGCGGCGCAGTGCGCCGCATAAGAAAAAGCCCGCACGATCGCTCGTGCGGGCTTTAGCGCAAGGATACCCGGCGCCCGGTTGACCTAGATCAACCGACTACGCCTGCGCATGTAGCTGCGGCTTAACGCACCCTCCAGTTCCTGCTCCGTTTTATGCTGGTTGACCGTGTACAGGGCCCACAGGGCCGCCGGCACCCAGCCGATCACAGTGCACTGCAAGATCAAGGCGGCGACGCCGGCCAGCGGGCGCCCCAGCATGAAAAACGTGAGACACGGCAGTAGCAGGGCTATCAGCAATCGCATCACGACATACTCTCCTTCAATAAAGAGCAGCGGACAAGGGCCGGTATCCGGTCCGTCCCCCGCCCGCTGCGTACTGCTCCTTATAGATGCACGGAAATCTGGGGCATCAGGTCGTCAAACGTGCGACCGTTGCCGTTTTCTCCGATGGCGTGCATCTTCCATTCGCCGTTATGGCGGTACAGCTTGGCCATGATCTGTGCCGTGTGGGAACCTTGCACAGACAGGTTGAAACGCGCGACTTCCTGGTTATTGCTGGCATTCAAGATGCGGCAATAGGCGTTTTCCACCTGCGAGAAGTTCTGGCCCGTAAAGCTGTTGACGGTGAAGACCAGGCTTTTCACGTTCGCCGGCACTTTCGACAGATCGACATTGATCTGTTCGTCGTCGCCATCGCCCGCGCCCGTGCGGTTGTCGCCCGTGTGGACGATGCTGCCGTCCTTGCTTTTCAGCTGGCGGAACCAGACGATGTCGGACGTGCTCTTGTTTTCATCGAACATGACGCACGAGGCGTCCAGGTCGACGGCTTCCGTCTTCGAACCGAAACCGAGGAAACCCTTGGTCTTGGCCGCATCCCAGCCCAGGCCCATGGTGATACGGGTCAGGGTGGTACCAGCTTCTTTGTCCAGAGAAATCTTCTGGCCCTTGCTCAAATTGACAGACATACGCATAGCTCCTGTTGGGTTAGTTACTGCTTGATTACGCCGGCTTGCTTTGGGTCCAGGCGAGGAAGGCCGCGCGGTTGCGCGAGCACACGAGGATTTTTCCCGTGCCTGAAAACTTCAATACCATGCCCTCGCCGCTGGTCTGGCTGTTGATCAGGTTACCCAGAAAGCCGCCGCTGCTGCCGGTCGTCATGGAAATCTCGTATTGCAGGCGGTTGTCCCAGCACACGACGTGCGAGTTATCGATCACCACGTCCTTGCCAGGCGTCACTTCCAGTTCCGACATCGCGCCAAAACCGGAGACCGCCAACTGGCCGCTGCCTGCCGTCTCGGTGATGAAAAATCCACCGCTCTGGGCAAACAGCGCATTGCCAAGGCTTTGCGTACGCACCTTCAATTCCACGCCAGCACTGGCCGCCACGAAGGCGCCGTCGCTGATCATGTATTGTTGGGCGCCCACCTCGAGCACCCGCATCGCGCCGGGCAAGGTGGGCGACAGCAAACAGTCGCCATCGCCGCGCAAAGCCTCGATATGCTGCTGAAAGAACGATTCGCCGTTGGCAAAGGTGCGCATCAGCGCGGCGCCGATGCCGCCAGTCATCTTGCCTTTCAGCTCAAGATTGGTTTCCATCATCACCATCGCGTCGGATTCGCAATAAATCTTCTCGCCCTTGGCAAGCGACACATGCAGGAAGGGATCGACGTCCCCGGTAATATTGAAAACTGGCATATCTATTCCTTCCTCAACGAGATAATGATGGGGCGGCCCACTGAGCGGGCCGCTGTGACTACAAAATCATGGTGCCGCACAAAACCATGGCAAGCGGATGTGATTTGTGGCTGAGAAGCAGCGCTGTAGTTGAGTACAGCGCGCATCGCCGGCCGCAAGGCGCACCGCGCAGCAGGTTTGGTGTGGCGACCTTACACGCCGACGCCGAACGAGGCTGCCAGGGGGCCCAGGCCGCCCTTGTAGCCCTGGCCGATGGCCTTGAATTTCCAATCGGCGCCGTTGCGGTAGATTTCACCGAAGACCATGGCCGTTTCCGCGGAACCGTCTTCCGACAGGTCGAAGCGGGCGATTTCCGTGTTGCCGTTGGCATTGACGCAACGCACATACGCCTTCGATACCATACCAAAGTTTTGCTTGCGCGCTTCGGCATCGTGAATCGTCACGCAGACGGCGATCTTGTCGATCTCGGCTGGCACCGTGGCCAGGTCGACGACGACGGTTTCATCGTCGCCATCGCCGGCGCCCGTGGTGTTGTCGCCCGAGTGGGTGACGGAACCGTCGCTCGATTTCAGGTTGTTGTAGAAAATCATGTCGACGTCGGCGCGTACCTTGCCGTCGGCCTTCAACAGGAAGACGGAACCGTCGATGTCGAACGCGGCGCCGTCGGTGGCGCGGGCATCCCAGCCCAGGCCGATGATCATCTTCGAAATGCCGGGAGCTTCCTTGCTCAGGTTGACGTTGCCGCCTTTTTGCAGACTGATTGCCATGATGTATTTCTCCTATGTGAAATAAAAGTCCAGCGAATAATTGCTCACTACTTGCTAACACCTGGCGCCCCCTCCGGCCCGACTCCCCGGACCAAAGGCGGCGCTTGCTGCATCACGCTGGCAAACGGGTGTGGCGTTTGCCGCGTATTCCTTACACTGCCTTCGCTTCGAGCGCAGGCTGCTTGTCGTCCTCGCCTTCCAGCAAGGCCATGCGGCGCTTGTAGCGGATCGACGACCACAGCGAGGCGAGAATGAAGGCCACCCCGATCAGACCCGTGAAGATCTCGGGAATGTGGAACTTCATGCTGACCAACATGATCACGGCCAGGATACCGATCGCATAGTGCGCGCCGTGCTCCAGATAAACGAACTCATCGAGCGTGCCCTTGCGCACCAGGAACACCGTCATCGAGCGCACGAACATCGCGCCGATGGCCAGGCCCAGCATGATGATCACGACATCCTTGGTGATGGCGAACGCGCCGATCACGCCGTCAAAGCTGAACGAGGCATCGAGCACTTCCAGGTACAGGAAGCCGCCAATACCGCCGCGCTTGACGATGTCGCCCACGTTGCCGTCGCCGTTATCGCCTTCCAGCAAGCCGCTGACCACATCGACGCCCACGTAGGTCAAAATACCCCACAGGCCGGCCGTCAAGACCACCAGTTTCTGGCCTTCTTCGATCATGCTCAGGCTGGCCATCAGGGTGCCCAGGGCCACCATCACGGAAATCGACGAGATCTTGCCCAGCGCGCCCAGTTTCTCTTCAATACGGCCCAGCCAGTGCGTTTCCTTCTCCGCGTCCAGCAGGAAGTTCAGGAACACCAGCAGCAGGAAGATGCCGCCGAAGGCCGCCACTTCCGCATGGTGATTCGTCAGGTGCATCGAATACTGTTCAGGATTGCTCAGTGCCAGATTCCATACTTCCATCAGCCCCAGGTCGGCCGCTTGCGCCACGATGACCAGCGGGAACACCAGACGCATGCCGAAGACGGCGATGATGATGCCGACGCCCAGGAACAGTCCTTGCCAGAACTTGTCCCAATTCTTCAGCACCGAGGCGTTGACCACCGCGTTGTCGAACGACAGCGAGACTTCCATCACGCCCAGGATCACCGCGATACCGAGCGCCGCCAGCATGGTCTGCACGCCGCCGTGCGTGTAACCCCACCAGGCGGAAATACCCAGGCAGATAAATGTCACTAGAAATGACACTCTGAAATGTTTCATCGATAGTTCCCCTTTATGCAAATTCAATGGAACGTAGTATAGGGACGTATGAACTATTTAAAAATAGAAGATAATGGAAGTATTACTTCGTAAAAACAGAAGATTGGAGGTCGCGATGAAAACTACCGGTTTCAATTACCGCCATTTGTATTTCTTTTGGGTCGTTGCCAAGGAAGGCGGCGTGACGCGCGCGGCTGAACGCCTCGGCCTGGCCGTGCAAACCATCAGCACCCAGCTGGCGCTGCTGGAAAAGGAACTGGGTCGCTCGCTGCTGCAGCCGCAGGGACGGCGCCTGGTGCCGACGGAGGCGGGCCGCCTGGCGCTCGGCTATGCGGACCAGATCTTCCTGCTGGGCGAGCAGATGCAGGATGCGCTGGCCGATGCCGACGTCGACAAGATGCGTTTGACGGTGGGCATTTCCGACTCGCTGCCGAAACTGATGGCCTACCGCATGCTCGACGCCACGCGCAGCCTGGACCAGCCCGTCAAGCTGGTGTGCCTGGAAGATGAATTCGAATCCCTGCTGGCCGACCTGGCCCTGCACAAGCTGGACCTGGTCTTGACGGACCGCGCCGTGCCGGCCGGCGCCAGCCTGCGCGTCTCCAGCCACCTGTGGGGCGAAAGCGCGATGAAGCTGTTCGGCGTGCCGGCGCTGGCCGAGCGCTACCGCGACGGCTTCCCGCAGCGCCTGACGGGCGCGCCCTTCCTGCTGCCGGCGCGCAATAACGCCTTGCGCGGCCGCATCGACGAGTGGATGGTGCAGCAGGGCGTGCGCCCCGACGTGGTGGGCGAATTCGAGGATAACGCCATGCTCAACGCGTTCGGCCGCAAGGGCCTGGGCCTGTTCTTCGCCCCGGCCAGCCTGGCGGCCGATATCGAGGAGCAGTTCGGCGCCGTGCTGGTCGGTGACGCCTCGTCCTTGCGCGAGCAGTTCTATGTGATTTCCAACGAACGCAAGATCATGCACCCGGCGCTCGACGTGATCCTGGCCGCCATCCAGGGTCATCCGAAAATTCACAAGGAAACCTGATAAATCCATTCGAAAATAACGTTTGAATAATCAATCAAAAGCGATTGTAATGAGACCTGAGACAGACATGCGCCCGCCGCCCTGCGGCAAGGCGCGATCACCATAAGAACAGGAGCGGCACCATGTCCACGGCAGGCAAGACGATCGATATTCCCGATCTCATCAATAACAACAGGATCGGCTCCTTTCAGATCGGCATGCTGATCCTGTGCGGGCTGTGCGTCATCATGGATGGCTTCGACGTGCAGGCGATGGGCTACGTGGCGCCCGCCATCATCGCCGACTGGCATGTGAGCAAGGCCAACCTCGGTCCCGTGTTTGGCGCCGGCTTGCTGGGCATGCTGGTGGGCTCGCTCGTCTTCAGCATCACGGCCGACAAGTTCGGTCGCCGCCCCGTGCTGATCGGCTCGACCATCTTCTTCTCGCTGTGCATGCTGGTCACGCCGCTGGCCACCACCATCGAGCAATTGCAGCTGATACGCTTCATTACCGGCCTGGGTCTGGGCGCCGTGATGCCGAACGCCATGGCGCTGGCCGGCGAATACAGCCCGCTGCGCAAGAAAGTCACCCTGATGATGCTGGTCTCGTGCGGCTTTACCCTGGGCGCCGTGCTCGGTGGCCTGCTGTCGGCCGCGCTGATTCCCGCGTTTGGCTGGCAATCCGTGTTTTACGTGGGCGGCGTCGTGCCACTGCTCATCGGCGTGCTGATGTTCTTCCTGCTGCCGGAATCGATGCAATTCCTGGTGCTGAAAAAACGCAAGCTGGATAAAGTCGCCAGGTGGCTCAAGCGCATCGCCCCCACCGTCACCATCACGGCCGAGACGCAATACGTCGTGCACGAGAAAGAACACAAGGGCGCGCCCGTGCTGCAATTGTTTACGGGCGGCCGCGCGAAGATGACGATTTTGTTGTGGGTCATCAACTTCATGAACTTGCTGAACCTGTATTTCCTGTCGAACTGGCTGCCGACGATCGCCAGGGAGGCGGGCCTGTCGACGGCCAACGCCGTGCTGGCCGGCACAGCCCTGCAAGTGGGCGGCACCATCGGCACCCTCGTCATGGGCCAGCTGATCGACCGCTCCAGCTTCCGCCGCATCCTGCTGCCGTGCTTTTTGGTCGCCGCCGTCGCCATCGCCCTGATCGGCCGTCCCGACGTCTCGCTGGCCTTCCTGTTCATCACGATCTTCATCGCCGGCTTTTGCGTGGTGGGCGGCCAGCCGGCCGTCAACGCCCTGGCGGCCAGCTACTACCCGACCACCCTGCGCTCGACGGGCATCGGCTGGAGCCTGGGCGTGGGCCGCATCGGCTCCATCATCGGCCCCGTGCTCGGTGGCGAGCTGATACGCCTGAACTGGCCCAACAGCACGATTTTCCTCGTCGTCGCCATCCCCGCCATCGTTTCTGCCATCATGGTCTTTGCCATGCGCGGCGGGCCGCAAACGGCCGCCCAGGGCTGACCAGGGCTGGCAAAGCGCGCCGCGCGCCCGCTTTCACGGCGCGCGCGCGGCAAAATTAGGCTATGGCGCCCTTCGTCGTTTAAGATGACGTTTTTACAGCCCATCTTCAGCGCCCCCATGCACAATGTCTTGCTAGTCCTGCTCGCCCTCTTCCTGGTCGCGCTGAACGGTTTTTTTGTTGCCGCCGAGTTTGGCATCGTCACATTGCGGCGCACGCGCATCCGCGCCATCGCCAAGACACAGGGACTGCGGGGCCGCATCCTGTCCAAGGTGCATGGCCAGCTCGACGCCTACCTGTCCGCCTGCCAGCTCGGCATCACGCTGGCGTCGCTGGGCCTGGGCTGGGTCGGCGAACCGGCGTTTGCCGGCCTGCTGGAACCGCTGTTCGGCGCCATCGGCGTCACGTCGCAAGAGCTGATCCACGGCGTCTCGTTCGTCGTCGCCTTCAGCGTCATTTCCTTCCTGCACATCGTCGTGGGCGAACTGGCGCCGAAGTCGATGGCCATCCGCAATCCGGAAGCCGTCGGCCTGTGGAGCGCCATCCCCCTCTACGGTTTCTACTGGACCATGTACCCGGCCATCTACCTGCTCAACGCCAGCGCCAACTGGGTGCTGCGCATGGCCGGCCTGTCCGGCAAGGGCGGCCACGACGCCCACTACTCGTCCGAGGAACTGAAACTGATCCTGCGCACCAGCCAGCCCGGCGAGAAATTCACGCGCGACGAGCGCAACATCCTGGCGCAGTCGCTCGATTTCGAACAGATGACGGTGTCGGACCTGATGCGCCCGATCAATGAAGTGATCGCCCTGCACGCCTCGAGCACGCTGGAAGAAAACCTCGACACGGTGCTGCGCAACCGCTTCAGCCGCTATCCGTATTTCGACGTCAACGAAGACGACGTGCTGGGCGTGGTGCACCTGAAGGATTTGTTTTTCGCGCAGCAGGCGGGCAAGCCCATCACCTCGCTGACGCCGTTTTTGCGCCCCGTCGACATTATTTCCGCGCGCACGCCGGCGCTGGAACTGTTCCGCCGCTTCCGCGACGGCGCGCCGCACTTCGCCCTGATCGGCGAAAAGGGCAAGCGCCCGCTGGGTTTCATCACGCTCGACAACCTGCTGGGCGCCATGGTCGGCGAAATCCGCGACGAATTCCGCCGCAATGAAAACGACTGGCTCAAGCAGAGCGACGGCACCCTGATCGGCAAGGCCAGCCTGCCCATCTTTTCGCTCGAACGCATCCTCGGCATCGATATCGAAAACGAGGAACTGGGGCTGGACGACGTGGAATCGGTGGGCGGCTTGATCATGGTCAAGCTGGGCGACATCCCGAAACAGGGCCAGCGCATCACCTTTGTCGACTTCGACATCGTCGTCAAGAAGATGAACGGGCCGCGCATCGTGCTCATCAAGGTGATCCCGAAGCAGGAACGCGATCTCGACGCTGACCTCAGGGACTGATTATTTTTTCAGCGTAATCTTATCTTTGCCCTGCGGCACGGTGGTTTCGCCCACGGTCCACGTCTGCAGCAGGCTGTACAACACCGCCAGCAAGGTCGGCCCGATGAAGATGCCGACGAAGCCGAAGGCCAGCACGCCGCCCAGCACACCGAGCAGCACCAGCAGGAAGGGCAGGCTGCTGCCGCGGCTGATCAGCATGGGTTTGACGACATTGTCCACGCCGCTGATCAGCACGGCGCCCCACACCAGCATGAAGATGCCCCAGCCCGTCTGGCCGTCGTTGAACAGCCAGATGGCGGCGCCGCCCCAGATCAGGGGCGGGCCGACGGGGATCAGCGAAAAGATGAAGGTGGCCACGCCCAGGAGCGCGACGGCCGGCACGCCGGCGATCAAAAAGCCCACCACGGCCACCAGCGCCTGCGCCAGCGCCGTGCCCAGCAAGCCATACATGACGCCGCGCACGGTGCGGCTGACGGTCAGGCCGACGCCGGGCGCGCTGTCGCCGATGATGCGGCCCGCGCCCGTCATCAGGGCGCGGCTCAGCTGCTGGCCGTCGCGGTAGAGGAAGAAGCTGACGAACACGGCCAGGCTGGTCTGCGCCAGGCCCGTGCCCAGCAGGATGCCGCCCGAGGCGAGGAAATGGCGCGCCGGTTCCAGCATGGTCTTGCCCAAATTTAAGAGTTCCTCGCGGTCGGCGAGCAGGCGTTCCACGTAGCCAGCGATGGTTTCGCCCACCACGGGGATGCTGGCCAGCCAGGCCGGCGGATGCAGGCCGCCCGTTTCCAGCGCCGCGCGCAACTGTTCATAGATGCGCGACACATTGTCGGCCAGGTTGTAGGTGACGAGGGCCAGCGGCAGGACGATGACCAGCACCAGCGACAGGGTCATGATGGCGGCCGCCAGGTTGCGCCGGCCTTTCAGGCGTTCGAGCAGCAGCAGGTACAGGGGCCAGCTGGAGATGCCCACGCAGGCGGCAAACAGCATGGCGGCCAGGAAAGGCCGCAAGACGAAGAAGCAGCCGATCAGGAGGAAGATGAAGGCCGCCAGGCGGGCGTAAGGCTCGAAACGTTTGTCCATGTACCGCTAATCCTGAAGATGGCGCCTGAACGGCGCGACCGGATCAGGATAGCAGAAGTTTAAGATCGTGCGCGATGGCGGCAGGCTTCTCGCCGTGGCGCACGAACAGGCGGATCTTGCCTTCGCGGTCGAACACATAAGTGCCGGCCGTGTGGTCGACCGTATAGCTGTCGTCCGTCTCGCCCTCGACCTTGGCGTAATACACCTTGAATTCCTTGGCGACCTTGGCCGTCGCCGCCGCGTCGCCATACAGGCCCACGAAGCGCTTGTCGAAGGCCGGCACATATTCGGCCAGCAAGGCCTGCTTGTCGCGCTCGGGGTCGACGGTGACGAACAGCACTTGCACCTGGTCCGCCTGCGGGCCCATTTCCTGCATCACCTGGGCCATGTCGGCCATGGTGGTGGGACAGACATCCGGGCATTGCGTGTAGCCGAAGAACATCAGCACCAGCTTGCCCTTGTAGTCGGCCAGGGTGCGCGGGTGGCCCGTATGGTCCGTCAAGGCGAACTCGCGCGCATAGCCGAGGCCCGTCACGTCCGTGTTCTTGAATTCCAGCTTGGTCGCGGCCGGTTTGCCGCAGCCGGCCAGGGCGACGGCCAGCGCGGCCGCCAACAACAGGGTCAGGTATTTTTTCATGTGCCGAAGGGAAGGTAGTGGTCGACCAGCAGCGCCACGAACAGCAGCGCCAGGTAAATGATGGAATACGTAAACGCCTTGCGCGCGATCAAGTCCGTGTAGTGGCGGTACATCTTCCACGCGTAATACAGGAAGCCGGCGTTCAGCACGACGGCAGAGGCCAGGTAGATCAGCCCGCTCATGCGCACGGCATACGGCAGCAAGGTGGTGGCGGCCAGCGCGATCGAATACAGCCAGACGTGGAATTGCGTGAATTTCAAGCCGTGCGTGACGGGCAGCATGGGCAGGCCCGAGCGCGCGTAATCGTCGCGGCGGTACATGGCCAGCGCCCAGAAGTGCGGCGGCGTCCAGACAAAGATGATCAGCACCAGCAGCCACGCCTGCATCGGCACGTCGTTGGCGACGGCGGCCCAGCCCAGCGCGGGCGGCATGGCGCCGGACAGGCCGCCGATGACGATATTTTGCGGCGTGGCCGGTTTCAGCACCATGGTGTAGATCAAGGCATAGCCGACAAACGTGACAAAGGTCAGCCACATGGTCAGCGGATTGACGAGGTGGTACAGGATCGCCATGCCGAGGCCGCCGATCACCAGCGCGAACACCACCGTCTGTTTTACCGTGATGTCGCCCATGGCCATCGGGCGGCGCGCCGTGCGGGCCATGCGCGCATCGATTTCGCGCTCGGCCAGGCAGTTGACGGCAAAGGCGGCACCGGCCAGCAGCCAGATGCCGATGGTGCCGAACACCACCGCATGCCAGTCAGGCAATTCCTCGCTGGCCAGGAACATGCCGATGACGGCGCAAAACACGGCCAGCTGCGTCACGCGGGGCTTGGTCAGCGCCCAATACTGGGCGATGCGGGGGGATGGTTTACGGCTGATGGTCTGAGTAGTCATTTATGCGATACGGGAAGTACTGGCTGGTGCCGAGGGCACTGTCGCGGAGGCGGAAGCGGAAGTCCGCGCAACATCGAGTTGGAATTTAGCCTTGTAGTTTAACATGGTCAGCAACAACACGAGCAGCGCCGCCCCGCCGTTATGCAGGACGGCAATCGACAATGGCCAGCTCAGGTAAATCGTCGCCAGGCCCGTGGCCGCCTGCAGGAGCAGCACCACGGCGACCCAGCGCGCCGTGCCGCGCAGCGACGGCAGGCGCCAGGCCCGCCACACCGTATAGCCGATGCCGGCCAGCACGATGAAGGCGAAGTTGCGGTGCACCCAGTGGATGGCCGTCAGCGCGGAAAACGGCAGGTAGTGGCCGGCGGCCGTCTTGCCCAGCTCGCGCCACAAATGGAAACCATGCTCGAAATCCATCTCCGGAATGACTTTCCCGCCGCACAGGGGGAAATCCGTGCAGGCCAGCGTGGCGTAGTTGGTGCTCACCCAGCCGCCCAGCGCGATCTGCACGGTCAGGAGCACGAGCGACACGATGGCCAGCGCGCGCACGGGGCGCAGCACGGACGCATCCGCATCGGCGCGCAGCAAGGGTTGCACGGCGTAATCCTGGCGTCCGCCCAGCCACGTCAGCATGGCCAGCAAGCCCATGCCGAGCAGCAAATGGATGGTGACGATCACCGGCTGCAGCTTCAGGGTGACGGTCCAGGCGCCGAACGCGCCCTGCAGGCACACAAACAGGAATAGCGCCGTCGGCAGCGCCGGGGCGAATTCCGCGCGCCGGCTCTTCCTCCACTGGCGCCATGCCTGCACCATCATCGCCACGATCAGCACGCCGATGGCCATGGCCAGGTAGCGGTGCGTCATCTCGATCCACGCTTTCACCACCGTCACGGGGCCCGTCGGCATCAGGGTTTCCGCGGCCACGATGTGCTCGTGCGCGAGGAAGGGATTGGCAGAACCATAACAGCCGGGCCAGTCGGGACAGCCGAGGCCGGAATCGGACAGGCGCGTGAAGCCGCCAAACATGATCAGGTCGACCGTCAAAAAGACGGCGATCCACACAAGCTTGCGGTATTTATTCGCGTCCGCGGATACCCAGACCATGGTCAAGGGCAACAGCGCCACCAGCAGACCCGTCAAGCCCAGCTGGGCCAGCGCGGAAAGATGCATCGTCGGCATGGATACCCCTCAACCGATCGCCGAAGCTTTGAGCAGCTTGGCGATGTCTTTCTTGATCTTGTTCGGGTCCGCGTCCTTCGGGAAGCGCATCATCAGGTTGCCCAGCGGGTCGATCAGATACAGGTGATCGCTGCTCTTGCCGCCCGGTTCCACCGGCAGCCACGCTTTCAGCGCGTCGCCATTCACGCGCAGCATGCTGGTGCCGTCGAATTCGCGCATCACCAGCGTGTCGAGCGGCTGCGCATCCGTCACCAGCCAGACGCGCTCGAGGCGCTCGCGTTCCTTGCCCTGCATGAGGCGCAGTTGTTGCATGTCAAACAATTGCTTCTTGCACGCTTCCTGGCAATCGGCTGGCCCCGTTTGCAGCATCACCCACTTGCCCTTGAACTGGGCCAGCGGCGCGTCCTTGCCATCGAGTTCCGTCACGTGCAATTGCGCCTCGGGTATCGGGTACAGGCGCGGGTCGATCAGGGCGCCATAGTTGTTGCGGCCCGACGGCTTGATGATGTAGTAGGTGAAATACGAGGCGATGATGGGAAACGCGCACACGGCCACCACGGCCAGCAGTTTCCACCGTCCTTGTGTCTGTTTGCTCATGCTGTCTTGGTTTGTTTCAGGGCTGTTTGTTTGCACGTCGAAATCCTGTAAAGACAAAAAATAAAAAAGCCATCAGTGCCAGGGCGAGCCACTGGAATGCATAGCCGCGGTGCTTGTCGGCGCCCAGGTCGGGCGCCGGCCAGTCGCGCACGGGAAGCTGGCTGGACGCTGGCGCCGCTGTCGGATCAACTGGGTTAACTGTCTGTTCGAGGATCAATGGCTGCAGGGCCAGGCCGCTGGCCTGCGCCAGCTGGCCGATATCGGCATTTTGCACGATGGCATGCGGCGCCAGCGGCGGCGGCGTGCCCAGTTCCATCACATGGCCCGCGTTCAGGCGCGCGATGCCGGTGATGGTGAGCGTGCCCGCAGGCGTGCTGTAATCGGGGATACGCGTGCGCTCGGCATTGTTGCGCGGCAACCAGCCCTGCGCCACCAGCACGTGCATGGTCGAACCGTCGAGCTGGAATGGCGTGAGCACGTGGAAGCCGGCCTGGCCCTTGTACGGGCGGTTGTCCAGGTACACCGTCCAGGCGGGCACGAAGCGGCCCGTGACGGTGATTCTGCGATATTCGATGGCTTGCGCATCGGACGGCAGCAGGGGCGCGGCGCTCAAGGCCAGGGGCGCGGCCAGGTTGCCCGCTTCCAGCCGGGCGGCGCGGGCGATTTTCTCGTCGGCGCGGCGCTGCTGCCATTGCGCCAGCGATAGCCCCAGCGCCACCAGTAGCAGCATTACAACAAATGGAATCCATCTAAAATGGAAGCGGATACGCATTACAATGAAACCTCCTCAAGCCTGGCGCTACCATCCATGAAAATCCTCGTTGCCATCGCCTTCATCCTGATCCTGGGCAGCCTGGGCTCGGCCCTGTTCTTCTTGATGCGCGACAAGGGCAAGAGCAACCGCACCGTGCAGGCGCTGGCCCTGCGCGTGGGGCTGTCGATCACCCTGTTCCTGCTGATCCTGCTGGCGCACAAGCTCGGCTATATCCAGCCGACGGGCATCCATTAGGCTAGGCATTGCCTGATTGGCAAAATCTTCAAACTATGAAAAAAGCCGTACCCGGGATCTCCCGGTACGGCTTTTTTCATGGTGACGGCGCGCCCCTCAATAGCGCGCGCCCTGCCCCGCCATTATAACCAATACACGACCACGTACAGGCCCAGCCAGACGACGTCGACAAAGTGCCAGTACCAGGCGGCGCCTTCGAAGCCGAAGTGGTGCTCGGGCGTGAAGTGGCCTTTCAGCACGCGGTACAGGATAACGGACAGCATGATGGCGCCCAGGGTCACGTGGAAGCCGTGGAAACCCGTCAGCATGAAGAAGGTGGCGCCGTAGATGCCGGACGTCAGCTTCAAGTTCAGTTCGCTGTAGGCATGGATGTATTCGTAGACCTGGAAGCCCATGAAGATGGCGCCCAGCAAGATCGTGGCGAACAGGAACAGGGCCGTCATGCCGCGGTGGCCGGCGCGCAGCGCGTGGTGCGAGATGGTCAGGGTCACGCCCGACAGCAGCAGCAGGGCCGTGTTAATGGTCGGAATCCAGAACGGCGTCATGGTGGTGAATTCCTGCACCGTGCCGGCCGGGCCCGTATTGCCCCAGTGGGCGGCGAAGTCGGGCCAGATGAATTTGTGGTCGAGGTCGGCCAGCCAGGGCATCGAGATGCTGCGCGCATAGAACAGGGCGCCGAAGAAGGCGGCGAAGAACATGACTTCCGAGAAGATGAACCAGCTCATGCTCCAGCGGAAGGAGTGGTCGATGCGTTCGCTGTACAGGCCCTGCTCCGACTCGCTGATGGCGTCGCCGAACCAGAAATACAGCACCAGCAGGATGCCGGCCAGGCCCAGGTAATTCACATACGGGCCCCAGGAGACGTCGTTGACCCAGGCCGAGGCGCCGATCATGGTCAGCAGCAGGCTGGCGCCGCCCAGCATGGGCCAGCGCGAAGGCCCCGGCACAAAGTAATAGGGTACGGCGGCGTGGTTGGAACTCATCATCATCTCCTCAAAAACTTGTAGGGTGGTTTTTATACGTTATAGATGTTGCGAAATCATGAGACAGCGAATTTAACGATGGTAAGCAGGACGCCGATCAGGCAAGCCACCACGAGGAAGCCGGCGATGACGATATGCACGGGATTGAGCTTGAGCGAATCCGTATCGAAATCGCTCTTGCGGCGCAAACCCGTAAACGACCAGATGACGGCCCGCAGCGAGTAGAAGAACGACGCTTTTTCAGGTTTTGCTGGCTCAGCCATGGCACTCTCCTATTGCACGGCCGGCGTTTGAGCCTGGCTCAGACCGGCAATCTCGAAAAACGTGTACGACAGGGTGATGGTCTTCACCTCTTTCGGCAGGGCCGGATCGAGGAAGAACACCACCGGCATCTGCCGCGCCTCGTGCGGCTTCAAGGTCTGCTGCTTGAAGCAGAAGCACTCGACTTTCTTGAAATGTGGCGTCGCGCTCTGCGGCGCGTAGCTGGGGATGGCTTGCGCATTGACGATGCGGTTCTGCGTGTTGACCACTTCATACATGACCGTCACCAGTTCGCCCGGATGCACCTGCATGCTCGAAACGACGGGGCGGAAGCGCCACGGCCCCTGCGCATTGCCGTCGAACTCGACGGTGATGCTGCGCGTCGTGTCGACCTGCGTATTGTTGTCGTAGGCCACCGTGCCATCTTTTTGCGTCAGCACATTGATGCCCATCACTTCGCAAATCTGCTTGTAGACGGGAATCAGCGCATAGCCAAAGCCGAACATCAGGATGGCAATGACGATCAGCTTGCCCAGCATCTTGCGGTTCAGGCCGCGCGTTTCCTGTTGCACCGGGGTCGTCACGTCAGAACCACAGGCGCTTGGCGAACACGGACAGGAAGAAGAAGGCCGCCAGGCCCCCCAGTATCAGTCCGGTGCGCAGGTTGTTCGGTTTTTTACGCTCAGTTTTCACTTCGGTCATGGCAGGCACTCTATTCAAGGCGGGCCGGAGGACACCCCGGCCCGTGACACTGGCATTACTTCACTGTGGGCGGCGTCTCGAACGTGTGGAATGGCGCCGGGCTCGGCACGGTCCATTCCAGGCCTTCCGCGCCTTCCCATGGTTTCGCCGGGGCAGCCTTGCCGCCGCGAATGGTCGGGATCACGACGAACACGAGGAAGTACACTTGCATCAGGCCAAAACCGAAGCCGCCGATCGAAGCGATCATATTAAAATCCGTGAACTGCGCCGGATAATCGGCGTAGCGGCGCGGCATGCCGGCCAGGCCCAGGAAGTGCATCGGGAAGAAGGTGACGTTGAACGTGATCAGCGACAGCCAGAAGTGGATCTTGCCGCGCGTCTCGTTGTACATATGGCCCGTCCATTTCGGCGACCAGTAGTAGAAGCCGGCGAACAGGGCGAACAGGGAACCGGCCACCAGCACGTAGTGGAAGTGCGCCACCACATAATAGGTATCCTGCAGCTGGATGTCGATCGGCGTCACGGCCAGGATCAGGCCCGTGAAGCCGCCCATGGTAAACACGAAGATGAAGCCCACCGAGAACAGCATCGGCGTCTCGAACGTCATGGAACCCTTCCACATGGTGGCGATCCAGTTGAACACTTTCACGCCCGTCGGCACGGCGATCAGCATGGTCGCGTACATGAAGAACAGCTGGCTGGTGACCGGCATACCGGTGGTAAACATGTGATGCGCCCAGACGATGAACGACAGGATGGCGATCGAGGCCGTGGCGTACACCATCGACGCATAGCCGAACAGCGGCTTGCGGGCAAACGCGGGCAGGATCTGCGAGACGATGCCGAAGGCCGGCAAGATCATGATGTAGACCTCGGGGTGGCCGAAGAACCAGAAGATGTGCTGGTACATGACGGGGTCGCCGCCGCCTGCCGCATTAAAGAAGGACGTGCCGAAATGGCGGTCCGTCAGGGTCATGGTTATGGCGCCAGCCAGCACCGGCATGACGGCGATCAACAGATACGCGGTAATCAGCCAGGTCCAGCAGAACATCGGCATTTTCATCAGGGTCATGCCCGGCGCGCGCATGTTGAGGATGGTGACGATGATGTTGATCGAGCCCATGATGGACGAGGCGCCCATCAGGTGCATGGCGAAAATGGCCATGTCCATGCCAGGGCCCATCTGCGTCGACAGCGGCGCATACAGGGTCCAGCCGGCAGCCGTGGCGCCGCCCGGCACGAGGAAGGACGTGGCCAGCAGGATGGCGGCCGGCGGCAGCAGCCAGAACGAGAAGTTGTTCATGCGCGCAAACGCCATGTCGGAAGCGCCCACCTGCAGCGGGATCATCCAGTTGGCGTAGCCGACGAAGGCCGGCATGATGGCGCCAAACACCATCACCAGGCCGTGCATGGTGGTCAGCTGGTTGAAGAATTCAGGGTGAAAGAATTGCAAGCCGGGATGAAACAGTTCCGTACGGATCATCAGGGCCAGCACGCCGCCCGACAGCAGCATGATGAACGAGAACCACAGGTACAGGGTCCCGATATCCTTGTGATTGGTGGCAAACAGCCAGCGGCGCAAGCCGGTGGGGTGATCGTGGGCATGGTCGTGATCGTGACCGGCGTGGTCCAAGGTGCTAGTGCTCGTGCTAGTACTCATATGCGGCTCCTAATTACTTGCGTGCAGCCACGATTTCGGCTGGTTGAACGATGTTCTCTTCGGCCTTGTTCGACCAGGAATTGCGCGTGTAAGTGATCACTGCGGCGATTTCCGTGTCGGACAGCTGTTTCCAGGCGGGCATTTCCGCCGGATACTTGCCGCTCTTTTGCCCGTTCAGCAAGACGTGTATCTGTTCCGCCTTCGGACCGTTCACCACGGCCGAGCCGTCGAGCGGCGCGAATGCACCCGGCACGCCCTTGCCCGTCGCCTGATGGCAGACCACGCAGTTGGCCGCATACACTTTCTCGCCCTTGACCTTCAATTCGTCGATGGTCCATACCTTGCTTGGATCATCGGCCAGTGCGGCCATTTCCTTTTGTTTCACATCAACCCAGGCCTTGTAATCGTCGGCCGAGACGACCTTGACGACGATGGGCATGAACGCATGTTCCTTGCCGCACAGTTCGGCGCAATTGCCGCGGAAGGTGCCGATATGGTCGGACTTGAACCAGGTGTCGCGCACGAAGCCGGGAATCGCATCCTGCTTCACGCCAAAGGCGGGCACGGACCAGGCGTGGATGACGTCGTTGGCCGTCAGCACCATGCGGATCTTCTTGTTGACCGGCACCACGACTTCATTGTCGACTTCGATCAGGTAGTTTTCGCCGCGTTTTTCCGTCGGCGGCACGCCCGGCGCGCCCACTTGCGCGCGCGGCGTGGCCAGGTTGGAAAGGAAGGAAATGCCTTCTCCCTCGCCTTTCAGGTAATCGTAGCCCCATTTCCACTGCATGCCGGTAGCCTTGATCGTGATGTCGGCGTTCGACGTATCCTTCATGCCGACCACGGTGCGCGTGGCGGGCAGGGCCATGCCGATGACGATCAGGAAAGGCACGACGGTCCAGGCGATCTCGACGGTGGTGCTTTCGTGGAAGGTGGCCGGCTTGTGGCCCAGGGACTTGCGATGCTTGAAGATGGAGTAAAACATGACGCCGAACACGGCCACGAAGATCACCAGGCAGATGATCATCATCCAGGTGTGCAAATCGTAGATTTCATGGGCGATCTGTGTCGCCGGCGGTTGCAGATTCATTTCGAACGGCACGGGACCACCGGTGCCTGGATAGGTGCCGGCAGCTGGTGCCGCCGTGGCCCATCGCCCGATGCCAAACGCTGTCAGCGACAGCCCGAGCAGCAACGATTGAAGTCGCTTTGCATGTTTCATGTTTTCCCCAACCACCCAAAAATAATGATATTTTAAACGGCTGCGGACTTCTCCGTACTGGACCGCTGCCGCTCCTCCATGAAAGCAACACGGCCAAAACATGGCCCTGCGCCTCAAGCACCAGCGAATTCCATGCTGACTGTCCTGTCAAAAACGACGGCGGACAAGCATGCTGGAATCCTGTTTTTCTTCCCCGCCATTAAATGGCCCTGCGTGGAAGATGGTTACTATACTAATGCAGTAACTTCAATTAAGTCTTGCTTTGTTTTTTTTATTTTGTATGCAGCCCTTGTTTTTTAAGCTTAGCAAGCTGACAAACAATCAACGATTATAATCAAGTAAACTTGAATCCATCAAGCAATAATCGGCATCGTGCGCACCCCTGGCCCCGTCGCCGCGCGCTTTGCAACGGTTGCCGCAACAGCGGCATGCCGATGGCGACCAAGTGTCGGTTTCTTTCGGCTTTTATTTGGGTTTTCTGGGCAGGTCGAAACGGATGATGGCTTCCCCATTGCGCGTCACGCGCGGCGCCGGACGGAAGGCGTGGCCGTAGATCACCTCGAAACTCAGGCCCAGCTTGCCGTCGGGACGGCGCATCTTTTCCAGCGCGGCCAGCATGCGCTGCCAGGCCGCCTTGCCCATCAGGCCACGCCGGCGCGTCGTCAGCGGGTTGCCGCCAAACGCGCGCACGTCGGCCAGCAGCTTTTCCGGCGTGTCGTAGGTGACGGTGATGATCTCCATGTCCAGCACGGGCGTGGAAAAACCTGTCTCGACGAGCATGTCGCCAAAGTCGTGCATGTCGACGAAGGGCAAGGCATGCGGATACAGGTCAGCCTCGGCAAAGGCGTCGCGCACTTCGCGGAAGGTGTCGGGCCCAAAGCACGAAAACATCAGCAAGCCGTCGAGGCGCAGCGCGCGGCGCCATTCGGCAAACACGCGGTCGGGCTGGGCATGCCAGTGCAGCGCCAGGTTCGACCACACGAGGTCGACGCTGCCCTGCGCCAGCGGCAAGTCGCCGAGGTCGCCGCACAGCAAGTCCACGCCCGCCTTGGCCGGCAAGAGCTTGCTGAGGAACTGGTTCAGGCTGGCCAGTTTCGACGCCGGCGCGCGCGCCGCCTGCATCATCGCTTGCGCTGCATCGAGACCGATAATCTGCGCGGCGGGATAATCCTTGTGCAACTGCGCCAGATCCGCGCCGGGGCCGCAGCCGGCGTCGAGCACGCGCAAGGGGGCGATCTTCACCAGCTCCAGGCGCTCGTGCATGCGCGTTGATACTTCGCGGCGCAGGAAGTCCGACGGCGCGACGCGCGCCGGACGGGAAAAGAAATCGCGTACTTGCACCGCATCGATGGGCGCACTCATTTTGGGCGGACTGGTGGGAACTGGCATGTTGAATCGGGTGAGGTGAGATAATGTCGGCAGTGTACATGGAACGACGCCATCGCGATGCGGAACGCCGCCAGGTCCAGCCTTGATGCCGCATGGCAGGCGCTCAAGCTGCGGCTGGGCGCCTGCCTGCTGCCGGCGCAGTGCGCGCTGTGCGGCATGGGCTGCGCGGAAGTGCTGTGCCCGCCCTGCCGCGCGCAGTACCTGGGACAGCTGCGGCCGCGCTGCCGCCTATGCGCCAATCCGCTCGATGACGCGGCAAAGCTGTGCGGACGCTGCCTGCGCCAGCGGCCCGCGTATGACGCCACGATCACGGCGTTTGATTATGCGGCGCCCGTCGACCAGTTGCTGCTGCAGCTGAAATTCGGTGCGCGCCTGGCGCTGGCGCCCCTGCTTGCGCAATTGCTATATGTAGCCATACAGCAACAGTCTGACTGGGAGCGGCCGCAACTGCTGTGTCCCGTGCCGCTCGGCCCTGCCCGCCTGGCCGAGCGGGGTTTCAACCAGGCGCTGGAAATCGCCCGTCCGCTGGCGCGCCTGCTGCAGCTGCCCTTGCAGCCTCGGCTGGCGCTGCGGCTGCGCGAAACACGGGCGCAAAGCGGCGTCGCGCCGCAGGAACGGCAAGCCAACCTGGCCCATGCGTTTGCCATCGCGCCGGACTATGTGGCGCTATTGCAAGGATGCCATGTCGGCATCGTCGACGACGTCATGAGCAGCGGCCATACCGTCAACGCGCTGGCGGCCGCCTGCAAGGGCGCAGGGGCAGGAAAAGTCAGCATCCTGGCCGTGGCGCGCACGCCGCCGCGCTGAAGCCGCTGAAGCACCGATTGGATAGTAGATAGGTTAACAAGGAGAGTATTTTGTTTCACGTCGTTTTGGTAGAACCTGAAATCCCGCCCAATACGGGCAACGTCATCCGTTTGTGCGCGAACACGGGCGCGCAGCTGCACCTGGTCGAGCCGCTGGGCTTTCCCCTCAACGATTCCAAGATGAAGCGCGCCGGCCTCGATTACCACGACTACGCCAGCATGAAGGTGCACAAGAACTGGGCAGCGTTCCTGGCCGACACCCAGCCCGACCCGGCCCGCATGTTCGCCATGACGACGCGCGGCTCGCGCCCGTTCGGCGAGGTGGCCTTTTTACCTGGCGACGTGTTTGTGTTCGGTTCGGAGACGAAAGGCCTGGATCCAGCCCTGCGCGACGGCTTCCCGGCGGAGCAGCGCATCCGCCTGCCCATGCGCCCCGACAACCGCAGCCTGAACCTGTCGAATACGGTGGCCGTCGTCGTCTATGAAGCGTGGCGCCAGCATGGCTACGCCGGCGGCGCGTAGGTCGGATTAGGCCCAAGAGGCCGGAATCCGACAACATTGTTGGCGTTAGTGGTGTTGTCGGCTTACGCGGGGCCTGACCCCGCTCATCCGACCTACGCGTTTGCATACGGCAATCAGCGCAGCGCCAGCTGCGCGTCAATGCCCGTATCCGCATCCAGCATCACCAGTTGCGTGCGCAAGTCGCGCGTGGCGGCCAGCTTGCCGTTGACATACAGGTTGGTCTTGACGCCATATACGCCTTGCGACACGCCCGCAGGCAAGGTCAGCTCGAACGAGTTCTCGAAGCGCCCGCCCGATTTATTGTTGCTGGCCAGCGCTTTCGAACCGGACTTGAACGGCTGGCCCTGCGGATCGAGCACCACCAGCTCTTCGCGCACGTCGTTGACGCTTTGCGCGCTGCCATTGACCAGCTCCACCACGGACGTGACCTTGAACGGCTGGCCGCGCTTGACGGTGGACGCGCTCAGCTGCGGCGTGTACGACACCACTTGCGGTTCGCGCGGCAAGGCGCCGCGCGCGCGGATGTAGTCGCGGTCGGCCTGCGCCGCCGTCTTGGTCTGGCGCGAATTGACATTGATCGCCAGGCAACCGGCCGCCGCCAGGCCGCCGCCGATGGCCGCGCCCTTCAGCGCGCCATTCTTGCCGCTGACCAGCGCTCCCAGCAAGGCTCCCACGGCCGCGCCGGCCGCTGCCGTCGCGCCCACGCTGCACGGATCGTCGTCCGTCGCGCCCGCCTGCGGCGCCTGCCCGCCTTGCGGATAGGTATTGTCCTGGCGCACGCCATTCGGATTCATCGGCGCCGTGGCGCAGCCGGCCAGCATGGCCGTGATGGTCAGCGCGGCTGCCGCGCGCAGGGTGGTCTGGTTGAACATGCTCGCTCCAAGTCTATTTGATCGTTGTTTCCGTCTGCAGCACCTGGCGTTCGCGCTCGCGGATGCGGCGCGACAGGCTGTCGATGCGCGCATTGGCGGGATCGATGCGGCGCGCGCTGTCCAGGTAAGTCTTGGCCGCATCGAACTTGCCTTCCGCCAGCGAACGCTCGGCGTCGCGCAGGAACGATAGCGCCATCTCGTTGCGCATGGCGGCGCCATTGTCGGCCGGCGCCGCCTCCGCCACGGCTGCTCGTTCGACCGCGCGCGCAGGCACGGGTTCCCGCGGCGCGACACGAGCGGGGGCCGGGACGGGAGCCGTCTCCAGCACCGCCGGCGTTGACACCGGCGCCTCGGATGGCGTCGCCGCAGCCGCGGCAGCCGCTGTCGCAGCGGACAGGGCTTGCAAGTCCCCCTTCAGCTGGGGCAATTCCGGCGCCTCGCGGTCGATCGCTTCCAGCCTGCCGATGCCGTTTTGCGCGGCCACCGCATCCTTGCCGTCGAGCGCCTGGCGCACGCCTACCTGCACCGACGCGGCCGCCGCCTGCTGGCGCGCCAGCTGCTTGCGCAGCTGGTCCACCGTGGATGCGCCCGCGCAATCGGCATCGAGCGCGGCGACGCCCTTGGCGGCGCTTTGCAATTGATGACCGTCAATATGGCGTTCGATGGCGCGCACGCTGCGCTGGCAGCCGCCCGAGGCGGCGCCAGCCTTGCTGATCGCCGCCTGCAAATCGTCCGCCTTGGCGCTGGACTTGCCCGTGCAAACGTTTTTCGCCGTCGCCAGCTTTTGCCGCGCGCCGTCGAGGCTGCCATTCGCCACCAGTTTCAGGCCGCTGTCGATGGCGTCGTTGCAGGCCGATGCGTTCTTGCCGCCCGGCTTGCCATTCATGTAGGCGATGACGGCCGCCAGCACGGCGAGGCCGGCTATCCACTTGAGCCACGCGCGCGATGGCGGTGGCGGCGGTGGCGACGCAGGCGGTACCGGTGGTGTCGGCGCTGTCGGCGCCTTTGGCTTAGGCGGTGGCGCGGCCGGCGCCGGTGCCGGCGGAGCTTCCTTCGACCGCTCCGCTTTCGGCACCGATACCGGCACGGGTGGCGGCTTCGGCGCAGGCGCGGCCACCGCAGGCGGTTTCACCGGTGCCGGCGGCGTCACTGGCAGCGGTGGCGGCTTGTGGTCGACGGCGGCCGGCAACGGCGCCGACGGCTGCGCGGCGCCAGCCAGCGCCTGCCCGCAGTACGGACAATGGCTGACAGCGCTGAACAGGCCGCCCTTACATTTGATGCAGATATCCAAAACTAATCCTTCATTGCAACGTCATTCCAGCGTTCAGCCCAATGGCGGCGGCATCAGCGGTGGCGGCGCGCTGTGAAACAGGGGAGCCAGCTCGGCGAACTGGGCCAGGTCGACCCAGGCCGGCAAGCCGGCGCGCCACACCTTGGCCGTGGCCGGCTGCACTTGCCCGCCCTGCACGTATTGCACGATCTGCTGGGCCGTGAACGGTCCCTGCTGCTGGCCATTGATCCCCAGGAAATACTGATGCTCGACCAGGGGCGGCGGCATGCCGCCCAGCGGCGGGGGCGCCATGCCGAAGGCGGGGGCCGCCGCGCCAAACGGCGCCGCTGCGGCTGCCGCGCTGCCGGCCGGACGCAGCAATTGCTCCAGGCGCCCCGCTTCCAGCATTTCCGCCTTGATCGCGTACTTCAGGCGCGGCTGGCCATCGTCTTCCGGCTCGCGCACTTCCCAGTCATAGGCGTCGCTGTCGGAGTCGCCGATGACGGTCGCCCACTCCTTCAGGCGGCCCAGCAGGGTCGTCACGGTACGGTCCAGCTCATCGCTGGCCATGCCCTTGCGGCGCGCCGACTCGCGCAGGCGCGCGCCCACCTCGGCGGAAATAGCGCTGCCAAAGCCGATATACGGCAGCTGCGAGCCATCGGCTTGCGCCACCAGCTTGGGCGCATACACGCCCCGCTCGTAGTATTTTGCCAGCGCCGCCATGGCCGCCGTCTGCACTGCATCAAGCGCAGCGAGTTTTTCTTCGATGCGCAACGCGATATTTTTCTCGTACGAGGCGGGCATGCCGTTCTGGCGGATGGCGCGCTCGTTGCCGATGCGGCGCAAGTCGCCCGGTTCGACGGCAAACTGGTACTGGCCCGGCGGCACGACCCGGCCCGTGTGGCGCGTCAGCACGCCCAGCATGATCGCCTGCAGGAATTCGCCGAAGTCTTCGGCCAGGCGCTTCATCTCGTCCGTATTGGGTGCGATCGGATGCGTGAATTGCGTCGGATCGATATGCGTGTGCGTCGGCGCCTTGTCGTTGTCGCCTTCCTTGCGGTAGCTGGTGCGCCAGCCTTCCAGGCCGCGCAGCACCGTCATCGGCACGCCGGCCAGCTCGCAATAGCAGACGGCGCGTCCGCGCAAGCCCGTCTCGACGATTTCCAGCTGGCTCACCGTGATGCCCACCTGGGTCGGCACGCACGATTCGAGTTCGGCGCCGAATTTCGCCTTGAAGGCGGCCGCGTTGGCCACGCCGATCACGCACTTGAACTGGTCCGACACCACCGTGAAGTCGCCCGCCATGTTGGCGTCGATCCACGGCATGGAGCAGGCCAGCAGCTTGCGGAAGCGGTCCAGGCGTTCGGACACATCCATCTGCTCGAGCGCCTCGAACAGCGGGTCCGGCACGCTGGTGGCGCCTTCGGCCAGGCCCGTGCTGGCAATCATGTTTTCAGCCATGCGCGTGACTTTGGCCAGGATCAAGGCGCGCTGCGCCGGTTCGCCCAGCATGGGGAACAGCGCTTTCGAGCCGCCCATGTCCTTGAACGCTTCATCGGCCCACTGGCGCAAGGTGGACGCCGATGGCAACGCCACGTCTTTTTCCGTGACGGGAATGACGATCAGGGTCGCGTGTTCCTTGTCCAGGTCCTTGCGCAGGATGGTATTGGCCGTCTTCAGTTCGGCCAGCATGGCCAGCACGCCTTCGCGGCCCGCCTGCAGCTCGCCCACCAGGCCATTCCATTGCGCGCGGCCCTGTCCATCGACGCCGATGCGGTTGCCCAGCCAGCGCGACAGTTCGCCCAGCAGGATGACGGCTTCGTCGGCCGCCTTGGCGCGCAGGTGGAATTTCAGCGCATTCGCCATTTCCGTGCGCAGATGGTCCATCACCACGCCCGCCTGCTTCTCGCTGTTGCTGAGGAAGCCGAAGGTGCTGCGCGTCTGCTCGAGGTTGTTCAACAGGCGCTCGTATTCGCGCGAACGCACGGCTTCCTTGATCTCGCGGTAGCGCTCGGCATTCGCGCCGATCTGCGCCGTCAAGCCGCTGCCGGGCGCCTCGATGCGGTCCTTGATCTGTTCCACCAGCGACAGCACGTATTCGAGGCCGCCGAATTCCTTGTTGTCCAGGTAGCCATACAGCTGGTCGCGCACGACTTTCTTGATATCGTCGAGCACTTCGCGGCGGCGCTTGCTGATGCGGTCTTCCGTCGTGTCGGCCGTGGAATCCTGGTCGCGCACGGCGTCGCGCTCCAGGTGCTTCATGGCGTCGCGCACCTGGGCCGGCCATTCGCTGCGCTCAAAACCCGTGCGGATATCGTTGATGCGCGTATTGACCCGGTTTTCCACGCCGGCCAGCAGGTGGCCGTGGCGGTCTTCCAGCAATTCCTCGACGGCACGGTAATCGATGAAGTCGCCGCTGGAGCGCTTCAGTTCGATGCTCTTGTCGGAAAACTCGGGGAAATCGCTGAACGGCGTACCCTTCAGGAACATATTCGCCGCCAGGAAATTGTCGCGCTGCGCATCCGTGGCGCGGTTGGCGCCGGCATCCGTGCCGCCCACGCCAAAGAAGGCTTGCAGCATGGCGCCGGCCCAGCGGTGGGCCCGCTCGTCGCGCGCCGCTTCCTGGCGCGTATCGAGCACGGCCATGCCGAACGAGGAAAAGCGCTTCGAGAAATACAGGCGCATGTCGCCGAAGCGGTCTTGCGGCACGGGCGCGTTGTACAGGGAATTCTTGTGCTGCGCCTGGTTGACGGCGATCGAGCGCTTGGCGCGCGCGAAGTCGGCCGAGGCGAAATCCTCGAACAGCGAATCGGCCACCATGTGGTAGACGTCGCTGACATCCTTGGTGTGCTGCTGCGCCAGGTTGCCCGAATCGATCAGGTAAACCTCGCTGTACGGCTCGCGCGACAGTTCCGGGCGGTCGTACGCATCCCAGCGGCCCACGTAGCCCTTGTTGCCCATCATCGCCGATTCCAGTTCCATCAGCGCCGCATAGCCATTGGCCTCGACGCGGTCCTTGTTGGCCTTGGTGTAGCCGGTCGGCAAGAACAGCATCAGTTCGACGTCGGCCGCGCCCACTTCGCTGCGCGCCAGCCAGCGCGCCAGCAAGCCCATGTCGAGGAAGGAACCGGAGCCCGTGCCGCCCGCTACCGAGCCGACGATGACGATGCGGAAACGGTTCGTTTCCATGCGCAAGCCCAGTTCGGCCAGCTGGCGCTCGTGCGACAGGCCCGCCTTCAGCGCCTTGAGCTTGAGGCGGATCTTGTCGCGGATCTTCGCGTACTTGTCGAAGAAGTACAGGCGCGACACGGCGCGGATCTGGCCGGCGCCGCTGCTCATGTCGAAACGCAGTTCGCGGATGCGCTGCGGCGTCAGCGGCAGCCATTCCTTGATATGCGGATATTTCTCCAAGGAATCTTCATCACGGCTGTACTTGTCCATGTCGAACGATTCGACCACCTTGTCGTCATCCGTGAACTTCACCTGGTCGAACTGCAAGTCTTTCGCCTGCGATTCGCCGCTCTCGATCACGGCGCCATTGTCGAGGTCGAAATGGATGAATTGCGCGATGGGAAAGTCCGCCAGCCCCTCGATGCGCGTGCGGTTGCCCGCGCCGCCCCACAGGGTGTTGAGGATGCGCCGGCGCACGCGCATCAGCACCTGCATGCCCGTGCCGCCGATGCCGATGAACAGGGTCGGGCGCAGTTCGATGATCTTGTCCTGCTTGCGCTCGCTGGCGCCGCCGGTGATGGTTTGGTTCAGGTTCTCTGCCATGGTGATTCCTTGGATAAAGCGTGTTACGGCGTTTTCTTAGCGGCGGCTGGAGGTAAATGTGAGCAACAGGGCAACGAGGCCCACGAGTACCAGCGGTCCCATGAACAATGGCGCGAGGAATTTATGCGCGTTCACGGCAGCCAGCACGACACCGGTCGCCAGGCTGGCCAGGAAGATGAACAGCCACCAGCCCGAGGCGTTGGCCTTGTTCGGCGGCACGCGCTTGGCCACCAGGCCATTCGCATAGGCATTCTTGGCGAAGAAAAAGGCGATGAACAGCAGCAATAGCACCACGCCGCCCACCAGGGTGTCGCGCGACGAGGTGTCGGTGGTGCCGGCCGCATCGAACGCGGGCGCCGGCTCGGTGGTGCCGGCCGTGGCGCTGGCTGCCGCCGGCGCAGCGGTAGCGTCCGCTGCCGGCGGCGCGGAGGCCGGGGCTGGCAAGGTAAAACCTGCGTTGTCTTTTGGAGTGTCTTGAGCCATGGTATGCCTCTGGTGGATTAAAAATGTTTTTATAAGTAGTGATGGATCTGGCTCAAGCCACGCTCAGCGTATGGCCGTCGGCCACGCGCACGACGGCCGGCTTGCCCAGGCCACGCTTGAGCTCGCCAATGTCGCGGCCGTCATCGTCGCGGATCTGCACGCTTTTGAACGGATGCAGCAGCACTTGCCGCTGCACGCCATCGGCCAGCACCTTGTAGCGCGTGGCGCGCGTGCCCAGCAGTCCCAGCGCCAGCAAGCCCAGCACGAGCGCCAGGATGCCGCCGAGGATCACCAGCACGGGCAGCAGCGGATACTGGATGCGCACCAACAGCGGTATGGTCGCCTGCGACGCGCGCACGCTGTCGGGCGGCGTAAACATGTCCGAGATCGGGTCGCCGGGGAACAGTTCCTGCAAATCCTTGCCAAAACTGGAGGCCAGCGCCAGCCGCTGTTCCGACAGGCCCACCTGCGCCTGCATCGGCAGCATCACCTGCTTGCCCATGGCGGCGATGGCCTGGCCCGACCAGGGCGAGGGAATCTGCGCCATCGGCAGCGCAAACTGCACCTGCACGGACTGGCTGGCGCCCGGCTGCAGCTGGCGGATCCGGTCCGGCGTCACCTGCAGCGGCGCGTTCTGGCCGGCCAGGTTGGCGTGCACCCTGGCGCTGTCGATCACGTACGGGAAAAACATGTTTTGCAGGGACGCCTGCAGCACCACCTGCGGCACCAGCCTGGCCGCATCGACGTCGAGCACGATGGTGCGTCCGTCACGGCCCAGGCTGGCGTGCACATTGTCGCTGTTCTTGACGGCTTGCGGCACGATGCGCACGGCATCCTGGTCGACCGGTTTCAGGCGCGCGGGCGGACGCGTCAGCACTTGCGACAGCCGCCCTTCGGCCAGGATGCGGTTCAGCGCATCGGACGCCGGCTGGCCATACGCGAGCGCATACACCATCAAGCCCTTGGCGCTGTACAGCTTGCCCTGCACGGGCATGCGCAGCGGAAATACCACCGTCTTGGTGATCGACGGTTCCAGGTGCAGCAGGCGGTAAAAGTCGCGGTTGCGTTCCGCCGTCTGGCTGTCGTTGTTCGGGCTGTTCTTGTTGTTGGTGAAGATCCACACGATGCCGGAGGCGGACTGGAACGGCCCCGTGATGGTCTTCGTCACGGCTTCCTGGAAATCCGTGTCGGCCAGCGCGCCGCCATTGCCCTTGCGCGCCAGGCCCAGGCTGGCCAGCTGGCCCGCCACGCCGGCGCCGCCCTGGCCTTGGCCCAGCAGCGATGGCGACACATGCGCGCCGCTGCTCTGGCTGAAGGCCAGCGTATACACCTTGTCGGACGGACTCGTGGCCGCCTGCGCCACGGCGCCCACCAGGGCCTTCAGCTGCGAATGCTCGTCCGTATAGAACGGTTCCATCCAGCCGGAATTCTGCACCAGGAACGCCTGCTGGATGCCAGCCGCGTGCGCGGCGCCGGCCGACACGGCCAGGGCCGCAAGCACGGTCAATAAGCGCGCCTTCATGCCTGCAAGTTCCAGCCATCGATGCGCGACAGCAGCGGGTGGTAGGCCCACAGCTTGCCTTCGCTGACAAACAGGCGCACGCGCCACGGCTCGCTGACGGCGAACGTGTGGAACACCGTTTCGCGCAACTCGTCGTCCTGCACCAGCTGCGCCGCCAGGCGGTCCGTCGAGCGCAGCACGCTGGACAGGCCGGCGCTGGTCTCGAACTTGACGCCGAAGACGCCATTGCCGGCGCCCGATTCCAGCAGCGGCATGACGGCCTGGTTCTTGCCGCCATCGTCGCCGTGTTCCGGCTCTTCCCACGGCGCCGTCTTCAGCTTGGTGGCGAAGCGGTAATTGAAACTGCCCGAACACAGGCGCGGCGCCAGCGCGTCGGCCCGCTCGGGCTGGCTGCCCAGCTTGACGTAGACATAGGTATGGCGGCTGCGCTCGAAGCACAGCTGCCACAGGCCGCCGTCGCGCGACAGATAGGGGCTGCCGAACTCGAAATGCGGCACCAGCCCCTCGGGCCACGGCGTGAACGAGGCGGCCACGTTGCCGTCCGGCTGCAGTTGCAGCCGCAGCTGGCCGTTGGCGCACGGCCACACGGCCATGCGGTTGTAGGCCACGGGCGCGCTGACGGCGCCCAGGTCCGCCACGCCGTCGAGCAGCACGTCGCTGCCCGGCTTTTGCGCGGCGTCAAGGTTGACGAAGCGGATGCGGCCATCGTCGTCGCGCAGCGGCGCCCACAGGCGGTTCTGGAACCAGATGGGGCCCGCCACGCACGGCGCGCCGCCCACATGCTCGACCACGTAAGTGAGCGAAGGCACGTCGGGACGGATGCAGGCCAGGCCGTGGCTGGTCGGCAAGACCAGCACGCTGTTGAAATCGGGCACGACTTCGGCGCGCCAGGCACCGTGGGCGATGTCCGATTCGGCCAGCAGGCTGCCATAGTCGGGGTCCAGCGCCAGCCAGCGTTTCGAGGCGGGCAGCCACGCGTGCAGCACGGCCTTGCGCGGGTCGAGCGCCAGCAGCGCGGCGCCGCAGGTGCCGAACTGGGCGGAGAAGAATTCGTACTCGCCGGGCGGCGGCATGGGCAGCGACGCTTCCGCCGGCGCATGCTCGTCGCGCGCGCGCTGGTCGGCCAGTTTCAACGGCACGCTGGCCTGGCGCAAGCCGGCCGCGCCAGGCGGCGGCACGTCGCTGACGGCAGGCGCGCCGAAAGGCGGCACCCAGGGCGGTGCCGCGGCCGTGTCCGGCGGCGCTTGCAGCGCCGCGCCGGTGGCGGGATCGAAGGCGAATTCGGGCGGAAATTGCCGCAGCGCCTCGCCTGCCGCGCCGGGCAGGCGCCGGGCGTGCATCAGCTTGCCGATATCGGCATTGCTCAACAAGGGCGAGACGCTCTGGCCGTCCGCGCTGCGCTGCAAGGTCCACGCGCCATCGGCGGCATCCACCTGCCACACGCCAGAGGGCAGCGGCCAATCCCCAGAAGTTTTAAGGTCCATGTATTTTCTATGACTAGCAATGCGTATCAGACGGTGTAACGTGCTGGGGCGGTCGAAACGAAGTCGCAGCCCTGGCGGTTCTCATAGTAACGTCTTTTTATCTGTATGGAAACATTGACGACGTTTCCCTCCCCTACTGCGCCCGCACTTTCGTCAGCAATTTGGTGGTCGAGCGGTCGTGTTCGAAATCGATGGCCACCGCCTGGCCGCCATACGCGAGCACGGCCCGGCCTTCCGGAATGGCCGCCATGTCGTAGTCGCCGCCCTTGGCATAGATTTCCGGCTGGACTTCCTGCACCACTTCCAGCGCGCTGTCTTCCGAGAACGGCACGACCAGGCTCACCGCTTCCAGCGCGGCCAGCACGGCCATGCGGTCTTCGCAGCTGTTCAGGGGACGGTCATCGCCCTTGCCCAGGCGTTTCACGGAGGCATCGGTATTCACGGCCACCACCAGCGAAGCGCCCAGCGCGCGCGCCTGCGCCAGGTACGTCACGTGGCCGCGGTGCAGAATATCGAACACGCCATTCGTCACCACCACCGGTTTCGGCAGCGCTTGCGCGCGGGCGCGCAGTTCATCACGGCTGCATAGTTTGTTTTCAAAATCAGGCATGGCACTCTCTTGTAGGGGTTAATTCTCTTGTCTTCATTCGGCGTGGCTATCGCCATGGATGCCGCCGGCATCGAGGCGCCAGGCCTCGATCAGGGCCAGGGTGGCCGCTTCCAGGCTGTCCGCGGCGATGGCATCTTGCCGGTAATAAATCATGCGCGCGTACACGCCGGCCAGCCGGCTGACGGGCGCCGACAGCGCATATTCGTTGCCGCGCGCCGGCTGCCTGGCACGCCAGTAATTGATCGCCGCTTCCAGCGCCTGTATGCGCACTTCCATCGCCCTCTCCTTGCATCGCCTCGTCCCGCATTATAGGGGGCGATCCGCTACAATACGCCATCGGCGCCACAGTTTGACGTTAGCGCCACCTTTCATTCATTGCAAGTAAGTACTTCCTGTGTTTCAATCACCTTATGACACTGACTGAACTGAAATATATCGTTGCAGTCGCGCGAGCGAAGCACTTCGGCCACGCCGCCGAAGCCTGTTTCGTTGCCCAGCCCACCCTGTCAGTGGCCATCAAGAAACTTGAAGACGAACTGGGCGTGGTGCTGTTCGAACGGGGCGGCGCGGAGATCTCCGTCACGCCCCTGGGCGCACAGATCATCGCGCAAGCCGAGCGCGTGCTGGAACAGACGGCCGCCATCAAGGAACTCGCCAAGCAGAACAAGGACCCGCTGGCCGGCCCGCTGCGCCTGGGCGTGATCTACACGATCGGCCCCTACCTGCTGCCGCCGCTCGTCAAGGCCATGATAGACCAGGTGCCGCAAATGCCCTTGATCTTGCAGGAAAACTTCACGGTTCGCCTGCTGGAACTGTTGCGCCAGGGCGAACTGGACGTGGCCATCATGGCCTTGCCCCTGCCCGAGCACGGCATGGCCATGCAAGATCTGTATGACGAACCGTTCGTCGTGGCCATGCCGCGCCACCATCCGTGGACGGCGCGCGAGCGCATCGCCGCGCAGGACTTGAAGTCGGAAACCATGCTGCTGCTGGGCAACGGCCACTGCTTCCGCGACCAGGTGCTGGAAGTGTGCCCCGAAATGGCGCGCTTTTCCTCGCCCGGCAACGGCATGCAGCGCACCTTCGAGGGTTCCTCGCTGGAAACCATCCGCCACATGGTGGCCAGCGGCATCGGCCTGACCGTCCTGCCGCGCGCCTCCGTCACGAATATGCACGCCACCGACGGCATGCTCGAATACCGGCAGTTCGCGGATCCCGTGCCATCGCGCAGAGTGGTGATGCTCTGGCGCAAGAGTTTCACGCGCAAGGCCGCCATCGACGCCCTGTGCGCGGCCATCGCCAGTTGCGACTTGCCCGGCATTATTCCTCTCTGCGAAGAATAAACGGGATAGCCAGGCAGGCGGGATGGTCAAAATAGTACATTTGCGTACTATTTGCGATAATCGACCTTTCTCTTCAACAAGATCGAGTCTTCCATGAACAAGCTGGCGCTGTATTTCCGCCTGATCCGGCTGGACAAGCCTATCGGTACCGTATTGCTGCTGTGGCCTACCCTGTGCGCGCTGTGGCTGGCGCAGCAGGGCATGCCGGACTGGCGGCTGATAGTCATATTCACCCTCGGCACCTTCCTGATGCGCTCGGCAGGCTGCGCCATCAACGACTACGCCGACCAGGATATCGACAAATTCGTCAAGCGCACGGCGGAACGCCCCATCACCAGCGGACGCATCAGCGGCAAGGAAGCGCTGGCCGTGGCCGGCGTGCTCACCGTGCTGGCCTTCTGCCTGATCCTGCCCCTGAACACCCTCACCAAGCAATTGTCCGTGGCCGCCGTCATCATCGCCGCCACCTACCCGTACTTCAAGCGCTTCTTTGCGATTCCGCAAGCCTACCTGGGCATCGCCTTCGGCTTCGGCATTCCCATGGGCTTTGCCGCCATCACCGGCTCCGTGCCCGTCGTCGCCTGGCTGCTGTTGCTCGGCAACGTCTTCTGGGCCGTGGCCTACGACACGGAATATGCGATGGTCGACCGCGACGACGATTTGAAAATCGGCATCAAGACGTCGGCCATCACGTTTGGCCGCTACGACGTCGCCATCGTCATGCTGTGCTATGCCGTGTTCCTGCTGCTGTGGCTGGCGTGCGGCTGGTATCTGGGCTTGCGCACCTGGTTCGTCGCGGGCCTGTGCGTGGCGGCCGGCTGCGCCGTTTACCACTACACCCTGATCCGCGCACGCGAGCGTATGCCGTGTTTTGCGGCATTCCGGCATAATAACTGGCTAGGAGCAGCGGTGTTTGCGGGAGTGGCGCTCGACTTTGCTTTCCGTTAATTTGCTCGCGACAAAAAGCCTTGCGCCCCGGCAACCGTTGAGGCGGCGCAAGGCAGCCTGGCCGCTGCTGCCTACACTGGTATTTCACTGTGCAGTTTCACTTCCATGAGGTAATACATGAGCTCGACACATACCGGCAAATCCAGCAGCGACAGCATCCTCGCCGACGCCGACAAGGCCCGCGATAAACTGGTCGGCGACCTGAAAAACGTCATCAACGAAGCCGAAGGCTGGCTCGATGGCGCCAAGGACCAGACGGGCGAGAATGTCAAAGCCGTCAAGGAAAAGTTCATCGCCACCGTGGAAACGGCCAAGAAAGACTTGCTGAAGCTGGAAGAAGACTTGCTCGAACGCACCAAGAAGGCGGCCAAGGCCACCGACGAGTATGTGCAAGACAATCCGTGGAAAGCCGTGGGCGCGGGCGCCGTCGTCGGCGTGCTGTTCGGCTTGCTATTGTCGTCGCGCCGCTAAGCAACACCTGACTGCGCCAGCGGCTGGGCCGTTGGGCAGCCTCGACGGCATGGCCGTCCCCTGACGCGAAAGGCAGCATATGGCTATCGTGCATCATGTCGCCCAGGTCGCAGCGACCCTCGCCGCCATCGTCCAGACCCGTCTGGCCCTGGCGGCCGTGGAAATGGAAGAAGAGTCGCTGCGCTTCCTGTCCTATCTGGCGCTGGCCATGCTGGCGCTGCTCTGCCTGTTCGTCGGCCTCGTGCTGCTGGTCTTCCTCGTCATCGTGCTGTTCTGGGACACGCACCGCATCGCCGCCATCGCCATCACGGCCGCCGTCTTCATCGTCGCCGCCACCGCCACCCTGCTGGGCGTGCGCGCGAGTTTCCGCAGCAAGCCGAAACTGCTGTCCTTCACCATGAGCGAATTGAACAAGGATCTGGACGAGCTGCAACTGCTGGCCCGCCGGGGATCGGAGCTGCCATGACCACGCATCCCACCAAACTGTCCCACGTGCACACGTCCGCCAGCCTGGCGCAGCGGCGCGATGCCCTGCTGGCCGAATGCGCGCTGCAGCGCCTGGCCCTGGGCGTGGAAACGCGCCAGTTGCTCGAACCGCTGACGGGCGGCAGGCTGCGCCACACCCTGGCCACGCGCTTTAAAATCCCGCTGATGCTGGGTGGCGCCGCGCTGGGCCTGCTGCTGGTGCGCCCGCGCCGTTTCGTGCCGCTGCTGCTGGCCGGCGCCTCGCTGCTGAAGCACGCGAATGCGGCCCTGCCCCTGATCCGCACGGTATTGCAGCGTTTCGGCAGGCAGGACGCGCCGCCGCCTTAAAAAATATTTCTTCCTGGCTGCATCCAAATGGCAGGCCCGTGCGTAGTAATGGTATCAACCACCGGGTTGAGACTACACGCTACCAGGAGCCTGCCATGTACACCGCCATCGCCACCCCGCGCCATACCGCCCCCTCGCTCACCGTCCTGTGCGCCGTCCTGTTCGTGGCCGCCTGCGCGCCGATGGGTGCGCGCTATACGCAAGACGCCTTGCCGGCCGCCGTCCAGGTGCCCGATGGCCACCAGGTGGCCATGCAGACCGTGGGCGTGGGCAAGATCGCCTATGAATGCAAGGCGAAAAAGGACATGACGGGCCACGAATGGACGTTCGTCGGACCGGACGCGGCCTTGAACGACCGCAGCGGCATGAAGGTCGGCACGTATGCGGGCCCGCCGGCCACCTGGGCCAACCTCGACGGCTCGAAAGTGACGGCGACGCAAGTGGCCGTGGCGCCGGCCGGCGCCGGCAACATCCCGTATCAACTGGTGAAAGCCAATCCGGCCACGGGCAGCGGCGCCATGCAGGGCGTCAGCTACATCCAGCGCGTGGCCACCAGCGGCGGCGTGGCACCCAGCAGCCCCTGCGGCGCGGAAACCCTGGGCGCCAAGCAATGGGTGCCCTACCAGGCCGACTACATCTTCTGGAAAGCCGCTTAAATGCATGGAGTTAACGGTTGGCAAGCAGGTTTCTGGCCTATACTCGCCATTGAAAACTTGCTAACCGTTAACCCCTGACGATTGCGCCCACCTTGCCAAGCCACGCCGCCCCATACGATTACGATGCCGCCCTGCGCGCCTGCGCCAGGGGCGAGCAGCAGGCATTGCACGGCCTGTACCAGCAGGAAAGCCGCTATCTGCTGGGCGTGGCCCTGCGCATCGTGCGCCAGCGGGCGCTGGCCGAAGACGTGCTGCACGACGCCTTCCTGAATATCTGGCGCCGCGCCGGCAGTTTCGACGCCACGCGCGGCAGCGGCAAGGGCTGGATCTATGTGGTGGTGCGGCACCAGGCGCTGAACGTGGCGCGGGCGCGCGCGCATGAAGTATCGGCCGACGAGGATAGCGTGGAAACCCTGCTGCATGAACGCCAAGGCAACGATGCCGGCGACGCTTCGGACGCCTACGCCTTGCAGGCGAATATGGGCAAGCTGCGCGATTGCCTCGGCCATCTGGACGATGCCAAGCGCGACAGCATCCTGTACGCCTATGTCGATGGCTGTTCCCACAGCGAAATCGCACAGCGCCTGCAGGCGCCGCTGGGCACGGTGAAAGCCTGGGTCAAGCGGGGCCTGGCCGCCTTGCGGGAGTGCATGGGATGACGCGCCACGACGAAGACGAATTGCAGCGGCTGGCCGGCGAATACGTGCTGGGCACGCTGGAACTGGCCAAGCGCAGCGCAGTGGAACAGCGTTTGCCGCGCGACGCCGCCCTGCGCGACGCCATCGCCGCCTGGGAACAGCGTTTGCTGCCATTGACGAGTCTGGCGCCGCCCGTACAGCCATCCGAGCAACTGTGGCCGCGCATCGGCGCCAGCCTGTTTACGCCGCAAGCAGTCAGGCAGGCGGGCGGCTGGCAAGCGTGGTGGAACAGCCTGGCCTTCTGGAGAATACTGGCCGGCGGCGGCTTGCTGGCCACGGCCGCGCTGGCCGTCATGGTGACGCTGCAGCTGCAGGCGCCTGCCGGCCCCGGCTACCTGGTGGTGCTGGTGGCGCCGCAGGACAAGTCGCCGGGCTGGATCGTGCAGGCGGGCAGCCGTGGCGGCAAGAGCCGCGAGCTGAGCCTGATTCCGCTGGGCCCGACGGCCGTGCCGCAGCAAAAAGCCCTGCAATTCTGGACCAAGGGCAAGGACTGGGGCGCGCCCGTCTCGCTGGGCCTGGTGCAGCCGGGACAAAGCCTCAAGTTGACCTTGGACAAGCTGCCGCCGCTGCAGCCCGATCAGCTGTTTGAAATCACGCTGGAGCCGGAAGCTGGCTCGCCGACGGGCCGGCCGACAGGGCCAATCCTGTATATCGGCCGCGCCGTCAAGGTGATGTAAGCCGAACTTACTTGCCCAGCTCGTCACCCATCTCGCGCCCGCGCTGCGCAGCCGCCTTGATGCCCTTGACGATGGCCGCCTTCACGCCGCTCTCTTCCATGCTGGTCAGCGCCGCATACGTCGTGCCGCCCTTTGACGTGACGCGCTCGCGCAGCAGCGACACGGCTTCGCTGGAATTGGCCGCCAGCTGCGCCGCGCCCGTAAAGGTGGCGATGGCCAGCTGCGTGCCCTGCTCCGGCGTCAGGCCCAGCTCGGCGGCGGCCTGCTGCATCGCTTCGATAAAGTAAAACACATAGGCGGGACCACTGCCGGACACGGCCGTGACGGGGTCGATCTTCGCTTCGTCAGCTAGCCACACGGTCTGGCCGACGGCGCGCAGGATGGCGTCGGCCGTCTTCTTTTGCTCTTCGCTGACGCCGCTGCTGGCCACCATGCCCGTGATGCCCATGCCGATCAGGGCCGGCGTGTTCGGCATGCAGCGCACGATGGCGGCATAACCGCCGAGCCAGCGCGACAGGTCGGCGGCGCGGATGCCGGCCGCGATCGACAGGACCAGCGGCGCCTTGTCCGCATCGAGGAAGGGCAGCAGCTGGGCCGCCACCTCGCGCATGCTTTGCGGCTTGACGGCCAGCACGATCACGTCCATGCCGCGCAGCGCCTCGCCGGCGGCGGTGGCCGTCGTGACGCCGAATTGCGCCTGCAGTTTTTCCAGCGCCGGCGCATGCGGGTCGATCACGTGGATGTTGCCGCCCAGGGTCAGCTTGCCCGCCAGGCCGGCGATCAGGGCCGCTGCCATGTTGCCGCCGCCCACAAAGGCGATGTTCAGTTCTGTCGTCATGGTTGCTCTTTCATTCAATCAGGAATAGTTACGGGAACCGAAGATGGCGCTGCCCACGCGCACGATGCTGGCCCCTTCCAGCACGGCGGCGCGCAAGTCGGCCGACATGCCCATCGACAGGGTATCGAGCGCCAGCCCGTCGGCCTTTAATTGTTCGTACAGCGCGCGCAATTGCGCAAACGCAAGGCGCTGGCGCTTGACATCCGTTTCCGGCTCGGGGATGGCCATCAGGCCCCGCAAACGCAGGCGCGGCAGCTGCGCCACGGCGCGCGCCAGCGCCGGCAGGTCCGCAGGCGAGACGCCGCTCTTGCTGGCTTCGCCGCTGATATTGACTTGCAGGCAGATATTCAGGTCCGGCAAGCCGGCCGGGCGCTGTTCGGACAGGCGCGCGGCGATCTTTTCCCGCTCGACCGTATGCACCCAGTCGAAATGCTCGGCGATGGGGCGCGTCTTGTTGCTCTGGATGGGGCCGATGAAATGCCAGGCCAGGCCGCCTTGCGGCAGCGCAAGGTCAACGGCGGCAATCTTGTCGAGCGCTTCCTGCAGATAGTTTTCGCCAAACGCCGTCTGGCCCGCGCGCGCCGCGGCCAGCACGGCGTCCGCGCCAAAGGTCTTCGAGACGGCCAGCAGGGTCACGTCGGCAGGCGGGCGCTGCGCGTCAAACGCCGCCTGCGCGATAGCGTCGCGCACGGCTTGCAAGTTCTGTTCGATTGTGGACATAATCATTTTCTAGTGGATACGGGGCAAAGCCGCTTCAGGCCGCCCATCAATGCAGGCACAGGGATTATAAATGGACATCTCCGAACTACTCGCTTTCTCCGTCAGCAACAAGGCTTCCGACCTGCACCTGTCTTCCGGCCTGCCGCCGATGATACGGGTGAATGGCGACGTGCGCCGCCTGAACGTGGCGCCGCTCGAGCACAAGGAAGTGCACCGCATGATCTACGACATCATGAACGACAGCCAGCGCAAGGCGTATGAAGAAGCGCTGGAATGCGATTTCTCGTTCGAGATTCCCGGCCTGGCCCGCTTCCGCGTGAATGCCTACAACCAGGAACGCGGCGCCTCGGCCGTGCTGCGCACGATTCCGTCGAAGGTGCTGACCCTGGAAGAACTGAACGCCCCGCGCATCTTCGGCGAACTGGCCATGCGCCCGCGCGGCCTCGTGCTGGTGACGGGCCCGACCGGTTCGGGCAAGTCGACCACCCTGGCGGCCATGGTCAACCACGTCAACGAGCGCCTGAACCACCACATCCTCACCATCGAAGACCCGATCGAGTTCGTGCACGAACCGAAGAAATGCCTGATCAACCAGCGCGAAGTGGGCTCGCACACGCATTCGTTCAGCAACGCGCTGCGCTCGGCCCTGCGCGAAGACCCGGACGTCATCCTCGTGGGCGAGTTGCGCGACCTGGAAACCATCCGCCTGGCGCTGACGGCGGCCGAGACGGGCCACCTCGTGTTCGGCACCCTGCACACCTCGTCGGCGGCGAAATCGATCGACCGCATCATCGACGTCTTCCCCGCCGAGGAAAAGGAAATGGTGCGCGCCATGCTGTCCGAATCGCTGCAAGCCGTCATCTCGCAAAACTTGCTGAAAACCAAGGATGGCGCGGGCCGCGTGGCCGCGCATGAAATCATGCTGGCCACGCCGGCCGTGCGCAACCTGATCCGCGAAGCGAAAGTGGCGCAAATGTATTCGGCCATCCAGACGGGCGCCAACGTGGGCATGCAAACCCTGGACCAGTGCCTCTCCGACCTGGTGCGGCGCGGCACGATCTCGGCGGAAACGGCCCGCTCGGCCGCCAAGGCCCCCGAAAACTTCCCCGGCTAAGCCATGCAGACGACCCACGAACACTACGACGCCATGCACGCGCTGCTGGCGCAGATGCGCGCACGGGGCGGCTCCGACCTGTTCATCACGGCCGGTTTTCCGCCCGCCATCAAGCTCGACGGCAAGCTGACGCCGCTGCCCGGCGCCCCGCTCGATGCGGCCCAGGCTGCCGGCTACGTGCGCGCCGTCATGCACGCGCGCCAGGCGGCGGAGTTCGCGGCCAGCCGCGAAGCCAATTTCGCCATCAGCCCGGACGGCCTCGGGCGCTTCCGCGTGTCCGCCTTCATGCAGATGGGCCAGGCAGGCATGGTCTTGCGCACGATCAATACCGCCATCCCCACGCTGGATGCGCTGGGCCTGCCCGCCATCCTGCAGGACGTGGTGATGAGCAAGCGCGGCCTCGTCATCATGGTGGGCGCCACCGGCTGCGGCAAGTCGACCACGCTGGCCGCCATGGTCGGCCACCGCAACGCCCACAGCCACGGCCACATCATCACCATCGAAGACCCTGTGGAATTCATCCATCCGCACGGCAACTGCATCGTCACCCAGCGCGAAGTGGGCGTCGACACGGACGACTGGGCCACGGCCCTGAAAAACACCCTGCGCCAGGCGCCCGACGTCATCCAGATCGGCGAAATCCGCGACCGCGACACGATGGACCACGCCATCGCGTTTGCCGAGACGGGCCATTTGTGCCTGGCGACCCTGCACGCGAACAACGCCAACCAGGCGCTCGACCGCATCATCAATTTCTTCCCCGAGGAGCGCCGCCAGCAGTTGCTGATGGACCTGTCGCTGAATCTGAAGGGCATGATTTCGCAGCGCCTGATCCCCAACAAGGAGGGCGGCGGACGCCAAGCGGCGCTGGAAATCCTGCTCAATTCACCGTTGATGAGCGACCTGATCTTCAAGGGCCAGGTGCACGAAATCAAGGAATTGATGAAAAAATCGCGCGAACTGGGCATGCAGACCTTCGATCAGGCCCTGTTCGACCTGCACGAGGCGGGACGGATCGGCTACGAAGACGCGCTGCGCAATGCCGATTCCGTCAACGACCTGCGCCTGACGATCAAACTGAACGGCAATGCGGCGCCGGAACCGGCCGCAGCCGTGGGCAACCTCAAACTGGGACTCCTCTGACATGACCAGCATCCACGATTTCCAGGCCACGGCGCTGGACGGTACGCCAATTAATCTGGCGCAATACAAGGGCAAGGTGCTGTTGATCGTCAACACGGCCAGCGCCTGCGGCTTCACGCCGCAATACGCGGGACTCGAAGCGCTGTACCGCGAGTTTCAGGATCAGGGCCTGGTCGTGCTGGGTTTTCCCTGCAATCAATTCCGCCAGCAGGAACCGGGCTCGAATGCGGACATCGGCGCCTTTTGCGAAAAGAACTTCGGCGTCACCTTTCCCCTGTTTGCGAAAGTCGACGTGAATGGCCCCCATGCCCATCCCGTCTTTGCGCAATTGAAGCAGGCGGCGCCCGGCATCCTCGGCACGCAGGCGATCAAGTGGAATTTCACGAAGTTTTTGGTGCGCAAGGATGGCAGCGTGTTTCGCCGCTATGCGACGGCCAGCAAGCCGGCCACCCTGGCCGCCGACATACGCCAATTGCTACAGGAATAGCGCGTATGCACCTTGATTAATGACAACATCCATGCGAAATCAATCAATCCGTATTTATTTCATGACTGATATCAATATTGTGTTTCAAATAGCAATTTTTCGGTGATAATGTTTGCATAATTATTCGCAGATATCGATCAAAAAACGATGCCAGTCTTTGGGAAAATATTATCTTCATGGATGCGGATGGGCTGTTATTCCCGCCTCTTCATCCCTATTTTCTTCCTGATACTTGCCGTTTCCGCCGTCCGCTACCACGCCCTGCTCGACACGGAAACGGCGCTGGCCAATTCGCGCTACCAGAGCGATGCGCGGCAACTCGATCTCTACCTGGCCAATACCGTGCTGCCGCTGGCCGTGCAGGCGAATATGGAGTCGCTGCGCGACAGCGTGCAGCAGGCGCTGCGCGGCGCCCTGCCGCTGAACCGCAACCTCGCCTCCGTGCGCTGGGACAGCGCCTCCACGCATATCGAAGTGCAAGCCGACAGGCAGCTGGCCGATGAACTGGCGGCCGGCGTGCCGCCCTGGTTTGCGCGCCTGGCCGGCATCACGGCCATCAGCAGCCGCCTGACGGTGGCGCTGCCCGGCGGCGGCGATGGCATCGTCGACCTGCATTACACGCCCAGCCTGCCCCTGATGCAAGTGTGGCACAGCGTGCGCCACCAGGCCGTGCTCAGCACCATCAATATCGTCCTCATCTATGTGTTGCTGGCCCTGATCCTGGCCTCGCACCGCAGGCTGCTGGCGCGGCTGGTGCAGGCGACCGACCGCTTTCGCGGCGGCGACTTCGCCGTGCGCATGGCGGCCGGCGCCACGCCCGAGGCGCAAGCCGTGTCGGGCTCGTTCAACAGCATGGCCGGCGATGTCGAGGAACTGTTTTCCTCGCTGAAGACGAGCCAGCGCCAGCTGGGCGAACAATTGAATGAAACCGTGCACATGCAGCAGGCGCTGCAAAAGCTGTCATGGCAAAATTACAATGACGTGCTGACGGGATTGCCCAACCGTGCCGCGCTGGCCGCCCGCTTCGAGCAGGAGCTGTTCCTCGCGCGCGAACGCCAGCGCCTGCTGGCCGTGTGCCTGTTCGATCTCGACCACTTCCAGGCCATCAACGACCGCTACGGCGCCGAGGCCGGCGATGAAATCCTCAAGCAGGTGGCGGCCCGCCTGCACGGCTACACGGGCCAGGTGCACTACGCGGCGCGCCTGGGCGGCGATGAATTCGTCCTGCTGCTGTGCGGCCAGGCCAGCATCGCCAGCATCGAGCAGAACATCACGCAGCTGATGGGAGAGCTGAGCCGCCCCTACCTGTGCGACCAGCAGGCGCTGCACATGACGGCCAGCGTCGGCATCGCCGTCTACGCGGGCAAGGACCTGAACACGGAAAGCCTGCTGCGCCACGCCGACCACGCCGTCTACCAGGCCAAGCTGACGGGACGCAACCAGTACCACTTCTTCGACACCAATCTCGATGAAGAGGTGCGCACGCACCACAACCAGCGCACGGAAGTGCGCCAGGCCCTGATCAACGGCGAACTGCGGCTGTACTACCAGCCCAAGGTGAACATGCGCGCCGGCACGGTGGTGGGCATGGAGGCGCTGCTGCGCTGGCAGCATCCGCGCCGCGGCGTGCTGGCGCCGGCGCAATTCCTGCCGCTGGTGGAGCAGACGGACCTGATCATCGACATCGGCGAATGGGTGCTGCGCCAGGCCCTGTGGCAGATGCAGCGCTGGAGCGCGGCCGGCAAGCACTGGGTGGTCAGCGTGAACATCGCGGCGCGCCACTTCCAGCAGCCCGATTTCGTCTCGCGCCTGAAAACCATCCTCGGCGAGTTTCCCGGCGTGCGCGCCAGCATGCTGGAACTGGAAATCCTCGAATCATCGGCCCTGCACGACATCGAGCACGTGCGCCGCATCATCCGCGCCTGCCAGGCGCTGGGCATCACCTTCGCCCTCGACGATTTCGGCACCGGCTATTCCTCGATGTCGTACCTGAAACGCCTGCCGGCGAATATCGTCAAGATCGACCAGAGCTTCGTGCGCAACATGCTCAACGACCGCGACGACCTGCATCTGGTGCGCGCCGTCATCGGCCTGGCCCGCTCATTCAGCCTGACGGTGATCGCCGAGGGCGTGGAAAGCATCGAACACGGCGCGCGCCTGATCCAGCTGGGCTGCGACCTGGCGCAAGGCTACGGCATCGCCCGCCCCATGCCGGCCGACGCCGTGCTGGAATGGGCGAGCCATTTTGTGCCGGCGCCGCAGTGGAGGATTGCGCAGTTCAGCGAGGCACCTATCTGACGGCTGTCAATGCTGCATCGATCAGCTCGATCCAGTGCCGCACGGGCGTTTCCGTGCCCGACTGCAGATGCGTGAGGCAGCCGATATTCGCCGAGACGATCATCTCCGGCTCGCACGCCGCCAGGTTCGCCAGCTTGTTGTCGCGCAGCTGCTGCGACAGGGCCGGCTGCAGGATCGAATACGTGCCGGCCGAACCGCAGCACAGGTGGCTGTCGGCGCACAGGCGCACGTCGACGCCGACGGCGCGCAACACCTGCTCCACCTTGCCACGGATCTGCTGGCCGTGCTGCAGGGTGCACGGCGGGTGATACGCCACCCTCTGTGCGATACGGTCTTTCAACAGCGCCACCAGCTCGTCTTCAAACGCCGGCATGATCTCGGACAAATCGCGCGTCAGGGCGGCGATGCGCCGCGCCTTCTCCGCATAGCTGGCGTCATGCGCCAGCAGGTGGCCGTACTCCTTGACGGTGGCGCCGCAGCCCGACGCCGTCATGACGATGGCTTCCGCGCTCTCCACGTAGGGCCACCAGGCGTCGATATTGCGGCGCATGTCGTCCAGCGCCGCCTCCTGGTCGTTCAAATGATGGCGCAGCGCGCCGCAGCATCCGGCCTTCGGCGCGACTATCAGCTGCACGCCCAGCGCGTCGAGCACGCGCGCCGTGGCCGCGTTGATGTTCGGCGACATGGCCGGCTGCACGCAGCCGTCGAGCAGCAGCATGGTGCGCGCATGCTGGCGCACCGGCCATGCCCCGGCTTTCACGCCCGGGCGCAGCTTGTCCTGCAAGCCTTGCGACAGCAGCGGCCGCAGCGCCTGGCCCGCCTTGTACACGGGCGTAAACAGCCAGCGGCGCGGCAGGGCTTCCTTCAGGGCGAAGCGCAGCGCGCGCTCGCGCAAGGGGCGCTGCACGCGCTGCTCGACGACGTGGCGGCCGATGTCGACCAGGCGCCCGTACTGCACCCCGGACGGACAGGTCGATTCGCAGTTGCGGCAGGTCAGGCAGCGGTCCAGGTGCGTCTGCGTCTTGACCGTGACGGGCGCGCCTTCGAGCACCTGCTTGATCAGGTAGATGCGTCCGCGCGGGCCATCGAGTTCATCGCCCAGCAACTGGTAGGTGGGGCAGGTGGCCGTGCAAAAGCCGCAGTGCACGCAGGCGCGCAGGATGGCTTCGGCTTCGTCGCCTGCCGGCGTATTCTTGATGAAATCGGCGAGATTGGTTTGCATGCGCGCTCAATACATTCTGTGCGGGTTGAAGATGCCGGCCGGATCGAAAGCCTGCCGCAGGCGCTGGTGGATGGCATCGATGGCCGGCGCCAGCGGCTGGAACACGCCCACGGCCTTGTCGCCGCCACGGAACAAGGCGGCGTGGCCGCCGGCGGCCGCCACCGCCTGGCGGATGCGCTGCGCGCCGGCGTCATCGGCGTCGGTGTCAAGTTTCAGCCAGCGCTGCGCCCCGCCCCACTCGATCAGCTGGCGCCCTTTCAGGATCACGGCGCTGGCGTGCGGCGGCAGCGACAGGCGCCACAGGCTGCCCGCGCCCGCAAAGAAGTCATGCGTCTGCTCGCGCAGCGCGCTCCAGAAGGCGGCCGCGTCCTGCGGCGCCAGCACCTCGCCGCCCAGCGACTGCAGCGCCGCCGAGACGGCCGCCTCGGCGCCGGACAGGCGCACCGTCAGCACGCCGTCATGCCAGCAGCTGGCCGAAATCGGCAGCGGCTTGCCGGCCCACTCATTGAGCAGGCGCAGGGCGGCGATTTCCGCGCACGCGATGCGGAAAGTGGTTTCGCGCAGCGGCAGCGGCAGCACCTTCAGCGACACTTCCAGGATCAGGCCCAGCCTGCCCAGGGACCCCGCCAGCAGGCGCGAGACGTCGTAGCCGGCCACGTTCTTCATCACCTGCCCGCCAAAGGCCAGCCGCTCGCCATGGCCGTCCAGCAGCACGGCGCCCAGCACGAAGTCGCGCAGCGCGCCCGCGCTGGCGCGGCGCGGACCGGACAAGGCGCAAGCGACAACGCCGCCCACGGTGGCGCCGGGGCCGAAATGCGGCGGCTCGAAAGCCAGCATCTGGTTGCGCGCGGCCAGCGCCGCCTCGATCTCGGCCAGCGGCGTGCCGCAGCGGGCCGTGATCACCAGTTCCGTCGGTTCATAGTCGATGATGCCCGCATACGCGCGCGTATCGAGTACCTCGCCTTCGAGCCGCTGGCCATACCAGTCCTTGGTGCCGCCGCCGCGCAGGCGCAGGGGGCTGCGCGCCGCGCTGGCCGCCAGGATGGTCTGCCTGAATTGTTCCACTATCGCTTGCAAGGAGGTCTCCGGCAGGTTAAAAACGGGGCAGGTTGGCGAACGGCAGGCGCCCCGCCGTCACGTGCATCTTGCCGAATTCCGCGCAGCGGTTCAAGGTGGGAATCGCCTTGTCCGGGTTCAGCAAGGTATGGGGGTCGAAGGCGCGCTTGACGGCAAAGAAGGCATCGAGTTCGGCGCGCGTAAACTGCACGCACATGGAATTGATCTTTTCCATGCCCACGCCGTGCTCGCCCGTGATGGTGCCGCCCACGGCCACGCACAGGGCCAGGATGTCGGCGCCAAACGCCTCGGCGCGCTCGAATTCGGCCGGCACGTTGGCGTCGAACAGGATCAGGGGATGCAGGTTGCCATCGCCCGCATGGAACACGTTCGCGCAGCGCAGGCCGTGCGTCTTTTCCATCTGCGCGATGCCCGTCAGGACCTCCGCCAGTTTTTTTCTCGGGATGGTGCCGTCCATGCAGTAATAATCGGGCGAGATACGCCCCGCGGCGGGAAACGCGTTCTTGCGGCCGGACCAGAACTTCATGCGCTCGGCTTCCGACTGCGAGACGGCGATCGCGCTGGCGCCCGCCCCTTCCAGCACGGCCGTCATGCGCGCGATTTCCTCTTCCACCTCTTCGTGCGTGCCGTCCGCCTCGCACAGCAGGATGGCCGCCGCGTCGATGTCGTAGCCGGCCTTGACGAACGGTTCGACCATGCGCGAAGAAGTCTGGTCCATCATTTCCAGGCCGGCCGGGATGATGCCGGCGGCGATCACGTTGGCCACCGCGTTGCCGCCCGTGACGACGTCGCCGAACGAAGCCATGATGACCCTGGCCGTGGCCGGTTTCGGTATCAGTTTCACCGTCACTTCCGTGACGATGCCCAGCATGCCTTCGGAGCCGATGAAGACGGCCAGCAGGTCGAGACCCGGCGAGTCGAGGCATTCGCCGCCCAGTTCCAGCACGTCGCCAGCGATGGTAACGACGCGCACGCGCAGCACATTGTGCACGGTCAAGCCGTATTTGAGGCAATGCACGCCGCCCGAGTTTTCCGCCACGTTGCCGCCGATGCTGCAGGCGATCTGCGAGGACGGATCGGGCGCGTAGTACAGCGCGTATGGCGCGGCCGCCTCGGAAATGGCCAGGTTGCGCACGCCCGGCTGCACCACGGCCGTGCGCGCATACGCATCGAGGCGCACAATGCGGTTCAGGCGCGCCGTCGACAGCACCACGCCATCGGCGATGGGCAAGGCGCCGCCCGACAGGCCCGTGCCGGCGCCGCGCGGCACGATCGGCACCTGCAATTCGCGGCAGACGCGCAGGATGGCGACGACCTGCTCTTCCGTGTCGGGCAGGGTGACCACCATCGGCAGCTGGCGGTAGGCGGCCAGGCCGTCGCATTCATACGGGCGCGTGTCTTCGGCGTCGGACAGCACGCAGCGGGCCGGCAGCACGGCCAGCAGGGCGGCGACGACGGCTTGCTGGCGCGCGGCGTTCAATCCGGATTCGGGGGCGGCATTGAGCATAAGTGGGGCAACTTAAGTGAGCAAAAGTGCATGGGCGTGCAACGATTGTAAGCACAAAAGCGGCGCGCACCGCATTTTTTGTCGCCATGGCGGGCAAATCGGGGGCAAGGTGTGGCGCAGTGTCGTATGCTGCCCCCATTCTACTTTGACAGGATCAGCATCATGGGCAACCGACTCTCGAAAATCGCCACGCGCACGGGCGACAATGGCAGCACCGGCCTGGGCGACGGCAGCCGCACCAGCAAGGACAATGTCCGCATCCACGCCATGGGCGACGTCGACGAACTCAATTCCAATCTGGGCTTGCTGCTGTGCGAAGCCATGCCCGACGCCTTGCGCGACGAGCTGGTCGCCATCCAGCACGACCTGTTCGACCTGGGCGGCGAAATCTGCATCCCCGGCTACCAGCTGATCAAGGAAGAGCACGTGCTGCGCCTCGATACGCTCCTGGCAAAATACAATGCGGACTTGCCCGCCCTCTCGGAATTCATCCTGCCGGCCGGCTCGCGCGCCGCCTCGCTCGCGCATGTGTGCCGCACCGTGTGCCGCCGCGCCGAGCGCAGCATCGTCGCGCTGGCCAACGTGGAAACCCTGCACGAGCATCCGCGCCAGTACGTGAACCGCCTGTCGGACCTGCTGTTCGTGCTGTCGCGCGTGCTGAACCGCTTTGCCGGCGGCAGCGACGTGCTGTGGCGGCACGACCGCACGCGGGGTTAACGCCGCCAATGCCGGCCCTGCCGGCGTACTGGCAGGGCCGGCAATCTTTAATTAATCTGGCGCGCAGCTTTCATAACAGATCCGATGAATCTTGCTGCAGGCACCTGGTGAGCCCGGATGCTCGGTCATGCACTGCTCCAGGTCGTCGTTACACTGCGAATAGCATGCCGGCTCGCCGCTGCCGGCGATTGCATACGAGGCGCTGACGCCCATGGCAAACAAAAAGAAACCCAGCTTTTTAAACATAAGCACTCCTGTTGAATTGACAGACGATGAATGACATCCATGGCGCGCCGTCGCTTACGCGCCATCCATACGCTGGCATTGCATGCGCGCGTCAACCACGCGGCGGACGCAGGCATTCCTTCTGGCAAGCCTGATAATTTTCCATGCAGGCCGGCTGGCCGAATTCCACGCAATCGAGCAGGTTGCGTTCGCAGACAAAGGTGCAGTCAGGGCCACCTGCCTGCACGCTGAAGGACAACGCGGCGCTGGCGGCAAACAGGAAAGCGGCAATCTTTTTGAGCATGGTGAGCCTTTCAAGTTAACAAGTGGGAACGTCAGATTTTCTTCAGCGCCGCTTGCAAGGCATCCGTATTGAAACCCTGGATCTTGCGGTTGCCGATCAACACCACGGGCACGCCGCCGCCGCCGAGTTCTTCATGGGCTTTTTTCGCTGCCGGCGATTTCTCGATATCGAGATCGACGAAATCGATCTTGTTTTCCTTGAAATACGCGCGCGTCTTGGCGCAATAACCGCACCAGTCCGTGCCATATAACACCACCTTCGCCTGGGCATTCGGGAAATACGCGGCGTAATTGCCTTCCGTGTAATTCGACTTGAGCAGGCCAGGCAATAAGGACAGGCCATAGCCACTGCCCAGGCCGGCTGCCAGGATCAACGCATACAGGGCGACGGTTTTGATTTTTTTCTGCATAGTGGGGGATGGCGAGAGAGGGGCGTATCAAAGGCAAGCCAGCGCGGAGCGCCGTTGGCTTGCCACCTTGCGATAAATCAAGTCTGAAATCAGCTGCCTGCTTCGCAGACTTTCAGGCACGCCTTGTAACTGCCGCTGCAAAATGGGGATCGGTCGCCATTCATCATCGTGCACTCGCGCAATTCCTCCTCGCAGCTGGAGCAGCTGATCTCCGAAGCGAGAGCATACGAAGCACTCAAACCCAGGGTAAAAATAAATGCCGCAATCTTTTTCATTTACTACTCTCCATGTCAGCCATTGCAGCAGGCAATGGCACTACACCAGTGGTAAAAATCAATGACGATTTTCCTTATTTTCTTGCTACAAAATCGAATATAGAGCGCGATTATTTTAGAGTCAACATTTCCTTCTTATATATTTTTATTTTGGAAAATATATTGGGAAAGCCCGTGGAATGTGGAATTTGGAGAGATTGGGAGGCGCCAAACGTCTATACAATATTGGCGCCGCATGCAGGAAAACGGCCGGCTGCGGGCGCAGCCGGCCGGGCGGCTACAGGGCTTCCAGAAAGCTCTTCAGCGCGATGATTTCCTCGGACGTCAGCTGCAAGCGCTGCAGCAGGGGCGACGTGACGGGAAACTTCGGATCGGCCGCCTGCTGCGCATTTTGCGGCACGGGGCGCGACATGCCCGCGTTGTACATGTTCAGCAAACCCACCATTTGCGGGAACAGGCCGTTGTGCATCCACGGCCCCGATTGCGCCACGCCACGCAGGCCCGGCGTGCGGAACTTGCCCACGTCCTCGTCCTTGCCCGTCACCAGGTAGCGCCCCAGGTCTTCATATTTCTTGCGCCCGTAGTACGTCAAGCCCAGGTTATGGAATTGCTGGTCTGTCAGCAAGGCGCCGCTGTGGCACGTCATGCAGCGCGCCTTGGTGCGGAACAGATGCAAGCCCAGCAGCTCGCGGTCGTTCAGGGCCGTGCGCTGGCCTTCCAGGAAAGTGTCGAAGCGCGTGACGGGCGGCAGCACCGTGCGCTGGTAGTCGGCCAGCGCCGTCAGGATGCGCGGCAGGGTCACGCCGGCGCCCTGGCCGAAGGCGGCGTCGAACTGCGCCGGATAGTCATCGAGCGCGGCCAGCTTGGCCGCCAGGGCCGGTACGTCCATGGCCATCTCGTCCGGATGCTGCAAGGGACCCAGCGCCTGCTCTTCCAGGGTATTCGCGCGGCCATCCCAGAACAGCGGCTTGAGCTGCCCCACGCCCAGCAAGCCCGGCGCGTTGCGCTGACCCAGCCTTCCTTCATGGCCGACGGAGGTGCGCTTGCTGTCGGCAAAGCTGTGGGCGGGACTGTGGCAGCTGATGCAGGCCACCGCGTTCGAGCGCGACAGGCGGGGGTCATTGAACAGCCGCTGTCCCAGCGCCGCCACCTGTGGCGCCACCTGCGCCGGCGACAGGGCCGAGACGGGCGCCATTTCCTGCGGCGCGACGCCGTCGGCCACCTGCGGCCGGGGCCAGTGGGCGATAGGCTGCGCATACCTCTGGCGCAGACAGGCCATGTCCCAGCCCTTGTCCGCCGCGCAGGCAATACTGGCGGGAACGCCATCGCTGGCGCGGCCATCCATGCTCGTCATCAGGCCCGCGCCGCCCGCCAGCAAGGCGGCCACGGCGAAGGTGGTTTTTTTCAGGTGGGATGCGATATTCATGCGCCTGCCGTCATGGTCGTTGTCATTAGAAGCGGTAGCCGAGTTCCAGCGTGAACTGGCGGCCTTTTTCGAACACCACGCCGTTGTTGGCATCGAACAGGGGATTGCTGCGGTTGCTGACGTTCTCGATGCCCAGGTTGACGAAGCCTGCGCCCGGCCCCGTCTTCGGCAGCGCGTACTGCACGCGCATGTCCCAGGTGAAGGACTTGCTGGTCGAAACGTCCTGGTAGACCTTCGCCACGTCGCCGTCGAATGGCAGCGCATCTCCCGTGGCGACCATATTCGTTTCCGGCCCCCGCATGCGGAAGAAATGGTCCACCTTCAGGCGGTACGCAGGCATATCGGTCGACAGCAGCAGGCGCGCCGTCCAGGGCCGGTTGTAATTGTTGGCCGGGCGGTCCGCCCAGCGCACGAACTTGCCCTGGTAATAGATGAATTTATCCAGTTCGTTCGTCAGGTCGCTCAGCGAGTCATCGTAAGTGGCATGCGTGCTGGTGGTGCGCGTGCGGTCATAGCCGAACTGCACTTGCGTGGCGCTGCCGCCCCAGCGCAGCGGGCGCATGGTCTCGGCGGACAGGGTCCACACCTTGCTGTCGCTGCGGCCCACGTTATCCCAATAGAAATTGGCGGCCGACACCACGTGATACACCATCTCGTCGCGGCCTTCGCGCAGCACGCGCTTGGCGCTCCATTTCACGCCGCCCCATTGCTGGCTGATGCCCAGCAGTTTTTCATCCGTGTACGGCACCTTCATGTCGCCGAGCTTGAGCCAGCTCCAGTTGCTGGCCATGACGGGCGCGGCCCAGTCCTTCAGCAAGCCGCCCGACAAGGTACGCGTTTGAGGCGAGGTCTGCAGTGCCAGGCGTTTCGACTGGGCATAGAAGTTGAAGAAATTGCGGCCATAGTAGCGGTTGGCGCCCAGTTCGACCTGCGTCGTGCCCTTGCCCGCCACATCCCAGAACGCGGACAGGCGCGGCGCGACGGTGGACTTCGGCGACAGGTCGTCCGTATCGTAGCGCATGCCCAGGCGCACGCGCACATCGCCCGCCTTGACGTCATCCTGCAGGAAGGCGCCGCGCGTCTTGTTGCTCAGTTCATAGCCGCCCGCGTAAAAAATGATGCGCGATGCCAGATACTGGCCGCGCACGTTCGACGCCGCATTCCATGGCGTCGCCAGCGAGCAGTACTGCGTATCGACGCCGCCGCCCAGCATATTGCAAGTGGTGGTGTTGGCCGATGCCGTGTATTGCTCATAGGTGGTGTTGCGCTGGTAACGCGAACGCTGCGTGCCCAGTTCCAGGCCGGCCTGGAAAGTATGCGACATGCCCAGCAAGGCGAGCGGCTCCCACTTCAGCTTGCCCTGGTACTGGGCGCTTTCCTGTTCCTGGTCGATGTCGCCGTAGCCGCCTTCATTGCTGGCCCAGCCCGTCGCGCCCGTGCCCGTCTTGACGCCCCAGTTCTTGTCGCTCGAGTAGCGCCACGCCTTCCACACGGTGGCATCGGCGTCGCGCGAACTGTCCATCTTGCTCCAGCTCAAGCGGTGTTCCGCCGTGGCATTGCCCAGCCACCCCACGGGATGCGTCAGGCCCAGGTTGATGCCATTGCCGCCGCTCTTCAGGTGATAGCTGCTGTTCCTGGTGTTGGCGATGAAATAATCGCCCTCGGATGGCGCATGCATGAGGGAAAAATCGGCCAGCACACCGGGCGTGATGGTCCAGAAGCCGCGCACGAAGGCGTTGTCGCTGCCACGCTTTTGCACCTTGCGGTTGGCATCGCTTGCGCTCTGCAAGCCATTGCCGTAGCCATTTAGGGGAATCTCCGACGTCTTGCGGATGAAGCTGCCGATCAGGCTGAAATTTTCCGTCACCTTGCCCTGCAGCGCGGCGCGGTAGGTCCATTTCTCGAACGCCGGCTGCAGATCGGCCGTGGCCGAATTGGCGGCGCTTTCCCGCTGGCTGTCGCTGAGCTTGTATTGCATCCACGCCGAGCGCGTGCTTTCCACGGACACTTGCCCGGCCAGCTTGCGCGTGGGCGCGCAGGTATTGGCCTTCACCACGCCGCCCTTGAAGCGGCCATATTCGGCGCCGATGTTCGAATCGAGCACCGTCACGTCGCACAGCAGGCTGGTGTCGACGGCAAAGCCCTGGCTGGCCGACGGCGGCGTGGCATTGCTGGCGGGATTGCTGCTGTTCGGGCCGATATCGTTGTTGAGCGACATGCCGTCCATCTGGTACAGATTGTCGTAGAACTTGGCGCCGTTGATGCTGATATCGGCCGGCGCCAGCTCGCCCTGGGTGGCGGACGCTTGCTGCTTGTTATCGAACTGCACGCTGGGATTGATGCGCAGCAAGCTGGTGATATTGCCGTCGATGCCATTCATGGCCTCGATCTGGCGCTTGTCCAGGCGCTGTTCGCCCACGGACTCCCGCTCGGCCTGCAGGCGCACTTCGGGCAGCACTTGCGGTGCGGGTTCGTCGGTGTCGGCTGCGGCGGCGAAGGGAGTGGCGGCGCTGGCGCCAAAGGCCAGGCCGATGGCCAGTACGGACTGGCGCAGGGTAAGAATGGAAGACATGAAAACCTTGCAACTGCGGATGGGAAAGGGGCAGTCTCATGATGCCGTCCTTCACCCGCGCTGCCAGTGTCGCCTTCTCATGCCGCCAATTGCAAATGATAACGATTAGCATTTACTGTTGCAATGCTCGAAAATCAAGACTTCGCCGTTTTTTTGACGTGCGTAAAAATTTCTTGCCATCTTGTTGCATCTACACCACGGCCTCGCCGCCGTCATGCGGCTGGTGCCACCTCGCCGGACTGCAGCTGTGCATGCAGGTGTTCGCGCAATAATCCCCGCAGCAATTGCACCTGCGCCACGGCATCGGCCTGCAAGGCCGTCAAGCCGTGGCCGCCGCAGGGAGCGGGTGCGGGAACGTCCGCCTCGCCGCGCAGCAAGGCATCGATCTCCGCGCTGACGGCGGTGATCCACTGCTGCAACTCGGGCATGGCCGGCTCGGCCTGGGGACTCAGGCTGATGCGCGCCGTGCTGCCCGCCACGCGGCGCAGCAGCGGCAAGGTGCGCAGGGCCGCCAGGCCCACGCCGCTACTGCGGTCCAGGCGGCGCTCGATGCGCAGGCGCTGCAGCACTTGCTCGGCGTTGTTGCTGGCCAGTCCCGCCTCACGGCGCAGGCGCGCGATCGCGCTATCCCACCGCCCGCCCGCCGCCAGCACGGCCAGCAGGTATTTCAAATTGGCCGACACGGCTTTCGCCAGGCGCTGGTCCAGGTCGTCCGCTTCGCGGTCGGGCCACAGGAAGAACGTGGCCAGCAGGGCCAGCACGCAGCCAAGCACATTGTTGCCCAGGCGGCTCATGGCATACACCATCTCGCTGGCCGGCGCCGCATAGTCGGCCACCAGCACGAAGGCGGGCGTCATGAACAGCACGTGCAGGCTGTAGCTGACGCGGCGCAAGGCCATGGTGGCGACGATCAGGGGAAACACCACCAGCGAGATGGCCAGCGGCGTGTGCACGGCCAGGCCGATCAGCACGGCCAGCACGGCGCCCAGCACGCTGCCCGCCACCCGCTCGATGCCGCGCGGCCAGGTGGTCGACACGGACGGCTGCAGTATCAGCAAGGTCGCCATGGTGGCCCAGTAGCCGAACGGGATGTGCAAGGCTTCGACCAGCAGGAAGCCGGCCGTCGTCGCCAGCGACACGCGCGCCGCGTGGCGCCAGCTCAGCGACTGCGGCGTGGCGTTGACTTTCAGCGTCTGCCACGCCTGCCCCAAGGCCAGGAAAGCCGCTTCGCGCCACGGCAGCTGCCTCGCGCGCGGCATGCCCAGTTCCATGAATTCCACGTTCAGGCGCAGCGGCAGCAAGGCGCCCAGCGCCGCTTCCAGGCGCCGTCCGCAGGCGGCCAGGCGGCGCTGCAAGTCCAGCGGCGGCGTTTCCGGCCGGCGCTGCACGGCCTGCCCCAGGCGGCGCAGCAGCACGGCCATCACTTCCAGGCTGCGCCGCGCGCGCGGGTCCTGGCGCAGCCGCTGCTGCTCGCGCTCGCAGGTATGCGTGACGGCGATCAGGTAGGCGAAGATGCGCTCGGCGTCGCTGAGGGCCAGCAGCAGGTTGTCGTACAGGGCGCTGCGGCCGGCGCGCGATGGCGGCACGGCGGCCAGCGCCACGCGCGCCGCTTCCAGCGCGGCGCGCGCCTGCGAGCGGTAGCTGGCGCCATGCGCGGCAACGTCCGCCTGCGCGGCGTCAGCTTCGAGGAAGCGCGCATTGTCGCGCGCGATGCTGGCCAGGCGCGAATATGCGGCGCGGATGGCGCGCCTGCTGGGGCCGAACGGGTGGATGCGCCAGACCGTAAAACTGAGCACGGTGGCAAACAGGCAGCCGACCATGTAGAGGCCGAGGAAAGGCGCGCTTTGCGTCATCGATTCGAGCGGATGCGTGACCATCACGACACAGGCCGTGGCCGCCAGGATCGCCACCTGCGCCGTGGCCGCGCCCCAGATGCGCGCCAGCGCGCCGGCCCAGGAAAACAGCAGCACGGCGATGGCGGCCGTCGCCAGGCCATGGCCGGCCGCCAGCGCCGTCAGGCCGCCGGCCACCGTGGACAGCAGGCCGAAGCCCAGCATCGAGACGAAGCGCATGCGGCGCGTGCCGGCCGCGTCGGCCAGGCAGGTCCAGAAGGCGCCGATGGCGGCCCAGGAAAAATCGGGATGGTCGAACAACAAGCCCAGCAGCAACATGGCGCTCGAGGCGCACGCGGCCCGCAGGCCCTCGGACAGATTGGTTTCGTCGATGGCCAGGGTGACCATCCACAGGGGGCGGCGCTGCGCCAGCTTGTCCGTGTAGGCGTGCAAGCCCGTCAGCCAGCGGCTTGCCAGCATGCGCGTACGGCGGTGGAGTTTCCTGAAATGCAAGATCGGCTTTGAAAGGTATCAAAGCGTCATCGTAGCATTCCCGGACGAAAAATGTTGCAGTGCAGCGTAAAATTCCAGCAGGCGAAGAAAAAGCGGCACCGCAGTGCCGCTTCTCTCTTGCCTGTGCGTCTTAGCTGACCATCGCCAGGCGCGGCCCGGCCGCGGGGAAACGCTGCTCGACCGACGCGGCGATGCCGGCGGCGTCCAGGCCCACGCTTTTCAGCAGCTGCACGGGATCGCCATGGTCGATGAAGGTATCGGGCAAGCCCAGCATGAGGATAGGCTTGACGATGCCTTCGGCGGCCAGCGCCTCGGCCACGGCCGAACCGGCGCCGCCCATGATGCAGCCCTCTTCCACCGTCACCAGGTAATCGTGTTCGGCGGCAAGCTGTTTCACCAGCGCCACGTCGAGCGGCTTGACGAAACGCATGTTGGCCACCGTCGCGTCGAGCTTCTCGCCCGCCGCCACGCTCGGCGCCACCATCGAGCCGAAAGCGAGGATGGCGATGCGCTTGCCCGGGCGCTTGATCTCGCCCTTGCCGATCTCGATGCTGGTCAGTTCCGGCACGATGGCCGCGCCGGCGCCGGCGCCGCGCGGATAGCGGATCGCTGCCGGGCCAGGATAGTGGTAACCGGTCGTCAGCATTTGCCGGCATTCGTTTTCGTCGGACGCGGCCATGATGACCATGTTCGGGATGCAGCGCAAAAACGCCATGTCATAGTTGCCCGCATGCGTGGCGCCGTCGGCGCCCACGAGGCCGGCGCGGTCCAGCGCGAACGTCACGTCCAGGTTTTGCAGGGCGACGTCGTGGATCAGCTGATCGTAGGCGCGCTGCAGGAAGGTCGAATAGATGGCGACGACGGGCTTCAAGCCTTCGCAGGCCAGGCCCGCGCCAAAGGTCACGGAATGCTGCTCGGCGATGCCGACATCGAAGTAGCGGTTCGGATATTGCTGTTCGAACTTGACCATGCCCGAGCCTTCGCGCATGGCCGGCGTGATGCCCACCAGGCGCTTGTCGTGCGCGGCCATGTCGCACAGCCAGTTGCCGAACACTTCCGTGTACGTCATCTTGGCCGGCGCCGTGGCCGGCTTGATGCCTTCGGCCGGGTTGAACTTGCCCGTGCCGTGGTACAAGATCGGCTCCGCCTCGGCCAGCTTGTAGCCCTGGCCCTTCTTGGTCACCACGTGCAGGAATTGCGGGCCCTTCAATTGCTTGATATTTTGCAAGGTCGGGATCAGCGAATCGAGGTCGTGGCCGTCGATGGGGCCGATATAGTTGAAACCGAATTCCTCGAACATGGTGGCGGGCACGACCATGCCCTTGGCATGCTCCTCGAAGCGCTTCGCCAGTTCCAGCACGGGGCCGGGCAACACGGACTTGCCGACATTTTTCGCCGCCGCATAGAACTGGCCCGACATCAGTCGCGCCAGGTGGCGGTTCAGGGCGCCCACGGGCGGCGAGATCGACATGTCGTTGTCGTTCAGGATCACCAGCAGGTTGACGTCTTCCTGCACGCCCGCATTGTTCATCGCCTCGAAGGCCATGCCGGCCGTCATCGAACCGTCGCCGATCACGGCGATCGCGTGCAGCGGGTCGCCCTTGATCTTGGCCGCCTGCGCCATGCCCAGCGCGGCCGAGATCGACGTCGACGAGTGGGCCGTGCCGAAGGTGTCGTATTCGCTCTCGTCGCGTTTCGGGAAGCCGGAAATGCCGTCCTTCTGGCGCAAGGTGTGCATGCGGTCGCGGCGGCCCGTGAGGATCTTGTGCGTATAGGTCTGGTGGCCCACGTCCCACACGATGCGGTCGTGCGGCGTGTTGAACACGTAATGCAGGGCGACGGTCAGCTCGACGGTGCCCAGGTTGGACGACAGATGGCCGCCCGTCTTGGAGACGGAATCGAGCAGGAAGCTGCGCAGTTCCTGCGCCAGCGGCACCAGTTGCGAGCGTGCCAGCTTGCGCACTTGCGCCGGTTCATTGATGGTTTCTAACAGTTTCATTTATGCCTTCCGCTGCACGACCAGGTCCGCCAGCTCGCGCAAACGGCGTGCCTTGTCCCCGAATGGCGCCAGCGCCGCATGGGCGTCGCACCGCAATTGTTCTGCCAGGGCCCTGGAAGGTTCCAGTCCCAGGATCGATACGTAGGTGGGCTTGTTGGCCGCCGCATCCTTGCCTGCCGTCTTGCCCAGGGTGGCCGAATCGGCCGTCGCGTCGAGCACGTCGTCGACCACCTGGAAAGCCAGCCCGACGGCGCGCGCATAGGCGTTCAGCGCCGTCATCTCGTCCGCCGCCAGGTCCTTGCCCGCCAGCGCGCCGAGGATCACGGCCGCGCGCAGCAGGGCGCCCGTCTTCAACTGATGCATCTGTTCCAGCTGCGGCAAGGTCAAGGCCAGGCCAACGCTGTCGAGGTCGATCGCCTGGCCGCCGCACATGCCGGCCGAACCTGACGCGTGCGCCAGCAGCTTGATCATGGCCATTTGCCGCGCCGGCGGAATGGCCGCGCCGTCGGCCAGCAGCATGAACGCTTGCGATTGCAGCGCGTCGCCCACCAGCAGGGCCGTCGCCTCGTCGTAGGCGATGTGCACGGTAGGCTTGCCACGACGCAAGGCGTCGTCATCCATGCACGGCATGTCGTCATGCACGAGCGAATACACGTGAATCATTTCCAGCGCACACGCGGCGCGCGCGAGGGTGTCTTGATCGGCGTCGAACAGTTCGCCTGCAGCCATCACCAGCAGCGGGCGCACGCGCTTGCCGCCGCCCAGCAGCGCATAGCGCATGGCCGCGTGCAGCTTGTGCGGCACCACGTCGGCCGCCGGCAGGAACTGCTCGAGCCGGCGCTCCACGCCGGACTGGGTGGCTTGCATCCAGTCGCCGAAGGTGACGCCGATGTTGCCTTGTTGTACGCTGGCCGTCATTGGGCGGCCTCGCCGGCATCCACGAACGGTTTCAGCATGTCGCCTTCGAGCACTTTCACCTGCGCTTCGACGCCGTCGAGCTGGGCCGCGCAATACTTGACCAGTTCCGAGCCGCGCTGATACGCCGCGACCGATGCTTCCAGCGGCAACTGGCCCGCTTCCATTTGCGTTACCAGCTGCGCCAGTTCCGCCATTGCCTCTTCAAACGAGGCCGGCGCTGCGGCAGCGGCAGTTAATTTCTTCGACATAGACTCAGATCTCTTCGTGGCACGAGGGGCTTGTAGGGAGACGCCGGGGACTCCCGGCCAGCATAGAAGCGTTATTTTAGAACAAACCACACTATTAAGTGAAAACTAAAGCGCAATCGGCGTGTTCAAAGGGGAAGACGTTGCCAGCATATCAGTGGATTTTAGCGCAATCGCCTCCCTCCACCGGAAATTGCACGGTAAATGACAACGTTTCTCATTAAAGTGCCCAATTTGCCGGGAGGTTTGGCAATGCCGAGGCCGATCCGCGCTATAATCGCCGGTTCTGTCCGAAATACCGTTTCAACAAATTTGAATTCAGGTCTTTGCGGATTCTTTCTCTCTGTAGCGGTTGCCCAGGGAATGGCCTGGGGCACTGCTGACCGTTGTACATTTATGGGGGGTTGGGATGTCCGATCTGGCTACTCACGCCAAGCTGGCGCGTTCAAACGCGCAACTTCCGGTCCACGTCTATTTTGACGAAACGCTGTTGCAGCGTGAAATGCAGCAATTGTTCCAAGCCGGCCCGCGCTATGTCGGGCATGCGCTGATGGTGCCGGAAACCGGCGATTTTGCGACCCTGGCGTCTGAGAACGAAGGGCGCATGCTCGTGCGCAACGCCAATGGCATCGAAGTGCTGTCCAACGTGTGCCGCCACCGGCAGGCGCTGATGTTCAACGGCCGCGGCAATGCCAATCATATCGTTTGCCCGCTGCACCGCTGGACCTACGACCTCAAGGGTGAACTGATCGGCGCGCCGCATTTCCCCGAGACGCCGTGCCTGAACCTGTCGAAAACGCCGCTGCAAAGCTGGAATGGCTTGCTGTTCGAGCAAAACGGCTACAACGTGATGGAAAAATTGAAAGATTTGTCCGTCTCGAAAGACCTCGATTTTTCCGGCTATATGTTCGACCATGTGGAAATCCACGAGTGCGACTACAACTGGAAGACCTTCATCGAAGTCTACCTCGAGGATTACCACGTCGAGCCGTTCCACCCTGGCCTGGGCAGCTTCGTCAGCTGCGACGACCTGCGCTGGGAATTCGGCAAGGATTACAGCGTGCAGACGGTGGGCGTGCACCGCGGCCTGCAGCAGGCCGGTTCGCCGACCTACAAGAAGTGGCAGGAGCAGGTGCTGCAATTCCGCGGCGGCGAACCGCCGCCGTATGGCGCCATCTGGCTGACCCTGTATCCGAACATCATGGTCGAATGGTATCCGCACGTGCTGATCGTCTCGACCCTGTGGCCCGATGGTCCGCAAAAGACGCGCAACGTGGTCGAGTTCTATTACCCCGAAGAAATCGTGCTGTTCGAGCGCGAACTCGTCGAGGCGGAACGGGCCGCCTACATGGAAACCTGCGTCGAGGACGATGAAATCGCCCAGCGCATGGATGCGGGCCGCAAGGCCCTGATGGCGCGCGGCGTGAGCGAAGTGGGTCCTTACCAGTCGCCGATGGAAGACGGCATGCAACACTTCCACGAGTGGTACCGCAGCAATATCGAACTGTAATCTTAGTAGAGGGGCCGCATAATGCGGCCCTTCTTTCGTTTCACTCTACACTTACAACACCTGACAGAACCGCAGCGAGCGGCAGCGCGGCGTGGCCAAGAAGCGCAGCTGTACTTTGGTACGGCGCGCATCGCAGGCCGCGCCCCGCGACGCGCAGCAGGTTTGCTCAGGTGAAAGGCCACAATGCAATCTCTTTGGATGCTGTTTGCAAGTTTTATGTTCGCCATCATGGGCGTGTGCGTCAAGCTGGCGTCGGAGATGTATTCGACGTCCGAAATCGTCATGTACCGCGGCATCATCGGCATGACCGTCATGGGCTGCACCATCGTGTACCAGGGCGGCAGCTTCAAGACCACGATGCCGGGCCAGCATCTGTGGCGCGGCGTGGTGGGCGTGGTGGCCCTGTGGCTGTGGTTTTATGCGATCGCCATCCTGCCGCTGGCCACGGCCATGACCCTGAACTACATGGCCCCCATCTGGATCGCCGTGATCCTGCTGGCCGGCGGCTGGTGGAAAGGCATGAAACAGGTCGAGTGGCCGCTGGTGGCGGCCATCGCCATGAGCTTTGTCGGCGTGACCCTGCTGCTGCAGCCCGTGTTCGAAACGGACCAGGTGGGCGGCGCCGTCACGGCCCTGATTTCCGGCATGCTGTCGGCCCTCGCCTACCTGCAGGTGCGCAAGCTGGGCCTGCTGGGCGAACCCGAATACCGGGTCGTGTTTTATTTCTCCATCGTCAATTTCCTCGCCGGCGTAATCGGCCATGTGGCCAGCGCCGGCGGCGGCCCCGTCGTCTGGCACGCGCACACGAGCGGCTACGGCATCGGCTTGCTGGCCGCCATCGGCCTGTGCGCCACCATGGCGCAGATGGCCATGACGCGCGCCTACCGCCTGGGCAAGACCCTCGTTGTTGCCAATTTGCAATACACGGGCATCGTCTTTTCCAGCTTCTGGGGCGTGGTGATCTTTGGCGACCTGTTCGACTGGCACGGCTGGCTCGGCATCGGCGTCATCCTGGCCTCGGGCATCGCGGCAACCTATTACAATACCCGCAACACGGCCCGTGGCGCCGCCATCGCGCGCACGGATCCCATCGCCAGCGAAGTGTAAAGGAGCGTTCCTGATGTACACCACCTTGATCCAGGCCAGCGAACTGGCCAGCCACGTGAATGACAGCCACTGGGTCATCCTCGATTGCCGCCACGACTTGCTCAACCCCACGGCCGGCAGCGATGCGTTTGCCGCCGGCCACATCCAGAACGCGCAGTTTGCCGACATCGACACGGCCCTGTCCGGCCCGAAGACGGCGCGCGGCGTGGACTTTACGGGCCGCCATCCCCTGCCCGACCGCAACGCCTTGCTGGCCAGCCTGCGCGGCTGGGGCATCCATGACGACACGCAAGTGGTGGCCTACGACGGCCAGGGTGGCATGTTCGCCGCCCGCCTGTGGTGGCTGCTGCGCTGGGTCGGCCATCCGGCCGTCGCCGTGCTCGACGGCGGCCTGGCCACATGGCAGGCGCAAGGCTTGCCGCTGGTTACGCCCGTGGCGCCCCGCCCTGCCGGCAAGCTGATGGAAAAAGCCAGCCTCACGCGCACGGTCACCGTGCAGGACGTCATCGCCAACCTGGACACGCAGGCGCTGACCGTCATCGACGCGCGCGCGCCCGACCGTTATCGCGGCGAAAATGAAACCATCGACCCCGTGGGCGGCCACATCCCCGGCGCGAAAAACCGTTTCTTCAAGGATAACCTGCAGGCCGATGGCCGTTTCAAGGGGGCCGAGGCACTGCAACGCGATTTCAGCGCCCTGTTTGATGCGCCGCAAGCGGCCATCATGCAATGCGGCTCGGGCGTGACGGCTTGCCACAACCTGCTGGCGCTGGAAGTGGCGGGACTGACTGGCGCAGCCCTGTATCCCGGTTCATGGAGCGAATGGTGCGCCGACCCGGCGCGGCCCGTGGCGACCGGCAGTTAAAAAAATGGCGGACCCGGTGGTCCGCCATTTTTTCACCCGTGGATAACTAGGATGTTATCCCCAGCGCCTGGTTCAGCCGTTCCAGCTCCGCCAGCCACGCCTGCTGGCTGGCCGGCTTCTGATGGCGCGGCTTGCGGGCCAGGTCCTCGGCCAGCAATTGCTCGAGTTCGCACAAGCGTTCCAGCTGCAGGTCGACATCCGTTTGCGCTGGCGCCAGCGCAGCCGTTTCCACGCGCGGCGCGGCCGCCGGCGCCTGCCCATCCCCCAGGCTCAGGCGCGCATACGCGCTGGCCGCGTCAAGCCACTCTTCCAGTCCGCCATCGGCCACCACCCAGTAACGGTTGCACGCCGTCTCGATCAGGTCGCGGTCGTGCGACACCAGCAGGCAGCCGCCTTCGAATCCCTGCAAGGCCAGGCCCAGTTCCGCCTTGCCTTGCATGTCCAGGTGGTTGCTGGGCTCGTCCAGCAGCAGCAGGTGATAACTGGCCAGCGACAGGCCCAGGAACAGCAGCCGCGCCCGCTCGCCGCCGCTCAGGGTGGCCACCGTCTGGCCATGGCGCGCATACGGGAAACCGGCCGAGATTAACGCCTGTTTGCGCGCCACCTGGCTGCGCGCAGCTTCGTTTTGCACGGCGAACGGATACAGGGCGTCGGACAAATCCGCATCGTCGGCCAGCTGCCGGAGCGACTGATCGTAATAGCCGATGTTTGCCGCCTTGTGGTAGCGCAAATCGCTGCGTTCCTGCTGCGCCTGAATCGCCTGCCAGCACAGGCGCAGCAACGACGACTTGCCGCTGCCATTGGCGCCCAGCAAGGCGACCCGGTCGCCCGGTTTCAGCCACAGCTGGCCGACGTGGAACAACACGGGAGAGGCCGGCACGGCGCGCACGTCCAGCCCGTCGAGGGCCAGCAGCTGGTCGGCCGCCAGCGCCTTGCCGCGCAAGCTGAGGCGCCAGGGCGCGCCCTCGCTGACGAACGATTGCACCTCCTTCAGCTTGTCGACGCGCCGCTGCATGGTCTTGGCCTTGCGCGCCAGGTCTTCATTGTCGTAGGTGCGGCCCCACAGGGCCAGGCGGGCGCTGCTGGCCGACAGGCGGTCGATTTCCTTCTGTTCGGCCGCATGGCGGGCGGCGGCGGCAATATCCGCCTCGGCCAGAGCCGCCAGCGCGGGGCCGCACGGCAAGTCGAAATCGTAGAGGCGGCTGTCGCGCAGGATCCAGCTGCGCGTGGTCACGTTGTCGAGCAGGCGCTGGTCGTGCGAGACGAGGATGAAGGCGCCGCGCCACCGCAACAGGAATTGCTCCAGCCACAGCAGCGACGGCAAGTCCAGGTGATTGCTCGGCTCGTCGAGCAGCAGCACGTTCGGTTCCTGCAGCAGGGCGCGCCCCAGCAGCAATCGCGTGTGCTGGCCGCCGGACAGCGAGTGCACGGGCACTTGCGCCGTATCAAGGTCGAAACCCAGTTCGGCCAGCAGGCTGTCGACGCGCCAATGCAGTTCAGGCTGATCGAGCACGGGCGCCAGCAAGGCGTCGTACAGGCTCAGGCTGGCCAATGCCGCCGGCAAGTGCTGTTCCACGTGCTGCAAGCGGCAGGCGCGCGCGAAATGGATGCTGCCGGAGCTCGCTTCGCACGTGCCGCTGAGCAATCCCAGCAAGGTGGATTTGCCGCAGCCATTGTGGCCGATCAGGCCGATGCGGTCGCCCTGGCGCAAGGTAAAGGCGAGTTCGTGGAACAGGAAACCGTCGTGGGTATCCAGCTGCAAGGCGAGTGTAGAGATAAGGGTAGTCATGGCTCTTGTCTTTGTTCGGGATGCAAGCATCCGCGTTAACAGGAGCGCTAACGACAACGGAGTACCAGGAAAGGACTCGTAGAGGAGGGTAACTTTGCTCTGGCCAGGTTATCGCAGCGCGATAGAACGTGGGCAAGAGCGGCTAAATGTGCTTAAAGAACGCACATCCCATAGGACGAGCACAAAAATTTCCATATTTTCCTCCTTTCGCTTTGAATTAGTCAGAAAGGCCATACTACACGCGACGCGCCGGCGCATCAACCGCCGTGCTTGTGCCGCGTCAGGAACAGCACGATGCACACGCCCAGCGCGATCAGCAGCACTTGCGGGATGGTTTCGCGCAAGGTGGCGCGGCGCTGCATCTGCGGCATCAGGTCGCTCAAGGCGATATAGATGAAGCCGGACGAGGCGAACACGAGCACGTAGGGGATCAAATTGCTGGCGCGGTCCAGGGTGAAATAGCCGAGCAAGCCGCCCGCCACGGCCATCATGCTGCACAGCAAATTGAAGACATAGGCGCGCAGGCGCGAGAAGCCGGCGTTCAGCAGCACGATGAAATCGCCGATTTCCTGCGGAATTTCATGCGCGATGATGGCCAGGCCCGTCACCAGGCCCAGCTTCGGGTCGGCCAGGAAGGCGGCGGCGATCAGGATGCCGTCCGTAAAGTTGTGCATGCCGTCGCCGACGAGGATCATCCAGCCGGCCTTGCCCGCCTCGTGCTTGTCGTGGCCGTGCGCATGGTGGTGGCCGTCGCCCTCGTGGTGGTGCGAATGGCGCAAAATGGCGAACTTTTCCAGCATGAAAAAGGCCAGCAAGCCTGCCAGCAAGGTGGCGAACAGGCTGCGCGGATCCGCCTGGGACTCGAACGCTTCCGGCAAGGCGTGCAGCAAGGACGTCGACAACATGATGCCGACGGACAAGCTGACCATGCGCTCGACCACCTTGGACAGGAATGCAAACGAAAAGATCGCCGCCGCGGTAATGCTCAACACGCCCGCGATCGTGGTCGCGAGCAAAATGGATAAAAGGACGGGATCGATGATTTTCTTACCTCAAAATGGCGCCGGGTCACTGGCGCCCGCTGTGCTGGCGTCTGGCCTGATGACTATTGCTTATTATTTAATTCTTGTCGCGCTTGGCGGCGGCGTGGCGCGTTGAAGATGCAATTGTACTGCATTGACGCGAACCGGGCATTTTACAGCCCGGTGCGCCTTTCGCGTCAATTTCTGGAAAAATTAACTCTTGCCATGCTTCCGACGCCGCATAACACCGTCGCGAGCGGCAGTGAATCGTGGCCGAAAAGCCGCCCTGCACGAGTAGCCGCCGAGACGGCGAGCATCGCCGCCCGCAAGCGGCAGCGGGATCAGTCAGACGTCCTCATGCCACGCCATGGCTCTTGAACCAGGCCAGGCAGCGCGCATAGCCATCCTTCGCATCGGCCGCCACATAGCTGGGGCGGTAATCGGCGTTGAAGGCGTGGCCCGCATCCGGATACACGACGAATTCCGACTGGTTGCCGCTCTTGGCCAGCGCTTCCTCCATCTTGCCGATGGATTCCTGCGTGATGCCCGTATCCTTGCCGCCGTACAAGCCCAGCACGGGGACCTTCAGGGTGGCGGCGATATCGATGGGATTCGTCGGCTGCAAGGCAGTGGGCTCGCCCACCAGGCGGCCATACCAGGCCACGCCCGCCTTGACGGCCGGATTGTGTGCCGCGTACAGCCACGTGATGCGCCCGCCCCAGCAAAAACCGGTGATGCCCAGGCGGCCCGTGTCGCCGCCATTCTGTTTCGCCCACGCAACAACTGCATCGAGGTCCGCCATCACCTGCGCATCCGGCGTCTTGGCGATGATGCCCTTCATTAACTCCGGGATGCTGCCGACCTTGGTAGGATCGCCCTGGCGCACGAACAGGTCGGGCGCCAGCGCCAGATAGCCCTGCTTGGCGAAGCGGCGCGCCATGTCGGCGATATGCTCATGCACGCCAAAGATTTCGGATATCACGAGCACCACGGGCAAACCCGTCTGTCCTTCCGGCTGGGCCGCATACACGGGCACGGCCTGGCCATCGACCATCACCGTGACGGTGGTCGTCACCAGCCCGGCGGTATCGGTCTTGATGACGTTTTGCGCCGCCACCGGCAGCACGGCCAGGGCAAAGCCCGTTCCCAGCGCCACCTTCAGGAAACCACGCCGGCCATCGGGCCCGGACAAGCTGCTCTGGCCCAGCAAACTATCACAATCGGTGATCATGTCGCTCATGCGTTTCTCCTGAAGTGTGTGTTTAAGAAATTAATGCGCTTCGTCCCAGTTTTTACCTATGCCCACTTCGGCCGTCAGCGGCACTTTCAGTTCAGCCACGCCGGCCATCAGTTCCGGCAGCCTGCGCTTGACCAGTTCCAGCTCGGCATCCGGCACTTCCAGCACCAGTTCATCGTGCACCTGCATGATCATCTTCGTCTGCAAGCCATCCGTTTCCAGCCAGCCCTGCACGGCGATCATGGCCAGCTTGATCAGGTCGGCAGCCGTGCCCTGCATGGGCGCGTTGATCGCCGCCCGTTCCGCGCCCTGGCGGCGCGGGCCGTTCGGCGAATTAATTTCCGGCAACCACAAACGGCGGCCGAACACGGTTTCCACGTAGCCGCGCGCCTTCGCCTGCTGGCGCGTGTCTTCCATATACTGTTTCACGCCGGAAAAACGGGCAAAGTAGCGGTCGATATAGCTTTGCGCGGCCGTGCGGTCCACGCCCAGGTTGCCGGCCAGGCCAAACGCGCTCATGCCGTAGATCAAGCCAAAGTTGATGACCTTGGCGTAGCGGCGCTGTTCGCTCTGCACTTCCGCGGCCGGCACACCGAAGATCTCGGCTGCCGTGGCGCGGTGGATATCGATGCCGTCGGCAAACGCGCGCAGCATGGCTTCATCGCCCGAGATATGCGCCATGATGCGCAATTCGATCTGCGAATAGTCGGCCGAGACGATGTGGCTGCCGGGCGGCGCGATGAACGCTTCGCGGATGCGGCGGCCTTCCGCGCTGCGGATGGGAATATTCTGCAGGTTCGGGTCGTTCGACGCCAGCCGCCCCGTCACGGCCACGGCTTGCGCATAGTTCGTGTGCACCCTGCCCGTCGTGACGTTGATCATCTTCGGCAATTTATCCGTGTAGGTCGACTTCAGCTTGGCCATGCCGCGGTATTCGAGCAGCACTTTCGGCAGCGGATAATCCTCGGCCAGCTTTTGCAGCACTTCCTCGTCCGTCGATGGCGCGCCCGTCGGGGTTTTCTTGACCACCGGCAGCTTCAATTTCTCGAAGAAGATTTCGCCGATCTGCTTGGGCGAGCCCAGGTTGAACGGCTGCTCGGCCAGTTCATACGCCTTCTTTTCCAGCTCGAGGATTTTCACGGCCAGCTCGGCCGACTGGATGTTGAGCAATGCGTCATCGATCAGCACGCCGTTGCGCTCGATCTTTTGCAAGACCACGGCCGTCGGCATCTCGATCTTTTCATAGATGAAGGTCAGCTTGTCATCATTGGCCACATTGCCCCACATGGCATTGTGCAAACGCAAGGTGACGTCGGCATCCTCGGCCGCGTATCTCGCCGCCTGCTCCACTTCCACCTGGTTGAACGTGATCTGCTTGGCGCCCTTGCCGCACACCTCCTCGAACGGGATGGTCGTGTAGTTCAGGTGGCGCAGGGCCAGGCTGTCCATGTCGTGCTTCTTGTGCGATTCGAACACATACGATTCAAGCAGGGTATCGTGGGCGATGCCGCGCAGGGTCACGCCATGGTTGGCGAAGATATGGCTGTCGTATTTCAGGTTCTGCCCCAGCTTGGGCTTGCTGGCATCTTCCAGCCACGGGCGCAGTTTCGCCAGCACGTGTTCGCGCGTCAGCTGCTCGGGCGCGCCCGCGTAATCGTGCGCCAGCGGGATGTAGCAGGCACGGTGTTCGGCGACGGACAGGGAAATGCCGACCATCTGCGCCGTCATCGGTTCGAGCGACGTGGTTTCCGTGTCGACGGCCGTCAGGGGCGCCGCATCGATCAGGGCGAGCCATTGATCCAGCTGGGCATCCGTCAGCACGGTTTCATACTCGGCCGCAGGCGCTGGCGCGGCGTCGGCAAACATGTCGCCCGTCGTGTTCGCGGTCGATGCGCCAGCCGTTGCCGGTGCGCCCACAGGCGACATCGGCGGCGCTGCCGCCCCCAGTTCGCGCAGCAGGGCCTTGAAGCCGTAGCGCTGGAAGAAGGCCAGCAGCGCTTCCTTGTCTTCGTGTTTCGCCGCCAGCGAATCGGCGATCGTCGTCATGTGCTCCGACAGGTCGCAATCGGTCTTGACGGTGATCAAGGCGCGCGCCTGCGGCAGCCATGGCAGGGCCGTGCGCAGGTTTTCGCCCACGGCGCCGCCCACCTTGGCCGCGTTGTCCATGATGCCTTCCAGGCTGTCGTACTGCGTCAGCCATTTGACGGCCGTCTTCGGGCCGCATTTCGATACGCCCGGCACGTTGTCCACGGTATCGCCGATCAGCGACAGATAATCGATGATGCGGTTCGGCGGCACGCCGAACTTGGCCAGCACGGCCGCTTCGTCGAGCTTTTCATTGCTCATGGTATTGATCAGGGTCACCTGGCTGTTGACCAGCTGCGCCAGGTCCTTGTCGCCCGTCGACACCACCACGTCCATGCCGGCGGCGGCCGCCTGCACGGCCAGCGTCCCGATGACGTCATCGGCTTCCACGCCGTCGACCATCAGGATGGGCCAGCCCATGGCGCGCACGGCTTCGTGGATCGGTTCGATCTGCAGGCGCAGGTCGTCCGGCATCGAGGCGCGCGTGGCCTTGTACTCGGGATACATGTCATCGCGGAAAGTTTTACCCTTGGCATCGAACACGCAGGCGATATAGGCGGCCGGGTAGTCGGCGCGCAGGCGGCGCAGCATGTTGACCATGCCGTGCATGGCGCCCGTGGGATAACCGTCCGGGCTGCGCAGGTCGGGCAGCGCATGGAAGGCGCGATAGAGGTAACTGGAACCGTCGACTAACAGCAGGGTGTTTTGCATAATGCCAATAAAATAAGGTGAACCGCGCCGGCCGGCAAGATATCGCGGCGGGCGGTGGAATATCGCACAATTATCGCAGAGTTTAGGGCCGCGCCACCGGGCCGCGCACGCCCTATTCTTGCCGTTTTTGCCACCTCGGCGGGCCCGTGCGGGCGCAGCGGCGGCCGTTGTGGCCTATTTCGGCGCAAGTAAACAGCATTGCTTACCAGTTTGTTACAATGCCCTATAGATAAATTGACGGCATGACCACTGCATTTTCTGCAGTCCACCACATGGAAGCGAACCCCATCATGATGCGTACATCGACACTCTGGACATTCCTCGCCCTGCCCCTGCTGGCATGCTCGGCCATTGCCAGCGCCCAGACACCGGCCAAGCCCAGCGACGCGCCACCACAGCTGGAGCGTATCGAGGAAATGGGCGAAGCGCCCATCACCGTAGCGCCAGCAGCAACAAAACAACAGATTACCGAGAAACGCGAAGCGGGCGTGACGTCCGAAGTCAAGGTCACCACGGGCGGCAGCACGTATTACATGAAACCGGCCGCCGGCGCCGACCAGGCCAATGGTGGCGCCTTGCGCGGCCCGCAATGGAAAGTGCTGGAATTCGACCTGGGCAAGAAAAAACAGAAACAACGCGACGAAGAAGCCGCTGACGCGCCGGCGCCTCCCGCACCGGCAAAATAAGCGGCGCGGCCAGCCGACACCATCTTATTGCCCGGCCCCGGCCACAAGCGGGGCCGCCGGCTTTTTTACTTTTTTACCTCAGACCTTTTCCCATGGCAGTTTTTACCGCGCTACACCTGGACGATATCGGCCAGTGGATCACGCAATTTCCACTCGGCAAGCCTCTGGCGCTCAAAGGGATCGCTTCCGGCATCGAAAACAGCAATTTCTTCCTCAGCACCGAGCGCGGCGAATATGTGCTGACGATCTTTGAAAACCTGAGTTTCGAGCAATTGCCGTTTTATTTGCAGCTGATGCGCCACCTGGCCGACCGCGGCGTGCTGGTGCCGGCGCCGATCGCCAATGCCGACGGCGCACTGGTGACGGCCCTGCAAGGCAAGCCGGCCGCCATCGTCAGCAAGCTCGACGGTAGCTCGCAGATGGCGCCACAGGCCGTGCATTGCGCGGCCGTCGGCGCCATGCTGGCGAAGATGCACGTGGCGGCGCAGGATTTCCCCCTGCAGCAGCCGAATCTGCGCGGCCTGGACTGGTGGAACGCCACCACGCCGCTGGTCTTGCCGCACCTCGACGATGCCAGGGCGCATTTGCTGCGCGCGGAAATCCACTTCCAGGACGCGTTTGCCGCCTGCGACACGTATAAAGCCATCCCGCGCGGTCCCGTGCATGCCGACTTGTTCCGTAACAACGTCATGTTTGACGGCGAACAACTGACGGGCTTTTTCGACTTTTACTTTGCCGGCTGCGACACCTGGCTGTTCGACGTGGCCGTCACCGTCAACGACTGGTGCGTCGACCTCGACACGGGCGTGCTCGATACGGCGCGCGTGCGCGCCCTGCTCGACGCCTACCAGGCCGTGCGCCCCTTCACGGCCGAGGAACACACGGCTTGGCAACCGATGCTGCGCGCCGCCGCGCTGCGCTTCTGGCTGTCGCGCCTGTACGATTATTACCAGCCGCGCGAAGCGGAAATGCTGACCCCGCACGACCCCACGCATTTCGAACGCATTCTGCGCGAACGTATCACCACACCCGCACCGGAACTGTCTTAAACATGGAAAAATTACCTGCAAGTACAGGCTGGCAATGGGTGAAACAGGGCTTTGGCCTGTTTCGCAAGCAACCCGGCGGCCTGTCGATGCTGTTTCTCGGCTATATGTTCTGCATGCTGGCCGTCAGCATCGTCCCCCTGCTCGGCCAGTTGCTGCCCGTCATCCTCGTGCCCGTCTTCTCCGTCGCGTTCGTGCAAGGCTGCCTGAATATCGACCTGGGCAAGCGCGTCTTGCCCAGCCTGCTGATCTCGGGCTTCCGCAAGCCGGCCTTCCCCGTGCTGCTGGGCCTGGGCGTGCTGTACATCCTGACAGCCATCGTTGCCATCGGCGCCTCGACCCTGGTCGACGGCGGCGTGCTGTGGCAGCTGGCCACGGGCCAGCTGAACCCGCAGACGTCGCCTGACGTCATCCGGGAATCGAACGTCGGCATGGCCATCCTGACGACCATCGTCCTGTACGTGCCGGCCGCCATGGCCTTCTGCTTTGCCGCGCCGCTGATCTACTGGAAGCAAACGGGCCTGGGCAAGGCGCTGTTCTTCAGCTTTTTCGCCGTCTGGCGCTCGCTGTCGGCCTTCGTCGTGTTCGCCAGCACCTGGTTCGCCATCAGCGTCGTCACCAGCCAGCTGCTGTTCCTGATCGTCGGCCGCACGCCGATGGCCGTGCAGCTGATGATGCCGCTGTCGATGATCCTGACCGTCATCATGCATTGCTCGTTCTACGCCGCCTACCGCCAGATCTTCGGCGTGCCCGTCGACGAGAGCAAGGCGGTATCGCTGGACAAGCCGAACGATTGATCGCCGGCCAGATGCAACAAGGGCAGCCTGCGCAGGCTGCCCTTTTTTATGACCGTTGGCTACCGTAACATCGCACAAAACCGTAGCGAGCGGCAGCGGGTTGTGGCCGAGACGCGAAGCTGTGCGCAGGCACGGGGCCGCCGAGGCAGTGAGCATCGGCGCCTGCAAATCGCGACGCGCAGCAGGTTTGCTTAGGTGTTAACGTCCCAGTCGTTCCAGCTTGGCGATACCGAGGTCGAGCACCTTCATGCCATGCTGGCCGAAGTTGATCTGCGCGCGCGCATTGCCGCCGCCGCCTTCGATATTGACGATCACGCCTTCGCCGAACTTGGCGTGCGCCACGGATTCGCCGATGCGCCAGCCGCCGCCCGTGGCTTTTTGTGCGATCTTTTGCGCAATCGCATTGTCCGAGCCCAGGCTGGCCACGCGCGGCGCCTCGTCCCACGCCGACTTGCGGTTGCCGAACCAGTTCGCCTGCACCTTCGGCGACAGCCATTTCAGCGATTCCTCCGGCAATTCGTCGAAGAAGCGCGACTTCATGTTGTAACGCGTCTGGCCGTGCAGCATGCGCGTCTGCGAAAAACTCATGTACAGGCGCTTGCGCGCGCGCGTGATCGCCACGTACATCAGGCGCCGTTCCTCTTCCACGCCGTTGTCTTCCTTCGAGCTGCTTTCGTGCGGGAACAGGCCCTCTTCCAGGCCGGTAATGAACACATTGTCGAATTCCAGGCCCTTGGCCGAATGCACGGTCATCATCTGCAGCGCATCCTGGCCCGCCTGCGCCTGGTTGTCGCCCGCTTCCAGCGACGCGTGCGAGAGGAAGGCGGAGAGCGGCGACATCACGGCCGGCAACGGCGCGTCGGCGTCGAGGATCTCGATGCCATCCTGGTTGACGACGGGCGCGCCCGACTGCGCCTGGGCGGCAGGCCCCAGGTGCGCGGGCGCGCCCTGGCCGAAGCCTTCCTCGGAAATGAACTGGCTGGCCGCGCTGACCATCTGTTCCAGATTCTCGATGCGGTCGGCGCCTTCCTTTTCATTCTGATAGTGCTGGAGCAAGGTACTCGCTTCCAGCACCACGCGCACCATTTCCGGCAGCGACAGCTGCTGCGTTTCGAAGCGCACGCCTTCGACCAGCTTGACGAAGCCGGCCAGCACGCTGCCCGCCTTGCCCGCCACGTACGGCACGGCCGCGTACAGCGAGATGCCGTACTGCTCGGAGGCGGCCTGCAATTGCTCGATCGAGCGCATGCCGATGCCGCGCGTGGGGAAGTTGACCACGCGCAAGAAGGCCGAATCGTTGTGCGGATTGTCCATTAATTGCAGGTAAGCAATCGCATGCTTGACCTCGGCGCGCTGGAAGTAGCGCTGGCCGCCATACACATGGTAGGGCATGCCGGCCGAGAACAGCGCATGTTCGATCACGCGCGACTGCGCATTCGAGCGGTACAAAATGGCGATTTCGCTGCGCGAGGCGCCATCGGCAATCAGGCTCTTCGCCTCTTCGATGATCCACTGCGCTTCCTGCAGGTCGGAGCTGGCTTCGTACACGCGCACCTGCTCGCCATGGCCCGCGTCCGTGCGCAAGTTCTTGCCCAGGCGTTTGCTATTGTTCGCGATCAACAAGTTGGCGCTGTCGAGGATATGGCCGTGCGAGCGGTAATTCTGCTCGAGCTTGATCAAGTTCTGCACCTGGAATTCATGCTCGAAGGCGCTCATATTGCCCACGTTGGCGCCGCGGAACGCGTAGATGCTCTGGTCGTCGTCGCCGACGGCAAACAGGGCGCCGCCATCGCGGCTGCCGTGGCCGGCCAGCAATTTGAGCCAGTTGTATTGCAGGTTATTCGTATCCTGGAACTCGTCCACCAGGATGTGGCGGAAGCGCGCCTGGTAGTGCTCGCGCAAGGGCTGGTTGCGGCTCAGCAACTCGTACGTGCGCAGCAGCAATTCCGCGAAATCGACCACGCCTTCGCGCTGGCACTGGTCGTCATACAGCTGGTACAGCTCGACCATCTTGCGCTCGTGCGCGTCATACGCTTCCACATCCGTGGCGCGCAAGCCCTGGTCCTTGGCGTTGTTGATGAAATACATCACCGTCTTCGGCGGGAACTTCTCATCATCAATATTGTTTGCCTTCAACAAGCGCTTGATCACCGACAACTGATCCTGCGAATCGAGGATCTGGAAGGTCTGCGGCAAGGCCGCGTCGCGGTAGTGCGTGCGCAGCAGGCGGTTGCACAGGCCGTGGAAGGTGCCGATCCACATGCCGCGCGTGTTGATTGGCAGCATGGCCGACAGGCGCGTGAGCATTTCCTTGGCGGCCTTGTTGGTAAAGGTCACGGCCAGGATGCCGGCCGGCGATACCTGCTGGGTCTGGATCAGCCACGCGATGCGGGTGGTCAGCACGCGGGTCTTGCCCGAACCGGCGCCCGCCAGGATCAGCGCATGCTGGGCCGGCAAGGTGACGGCAGCGTATTGTTCGGGATTGAGGTTGTGAAGAAGATTTTGCATGCCGTGATTATACCGGCATGGCTAAAAATACTGTGCATTTGTCCAGCGGTCGCGCCAGTTTGGGCGTGCGCGCTACAATCGGCGTCATGACATTCACGCGGAAACCGCCCCCCATGACACCTCCCAGCCACATCGACGGCGCCCGCGTACTGGCCTGGGCCTGGTCCGACTTGCCATTCGGCCACGTTAGCGGCGGCACCGGCGCCGCGCCGCTCGCCATTCACGGCCTGGCCCTGTGCCAGTACGAAGGCGAGGCGCGCGTCTACCGCTTCAGCTGTGATGCCCAATGGCAATGCCAGCAAGACCAGCTGTACGACAGCGTGGAAGACGCCAGGGCGCTGCTGCCGGCACAATACCGCGCCGCAACCGCCGTCTGGCACGCGCCATGAGCTACGCCATCCGCGCGGCCAGCGGCGCCGATCTGCCCCTGCTGGCCCAGGTCGAGCGCAGCGCCGCCGCCCTGTTTGCGCAGGCCGGGCCGGAGCTGGCATGGCTGGCGCAAGGAGCCCCCTTGCCCTTGAGCACCTTACAAGCGCTGCAGCGCGAGGGCGGCGTGTGGCTCGCCACCGATGGGCACGCTGCGCCGGCCGGCTTCCTGGCCGCCGAACCGCTCGACGGCCAGCTGTTCATCGTGGAATTGTCCGTCGCCCTGCCGCAGCAGCGCCAGGGACTGGGCGCGCGCCTGCTGGCGGCCGCTGCCGCCCAGGCGCAAGCGCTGGGTTGCACCTTCCTGACCCTGAGCACGTATCGCCACCTGTCCTGGAATGCGCCCTACTATGCGCGCCACGGCTTCAGCGAAACCGATGCCGTGGCGCTGGGCGAAGGCCATGCGCACAAGCTGGCGCGCGAGGCGCAAGACGGCCATGATCCGGCGCTGCGCTGCCTGATGCGCAAGCGGCTGGCCTGAGCACTCAGCGCACCAGCTTGGCCTTGCCTTCGCTCAGCGATTGCGCGATGGCCTGCCGCGTGGCCTTGTCCGCCGCCTTGGCCGCCTTCTCTTGCTGGCGGCCCAGTTCGCTCATCTGCTTGCCCAGCGCTTCCATCGGCTTGCTGCGCTGCTCCATCTGGCGCGAAATCACTTCAGCCTGCTGGGCCTCGCTCTCATGGATGGCGGCGATGCGGTCGTTGGCTTCTTCCATTTCATCCTGGGCGTCTTCAATCTGCTGCTGCAAGCGTTCCACATCGCGCTCGGCCGTACGGCGCGCCGCATCCGTCGTCGCCGTTGCCTGGCGCCGCGACGCCTCGCCCAGCTTGCGACCCAGTTCCTGCTGCTGGCGGCCCAGCGCGCGCAGCTGTTCCGACTCGCGCGTGCCGGCCCTGGCCTGCGCCTGTCCGCGGTCGCCCATCTTGCTGCCCAAGTCGCCCATTGCCTTGCCATGCGCCCCCATCTGCCGGCCCAGAACGCTCATCTGCTGGCCCAGTTGCTGCGATGGTTTCCAGGCCTCGTCGATCCGCGCCAGCAGCGTCGAATCTTGCATCACATAACTCTTGCCCTGGTCGCGAAACCACAGGAATTGTCCCTTGATCGACTGTTTCAACTGCTTGATCTGCTGGTTATCCACATCGCTGCCGCTCATGGTGACCCTGTCCTTCTGGCCATCGACCAGTGCATAGCCATCGCCGCTGTCCATGGAAATACTGATCTGCTTGCTTGGCGCAGCAGGCGGGGCCGGCGGCGCGGGCGGCTGCGGCGGCTGCACGGCCAGGGCGCTGCCGCCGAGTAGGATGCCGGCCAGGCTGAGGATCAAACGGTGGGAAGTGGACATGGCTGCCTCATAGGTATGGTTGGAGCGTCCACTCTAGCCATGCCCGGCCGGCGGCTCCAGCGCCGTGCGACAGGCTGCAAAAAGGCGCGCCTGGACGGCAGGCTTGCGCGATGGATGGTAGTCGGCGGGCAAAAAAAAAGGAGGCCAGTGGCCTCCGCAAAGCCGCCGTGGTACGGCGACAGGGACCACGATAGCCGCGTGCCGGCGGCGCTTCCAGCGTCATGCGATGAAGTGCCCGGATGAGGGACTGGACGACCGATAGGCGCGATGGATGGTAAAGCGCGGCGGCAAAAAAAACGGAGGCCGCAGCCTCCGCAAAAACGCCGTGGTACGGCGTATTTACATTAGTACAAGACGACGGAACGGATCGATTCGCCGCTCTTCATCAAGTCGAAACCTTGATTGATATCATCAAGCTTCAGGCGGTGCGTGATCAAATCATCGATATTGAGCTTGCCTTCCATGTACCAGTCGACGATCTTCGGCACGTCCGTGCGGCCGCGCGCGCCGCCGAAAGCGGAACCCTTCCACACGCGCCCCGTCACCAGCTGGAATGGCCGCGTGGAGATTTCCTGGCCGGCGGCCGCCACGCCGATGATGATGGACTGGCCCCAGCCCTTGTGGCAGCACTCGAGCGACTGGCGCATGGTGGTGGTATTGCCGATGCACTCGAAACTGTAGTCGGCGCCGCCGTCCGTCAGCTGCACGATGGTGTCGACGACGTTTTCCACTTCATTGGCGTTGACGAAATGCGTCATGCCGAACTTGCGCGCGATGGCCTGGCGCGCCGGATTGATGTCGACGCCGATGATCTTGTCGGCGCCGACCATCTTCGCCGCCTGGATCACGTTCAGGCCGATGCCGCCCAGGCCGAACACGACCACGTTGGCACCCGCCTCGACCTTGGCCGTGAACAGCACGGCGCCCACGCCCGTCGTCACGCCGCAACCGATGTAGCACACCTTGTCGAACGGCGCGTCCTCGCGGATCTTGGCGAGAGCGATTTCCGGCACGACGATATAGTTTGAGAAGGTGGACGTGCCCATGTAGTGGAAGATGGGCTTGCCGTCGATGGAGAAGCGCGAGGTGGCGTCCGGCATCAGGCCGCGGCCCTGGGTCGAGCGGATCGACTGGCACAGATTGGTTTTTTGCGACAGGCAGAACTTGCACTGGCGGCATTCCGGCGTGTACAGGGGGATGACGTGGTCATCCTTTTTCAGGCTTTTCACGCCCGGCCCCACGTCGACGACGATGCCGGCGCCTTCATGGCCAAGGATGGACGGGAAGATGCCTTCCGGGTCGGCGCCCGACAAGGTGTAGTAATCGGTATGGCAAATGCCGGTGGCCTTGATCTCGACCAGTACTTCGCCCTCGCGCGGGCCGGCCAGGTCGACTTCTTCTATCGTCAGCGGAGCGCCCGCCTTCCATGCAATCGCGGCTTTGGTTTTCATGTGTGTCCTGTCAGTGGTTGAATCAGGCGCGCCAGCGCGCCGTATCGCCACATCATAACAAGGCACGCACCGGCGTGCCACACCGGCGCAAGGGGAAACACTTACTTGGTTTTCGCGCGGTTGAGGAATGCGCCGTGCAAGCCGTTCAGGGTTTCCTCGGCCAGCAGCAGCTGGCTGGCGATTTCATTGATCTTGCGGCGGCTCGAGCGGGCATGGTCGCGCAGCACCTCGAACGCCGTGTTGCGGTCCGTCTGGAACTTGCCCATCAAGAGACCCACGGCCAGGCTCGTTTCGCGGCCGGCGGCCAGCGCCGCATTCAGGTTCAGCTCGGTACGACGCAGCTGACGGATCTCGTCGGCGCGCGCCAGGCCCGCTTCGAATGCGGGCATCAGGCGGCCTTCGTCGACGGGTTTGACCACATAGCCGACGGCGCCGTAGGCGGCCGCCTGCTTGCCCGACTCGCTGTCGCCGCTGCCGGACAGGAACATGAACGGCACGGCCGTCTCGCCGTGCAGGCGCTTGGCCAGCTCCAGGCCGGACATGCCCGGCATGTGGATGTCGAGCAAGGCCAGGTCGGGTTCGCGCTGCGCGATCAGCTGCAGCGCCACTTCGGCGGAATTGGCCAGGGCCGTCTCGTAACCGGCATGGCGCAGGACTTCGCCAAGGAATTCCAACAGGAGTTGGTCATCGTCAACGATCAGGATAAGGCGTTTCGCGGCGGCAGGCTGACTCATGGGCAAAGGAACCTCGGTAATGAATGATGCTCTTATTATATGCCGATTATGCGTGAAATCCGCCGCGCAAGACCTCCGCTTAACGCGCAAACAGCAGATTGAATTGCTGCACTGCAATATCCACCTCGTCCGCCTGGTCTCCGTTGCCAAATACGCTGCTGATCGCCGCCACCATGTCGGCGCCGCGCGCGACCAGCGGCGCCGCATTCGCCGGCGTCATGCCGCCGATCACCACGCACGGCAAGCTGATCTCGCGTTTCGTCTGCAGCACGATGTCCAGCGGCGTCGTCACCGGATACTGTTTCACCAGCGATGGATAGAAGCCGCCAAAGGCCACGTAACTGGCGCCGCCCGCCTGCGCCGCGTACGCCAGCGCCATGTCGCCATAGCAGGAAGCGCCGACGATCTTGTCCGTCCCCAGCCGCGCGCGCACCTGCGCGACGGGCGCATCCGTGCCACCCACGTGCACGCCGTCCGCGTCGAGCTCTTCGCACAGTTCGATGAAGTCATTGATGATGAAGGGCACGCCATACTTGCGGGCCAGCGCCAGCAAGGCGCCCGCCTGCTCGCGCCGTTGCGCCGCATCGGCGCTCTTGTGGCGGTATTGCAGCAGGGCCACGCCGCCCTGCAAGGCTTGCTCGCTTACGTCGAGCAGGCGGTCGGTGTCATCCCAGTTGGGAGTGACGAGATACAGTCCACGCATGATGTTTTCCTTAATCAGTCAGTCGTTGCGGCATGAATTGACCTGGCGCAATGGCATACGCGCCAGCCAGGGCCGCATGGCAATAAGTTTGCGCGCCATCAAGCGCCTGCGCGAGTGGCTGACCCGACGCCAGCCGCGCCGCGATGGCGGACGCCAGGGTGCAGCCGCTGCCGTGGAAGGCGCCGGGCAGGCGTGGCCAGCACCACTCGCGCTCCACGCCAGCGGCATCGCGCCAGCGGTTGATCACCTCGTCACCGGCGCCATGGCCGCCCGTCACCAGCACATGTTCGCAGCCTTGCGCGCGCAAGTTTTCCGCTCCGCCCAGGGCCACCGCCTCCGGCCCGTTCGGTACGATGACAGTAGTCACTGCCAGCAGGGGTGCCAGCGCCAGCACGGCATCGTCCAGGCTGAGCACGTCGCCATGGCCGCTGGCCAGCACGGGGTCGAGCACGACGGGCAGATTCGGCCGGGCCTGCCGCAATTGCCCGATCAAGTCGGCGATGACGGCCGCGTTTGCCGCGCTGCCGGGAATGCCGATTTTCACGGCGTGGATGGCGATCTTGTCGATCAACGCCTGCGCCTGCCGGCGCAGCAGCTCCGGCGCCACGGCTTGCACGCCAAACACGCGGTCGTTGTCCTGCACGGTCAGCGCCGTGACGACGGGCAAGGCATGCGCACCCTGCGCCGCGATGGCGAGAATATCGGCGGCGATGCCCGCGCCGCCGGAAGGATCGACGCCGGCAAACACCAGCACCGCCGGCAGCGTAGGCACCATCACGCCAGGCGGCCTGCCATCGGCGACGATGGCGAGGCGGCGAATTTGCGCGGCATGCGTCCCGCCAGGAACGCTTCGCGCCCGGCCCGCACGGCCAGCTTCATGGCGCGCGCCATGCGCACGGGGTCGCGCGCGCCCGCGATCGCCGTGTTCATCAACACGCCATCGCAGCCAAGCTCCATGGCGATCGCCGCATCCGACGCCGTGCCCACGCCCGCGTCCACCAGCACCGGCACTTTCGCCTGGTCGATGATCAGGGACAAGTTCCACGGATTCAAGATGCCCATGCCCGAGCCGATCAGGGACGCCAGCGGCATGACGGCCACGCAGCCGATGTCTTCCAGAATCTTCGCCTGGATCGGGTCGTCGCTGCAGTACACCATCACGTCGAAGCCATCCTTGACCAGCGCCTCGGCCGCGATCAGGGTTTCCGGCATGTGCGGGAACAGGGTCTTTTCGTCGCCCAGCACTTCCAGTTTCACCAGATTGCGCCCGCCCAGCAGTTCGCGCGCCAGCTGCAAGGTGTACACGGCATCCTTGGCGTTGTAGCAGCCGGCCGTGTTCGGGAGTATGGTGTACTGCTCGGGCGGCACGAAGTCGAGCAGGCTGGGCGCATTCGGATCTTGCCCGATATTCACGCGGCGGATCGCCACCGTGATGATCTGCGCCTCGGCCGCGTCCGTCGCTTCGCGCGTCTGCGGCAAGTCCTTGTACTTGCCGCTGCCCACCAGCAGGCGCGATTGATACTGTTTTCCTGCGATCGTCAGCAGGTCGTTGTTTGTTGCGGTATGCATATGCTGTTCCTTAAGTTTTTAAACGTCCGAAGAAAACCGTCGCGAGCGGCGATGATTTGTGGCCGAGACGCGCCACCGTGCCAGGGCACGGGCGCGCCGAGCCGGTGAGCATCGCAGGCCGCAAAGCGCGACGCGCAGCAGGTTTGCTTGGACATTTTTAGCCGCCGCCGATGGCGCGGACGATCTCCACCTGGTCCTGGGTTTCCAGGACCCTGTCCCGCCACGCCTTGCGCGGCACCACGCTGCGGTTGACGGCCAGCGCCAGCGCCTGGTTTTCCAGCGACAGCGCGGCGATCAGTTGATCCAGGGTTTGCCCGGGCGGCACCTGGTGCGGCGCGCCGTTGAGCATGATCGGTATCAATGCACTCATCACGCCTCCCTCAGACCTTGCGGTACAGCTCGGCGCCGTTCTTGATGAACTCGATGGCTTTCACTTCCATGCCCTGCTTCAGCGCCTTGTCTTCCGCAATGCCCATGCCGGCCGCGTATTCGCGCACTTCCTGCGTGATCTTCATCGAACAGAAGTGGGGGCCGCACATGGAGCAGAAATGCGCCACCTTGGCCGAATCCTTGGGCAAGGTTTCATCGTGGAATTCGCGCGCCTTGTCCGGGTCCAGGCCGATGTTGAACTGGTCGTCCCAGCGGAATTCGAAACGCGCCTTCGACAGCGCGTTGTCGCGGATCTGCGCGCCCGGGTGGCCCTTCGCCAGGTCGGCCGCATGCGCCGCGATCTTGTAGGTGATGATGCCGTCCTTGACGTCCGCCTTGTTCGGCAAGCCCAGGTGCTCCTTCGGCGTCACGTAGCACAGCATGGCCGTGCCGTACCAGCCGATCATGGCCGCGCCGATGCCCGAGGTGATGTGGTCGTAGCCGGGCGCGATGTCGGTCGTCAGCGGCCCCAGGGTGTAGAACGGCGCCTCGCCGCACTGCTCCAGCTGCAAGTCCATGTTTTCCTTTATCAATTGCATGGGCACGTGGCCCGGGCCTTCGATCATCACTTGCACGTCGTGCTTCCAGGCGATCTGCGTCAGCTCGCCCAGGGTCTTCAGCTCGCCCAGCTGCGCCTCGTCGTTGGCGTCGTAGATGGAGCCGGGACGCAGGCCGTCGCCCAGCGAGAACGAGACGTCATATGCCTTCATGATCTCGCAAATCTCTTCGAAATGCGTGTACAGGAACGATTCCTGGTGGTGGGCCAGGCACCATTTCGCCATGATGGAGCCGCCGCGCGAAACGATGCCCGTCAAGCGCTTGGCCGTCATCGGCACATAGCGCAGCAGCACGCCGGCGTGGATGGTGAAGTAGTCGACGCCCTGCTCGGCCTGCTCGATCAGGGTGTCGCGGAAAATTTCCCACGTTAAATCTTCTGCCTTGCCATTGACCTTTTCCAGCGCCTGGTAGATGGGCACGGTACCGATGGGCACGGGGCTGTTGCGCACGATCCATTCGCGCGTCTCGTGGATGTGCTTGCCAGTCGACAAGTCCATCACATTGTCGCCGCCCCAGCGGATGGCCCAGGTCATCTTTTCCACTTCCTCGCCGATGGACGACGTGACGGCCGAGTTGCCGATATTTGCGTTAATTTTCACCAGGAAATTGCGGCCGATGATCATCGGTTCGACTTCCGGGTGGTTGATGTTGGCAGGGATGATGGCGCGGCCGCGGGCGATTTCCTCGCGCACGAACTCGGGCGTGATTTCGGCCGGGATGCTGGCGCCAAACGACTGGCCAGGGTGCTGGCGGCCCATCATCTCGGCCATCCGCTCGCCCATGGGGCCGGAAGCCTTGAGCTCGCGCAAATACTCTTGCCGGCGCATGTTTTCGCGGATGGCGACGAATTCCATTTCCGGCGTGATGATGCCCTGGCGCGCGTAATGCATCTGCGTCACGTTCTTGCCGGCAATGGCGCGGCGCGGCTTGCGGTGCAGGTTGAAGCGCAGCTCGGCCAGTTTCGGGTCGGCCAGGCGGGCGATGCCGTAGTCGGAGGTGGGACCTGGCAATTCTTCCGTGTCGGCACGCTCGAGTATCCACGGCAGGCGCGGCGTATCGAGGCCCGAGCGGATGTCGATCTGCACGTCCGGGTCCGTGTACGGGCCGGACGTATCGTACACGTAGATCGGCGGATTCTTTTCGCCGCCGAACGACGCTTCCGTGTCGGACTGGCTGATGGCGCGCATGGGCACGCGGATGTCGGGGCGGCTGCCTTCGACATAAATCTTGCGCGAATTGGGCAGCGGCGCGATGGCGGCTTCGTCGACCGTGGCGGTGGCGGAAAGGAATTTCGGATTGGCGTTCATTTTGGCTCCTTGGCTAGACTGCAGCTAGACTATTTATAGCCTGGAGCCAGCTAAGGAGGTTCGGCTGCGCGCACGCGGAAAGGCGGGGTGCGTTCATCCTAAAGCTTCCCTTCGCTGGCATTATCCAGATCAGGTTCGGAGGGTATTTCTCACCCGCGCTTGCACCGTGTTTCCACAGCGAAAGGCAGGACCCCTAGCGTTTGCCGCCTTGCGGCAGCGAGCCAATTATACGCGGTTCGCGCCGCGTGGCCAGATGATTTCTTGCAGCTGTCGTCTTTGCGCATCGCTTGCCTTGCAAACGATGCGCGGACATTTATTTCTTCTTGCCCCAGCGCCAGCTGGTCGGTTCGCCTTTCAGCCAGCACACGCCGACGAGCGCGGCGGCGATGACGACTTCATAGACGATGTACGGCGCCAGCGATTCCTGCGGCGGGAACAGATAGGCGCCGCAGGCGAACAGCGCCAGCGCGCCGAGGAAGACCAGCCAGCCCTGCCAGGTGATGGGCATGCCCCAGCCCCAGCCATAGGTCTTGGCGGGGAACCAGTATTGCGGCGGTGTCGCCGGAGGCAGTTTGTCAGCCATGATGCTTTCCTTGTCGATGTGAATGGCAACAAGTATAAATCAGCCGCCCGCCAATCAGGCAGTGCGCAGGCGCGCCGTGACATCGAGGCCGATGCCGCGGTAGCCGATGAAGCGGCTGCCATTGTCGAACATCGGTTCGCCGCTGACCTGCAGGTACTGCGTGCTGCCGTCCGGGTTGGCGCGGCTGTAGATGAAGTCGAGGAACGGTTCGCGCGCGGCGATCTTGGCGTCGAGCAAGGCACGCTCGGCGGCGTTCCAGCGCTGCGGCTCGTCTTCGCTGCCGATGCCCAGCATCTCGGCCACGGGGCCGGAAAAGCGCGTCAAATTGCCCTGCGCATCCTGTTCCCAGTACCAGTCCGACGACAGTTCCGTGAAGCGCTGGAAGCGCGCTTCGCTTTCGCGCAGTTCGGCCGTGCGCGCTTCCACCATCTGTTCCAGCGACTTGCTGTAGTCGCCCAGCTTCTGGTACAGCAGGCGTACTTCCAGCATGTTGTGGATGCGCGTCTTGACTTCCACCAGGTCGAAGGGCTTGCTGACGAAATCCTTGGCGCCGGCCTGCAGCGCGCGCAGCTTGTGGCCAGGCTGGGCCGTGATCACCAGCACGGGCAGGTAACTGCCTGCCTCGATGTCGCGCAAGCCTTCCATCACCTCGAAGCCATCCATTTCCGGCATCTGCAAGTCGAGCAGGATCAAATCGTAGCGGTGCTGCTGGTGCAGCGCGCGCACGGCTTGCGGGTCCATGGTGGACGTGATGCGCGTGTAGCCGGCATTGCGCAGCACCTGTTCCAGCAGCATGACGTTGGCCTCCTGGTCATCGACGATGAGGATGCTGGCGTTCAGAATCTCGGTGGCTTGAAGCATGGCGGTATTCCTAAAAATAAATGCTGAATTAGCGTACTGCGTGAGTGTCGTCGGCCAGGCCGTGCGCTGCCGCATGGTGCAGGGCCACGTCGAGCGCATCCATGAATTCGACGACCTTGATCGGCTTGGTCAGATAGCGGAAGAAGCCAGCTTCCAGGCCTTTTTCGATGTCGCGCGGCACGGCGTTGGCCGACAGCGCCATCACGGGAATGTGGCTGGTCAGCGGATCGTCGTGCAGGATATGCAGCGCGCCATAGCCGCTGATGCCGGGCAGGTTGATATCCATCAAGATCACATCGGGCTGGTAGGTGCGCGCCAGGTCGATGCCCAGGTGCGCATCGATGGCCGTCAGCAGCTTCAGGTCGCTGCGGCGGGCGATCAATTGCTCCACCAGCGCCAGGTTGGCGGGATTGTCTTCCACGTACAGCAAGGTGCGCTGGCTTTCCTGCGGCTCTTGCACCTGCGGCAACGCATCGCCGTCGCCCAGCACCAGTGACGGTGCAGTGCTGGCGGCCAGCTCGAACCAGAAGGTGGTGCCCACGCCGACGGTGCTGTCGACGCCGATGGCGCCGCCCATCAGTTCGACCAGCTGCTTGGTAACGACGAGGCCGATACCCGTGCCCTCTTCCGTGCTGTTTTCCTGCCCCAGGCGGTTGAACGGCTGGAACAGCTGCGCCACCTGGCCCGCATCGAGGCCGGCGCCGCTGTCACGCACGCTGACCCTCACCTTGTCGCCATTCCGGCTGCATTCGACGGTGACGGTGCCGCCGGAATGGTTGTACTTGATGGCGTTCGACAGCAGGTTGACCATCACCTGTTTCACGCGCGTGCGGTCCGCATGCACGTAGAAGGCCTGGCCACAGCGGGGAAACTGCATGCGGATGCCGCGCTTTTCCGCCTGCGGCGCGATCATCGCCTGGCAATCCTGCAGCACGTCGAGCAAGGACATCGCTTCCTGCGACAGGGTGACCTTGCCCGATTCGATCATGGCCAGGTCGAGGATTTCATTGATCAAGCGCAAGAGATACCAGCCGCCCTTGAGGATCTGTTCGATCGAGCGCTGCTGCGGCACCGTGGGCGGCGGCACGTCGGACGCCATCAGCTGCGCAAAGCCCAGCACGGCGTTCAGCGGCGTGCGCAATTCATGGCTCATGCTCGACAGGAATTCCGACTTGGCGCGGTTGGCCTTTTCCGCCACCTGGCGCGCCTTTTTCAGCTCGGCATTGTTGCTCTCGACCAGCGAGCGCGTGTACGCCTGCTGCTCCTGCAGGCGCTGGTCCAGCAGCGCCTGTTCCGCCTCGACCTGCTTGCGCGCCGTGTTGTCCGTGCCGATCAGCAGATAGCCGATGACCTTGCTTTGCGCGTCGCGCAGGGCCGTCACGGAGACGATGGCGGGAAAGCGGCTGCCATCCTTGCGGATATACGTGAGCTCGTAGATATCCTCGATGCCGCGCGTGGCCTTGAACACCAGCGCTTCCACGCCGGGCGTGATGCGCGTATCGAGTTCGGCGCTGAGGGCGGCAGCGCGCGCGACGATTTCTTGTGCATCGGAAATACCGGCCGGCGTCAGCTTGTCGACCACCTCGCCGGCTGCGTAGCCGAGCATGCGTTCGGCGCCCACATTGAAAATCTGGATCACGCCCTGCGCATCGGTGGCGATGCACGAGAAGTTGGCGCTGTTGAAAATCGCGTCCTGCAAGGCGCCCGCCTTGAGCAGCTGGCGCGGCAGGCTGGCCGCCACCGTGCGCCGGTACAGCGCCGCCAGCAGCATCAGCAGCAGGAACACCAGCGCGTCGATCACGCACGCCGTCTCGAACGGGGCGCGCCAGGCCAGCACGCCGACGGCCAGCAGCACGATGGCGCTGAACGAAAACGCCAGCGCCATGGGCCAGCGCGATGGGGCGCGGGAGGGGAGTTTATCAACTGTGTGCATGGAATGGCCTGGCTGTAACGACAATGAAAGAGGGGACGGGGAAACTCAGTGGCCCTGGCGCTGGCGCACGTCCGACAACAGGCGCGCGAATTCCTTCTTCACCACGCCATAGCATTCGCACACATGGCCTTCGAGGCCGGCGCGGTCCTGCACCGTGATATGCCCGCGCCGATAGCTGATGAAGCCGCGCGCCTGCAGGCGGCCCGCCGCTTCCGTCACGCCTTCGCGGCGCACGCCCAGCATGTTGGCAATCAATTCCTGCGTCATCGTCAGCTCGCGGCCCGGCAGGCGGTCCATGGTCAGCAGCAGCCAGCGGCACAGCTGCTGTTCCACCGTATGGTGGCGGTTGCACACGGCCGTCTGCGACATTTGCGTGATCAGCGCCTGCGTATAGCGCAGCAGCAAACGCATGACGGGGCCGGCGCGGTCGAATTCCTCCATCAGCAGATGCGCCTTCAGGCGATAGCCGACGCCGCCCGTCTGCACGACGGCGCGGCTCGGCGTGGAATTGCCGCCCATGAACAGCGACACGCCCACCATGCCCTCATTGCCGACGCCGGCGATCTCGGATGAGCCGCCGTTTTCCAGCAGGTAATGCAGGGATACGATGGCCGTGGTGGGAAAGTGCACATGCTGCAGCTTGTCGCCCGAATCGTAGATCACGTCGCCCAGCAGCATCGGCACTTGCTCGAGGTGCGGCGCCAGGCGCGCGAAATCGGCGTCGAGCATGGCGGCGAGCAAATGGTTTTGATTCGGGTTGTGCAACTGGGCATGCGGACTCGACATGGGCAGGGTTCCTGGTTTCCAGTCGTCAGCTAGGGGATATGTGAAAGGCGTCCGAACGAGAGCCGCCATGCTGTGCAGCGTAACACAGCGCTTGCACAGTGGCCCGACTATATTTCTTGTTGGCATGGTCGTCCGTTCGCTAGCGTACGGACGCTGAATCGGCCACGGCCCTACAGTCCAGTCCTAACCGGGCGACCTGATCATGGACACGCACCGGCGCGCACAGCCACCGGACGCCACCATGCAATCATTCTTCAAGCGCATCTCCATTTCCGTCTCCACCTCGGCCCTGCTCACGCTGGCGGCCGGGCTGTGCCTGACGGCCCTGTGCTATGTCTCGGCGCGCCAGATCGAAGCGGAAAGCGCCAGGCTGCTGTGGCAGCACCACGCCAGCGGTCATGCGCTGAGCGCCGCCCTGCTGCCCGCGCACGGGCTGACGTTCGACGCCAACCGCCGCGGTTCGCTGTATGTGCTGCTGGGCGGACTGCTGTCGAGCCTGCTGGCGGCCGCCTATGTCTACCAGCTGGTGTCGCGCAACAGCGTCATTGCGCGCATCACGGGCGAACGCACGGCGGCCCTGCAGTTTGCCAATCTGCGCCTGTCCGAGGACATCGCCGCGCGCATGCACAATGAAAAATCGCTGCGCTTGCGCGAACGCATCATCGAAGTGTCGGCCAATGCCATCATCCTGTGCAGCGCCGACGCGCCCGGCTACCTGATCGAATACGTGAATCCCGCGTTCGAGCGCATCACCGGCTATGCGGCCAGCGAAGTCATCGGGCAGCGCCTGGAAGACTTGCAGGGTCCCGAACATGCGCGGCAGGACATGCATGCAATTACCGCGGCCCTGCGCGAGCGGCGCGAGGGCAAGGCCATCGTGCGCAATTACCGCAGGGATGGCAGCTGCTACTGGAGCGAACTGTTCGTGGCGCCCGTGCGCGACGATGGCGATGGCCCCGTCAGCCACTTTGTCGTCGCGCAATACGACATCAGCACCGTCATGCGCTTCGAGCAGCAGCTGGAATTCCAGTCGCGGCACGACGTCCTGACGGGCCTGGCCAACCGCCTGCTGCTGCGCGAGCGGCTGGAGCAGGCAATGGCCGTGGCGCGGCGCAGCAAGCTGCCCCTGTGGGTGGTCTTCATCGACCTCGACCGCTTCAAGTTCGTCAACGATACCCTGGGCCACGACGCGGGCGACAGCGTGCTGAAAAGCGTGGCCGAGCGCCTGCGCGACGCCACGCGCGAAGTCGACACGGTGGCGCGCCTGGGCGGCGACGAATTCGTGCTGCTGCTGCCCCAGCATGGCGATGGCGAACCGGGCGCGGCCATCCTGCAGCGCATCCTCGACGCCGTGGCGCGGCCGCTGCAGCTGGGCGAATATGAATTCTTTCTCAGCTGCTGCATGGGCGTGGCCGTGTATCCCGACGATGGCAACGATGGCGATACCCTGATCAAGCATGCCGACATCGCCATGTACCGCGCCAAGGAACAGGGACGGGGCCACTGGCAATTCTATGCGTCGAGCATGAATGCGGGCACGCTGGAGCGGCTGGAACTGGAGGGAGAATTGCGCCACGCCCTGGAGCGCGGGCAGTTCCACCTCGAATACCAGCCGCAGCTGGACCTGGCCAGCGGCGCCGTGACGGGCATGGAAGCGCTGCTGCGCTGGAACCATCCGCAACTGGGACGCATCGCGCCGGCCAGCTTCATCGGCCTGGCCGAGGAAATGGGCTTGATCACGCCCATCGGCGACTGGGTGCTGCGCACGGCGTGCGCGCAGGCGCGTGCCTGGCAGCTGGCCGGCCATGGGCCGCTGCGCCTGGCCGTCAATCTGTCGGCGCGGCAATTCAAGCAAAAGAACCTGCTGCATGCGGTGGCGCAGGCGCTGGCCGAGACGGGACTCGATGCGGCCTACCTGGAACTGGAATTGACGGAAAGCATGGTCATGCATGACGTGGAACAAGCCACGGCCATCATGGGCAACCTGAAGGCGCTGGGCGTGCAACTGTCGATCGACGACTTCGGCACCGGCTATTCCAGCCTCGCCTATCTGCGCCACTTCCCCATCGACGTGCTGAAAATCGACAAATCCTTCGTCAGCGACATCACGCACAGCGACGACGACGCGGCCATCGTGCGCGCCATCATTTCGCTGGCGCACAGCCTGCGCCTGAGCGTGATCGCCGAAGGCGTGGAAACGGCGCAGCAGCTGGCCTTCCTGCGCCAGCACGGCTGCGAGCAGATGCAGGGCTACCTGTTCAGCCGTCCGCTGGCCGCGCCCGCCTTCGAGGCGCTATTGCAACAAGGAAAGAAACTGCCGGCTTAAAACGCGTGGCGCAAGCCGATGTTCAGCGCGCGGTTGCCCGTGCCCACTTCCGTGGCATTGCCCACCATGTAGGCGGCGTCGTTGCGGTTGCGGATATGTGCGTAGGCAACATACAGCTTGCTGCGCTTGGACAAGGCATACGTGGCGCCGATGGCCAGCTGCTGCGCATCGCGGTTGGCGGCATCGCGGTCATCCTTGTGGATGAACGAGGCCAGCAGGGTCGTCGCGCCGAGCGGCACGGCAACGCCGACGATGGCGTCGCGGCTGTCCGTCGACTGGGCCGGCGCCTGCGCCGCGCCATATGGATTCTCGGCAAAGAACATCGTGCTGCCGTCGCCCGTGTTGCGGCCATAGCCGGCAAACGCCGTCGCCACGCCAAAGTTGTAGTTGCCGGCCAGGATGGTGTTGTTGACGTCGGCCTTGCCGAAGTCGCCGCCACGGCTCTGGCGCGCCAGGCGCAGGGTCAGGGGACCGTTGACATAGCCCAGGGCCAGGCCCAGCGAGCGTTGATCTGCGGCAACACCCGTATGCTCGCCAAAGCCGTACATGACGGTGGCCGTGACGCCGCGCAACTCGGGCGAGGTGTAGCGAACGGTATTGTCGATGCGCGTAGCCGAATAGCCGGCCAGGTTGGTCGAGGCGCCGGCCATGCCGCCCTCGAACGGGTCGGCCACGTCCGTCAACGCCTGGCTTTGCAGGTTGTACTGGCGGCCCACGGTCAGCATGCCCAGGGGGCTGTTCAAGCCGACAAAGGCCTGGCGGCCGAACAACTGTCCCGCCTGGTCAGAGCGGCCCGTGTCGCCCTGCACGCCCGCTTCCAGGGTAAACACGGCTTGCCAGCCGTCGCCCAGCGATTCCGTGCCGCGCAGGCCCAGGCGCGAACCGGCCGAAACGCCACTGGTCAGCTTGCTGATGCCGCGCTCCTGTACCAGGGCCGCATCCATCAAGCCATACATGGTGACCGAAGACGGCTCGACGGACGACTGGGCGTGGACGGCGGGCATGGCGCCCAGGGTGGCAATGGTCGAAACGAGGCCGACGCTGATCGAGAGTTTTTTCATGCTGGTTTCCTTATGCAGGCATAACCGGGAAAGCGTGCGGCCATGGCACGGCCACAGCGGCCAGGCGCTGCGGAACATGCCGTATCGAAAGACGACGGGCCAGATAACAACATTCCTGGCTAAGCTGTGGCGGCGCGGCCGGGAAACGATGGCGCGCGGTAGTCCGCCGTGAATGGTGCACCGCTGGCGGTGCGCGTGGCTCAGGCGTCCGGCCCGCAGGGGACGCGCTGAAAGTGGCTGGCATCGCTGATGCGCTGGCCGTATGGCGCGGACGAGAGTTGGGTAAAACTGCGTCCGCTGGCGCCGTCCGCGAAGATGAGGCAGGAGGCGCCGAGGCCGACATTATAACATCGTCAGCTGTTTTACCCTCGTTCCCTTGGCCGCCAACGGTCCGCAAAGCCGCCAAAACACTGAAAAATGCCCGCTACCCCGCTGCAGGCGATGCCGCGTCATCTATAATGGTTCCTTTTGCCAATCACACGCCAAATCATGGAATTAGCCAAGTCTTTCGAGCCCGCCGACATTGAACAATTCTGGCGCACCGAGTGGGAACAGCGCGGTTACTTTACCGCCACCCTCGATGCGGGAAAACCTTCCTTCAGCATCCAGTTGCCGCCGCCGAACGTCACCGGCACCCTGCACATGGGCCATGCGTTCAACCAGACCATCATGGATGGCCTGACGCGCTACCACCGCATGCTGGGCCACAACACGGCCTGGATTCCCGGCACCGACCACGCGGGCATCGCCACGCAAATCGTCGTGCAACGCCAGCTGGATGCGCAAAAGATTTCGCGCCATGACCTGGGCCGCGAGAAATTCGTGGAAAAAGTGTGGGAATGGAAAGAAAAATCCGGTTCCATCATCACCGGCCAGATGCGCCGCCTGGGCGCCTCGGCCGACTGGCAGCGCGAATACTTCACGATGGACGAGCCGCGCTCGAAAGTCGTCACCGACGTCTTCGTGCGCCTGTTCGAGCAAGGCCTGATCTACCGCGGCAAGCGCCTCGTCAACTGGGATCCCGTGCTGGGCACGGCGGTTTCCGACCTGGAAGTGGTATCCGAGGAAGAAGACGGCTCCATGTGGTACATCAAGTACCCGCTGGCCGACGGCAGCGGCTTCCTGACGGTGGCGACGACCCGTCCTGAAACCATGCTGGGCGACGTGGCCGTGGCCGTCGATCCGACGGACGAGCGCTACCTGCCGCTGGTGGGCAAGATGCTGAAACTGCCGCTGACCGACCGCGAAATCCCCATCATCGCCGACGAATACGTCGACAAGGAATTCGGCACGGGCTGCGTCAAGATTACCCCCGCGCATGACATGAACGATTACGCCGTCGGCCAGCGCCACAAACTGGCGCAGATCGTCATCCTGACCCTGGACGCAAAGATCACCGACGATGCGCCGGAAGCGTACCGCGGCATGGACCGTTTCGCCGCGCGCAAGCAGATCGTCGCCGACCTCGATGCGCAAGGCTTGCTCGAGCAAGTCAAGCCGCACAAGCTGATGGTGCCGCGCGGCGACCGCACGGGCGTCGTCATCGAGCCGATGCTGACGGACCAGTGGTTCGTCGCCATGAGCAAGCCGGCCCCGGAAGGCACTTTCTTCCCCGGCAAGTCGATCGCCGAGACGGCGCTGGACAAGGTCGCCAGCGGCGAAATCAAGTTCGTGCCGGAAAACTGGAGCACCACCTACAACCAGTGGCTCAACAACATCCAGGACTGGTGCATCTCGCGCCAGCTGTGGTGGGGCCATCAAATCCCCGCCTGGTACGACGACAAGGGCAATATCTTTGTTGCCAAGACGGAAGCTGAGGCGCAAGCCAAGGCCCTGGCCGCCGGCAGCACGGGCCCGCTGAAGCGCGACGACGACGTGCTCGACACGTGGTTCTCGTCGGCGCTGGTGCCGTTCTCGACCATGGGTTGGCCTGAAGAAACACCGGACATGAAGGCGTTCCTGCCGTCGTCCGTGCTGGTCACCGGTTTCGACATCATTTTCTTCTGGGTCGCGCGCATGGTCATGATGACGGCGCACTTCACGGGCAAGGTGCCGTTTGAAACCGTCTACGTGCACGGCCTCGTGCGCGATTCGACGGGCCAGAAGATGTCCAAGTCGAAGGGCAACACCCTGGACCCGATCGACCTGATCGACGGCATCGACCTGGAAGGCTTGATCGTCAAGCGCACCACGGGCCTGATGAACCCGCGCGACGCGGAAAAGATCACCAAGGCGACGCGCAAGGAATTCCCGGAGGGCATTTCCGCCTACGGCACGGACGCCGTGCGCTTCACCATGGCCAGCTATGCTTCGCTGGGCCGCAACATCAATTTCGACCTGGGCCGCTGCGAAGGCTACCGCAACTTCTGCAACAAGATGTGGAATGCCACCCGTTTCGTCATGATGAATACGGAGAACAAGGATTGCACGCCGAATGAGGCCGACCTGTCGCAGGCGGACAAGTGGATTATTTCCCTGCTGCAAAAGGCGGAACTGGACGTGGCCAAGGGCTTCGAAGATTTCCGTTTCGACAATATCGCCGCCACCATCTATAAATTCGTCTGGGACGAGTATTGCGACTGGTACCTGGAAGTCGCAAAAGTCCAGGTGCAGCAGGGCACGGAAGGCCAGCAGCGCGCCACCCGCCACACCCTGCTGCGCGTGCTGGAAGTGGTGCTGCGCCTGGCCCATCCGATCATCCCCTTCGTCACGGAAGCCCTGTGGCAGACAGTGGCGCCACTGGCCGGCAAGACGCTCAAGCCAGAGGGTGATTCAATCATGATGCAGCCGTATCCGATCGCCAACACCGACAAGATCGACGAATCGGCGGAAGCGTGGATGCAGCAGCTGAAAGCATTGACGGACGCCACGCGCAACCTGCGCGGCGAAATGCAGATCTCGCCTTCCGTGCGCGTGCCGCTGATCGTCGAAGCGGGCAATGCCAGCGAGAAAGAAGCGCTGGCGTCGTACGCGCCGTACATCCAGTCGCTGGGCAAGCTGGCCGAGGTGCAGATCGTCGATGCGTTGCCGGACTCGCCAGCGGCCGTCGCCATCGTCGGCACCACCAAGCTGATGCTGAAAGTGGAAATCGACGTGGCTGCCGAACGCGAGCGTCTGGGCAAGGAAATCGCCCGCATCGAAGCGGAAATTGCCAAGGTCAACAGCAAATTGGGCAATGAAAGCTTCGTCGCCCGCGCGCCGGCCGCCATTGTTGCGCAAGAAAACGAGCGTTTGCTCAGTTTTTCGGCCACAATTGAAAAATTGCGCGAACAGTTTGCTAAACTAGCTAGCGCATAAGGCAAGTTTGGCAGGATTGCGCGGCGTCATCCGTGACGCCGCGCAGCACTGATAGTCTTGCCTTGGTATAAAAACTGTTCGTGACCCGATCAAAAAAAACCATTGGAGACTAGCGATGCATAAAATACTCACAGCAAGCGTACTGGTGGCCGCCCTGGCCATCGCCGGCAGCGCAACCGCGCGCGACGGCAACTACACTCCCGTCGGTACGTGGAAAACCATCGACGACGCCAGCGGCAAGCCGAAATCCCTCATCGTCATCACGGAAAGCAACGGCGTCTTGCAAGGCAAGATCGAGAAGCTGTTCCGCGGCCCTGACGAAGATCAAAACCCCAAGTGCGACAAGTGCACGGGCGCCAAGAAAGACCAGCCCATCATCGGCATGGTGATCCTGTCCGGCCTGAAATATGACGGCAAGGAATGGACGGGCGGCGAAATCATGGATCCGGCCAATGGCAAGACCTACAAGAGCAAGGCCGAGCTGACGGAAGGCGGCACCAAGCTGCAAGTGCGCGGCTATGTCGGCGTGCCGATGTTTGGCCGCTCGCAAACGTGGGTGCGCGAAGAATAAGCAGCACACGCCCTGCCCTGATGAAGCCGGCCCTGCGCCGGCTTTTTTATGTCAAGCGCCCGAACACACGTCAGAATCGCAGCACGAAAGCATGCCAGCGCGGCTGTATCAGCGCTGTCGTGACGGGCTTGCCATATGGCGTCCGCGTGGAGGGATATGCCAGATAAGCAACAACAGCCTGGCCAGTGGCATTAATGGCGACACGCGGGTTCAATACCTCCGCCTTATGTGCCACCTTGGTCCAGCCCGCCCAGCCTGTTCCCATGGCAAATTTATTGACCATGATCGATATGGAATAATCATCATTCTTCACCAGTTTCGCGGCGACAGCTTGTCCAGCAGCATTCATCGCCACGGCAATATTCTGGTCAATCAAATACTCAAACGACGACGCCGGGCTATTGGACATCAAGATTTGCGGGGTGGACCAGTTTTCGCCATACGATGACCGGGACCACATGGTACGCACGGGCGTTACCGGAGTGCCTGGCTCCATCCTGGTCTGCTCCACCCACACTGCCAGTGCGTTTCCTTGGGCATCGTTAAATATCTTGGGTGGAAAGAGAATGGATGCGTTCTTTTCACTCACGCGCGTGATTTTGGCATTCAAGCCGAATCGCCGGTTCACCCGTATCAAGTCCAGATTTTCCGTCGTACAGTCGGCGCTGTCTTGACTGACGACAGACAGCACGCCTTCGGCATAATCGGTGGTCGTGGCCACGATCGGCCGGCTATCGCAAAAACCGCCATAACTGGCAATCGTCCAGGGCGCAAAGGCGATGTTATTCACATCCGCCCAGCGTACGTTCAAGTCCGTCATCCCTTTTTCAGTGCGCGAAAAACTGCTGGTGTAATACAAGCCATAGCCATCTGCATGGGGGGCAAAGAATGTATATGAGCCAGCGAACTGGGGCGTGTCCGGTCCGGGATATGAGCGGTTCACTGGCAACAGGCGTTGCTGGTGCCCGTCAAGCGTCGTCCTGACCACTTCGTAATCACTGGCCAAGCCGCTATAGGTGAACGAGCTGTCTGCCAGCAAACTGATATCCGTACCGGAACCTACGTGGGAATAATTGCCGATATCGCCGGCGCTGGGTTCATACACGACCGGATCCCAGCCCTTTCCTTCGATATACCGCGCGACATTCACGATAAAAGCCTTCGGATTGATGGCGTACAGAGGATTTTGATCCGTCCAGCTCAGGATCGCATTGCCGGCAGCATTCATCTGCAATTCGATGCTGCCCGTGCGTCCCGTCAATCCGGCCGCGGCAACAGGCTGGAAACTCCCCCACTGGCCCTGCGGCGAAGATTGCGCCCAGTACGTCAGGTTGTTCTGTACGTCGTATGAATTAGAGTACTGCAACGCCAGCAATGCCTTGCCCTCATCCGAGAGCGTCACTGCCATATTCGCATACGAGATGGGCAAACCTGTCTTATTCAACGGTACCAGGGTGGCGGAACCCAGATCCAGCGTCCCGGGCAAGTGTCCGGCAAGGCCCAGCCCATCCGCAGGTTCGGCGGGAGGGAGCACGACGGGCGGGACGACGGGCGGCGGGACGACGACCGGGGGATTGACCTGGGTCGGCGGTGGCACCGGCGTAGCGGGACCTCCGCCGCCACCGCCACCACCGCCGCATGCGGCCAGAGAGACTGGCAGCAACGCTGCACATAAATATAACCCTACCTTGCTTCTCGCCGTCATAGTTGGTCCATTGCAGCCTTGCCAGCTTACTGGCCAGCCTGTTATTCAATTATCAAGAGAAATATAATATATCAAAAAGCAATATTTCACCTATACAAAGAACATGTATTGTTAATAAAAATAAAAAACTGTTCAATGACTCAAATACAGCTGGGGACCGAAGCATTTGTGCATCTCGATGAGCATGCGCGGAAGCAAAGCGTTGTTTTCAAACACAAGTAACCATTTCCAGAAGATATTTCAAATTGCCAGCAAGCTAAGCGCGCCACCGAACATACCTGAAGTTTCCTAAATGAAATAGTGCATGCCTGTGACGCCATCGCCCTGTAGCGAAGGGCGGCATGGCTCCGCAGGATGACCTCATCCGTGGATGCCTGGCAATGACTTGCCCAAGCACAAAGGAAACACATGAACCTCTTCCAACGATATCTGAACCCGCTGCTCATTTCGGCAGGTTTGCTGGCCATGGCCGCCCTGGCCGGTTGCGGCGGCGGCGACCAGGGACGCGACCCCATCCTCGGCTTGCCGGCCACCACCCTTGCCAGCCTGACCGTCACGCCGGCGACGGCGACGGTGGCCATCGGCGCCGCCCAGCAATTCACGGCCATCGCCATGTACGGCGACGGTTCTTCGCAAGACGTCAGCGCCAAGGCGGCCTGGACGTCCGCCACGCCCACCAGCGCCACCGTCAATGCAGCCACAGGCTTGGGCACCGGCATTGCTGCCGGCAGCAGCAGCATCGGCGCCGCGTTCGGCGGCAAGAGCGCCAGCGCCGTACTGACCGTCACGCCGGCCGCGGTCGTGTCGATCGCCGTCGCGCCGCAAAACCCCATCGTTGCCGTTGCCGCCACGCGCCAGCTGGCCGTCCTTGCCACGTATTCGGATGGCAGCACCGTTGACGTGACCGCCAGCAGCAGCTTCGTTGCCGCCACGCCCGCTGTCGCCAGCGTCGCCAGCGGCGGCCTCGTCACGGGCCTGGCCTTCGGTACCAGCGTCATGAACGCGAGCTTCAACGGCAAGACGGCCAGCACCAGCGTCACCGTGCCTGCCCACGCCCTGGTCAGCATCGCCGTCACGCCGGCCACCGCCAGCATCGCTGTCGGTGCTCAGCAGCAATTCGTTGCCACGGCAACGTATGCGGACGGTTCGAACGCCGTCGTCACCGCCGGCGCCACCTGGACGTCGGGCACCGTTGCCAACGCAACCGTACTGAACACGGGCGTCGCCACCGGCATCGCCGTCGGCACCAGCAGCATCACCGCCACGGCCGGCAGCCAGTCGGGCAGCGCGCTGTTGACCGTGACGGCCGTCGCCATCCCGCCCGTCCTCAACCCGATCAAGCTGGGCCGCGCGGCGCCGTTCGGCGTGCTGGCCGGCACCTCGATCACCAACAATTCGGGCGGCACCACCCTGATCACGGGCGACGTCGGCGCGCCGTCGCAAACGGTCGATCCAACCCAGGCGGCAGGTTTCAGCAACTACAAGTCGGGCGCCATCCTGGCCGGCGCCATGACGGACCTGCAGGCGGCGATCACGGACGGCAACAGCCGCAGCTGCGATGTCAGCTTTGCCGGCGGCATCGACCTGGGCGGCCAGACGTTCGGCCCCGGCGTGTATTGCTATGCGGGCGCCATCAGCATCACGGGCACCTTGACCCTGAACGGTCCCGGCGTGTACATCTTCCGCACGGCGCTGACCCTGAACTCGACCGTCAACTCGGTGGTCGCCCTGAACAATGGCGCCACGGCCGACAACGTCAGCTGGCTGCCCGTCGGCCCCACCACCCTGGCCGCCAACAGCGTCTTCAAGGGCAACATCCTGGGCCAGTCGGCCGCCATCACGGTGGGCGACAATACGACACTGCTCAACGGCCGCGTGCTGACGGCAGCCGCCGTTACCCTGCGCAACAACCAGATCACCAAATAAACAGGACATGACCATGACGATCGCACACACACTGGGCGCCCTGAGCGTGATGGCCGGCTCCCTGCTGGCAGCCCACTCGGCGCAAGCGCAGGACAGCACCTTCATCAACCCGGACTGGGCCAACAGCGCCTGGTACCTCGGCGCTGGCGTGGGCCAGTCGCGCGCCACCATCGACGAGCCGCGCCTGCGCGCCAGCCTGGCCGCCAACGGCGAAAGCGTCACCGCTTTCAACAAGGACGAGCGCGACACCGGCTATAAACTGTTTGTCGGGCGGCAATTGAACCCCTACCTGGCCGTGGAAGCCGGCTACTTTGACCTGGGAAAATTCAATTTCCAGTCCGCCAGCAGCGGCAATGGCGTGCTCAATGGAGAAGCGGCCTTTCGCGGCGTGAACCTGGACTTGCTGGGCCAGTTGCCGCTGTCGCAGCGCCTGTCGCTGCTGGGCCGTGTCGGCATGCACTACACCAGGACGAGTACGGAATTCAGCGGCAACCGCCTGCTGGGTTCGACGAACACGCATGCCAGCGAGCGCAAGCTCAATGCCAAGCTGGGCCTGGGCCTCGAATACAAGTTCAGCGAAGCGCTGGCCTTGCGCGGCGAAGTCGAGCGTTATCGCCTGAACGATGCCGTCGGCAACCGCGGCGACGCTGACCTGTACTCCGTCAGCCTCGTGTACAAACTGGGCCGCCCGGCCAGCGCCACGCCCGCCTACCAGCCGGCGCCGGCAGTGGCGCCCGTCGTCACGATGGCGCCGCCGCTGATCGAGACCAAGCCCGCACCGGCCCCCGTGGCGGAAAAAGTGTCGTTTGCTTCCGAGGCGCTGTTTGATTTCGATCAATCCACGCTCAAGCCGCAAGGCAAGACGGCGCTGGACCAGTTGCTCGGCCAGTTGACGGGCATGGACCTGGAAGTCATCGTCACGGTCGGCCATACGGATGCCGTCGGTGCCGACGCCTACAACCAGACACTGTCGCAGCGCCGCGCCGAAGCCGTCAAGGCTTACCTCGTGGCGCACGGTATCGAGACGAACCGCGTCTACACGGAAGGCAAGGGAGAGACGCAGCCCGTGGCCGACAACACGAGCGCCGCCGGACGCGCCAAGAACCGCCGCGTGACGGTGGAAGTGGTGGGCACGCGAAAAGTGCCGCGTTAAGCTAGCCGCACACATAAAAAACCGGCCTGGCAGCCGGTTTTTTTTCGTCCCCAGATTATTGCGCCGGGGCCGGCTTGCGGTGGTGCTTGCTCAAATGCCGGTCGAGGCTGTTGGCGAATTGCTGCCGGTCCGACTGGCTGAAGGCGGCCGGGCCGCCCGTGTCGACACCGCCGCTGCGCAATTCCTCCATGAAGGCGCGCATCGTCAGTTGCTGGGCGATATTATCTTTCGTATAAAACTCGCCGCGCGGGTTCAGCGCGTAACCGCCCTTGGTGAGCACGTCGGCGGCCAGCGGGATGTCGCCCGTGACGACCAGGTCGCCCGCATTGAGCAGGCGCACGATTTCCTGGTCGGCCACGTCGGCGCCGGATGGCACTTGCACGGTGCGGATGAAACGCGACGGCGGCACGCGCAAGCCCTGGTTCGCCACCAAGGTCACGGGCAATTCCAGGCGGTCGGCCACGCGGTACAGGATTTCCTTGATGACCACGGGACAGGCATCGGCGTCGATCCAGATCTGCATGCCCGTGCTGAAAGATACGCCCTCTTCCGCCATCACAGTTCCCACGCTTCGCCGCTCGGACCCATGCGCGGCGCGCTGACGCCGAAATGCAGGTAGGCGGCCGGCGTGGCGACCCTGCCGCGCGGCGTGCGCTGCAAAAAGCCCTGCTGGATCAGATACGGCTCCAGCACATCTTCGATGGTGTCGGCCGCTTCGCCGATGGCGGCCGCCAGGTTCCCTATGCCGACGGGACCGCCGCCGAACTTGAACAGCACGGCTTCAAGCAGCTTGCGGTCCATCACGTCGAAGCCGACGGAATCGACGTCGAGCATGGCCAGCGCGCGGTCGGCCACCACCTTGGTGATCTCGCCATTGCTTTTGACTTCCGCGAAATCGCGCACGCGGCGCAGCAGGCGGTTGGCGATGCGCGGCGTGCCGCGCGCGCGCTGGGCGATCTCGTGCGCGCCTTCCGGGTCGATCGGGGCTTTCAACAGCGCCGCGCTGCGCGTGACGATCTTCGTCAGCTCGCCCGTGTTGTAGAACTCCAGCCGCGCCACGATGCCGAAGCGGTCGCGCAGCGGATTGGTCAGCATGCCGGCGCGCGTGGTGGCGCCGACCAGGGTAAACGGTTGCAAATCGAGCTTCACGGAACGGGCGGCCGGCCCTTCGCCGATCATGATATCGATTTGATAATCTTCGAGCGCCGGATACAGAATTTCCTCAACGACCGGCGACAGGCGGTGGATTTCATCGATGAACAGGACGTCGTTCGCTTCCAGGTTCGTCAGGATCGCCGCCAGGTCGCCCGGGCGCTCGAGCACGGGGCCCGAGGTCTGGCGCAGGTTGACGCCCATTTCGCGCGCAATGATGTGCGCCAGGGTCGTCTTGCCCAGGCCCGGCGGGCCGAACAGCAAGGTGTGGTCGAGCGCTTCCTTGCGCTGGCGCGCGGCCGTGATGAAAATCTCGAGCTGGTCGCGGATCTTTTCCTGTCCCACATACTCATCGAGCTGCTTCGGGCGCAAGGCCCGTTCGATGGCCTCCTCGTTGTGCGAGATGGGCGCCGCGTCGATGATGCGCTGTTCCGTGAAGCTGTCGGTCTGGATGCTCATGCCTGATCAGCCTTTCGACAGCGCTTTCAGCGCCAGTTTGATGCCGTCGGAGACGCCGCTGCCGGCCGGCACGTTTTTCACGGCCGCAAGCGCTTCCTTGTCCGAATAGCCGAGCGCCACCAGGGCGTTGAGGATGTCCGATTGCGCGTCCGGCGCCGCGTGCGCGCCGCCGGCGCCGATATCGGCACCCAGCTTGCCCTTCAGTTCCAGCAACAGCCGTTCGGCCGTTTTCTTGCCGATGCCCGGTACTTTCACCAGGCGGCCGGAATCCTGCAAGGTAATGGCTTGGGCCAGGTCGGCAATCGTCATGCCCGAGAGAATCGACAGCGCCATGCGCGCGCCCACGCCCGTGATCTTGATCAACTGGCGGAATACGGCCCGCTCGGCCGCATTGCCGAAGCCAAACAGCAGATGCGCATCTTCGCGGATGGCCTGGTGCGTGAACAGCACGACTTTCTCGCCCACGTGGGGCAGGTTGTAAAACGTGCTCATCGGCACGTCGACTTCATAGCCGACGCCCTGGCAATCGACCAGCAATTGTGGTGGATTCTTTTCAAGCAAAATACCGGAGAGACGGCCTATCATCGCGTATTCCTAATGTTGTGTATATATATGAGGGCCAAGTTGGCAAGCTAGCCCACCAGGCGGCCGCGCTTCATGCGCAAGCCCTGCAACTGGGGCGCCAGCGCGCCTATCATGGCCAGCGCATCGATGCTGTTGGCATGGCAAATGGCCACGCCCAGCGCATCGGCCGCATCGGTGCCGGGCAAGCCAGGCAAGGACAGCAGGCGCGACACCATCTCCTGCACCTGCTCCTTGGCCGCCTTGCCATGGCCCGTGACGGCCTGCTTCACCTGCAGCGCCGTATACTCGGCCACCGAGAGGTCGGCATGCACGAGCGCGCAAATGGCCGCGCCGCGCGCCTGGCCCAGCAGCAGGGTCGATTGGGGGTTGACGTTGACAAACACTTTTTCGATGGCCGCGCAGTCGGGCTGGTAAGTGCCGACGATCTCGCTCACGCCCTGCAGGATGACCTTCAGGCGCGGCGGCAATTCCCCTTCGGACCCCGTCTTGACGGTACCCGAAGCGATATAGCGCAACTTGTTGCCGTGTTTTTCAATGACCCCAAAGCCGGTCGTGCGCAGGCCAGGATCGATGCCAAGAATAATCATCGCCAGATTCTATAATGAATACGGCAGGCACCGGTGAATAACCGGTGCCTGCCGCTGAGTACTTTATCGAGTAGGGGTAGGTCGGATTAGCGGGACGCGTCATCCGACATGCGTCGCCAACTGCCCTTGTCGGATGACGCGCAGCCTTCGGCCCCGCCAATCCGACCTACTTTCTCTATCTATATTAGTGACGGAAGTGACGCGTACCCGTGTAGAGCATGACGACGCCGCGCTCGTCGGCCGCATCAATCACTTCCTGGTCGCGCATGGAGCCGCCCGGATGGATGACGCAGGTCGCGCCCGCATCAACGACAACGTCGAGGCCGTCGCGGAACGGGAAGAAGGCGTCCGACGCCACCACGGAACCGGCCAGCGACAGGCCCGCGTTCTGCGCCTTGATCGAGGCGATGCGGGCCGAATCGATACGGCTCATCTGGCCAGCGCCCACGCCCAGGGTCATGTTGCCGCCGCAGAAGACGATGGCGTTCGACTTGACGAATTTCGCCACTTTCCAGGCGAACATCAGGTCGGACAATTGCTGCGGCGTTGGCTGCAGCTTGCTGACCACGCGCAGGTCGCCCATGGCGACGTTCTTCGCATCCGGCGATTGCACCAGCAGACCGCCGCCCACGCGCTTGAAGTCCATGGCGTTGACGCCATTGCCCAGCGGGATTTCCAGCATGCGCACGTTTTGCTTTCTCGACAGAATCTGTTTCGCTTCGGCCGAGAACGACGGCGCGATCAGCACTTCGACGAACAACTTGGCGATCTCGCCGGCGGTGGCGCCGTCCAGTTCGGTATTAAACGCGATGATGCCGCCGAATGCCGAGGTCGGGTCCGTCTGCAGGGCACGCGCGTACGCTTCGGCCGCATTCTTGCCCAGCGCGACGCCGCAGGGGTTCGCGTGCTTGACGATGACGCAGGCGGCGCTTTGCTCGAAACCGCCGAGGCTCTTCACGCATTCCCAGGCCGCATCGGCGTCGGCGATGTTGTTGTACGACAATTCCTTGCCTTGCAGCTGGCGGTAGTTGGCCAGCGCGCCGTCGGTGACGGCCAGGTCACGGTAAAAGGCGGCGCTCTGGTGCGGATTCTCGCCGTAACGCATGTCTTGCACTTTCTCAAATGCGACATTCAGGATTTGCGGATACGCGCCGCGCTCGGCGTGCACTTTCGTCGGGCCCAGGCTGGTCAGGTAGTTGGTGATGGCGCCATCGTATTGCGCCGTGTGCGCAAAGACTTTTTTCGCCAGCATGAATTTGGTGTCGTAGCTCACGTCGCCGGCCTTGCCGTCGGCCGCACGCATTTCCGCCAGCACCACGTCGTAGTCGGTGGGGTCGCAGATGACGACCACGTCCTTGTGGTTCTTGGCCGCCGAACGCAGCATGGTCGGGCCGCCGATATCGATGTTCTCGATGGCGTCTTCCAGGGTGCAATCGGCCTTGGCCACCGTGCCCTGGAACGGGTACAGGTTGACCACCACCATGTCGATGGTCGGCATGTCGTGCTCGACCAGTTTCGACATGTGCTCAGGGAAATCGCGGCGCGCCAGGATACCGCCATGCACTTTCGGGTGCAGGGTCTTCACACGGCCATCGAGCATCTCAGGGAAACCCGTGTAATCGGCGACTTCCGTCACGGGAACACCGTTGTCCGCCAGCAATTTGGCGGTGCCGCCGGTGGACAGGAGGTTGACGCCGAGCGCGGACAGGGCGCGGGCGAATTCGAGTACGCCGGTCTTGTCGGAAACGGAGAGGAGAGCTTGTTTGATCATGGCTGTGGCTAGGTGGTTAAGTGTTCTTGGCGAATGGCGCAGGCCCGGGCCGGGCTGCGGCGGATTCAAATCTTGGCGTCACTTGCATGCCGGCATTACAGCAAACCGTGCTCCTGCAATTTCTTGCGCAGGGTATTGCGGTTGATGCCCAGCATCTGCGCGGCGTGCGACTGGTTGCCATCGGCGCGTGTCATCACGACTTCCAGGATGGGCTTTTCCACGGTCAGCACGACCATGTCGTAGATATTCGATGCTTGCTGTTCGCCCAGGTCATTGAAGTAATCTTCTAGACTTTTCTGTACGACTTCCTGAATGCTTTCTTTGCTCATTTTTATGCTTCAACCGGCTGAACACCTGACAATCCGCTGCCGCGTCGCTCATGCGGTCCGCGTGCTGCCGTCTTGTCTCGGTGTGTAATTAATATTGCATGACGCTCTGTATAGGCGCTCGCCCTTGTATTGCTTTTAACTTGCTGCTTAACTTATACGTAACTTTCTTGCTATCTGCTCATGCTGCCGTGGCCGCTTCTATCAGGCCACTTTCACTGGATTCGGCGAGGCGGTATTGTAACCGTTCGCCAAATTTCCATTGCGACTCAAAAAATTGATCGACGGCCAGCAACTGCGCTTCCGTCGACTCGAGCAAGTTCATTTGCTGTCGGAACGCTTCGCCGCCTTCCAGATCTTTCACATACCAGCCGATGTGCTTGCGCGCCGTGCGCACGCCGAGAAATTCGCCATAAAACGCGTAGTGGGCGCGCAAATGCTCATCCATCAGTGTGCGCACTTCATCCACGTACGGCGCCGGCAGCAAGGTGCCGGTACGCAGGAAATGATCGATTTCACGGCAAATCCACGGCCGGCCCTGCGCCGCGCGGCCGATCATGACGGCATCGGCGCCTGTTTGATCCAGCACAAAACGGGCTTTTTCCGGGCTGGTAATGTCGCCATTGGCCACCACGGGAATGCCCACCGATGCTTTCACGGCAGCAATGGTTTCATATTCAGCATCGCCTTTGTAGCCATCGGCGCGCGTGCGGCCGTGCAAGGTCAGCATCTGGATGCCGGCCTGCTCGGCGATGCGGGCGATGGTCAGGGCGTTCTTGTTGGAACGGTTCCAGCCCGTGCGAAATTTCAGGGTGACGGGCACGTCGACGGCGTTGACGACGGCATGCAAAATCTTCTCGACCAGGCTTTCATCTTGCAGCAGGGCCGAACCGCACCAGCTGTTGCACACCTTCTTCACGGGGCAACCCATGTTGATGTCGATGATCTGCGCGCCCCGGTCCACATTGAACTTGGCGCAGTCGGCCAGGTCTTGCGGATCGGCGCCGGCGATCTGCACGGCTTTCGGCTCCATTTCGCCCTCATGGTCCGTGCGGCGCGAACTTTTTTCCGTCGCCCACAGGCGCGGATTCGACGCCGCCATCTCCGACACGGCATAGCCTGCCCCCAGCTGCTTGCACAACTGGCGGAAAGGCCGATCCGTCACGCCGGCCATGGGAGCGACGAAAACGTTGTTGCGCAGAATGTGAGGGCCGATTTGCACTGAAGAACCTGGAATGGACGGAGGAACCTGCTATTTTAACCGATTCCCTGCCTAATTAATAAGCACTATTTTTTCGCTTCAGTGCGCCAGGGCGTGCATCGCGCTTGTGCAGCACAGCAAAATGGGGCCGTGGCGGCACTGGCCCCGCTCTTAGCCCAGCTCGTCCATTGCGGGCGCGCTCAGGTGTTCGATATTTCCCCAGTGCACTAAATGCAGCTTGCCGTCCGCGTACGAAAAGCGGTTCACACTGGCATTTTTCACCTGGAAATCACGTGGACTGTCGAGCGTCATGCCAACCGCCTCGCGGTAAGCGCACTCGAGCACGCCGCCGTGCGCCACGATGGCGATCGTCTGGCCGTCATGCTGCTGGGCCCAGCGGGCGATGGCGCCATTCGCGCGCGCATAGAACTGGCGAAAGCTTTCGGCCTGGCGCTCGCCGGACGGCATCACGGCGTCGATCTGGCGCGATTGCCATTGCGCATACTCGTGCGGATAGCGCGCGGCGATGTCCGCATACAGCAAGCCTTCGAAGGCGCCATAGCAGCGCTCGCGCAGCAAGGGGTCTGCCTGCACCGGCAACTGCTGCACGTCGGCCACGGCTTGCGCCGTCTGCTGCGCGCGTTGCAGATCGCTGGCGATGATGGCGGCCAGCGGCTCGTCAGCCAGCGCCTGCCCCAGCGCGGCCGCCTGCGCCAGGCCCGCCTCGTTCAGGGCGATGTCGATATGGCCCTGCAGGCGGCGGTCCGCATTCCAGGCCGTTTCGCCATGGCGTATCAATAAAATGGTTGTGCTCATGTTTTCAAGGTAAGTGCCAGCTCGGGGTTGAGCGAGTAGGCGACGACGAGTTGCGCTTCGTCAAGAATGTGGCCGTAAATGGCAGCGTAGGCTTGCTGCCCCGTAAAACGCTCGGGCAAGTCCAGACGCGGCACGTCGAGCGCATACAGGCGGAAGATATAGTGGTGGATGCGTTCGTCATTCCACGGCGGACACGGGCCATCGTAGCCATAATAGTCGCCTGCCATGGCGGCATCGCCGGCAAACCAGCCCGTGTAGTCGTTGAGACCCTGGCGCAATTGCAGCGGTCCGCCTGCGGCCGTCTTGCCATGGGGCGTGATGCCGCTGGAAAACTCGCCAGCGGCAATGGCCCGCATGGCCAGGGGAATATCGAGCAAGCTCCAGTGGTAAAAGTCGCCGCGCGGCGCGGCCAGCGGCAAGGTCCGGTCGTCGCGGTTGACGAGGCTGGCGTCCTGCGGCGCATCGGGGTCGATGCAGAACAACACCAGCGACTCGGTGCCATTCGGCACCTCGTCCCAGGCCAGGTGGGGATTGCGGTTGCCGGCAAGGCGCACGCGGCTGGCCGGATCGATCTCGGCAAAAGCATATTCGGCCGGCATCAGGCCGCCATCACGAAAGGTCTCGCTCCACAACTTCATCGCTTGCTCCTCTTTATAATTATAATTTCAGCAACAAACCATGGCGAGCGGCAGCCAGTCGGGGCCGAGAAGCGCAACTGTGCCGAAGCACAGGAGCATCGCAGGCCGCACATGGCGACGCGCAGCAGGTTTATTTGGCATTTACTTGCAGCCAGAACGTGACGGGCCCGTCATTCGTCAGCGACACCTGCATGTCGGCGCCGAACTGCCCCGTTTGCACGGTCGCATGGCGGCTGCGCGCCTGTTCCACGAAATGCGTGAACAGGCGCAAGCCGTCCTGCGGCGCGGCGGCCGGCGTGAACGACGGGCGCGTGCCGGACTTGGTGTCGGCCGCCAGCGTGAACTGCGGCACCAGCAGCAAGCCGCCGGCCACGTCCGTCACGCTGCGGTTCATCTTGCCCACCGCGTCGGCAAAGACGCGGTAACCGAGCAACTTGGCCAGCAAGGCATCCGCTTCCTTCTCCGTATCGCCGCGCTCGGCGCACACGAGCACCATCAGGCCCCCGTCGATGGCGCCGATGGTGGCGCCGGCAACATCGACCTTCGCCTGCGTGACGCGCTGCAGCAGCGCGATCATGCCGTCAAGGTGACGCGCGCAAACTTGCGCTTGCCAACTTGCAACACCAGCACGCCCGCCGCCACTTGCAAGCCCTTGTCGCTGATGACGGTGCCGTCGATGCGCACGCCGCCCTGCTCGATCATGCGCATGGCTTCCGACGTCGACGGGCACAGGCCTGCCTGTTTCAGCAATTGCGGGATGCCCAGCGGCGCGCCGGCCAGCGTCACTTCCGGGATATCGTCGGGAATGCCGCCCTTCGAGCGGTTGACGAAGTCGGCCAGCGCATCTTCCGCCGCCTGCTGCGAGTGGAAGCGGGCGACGATTTCTTGCGCCAGCGCAACCTTGGCGTCGCGCGGATTGCGGCCGCCTTCCACTTCGCTCTTCAGCTGCGCCAGTTCGGCGATCGAGCGCCACGACAGCAGCTCGTAGTAGCGCCACATCATGACGTCGGAAATGCTCATCAGCTTGGCGAACATGGTGTTGCCCGGTTCCGTGATGCCGATGTAATTGTTCTTCGACTTGGACATTTTTTCCACGCCGTCCAAACCTTCCAGCAGCGGCATGGTCAAAATACACTGCTGTTCCTGTCCGTACTGCTTTTGCAGTTCGCGGCCCACGAGCAGGTTGAACTTCTGGTCCGTGCCGCCCAGTTCCAGGTCCGACTTCAGGGCCACCGAATCGTAGCCCTGCATCAGCGGGTACAGGAATTCATGCACGGAAATAGGAATGCCGCCCTGGAAGCGCTTGGTGAAGTCGTCGCGCTCGATCATGCGCGCCACCGTGTAGTGGGAAGCGAGCTGGATGATGCCGCGCGCGCCCAGCGGATCGCACCATTCCGAGTTATAGCGGATTTCGGTCTTGCTGGCGTCCAACACTAAAGATGCTTGCGCGAAATACGTCATCGCGTTAATCTCGATCTGTTCCTTGGTCAGCGGCGGGCGCGTGACGTTGCGGCCCGAAGGGTCGCCGATCATGGAAGTAAAATCGCCGATCAGGAAAATGACTTGATGGCCGAGGTTTTGCAGCTGGCGCATCTTGTTCAGTACCACGGTATGGCCCAGATGCAAGTCGGGTGCAGTCGGGTCCAGGCCCAGTTTGATGCGCAGCGGAACGCCCGTTTTCTCGGAGCGTGCTAATTTTTGCGCAAATTCGCTTTCGATCAAGAGTTCGTCGACGCCACGCTTGGTAATCGCGAGGGCTTCTTGTACTCTGTCCGACAGCGGAAGCGCGGTCTGAGCTGCGTTAGCCTTTGTAGGCGATGCGGTGGTGTTGATTTCCATAAAATTTGACTGTAGATCTCAAAATGGTAGTAGGTTTGCGGAGTTTGCTATAATGCTCGATCCCATCAATCTTGCCGTATGAAAACGAATCAAAATAACAATAACAAAGAGCGCTAGTTCAGGTATCGTTCAAGGGCAAATTTTAACTGATTGCATGAACCCTATACATAAAATCACAGGCTCACGCTTGTACACACAGCTGGCGACGACACGCAAGGCACGCATTATTGGCGTGTCGGCAGTGCTGCTCGCCGTGGTCGCCTTCGGCGCGGCCGGTGTGGCCCCGCTGGCGCCCGACGCGTCCGACCTGCCGGTCAAGTCGATCGCCCAGAACCTGGAAATGCCTGACCTCGCCTCGCAAATTTCCGCGATGGAACAGGTAGACCAGAATTTCACCCACGAAGAAAAAGTCCGCGCCGGCGATACCCTCGCCACCCTGCTGACCCGTCTCGGCGTGGATGATGCGGCGGCCGCCAATTTCATCAAGACCGACAAGATCGCGCGCGGCGTGATGTTGCTGAAATCGGGCAAGCGCGTGCAAGCGCAAACGTCCGAAAACGGCGACCTCAACTGGATGCGCGCCACGCTTGTCGACGGCACCGACAAATCGGTCAAGAACATCCTGATCACCCGCAAGGGCGACAAGTTCGTGGCCACGGAAGTGGCAGCCCAGCTGGAACGCCGCGTTGAAATGCACGCGCGCAAGATTACCTCCACCCTGTTCGCCGCCACCGACTCCAGCCTGGACGGCACCCGCCTGCCAGACTCGATTTCCGCGCAAATCGTGGAAATGTTCTCCACCAATATCGACTTCCGCTCCGACCTGAAACGCGGCGACTCGTTTAATGTTGTCTACGAAACGTTCTGGCAAGATGGCGAATTCGTCCGAGCGGGCCGCATCCTGGCCGGTGAATTCACCAACCGCGGCACGACTTACCAGTCCGTTTGGTTCGAAGACCCAGCCAGCAAGCAAGGCGGCGGTTACTACAGTTTCGACGGCAAGTCCCTCAAAAAAGCCTTCCTGAAATCCCCCCTCGAATTTTCCCGCATCTCGTCCGGCTTCTCCATGCGCGTGCACCCGATTTCCGGCAACTGGAAAGCGCATAAAGGCATCGATTTCGCTGCAGCAACGGGCACGCCTATCCGCGCTTCGGGCGACGGCGTGGTCGATTCCGTCGGCATGCAAAACGGCTACGGCAATGTTGTTGTCCTGAAACACTGGGCCAACTACACGACGGCCTACGCCCACATGAGCCGCTTCGCTTCCGGCCTGAAAAAAGGCCAGAAAGTGAGCCAGGGCGATGTGATCGGCTACGTCGGCACCACCGGCTGGTCGACGGGCGCCCACTTGCACTATGAATTCCGCGTCGGCGGCGTGGCGCAAGACCCAAGCAAGCTGAACGTACAAGCACAGGCGCCGCTGACGGCCGCCGAGCTGAGCCGCTTCCGCATGGTGTCGGCCGACATGATGCACCGCTTCACCCTGCTGCGTCCGAACGACACGGCACTGGCGTCGCGCTAAGCGACACTGCCTTCGGGCAATAGACTAAGGCACCGCCCATGCAGATGGCCGGTGCCTTTGTTTTTTGTGCGCGTGCTTCCCGTGCGCTTTTGCGTACGGCACAAATGCGGCACAATCCATACCATCACTTACGCACGCGAGGAAACACCCATGCTGTATATCGGTTTAATGTCTGGCACCAGCCTGGATGGCGTCGATGGCGCGCTGGTCGACTTTTCTGACGATGGCGGCGTGCGCAGCCTGGGCGAGGCGTATATTGCCTTTCCCGCCAGCCTGCGCGCCGACCTGATGGCGCTGCAAGGCGCGGGGCACGATGAAATCGAACGCGAGGCGCTGGCCGCCAACGCGCTGGTGCGCCATTACGCCGACTGCGTCGCCGTGCTGCTCGATAATGCGGGCATCGGCCCGGACGCCATCGCCGCCATCGGCGCGCATGGCCAGACCATCCGCCACCGTCCCGAACTGGGATTTACGCGCCAGTTGAACAATCCGGCCCTGCTGGCCGAACTGACGGGCATCGACGTCATCGCCGACTTGCGCAGCCGCGACGTGGCGGCCGGCGGCCAGGGCGCGCCGCTGGTACCCGCCTTTCACCAGGCCGTCTTCAATGCGCCCGGCCACACGCGCGTGGTAGCCAATATCGGCGGCATCGGCAATATCAGCGTGCTGCATGCGGATGGCACGGTGACGGGCTACGATACGGGCCCCGGCAACGCGCTGATGGATGGCTGGGTCTTGCAACACCTGGGACAGCCCTACGACGCCAACGGCGCCTGGGCCGCCACGGGCAAAGTCTTGCCTGCCCTGCTGGCCGAGCTGCTCAATGAAGCGTATTTTGCCTTGCCGGCGCCGAAAAGCACGGGCCGCGACCTGTTCCACGCCGAGTGGCTCAACAGCAAACTGGCCAGCCACCCCGGCGCCAGCCCCGCCGACGTGCAAGCCACGCTGACCCAGCTGACGGCCGCCAGCCTGGCGCACGCCATCGCGCGCGATGGGGCGCAGGCGGAAACCGTGTATGTGTGCGGCGGCGGCGCGCAGAACGCCAGCCTGATGGCGGCCCTGGCCCGCGCATTGCCGGGCATGGCGGTGGCATCGACGGCAGCGCTGGGCGTGGCGCCCAGCCAGGTCGAGGCGCTGGCATTCGCCTGGCTGGCCTGGCGCTTTACACAGCGCAAGCCGGGCAACTTGCCGGCCGTGACGGGAGCGAAGGGACTGCGGGTGCTCGGCGCGCTGTATCCGCGTTAACAAGGAACAAGCGTTTCAGAAACACAAATAGCGGATCATCGATCCGCTATTTTCTTACCTGCCCAACATTCTTACAAGCGTGCCTGAACAATGTTCAGGGCAAGTCCATGCAATGCCGCCATGGGCACTTTTTCAGGCGTGCTTATACCGAGAACGAGGAACCGCAACCGCAGGTCGACGTTGCAGTCGGATTCTTGATCACGAATTGCGCGCCTTCCAGGTCATCCTTGTAGTCGATTTCCGCGCCGACCAGGTACTGGTAGCTCATGGAATCAATCAACAGCTGGACGCCGTTCTTGACCATGGTGGTGTCATCTTCATTGACGATTTCATCGAAGGTGAAGCCGTACTGGAAGCCGGAACAGCCGCCACCCTGCACGAACACGCGCAATTTCAGGTCGGGATTGCCTTCTTCTTCGATCAGCTGCGCGACTTTTTCGGCGGCGCTATCGGTAAAGATAATAGGCGAAGGGATCACATCTTGCATTTCAGCGACGGCATTCATATCAGGCACTCCTACTAGAAAACATTAAGTCATTATAGACTGTTGGCGCAACTCGCGCTGCCGCTGCCGCTGATGCGGCTGGACGGTGTTGTTCCTGCTCACATTTCCGACACGGCCAGGTGCAGCACGGGGTCGGCGCTGTCGTGGCGACTCAGCTTGCCCTGCACCAATGCGCCGCTGTGCATTTCCAGCACCTTGTAATAGACCTCACCTACAATGCGGGCTTTCGGCTGGATTTCAAGCATTTCGGACACGTACACGGGGCCATTGATCTCGCCGCTGACGACCAGGCACGAACAGCGCACTTCGCCGTCGATGCGGCCCGCTTCGCCCAGCACCACATACGTGGGTTCGCCCGACTCGCCCGTGACGTTGCCGCGCACATGGCCATCGATGCGCAAGCCGCCGCAAAACAGCAAGTCGCCCTCGATCCGCGTCGAGGCGCCGATCAGGGTGTCGATGGGGTTTTTCGCATTGCGCTCGAACATGAACGTCATCCTATCCGGGGTACGCGGCAGTCCAATTTATCACAGGTCCGGCAAAAAGGCGCCGGACCTGCGCAAGCACTGGTGCCTATATGCCCATATTTAAGGCATCACGGCGATATGTTGCAAACCAGCCGTTTCCTTCAAGCCAAACATCAAGTTCATGCATTGCACGGCCTGGCCCGACGCGCCCTTGACCAGGTTATCCTGCACGACGAGCACGATGACGGTGTTGCCGCCTTCAGGACGGTGCAAGGCCAGGCGCAGCATGTTCGAGCCGCGCGTGGAGCGGGTTTCCGGATGCGAGCCGAATGGCATGACGTCGACGAAAGGCTCGTCCTTGTATTGCTCTTCGAACAAGGCTTGCAATTCGTCATTACTGACGTCCTTGCTCAACTGCGCGTACAGGGTCGAATGCATGCCGCGTATCATCGGCACCAGGTGCGGCGTGAAGGTCAGCGCCACTTTCTCGTCCGTGAAACGCTGCAATTGCGCCGTCGTTTCCGGCAGGTGGCGGTGGCCGGCCACGCCATAGGCCTTGAAACTGTCGCTGCTTTCCGAGAACAGGATGCCGATTTCCGCCTTGCGGCCGGCGCCGGACACGCCCGACTTGCAGTCGGCGATCAAGCCGCCCGCATTGACGAGGCCCGCCTTCAGCAGCGGGTAAAAGCCCAGCTGCATGGTGGTCGGGTAGCAGCCGGGGTTGGCGACCAGCCTGGCCTGCTTGATATCGTCGCGGTTCAGTTCCGGCAAGCCATACACGGCCTGGGCTATCAGCTCGGGTGCCGTGTGGAGAATCTTGTACCACTGCTCGAACTTGGCCTGGTCCTTCAGGCGGAAGTCGGCGGCCAGGTCGATCACTTTCACGCCCGCGGCCAACAGGGCCGGCGCTTGCGCCATCGCAACACCATGCGGGGTGGCAAAGAAGACCACGTCGCACTGCTCCAGATTGGCTTTATCGGGCGAGGAAAACGCCAGTTTCACGTGGCCGCGCAGGGAAGGATACATGTCGGCAACGGGCAAGCCATCTTCCTTGCGCGAGGTAATCGCCGTCAACTCGACATCTGGATGGGTAGCGAGCAGGCGCAGCAACTCCACGCCCGTGTATCCAGTGCCGCCGACGATGCCAACTTTGATCATGTTCTTTCCTTGTGTATATATTGCATAGAGATGGAGGGGAAACGGTCCCCGCGGGTTTTCCGCGTATTTTACAGCGCAACGCAGAGTCACGCTGAAATGCAAAAAAGCCGCGGGACCGAAGTCCAGCGGCTTTTCGACCAGCACCGGGAAGGTGCTGCAGCGTAAAAATTAACGCTTCGAGAATTGTTTTGCGCGACGTGCTTTGCGCAGACCAACTTTTTTACGCTCGACTTCACGTGCATCGCGGGTCACGAAGCCGGCTTTTGCCAGTTCCGGTTTCAACGCTGCATCGTAGTCGATCAGAGCGCGGGTGATGCCGTGACGAACTGCACCAGCCTGGCCCGACTCACCGCCGCCATGGACGTTGACTTTGATGTCGAAACGCTCGACATTGCCGGTCAGTTCCAGTGGTTGACGGATGACCATCAGACCCGTTTCGCGCGAAAAGTATTCGTTTGCTGGTTTGCCGTTAACAACGATCAAGCCTGTGCCAACTTTGATAAAAACCCGAGCCACTGCACTTTTGCGACGGCCGGTTCCATAATTGTAATTACCGATCATGTCAGTTCCTTAGAGAACAAGTGCTTTAGGTTGCTGAGCAGCGTGCGGATGGGAACCTTCCGCGTACACTTTCAGCTTCTTGATCATTGCGTAGCCGAGTGGGCCTTTAGGCAGCATGCCTTTGACCGCTTTCTCAAGCGCGCGACCTGGAAAACGCTGTTGCATTTTCTGGAAGTTGGTTTCGTAGATGCCGCCTGGATAGCCAGAGTGACGGTAGTAAATTTTCTCAGTAGCTTTGGTACCGGTCACACGCAGTTTGCCTGCGTTGATGACGACGATGAAGTCGCCGGTATCGACGTGAGGAGTAAATTCTGGTTTGTGTTTGCCGCGCAGTCGGAGTGCCACTTCGCTGGCAACACGTCCGAGGACTTTGTCCGTCGCGTCAACCACGAACCAATCGCGCTGGACTTCATGTCCTTTAGCGGAAAATGTTTTCATGTTGACTTCCTAATAGATTACACGCTCAAATGGTGGTTCCGCCGATGTTGCTGTGCGGACTCTGCCTTATTTACTTTTCCTGAGCGAACGGAAAGCCGACAAGTATAAGCGGCTTTGCCTTGCCGCGTCAAGCCGCAATCGAGGCCGGCTGCGGCCCGGCGGGCGGCACATGGACGGGCGTTCCTCTATTACAATACAAAACGCTTACAATTTTCGGAGAGTACGATGGAATGCAAAGTCAGCTGGAATGGCCCGTCGGGCATGAGTTTTCGGGCAGAAACGGGTTCCGGCCACCTGGTGACCATGGATGGCGCGCCCGATGGCGGCGGCCACAACCTGGCGCCACGCCCCATGGAAATGGTCTTGCTGGGCACGGGCGGCTGCACCGCCTATGACGTGGTGCTGATCCTGAAACGGGGACGCGAGGCCGTCAGCGGCTGCGAAGTGACGCTAAAGGCCGACCGCGCCGAGACCGACCCGAAAGTGTTTACCAAGATCCACTTCCACTTCACCGTGCGGGGAAAAGCCCTGAAACCGACGGCCGTGGAACGGGCCGTGGCCTTGTCGCATGACAAATATTGCTCGGCGTCTATCATGCTGGCGAAAACCGCCGAGATTACGCATTCCTTCGAGATCATCGAAGAAAGCGCCTGACCAAACCTACTGCGCGTCGGTATAGGCGGCCTGCGATGCTCACCGTGCCCTTGCACGGTTGCGCTTCTCGACCACCTCTCCCTTCCGCTCGCTACGGTTTTGTCAGGCGTTTCACGGCTCGGGCATGCATAAAAAAGGCGCTCTTCAGAGCGCCTTTGTTTTAAATGTAATACGCGGTTTTCGTCATCACCTTGCCCATGATGCCCATCAGCGCCTTCACCGGCGCCGGGGTGTCGATGGCGCCCAGGCGCTGGGCGGCGGCGCCGTGCTCGACCTCGTCGATGGCCATCTGCTTGACGATGGCGCGCGATTTGGCGTCCTGCGGCGGCAATTCTTCCAGGTGGCTGGCCAGGTGCGCCTCCACCTGGCGCTCCGTTTCCACCACAAATCCCAGGCTGCGGCCGTCGCCCATGCGCGCGGCGATGGTGCCCAGCGCAAACGATCCCGCATACCACAGGGGATTGAGCAGGCTCAGACGCGAGCCCAGCTCCGTCAGGCGCTGCGCCGTCCAGGCCAGGTGGTCTTCCTCTTCGCGGCCCGCCTCGTCGAACTGGGCGCGGATGGCCGGGCTGTGCGCATAGCGCGCCTGCGAGTTGTACAAGGCTTGCGCGCAGACTTCACCGACATGGTTGACGCGCATCAAACCGGCGCTGTGGCGCTGCTCGGCCGCGCTCAGTTCCGCGTCCGGCGCATGCGCGGCCGGCGAAGGGCGCGAGGCGGACGCCACGCCCGCCATGACGCGCAAGGCCTTGTCGGCGCCGACAATCAAACGATCCAGGGGGTGAAAGTAGCGGTTCGCGGTCATCGTGGCTATGCTCATGAGTAGGAAAACATGAATTATAGGACGATCGCGGCCCGGCATGCCCACGTCGCGCGCAGGGCGAACGGGGCTTTATTGACTTGTGCGCGCTTTTTCCCGCTCGATCCAGTCCACCACGGGACCGACGGCGTCGAGGCCGGACAGGCTTTTCGCCACGCCCAGGTTCAGCGAAATGAGGAAGGAAATGCTGTCGACGGGAATATCGGGGCAATGCTGGCCGAAGGCGGCCAGGAAGCGCTCCGATTGCAGCACGCGCAAGACTTTTTCGCCGCTCATGAATTGCAGCACGCTGGCAATGCTGTGCCCGCCACCAATCGAGTGGTAAATGAACCGGTTGTAACGGGCGTCGATCTGCTTGAAATCGAGCGTTTCCTCCGTCATCAGGCCGGCCAGGTAATACAGGCCCAGGCTGACGCGAAAGAAACCGATGGCTTCGGCACTGGTCATGCCGGCGCGCGCCACGGCCAGCACCCTGTCCTGCATCGCCTGATCGATCGTTTGCATTGCACTCTCCCGCGCCGTCTGCCGGCGCCTACCGGGCCAGCTTGCATGAAGATGCTGTTTTTTTCAATAGACCAAACGATATTTCCATCTTGCAAGTTACATTTTTTGCATGCTACTCTCGTTCTTCCCCGTCGAATGGATGAATTACATGATTGAGGTCAAGCACCTGGCAAAACGTTTTCGCCTGCCGCCCCACAAGGGCAAGGCCGTGCGCGTCAGCGACCCGCGCGAGCATGACGGCTGGTTCCACGCCGTGCGCGACGTCAGTTTCAGCTGCGCTCCCGGTGAAGTGCTGGGCTTGCTGGGACCGAATGGGGCCGGCAAGACAACCACCCTGCGCCTGTTGTCGACGGCCTTGCAGGCGGACGCGGGCAGCGCCCTCGTCAACGGCGTCGACGTGCTGCAGCAGCCGCTGGTGGCGCGCCAGAGCATCGGCTTCCTGTCCGGCTCGACGGGCCTGTACGGCCGCCTGACGGCGCGCGAGAACGTGGAATACTTCGGCCGCCTGCACGGCATGCCGGCCCACAAGCTGAAACGCCGCTGCGACGAGCTGTTCGCCCTGCTGCAGATGGAGGAGTACGGCAGCAAGCGGGCCGACCAGCTGTCGACGGGCATGAAACAGAAGTGCGCAATCGCCCGCACCGTCGTGCATGAGCCGCAAGTGGTGATCCTCGACGAACCGACGACGGGCCTGGACGTGATGTCGGCGAAGATATTGCTCGACTTCATCGCCAGCTACAAGGCACTGCGCGTGCCGCTGATCTTTTCCACCCACCACCTGCACGAGGTGGAAAAGCTGTGCGACCGGGTCTGCATCATCAACCGCGGCACCACGGCCTTCAACGGCACGGTCGACGCGCTGCGCCATCTGGGCGGCAGCGCCGACCTGTACGACGCCTTTGTCAGCGTCATCAACCAGGGAGCCTGACGCCATGTGGACCATCTATCTGAAAGAATTGCTGGAACTGACGCGCGACCGCAAGACGCTGATCTTCACGATCCTCATTCCCATCTTCGCCATGCCGCTGATCTTTGGCGGCTTTGCCTATGTCTCGAGCAATATGTTCAAGAATGCCAAGACGGCGGAAATGCGCTACGCCCTGTTCGGCAAGGACCATTCACCGGGCCTGAGCGCGCGTTTCGCCCAGCAGCACAACCTGCGCGAAGTGCCGCTGGCCAGCGAGGCCGAGATACGCCGCGCCATCGGCGACGACAGCATCAAGTTCGCGCTGGTCATTCCGCCGCGCTTTGAAGATACCTTGCTGCAACAGGAACAGGCGAAGGTCACCTTGCATTACAACAGCGCCAGCACGGTCGATGTGACCCAGCAGCGGGTGCGCGAGATCGTCGACGCCTACAACGCCAGCCTGCGCGCCGACGCCCTGTCGGCGCTCAAGCTCAGCCCGGCCCAGCTGGCCTTCGCCCTCAACCCCATCGTGCTCGAGCGGCAATCGACGGCCGACGAGCGCGAGCAGATGGGCGCCATCATCGGCGGCATGGTGCCCTACCTGCTGCTGATGGTGTGCCTGACGGCGGCCATGTATCCGGCCATCGACCTGGGTGCCGGCGAAAAGGAACGGGGCACGCTGGAAACCCTGCTGCTGGCGCCCGTGCCGCGCAGCGCCATCGTGCTGGCCAAGTTCCTCGTGCTGTTTACCGTCGGCATGACCTCGGCCGTGCTGATGGTGGGCAGCATGGGCGCCCTGCTGGCCATCTTCGGCAGTTCGCTGGAAGGCCACATGGCCATCCTCGTGCATAGCATCGGCTTGCCCGACCTGGCCATGGTGACCCTGATGCTGGTGCCGACGGCCGCCATCTTCGCCTCGCTGCTGCTGTCGATCTCGATCTATGCGAAAAGCTACAAGGAAGCGGCCGGCCTGATCACGCCGCTGATGCTGTTTGTCATCCTGCCCACGGTGGCGGCCATGCTGCCCGGCGTCGAGCTGAACTGGATCTGGGCCATGGTGCCGCTGACGAATGTCTCGCTGGCCATGAAGGAGCTGGTGAAAGGCACCATGGATTACCGCATGTTCGGCGTGATCCTCGCCTCGACCACGGTCATCGCGGGCGCGCTGCTGATGCTGTGCCGCTGGTGGTTTAACCGGGAATCGGTTTTGTTCCGCAACTGACACTCACGCGGCGCGCCCGGAAAGGCCGGATCCGGCACGCCGTCCACCCCTGCCAATTGCACTCTGGGCACGCGAAAATGCCGTGTATCGCATGCAACTGCCCAGTACGTCTTAAATTCAATACAATGCCAGCATAGAGAAGCCCTGGACCGCCTGCCTGGCGCAGGGCCGCAACAGCATGAGTTAGGAGTTGTATGGAATTGCAGATCCGCAAATTGTCGAAAACCTACGCGAATGGCGTGGTGGCGCTGGACAACGTCTCGCTGACGATACCACCGGGCATGTTTGGCTTGCTGGGCCCGAACGGCGCCGGCAAGTCGACCCTGATGCGCACCCTGGCCACCTTGCAGGAATGCGATTCCGGCTCCGTCTTCTTCGGCGACTACGACGTGCTCGACGACAAGGACGAGGTGCGCCGCATGCTGGGCTACCTGCCGCAGGACTTCGGCCTGTACCCGAAAGTGACGGCCTACGAGCTGCTCGACCACTTTGCCACCCTGAAAGGCCTGTCGCAGCGGGCGCGCCGGCGCGAAGTGGTCGACGGCCTGCTGCAGCAAACCAATCTGTTCGACGTGCGCCACCAGCGCCTCGGCAGTTTTTCCGGCGGCATGCGCCAGCGCTTCGGCATCGCGCAAGCCCTGCTGGGCGACCCAAGACTGATCATCGTCGACGAACCGACTGCCGGCCTCGACCCGCAGGAGCGCGTGCGCTTCCATAACCTGCTGTCCGACATCGGCGAAGACAAGACGGTGATCCTGTCGACGCACATCGTGTCCGACGTGGCCGACCTGTGCGCCAACATGGCCATCATCAACAAGGGCCACTTGCTGCTGTGCGGCAAGACGCAGGAATTGATCGACGAAGTCAGCTACAAGATCTGGGCCCGCTTTGTCGACAAGAAGGAGCTGGCCAGCTTCCAGCAGCGCCACGCCGTCATTTCCACGCGCCTGCTGTCGGGCCGCACCCTGATCCACGTCTACAGCGACGAGGACCCGGGCGACGGCTTCGAGGAAGCCATCGGCGACCTGGAAGACCTGTATTTCGCCACCATTGCCGGGCGTCACCGCGTCGCCCCGCAGTGCGACTGAGGGGGCGGCCATGTTTGCCATCGCCCGCTTTGAAGCGCGACAGCGGCTCAAGCTGCTGTCCACCTGGGTGTATTTCGCCATGTTCCTGGCCCTGTCCATGCTGTGGATGGCGGCCGCCGGCGGCGTCTTCAAGGAAGCGAGCGTCAGTTTCGGCGGCAAGTTCCTGATCAACGCGCCGCGCTCGCTGGCATTCACGTGCAGCCTGCTGGGCTGCTTCGGCGCCGTGGTGGTGGCCGCCATGATGGGCCGCTCGGTGCAGCAGGATTTCGAGTACGGCATGCAGCATTTCTTCTTCAGTGCGCCGATCAGAAAATACCAGTATGTTTTCGGCCGCTTTCTCGGCGCCTACCTGGTGCTGGCCGTGGTGTTTTCCAGCATCGTGCTGGGCGCCTGGCTGGGCGCCTGGCTGCCCGGCATCGATCCGGAACGGCTGGGGCCGCAGCGGGCGCTGGCCTACCTGATGCCGTATGCATTCACCCTGCTGCCCAACCTGTTCATCTTTGGCGCCATCTTCTTCGTCATCGCCGCGCTGACGCGGCGCATGCTGCCCGTGTATATCAGCTCGGTGGTCATGCTGATCGGCTACCTGGTGGCGCCGTCGCTGGCGCGCGACCTCGACTACAAGACCCTGGCCGCCCTGATCGACCCCTTCGGCACGACGGCGCTGATACGCCTGACGGAATACTGGCCGAATGCGGAGCGCAATACGCGCCTGGTGACGCTGGAAGGCGTGTACCTGCTGAACCGCGCCATCTGGTCCGGCTTTGCCCTCGTGGCCTTGCTGCTCGGCTACTGGCGCTTCCACTTCCATGCCTCACCCGACGCGGGCGCCTCGAAGCGCCACGGCGAGGGCGACGCCCCGCTGCGCCTGTCGAGCGCCTCGCTGGCGACGCAGGAAACGCCGGACTTCGCGCAACGCAACCTGGCTGCCCTGCTCGTCAAGCTGAGCTGGCTGAACCTGCGCGAAACCATCAAGAACATTTATTTTGTCGTCATCGTGCTCGCCGGCGTGCTGACCATGTATGCGGGCGCGCTCGACATGGGCTCCATGTATGGCACGAACACCTATCCGGTGACGGAAAAGGTGCTGGAAATGGTCAGCGCCTCGTTCGCCCTGTTCATGCTGGTGATCACCACCTTCTATGCGGGCGAGCTGGTATGGCGCGAACGCGAAGCGCGCATCCACCTGATGCTCGACGCCCTGCCCGTGCCGAACTGGCTGCCGCTGCTGTCGAAACTGTTTGCGCTGATCGGCCTGCAAGCCTTGCTGAGCCTGGTCATCATGCTGTGCGGCATGTCGATCCAGATCGTCAAGGGCTATTACCGCCTCGATCCCGGCCTGTACGTGGAGTCGCTGTTCCTGTCGCACCTGCCCTACTACGTGCTGATCGCCGTGCTGGCCCTGTTCTTGCAGGTATTGATCAATCACAAGTACCTGGCGTATTTCGCCATGATTTTGTACTACATCGCCAGCGTCAGCGTGGGCTCGCTGGGCCTGGGCGACCCGCTCTTGCTGTACGGCAGCACACCGGACTTCGTGTACTCGGCCATGAACGGCGCCGGCCACTATGTGCTGCGCGAGCGCTGGTACCTGCTGTACTGGAGCGGCGCGGCCGTGATGCTGATGGTGCTGTCGCTGCTGTTCTGGCCCCGCGGCGCGCAGGACAGCTGGCGCATCCGCCTGCGCCTGGCCCGCCATGCGCTGACGCGGCCCGTGCTGGCCAGCTTTGCCGCGGGCCTGCTGCTCTTCGTCGGCGCCGGCGGCGTGCTGTTCTACGTCTTCCACGTGGCCAACGACTACAAGTCCGACTACGCGCGCGATGCGGACCGCGCCAGCTTCGAGCGCCAGTACCGCAAGTTTGCCGCCGCGCCGCAGCCGAAGGTGACCGACGTCAAGCTCGACGTGGCCATCTACCCGGCGCGCCGCACCCTGGTCGTCAAGGGCCGCTACGTGCTGCAAAACAAGACCAGCTTGCCGATCAGCCAGATCCTCGTGCAGCAAGACCCGAGCGCCAGCATGCGCCTGCGCTTCGATGCGCGCGTGCATCCCGGCCTCGATGACGGCCAGCTGGGCTTTTACAGCTACCGCCTGGCCGCGCCGCTGGCGCCGGGCGCCACCCTGGGCCTCGATTTCGACATCAGCTACGCGCCGCGCGGCATCTTCGGCCTGGGCCAGGACACGCCCGTGGTGGCCAACGGCACCTTCTTCACGAATGCCGTGCTGCCGCATATCGGTTACCAGGCGCAGCTGGAGCTGACGGACCCGCGCGACCGCAAGAAACACGGCTTGCCGGCGCGTGAACGGGCCCTGCCGCGCGACGATGCGAAGGGACTGGCCGAGAATTACGTCAGCAACGATGCCGACCGCATCAACTTCGACGCCACCGTCAGCACCGTCGACGGCCAGACGGCCATCGCGCCGGGCATGCTGGACAACGACTGGATCGCCAATGGCCGCCATTACTTCCATTACACGATGGAGCGGCCCATCCTGAATTTCTACTCGATCCAGTCGGCCCGCTATGCCGTCAGGCACGAACGCTGGCAGGATGTTGCCATCGACGTGTTTTACCATCCCGGACATGAGTACAACCTCGACCGCTTCGTGCGCGGCAGCAAGGAAGCGCTCGAGTATTACACGAAGCAGTTCGGCCCCTACCAGCACAAGGTGCTGCGCATCGTCGAGTTTCCCCGCTACGCCACCTTCGCGCAGTCGTTCCCGAACACCATCCCGTATTCGGAAGGACTGGGTTTTATCGCCAAGGTCGACGACAAGAATCCCAAGGACCTCGACTACCCGTTCTACGTCACGGCGCATGAAGTGGCGCACCAGTGGTGGGCGCATCAATTGGTAGGTGGCAACACGCGGGGCGCCACCGTGCTCAGCGAGACGCTGGCCGAGTATTCGGCGCTGATGGTGATGAAGAAAACCGTGGGTCCGGCCAAGATGCGCCGCTTCCTGCGCTATGACCTGAATCAATACCTGTCGGGCCGCAGCAGCGAACGCAAGAAGGAATTGCCGCTGGCCGAGAATGAAAACCAGGCCTACATCCACTACCACAAGGGCAGCCTGGCCATGTATTTGCTGCAGGACATCATCGGCGAAGACAAGGTCAACGGCGTGCTGCGCGACTTGCTCGCCAGCTACGGCCAGAAAGGCCCGCCGTACGCGAGCGTGACGGCCCTGATCGACGGCTTGCGCAAGGTCACGCCACCCGAGCAGGCTTACCTGATCGACGATCTGTTCGAGAAAATCGTGCTGTTCGACAACCGCGCCCTGTCCGCCACGGCCACCAAACGCAGCGACGGCAAGTATGCCGTCACCGTGAAGGTACAGGCGGGCAAGCTGATTGCCGGTGAGCAGGGAGAAGAACAGGATGCGCCGCTGCACGACCTGATCGAGATCGGCGTCGATGACGCGAATGGCCATCCGCTGCTGCGCGAACGCCAGCGCATGACGGCGCGCGAGGCCAGCTATACGGTGATCGTGAATGGACGGCCGGCCAAGGCCGGCATCGATCCCGACAATAAATTGATCGACCGCAAGCCGGACGACAATATGGTGACGGTCGACCTGGCCGAGCCCTGACGAAAAATGGCCGCCCTGGACCGGCGGCCATTGTCATGTCTCGATACCTCAGGCCACTGTCAGGCCGCGACGGCCCGCGTGGCGATGCTCACGCTGATGCCCATCTCCGTCAGGTGCTGCATGTCGGCCAGGGTCAGGTCGAGCGGCGCATCGAGCGTATCGTCGCCGCGCAGCTCCAGCTGCAGTTCGGCCACGATGCGCGGCATGGTGAACGTGACGCCGCGCGAACGGCATTCGGCCAGGTAGCTGCGTATGCGCGAGGGCAAGACTTGCGACTTGGCCGCCTGCGCGATGATCACTTCGAAACCGGAATCGAGGTAGACGCGGCCGCCTGCCTTGGCCTCGCCCTTGCGCCATTCGCGTTCGGGATCGGAAGGCAAGACTTCGAGGATGGATTTGAGCGTGGGGTCATCCCCATGCACCGACAACTTGGCCATATTCATATTGCAAGACTTTCTAGTCAGGGCGCCGCCGACAGGGGCGCGATCATCAGACCGACAAGTCTACGCATGGACGACAAATATGTCCACATGGCAATATTTAATATCAACTGTTAATTTGTGCTATATCAACAACAGGCGGAACAAACCTGCTCCGCCTGTGTCGTGGATTACAGCGCTACGCCGCGCGCCGCCAGCGCCGCCCGCACGCCGGCGCCATACGCGGCATCGGCCCGGTCGAAATGCCCGAGTTGACGCTGCAGGGTTTCCGCGCGCACCTGGCTCAACGGTCCTGCCAGGTTATCGAACAGGTTCTGTCTGGCCTGGGCCGACATCAGGCGGAACAGATTGCCTGCCTGCGTGTAATCATCTTCCGCGCCGCGGCCATCGTAGCGCGCCGCGCCGCCATCCAGCGCCAGCGCCGGCTCGCCATGGCCCAGGCCTTGCGGCTGCGTGCCTGCCGCCGCCACGTTCGCATAGTTTTGCGCCGCGCCGCCATTGCTGATCGCCATGCTGCCGTCGCGCTGCTGGTTATGGAAGGGGCAGCGGGCCGCATTCACGGGCAAGTGCTGGTGGTTGGTGCCGACCCGGTACAGCTGGGCGTCGTGGTAGGCGAACAGCCGGCCTTGCAGCATCTTGTCCGGCGAATACCCCATGCCCGGCACGGCGTTGGCCGGCGAAAACGCCGCTTGCTCGACTTCCGCATGGTAATTGTCGGGATTGCGGTTCAGCTCGAAAATCCCCACGGGCAGCAGCGGGAAGTCCGCATGCGGCCACACCTTCGTCAAGTCGAACGGGTTCCAGCCCGTGCGTTGCTCCCATGCATAAAGTTGCTCCTGCGTCGCCACCTGCAGCTTGACTTCCCACTGCGGGAAATCGCCGCGCGCGATGGCGCCGAACAGGTCGCGCTGGGCATAGTCGGGGTCGTCTCCCGCCAGACGGCCCGCTTCCGCCGCGGACAGGTTACGGATGCCCTGGCGCGTCTTGAAGTGCCATTTCACATACACGCGCTGGCCGTCGGCATTGATCAGGCTATACGTGTGGCTGCCGAAGCCATCCATGTGACGGTAGCCGTCCGGCGTGCCGCGGTCCGAGAACAGCATGGTGACCTGGTGCAAGCTTTCCGGCGCATGGCTCCAGAAGTCGAACATCATCTCTGCCGATTTCAAATTGCTGCGCGGATCGCGCTTTTGCGTGTGGACGAAATCGGGGAACTTGATCGGGTCCTTGATGAAGAACATCGGCGTGTTATTGCCGACCAAATCCCAGTTGCCCTCTTCCGTATAAAAGCGCACGGCGAAACCGCGCGGGTCGCGTTCCGTGTCGGCACTGCCGCGCTCGCCGCCGACCGTGGAAAAGCGGGCGAAGGTGGCCGTCTGCTTGCCCACTTCGGCAAACAATTTCGCCTTGGTGTAGCGCGAGATGTCATGCGTGACGGTAAAGGTGCCGTAGGCGCCCGAGCCTTTCGCGTGCACGACGCGCTCGGGAATGCGCTCGCGGTTGAAATGCTGGAGTTTTTCGATCAGGTGGAAGTCTTGCAGCAGCAAGGGGCCGCGGGGGCCGGCGCTGATGGAATTCTGGTTGTCGGCGACGGGAATGCCCGAGGCGGTGCTGAATGGCGACTGTTGGCTCATGACTGCTTTTCCTTCGTTGTTGGCTGATGAAATCAGTGTAACGAGTGCAATAACAAAGGAAAAGCTAATTGATTTTATCGAGTCGATAGGTATTTACAATGTCAACCTACACAGCGCAGCCGGCGGCGCCGCACGCGCCACCGAGCTGCGCCTGCCACTTCGCCGGCTGGCCCAAAAAGCCCCCGATATCGATCACGGACAGCTTGCCTGCGCCATCGTCGAGCACGAACGTGGGGAAGCCCTGGCCGCCCACCTGCGCCAGCAGGGCGCGGCTGGCGGCGATATGCCGCTCGGTGGCGGCGCCAGCCTGCCGCGCATACGCGGCGTCGAAGGCGGCGCCGTCCAGGCCCAGCTGCTGCGCCAGCAGCACCAGCACGGGCAGGTCGGCGATGCGCAAGCCTTCGACGTAATGGGCGCGCTGCAGGCGGTGCAGCATGTCCAGGCCCTTGCCGGCCAGGTCTTGCGCGGCCAGGATGGCCGTGATCGGCGGCTCGGAATCCATCGTGGCCGTGGTGTCGTTCAGCAAGCCGTTCAGGTAGGCGTCGCCAAACGGCTGGCCCGACAGCTGCTCGATGCGCCGGTCATGCGGCAGCACATAGCCGCGCCATTCGGGCGTGATCTGGCGGCGATTGCTGCCCGTCATCATGCCGCCGCCGTGCAACGCCACCGTCAGGCCGGGCACGGCGCGCGCCGCCTCGACCAGCGGCGCGGCGCCATAGCACCAGCCGCACAGGGGATCGAAAATGTAATGCAGCACAGGCATGGCGACGTCCTTGCTGCTTACCATTTCATTTCACCCTTGGCGACCTTCGCGCTGGTTTCCAGCGCGCCATCGAGGCCCAGCGCCGGATAGTGCTGCTTCATCGCTGCGATCAGCGCGTTGGAATTGGCGGCCTTCGCCGTTTCCGCCTCGAACGTCACCAGGTAGTCGCGCGTAAAGCCGATGCTGTCCGGCGTCATGGGCGAGCCCACCTTGAAGTGGCCGGGCACGACGGTCACTGGCTTCAGCGCGGCGATGCCATCGAGGGTCTTGAGCCAGTCCTGGCGCGATTGCAGGCTTTGCGTATCGGCCGTCCACACGTGCAAGTTACCAAACAGCACCACGCCGCCGACGACAGCCTTGATCGACGGGATCCACACATAGGTGCGCGACGGCGTCGGGCCGGCGATGTCCAGCGACTGGCCTTCCAGCGTGATGCGCTGGCCCTTCAGCGCTTCCGGGATGACGATGGCGTGCGGCGCATTGTCTTTCAGGATCGGGCCCCAGTAGGCGACCTTGGCGTCGGCCTTGCGGCGGATTTCCGCCACGGTTTCCGGCGTGGCAACGATTTTTGCCTGCGGGAACGCAGCCTTGATCACGTCGAGGCCAAAGTAAAAATCAGGGTCGCTGTGGCTGATGTAGACCGTCGTCAGTTTCTTGCCGCTGGCGCGGATCTTTTCCACCAGCTTTTGCGCTTCGGCGCGCGAGAATTGCGCGTCGATCAGCACGGCGTCATGCTTGCCGGCCACCAGCACGGAAGCGACGGGGAAGATGGCCGCTTCGCCCGGGTTGAACACGTCCAGGGTCAATGGGGCGCTGGCGGCGGCCGAGGCGGCGCCGGCGGCAAACACGGTGGCAACAAGAATGCTGGTAATGGATTTGGAGAACATGATGCGCCTTCACAAGAAGTTGGGATGACTGCATCTTACGTTGCTCAATCCGGTAGAAAAACCCGGAATTTCGCAATAGTTTGTTGCTTAAATCGGTGCAATCAACAACTGTTCAGCCACCGCGCGCAGCCACTGCCCTGCCAGCGCGCCATCCCACACGAGCAGCACCTGCTCGCTGCAGTCGACGGCATCGGCCACCTCGACGCCCAGCAAATCGTGTGCGCGCACGGCGAAGTCCGGCAGATAGGCCAGCGCCCGGCCGGACTGCACATAAGCGAGCAGCAGCTGCACGTCGTCGCTCCAGTAGCGGATGGTCCGCCCGGCCGTGCCGTGCCAGCCATCGGCGTGGCGGCCCCGCTCCTCGCCGCACAGCAGGGAATGCGTGGGACTGGCGAATACATGGCGCAAGACCTCGTCCAGGCTGCAGGGCACGCAGGCGGCCGCCGCCGGCACGCCGTGCGCCAGCGCATGCGAGCGCCCGGCCGCCAGCCGCATGCGCATGCTGCCCAGCGCCGTGCATTGCCAGCTGGCGGGCCAGTCGCCGCCACGCTGGGCGATGGCTTCCTGCGTCACCAATGCCGCATGGCAATCGCCGCGCGCCAGGGCCGCCAGGGCCGCATCCTCGAAGGCGGGCTGCAGGCGCAGGCTGGCCTGCGGATAGGCGTCCAGCGCCGAGGCCAGCGCCGCCGCATGGCGCCACAGCAGCAGGGCCGGGCCGGCGATGCGGGCATCGATGGCGCCCCGCGCGCCCATCACATCGTGGCGCGCCTGCTCGGCCAGCGCCAGCAAGGGGCGCGCCCGCGCCAGCAGCAGGCGGCCGCTGTCGTTGAGCAGCAATTGCTTGCCGGCCCGGTCGAACAGCGGCGCGCCCACGGCGCCCTCCAGGCGGCGCAAGGCTTTCGACACGGCCGACGGCGTCACATGCAGTTCCAGCGCCGCCGCGCCCAAGGTCGGCTGGCGCGCGGCGCTGCAAAACACGCGCAGGTCGGCAAGGCTCATGCTCATCATGATTTCCAGACAGGATACAAAAAGTGAAAAATGGTTGCTGTACCGTTCATGATACCGCCCCTATCATCGTGGCATTCCAACTCTTCGTTCAAAGCCATGCTGCGCCCCCTCTTCCTGTCCCTGTTCCTGTTCGCTGCCAGCCTCGCCCACGCCACGCCCCCGACCTGGGGCGTGCACGGCATGGTGCTGTTTGGCGGCCAGCAAGGGCTGTATGCCTCGCATTTGCCGATGTTCCATGCACCCCACGACTACCAGGTGGTGCTGCAAGTGCGCCTGGCCGACCCCGCCCTCGATGCCCGGCTGCGCGCGCAGCTCGATGGCCGCACGGCGCTGTGGACGCTGGAACCCGAGCGCTTCGAGCTGGCGCGCCTGCTGCCGGACACGCCGCAGCCGCTGCGCCAGTTCCGGGCCACGGTGGTGCGCGGACATTTCGAAAAGGATGGACAAGCCGAACCGGGCTACGCCGATGCCGCCATCGTCGTCGAGCGCGTCCTGCTGATGCGCCGGCTTTCACCGGCACCCGCCGTCAGCGCCAGCGCGCGCTACCTGCAGGTGGGCGACGGCACGCAGCGCTTCCTCGTCAAGCGCATCGACAGCCGGCCCGATTTCGAGCATATCGTCGCCTGGACCAGCGCTGCGCAGGCACCGCATGGCGATATCGTGGCGAGCAAGTCGGGCGTGCAGGAAACCCCGGCGTCCGTCTTGCGCACGCGGCTGGGAAAAACGGCCGCCTTGCGCGGCACGCTGTATTTTTCCACCGAGGATGTGCGCTAAAACCACATCACCGGCCGCGGCGTAGCGCCGTGGCGCAAGCTGCTACAGCGTCATGAGGGTGTCACATTGGATTGCTATCTTGCTAGCTCTTTCAAACCTAGCCGGATGAACCACATGACACGCAGAAAAATTTCCGTCGCTGGCTGCAGCGTCGCCATCACCCTGATGCTGGCCGCCTGCGGCAGCGACAGCAAAAAAGAAGACGTTGCGCCAGAAGCGCCGCCGAAAAATGTCATCTTCTTCCTCGGCGACGGCATGGGCCTGACCACGATGACGGCCGCGCGCATCTATTCGGTAGGCGAAGACGGTTCGCTGACCATGGACACCCTGCCGGAAACGGCCTTCGTCAAGACCTTCTCGAACGACGCGCAAGTGACGGACAGCGCGCCGTCGATGGCCGCCTACATGACCGGCGTCAAGATGAACAATGAAGTCATCTCGATGTCGGCCAACACGGTCGCCATCGATCCTGGCACGGACGCCAACGGCAACAAGCTGGTCAACAAATGCGGCAGCGGCAACGGCACGCCCGCCACCACCCTGCTGGAACTGGCCAAGGCCAAGGGCTTCGCCGCCGGCGTCGTCAGCACGGCGCGCGTGACGCACGCCACGCCGGCGGCCACCTATGCGCACATCTGCCACCGCGACCTGGAAAACGATATCGCCGCGGCCCTCGTGCCGGGCGGCACCGGCTACAACGGCGCGCTGGGCACCACCGGCCTGGAAGTGGTCCTGGGCGGCGGCGCACAATTCTTCAAGCCGTTCAAGGACGGCGGCAAGCGCGCCGACGGCCGCGACCTGGTGGCGGAGTTGAAAGCGAAGAGCTACACCATCGCCAACACGGGCGCCGACTTCAAGGCTGTCGATGCGACCAAGACGGAGCGCCTGTTCGGCGTGTTCACCTCCAGCCACATGAGCTACGACCTGGACCGCGACGCGGCGAAAGAACCTAGCCTGGCGGAAATGACCACCAAGGCCATGGATGTGCTGGCAAAAAACAAGAAGGGCTACTTCCTGATGGTCGAAGGCGGCCGCATCGACCATGCGCTGCACGAAACGACGGCCAAGAAGGCCCTGCAGGACACGGTCGCCTTTGACAGCGCCATCAAGGCCGCCATCGAAAAAGCCAAGGTCAGCGACCCGACCCTGGCCAATACCCTGATCGTCGTCACGGCCGACCATGACCACACGCTGGTGCTGAACGGCTACGCCAAGCGCACGGGCAAGACGGCCGCCGGCAACCCTGGCGTGCTGGGCGTGGTGAAGAACTACGTGACCGGCGCGGTCGAGAAGGACCTCGATGGCGCACCGTACTCGATCATCGGCTTCGGCAATGGCGAAAACCGCACGCAATCGAGCCGCGCCGCCATGGCCAGCCTCGACGAAACCGTCACCAGCGCCAATGCCTACCACCAGGAAGCGGTCATCCGCACCACGGCCGGCAATGAAACGCACGGCGGCACCGACGTCTTCCTGGGCGCCATCGGCAAGGGTTCGGAAACCTTCCTGGGCACCATCGACAACACCAAAGTATTCGGCCTGGTCAAGACCGCCGGCGGTCTGTAATCCCCAAGAGACAAGAATTGGACAAGCATATGAAACCCGCATTGAAACCCGCCGCACTGAAATCTGCCCTGAAACTCTCCTTGCTGACCACGCTCGTGGCGGCCAGCGTTGCCAGCGCCTACGCCGCCGACGCCAAGAACGTCATCTTCTTCCTCGGCGACGGCATGGGCCCGTCCGTCGTGACGGCCTCGCGCATCTACAAATACGGCGAAGACGGCAGCCTGACGATGGACACGCTGGAGCGCACTGCGCGCATCAAGACGTTCTCGAACGATGCACAAACGACGGACAGCGCGCCGTCAATGGCCGCCTACATGACCGGCGTCAAGATGAACAATGAAGTCATCTCGATGGCGCAGGACACGATCGCCAAAGAGCCCAGCCGCGACGCCAACGGCAACCTGGGCGTGGACAATTGCCCGGCCGGCGGCAAGACCGTGCCGACCATCCTGGAACTGGCGAAAGCCAAGGGCAAGGCCGTGGGCGCCATCACCACCACGGAATTGACGCACGCCACGCCGGCGACGACCTTCTCGCACATCTGCAACCGCAATGCGCAATACGCGATTGCCGCGCAAACGGCGCCGGGCGGCGCCGGCTACAACGCGGCCCTGGGCGACGGCGTGGATGTGCTGATGGGCGGCGGCCGCAACCACTTCACCCCATGGTCGGCCAGCAACAAGTATGGCCGCGCCGATGGCCGCAACCTGTTGACGGAATTTGCCGCCAAGGGCTACACCGTGGCCGCGACGAAAGCGGAAATGGCGGCGGCGCCGAGCGGCAAGAAGTTCATCGGCCTGTACAGCACCCGCAGCCACCTCGAATATGAGCTGGACCGCACCGCCACGCCGCCGCTGGGCGAAGGCGCGACCCAGCCTAGCCTGTCGGAAATGACGCTGAAAGCCATCGACTTGCTGTCGAAAAACACGAACGGCTACTTCCTGATGGTCGAAGGCGGCCGCATCGACCACGCCCTGCACGGCATCAATGCCAAGCGCGCGCTGACCGATACCATCGCTTTCGACGACGCCATCAAGGCCGCCATCGCCAAGATCAAGGAAACCGATCCGACCCTGGCCAACACCTTGATCGTCGTCACGGCCGACCACGACCACACCCTGGCCTTCAACGGCTACGGCAAGCGCGGCAATCCTATCCTCGACATCAACCGCGGCTACAAGGATAACCAGCCAAGCAAGGATGCCGATGGCAATACCTACACCACCCTGGTGTTCGGTAACGGCCCGAACCGCCCTGACCTGCGCAGCAACGTCGACAGCGCCACGGCCCTGAAAGACAATTACCTGCAAGAAACAGGCGTGCGTCTGGCCAGCGAAACCCACGGCGGCGGCGACGTCAAGCTGCTGGCCACGGGCGCCGGCGCGAAGACCTTCAAGGGCACGCTGGACAATACCAAGGTGTTCGACCTGCTGAAGGCGGCACTGGGCTTCTGATGTAGCACCAGCAGCGTAACCCCACCGGGGCGGATGGCAGGATTGCCCTCCGCCCCCTTTGCACAATAAAGGCAACACCATGAAACCGACCCTGATCGCCATCCTCCTCGCCGCCGGCTTCGCCGGCCCGGCCCAGGCCGCCGCCCCCGCCGCGCCTGTCGACCTGGACCTGGGCATCACGTATTACAGCCGCGTGCTGACGCCGGAAGGCGTGACGCGCGAAAGCCGCTACGAGGAAAAAATGCTGCGCCGCCCCGGCCACGTGTGGGTCGAGCGCGTACTGGCGCCGGCCACCGATGCGCATGCGGGACACGCGCATGGCGAAAACAAGAAAGTGGCGCTGAAAACAACGACGGCGGCCACGCAACATGAACACAAGCACTTCAATCCCGTGCTGATTCCCCGCCACGTGGTGCTGGAAAAGAACACGGTGCGCGTGGAATACATCGATGCGCACGACAAGATCGTCGTCGCCATCCCCAAGGCCGAGTACGAAAACGTCAATTTCGACGGTTCCTGGGAAAACAGCTTTTATCTGCTCGATCCGAAACTGGTCACCGCCATGCCGCTGTCGAAGCAGGCGTCCAACGTGCCGGGCGCGCGCTGGCGCGAAGTGGAAAAGAACGGCGTGTTCCAGCGCATCCTGTGGGACGAGCAAAAGCAGATCCCGCTCGTCATCGAGAGCGGCGACCGCGCGAACACTTTCTATCGCCGCGTCGACGTCAAGCTGCAGCCGACCGTGAGCAAGGCGCAGCCGTGGGCGAACCTGCAGAACTACGCGCAGCGCGAATACTCCGATTATCTCGATTAATCGCGCCACGCGGCGCCATGCCGCGCTTGACCACCGTTTGCCCGCTCGCTAGTATCTGAAGCGTACAGCAACGGGAGCGCGGCATGGATGAACAATTCGAGAATGGTTTGCGCATGCGCAAACAGGTGATGGGCGACGCCTTTGTCGAGCGCGCGTTTGCCCAGGTCGACGCCTTCACGGCCCCCTTGCAGGAATTCGTCACGCGCAACGCCTGGGGCACGACCTGGTGCCGCGACGGCCTGGACCTGAAAACGCGCAGCCTGGCCACCATCGCCATGCTGACGGCCCTGGGACGGGCCCAGGAGCTGCGCGGCCACGTGCGCGGCGCCGTCAACAATGGCGCCTCCATGCAGGAGATCCAGGAAGTGCTGCTGCACGCGGCCGTGTATTGCGGCATGCCGCTGGCCATCGACGCCTTCCGCTCGGCGCATGAAGTGCTCCGGGAAATGGGCCTGGTGGAGCCGGCCGCGCCGCCAGCCTGATCGGGGGACACCAGGTCGTGACATAAAAAAAGCCAGGGATCACTCCCTGGCTTTTTTGCGCTGGCCCATGCCGCCGCGAATTACTCCGCCGCTGCCGCCGCCTTCTTCGCCGGCGCCTTCTTGGCCGCCGGTTTTTTCACGGCCGTCGCCTTCTTCGCTGGCGCCTTCTTCACGGCCGCCGCTTTCTTGACCGCCGTTTTCTTCGCTGGCGCCGCGCCTTCTTCGCCCTCGACCTCGGCGGCTGCCGCCTTGGTCTTCGCGCCCGGCTTGGCCTTGCGCTCTTCAAACTCGAAGCTCACCTTGCCATCCTTGCCGCGCACGAGGAAAGCCTTGAACGGACGGCGCGTGCGCTGCGATACAAAGCCCGGCAACAGGTCGGTCTTGCCATCGTTGAGCAGTTTCGCCATTTGTTCCGGCAAGATTTCCTGCTGCAAGATGATGCGGCCGCTGCGGAAATCGCACGTCTTCGGTTTCGCCACGCTGTGCTCGCACACATAGGCCAGGCCCATTTCATACACGCCGGCGTTGCACTTGGGGCACGGTCCCACGGGCGTCTGGCCCGTGAAATCGACGCCTTCGCCATCTTCGCTCTCGTCGTTCTGGCCGAAATCGAATTCCAGCTTGAAGTTCTTGATCTCTTCATCGCGCACGATGCGCAAGATGGCGGCGAACGGACGGCCCATCTTCGAGCGGAAGCCTTGCAGCGGGCCGATGGTGCGGTCCTTCAGCAATTGCTCCACTTCCGCGATTTCGAACTGGCGCGAACCCGGTGTCTTGCTCATCGAGAATTCGCACTTGGTGCAGGCGAAACGGCGGTAGTTTTCCTTCACCACGCCGCTGCAGTTCGGGCATGGCGTTTCCAGGGTGGCGTAGTCGCCAGGAATCGTGTCATTGTCGTATTCCTTGGCGCGCTTGACGATGATTTGCGTCATCTGCGCAATTTCGCGCATGAATTCTTCGCGCGAAATCTTGCCTTTTTCCATCTGCGACAGCTTGTATTCCCACTCGCCCGTCAGCTCCGGCGCCGTCAATTCATTGACGCCCAGGCCTTTGAGCAAGGTCATCAGCTGCGATGCCTTCGCCGTCGGAATCAGTTCGCGGCCTTCGCGGATCAGGTAACGCTCCGTCAGCAAGCCCTCGATGGTGGCGGCGCGCGTCGCTGGCGTGCCCAGGCCCTTGCCGGCCATCGCATCGCGCAGCTCGTCGTCGTCGATCAGTTTGCCAGCGCCTTCCATGGCCGACAGCAAGGTCGCCTCCGTGAAGCGCGCGGGCGGTTTCGTCACCAGGCCATTCGCGCTGACGCTTTCCGTCTGCACTTTTTCGCCCTTGGCCACCGGCACCAGGTTGCCGTTGCCATTGCTTTCCTTGTCGGCGTCCGTCGATGCTTCCTTGCCGTAGATGGCCAGCCAGCCCGGATTGGTCATGACCTTGCCTTCAGTCTTGAACTGGTGGCCGGACACTTCCGTGTAGCGCGTGGTGACCTGGAATTCCGCAGGCGGGAAGAACACGGCCATGAAGCGGCGCGTGACCAGGTCGTACAGCTTCTGTTCCGGCTCGGACAAGTTTTTCGGTGCGATCGTCGTCGGGATGATCGCGAAGTGATCCGAGATCTTCGTGTTGTCGAAGATGCGCTTGTTCGGCTTGACCCAGCCCTTGTCGATGATCTGCTTGGCGAACTGGTGATAGTTGCTGTTGTCCTTGACCGTTTCCAGCGCCTGCAGCACGGTCGGCATGTAGTCTTCCGGCAGGTGGCGCGAATCGGTACGCGGATACGTCAATACCTTGTGCTTTTCATACAGCGCCTGGGCCAGGCCCAGGGTGTTCTTGGCCGAGAAGCCGAAACGCGAGTTCGCTTCGCGCTGCAGGCTGGTCAGGTCGAACAGGCCAGGCGCCATCGAGGTGGTCGGCTTCGACTCTTCCGTGACGACGCCTTGGCGGCCGCGGCAGGCGGTGGCGATCGAGTCGGCAGCCGTCTTGCTCCACAGGCGCTCGGCGCGCTTCTCGGGATCGTTCTCGTCCTTCTTGAATTTCGTGTCGAGCCAGCGGCCTTCATAGATGCCGGCCGCGCAGACGAATTCGGCGCGCACTTCCCAGAAGTCGCGCGGCACGAATTTTTTAATTTTATCTTCGCGCTCGACGACGATGGACAGCGTCGGCGTCTGCACGCGGCCCACGGTGGTCAGGTAAAAGCCGCCTTCTTTCGAATTAAACGCCGTCATGGCGCGCGTGCCATTGATGCCGATCAACCAATCGGCTTCCGACCGGCAGCGGGCCGCATCGGCCAGCGGCAGCATTTCCTCGTCGCTGCGCAGGTGGGCGAAACCGTCGCGGATGGCGCCCGGCGTCATCGACTGCAGCCACAGGCGCTTGACCGGTTGCTTGGCCTTGGCGTTTTGCGCGATCAGGCGGAAAATCAGCTCGCCTTCTCGCCCCGCATCGCATGCGTTGATGAGGGTGGTAACGTCTTTGCGTTTGATCAGCTTGTTTAATACTTTGAGGCGCGCTTCCGTCTTGGCGATCGGGTTCAGCGCGAAATACGGTGGAATCATCGGCAAGTGCGCGAAACTCCATTTGCCGCGCTTCACGTCGAATTCTTCCGGCACGGCGATCTCCAGCAAGTGGCCGACCGCCGACGACAGGACGTATTCATCCGATTCAAAGTACTCATCGTGCTTGGTAAAGCCGCCAAGCGTCTTCGCGATATCGTTCGCGACAGAAGGCTTCTCGGCGATGATGAGGGTTTTTGTCATATTTTTTAGTCTCGAAAAATGCTCTAGGATAGTTTCAGCATGCGCATCATACAGTGCATTGCCAGGCGCCGACGCTTTTGTCTGCGCAAGGCCTTGTGACTTGTGGTCTTGTCAAGCGGCCAATGATAAGCGCCTATTGAAGAATTCGGCAAGTTATCTGCGAGCAAGAATGCGCCAGCGCAAACACATAGGGTCAGCGTGCACGCCGGTGCAGCACATCGTAAAGGAGATGGCGCGGCGGCGGCGCCAGGGTCAGGCAAACAGCTGCAGGAGACGCCGCAAGCCGGCATAGAGTCAGGGCCAGGCGCAGCGTCGCAGGCAGTAGCTGGTTCGGCAAGGCGCTGCAACGCCGCCATGGGCATGGTGATTAGTGCAGCAAGCGCGGGGGGAGGTCTTCATCGTCGACGAACAGGTCGTCGAACATCAGCGCATCCGGTTCCTTGCCCTGGCTCCACAGCAGCATCAGCACGATGACTTTCAGCTTGCCCAGCGAGACAGGCGCCTCGTCGAGCGCCAGTGCCCGTTCGATGACGATTTCGCGCTGCAGCGGCGAGAGCACCTTGGCGCTTTCGAGGAACTGGATGAAGCCGACGGCGGCCGTGCCCAGCACGTCGCTTTCCTGCTGCACGTAAAAGCGCGTGCCTGTCGCGCTGGCCGTCAGGGTTTGCTCGACGCCGGCCATGGCGTTCAAGTCCGTCAGCCAGACGAGCGCCTCGGAAATCTCCACGTCGTCGAAACCGACGGCCGACAGTTTGCGCGCCAGGACTGCCGGCTCGGGGCAGGCATCGGGGCGATAGTAAGTCTCGTAGAGGTACACCAGGATATCGAACATGGCTCTACTCTAGCAGCTAAGTTCGCTGCGACACAAGGGCGCGCACCGACAAAGCGCCCCCGTGCGGCGTGGCCGCCACACAAGTGACAAGCTGTCATTTGCAGCGTTGAAACAGTCCTCCCGGCAAGCGTTCGGCCATGCCCGCCAGCTCCAGCGCCAGCAATTGCCCCATCAGTTCCCCCATGGACAGGCCGCTGCGCGCGGCCAGGCTGTCCGCATCGACGGGATCGTGGCCCAGCGCGGCCAGCAGCGGCGTTGCCGCCGCGTCGGCCTGCGCCGGCACTCCGGGAGAGCCGCCCTGCCACTGCCATTCCTGCAGCACGTCGTCGGCCGACTCGACCAGCTTGGCGCCCTGCTTGATAAGCGCATGGCAACCCTTGGCCAGGGTGGAATGTATGGAGCCGGGCAAGGCAAACACGTCGCGCCCCTGCTCGCCGGCCAGGCGCGCCGTGATCAATGAGCCCGATTGCGCCGCCGCCTCGATCACCAGCACGCCGCGCGCCAGGCCGCTGATCAGCCGGTTGCGGCGCGGAAAATTGCCCGGCATGGCGGGCAAGCCCAGCGCATACTCGCTGACAATGCAGCCGTGTTCGGCAATTCTTTGCGCCAGATCAAGGTTACGTCGCGGATACACGAGATCGGCGCCCGTGCCGATCACGGCCACCGTGGCGCCCGCGCCGCGCAAGCCGCCCTCGTGCGCGTGCGTGTCGATGCCCAGCGCCAGCCCGGAAATGATGGTCAGTCCCGCCGCGCTCAGCGCTTGCGCGAATGCGGCCGCGTTCTGCATGCCTTGCGCGCTGGCATTGCGGCTGCCGACGATGGCCACGCCCGGGCGCGACAGCAGCTCGACGCGGCCGCGCACATATAACAACAGGGGCGGATCGGCGATTTCCAGCAGCAGCGGCGGATACGCGCCATCGGCCAGGGTCAGCACGGCATTGCCTGGCTGTTGCAGCCATTGCAGGGTGAGTGCCAGCTGGCTGTTGGCGAGCGGCTTGGGCGGCTGCACGATGGCGCGCGCCACGCCGGCCGGCACCACCTCGCGCAAGGCCTCGAACGGCGCGGCAAAGATCTCCGGCGGCAAGCCGAAGCGGGCCAGCAAGGCGCGCGCCGCCACCGGCCCCACGCCGGGCAAGTGCTGCAGGCGCAGCCAGCCCGCCAGTTCGCTGGCCTCGTCCGACGCCGTTGCAATTGTCTGCATGATAACCTCGCTCCATGCTCGCCCGGTGCCCGCTCAGTGCTGTGCCATTCCATGCTAGCGCCATGGCGCGCACGCGATGCCGACGCGCGCAAGGATGCGTGCAATGGCCGTGCAAAACGGCCCGCCATCCACAGCGCCATGGGCGTCTGTGATAAAATTTCCCTTTGCAGCAGACAAATCGACGCACTGGCAAACGCATCTGCCGCGCCGTTGCGCCACACGCACCCAACCGTAGCGTACTCAGACACTCAATAACAATCCGCCATGCCATCGCGCGCATGGCCCAGGCATGAATTATCCGGCGCACCGGCGCCCACCTTAACCAGTCGAATCCGTATGTCCATATTAAATATCCTGCGTTACCCCGATCCTCGCCTGCACACGGTCGCCAAGCCCGTTACCGCCTTTGACGAGCGCCTGCAAACCCTGATCGACGACATGGCCGAAACCATGTACGACGCCCCGGGCGTGGGCCTGGCCGCCTCGCAAGTGGACGAGCATATCCAGATGATGGTGATCGACATCACCGAAGAAAAAAACCAGCTGCAAGTGTTCATCAACCCGGAAATCACCTGGGCCAGCGATGAAAAGCAGGTGTACGACGAAGGCTGCCTGTCCGTGCCTGGCGTCTACGATGGCGTCGAGCGCCCGGCCCGCATCAAGGTGCGCGCCCTGGACCGCCACGGCAAGCAGTTTGAACTGGAAGCCGATGGCTTGCTGGCCGTCTGCATCCAGCATGAGATGGATCATCTGCTGGGCAAGGTATTCGTCGAATACCTGTCGCCGCTCAAACGCAACCGCATCAAGACCAAGATGATCAAGGAAATCCGTGGTCTCGAGCGCGAAGCAAGCTTGCGCGCACAGAACCGTCGCTTCTAAGAACACCCGACCAGACCTGCTGCGCGTCGCGACTTGCGGCCTGCGATGCTGCCTCGGCGGCCCCGTGCAAAGCACCGTTCCGCTTCTCCGCCACAATTCGCTTCCGCTCGCTACGGTTTTGTAAGGTGTGAAAGGTGCTTTTGCAAGACTGCTGATAAACTGACCGTCTTACCACGCCAGCCTGGCGCCCTCGGGCGCGGGCCTGCGCACCTCACGTCAAGGAACCATATGAAAGTGATCTTCGCAGGCACGCCTGAATTCGCCGCCACGGCACTGAAGGACTTGCACGAAGCGGGCTTTGAAATTCCGCTGGTGCTGACCCAGCCGGACCGCCCTGCCGGACGCGGCATGCAGATGCACGCCTCGGCCGTCAAGCAGTACGCGCAGCAGCATGGCATCGAAGTGCTGCAGCCGCTGTCCCTGCGCATGGACAGCAAGGACCCGCAGCGCGCCGCCGAGGCGAAAGCGGCCCACGAGCGCCTGCTGGCCCTTGACTACGACGTGATGGTGGTGGCCGCCTACGGCCTGATCTTGCCGCGCAGCACGCTCGACATCAAACCCTGCATCAATATCCACGGTTCATTGCTGCCGCGCTGGCGCGGCGCCGCGCCGATCCACCGCGCCATCGAGGCCGGCGACGACGAGACGGGCGTGACCATCATGCAGATGGAAGAAGGCCTCGACACGGGTCCCATGCTGGCCATCGAGCGCACGCCCATCGAGGCGGGCGACTCCACCGCCACCCTGCACGACAAGCTGGCCACCCTGGGCGGCAAGATGATCGTCGACACCCTGCGCAAGATGCAGCAGCAGCCGCTGGAAGCCGTGCCGCAGCCGGAAGCGGGCGTCACCTATGCGGCGAAGATCGCCAAGGACGAGGCGGCGCTGGACTTCAGCCTGCCGGCGCTGGAACTGGGCCTGAAAATCCGCGCCTTCAATCCGTTTCCCGGCGCCTGCGGCCAGGTCGATGGCGTGACCATCAAGATCTGGGCCGCCGACGTGCTGGAAGCGGACAGCAAGGAAGCGCCGGGCCAGGTGCTGGCGGCCGATGCCCAGCATGGCATCATCGTGGCCTGCGGCAATGGTTCTCTGCGCCTGACGCAATTGCAGAAACCGGGCGGCAAGCGCCTGCCGGCCGCCGAATTCATCAAGGGCTTCCCCCTCGAAGGCAAGCGCTTCGTTTAACACGGCGGCGCTACGCACATAAAAAAAGGGCTTGCCGCGGCAAGCCCTTTTTGTTATCCGGCCATGGCGCTTAGCGGCGCATGACCTTCATCAGGCGGCCGCCGACGGACGACGATAGGCTGACCTCGAAGCGGCCACCGGCCGGCAAGGCGCTGACGTCAACGCTGGCGTTGCCACCAGTCAACTCACTGGCGATCACCGTCTTGCGGCCATCGGCGGCCACGTGCAGCACGGCCGCATACGGCTCGGCCTGCGCATTCCAGGCCAGCACCAGCTTGCCGCCACTTTGTGTGACATCAAAGCTCGCATCGTTGGCAGCGGCCTTGCTGCGGCGGGCCGGACGCTCCAGCTTGGCCAAGGCCTTGCCTTTTGACAACACTTCCACATCGCTGATCTCGCCCGGGTTGGCGAAGCTGACGCGGAAATGGCTGATGGCGCTGCCGCCATGATCGGCCAGCGCGACGGCATCGAAGGGCAAGTCGATAGTCTGTCCTGACGCCGTCAGCAGGCGCAGCGTGTACGCCTGGCCGCTGCTGCCGGCAGCGGCGCCGACGCGCGCGGACGAGGCAACGGCCGGGCGCAGCGCCACGCCGGCTGGCGTGATGCGGCCGGAAATGGTCAGGTAGCCGTTCTCGGCCACGGACATGCTGGCGGCCAGCACATTGCTGCCCGTGATCTGCCGGCTGCTCTTTTCCAGGAACTGCTGCACGCGTGCATAGCTGTAGTCGGAGAACCAGGCGCCGCTGCAATAGCTCATCACGTCCTTCATCGGCGTGCCCGCGCCATAGGCGGCCTGGCTCAGCTGGCCGAGGCTGCCCGCATAGCTGCTGTTATACAGCGGCTGCGGTCCCAGGTTGCCATTGGCATACGGGTAATCGGTCACGGCGTTGGCGGGGCCGCCGCAGGGAACGTGGGAAAGCGAATGGTTGTGGCCCAGTTCATGCACGAGCGTGGTCAGCCATTCAGGCCAGCTATTGCCGAACGGGTCGAGCGCCGCGATGCTGTTGAACTTGGCATCCAGGCCGATGGCCGACGTGAAATCGCTGCCGCCGGTGCGCAAGTTGATGTACGCGAGGCCGGCGGAACGGTTGACGGACATTTTCGGCACGAAACCATAATAGTAGGCGCCGTTGTCTTCCTGGACACGGTTACGTTCCAGTTCTTGCAGGGCATTGCTCCACCAGCTGTCGGCCGTGCTGCTGCCAGGCATGCTCAGCGGCGCGCGCGTGCTGATGCTGATGTTTTCCGCCGCATACGGATACACGCGGGTCAGCGCGGTACGGATGGCCTCGGCGTCAGGCAGCTGCGCCACGCCATCGTCAGTGCTCAGCGGTACCAGCACCAGGCGAATGCGCGCCGCGCTGGCCACGGCCGGTACCGCCTCCTGGCTCACTTGCGTGCCGTCGTTGCCCACGGCCGTCACGCGCACGCGCACGCCGGGCAGAATCCAGCCCGCCGGCAAGACGCCGCTGAAGTTGCCATTGAAACTGTAATCGCTTTTTCCTGTCGGCAAGATGGCGGGACCGGTCATGTTGACGCTGCCCAGGTTGCTGCCATTGGCCGCCGTGGCGGTCAGGGTAACGGCAGGGCTGGCGCGGCCAGCCTGGGTGCCCAGCACGGACACGCGCACGGCGGCCGACTTGCCGCGCGTCAGGCGCAAGGCCGTATCGCTGGCGTTCAGGTTGAGTACCTGTGCGAAATCAATGCTGCCCAGGGTAAAGGCCGCCACCGTGCCCGCATTGACGGCAACGCGCGAGGCGGCCGACAACAGCACATTGCCCGTCGCCGTGGCTGGCGCCGACAAGACCAGCTGGCCGGCGCTGGCGCTGACGATGCTCGCCGGCGTGCTGCCCACCGAGGCCGAACTCACCTGGTCGAGGTTGCTACCCTGCACCGTCACCGACATCGTCGAACCGCTGATCACCGTCGAGATCGACGTCACCGTCACACTCGCCAACACCGTGTAGGTATCGTTGCTGATCACGTCGTTGTAAGGGCCGCGCACCGTCAGCAGTCCCGTTACGGCGCCCGCAGGCACGACCACGGTGACGCTGGTGGCGCTCTGGCTTTGCGGGGTCGCCGCCGCACCGTTGCCAAACTGCACGCCCGTCACGGCGCCCATGCCGCTGCCCGCGATGGTGACGCTGGACCCGACGCCGCCCGTCGCCGGGGCGACGCTGCTGACGGTCAAGGGCACGTACACATTCACGTTATAGCTGGTGGCGGCCGTGCCGCTGGCACTGACCAGGCTCAGCGCACCGGCGACGGGCACGCCCGGCATGACCAGGGTGACGCTGCCATCACTGGCTGCGCTGGTGGCGACCGTCACGCCGGCCACCTGGAAAGCCGTCACACGGCTGAGATTTGCGCCAGTGACGACGAGGCTGCCGCCAACGGCCACATTCGTTGCCGAAACGGCCGTCACGGCGGGAATGACGGCAGGGTTGCCCGAGCTGGTCGCCACCACCGTGTCGCCGCCGCCACCGCCTCCTCCGCCGCCGCAGGCGGACAGGCCCAACGCGAGAAACAATGCAATCAGCAAATGGTTTTTCATGGCTGGCAACCTAGGGCACACAGTGCGCCGGCAAGGGAAAGACGGGAGAAATGTGACATATCGGTGACTTTTGGTGAGAATTTAATTTCCGGGAACCAATATTATCGGTCAATTTGATTCTGAAGGACAACTATTAATGCTTTTGATTCAATTGGTTTTGATAATAATTAATGTATCTGCTTGGCAATTTTTATTAGAGGCATTATTGGCGTCATTCTGTGTTGTTCTAAATCAAGATTGTTTCCCCATATACCTATTGCCATTCCATTCATGAAAAATATTTTGATGAGGCGCAAATAATGTGGAAATTTTTCCACAGCATAGAGATGCTGCCTTCTCGCCAACTTTGGCGGAAGAATTAACATTTTCAGTAAGATTTTCAGGAATGTAATTTTTGAGGGCGGACATGCCATGGCCGCCACAGGACAGGCGCAGGGGCACGATGTGTTGCGCAGACGGCCGCAGACTGGGGCTGGGCCGCTTTTGCTCAAAACCAAAGCAGCCTGATGCCGTATAATTTTAGACCCGGTGAAATCCGGCGATTGCCACCTTCTGCCCGCCCTACCCGGCCGGCACTCTCCGCCAGCCGACCCTGCTGGCCGCAACGCCCCGTCACCGCGCCGCCGCCCGTTTGCCTATTGAAAGCATGAAATGAACGATACCGTGATCCCCGCCATGTCCCCGACCGAAGCCACGCTGCGTGCCATCCTGGCGCGCCGGATCATGATCCTCGACGGCGCGATGGGCACGATCATCCAGCAGTACAAGCTCGATGAAACCGCCTACCGTGGCGGTCCCGCAGGCCGTTTCATCGATTTCGCCGCGCCCGCCGACAGCGGTGCGCGCGAACTGTTCGTCAAGGGCAATAACGAGCTGCTGACCCTGACGCAGCCGCAGATCATCCAGGAAATCCATGAGCGCTACCTGGCGGCCGGCGCCGACCTGATCGAAACGAATACCTTTGGCGCCACGACGATCGCCCAGGACGATTACCACATGGCCCACCTGGCCTATGAAATGAACGTGCAGGCCGCCAAACTGGCGCGCGCCGCCTGCGACAAGTACTCCACCCCGGACAAGCCGCGCTTCGTCGCCGGCGCCCTGGGCCCCACGCCGAAGACGGCGTCGATCTCGCCGGACGTCAACGACCCGGCCGCGCGCAACGTCACCTTCGACCAGCTGGTGGCCGCCTACTTGCAGCAGACCCAGGGCCTGGTGGAAGGCGGCGCCGACGTGCTGCTGGTGGAAACCATCTTCGATACCCTGAACTGCAAGGCGGCCCTGTTCGCCATCGACCTGTTCTACGAGCAAAACCCCACCATCGTGCGCCTGCCCCTGATGATTTCGGGCACCGTCACGGATGCCTCGGGACGCATTTTGTCGGGCCAGACCGTGCCCGCCTTCTGGAATTCCGTGCGCCACGCGAAACCGCTGACCATCGGCCTGAACTGCGCGCTGGGCGCCGCCCTGATGCGTCCGTACGCGGAAGAGCTGGCCAAGATCGCCGACACCTTTGTCTGCATCTACCCGAACGCGGGCTTGCCCAATCCCATGAGCGACACGGGCTTCGACGAGTTGCCGGCCGACACCTCCGCCCTGCTGCGCGAATTCGCCGACGCGGGCTTCCTGAACATGGCGGGCGGCTGCTGCGGTACCACGCCCGAGCACATCGCCGCCATCGGCGAGCTGCTGTCGAAAAACACCCCGCGCACCGTGCCGGCACCGTCGCACGACCTGCGCCTGGCCGGCCTGGAACCGTTCGTCGTCAACGACGAGTCGCTGTTCGTCAACGTGGGCGAGCGCACCAACGTCACGGGCTCGAAGGCGTTCGCGCGCATGATTCTCAACGAGCAATACGACGAAGCCTTGTCCGTGGCCCGCCAGCAGGTGGAAAACGGCGCGCAAGTAATCGACATCAACATGGACGAGGCGATGCTCGATTCGCTGGCGGCCATGACGCGCTTTTTGAACCTGATCGCGTCCGAACCCGATATTTCGCGCGTGCCCATCATGGTCGATTCGTCGAAATGGTCGGTCATCGAAGCGGGCCTGAAATGCGTGCAGGGCAAGGCCATCGTCAATTCCATCTCGATGAAGGAAGGCGAGGAAGAATTCCTGCGCCAGGCCAGGCTGTGCCGCCGCTACGGCGCCGCCGTCATCGTCATGGCCTTCGACGAGAAGGGCCAGGCCGACACCTTCGAGCGCAAGATCGAAATTTGCGCGCGCGCCTATCATTTGTTGATCGATGCGCTGGACTTCCCGCCGGAAGACATCATCTTCGATCCGAACATCTTTGCCGTCGCCACCGGCATCGAAGAGCACAACAACTACGCCGTCGACTTCATCAACGCCACGCGCTGGATCAAGGAAAACTTGCCGTACGCGAAGATCTCGGGCGGCGTGTCGAACGTGTCATTCAGTTTCCGCGGCAACGATCCGGCCCGCGAAGCCATCCATACCGTCTTCCTGTACCACGCCATCAAGGCCGGCATGACCATGGGCATCGTCAACGCCGGCATGGTGGGCGTGTACGACAACCTGGACCCGGAATTGCGCGAGCGCGTGGAAGACGTGGTGCTGAACCGCCGCGAAGACTCGACCGAGCGCATGATCGAATTTGCCGGCACCCTGAAGGCGGGCGGCAAGGCGGAGGCGCAGACCCTGGCCTGGCGCGAAGGCACGGTACAGCAGCGCCTGTCGCACGCGCTGGTGCATGGCATCACGCAATTCATCGTGGAGGACACGGAAGAGGCGCGCCAGGAACTGCTGCACAATGGCGGCCGCCCCATCCACGTGATCGAAGGCCCCCTGATGGCCGGCATGGACGTGGTCGGCGACCTGTTTGGCCAGGGCAAGATGTTCCTGCCGCAAGTGGTGAAATCGGCGCGCGTGATGAAACAGGCCGTGGCCCACCTGATTCCATTTATAGAGGAAGAAAAACTGCTGGAAGAGCAGCGCACGGGCATCGTCGCCAAGCCGAAGGGCAAGATTATCATGGCGACCGTGAAAGGCGACGTGCATGACATCGGCAAGAACATCGTCACGGTGGTTCTGCAGTGCAACAACTTCGAAGTGGTGAACATGGGCGTGATGGTGCCGTGCTCGGAAATCCTCGCCCGCGCCAAGGTGGAAAACGCGGACATCATTGGCTTGTCCGGCCTGATCACGCCGTCGCTGGAAGAAATGGCGTATGTCGCCAAGGAAATGCAGCGCGACGAACATTTCCGCATGCTCAAAATTCCCCTGCTGATCGGCGGTGCCACGACCAGCCGCGCCCATACGGCCGTGAAAATCGCGCACAACTACGAAGGCCCCGTCATCTATGTGCCGGATGCCTCGCGTTCCGTGTCCGTGGCACAATCGTTGCTGACGCCGGAACAGCGCGACAAGTACGTGGAAGACATCGAGCTCGATTACGCGCGCATCCGCGAGCAACACGCCAACAAGAAGGCCCTGCCCATATTGCCGCTGGCACAGGCACGCGCCAACAAGATGCGCGTGCCCTTCGACGGTCCCTGCACGCCAGTGAAACCGAAGTTCATCGGCCGCCGCGTCTTCAAGAACGTCGACCTGGCCGCCTTGGCCAACTATATCGACTGGGGCCCGTTCTTCCAGACCTGGGACCTGGCAGGTCCCTTCCCCGCCATCCTCACCGATGAAGTGGTGGGCGACGCGGCCACCAAGGTGTATGCGGAAGGCCAGGCCTTGCTGAAAAAACTCATCGACGGGCGCTGGCTGACGGCCAATGGCGTCGTATCCTTGCTGCCAGCCAACAGCGTCAATGACGACGATATCGAGGTGTACACGGACGATACGCGCAGTAGCGTGGCGTTCACGTATTACGGCATGCGCCAGCAGGGTGTCAAGCCCGTCGTCGACGGCGTGCAGCGCCCCAACCAGTGCCTGGCCGATTTTATTGCACCCAAGGAATCGGGCGTGAAGGATTACATCGGCATGTTCGCCGTGACGTCCGGCCTCGGCATCGAGAAATACGAAAAGCGCTTCGAGGATGCGCACGACGATTACTCGTCCATCATGTTGAAATCGCTGGCCGACCGCCTGGCCGAGGCGTTTGCCGAATATCTGCACGAGCGCGTGCGCAAGGATTTGTGGGGCTACGTGCCGGACGAGCAACTGAGCAACGACGACATGATCGCGGAGAAGTACGTGGGCATCCGTCCCGCGCCAGGCTACCCGGCCTGCCCCGAACATACAGTCAAGAAAGAGATGTTCGAGGTCATGCAGGCCGAGGAAATCGGCATGCAGCTGACGGAATCGTATGCCATGTTCCCCGGCGCGGCTGTCTCCGGCTTCTATTTTGCCCACCCGGAGTCGAAATACTTCGTTGTCGGCAAGATCGGCATGGACCAGGTGGAAGACATGGCCAAGCGCCGTGGCGCCAGCATCGAGGACGTGGAACGCTGGCTGGCACCCAATCTGTCATAATATATGCACAAGGCGCGCGGAACTTATCGCGCGCCGAAGCGCACTAACGCAGTATGCCGGCCGGCATGCTGCATGCCCGCTCCGGCCCGTTCCCAACTGGCAAGGAGGATATATGGCAACCAATTTCAAACTCAAACGCTGGCAGGATCAGGTGATCCTGTTGCTGGGCCTGTGGCTGGTCGTCTCGCCATGGGCGTTTTCCTATCCCGAAGGCTCGCCGCAGATGATCAACGCCTTTGTCTCGGGCCTCGTCATCGCCGTGCTGGCCGCCTTCGACCTGTACAAGACCTATTTCTGGGCCGTCGTCGTCAACCTGCTGGTGGGCGTCTGGGTCGCCGCCTCGCCGTGGATACTACGGCTGGCCGAACAGCGCGTCGTCCTGTGGAACGAGCTGATCGTCGGCATCGCCGTCGTCATCCTCGCCCTGTGGGAACTGCGCACCGATCCGGAGCTGCACAAGCACTGGCCCGGCGCCGCCGCCTAGCGCCGCTACAGGCGCAAAAAAGCCCTGCCACGGCAACGCCGTGCAGGGCTCTCAAAAAATGGCAATCCGGGACGGCAAATTCGGGTAGATCGGATTAGGCCGCAGGCCGTAATCCGACATCACTACGATCAGCATCAACAATGTCGTCGGATTACGCGTGGCCTGACGGCCGCGCTAATCCGACCTACAGCGCGTAGCGGACGACGTTGTCACTCCATTCGTAAGCGGCCATTTCCAGCTCCACCAGGTCGTCCGGCGACATGGCCAGGTCGCGCAGGGTCGGCACGATCTCGCCTTCCATGTCTTCGATGCGTTCGATGCATTCGGCCAGGCGCAGCAAGTCGCCATAGAAACCTTCGCGCGACAGCAGCGCTTCGGCCACTTCGTCGATCACTTCGATCTGACTCAGGATTTCCGACATCGGCACGCCGAACAGGGTATCCATCAGGGACATGATGCCGACCGTAAAGGCGATATCGGCGGAATGGGCGTGGTTCGGACGCAGTTTATGCGCGAGCAATTCCAGCAGACGGCCACGCGTGGTGGCCAGCATCAGCAGCGGCGTCATGCTATGGCCGCGCTTGCTTGGTTCCGCGTACAGCATGATTTGCAGCCAGCGCTGCAGCTGACGGCGGCCCAGCACGGTGACGGCCTGGCTCAGCGAATCGATGCGCTGGCGCGCGCCCACGGCCGGCGTATTGACTAAACGTAGCAAGTTCAAGGCCAGCGACACGTCACGCTTGATGGCGCGTTCGATATCCATGTTGTCGGCGTCCGACGTCACCAGGGTCATCAGTTCCATGACGGCCAGTTGCGACGGCGACAGCTTCTTGCCCGTCATGATGGCCGGTTTGGCAAAGTAATAACCCTGGAAGTAATCGAAGCCCAGGTCCAGGCCCGACTTGAATTCTTCGCGCGTCTCGACCTTTTCCGCCACCAGTTTCTTCTGTTCCTGCTTGAAGCGGGGCGCCAGCGTCGCCAGCACGGCCGGGTCGACAGTGCTCATGTCCATCTTCACATATTGCACCAGTGGCAACAATTCCTGCACTTGCGCCGTGTCGGCCACGACGTTTTCCAGCGCGAAGGTAAAGCCGTGGCCCACCAGCTCGCTGATGCGCGCACGCAGCGCCGGCGTCACCTGCATCGATTCGACGATTTCCAGCACGACTTTTTCGCGCGGCAAGAAAACGAAGATGTCGCTCATGATCACATCGGCATCGACGTTGACGAAACCGAGCGCATCGCCGATGACCTTTTCCATGCCCAGCTGCGAAGCATGGGCAATGACGGTAGCCGTGGCGGACAGGTCGCTGGTAATGTTGGCGGGCCCGACCGGAGCGTTGCGGAATAGCAACTCATAGCCAAACAAGGCTTGATTGCGGTCAAGGATAGGTTGTCGCCCCAGATAAAACTCGCGCACGCGCAAGGGTTTCGGGGTGATGTCGTTGCTGGAAATATCGATCATTAAATCTTCATCAATCACGTCGAGTGACACTGGCCGCGCCGCGCCCGCATCAAGGTTCACTATTGACAATACTTTAGCTGAATTTCGCCCGCGCTGTGGGTATTTTGGCAGTAATAAAGATTATTGTCGTCAACAAATTAGGCCGTTGCAGGTTCTTGCACCATACCGTCGACAAATAACTTCAACTCACCGGGCGCAAACGCCGTCCATTGCTCGTTGGTTGTCAGCGGCTGGGTGACGATCACGGCCACCCGGTCCTGCGGCGTGGTCACCTGGGAAAAGTCCACGCTCAAGTCTTCATCGGAGAGTTTAGCAGTTGGAAACGGATGTTGTCGCACCAGATAATGCAAACTGGTCGAGCAATGGGCAAACAGGGCTTCGCCGCTGGACAGCATCATGTTGAACGTACCGTGCGCGGCGATGCTCGGCAACAGCTCGGCCAGCGCCGCATGCAGCTGAGGCAGCGCCGGCGGGGCGTCGCCAAAGCGCGCGTGCAGTTCCTGCAGCAGGTAGCAAAAGGCCAGTTCGCTGTCCGTGCAGCCGACAGGACGGTAACTGCCCGTCAGCACGGGATGGAACGCCTTCAAGTCGCCATTGTGGGCAAATACCCAGTAGCGGCCCCACAGCTCGCGCACGAACGGGTGGCAGTTTTCCAGCGCCACCTGGCCTTGCGTTGCTTTACGAATATGCGCGATGACATTGCGCGACTTGATGGGATAACGCTTGATCAGTTCGGCCACGGGCGAGGCGATGGCCGCCTGGTGGTCGACGAAATGGCGCACGCCGGCACCCTCGAAAAAGGCGATGCCCCAGCCGTCGTGGTGGGTATCGGTATGGCCGCCGCGCATGGCGAAGCCGGTAAAACTAAAGACAATGTCCGTGGGGACATTGCAATTCATTCCGAGAAGTTGGCACATGGTCTGTTTGCAGCTGGATAACACAGCCACCATACCATGCCGGCTTGCGGATTGGTATGGTGGCGATCGCCATCAAACGACCCCGGCTTTAATGCAGCAGCACGGGCTGGCTCATGAGGGAATCATAGCTGCCTAAAAATTCATCGATCTCTTCCATGCTCGGTTCGCTGGCGATCAATTCCGTGACGTCGCGGCGGAAATTCTGGGCCAGGACGCCGGCGATAAACGTCTCGCGCTTGCCGCCCTTGTCGACGATTTCATAGCCGCCAAAGCGCAGGGCTTCCAGGTCGCGGTCGGCGCCGAATTCCACGACGCTATATTGTTCGCTGTTATAGATGAGGTTCATTTTGCATCCTTCGCTCAAGCAGGAGAAGCTCCTGCGGTGTCAGAACAGAGGTGGGGTTCACATGGCGCCATTTCAAGCGGCCATGCCACCCTGCGGGCTACAGAGTTGTAACGAGATGCAAACTGCGGCTGCGGTACGTCGGTCAGGAAACCAGCAGGTCCGGTTCGAGGGCCAGCAGGACATCGTAGGGACTGGCCGTCAGCCAGGTGCGCAATTGCTCGATGTGCGAGGCGTCGGCCAGGCTGATGAACAAGCGCGCGGGCGGATGGCGCAGCAGACGATTCAATGTTACACGCAATACGAGATTGCCGCTGCAGCACAGGCAACCGGGTGCGATACGCAACAGTTGCAAAGGAAATGATGGGGAAGGAGAAACTTGCTCGGCCAGGTCGGCCAGGATGGAGTTGCCGTCGGTCAGCCCTTCCAGGATCACGGCGGCCGGCTGGTCCGGCAGCAGGGCTTGCGCAATGGCAGCTTCGCGCTCACCGGCACGCCCGCCACTGACCAGGGTCAGCGGCGTCGCGTGCCGCGCGGCTGCCGTCACAGGCTTTTCTTGGCCAGCTTGCCCGGTTCGACACCCAGCTGTTTCAGCTTGCGGTACAAATGGGTACGCTCGAGGCCCGTTTTCTCGGCCACGCGGGTCATGCTGCCCCCTTCGCGGCCCAGATGGTGTTCGAAATACATGCGCTCGAACGCATCGCGCGCCTCGCGCAGCGGCAAGTCAAACGACAGGTTGTAGCCATGGCCTTCGGCCACCGCCGGCATGGCGATGCCTGGACGCACCATCAACTGCTGCGGCGCGCTGCCGCCAAAGCTGGGCACGGGATGGCTGCTTTCCTCGGCCACGACGGGCGCCACCGGACGCGGCGCCACGCTCGGCGCGCGCACGGTTTCCTGTGCCCGCGTCAAGCCTTGCTGGACGGCCTTGAGCAGCTTTTGCAGGGCAATCGGCTTTTCCAGGAAGTTCAGTGCGCCGATGCGTGTCGCCTCGACGGCCGTATCGATGGTGGCATGGCCCGACATCATGATCACCGGCATGGTCAGCAAGCCATCGCGCTGCCATTCCTTGAGCAAGGTCACGCCATCGGTATCGGGCATCCAGATATCGAGCAATACCAGATCCGGCGCACCGGCCGCCCTTGCCTCGCGTGCCTGCTGCGCATTCTCGGCCAGCTGGATAGCATGTCCTTCGTCGCCCAATATTTCCGAGAGCAACTCACGGATACCCATTTCATCATCCACTACGAGTATGTTTGCCATTCGTGTCTTGCCTTCCTCATTTCGCCGACCGTCGCGCACAAGATGCACGCGCGGACAACTATGATTTTATTAGTGTTTTAAATACTAAACCAGACGCTCACGCCAGGAATTCCTGGGCAGGAGTGTCGGGAGCTAACTTTAACAGCAAAATGACCACCGAAGCGCCATTGCCGTCGACCCGGTTCTCGATATCGATGCGTCCGCCATGTTCATCGATAATTTTCTTCACCATCGCCAGGCCCAGGCCCGTGCCGCGCGCCTTCGACGTGACGTAGGGCTCGAAAGCCCGCGCCAGGATCTTCGGCGCGAAACCAGGACCATTGTCGGTGATTGCCAGCCGCACGGCGATATTCACGCCACCGTCCGCACTGCGATAATGAATTGCTTCCGTCCTTACGTCAATCCGCGGATGCGGCGAGTCCGGCGGCAAGTCCGCCATGGCGTCCTGCGCGTTCTGCAGCAAGTTATGGATAACCTGGCGCAGCTGGGTCGGATCGCCCATCACCATCGGCAGATTCGGCGCCAGCAGCGGGTGGATGATATCGCCATCATCGCCGCGCAGGTACAGGTTCAGGATCTCTTCGATCAGCTCGTTCAAGCGCAGCGGCACCAGCACGGCAGGCGGCGTGCGCGCATAGTCGCGGAAGTCGTCGACCATGCGCTTCATCGCGTCGACCTGCTTGACGATGGTGGTGGTGGCGCGGCTGAGCAAATCGGCGTCCGGCTGCTCCAGCTTGCCTTCGAGCTTCATCTGCAGGCGTTCGGCCGACAGCTGGATGGGCGTCAGCGGATTCTTGATTTCATGTGCCAGGCGGCGCGCCACCTCGCCCCAGGCGATCGAACGCTGCGCGGATATGACGTCGGAAATATCATCGAAGACGACGATATAGCCGCTGCCCGATTCCAGCGGCAGGCGCGAACCGCGCGCCAGCAGGGCGATGTCATGCTCATCGGCACTGCTGCCGACGCGGCGCGGAATCTCGATTTGCCGCTGCCAGTGCAGGCGCTGCTGGTTGCGGCCCGATGCCGATTGCGCGCTCTGCGCCGTGAAGGCGCTGATGATGGCCGCGCCGAACTCTTCCATTCCAGCAACATTTGCCAGCGGCTGGCCCACCATGCTGGCGCCCGAATGCTGGAGGATGCGCTCGACCGATTCATTGCAAGTCACCAGTTTGAAATCGCCGTCGAGCACCATCACGCCGGCCGACATGTTCGCCAGCACGGATTCCAGGTGGGCCTTGGCGTTCTGCAGCGCGGCGCGGTTGCTTTCGACGGCCGTGCGCGCATCGAGCAGCTGGCGCGTCATGATGTTGAACGACTGCGTCAACGTGCCCAGCTCGTCCTTGGAAGCGACGATGGGGCGCGGCGACAGGTCGCCCTCGGCCACGGCGCGCGTGCCTTCGGCCAGCAGCAGCAAGGGCTGCGCCAGGTTGCCGGCGATCAGGAAGGCGCTGCCGATGGCGCCAAAGATGGCCAGCAGCAAGGTCAAGGTGAGGATTTCCATGTACATCTTGCGCAGGCCCACGCGCGCGACGAAACGCTCCTTGTATTCGCTGTAGGCGGCGCGCAGCATCTCGCCGTTGGTGGCCAGCTTGGGCGGCACCGATTGCAGCAATTGCAGGTAGCGGGGCGACACGGACGGTCCCGGCACGACCACCAGCACGCGCAAGCGCAGGCCGGCGGCCGCGTCGACGCCCGCGGGCGGCCCGGCGCGGATGCCGCCGCCGCCCGATTCCATGCTGTCGTCATGCAATTCCAGCCCGCCTTCGGCGGAGGCATAGCCGGCCGGCAAGGCCGCCTGCGCCAGCATGGCCGGCGTCGGCAAGTCGGCCGCGCTGTGCGGGCCGGCACTGGCCAGCAGGACGCCGTCGCCGCTGACGATCATGACATTTTGCATGCCCTCTTCGCGCAGCAGGCTCGTCAGTACCGCCGGACCGGCCACCGGGTCGCTGCCCAGCTCCTCGACGGCCTTGTGGCCACGGTGGTCGAGCTCGACCAGGGCCGCATCGAGGCCGGCGCGGCCCAGTTCCAGGCCCGACTCGAGCGCCGCTTCAATCTTGACGTTGAACCACGATTCGATCGAATGGGAAACGAATTGCACGGAGACGAGGAAAATCACGAGGCCGGGCAGGATGCCGACGGCGGCGAACAGCATCACCAGGCGCATCATCAGCTTGGAGCCGAACTTGCCGCTCTTGTAGCGGGCATACAGGCGGCCCAGCGAAATGCCGACCAGCGCCAGCAGGGACACGGCCACGGCGGCGTTCAGGCCCAGCAGCCAGGTGTAGTAGCGGTCGAAGAAGCCGGAATTATCGGAAGCCGAGGCCAGCAGGAACAGCAGGATACTGACAATGCCGCCGCCCACCACCAGCAGATAGCGCAATGCTTGACTCACTACTCCGCCGTATACAAGAAGGTTTTTTTATTCGAAGCCAGGCGCCAGTCGCTGTTATTGAAGGCATTGACCTGTATCGGCTTGGGCAGGTAGTCGCGGTCCATGCCCATGCGCAGGGTCACGTTATACGTCTGCCCCACTTTCAGCGCGCCGCGCGGCGCCACCAGCCAGCGGCTGGGCCGGCGGATCAGGAACAGCGCATCGTCCAGGGTGGCAAAGCTTTGCTGCAAGCCGCCGCCCGACACATGGTACTGGCGCGTCAGCACGTTGTACGACAGCCGGCTGGTCTGGCGCGCAACGATGGCCTTTTCATCGAACCAGTACCAGCGGGGCCGCGTCAGTTCGATTTCCGTCGTGAAAAACAGCGGCACACCGTGCTGCACGGCGTCATCGAGGTCGTGATTGAGTTCAAAGGAATAGGTGGCGGCCAGCTTGTAGCCTTCTTCGCTCGACTCGATGTAGGCACGCGTGATCTCGACCATATCGGCGGCCTGCGCGCGCGGCATGGTACACGCCAGCATCAGCAGCAGGGCCAGGAGTCGGAAGAGTCGTGTTGTCACAAGTGTGCCGGTGTAGTCCGTAGGAAAAGATTCGACGTATCGCTCAAGCCGCATTTTTTTGGAACAGCGCATAGAACAAACCGTCATGGTCCTGCTCCGCGCTGCCAGTCGGCAACAGCTGACCAGGAGCTGTCAACCGGGTCGCATTATTACGCACCGCAAATGCCGCCGCCTGTGCCTCGGACTCTTGCGGCCACAGTGAACAAGTCACGAACAGCAATTTACCATCGGGGCGCAGCATCTGCCACAGGTTGTCCAGAATTTTGGACGAAAGTGTTGCAAGTTGGAACGCATCGCCCTTGCGGCGCAACCAGCGGATGTCCGGATGGCGGCGCACGATGCCCGAGGCCGTGCACGGCACGTCGGCCAGGATGCGGTCGTACTGCTGGCCATCCCACCACGCGCTCGATTGCGCATCCTGCGCCTTCAAGGTCGCGTCCAGGCCCAGGCGCTCGAGGTTTTCCGCGATGCGCGGCAGGCGTTTGGCATCGGCATCGATAGCCGTGACGTGCACATCGGCCAACTCGAGGATGTGGCAAGTCTTGCCGCCAGGCGCCGCGCAGGCGTCCAGCACGCGCATGCCGTCCTGCAAGTCCAGCAGCGGCGCGGCCAATTGCGCGCCGGCATCCTGAACGGAAACGACACCCTGTTCGAAGCCGGGAATCAGGGCCACGCCGATCGGCTTGTCCAGGCGCACGGCAAACGGCCCCACCTGGCGCGCGGCGATGCCAGCGTCCGCCAGCACGGCCAGGTACGCTTCCACCGTGCTCTTGCGGCGATTCACGCGCAAGGTCAGTGGCGGTACGGCATTGCCCGCCGTCAAAATGGCTTGCCAGTCGCGGGGATAGGCCAGGCGCAGCGAATCGATCCACCACTGCGGATAATTCCATTGCGCCAAGGGTTGCTGCAGGGCCGCTTCCAGCAAGGACTTGCGCTCGCGCAAGAAACGGCGCAAGACGGCGTTCACCATGCCCTTGGCATGCGCCAGGTCAGGGTGCGACGTGGCCACCGTGACAGCCTGGTCCACAACGGTAAACTCTTCGTACGGCTGCTCGCCCGGCTCGGCGGACATCAGGGACAGCGCGCAGCACAGCAGCGCGGCCAGCATCGGCGGCTCGGGCGCCTTCGACGTCATCAGGCCGACCAGGGTTTCGCTACGGCCCAGCTGGCGCATGGTACGGTAGGAAATATCCTGGATGGCGCCGCGCGCTTGCGGGCTGGCGTTCGATTGCGCAAACACCTTGGCCAGCGCCTGCGGCAGGGCCGTGCCCGTGCGCACTTGCGCCACGGCATTGGCAGCGCCCAGCAGGCAAAACGCCAGCGAGTCGGCGCGCAAATCGGGTTGGAAGCCAGGCTGCAAGACCGGTTTCAAGTCGGGATGGTAGCTGGGACGCAATTTCGGCGCGGCAGGTGCGGCAAACTGGCCTGGCGCCGGCTTGGTTTTCAATTTCAGCGTGGGGCGCTTGTTCATAAATTATCCGGTGTGGCTGCGCGCGGCTGGCGGCATGGGGCAGATTCGCGGCCGCGCGTCATCAATAAAGGGTCGATTGTAGCGTTTGTGGCGGCCTCTGGACCAAGCGATTGCAGTGATACGGGTAAATTGCGGCAAAAAACTGCATATATACAAGCGGAATGCGCCATGCTGATGTTTTCGTGCACCAGCACGGGCGTGCCTTCCTGATAATATCGTGAAATGCCCCCGCATGGGTGCGCCGCTGGCAAGCGTATTGTTCCCGGCGGCAAACCAGTATAATTAACGCAGTCTGGGCGGCTGTCACCACTTGCCGTCCGTTTTGCTTTTTGATTCATTCTATTCATTCTTAACGCGGTTCCACCGCCATCCTGCTCATGCTCGCCCAACAGAAACAAGAAATCATCGCCCTGTTCCAGGCCGCCCTCGCTCCCGTCCTGGCCGGCACTTCGCTGACGCCATCCGTGGTGCTCGAGCGACCACGCGATGCATCGCATGGCGACGTCGCCTGCAATATCGCCATGCAACTGGCCAAGCAGCTGAAACAGAATCCGCGCGAACTGGCGCAAACCATCGTCACCGCCGTGCTGGCCAATCCGGCCGGCAAGGGCCTGGTCGAAGCGGTGGAAATCGCCGGCCCCGGCTTCATCAACGTGCGTGTGTCCGCCGCCGCGAAACAGGCCGTGGTGAAAACCATCCTCGGCGAAGGCGCCGATTACGGGCGCAGCACGGCAGGCGCCGGCAAGCAGGTCATCCTGGAATTCGTCTCGGCCAATCCGACCGGCCCGCTGCACGTGGGCCATGGCCGCCAGGCGGCCCTGGGCGACGCCCTGTCCTCGCTGTTCGACGCGCAAGGTTTCAAGGTCACGCGCGAGTTCTACTATAACGACGCGGGCGTGCAGATCCAGACCCTGGCCAATTCCGTGCAGGCGCGCGCGCGCGGCTTCAAGCCCGGCGATGCCGAATGGCCCGAGTCGGCCTATAACGGCGACTACATCGCCGATATCGCCAACGATTTCAAGGCCGGCAAGACTGTCTCGGCCAGCGATGGCCAGCCTGCCACGGCCAACGGCAACGTGGACGACATCGATTCGATCCGCCCGTTTGCCGTCACCTACCTGCGCAACGAGCAGGACATCGACTTGCAGGCGTTTGGCGTGAAGTTCGACAATTACTACCTCGAGTCGTCGCTGTACGCCGACGGCAAGGTCAACAGCGCCGTGGAAACGCTGATCAAGGCGGGCCACACCTATGAGCAGGATGGCGCGCTGTGGCTGCGCACCACCGACTTCGGCGACGACAAGGACCGCGTCATGCGCAAGACGGACGGCACCTACACGTATTTCGTGCCGGACGTGGCGTATCACCTGGTGAAATGGCAGCGCGGCTTCGTACAGGCGATCAACATCCAGGGCAGCGACCACCACGGCACCATCGCGCGCGTGCGCGCCGGCCTGCAGGCGGTCGACATGGGCATCCCGCAAGGCTACCCCGACTACGTGCTGCACAAGATGGTCACCGTCATGAAGGACGGCGAAGAAGTGAAGATCTCGAAGCGCGCTGGCTCCTACGTCACCGTGCGCGACCTGATCGAATGGTCGGGCGGCGGCGACATCGCCAAGGGCCGCGACGCCGTGCGCTTCTTCCTGATCTCGCGCAAGGCCGACACGGAATTCGTCTTCGACGTCGACGTGGCGCTGAAAACGACCGATGAAAACCCGGTCTATTACGTGCAGTACGCGCACGCGCGCATCTGCCGCATCCTGGAAAACTGGGGCGGCGATGAAAGCACGATCGCCGGTGTTGACTTGTCGCCACTGACGGCGCCGACCGAGGCGACCCTGCTGGCGACCCTGGCCGCCTATCCGGAAACGCTGGCGCGCGCGCAAGCCGAACTGGGCCCGCACCAGGTGGCCTTCTACCTGCGCGACCTGGCGGCCAACCTGCACAGCTTCTACTTTGCCGAAAAAGTGCTGGTCGAGGACGACGCCGTCAAGCTGGCCCGTCTGGCGCTGGTCATCGCCGCGCGCCAGGTGCTGCGCAATGGCCTGGCACTGATTGGCGTATCCGCGCCAAATAAAATGTAATCGCGAAGGTCAAACCGCAAATGAGTCACGCTTCCCGCTTTTCTTCCGCCCGGCGCCAGCAGGGCAATACCCTGGTCGGCATCATCATCGGCCTGGTCATCGGCCTGGGCATCGCCGTGGTGGTCGCCCTGGTGATCACCAAGGGGACCTCGCCATTCACCGACAAGTCGGGCAAGGCCGGCAAATCGGCCGAGCCGACGGCCGGCCAGATCGCCGACCCGAACAAGCCGATGTACGGCAACAAGGAAGCGGCCAAGGAAGCGGCGCGCGATTTTTCCAAGGAACCGCGCGAAATCAGCACGCCAACGCAGCCTGCCGCGCCGGCTCCCGCACCGGCGCCAGCGCAGCAGCCAAAGGCGCCGCCGCCTGACGCGCTGCAGGAACTGATCGGCACCCTGAAGGACAAGCCGGCGCCGAAAGCGCCAGCTGCCGCTCCTGCGCCGCAAGCCAAGGCCGACGTGAAAGCCGAGGCCAAGGCCGATGCGGCAGGCGACAAATGGATTTATTATCTGCAGGCCGGCGCCTTCCATGACATGGCGGACGCCGAAAGCACGCGCGGCAAACTGGCGCTGCTCGGTTTCGAGGCGGCCATCAGCGACCGCAGCACCGACGCCGGCGTGCTGCACCGCGTGCGCATCGGGCCATTCAACCAGCTTGAAGCCATGAACCGCGCACGCACCAAACTGTCCGAAAACGGCATCGATGTCGCCGTCGTCCGCAACCAAAAATAAGGAACCAGCATGCGTTTTCTGAAAAAATTCCTGTTCGCCGCCGCCCTGTGCACCGCCGCCGTGGGCGCATCCGCCTCGCCGGCCGATCCGAAGAATGGCGTCGAGTATGAAACCCTGCCGACGCCGCAGACGACGGACGCGGGCAAGAAGATCGAAGTGACGGAGTTTTTCGCGTATTACTGCCCGCATTGCAATGTGCTCGAACCGCAACTGGCCGCCTGGGTCAAGAAACAGGGCGACAACATCGTCTTCAAGCGCGTGCACGTCTCGCGCGATGACAGCGTGGCGCCGCAACAGCGCCTGTTCTTCACCCTGCAAGCCATGGGCCTGCTCGACAAGCTGCATGTCAAGGTGTTCCAGGCCATGCACGTGGAGCGCAACCGCCTCAACACCGACGAAGCCGTGTTCGACTTCGTCGCCAAGCAGGGCGTGGATCGCCAGAAGTTCATCGACACCTACCGCTCGATGGGTATCTCGGCCCGCGTGCGCCATGCGGACGCCATGATGCAGGCGTATAACGTGACGTTCTGGCCCATGATCGCCATCGATGGCCGCTACATCACCTCGCCGTCGCAAGCGGATCAAGGCAGCAAGTCGGCCAGGACCGAAGAGCAGCTGAACGCCCAGGCGTTGACCGTGATGGACGTGCTGGTCGCGAAAGCCAAAACGGAAAAGAAATAAGCATGGACACCTGCCTGGCGCGCCCGGACACCGCCGCGTGCATCGCCTGATGCACGGCGCGCCTTACAGCGTGTTCATCACGGGCGCGTCGAGCGGGCTGGGCGCCGCCCTGGCGCTGCAGTACGCGCGCCAGGGCGCCACGCTGGGCCTGCTGGCCCGCCGCGGCGACACCCTGCAGCAACTGATCGCCTCCCTGCCCCACCCTGAACGCCACCGCGCGTATGCCGTCGACGTGTGCGACCACGCCGCCCTGAAAAGCGCGGCCGCCGACTTCATCGGCTACGCCGGGCGCATCGACGCCGTCATCGCCAGTGCCGGCGTGTCGTTTGGCACCCTGACCGAACACGCGGAAGACCTCGACGCCTTCGCGCGCCTCATCGCCATCAACGTCACGGCCACCGTCGCCACCTTCGCGCCCTTCATCGCCGCCATGAAAAGCCAGGGCAGCGGGCGCCTGGTCGGCATCGGCAGCGTGGCCGGCATCCGCGGCCTGCCTGGCGCGGAAGCGTACAGCGCCTCGAAGGCGGCCGTCATCAGCTACTGCGAATCGCTGCGCCTGGAATTGAAACCTGCGGGCATCAAGGTCGTCACCATCACGCCCGGCTACATCGACACGCCGATGACGCGCCACAACGCCTACCGCATGCCCTTCCTGATGCCGGCCGGGCGATTCGCCGCACGCGCCGCGCGCGCCATCGCCGACGGCGACAGCTACCGCGTGATCCCGTGGCAGATGGGCGTGGTGGCCAAGCTGCTGCGCGCGCTGCCCAATGCCGTGTATGACCTGGCCTTCGCGAATGCGCCGCACAAGGCGCGCAGCAAGCCATCCGGCGACAGCCTGTAACACCCAGATACCCCCATGACGAAGCATACAGACCTGAACAGCGCGGCCATTGCCGCCCATTGCGCCACCGGCGCCGCCCACGTGGCCATCGAAGTGGTCGATGAAACCGGCTCCACCAATGCCGACCTGCTGGCGCGCTGCGCCACCCTGGCCGGCCCCACGCTGCGCATCGCCGGCCAGCAGACGGCGGGCCGCGGCCGCGCCGGACGGCCGTGGGTGTCGCAGCCGGACGCCAGCCTGATGTTCTCGCTGGCCTGGCGCTTCAAGGGCCCGCTGCACCAGCTGGTGGGCTTGCCGCTGGCCGTCGGCGTGGCGCTGGCCGAGACCATGTCGTCGCTGGGCGTGCCGGTGCAATTGAAGTGGCCGAACGACCTGCTCAAGGATGGCCATAAACTGGCCGGCATCCTCGTCGAGACGCAGCAGGCGCAAGGCAACGATGGCGGCGTGTGGGCCGTGATCGGCTGCGGCATCAACCTGCTGATGCCCGATGCGCTGGAACAGCAGATCGGGCGCAGCGTCTCGGCCGTGCCCTGGCTGGCGCAAATGGAACGCAACACCCTGGTGGCGGCCCTGCTCAGCCGCCTGGCCGGCGTGCTGGCCGAATTCGACGATACCGGTTTTGCGCCGTTTACGGAACGCTGGAACGCGCTGCACGCCTGGCAAGGCCAGCACGTGAAAATCCTCGACAATGGCCAGCTGCTGCAGCAAGGCGTGGCGGCCGGCGTGGACCACCTGGGCCGCCTGCTGCTGCGCACCGATGGCGGCCTGCAGGAAGTCATGTCCGGCGACGTCTCGCTGCGCCTGACCCAGGAGTAAGCACATGCTACTGCTCATCGACGCCGGCAATACGCGCATCAAATGGGCGTTGTCCGCCCCCGCCAGCACGGCGGGAGCCTGGCTGGCCAGCGGCGCCGTGGCGCATGCGCAGCTCGACACCCTGGCCGCCGCCTGGGCCAGCCTGGACATTTCTGGCGTGCTGCTGTCGAACGTGGCGGGGACGGCCATCGGCGCGCGCCTGCGGGCGCAGCTGCCGGCCTTGCCGCCGCCGGCGATCGCCACCTTTGCCTCGCTGCCACGACTGGCCGGACTGAGGAACGACTACCGCGACCCGGCGCAGCTGGGCTGCGACCGCTTTGCCGCCGCCATCGGCGCGCATGCGCTGGCGCCGGGCCAGGCCGTCATCGTCGCCAATTGTGGCACCGCCACCACCATCGACGCCATCACGGCCGACGGTGTCTTCCTGGGCGGGATGATCCTGCCCGGGCTGGGACTGATGGCCAGTTCGCTGGCGCGCAACACGGCGCAACTGCCGCAGATCGCCGGCGACAGCCCCCTGCCGGCCGGTTTCGCCGACAATACGGATGACGCCATCCTCTCCGGCTGCCTGGCGGCGCAGGCGGGCGCCATCGAACGGGCCGTGCGCATGCATGGCGCCAGCGCCTGCCTGCTGTCGGGCGGCGCCGCATCCCGCATCGCGCCCGCCCTGACGCTACCGGTGCCGCTGCAACTGGTGGACAATATCGTCATGATCGGCCTGCAGGCGGCCGCGCGCAGCGGCGAAGAAGCAGGACAACAAGGAACACACGCATGCTGAAATTCGTCTTCTGGCTGCTGGCCGGCGTCAACCTGCTGGTGTTTGCCATCGGCCAGGGTTACCTGGGCAGCTTTCGCAGCGAGACGCGCGAACCGGCGCGCCTGAAGAACCAGTTGCAGGCCGGCAAGCTCACCTTGCTGACGCCGGAACAGGCAACCGCTCCCGCCGCGCCGCCGGCCGCCGAACAGGCCGCCGCGGCGACGCCCGCCGTGCCGGCGCCACCGCTATCGTACGCATGCACGGAAGTGGGCAATTTCCTGCTGGCCGATGGCCGCCGTTTCGAAGCGCAAGTGGCCGCGCTGGACCTGGGCGACCGCCAGTCGCGCCGCAACGTGGCCGGCCAGGATATCTCGAGTTATATGGTGTACATCCCGCCGCAGGGCAGCAAGGAAGGCGCCGAGCGCAAGGCCGGTGAATTGAAGCAGCTGGGCGTGACGAATTATTTCATCATGGGTGACGGCAGCCCGATGCGCTGGGGCATTTCGCTGGGCGTGTTCAAGTCGGAAGGCAGCGCGCAGAACCAGCTGGCATCGCTCAACAAACAGGGCGTGCACAGCGCCCGCGTCGCGCCCCGCTACAGCGCCAGCAAGCAGCTGGCCTATCAGTTCCGCGACCTCGACGCGGCCACGCGCGCGCGCCTGGAAAAAATCAAGGCGCAGTTCCCGGACCAGGATCTGCGCAGCTGCAAGTAAGCCGCAACCTGGCGCGCCTGACACAATGCTCAGGCCCAGGCGCTGCGCCGCAGGCGGTACGCATGGATAGCCAGGCGCGGCAACAACACACGAACTTTTTTCACACGCTTTACGTCTAGCGTTGAATCACGATCGGCTTGATGCCGGTCGACTCGGGCAAGCTGGCCGCCGCCCGCGCCGCATCGGCGCGGCTCGAGAATGGACCGCCGTACAGGCGGAACAGATTCCCCGCCTGCACCACGCCCAGGGTGCCCAGGGCCGTGTAGGGCTCCAGGCGCGCGCGGCCCGTTTCCGCATTGTCGGCGCGCGAATACGCGCCCAGCTGCAGATAGAAGCCGCTGGCCAGCGCCGCCGGTGCAGGCGCGGCGACCGTCGCGTCGACGGGCAGCATCTGCGTCGACACTTCCGGCTGCACCACGGCCTGCGTCTCCACCGGCGTGTCGATGGAAATGGCGACCACGGAAGGCACGGGTTTCGGCGCCGCGCGTGCCGCCAGGATGGCGTCGATATCGGCCGGCAGCAGGCGCTCGACCACCACCTGGTGGCTGCCCTTGCCCAGGAAGCCCAGTTTCAGCGCCGCCGTGTACGACACGTCGATCACGCGCGTGGCGTGGAACGGGCCGCGGTCGTTGATGCGCACGATCACCTGTTCGCCGCTCTCGATGCTCGTCACGCGCGCATACGATGGAATCGGCAAGGTCGGGTGGGCCGCCGTCATCTTGTACATATCGTAGATCTCGCCCGACGAGGTGCGCTGGCCATGGAATTTCTTGCCATACCAGGTGCCCGTGCCGCGCTGCGTAAACGGTTCGTTATTCGTGATCGGCGTGTAGGTCTTGCCGAAGACGACGTAAGGACGGTTCGAGCGCGTGGAATACGGCTCGTTGCGCACTTCCGCATCGGGCACGTCGCGCAGGTTAGGCGGTGGGCTGTCGCCCGGACCGTCATCCTTGTAATAGCCGCCGCGCCCGGAACCGGCCGCCGGCAATGCCGGCAAGGTGGGATCCTGGCGCACGGGGGACTTGACCTTGCCGCCGGACGGCATCGGGACGTTGGCCGGCGGCTTTTGCGGCGTCGTGCCGCAGGCGGCAAGGGTCAGCAGGACCGCGAGGCCCAGGCCACGCGCGGCGCAGGTATCGTAAGGCGCGCGCATCAGGTCTGCACCAGCTTGCGATGGCGCTGTATGCTCATCAGGATACCGGTCGCCACGCCCAGGGTCAGCAGCGCGGTGCCGCCATAGCTAAGGAATGGCAAGGGCACGCCAACCACCGGCAGGATGCCGCTGACCATGCCCATGTTTACAAAGGCGTAAGTAAAGAAAATCATCGTTATCGCTCCTGCCAGCAGGCGAGTGAAAAAACTGGGGGCGTTGGCGGCGATCATCATCCCCCGTCCCACCAGCAGCAAATACATCAGCATCAGGATCAGATTGCCGACCAGGCCGAACTCCTCGGAATAGACGGCAAAAATGAAGTCGGTCGTGCGCTCCGGGACAAACTCCAGGTGCGCCTGCGTGCCATGCGTCCAGCCCTTGCCCGTCACGCCGCCGGAGCCGATGGCGATGATGGACTGGATGATGTGGAAACCCTTGCCCAGCGGGTCCTTGGTCGGGTCGATCAGCATCATCACGCGGTCGCGCTGGTAATCATGCAGGTGCGACCAGGCGATCGGCAGGCAGGAGACAAAGGTGATCAGCAGGCCGGCCAGCACCTTCCACGACAGGCCGGCCAGGAAAATCACGGTGAAGCCGGCGGCCACCACCAGCAGCGCCGTGCCCAGGTCGGGCTGGCGCGCGATCAGGTAGACGGGCACCAGCAGCAGCACGGCCGCCACCAGGAACGATTTCCAGCGCAGGGCGCCGGCATTGTGCTGGAAAAACCAGGCCAGCATCAGCGGCGTGGCGATCTTCAGGAATTCGGACGGCTGGATATCGATCACGCCGATATGCAGCCAGCGCCGCGCACCGAGCTTGATGGTGCCGAACAGCGCCACGGCCACCAGCAGCAGCACCGAGATCGTGTAGGCGGGCACGGCGATGCGCATCATCATCTGCGGCGTCACATTGGCCGCCATCCACATGACGAAAAAGCACAGCAGGATGTTGCGCAGGTGGTCTTCGATCTTGCCGGGGATGCCGATGCTGGCCGAATACAGGGTCAGCAGGCTGGTGCTGAGCAGCATCAGGATGATGATCATCAGCGGCGGATCGAACACCGCCAGATAGGGTTTGGCGCGCCGCCACAGCGAGCGCCTCTCGTTAATGGGCATGTGCTTCCTTATTGCCTTGAGGTCTGGCGCGCCGCCATGGCGAGCGCCTCTCGTAATGAGAAACGTTTCATTGTTGTCTGGCAGGCGCCGGGGCGGCCTGCTCGTCAGTGATTTCTTCCAGGGTGCGCACTTCGTCGACGTCTTCCTTCGGCACCTTGGTCCGGTCTTTTTCCTTGTCGCTCGGGCGCTTGCCCAACAGGTAATAGTCGAGCGCCTTGCGCGCGATCGGCGCGGCCACGCCGGCGCCAAAGCCGGCATTTTCCACCACGATGGCAATCGCGATGCGCGGCTTGTCGGCCGGCGCGAAGGCGGTAAACAGGGCGTTGTCGCGCAGGCGCTCGGCCAGCAGCTTGGCATTGTACTTCTCGTTTTTCTTGATGCCCACCACCTGCGCCGTACCCGTCTTGCCGCCCACCGTGTACTGCACGCCGGTGAAGATGCGCGCGGCAGTGCCGCCCTGCTCGCTGGTCACGCCCACCATGGCGCGCTTGATGATGTCGATGTTTTCCTGCTTGAGCGCGATGCGGTAGCTTTCCTTCGGCACCGTCAAGGTGCGCGCCCGCGTATTCGCGTCCTCGATGATTTTCACCAGGTGCGGCTTCATCACCACGCCGTTATTGGCCAGGTTGGCCGTCGCGTGGGCGATCTGCAGCGGCGTATAGGAATTGTAGCCGGAGCCGTTACTCACCGAAATCGTGTCGCCGCCCACCCATTTCTTTTGCTGCGGCGTCTTGAAGCGGTTGCGCTTCCATTCCGTCGACGGCAGCACGCCCGTCTTCTCATTATTCAGGTCGATGCCCGTCAGCTGGCCGAAGCCGAACGGCTTCATGAAATCGTGGATGGCGTCGATGCCCATGTCGCGCCCCAGCTGGTAATAATAGGTGTTGCACGAGACGACGATGGACTTGTGCATGTCGACCGTGCCGTGGCCGCCCACCTTGTCGTCGCGGAAGGTGTGGCCGCCCAGGATGAAGAAGCCGGGGTCGGAAATCGACTGGCTCGGCGTGCGCTTGCCCAGCTCCAGCGCGGCCAGCGCCATGAACGGCTTGAAGGTCGAGCCGGGCGCGTAGGTGCCGGACAGGGGACGGTTGACCATCGGCCGGTCCAGCGAGGTATTGAGTTCGTTCCAGCTTTGCTGGTCGATGCCGTCGACGAACAGGTTCGGGTCGTAGCCGGGCTTGGAGACGTAGGCCAGGATGTCGCCCGTGGCCGGGTCGATCGCCACGGCCGCGCCGCGCCATTCGCCGAACGCTTCCTCGACCACTTTCTGCAGCTCGATGTCGATCGACAGGATCAGATTGTTGCCCGGCGTGGCCGCCGTGCGCGACAAGGTGCGCATGGCGCGCCCGCCGGCCGACACTTCCACTTCTTCGTAGCCGGTGGTGCCATGCAACTGCTTCTCGTAGCTTTTTTCCAGGCCCTCCTTGCCGATATGGTCGGTGCCGTTGTAGTTGGCGGCATCCTCGCCCTCTTCCAGGGCCTTGGCTTCATTGCGGTTGATGCGGCCGATGAAGCCCACCACGTGCGACGCCACCTCGCCCATCGGATACTGGCGGAACAATCGCGCCTGCACTTCCACGCCGGGGAAGCGGAAACGCTGCGCCGTGAAACGCGCCACTTCCTCGTCCGTCAGGCGCGTGCGCAGCGGCACGCTGACAAAATTCTTCGACTCTTCCAGCAGCTTCTTGAAGCGGCGGCGGTCCTTGATGTCGATCTGCACCAGGGTCGACAGCTCGTCGATCACCGAATCGAGGCTGGCGCTCAGCTTCGACGGCGTGATTTCCAGCGTGTAGGCCGAGTAATTGCGCGCCAGGACCACGCCATTGCGGTCGAGGATCAGGCCACGCGTGGGCACGATGGGCACCACGGCGATGCGGTTGTCCTCGGCCTTGGTCGCATAGTCCTCGTGCTTGATCACCTGCAGCCAGATGAAGCGCGCCAGCAGCAGCGAAAAGCAGACGAAGACGAGCGCGCCCAGGACGGTCAGGCGCATGCGGAAAAAATGCAGTTCGCGCTCGGTATTCTTAAGTTCAGTCATTGCAGGCGCCCGTCAGATCGGCCGGTTGTGGTCGCGGTCCACGGCGCGGCGCTGCGGCGCCAGCAGGATCCACGTGATCATGGGCCACAGGGCGACGGCGACGAAGCTCTCGATGAAATTGAGCCAGCCGGGGAAGCGCCCGGAGACGATCAGGCGCGTCAGCAGTTGCAGCGCCTGCGTCAGCAGCAGCAGCGGCAACACGTGCAGCGCCTGCGTCATGACGGGGAACCACAGCACGCGGCGGTGCATCATGATGGCGAAGTAGGACAGCAGAGTGTAGGCCAGCGCATTCTCGCCCAGCAGGGTCGAGTCGTGCACGTCCATCATCAGGCCCATGAAAAAGGCCACGCCGATGCCGACCTTGCGCGGCTGGTGGATGCCCCAGAAGACCAGCACCAGCGCGACGAAATCGGGCACGCCGACGAAATGTCCCCATGGCAGCAGGTTCAGCAAGAAAGCGCACAGCAGCGAAAAGCCGATGAACAGGGGGCTGACCGGCAGCAGGATGTAATGCGGGCGGTTCATCGTGTCGCTTCCTTCGGTGGCACGGCGGCGGGTGCGGGCACCGCTGCCGGTTTCGGTGCGGGCGCGGGCGTCTGCGCCGCTGGCGCTTTCGCCGCCGGCGTGGCCGCGGCATTCGCGGTAGCCGGCGCTGTCGCGACGGCAGGGTCCTTGATCGGCGCCATCTTGCCGGCGATCTTGCGGCCCGTCTTGACGTCTTCGGCCGGTGGCCGCGGCGCGATCTCCGGCGACGTCATCAGGATGAGCAGTTGCGTGTTGCGCTCGATGCCGGCCAGCGGCTGGCACACGACACGGCCGAACGGGCCATGCGCATTGCGCTCGACCAGGGTGACGCGCGCCACGGCCAGGCCGGCCGGGTACAGGCCGTCGAGGCCCGAGGTGATGACGACATCGCCGATCTGGATGTCGGCGCTGGGCGCCGTGAAGCGCAATTCCATGGTGCCGGACTTGCCGCGCCCGATGGCCACGCTGCGCACGCCATTGCGCAGCAGCTGCACGGGAATGGCTTGCTCTTCATCGGTCAGGAGGGTCACTTCGGACGTAAACGGGAACACGCGCGTGACTTGCCCGACCACGCCCAGGTTGTCGATCACGGGGCGGCCCAGTTCCACGCCGTTCTGGATGCCCCGGTCCAGCACGATCTTGCGCGTGGCCGAATCGCGCGTGTCATACAGGACTTCGGCCATCATGGTCTTGACGGGCACGCGTTCGCGCGCCTCCATCAATTTGCGCAAATGGTTGTTTTCAACGATGTTAAGCTGCGCCTGCTGCAGGATCTGCGCCGAGGCGATCTGTTCGTGTTTCAGGTCGCGCACCTGTTTTTCCAGGGCCGACAGCGAAGAAAAGTAATTGCCGACGCCGAGCGCCACGTCGCGCGGCACCAGGGCCGCCATCTGCACCGGATACAGCACAGTGCCGACTGCCTGGCGCACGGCCGTCAGCGCGTGCATGCGCGAATCGACCAGCAACAGGGCGATAGAAATGCCGGCGAACACCATCATCTTGACGCGGGCAGAGGCGCCTTGTTTGAAAAGTGGCGGAGGACTGTATTCCATGACATCCAATAATCAGGCGCAGTGCGCCAACGTGCAAGCCCCGGGCAAACGCCGGTGCCAAAACCAAAAAAAGGCCGGAAAATGGTTTCCGGCCCTTCTGTCAGATTATTCGTAGGAGAAGATCGAGCCGAGCTTGTCCATACGTTCCAGTGCCATCCCGGAACCGCGCACCACGCAGGTGAGCGGGTCCTCGGCCACCAGCACCGGCAGGCCGGTTTCCTCCATCAGCAGGCGGTCCAGGTCGCGCAGCAGTGCGCCGCCGCCCGTCAGCATCATGCCTTTTTCGGCGATGTCGGCGCCCAGTTCCGGCGGCGTTTGCTCCAGCGCGTTTTTCACGGCCGAGACGATGTTGTTCAGCGGGTCGGTCAGCGCCTCGAGGATCTCGTTGCTCGAGATGGTGAACGAACGCGGGATGCCTTCGGACAGGTTGCGGCCCTTGACTTCCATTTCCTTCACTTCCGAACCAGGGAAAGCCGAACCGATGGCCTTCTTGATGGCTTCGGCCGTCTGTTCGCCGATCAGCATGCCGTAGTTGCGGCGGATGTAGTTGACGATGGCTTCATCGAACTTGTCGCCGCCGACGCGCACGGAGCCCTTGTAGACCATGCCGCCCAGCGAGATGATGCCCACTTCCGTGGTGCCGCCGCCGATGTCGACCACCATCGAACCCGTCGCTTCGGACACGGGCAAGCCCGCGCCGATGGCCGCCGCCATCGGTTCTTCGATCAGGTACACCTGCGAAGCGCCGGCGCCCAGTGCCGATTCGCGGATCGCGCGGCGTTCGACCTGGGTCGAGCCGCACGGCACGCAAATGATGATGCGCGGCGATGGACGGAAGAATTTCGAATCGTGCACCATGCGGATGAATTGCTTGAGCATTTGCTCGGTCACGGTGAAGTCGGCGATCACGCCATCTTTCATCGGACGAATCGCTTCGATATTGCCCGGCACTTTGCCCAGCATCTGCTTGGCTTCCTTGCCGACTGCCTGAATGGTCTTCTTGCCATTCGGACCGCCTTCCTGGCGGATGGCGACGACGGATGGCTCGTCCAGGACGATACCGAGGCCGCGCACATAAATAAGGGTGTTGGCCGTGCCCAAGTCAATGGCCAGATCGGTGGAGATATACCTGCGTAAAAAACCAAACATGAGTGTCCTGTAGCGCATCGAGCTGCGCAAAAGCTGTTTATGGGGAGTTTCAAAGCGGGCGCTTTCAGGCACCCTGAAAATCCAAAAGGCGATTTTTCCGGGTTTCGCTTGGCGCTTGCGCAATCTTTTCTATGCTGCGGCAGCAGTCCATCAGCGCCGGCAACGCATTAACCCGCCATTCTACCTTATAATTTGAATGCGATTTGCTCAAAAACCATGGAAAAGTGCGACTCTTGCAGCCGCGAGTTACGCGGCATTCCAGAGTTTTTGTGAGCAAAAGAGCAGTAAATACCCGCGTTTTATCAAAACGCCAACTTAATACTAATGCGCGGCACTCCGCGCCATTCGCCATGTCCCTGACACTATCCGACGTAAAACGCATCGCCCACCTGGCGCAACTTGAAATGGCCGACGAGCAGGCCGTCACGTCGCTTGAGCAATTGAACAAGATTTTCGCGCTGGCCGAACAAATGCAAGCCGTCAATACCGATGGCGTGGCCCCCCTGAGCCACCCGCTGGCCGCCCACATGGACAATATCGCCCTGCGCCTGCGCGACGATATCGCCACCGAGCAGAACCGCCGCGACGACTACCAGGCCGTGGCGCCGAAGGTACAAGATGGACTCTACCTCGTGCCAAAAGTGATCGAATAACTGGCACCTGACATAAGCTGCTGCGCGTCGCGATTTGCGGCCTCCGATGCTCACTGTGCTCAAGCACAGCTGCGCTTCCCGGCCGCAACTCACTTCCGCTCGCTATGCTTCCGTCAGGCGCTAGAACGGCGCAGTGCACGAAAAACAACCTTGCCGAATAGATAAATATAGAAACGCCATGCATACAAAATCCATCAAACAGCTGTCCACGCTTTTGCAGAACAAGGAAATTTCCGCCGTTGCACTGGCGACGCATTTCCTCGACCGCATCGCGGCGGACACCTCGAATGCCTTCCTGCACGTCGACCGTGCCCTGACCCTGGCGCAAGCTGCCGAAGCCGATGCCCGCATCGCGGCCGGCACGGCCACGCCATTGACGGGCGTGCCGATCGCGCACAAGGACCTGTTCGTGACAAAAGGCTGGCGCACGACGGCCGGCTCGAACATGCTGGCCAACTACGCCAGCCCGTTTGACGCCACCGTGGTGGAAAAATTCCAGGCGGCCGGCATGGTCACCCTGGGCAAGGTCAATTGCGACGAATTCGCCATGGGTTCCGGCAACGAAAACTCGGCCTTTGGCGCCGTGCAGAACCCGTGGGACAAGACGGCCGTGCCGGGCGGCTCCTCGGGCGGCTCGGCCGCCGCCGTGGCCGCGGGCCTGACGCCGGCGGCCACCGGCACCGACACGGGCGGCTCGATCCGCCAGCCAGCCGCCTTCTGCGGCATCACCGGCATCAAGCCGACCTATGGCCGCGTCTCGCGCTTCGGCATGATCGCGTTTGCCTCCTCGCTGGACCAGGGCGGCCCGATGGCCCGCTCGGCCGAAGACTGCGCCCTGCTGCTGACCGCCATGGCCGGCTTCGACGAGCGCGATTCGACCAGCCTGTCGCCGGAACAGGGCGGCGTGGCGGAAGATTTTTCGCGCGAACTGGGCCAGCCCTTGACGGGCCTGCGCATCGGCGTGCCGCGCGAGTATTTTGGCGAAGGCCTGGCCAAGGACGTGGAAGCGGCCGTGCGCGGCGCGCTGGCGCAGTATGAAAAGCTGGGCGCCACCCTGGTCGACATCTCTCTGCCGAACACGGCCCTGTCGATTCCCGCCTATTACATGATCGCCCCGGCCGAAGCGTCGTCGAACCTGTCGCGCTACGACGGCGTGCGCTACGGCCACCGCGCGGCCGAGTACAAGGACTTGCAGGACATGTACAAGAAATCGCGCGCGGAAGGCTTCGGCCCCGAAGTACAGCGCCGCATCATGGTCGGCACCTACGTGCTGTGCCATGGCTACTACGACGCCTACTACCTGAAGGCGCAAAAGATCCGCCGCCTGATCGCGCAGGATTTCGACGCCGTGCTGAATGGCCCGAACGCCGTCTGCGACGTCATCATGGGACCGGTCGCGCCGACCGTGGCCTGGGACCTGGGCGACAAGACCGACGACCCGGTGGCAAACTACCTGGCCGACATCTACACCCTGTCGACCAGCCTGGCCGGCCTGCCCGGCATGTCGATTCCTTGCGGCTTCGGCGCAGGCGAGAAGAACGGCAAGCGCCCCGTCGGCCTGCAAATCATCGGCAATTACTTCGGCGAAGCGAAATTGCTGAACGTGGCGCACCAGTTCCAGCAAGTGACAGACTGGCACACGCGCAGCCCTGCCGGCGTTTAAGAGCAGACCAAGAACAGATTTGCGCCGCCCAGGCGGCGCCACCAAAAATAAGCGAGAACACTATGCAATGGGAAGTCGTCATCGGTCTTGAGAACCACGTGCAGCTCACGACCGAATCCAAAATTTTCAGCGGTTCGCCGATCAAGTACGGCGCCGAAGCCAACACGCAAGCGAGCCCCGTCGACCTGGCCCTGCCAGGCGTGCTGCCGGTGATGAACAAGCAGGCCGTCGACCGCGCGATCCGCTTCGGCCTGGCCGTGGGCGCCACCGTCGCGCCGCACTCGGTCTTCGCGCGCAAGAACTACTTTTATCCGGATTCGCCGAAAGGCTACCAGATCAGCCAGTTCGAGGACCCCGTCGTCATCGGCGGCGCCCTGACCTTCGGCTATGAAAAGGATGGCGAATTCGTCACCAAGACGGTGAACCTGACGCGCGCCCACCTGGAAGAAGACGCCGGCAAATCCCTGCACGAAGATTATGCAGGCATGAGCGGCATCGACTTGAACCGCGCCGGCACGCCGCTGCTGGAAATCGTCTCGGAGCCGGAAATCCGCAGCGCCGCCGAAGCCGTGGCCTACGCCAAGGCCCTGCACTCACTGGTCATGTGGCTGGGCGTTTGCGACGGCAACATGCAGGAAGGCTCGTTCCGCTGCGACGTCAACGTCTCCGTGCGCCCCGTCGGCCAGAAGGAATTCGGCACCCGCTGCGAGATCAAGAACCTGAACTCCTTCCGCTTCATCGAGGAAGCCGTGCACGTCGAAGTGCGCCGCCAGATCGAGCTGATCGAAGACGGCGGCAAGGTCGTGCAGGCGACCCGCCTGTACGATCCGGACCGCAAGGAAACGCGCGAAATGCGCAGCAAGGAAGACGCCCAGGATTACCGCTATTTCCCGGACCCGGACCTGCCGCCGCTGGCCATCTCGCAGGCGTGGATCGACGAGGTCAAGGCCGCGATGCCGGAACTGCCGGCCGCCATGCGCGCCCGCTTCATCAGCGAATACGCGCTGCCGGAATATGATGCGCTGGTGCTGACGCAATCGAAGGCCATGGCGACCTATTTCGTCGCCGTGGTCGACAAGGCCGGCAAGGAAAACGCCAAGGCCGCCGCCAACTGGCTGATGGGCGACGTATCGTCGACCCTGAACCGCGAAGGCGTGGACCTCGATGAGGCGCCCGTCTCCGCCGCGCAGCTGGCCGCCATGCTGAAACGCATCGCCGACGGCACGATCTCGAACAAGGCGGCGAAAGAAGTCTTTGCCGGCATGTGGGAAGCGAAGTCCGGCGACGAGCACCTGGTCGACACCATCATCGACGCCAAGGGCCTGAAGCAGATTTCGGATTCGGGCGCGCTGGAAGCCATCGTCGATGAAGTGCTGGCGGCCAACGCCAAGTCGGTGGAGCAGTACCGCGCCGGCAAGGAAGCGGCCATCAACGCGCTGATCGGCCAGGCCATGAAGGCATCGAAAGGCAAGGCCAACCCGGCCCAGCTGACGGAACTGCTGAAAGCCAAGCTGGCGGGATAAGCATCCCGCCTGGAACAGAAAAAGACGCTGCGGCGTCTTTTTTTTCGCCCGCAAACCGCTGTTCAAACATTCTTGTCTAGATTCTTTGCCTTATTTTAAAGGCGCTGACGGCAATCTGAAAATTAAAGTATACATTTTTGTCTACAACGATTATTCTAGCCTTATTGAATTTCAGGCAAGAGGAAAACAGCATGGCCAAGACCCCCGACATTCCGAAACCGACGGCAGCCGAACTCGATCTGCTGCAGGCGCTGTGGCCGCTGGGCGCCGCCACGGCCAAGCAGGTGCACGAGGCGATGGCGCTGGCCAAGCCGGCCATCACGTACGGCACCGTGCTGCGCCTGATGCAGATCATGCACGCCAAGGGCTTGCTGATCCGCGATGCAAGCCAGCGGTCGCACGTGTATGCGCCGGCCCAGGCGCAGGACAGCCTGCAGACGAACCTGCTGAAGGAATTGATGCAGAAAGCCTTTGCCGGCTCGGCCAAGGCGCTGGTGCTGGCGGCCCTGCGCACGGGCGTGTCGCGCGCCGAACGCGATGAGATTGAAAAAATGCTCAAGGATGAACAATCATGAGCGGCTTCGTGCCGGCCCTGGGCTGGACCCTGCTGCACTTCCTGTGGCAAGGCCTGCTGATCGGCTGCGCCACGGCGCTGGCGCGGGCCGTCCTGCGCAATGCGCGCCCCGAGGCGCGCTACGCCGTCGGCTGCGGCGCCCTGCTGGCCTGCCTGGCATGGCCGGCGGCGGGCTTGTATCTGCGCCTGGACGGCGGCGAGGCCACGGCGGCCCTTTTCTCCGGCACCTTGCTGCCGGCCGCCCTGCTGGTGCCCGACAGCTTGCCCGACCTGGACCTGGCCTTGCGCGCCATCGTCGGCATCTGGGCGCTGTGCGCCGCCATGCTGGCCCTGCGCATGGCGCTGGGCATGCTGTGGATAGGACGCAGCGCCAGCAAGAACGGGGCCACGCACGCCCTCTGGCAAACGCGCCTGTCCAGCATGGCGCAAGACGCCGGCGTGACGCGGCCCGTGCGCCTGCGCGTGCTCGACGGCATTGCCAGCCCGCTGACGGCCGGCATCTGGCGCCCCATGGTGCTGGTGCCCGCCGCGCTGATCACCGGCATGCCGCCGCACCTGCTCGAGGCGCTGCTGGCGCACGAACTGGCGCATATCCGGCGCCACGATTATCTGCTCAACCTGCTGCAAAACGCCATCGAGGCGCTGCTGTTCTTCCACCCTGCCGTCTGGTGGATTTCACGCGGCGTGCGCCTCGAACGCGAACACATTGCAGATGATTTCGCAGCAAGACAACTGGGCGAACCGCGGCGTCTGGCTCTTGCACTCTCGGAACTGGAACGTCTCCAGTTCTCAACCCACCACCTGGCCCAGGCGGCCAACGGAGGAGATCTTATGTCACGTATCAAACGATTGCTGCGCCCCGCACCACAAACCCTGAACTGGAAAGCGGCCATACCGCTGCTGGCGCTGGCTGGCGCCTGCCTCGGCATCTATGGCCAGGCCGTCGCCGCCGATAGCGCCCCGGCAGTGGATCGCCAGGCCGTCGCCGATTTTGCCACCTGCAGCAAACCGATCTACCCAGCCGCCTCACGGCAGGCGAAAGAGGCCGGCACCGTCAACCTGTCACTCGATATCGATGCCAACGGCAAGGTACTGGCATCGAAACTGGTGCGCAGCAGCGGCCATCCGGCCCTCGATGAGGCGGCGCGCAGCGGCATCGCCAAGTGCATCTTCAAACCGGCGCTGGCCGGCGGCAAGCCGGTCAGTTCGACCGTGCCCTTCCAGTACGTCTGGAGTCTGAAGTAATGCCAGGGCGGCGCACCGCGCATGCGGTGGCGCCGCCCGCTTGCAGGTATGATCTTGGCTTCTTTCACGTTCCCTTGAACACGCCATGAACAAGATCAAAACCGGCCTCGTCGGCTACGGCTTTGCCGGCGCCACCTTCCACGCTCCCGTACTGTCCACCATCGATGCCCTGGAACTGGCCGCCGTCGCCTCCAGCAAACCCGACCTCGTGCACAAGGATTGGCCGCAAGCGACCGTGTATGCGGAAGCGGCGCAGCTGTTTGCCGACCCCGCGATCGAACTGGTGGTCATTGCCGCCCCCAACGAAGCCCATTTCAGCCTGGCGCTGGCGGCCCTGCAAGCGGGCAAGCACGTGGTGGTGGACAAGCCATTCACGATTTCCAGCGCCGAGGCGCAGACCCTGATTGCCGTGGCCAGCGAGCGCAAGCTGGTGCTCAGCGTGTACCACAACCGGCGCTGGGATGGCGATTTCCTGACCCTGAAAACGCTGCTGGCGCAAGGGACGCTGGGCCGTATCGCCAGCGTCGAATCGCACTTCGACCGTTTCCGTCCCGAGATCCGCCAGCGCTGGCGCGAGTCCGATGCGCCGGGCGGCGGGCTGCTGTACGACCTGGGCCCGCACATGCTGGACCAGGCCATGCAATTGTTCGGCCAGCCGGAGAAACTGTACGCGGACATCGCCCTGCAGCGCGACGGCGCGCAGGCCGTCGATTACATGCACATCGTGCTGTACTACGACAGGCTGCGCGTGGTGCTGCAAGCCGGCTGCCTGGTGAAGGCGCCGACGGCGCGCTTCGCCGTGCACGGCGATCAGGGCAGTTTCGTGAAGTTCGGCCTCGACCCGCAGGAAGACGCCTTGAAGGCGGGCGGCAGGCCGGGCCAGCCCGGCTGGGGCGTGGATCCCGTGCGCGGCGCGCTGCACCTGGGCGCGCAGCCGGATGGCCACTGCCAGCACCTGGAGATGCAGCCTGGCCGCTACCAGGATTTTTACCAGGGCATGGCCGACGCCATCCGCCACGGCACGCCGGCCCCGGTGGCGGCCGAGGATGCGGCGGCGACGATACGCCTGATCGAACTGGCCCTGCAAAGCGCCGCCGAAGGCCGCGTGCTCACGGTCGCTTGATCAACCTCAGTTGATGACGAAGGCCAGCACCACGGCGCCCAGCGCCAGCAGTGCCAGGCCGCAGATGAACACCAGCTCGCCCCACCATTCGTAGCGCAGGCGCGCATGGCCGGGGCGCAGCGACATGAAAGACATGACGGCGCTGACGAGAAACACGATGGCGTCGACGGCCAGCAGCTTGTCGATGACCACACGCACGTCGCCGCGCGGCGCCAGGTGGCCGATCGACAGCACCGTCATGCACACGCCGATCATCGTTGCCGAGGTGGGCAGGATATGGGCAGACAAACCGCGCGCCGGCACGCCCCGTTCGGGCGCCTTGCCGTCGCCTGGCATCACGACTGGCCCTGGTTCGTTCCCGCCGGCCAGACCAGCTCCACGCGCGCGGACGATCCGGCCTTGACCTGCACCTTGCGATCCAGCGTCTTGCCGGCCAGGCTGGCGCGCAGGCTGTAGCTGCCCGGCGCCAGCTTCGCCAGCAGGAAGGGGCCGCTGGCCGTCGTCTCGAGCACCACGGCGCCCTTGGCGTCGCGTATTTCCAGCTTCACGTCGGAGGCAAATTCCGCCTTGCCCGCCGCCTGCACGGAAAACACGAGGCTCAAAGGCCAATGCCGGCTGGCGCTCTTGATGGCCGTCGATTCATCGAGGCCGATGCCGCCGCTCAGGTACTCGACGGCCCCGCTCTTTTGCACGGTCGGCAATGCGCTCTCGCTCTGCGCCTGCGCCGCACTTCCCAGCAACAGGCCGGCGGCCAGCATCGCCCCCGCCAGGCCCCGGATACCGCGTCTGTTTGGTGCCATCTCACTCTCCTCGCGTCGTGTCGTTTGAATCAAGATAGGAAGCGCAGCTTAGGCCAGCCTTAGAACGCGGTCAGCGGCGCCGCATGGCCTCGGCGATCTTCTGGTCCGTCTTGTACTGGCTCAGCGCGTACACGGCCCAGATCGTGGCGGGCAGCCAGCCGATCACGGTAATTTGCAGTATCAGGCAGATGATGCCGGCGATCGGGCGGCCGATCGTGAAAAAGGTCAGCCATGGGAGTATCAAAGCAATCAGCAAGCGCATATTGTTTCCTTGTGCATCCCCTGTGCCGCGGGGACCGGGCCGGCTTGCGCCAGCGTTGAAAATAGTGAAACCCATTATAGCGATACGGGCGGGATCAAGCCGCAGCCGGCGCGAGCAATTTTTCCATCCAGGCCAGGATGGCGGCAAAGATTTCGTCGCGGTTCAGCTCATTGAAATTCTCGTGGTAGTTGGCCGGATAGAAATGGTAATCGAGCAAGCCGTCCGGCACGCTGCGCAGCATGGTTTCCGTGGCGCGGCTGTTGGCCAGCTTGTCGTCGCCCGCCACCACGGCGAACAGGGGAAAACGCCAGCCGGCCAGGCCCGCCGACAGCGACTTTTGCGCCGTCGTCAGCGCATGCGCGAAGCGCACCGATGCTTCGCTGGCGCGGATGCCGTCGCGCTCGTCCTGGAAATGGCGCTCGGTGATGGCCTGGTCATGCGTGAGCAGCATGGTCAAGTTGCCCAATGGCACTTTCATCGTGGGGAAACGCTGCGCCAGCCAGCCCGACAGCATCTGCAGCACCTTCGGCACGGGAATCGCATTCACGTAGTACGGTGACGAAATGATGAAGCCCTTGATGGCCGGGTCGTCCGCGCAACGCCACAGCCCCAGGTGCGTGGCGATCAGGCCGCCCATGGAATGGCCCATGACGAACACGGGCAAGCCCGGATACGCCTGCTTGACCCAGGCGAGGAACAGCTCCGCATCATCGAGGAAGGCCTCGAACGACGGGATATCGACCTTGCGCTTGCCATCGTGCCCCACCATGTCGAAACTCACCGTGGCGATGCCGTGCTGGCGGAAGTACAGCGCCGGCGTGACATAGTCGCCCGCATGCGCCATGCCGCCGTGGATCGCCAGGATCACGGCGCGCGGCCGTTGCGGCTCTGGCGGCTGCCAGATATGGATAGGCCGCTCGACCTGGTCGCTGCACAGCAGGCTGGCCATCTTGTCTTCTGAAAAACGCATCGCTACTCCTGTCATGCCCCGTCACGCTTGCAGATGTTCGACCAGCTGGCGCGCGTACAGGGGTAATTCACTGAACTGGCGCACGCAGATCATCAGATTGCGTATCGACCAGGGATCGGATAATTCCATGCAGCGCAGCGCCATCGTCTGCTGGCAGCGGCGCGCCGCCGCCAGCGGCACCACGCTGACGCCCACGCCGCTGGCCACCATGCGGCACACGGCATCGAAGCTGCGCAGGCGCACGCGCACTTTCAACGGGCGGCCCAGGCGCGCCGCATGCAGGCCCAAGTACTGCTGCATCGCGCTGTCGTCGGCCAGGCCGATGAAATCGTGATCGAGCACCGTGGAGAAATCGACGACGCCATCCTGGCCCAGGGCGCGGTAATGCACGCGGTCCGCCGCCGCGATCACCACCAGGCGGTCGGGGCGAAACAAGAACGTCTGCAGGCCGCGCATGTCGACCGAGTCGGAAACGATGCCCATGTCGGCCAGCCCTTCCGAGACGGCCTTGACGATATCGTAACTGAGGCGCTCCTCCAGGTCGACGGAGAGATTCGGGTGGCGGTCGAGAAAAGCGCCAAGCGCCTCGGGCAGGAACTCGCTGAGCGCGGCCGTGTTGCACAACAGGCGCAGCTGGCCTTTCAAGCCGCGCGCAAATTCGCCAAGCTCGCCGCGCATTTTCTCCATTTGCAGCAACACCAGGCGCGCGTGATGCAGCAGGGTCTGGCCCACCGGCGTCGGCTCCACGCCGCGCCGGCCGCGCAGCAGCAGCGGCATGCCCAGCATCTCTTCCATGCCGCGCACGCGCGCGCTGCTCGATGCCAGCGCCAGATGGCTGCGCGCGGCGCCCGCCGTCAGGCTGCCCGCTTCCACCACGTTGACAAACAGCTGCAAATCGACCAGATCAAAGCGCATGACAGCCCTCCCTTGCCAACATCTTATCAGTCTTCGTATTTTACAGAGGCTGGCTCAAAATAATCCGCCTTGGCGAAATCCGCGAACGCGCGCAGAATCCACGCAAATTCACTATGGAATAAAAAAGATGGAGACGTCATTCCTGCTGGCCGTCGGCGCCAGCTTCCTCGTCGCTGGCTTCGTCAAGGGCGTAGTCGGACTGGGACTGCCGACGGTGGCGATGGGCATGCTCAGCCTCGTCATGGCGCCCGTGCAGGCGGCGGCCCTGCTGATCGTGCCGTCGATGGTGACGAACGCATGGCAGCTGGCGGCCGGCCCCGGCTTGCGCGTCCTGCTGCGCCGTTTGTGGCCGATGCTGGCCGCCGTCATGGCCGGCACCCTGGCGGGTGGCGCCTGGCTGCCGCGCGACAGCGGCGTATGGGCCGTCGTCGCGCTGGGCGTGGCGCTGATGCTGTATGCGCTGGCGGGATTGCTCTCGCTGCACGTGCGGGTGCCGGCGCGCCACGAAGCGTGGCTGGGGCCTCTGGCCGGCGCCGCGACGGGGCTGGTGACGGCGGCGACTGGCGTGTTCGTGATCCCGGCCGTGCCGTATCTGCAGGGACTGGGGCTGGCGCGCGATGCGCTGGTGCAGGCGCTGGGATTGGCGTTTACCGCCTCGACCGTGGCGCTGGCCGCCAGCCTGGCCCTGCATGGCGACTTCAGCCTGGGCGCGGCCGGCGCATCGGCCTATGCGCTGCTGCCGGCGCTGGCGGGCATGCTGGCCGGGCAATGGCTGCGCGGGCGCATCGCGCAAGACGTGTTCAAGCGCTGCTTTTTTATCGGGCTATTTTTTCTGGGCCTGCATTCGGCGCTGAAGCCATGGCTGGCGTGATGACCATCGACTGGCAGGGCGAACACGCCCTGTGCGCGTGGATCGACGGCCAGCAGGTGGCCATGCTCGACATCAGCAAGCACGCGAACGCCGTGACGGTGAACATGCTGTTCGTGAAACCGCCGTTCCGGCGGCGCGGCATCGGCGGCGCGCTGCTGCGGCGGCTGTTGCAATGCCATCCGCAAGCCGGCGCCGCCTGCAGCGACCCGCGGCTGCGGGTGCTGCTGGAGAAGACTACTTAAATGCCATAGCGGGTGCGGTAGGCGGAAACCGCCTCTTTGTGCTTCAGCAGTTCCGGATCGGCGCCGGCGCCGTTCAGGTAGCCGAACAGGTCGTCCAGGTTGCCGATCGAGATGACGGGAATGCCGTATTGTTTCGACACTTCCTGCACCGCCGAACTTGGCGACAGCTGGCCGTCCGGGCCCGAGCGCTCCATGCGGTCCAGGGCGATCAGCACGGCGCATGGCTCGGCGCCGGCGGCGCGGATCATGTCCACCGATTCGCGCACCGAGGTGCCGGCCGAGATCACATCGTCAATGATGACAACCTTGCCATGCAGTTTGGCGCCGACGATGGTGCCGCCTTCGCCATGGTCCTTGGCTTCCTTGCGGTTGAAGGCGAACGACGTGTTGCGGCCCTTGCCGGCCAGCGCCACGGCGGTGGCCGATGCCAGGGTGATGCCCTTGTAGGCGGGGCCGAACAGCATGTCGAATTCGACGCCCGAGTCGAGCAGGGTCTGCGCGTAGAACTGCGCCAGCTCGGCCAGGGTGGCGCCGTCATGGAACAGGCCCGCATTGAAGAAGTACGGCGATGATCGCCCGGCCTTGGTGGTGAACTCGCCGAACCGCAAGACTCCCTTGGATACTGAAAACGCGATAAACTGCTGGCGTAAATTATTCACATTAGCCTCATTTTTTAAAAGTGCCTGTATTTTAATCCGCGCGCACCGGCGAGACAATCGCCATGCCATGCCCGCCGGCCCCGTCCAGCGCCGGTTTTGCTCAACATTCGCTCTGAAGACTGCCTTTCGACCATGCCAAAAATTATCTCCGCCAACCTGAACGGTATCCGTTCCGCCGCCAAAAAAGGCTTTTTCAACTGGATGGGCACGCAAACCGCCGATTTCATCTGCGTGCAGGAATTGAAGGCGCAGCTGCCCGACATGACGCCGGAATTCCTCAACCCGCATGGCTACCATGGCCATTTCCACTACGCCGAGAAAAAGGGCTATTCCGGCACGGGCGTGTACAGCAAGGTCGAACCGGACGCCGTGCATATCGGCTTCGGCAGCCCGGAATTCGATGCCGAAGGCCGCTACGTACGCTGTGATTTTGGCAACCTGTCCGTCATTTCCGTGTACTGCCCGTCCGGCTCGTCCGGCCCGGAGCGCCAGGAAGCCAAGTTCCGCTTCATGGAACTGTTCCTGCCGCACCTGCTGGCATTGAAGGCGCTGGGCCGCGAAGTGGTCATCTGCGGCGACTGGAATATCGCCCACCATGAAATCGACCTGAAAAACTGGAAGGGCAACAAGAAAAACTCCGGCTTCCTGCCCGAGGAGCGCGCGTGGCTCACGCGCGTCTTCGACGAAGTGGGCTTTGTCGACGTGCACCGCGGCCTGGACAAGCGCGAAGACCAGTACACGTGGTGGAGCAACCGCGGACAAGCCTACGCGAAGAACGTGGGCTGGCGCATCGACTACCACGTCGCCACGCCCGGCATCGCGGCCCAGGCGCACACGGTCAGCGTCTACAAGGACGAACGCTTTTCCGACCATGCGCCGCTGATCATCGACTACACGCTCAAGAGCTGAACAGCGCTTCCAGGTCGGCCGTCGCCAGCGGCTGGCTGCGCGCATTGTCCAATTGCGCGCGGAACGATTTGCGCGGGTGAACCGTCAGGATCTTGCCCGTGACGGCCAGCCGGTCGACCAGGCTGGGCGCCATCGATGGAAACTGCGCCTCGCCCAGCTTCTGCACGCGCTCCGCGCCCGTCGCCAGATGCACGGCACGCACGAATACCTCGGTTGGCTGCGGATGCGCGGGAATGGTTTGCTCGATGGCGAGCGCATAGTGCTTCGTGGTCTTGCTCTTGAGCGTGAGGCGGAAGGCCTCGCCCGCCGCCGCGATCTCCGCCTGCACCTCGTCCAGCACATTCGCCATGGCCGGTGCCAGCGCGCCCAGCACGGCAAACGTGGCGCGGCCCAGCACCGCCATTTTCTCGGGCTGGGACAGCGCGTTGAAGGTGGCCGGGTCCAGCCCATGCAACACCACCTGGTGCCATGCCTCGGCCGCGCGGTCGGACAGGGCGATGGCGCCGTCAGGCAGCGACGCCGTCAGGCACAGGTACAGCTGGCTGGCGTGGCCGATCGACACGTCCAGCTGGCCGCAGCGGCGCGCGATGCGTTCGCCCAGCGCCGTGGCGCCTGCGGGAACGTCGAACAGGCTGCCCGCATACGCGGGAAAACGCTGGCCCCGCTGGGGCGGCTCGGCGCTTTCAAAGTAGCGCACATCTTCCAGCAAGCGGGCTGGCTTATCCTGCGCCATGGCACTCCTCTCCCTCCAGCGCCAGCACCCTGCGGCTGGCATACTGGCGCTCCTGCCCCGTCAACGGATCGGTGAACGCGATGGCGCGCGCCAGCAGCTGCAGCGGCTGCGACATGTCGTCCTCCTTGCACGGCAGGGCCAGCGGATAAAACGCATCGTTGACGATGGGGATGCCCAGCGACGCCAGGTGCACGCGCAGCTGGTGCTTGCGGCCCGTGTGCGGCTGCAGCCGATACAGGTTCAGCTCGCCGCGCTGTTCGATAATGTCGATAATGGTTTCCGAATTCGGCTCGCCCGCTTCCTCGCGCATGAGGAAAAACTTGTCGCCATCGACCATGCGGCTGCGGTAGGTGAATGGAAAATCACGGCCATCGAGGCGCGGCGCCAGCGCTTCATAGGTCTTGCGCACTTCGCGGCGCTGGAACAGCGACTGGTAGACGCCACGGCTGGACGGCTGGCGCGAAAAGATCACCACGCCGGCCGTCTCGCGGTCGAGGCGGTGGATCGGCGTCAGCTCGGCGCAATCGAGGCTTTTCTTCAGGCGCGTCAGCAAAGTCTCCTGCACGAAGCGCCCGCCCGGCGTCATGGGCAGGAAATGCGGCTTGTCGACCACCACCAGGTGCTCGTCCTGGTACAGGATCGCTTCCTGGAACGGGATCGGCGTTTCGCGTTCCAGCTCGCGGTAGTAAAAGATGCGCATGCCGCGCCGGTACGCGCTGCCCGGCGCCAGCGCGGCGCCGTCGCCATCGACCACGTCGCCGCGCGCCATGCGGTCCAGCCATTGCGCGGCGCTGATCTGCGGATAGCGCTCGACCAGAAAGGACAGCATGTCGGGCCACTGTCCTTCCGGCAGCCACAGGTAGCTGGGCGCGACGCCGTCGCGCATGGGCAGCGGCACGGCGGCCGCCGGCTTGTTGCCGCGAACGGACATCCTAGCGCGCGGCAATCGCGTTGCTGCGGTATGGCGGCAAGGCGTCGACGCTGACGCCCTTGCTGCGCGCGTACAGCGGCAGCACCTGCGCCATGTGGCTGTTCATCTGCGAGATGCGGTCCTTGCCCGACGGGTGCGTCGAAAGGAATTCCGGCGGCGCGCCCTTGCTCACGGCGGCCATTTTCTGCCACAGCACGACGCCGGCGCGCGGGTCGAAACCGGCGCGCGCAGCCAGGTCCATGCCGATCAGGTCCGCTTCGCGTTCATCGTCGCGCGAGAACTTCAGCATCACGCCCTGGGCCGCCATATTCGTGGCGGTGCTGGTCAGATTCGGATCGACGCCGAGCCAGGCCGACAGGCCCGCGCCGGCCAGCTTGGCGCCGACGGCCGCCAGATTGCCCTTGCCCGCCTGCGCCTGCGAGTGCTCGCGCAGCGCATGCGAAATTTCATGGCCCATGACGACGGCGACTTCATCGTCGGTCAGGTTCAGCTTGGTGATAATCCCGCTGTAAAAGGCGATCTGCCCGCCCGGCATGCAAAAGGCGTTGACCTGGTCGGAATTGAGCAGGTTGATCTGCCAGTTCCAGTTGGCCGCCGCTTCGTTCCAGCGCGTGGCGAACGGGATGATGCGCTGCGCGATGGCGCGCAGGCGCCTGACCTGCGGATCGCTGTCGGGCACCAGCGCATTTTTTTCCTTCGCTTCGTTGACCAGCTGCGCATATTGCTGCTTCGATTGTGCATTGAAATCGGCGCCGCCGGCAAAGATGCGCGAAGTCGACAAGGGACGCACCTTGATGCCATCCTGGACCGTTGCCTGCTGGGCGAAGGCGGACAGGGGCGCCAGCGCGGTAACCGCGCACAGGCTGGCCAGGACGGCGCAGCGTTTAAGGGATACTGGTGCCATTGGCAGACCTCCATGGAGCAATTTTAGGCAACATCATCATGGCCGGGAAGGCCAGGAAGAAGCAGACGATGAAAAACGAGAACCAGCCCAGCTCGGCGACGAGGAAACCGACCGAGGCGTTGATCAGGGTGCGCGGCACGGCGCTCAGGCTGGAAAATAGCGCATATTGCGTGGCCGTGTAGCGCGGATCCGTGGTGCGCGACAAGAACGCAACAAAGGCGGCGGCGCCCAGCCCCAGGCTGGCAAACGCCTCGAAGCCGATCACGGCGCTGAGCAGCACGGTATTCGGTCCCACTTGCGCCAGCCAGGCAAAACCGAGGATGGCGATCGCCTGCAGCGCGCCAAACACCCACAGGCCGCGGTTGATGCCCAGCTTGAGCATCCACACGCCGCCCACCACGCCACCGGCCAGGCTGGCCCAGAAACCCGTGGTATTGGCGGCCAGGCCGATCTGCGTCATGCTAAAGCCAAGGTCCAGGTAAAACTTCGTCGCCAGCGCCGTCGCCATGCTGTCGCCGATTTTATACAGTAATACGAAGGCGAGGATCCACATTGCGTTGCGCCAGCCATCGCGCGCGATGAATTCCTGGAATGGCAGGATGATCGCTTCGCGCATGGTCTTCGGCGGCGAGCCGTACACGCTCGGCTCCTTCACCAGCAAGGTGCAGACAAAACCGGGCAGCATGAAGGCGGCCGTGATCCAGAACACGGGCTGCCACGGCATGCGGTCGGCCAGGATCAGCGACAGCGCGCCCGGCACCATGCCGGCCACCTTATACGCGTTGACGATGACGGCCGCGCCCAGGCCCTGCTCGTTATCGCTGAGGATTTCACGGCGGTAGGCATCGATGACGATGTCCTGGCTGGCCGACAAAAAGGCCACGCCGCCGGCGGCGGCCGCGATCAGGCCGATCTGCGTGAGCGGATCAAGCATGCCCATGGCGCCGATGGAAAAGAACAGCGCCACCTGCGTGAGCGCCATCCAGCCGCGCCGGCGCCCCAGGCCGAGGATGCTGTAACGGTCCATCAGGGGGGCCCACAGGAATTTCCAGATATACGGGAACTGCACCAGGGCGAACAGCCCCAGCGCCTTCACGTTCAGCCCCGACTTGGCCAGCCACGCCTGCAGCAGGTACAGCAGGATGAACAGGGGCAGGCCGGAACTGAAGCCCAGCACCAGCACGGCCAGCATGCGGCCGTTGGCATAGGAACGCCAGCCTGGCGCCGGGCTCTTACTCATCAATGCACCGCTTTTTTACGCAGGCGGAAGACGGCCAGGTCGCCGCGCAGGTTCGGCAGCACGGACACCATCTTGCCTTCGGCCAGGGCCACGCACTCGATCACTTCCAGGCCGCACTCCTCGGCCAGTTCGCGGAAGTCGTTGATCGTAGCGCAGCGCACGTTGGGCGTGTCGTACCACTGGTAAGGCAGCGATTTCGACACGGGCATGCGGCCCTTCAGCAGCGCCACGCGGTGCGGCCAGTAGGCGAAGTTGGGAAACGAGACGATGGCCTCGGCGCCCACGCGCACGATGTCGCGCAACAGCGGCTCGACCTGTTTCATCATCTGCAGCGACGACAGGCACAGCACCGTGTCGAAGCTGTTGTCGCCAAAGATGGACAAGCCCTTTTCCATGTCCTGCTGGATCACATTCACGCCGCGCAAGGTACTGGCCAGTACCTTGTCGTCGGCGATCTCGATGCCGTAGCCGCTGCACTCCTTGTCGCTTTGCAGGTACTCGAGCATCACGCCTTCGCCGCACCCCACGTCCAGCACGTGCGCGTTGTTCGGCACCCAGTGGGCGATGAAGGCCAGGTCGGGGCGCAGCGCGCTCAATTCGTCAAAAGTCATGCGATCTCCTTCGCGCCCTGGCGGACGGCGGTGTGCTGTGCTGCCGCAGCGGGCACGCCCGCCGCGATGTCGTTCCATACCTGGCCGTAGTAGGCGCGCACCATGTTCATGTAGCGCGGGTCTTCCAGCAGGAAGGCGTCGTGGCCGTGCGGCGCATCGATCTCGGCATACGTGACCTGGCGCCGGTTGCAGACCAGCGCTTCGACGATCTCGCGGCTGCGCTCGGGCGAGAAGCGCCAGTCGGTGGAGAACGAGGCAAGGAAGAACTTGGCCTTGGTGCCCGATAGGGCCTTGGCCAGGTCGCCGCCATGCGCGCGCGCCGGATCGAAATAATCGAGCGCCTTGGTGATCAGTAAATACGTGTTGGCGTCGAAGTATTCGGAGAACTTGTCGCCCTGGTAGCGCAGGTACGATTCGATCTCGAAGTCGATGCCGAAGCCGAATTTGTAGTCGCCCGTCTGCGCCGCATCGCGCAGCTTGCGGCCGAACTTTTCCGCCATGTCGTCGTTCGACAGGTAGGTGATGTGGCCCACCATGCGCGCCACGCGCAGGCCGTTCTTCGGCACCACGCCGTGCGCATAGAAGTCGCCGCCATGGTAATCGGGGTCCGACAGGATGGCCTGGCGCGCCACGTCGTTGAAGGCGATGTTCTGCGCCGACAGCTTGGCCGTCGAAGCGATCACCACGCAGTGGCGCAGCCGCTCGGGGAACATGATGCTCCACGCCAGCGCCTGCATGCCGCCCAGGGAGCCGCCCATCACGGCGGCGAACTGGCTGATGCCCAGTTCATCGGCCAGGCGCGCCTGCGCGCTGACCCAGTCTTCCACCGTGACGACGGGGAAGGCGGCGCCATACGGCTTGCCGGTGGCGGGATTGGTGTGCATCGGGCCCGTCGAGCCGAAGCAGGAGCCCAGGTTGTTGACGCCGATGACGAAGAATTTGTTGGTGTCGAGCGGCTTGCCGGGACCCACCATATTGTCCCACCAGCCCGTGCTTTTCGGTTCATCCGCGTAGACGCCGGCCACGTGGTGCGAGGCGTTCAGGGCGTGGCAAACCAGCACCGCGTTCGATTTGTCGGCGTTCAGGGTGCCGTAGGTTTCATACATCAACATATAGTCCAGCAGCGATGCTCCGCTTTGCAGCTGCAGGGGTTCCGCAAAATACATGGTTTGCGGCGAAACGATTCCAATGGATGACATGTGTGTCGGTTTATAAAGGGGGGCGGCCCCACGGGCCATGGTCGATGCAAAACCGCGATGGTAGGTTTTGCAACTTTAACATCAGGACACATCATGCCGCGCGCGATGTGTCCTGATGCTGATGAAGTGACAGTTTACATGAGCTGAAGTTGCTGGACAGCTTCCGCGATCACATTTGGCTCCATCGAGCGCATAATTTTGCGCATTTGTGGTGCGATCAGCCCCAGGTCGCTGTTGAGGATCTCTTGCTTGACCGCCAACAGTTGCGCTGGATGCATGGAAAACTCGCGCAGCCCCATGCCCAGCAGCAGGCGCGTGAGCTTGACGTCGCCCGCCATCTCGCCGCAGACGGCCACGTCTATGCCCGCCTTGTGGCCGGCGGCGATCGTCATCGAGATCAGTTGCAGCACGGCCGGATGCAGCGGATTGTACAAATGCGCCACCTCGTAATCGACGCGGTCGATGGCCAGCGTGTACTGGATCAAGTCGTTCGTGCCGATCGACAGGAAATCCATGCGCTTGACGAACATGGGCAGCGCCAGCGCGGCGGCGGGAATTTCGATCATTGCGCCCACTTCGACCTCGTCGTCGAACTTGACGCCTTCCTCGCGCAGGCTGGCCTTGGCTTGCGCGATCATGGCCAGCGACTGGTCGATCTCGAACGCATGCGCGAGCATGGGTATCAGGATGCGCACCTTGCCGAAGGCCGAGGCGCGCAGAATCGCCCGCAGCTGCGTCAGGAACAGCTGCGGCTCGGCCAGGCAATAGCGGATGGCGCGCAAGCCCAGGGCCGGGTTCAATGCCGTATGGTCGGCCTGGTCGAGCGGCTTGTCGGCGCCGATGTCGAGCGTGCGGATGGTCACCACGCGCCCCTTCATCGATTGCACCGTATTGCGGTAGGCCTCGAACTGTTCGTCCTCGGTGGGGATCTTGTGGGCCCGGCCCATGAACAGGAATTCGGAGCGGAACAGGCCCACGCCGCTGGCGCCCGACTCCAGGGCAAACGGGCAATCCTCGGGCAGCTCGATATTCGCCAGCAGGGTGATGGGGGTGCCGCACCTGGTGACGGCCGGCGTCTTTTTCAGCTTGCCCAGCTTCTTGCGCGCGCGCTGCATCGCCACCTGGCGCTCGCGGTACTGTTCCAGCACCAGCGCGCTGGGGTTGGCAATGACCACGCCGGCGTCGCCGTCGATGATCAGCCAGTCGTCCTGCTCGATCAGGGTCGATGCCTGCGACATGCCGACGGCGGCCGGGATATCCAGGCTGCGCGCGACGATGGCCGTGTGCGAGTTCTGCCCGCCGACATCGGTGATGAAGCCGATGAAGGAGCGGTCGCGGAACTGCAGCATGTCCGCCGGCGAGATATCGTGCGCGACGACGACCATCTGCGCCATCAATTCGTCTTCGGCGGCCGCTTTCGGCAGCAGCTGTTCGGTGCCCAGCAAGACCTTCAGCACGCGCTCGGCCACTTGCTGGATGTCGGCCTTGCGTTCGCGCAGATACGGATCTTCGATTTCGTCGAACTGGGCCGATAATTCATCAATTTGCGTCAGCAGCGCCCATTCGGCGTTGTAGTGGCGCGAGCGGATGATGTCGAGCGGCGCTTCGGCGATCATCGGGTCCGACAGGATCAGCGCGTGCACGTCGATGAAGGCGCCCAGTTCGGTCGGCGCATCCTTGGGCAAATCGTTCCACAGGGTTTGCAGCTCCTTGTGGACGGTGGCGATGGCGTTCTGCAAACGCTGTACTTCGGCTTCGATCTGTTCCTGAGCGACCAGGTAGTGTTTGACGTCAAGGGCGGCCGGCGCCAGCAAATGCGCGCGGCCAATGGCGATACCGCGGGAAACCGGGATGCCGTGGAGCGTGAAGGATGCCATGGGGTGACCTGTCGGAATGCGGCTGCGGCTGCGTTCGGCGGGCATTACTCGCCTTCGCCAAACCTGTCGTTGATCAGGGCGGTGAGGGCATCGACGCATGCCTGCTCATCATCGCCCTCTGCTTCCAGGGTCACTTTCGCGCCCTTGCCGGCGGCCAGCATCATCACGCCCATGATGGACTTGGCGTTGATGCGGCGCGCGTTGCGGGTCAGCCAGACGTCGCTCTTGAACTTGGCGGCCAGTTGGGTAAATTTGGCGGAAGCGCGTGCATGCAGTCCCAGCTTGTTGATGATTTCGAGTTCTTTTTGAATCATTTTTGTATAGTCTCTATCCCTGAATGCACTGCATTGATGACAGCCCTTGCCTATAAAACCCGCCGCCTTCAGGGCGGCGGCCATGTCATTCCCTACTCGCCGACGCGAATGCGGTTATCCACGCGCACGGCGCCGCTTTGCGCGCCGGCCAGCGCCATCTCCACCACCACGTCGAGCGTATCGCGGCGATACGTGATGGCGCGCAGCAACATCGGCAGGCTGATGCCGGCGATCACTTCCACCCTGCCCGCATCGGCCAGCTTGTTGCAGCAGTTCGACGGCGTGCCGCCCTTCACGTCGGTAATCACCAGCACGCCGGAGCCGTCGTCGAGACGGCAGATGGCTTCCGACGCCAGCTTCTGTACTTCGGCCAGGTCCTGGTCCGCGACCACGTCGATGGCTTCAAAACGTTCCGTTGGCCCCCGAAACACATGCGCGCAGGCGGCGATGAACGCCTGTCCCAGCGGTGCATGTGTCATGAGCAAGATCCCTACCATAGTCATTTCGCCTTATTAACGTTGCTGCGTTTGCGCAACGCCTTGCTCGACCGCATCGACAAACATGGCGGCCACGTCAAAACCAGTCTGCTGCATGATTTCCTGGAAGCAGGTCGGACTGGTGACATTGACTTCCGTCAGATAGTCGCCGATCACGTCCAATCCTACCAGCATCAGGCCACGCGCGGCCAGGATGGGGCCAAGCTTTTCAGCGATTTCCAGGTCGCGCGCCGTCAATGGCTGCGCCACGCCCGTGCCGCCGGCCGCCAGGTTGCCGCGCACTTCGCCGGCCTGCGGAATGCGCGCCAGCGAAAACGGCACCGGCTTGCCGCCGATGACGAGGATGCGCTTGTCGCCCTTGACGATGTCGGCGATGAAGCGCTGCGCCATGATGGTTTGCGCGCCGTTGTCCGTCAGCGTCTCGATGATGGCGCCCAGGTTCAGGCCATCGGCCTTGACGCGGAAGATGCCCGTGCCGCCCATGCCGTCGAGCGGCTTGAAGATGACGTCCTGGTGCTTGGCGTGGAAGGCGCGCAGGCGCGCTTCGCTGGACGTGACCAGCGTCGGCGAGGTGAATTCGGAAAACTGCGCGATGGCCAGCTTTTCATTGTTGTCGCGGATGGCCGATGGCTTGTTGAAGACGCAGGCGCCCTGCTTTTCCGCCAGTTCCAGCAGATACGTGCCATACACGTATTCCATGTCGAACGGCGGATCCTTGCGCTCGATGATGGCGTCCAGGGTCGACAGGCGCACTTCTTCGGTGGAGACGGCCTTGTACCAGTCGTGCTCGTCGCCCGTCAGCTCGATCTGCGTGACCCGCGCCGTGACGATGCCCTCTTCCAGCGCCATGTCCTTCTGCTCGAACGCGTAGACGGCATGACCGCGCCTGGCCGCCTCGCGCATCATGGCGAAGGTGGAGTCTTTGTAAGTCTTGAAGCCAGCCAGCGGGTCGGCGAGGAATGCGATTTTCATGGTACGGTCCAATCGGGGTGCTTGGGTAAGGAATGCTTGATTCTAGCCGAGATCGCCAGGCGGGGTTCCCCGAGGGGAGCCGCCGCGCCCGGCAGGCGCCCGCGCCAGCTCAATACACCTCGGGATTCGGATCCGTGCGCTCCATTTCCAGCGACGCGGCCAGCAAGGCCAGGCGCGCCACCACGCCATACACATAGAAACGGTTCGGCGCGGCCGTGCCCGGCTTGGCCTTCAAGTCCGGCACGGCATGCTGCTGGGCAAATGCCAGCGGCACGTACTGCGAGCCGGGCGCGTTCAGGTTCTGGTCCACGCCCTTTTCCGCGTGCACGCGGTAGAAACCGCCCACCACGTAGCGGTCGATCATGTAGACGACGGGCTCGGCCACGGCATCCTTGATGCTTTCAAAGGTCGGCACGCCTTCCTGGATGATGACGTCGGTGACGACTTTGCCATCCTTGACGATGGACATCTTGTCGCGCTGCTTGCGCGACAGGTCGCGCACTTCGCTGGCGTCGCGCACCGTCATGATGCCCGTGCCATACGTGCCCGCATCGGGCTTGACGATGACGAAGGGCTTTTCCTTGATGCCGTATTCCTTGTATTTCTTGCGGATCTTCGCCAGCAGCACGTCGACGCTGGCGGCCAGGGCGTCTTCGCCCTCGCCTTCCTGGAAGTTGACGTCGCTGCACTTGGCGTGGAACGGGTTGAGCATCCACGGGTCGACATCGATCATCTTGCCGAATTTTTTCACCACTTCATCGTAGGCCGTGTAGTGGTTGCTCTTGCGGCGCAAGGCCCAGCCCGCGTGCAAAGGCGGCAGCAGGCTTTGCTCATGAATATTTTGCAAGATATCGGGAATGCCGTCCGACAAGTCGTTATTCAGCAAAATCGTGCACGGATCGAAATCCTTCAAGCCCAGGCGGCGGCCATTGTTCAGGCGCACGAGGGGCTCAATGACCAGCATATTTCCGTCAGGCAAGGCCAATGGCGTCGGCTGCGTGATTTCGGGCGACCAGGAGCCGAAGCGCACGTGCAGCCCCGTCTGGCGGAAGATCTGCATCAGGCGCGCCACGTTCTGCAGATACTGCGGCGTGGTGTTGTGCAACTCCGGCACGATCAGCAGGTTGCGGGCATCCGGGCAATACTTGTCGATGGCGGCCATGGCCGCTTGCACGGACAGGGGCAGCATTTCCGTGGCCAGGTTATGGAAACCGCCAGGGAAGAGATTGGTATCGACGGGGGCCAGCTTGTAGCCGGCGTTGCGCAAGTCAACCGAGCAATAGAAAGGCGGCGTGTGCTCTTGCCACTCCATGCGGAACCAGCGCTCAATGGCCGGCGTCGCGGCCAGAATCTTTTTTTCGAGGTCGAGCAGCGGTCCGGTCAGGGCCGTGACGAGGTGGGGAACCATAGTTACATCCTTAAATTATGTGCAGTAATCGAAAAGCACACAGAACTGCCGACTATATTACCGTGTAAGTACCCCAAATCGGGGCAAAAGCCTTGTTTTAAAGACCTTTTCCATTCCCATAACGAAAAAAAGGCGCCTCGATGAGGCGCCTTTTCAAGCAAAACAACGCTGGCATGCTGCGCCGGGGCGCCGCAGTGCCAGAAAATCAACAATCACACCGTCTGACAAAACCGTAGCGAGCGGCGGCGAGTTGCGGCTGAGAAGCGGAGCTGTGCGCATGCACAGTGAGCATCGCAGGCCGCAAATCGCGACGCGCAGCAGGTTTGGCCTGGCGTTACCCGTGGTAGGCCTGTTCGCCGTGGCTGGTGATATCGAGGCCTTCGCGTTCTTCCTCTTCCGGTACGCGCAGGCCGATGACGATGTCGACCAGTTTATAGGCGATGACGGACACGACGGCCGACCAGATGATGGTCGTGCCGACAGCCTGCGCCTGTACCCACACCTGGTGGCCGATCGAATACGGGTCGGCCGACATCTTGTTGGTGACATAGTCGAAGATGCCCTGGCCGCCCAGTTGCGGCGCCGCAAACACGCCCGTCAGCAAGGCACCGAGGATGCCGCCCACGCCATGGACGCCGAACACGTCGAGCGAATCGTCGGCACCGATCAGGCGTTTCAAGCCATTCACGCCCCACAGGCAGACGATACCGGCGAGCAAGCCGATGACCAGGCCGCCCATCGGGCCGACGAAGCCGGCCGCCGGGGTAATGGCCACCAGGCCGGCAACGGCGCCGGACGCGCCGCCGAGCATGGAAGGCTTGCCCTTGGTAATCCACTCGCCAAACACCCACGACAGGGTGGCGGCAGCCGTGGCCAGCATGGTATTGACGAAGGCCAGAGCCGCCACGTCGCCCGCTTCCATCGAGGAACCGGCATTGAAACCGAACCAGCCCACCCACAGCAGGGACGCGCCGATCATGGTCATCGTCAGCGAATGCGGCGCCATCGATTCACGGCCGTAGCCGACGCGCTTGCCGATCATGATGGCGCCCACCAGGCCGGCGATAGCGGCATTGATGTGCACCACGGTGCCGCCGGCGAAGTCCAGCGCGCCTTTTTGCCAGATCCAGCCAGCCTTGGCCGCTTCGGTGGCTGCCGTCGCCGCATCGGTGATCAGGTCAGGGCCGGTCCAGAACCAGACCATGTGCGCCGCTGGCAGGTAGGCAAACGTGAACCACAGTACGACGAAGGCCAGCACGGCGGAAAACTTGGCGCGTTCGGCAAAGGCACCGACGATCAGCGAGCAGGTAATCGCGGCAAACGTGCCCTGGAAGGCGACAAACACGAACTCGGGAATGACGACGCCCTTGCTGAAGGTGGCGGCGGCGGCAAACGTGCCCTTGGCCGGATCCCAGATGCCATTCAGGAAGAGACGGTCGAAGCCGCCGAAGAAGGCGGTTTTCTCCGTGAAGGCGACCGAATAGCCATAAATGCACCACAGCACCACCACCAGGGAAAACACCATGAACACTTGCATCAATACCGACAGCATGTTCTTCGAGCGCACCAGGCCGCCGTAGAACAGGGCCAGACCTGGGATCGTCATCAGGATCACCAGCACGGTGCAGATCATCATGAAACTGGTGTCGCCCTTGTTGGCGACGGGCGCCGGCGCGGCAGCCGCTGGGGCAGGAGCGGCGGCGGCTGGCGCGGCAGCCGGCACGGCGGCATCGGGCGCCGGCGTCGCGGCAGGCGTGGCAACAGCGGCCGTCACGGCTTCCGGCTTGGCCGGGGCATCGGCAAAACTGGGCGCGGCAACCCCAAACGCACACAGACAGGCTAACCCAGCTAACAATGTTGTTATATTTTTACGCATCAATATTCCCCTTAGAGCGCTTCGTTGCCGGTTTCACCGGTCCGGATGCGGATGACCTGTTCCAGGTTGTACACAAAAATCTTGCCATCGCCGATTTTACCGGTGCGCGCGGCGCCCTCGATGGCTTCGATGGCCTGGTCGACAATGGCGTCGTCGACCGCCGCTTCGATTTTGGTTTTTGGCAGGAAATCAACCACATACTCGGCGCCACGGTACAGTTCCGTATGGCCTTTCTGACGGCCGAACCCCTTCACTTCGGTGACGGTAATCCCTTGCACATTGATAGCCGACAAGGCTTCGCGCACTTCGTCCAGTTTGAACGGTTTAATGATTGCAGTAATCATTTTCATGGCAGTCTCGCTTAAAAGGTTTTGGAAACAGTCAATACGAGGCCCGTTTTCGCCAGATTCTTGCCATTGGGCGCCAGCGAAGCGATGTTGGCCTTCACGGCAGCCAGCGACACGGTCGCCATGCCGAAGTCCTTGGTCACGCCGATCTTGTAATCGCTATAGCTGAGGGAATTGTTGTGCTCGACCTTTTGCCGGCCCACGTGCAGGTTCAGCATGTAGCCATCATGCACTTCCACGTTGGCGCCCAGGTCCAGGTAACCGCTATTCTTGCTGTCGGCCACGCCGAACAGATTCGTCGTCGAATGCGAGTACTTGATATATAGCGGGCCATAACCGAGCTGGCCGTACAGTTCGAAGGTATTCGCATTCGTGCTCAGGCCGTTCGAGGGATAGAAGTAATACAGGCCGCCCACGTCATACGTGAAATCCTTGCTGAGTTCGCCGCGCTTGCCGCCGTAGATATCCCATTCCAGATCCGTATCGCCGCCGCCATCCTTGATCCATTTGATGCTCGACAACCAGGTGCCCACGTACAGGCCAGTCGGATTGTGCGTATAGTCGGCGCCGCCGCTGACGGCAGGTTTCAGGCGGCTTTGCGACAGACCACGGTAACGGTAATCGCTGGTCAGCGCCACGTTGTAGCTGACCACGTTGTCGGGCACAGCTTCGGCGGCGGGCGCCGCTGCCGCTTCCTGCGCCATCGCGCTGCCGCACACGGCGGTCATGGCCAGTGTCAACGCTGCTGCTAAAGTCATGTTCTTGGACAGATTCTTCATGGCGATTCCCTTTTATTGAACTTTTAAAGCGGTTGAGGTTTAAAATCTTGGCTGGAGATCACAAAGCGTTCATCCATGCTTTAGCAGAATACGTGCCAGCTCCATTGCCACCTTGACAGGTGCGTTTCCGTCCATACATACCCTGCAAGCCCCTGGGCATGCGGGAACGGGCGGCTAAAGCATTGTGAATTTGCCCAGTTTCGCACCAGATTAACGCCGCTGTGCACCGCAATGGTGCGATGCACAGGCCGCACCATAAAAGGACTGACCATGGACATGAATACCTTCTTTAACGACTTGCAAGGCAAGATCCATCAAGCCATCGAAAACTCGCCGGCCAAGGATATCGAGAAGAACGTGAAATCGATGATGACCCAGGGCTTCGCCCGCCTGGATCTCGTCACGCGCGAGGAATTCGATATCCAGGCCCAGGTCCTGGCCAAGACCCGCGCCAAGCTCGATGCACTGGAATTGCGCCTGATCGAACTGGAAACGCGCCTGAACGATCCAAAAGCGTAAATCGCCGCACGCAAGGCGCCGTAATCGGCGTTCTTGCTGGCATAGCGCAAGCCGCACGCCGTTTCAAGGACTAGACTGATCCTGCCCGCGCCCGCGCTACAGGGGGATCTGATGAGTCTGGCAGTCCTGAAAAGCCGTGCCCTGGCCGGCATGGAAGCGCCCGAGGTAAGTGTCGAAGTCCATCTTGCCAATGGCTTGCCGTCCTTTACGATCGTCGGCTTGCCGGATACGGAAGTGAAGGAATCGCGCGACCGCGTACGTGCCGCGCTGCAAAACTGCGGTTTTGACATGCCGGCGCGGCGCATCACGGCCAACCTGGCCCCGGCGGATCTGCCCAAGGAATCGGGCCGTTTCGACCTGCCCATCGCGCTAGGCATTCTGGCCGCCTCCGGCCAATTGCCGGGCGACCAATTACACCACTATGAATTCGCTGGCGAACTGTCGCTGTCAGGACAGCTACGTCCCATCCGGGGCGCGCTGGCCATGACGTTTGCCATGCAACGCGACAAGACCGGCGTGCCGCGCGCCTTCATCTTGCCGCACGCGAACGCGGACGAGGCGGCGCTCGTCCGCGATGCCGGCATCTACCCAGCCCACACCCTGCTCGAGGTATGCGCGCATTTTGCCGCGCGCGCCAGCCATACGCCCCTGCAGCGCCACCAGCCCATGCCGGCTGCACCCGCTTTCCTGTATCCGGACTTTGCCGATGTGCAGGGACAACAGCAAGCGCGGCGCGCGCTGGAAGTGGCTGCCGCTGGCGGCCACAACGTCCTGATGGTGGGTCCGCCTGGTGCAGGCAAGACCATGCTGGCCAGCCGTTTTCCCGGCATGCTGCCACCGATGAGCGACGAAGAGGCGCTGGAATCGGCCGCCGTGCATTCGCTGGGCGGCAATTTTAAAGTGGAACACTGGAAACGGCGCCCCTATCGTGCGCCCCATCAGACGGCTTCCGGCGTGGCCTTGGTGGGCGGAGGCAATGTTCCGCGGCCCGGCGAAATTTCGCTGGCGCACTGCGGCGTGCTCTTCCTCGATGAAATTGCCGAATTCGACCGCAAAGTGCTCGACGTGCTGCGCCAGCCCATGGAATCGGGCGTCATCACCATTTCGCGCGCGGCCCGCCAAGCCGATTTTCCCGCCCGCTTCCAGCTGATCGCCGCCATGAACCCGTGTCCCTGCGGTTATCTGGGCCACGCATCCGGCCGCTGCCGGTGCACGCCGGACGCTGTGCTGCGCTACCACGGCCGCTTGTCCGGACCGCTACTCGACCGTATCGACTTGCAGATTGAAGTGGCGGCCATGCCGCCGGCGTCGCTGGGCAGGCAAGCCGGTGCTGGCGAAGGCACGCAACAAATCGCCACGCGCGTGGCGGCGGCGTCGGCCCTGCAATTGGCGCGCCAGGGCAAATTGAACCAGCGGCTGAACAACGTGGAAATCGAACAGCATTGCCAGCTGGAACAACATGGCGAGCGGCTGCTGCACAGTGCCATGTTGCACCTGCACTGGTCGGCACGCACTTATCACCGGGTGCTGCGCGTGGCCCGCAGCATCGCCGACCTGGCAGGCAGTCCAGTCATCGAACAAGCACATGTGGCCGAAGCGATCCAGTACCGGCGCGTGCTGCGTGAAATATAAGGTGGGCAGATAAGGTGGCCCAATCCGCCCGTACGCGCGCGATTGCACATGATGGGCGGCGCTGCTACCATCTGCTGATGAAAAAAACATCACTTGCCCTATTTCTGGCGACGCTTGCCGCTGCCAGCGTCCTGGCCGCCTGCAGTCCGAAATTCGACTGGCGCGATTATCGCAGCCCCGACGCCCAGTTCACGGCCTTGTTTCCTGGCAAGCCGGCCGTACTGACGCGCGAAGTGGATCTCGACGGCAAGAAAGTCAGCCTGACCATGACCGCCAGCGAAGTCGATGGCAGCACCTTCGCCATCGGCAGCGCCGTGCTCGACACTGCGGAGCAGGCGCAGGCGGCCTTGCCCGCCATGCGGACAGCATTATTGAAAAATATCAATGGCACCGTGCGCAGCGAAAAATCGGCGTCAGCGGCCAGCAGCTCGCCGGCCGGCACACGCCAGCGCAGTTCGCTGAGCATCGAGGCGGCCGGCACGCAGCAAGGCAAGCCGGTCTTGCTGGTCGGGCGTTTCGTGGCGCAGGACAAACGCATCTTCCAGGTCATCATCCTCGGCGAAGAAAGCAAGCTATCGCGTGACACCATCGATACCTTCATGGACGCCGTGAAGCTCGATTGAGACTTAACGCTTGCTTAAATGGCGGTCCGCACGAGAGATGGGCCCTTGTAAATAGGTGCGCTGTCCAACAGATGGGAGTATCCGGTTTGCAATCGTGCCAACCGGGCAAACGGACGGCCTGTGTGAAGTTTCAAGTCGTGATATTGTTTCGACACTAACAACAAGTTCCAGAAAGCGCTTATGTTGATCTCATTCAAATCCAAATCCTCCCCTGAAGTGCTGATGTACCAGGAACATGCGCAGCGTATCCTCGACATCCTGCACAAGAACCCCACGCGCGGCGTCATCACGCCTGCCGAAGCGGGAGATGCCCTGGCCCTGCTGGAAAAAGAAGTCGCGGAAAGCAAACTGCATCCCGAAAACGACATCGAGCACGATGCGCATACGCCAGAGACGCTGGAAGATGGCGAAACGGGCGCCCATGCGCGTGCGCAAAAAGTCCATTTTTCGCAGCGCGCCTATCCGTTGATGGAAATGCTGCGCTCGGCCAAGGCGGAAGGTGAAAGCATCACCTGGGGCATCTAGTCCGATGACCGCTGCAGACGAAAAAAAACCCCGCGTCTGCGGGGTTTTTTTATATAACAAGCCTGACGATAACCTACTTTCACACTGGTTGCAGCACTATCATCGGCGCAAAGTTGTTTCACGGTCCTGTTCGGGATGGGAAGGGGTGGGACCAACTTGCTATGGTCATCAGGCATAACTTTTTCAACAGCTTGCTCCCAACGGGGCAGCAAACCATCTGATCTGAGGAGGCGAATTATATAGGAATTTGCCTGAGGATGGGAGTGAAAATAGGGTTTTTATGGCGATAAAACCGGCAGACGAAAAAAAACCCCGCCATCACTGGCGGGGTTTTTCTCTACTGCGTATAACAAGCCTGACGATAACCTACTTTCACACTGGTTGCAGCACTATCATCGGCGCAAAGTTGTTTCACGGTCCTGTTCGGGATGGGAAGGGGTGGGACCAACTTGCTATGGTCATCAGGCATAACTTGTATGACAGCCTGTCCCCGACGGGGCGACAGGTGTCGAAATCTGGAAGAAGCGGATTATGTATTGAGGTATTACTTGGGTAATGAGTGGTATCAACAACTCACAACGTTACTTTCTCATCCTCTGTACCTGCTAAGGTTATAGGGACAAGCCGTACGGGCAATTAGTACTGGTTAGCTTAATGCATTACTGCACTTCCACACCCAGCCTATCAACGTCCTGGTCTCGAACGACCCTTCAAAGAGCTCAAGGCTCTGGGAAATCTCATCTCAAGGCAAGTTTCCCGCTTAGATGCTTTCAGCGGTTATCTCTTCCGAACTTAGCTACCCGGCAATGCCACTGGCGTGACAACCGGTACACCAGAGGTTCGTCCACTCCGGTCCTCTCGTACTAGGAGCAGCCCCCTTCAAATTTCCAACGCCCACGGCAGATAGGGACCAAACTGTCTCACGACGTTTTAAACCCAGCTCACGTACCACTTTAAATGGCGAACAGCCATACCCTTGGGACCGGCTACAGCCCCAGGATGTGATGAGCCGACATCGAGGTGCCAAACTCCCCCGTCGATATGAACTCTTGGGAGGAATCAGCCTGTTATCCCCAGAGTACCTTTTATCCGTTGAGCGATGGCCCTTCCATACAGAACCACCGGATCACTATGTCCTACTTTCGTACCTGCTCGACTTGTCAGTCTCGCAGTTAAGCACGCTTATGCCATTGCACTATCAACACGATGTCCGACCGTATCTAGCGTACCTTCGAACTCCTCCGTTACACTTTAGGAGGAGACCGCCCCAGTCAAACTGCCTACCATGCACTGTCCCCGATCCGGATAACGGACCAAGGTTAGAACCTCAAACAAACCAGGGTGGTATTTCAAGGTTGGCTCCACGAGAACTAGCGTCCCCGCTTCAAAGCCTCCCACCTATCCTACACAGATTGGTTCAAAGTCCAATGCAAAGCTACAGTAAAGGTTCATGGGGTCTTTCCGTCTAGCCGCGGGTAGATTGCATCATCACAAACATTTCAACTTCGCTGAGTCTCGGGAGGAGACAGTGTGGCCATCGTTACGCCATTCGTGCAGGTCGGAACTTACCCGACAAGGAATTTCGCTACCTTAGGACCGTTATAGTTACGGCCGCCGTTTACTGGGACTTCAATCAAGAGCTTGCACCCCATCATTTAATCTTCCAGCACCGGGCAGGCGTCACACCCTATACGTCCACTTTCGTGTTTGCAGAGTGCTGTGTTTTTATTAAACAGTCGCAGCCACCAGTTTATTGCAACCCTTTCACCCTCATGGAGTAAACCAATCAAGCTACCGGGGCGTACCTTTTCCCGAAGTTACGGTACCAATTTGCCGAGTTCCTTCTCCCGAGTTCTCTCAAGCGCCTTAGAATACTCATCTCGCCCACCTGTGTCGGTTTGCGGTACGGTCTCGTATGACTGAAGCTTAGAGGCTTTTCTTGGAACCACTTCCGATTGCTTCGTGAACAAGTTCACTCGTCTCAACCCCTTGAATTCCGCACCCGGATTTGCCTAAGTGCCTTCTATGAGCCAAAAACCAACTATTCCAACAGTTGGACAACCTTCCGCGATCCGTCCCCCCATCGCATCATACGACGGTGCAGGAATATTAACCTGCTTCCCATCAGCTACGCATCTCTGCCTCGCCTTAGGGGCCGACTCACCCTGCTCCGATGAACGTTGAACAGGAAACCTTGGGCTTACGGCGTGGAGGCTTTTCACCCCCATTATCGCTACTCATGTCAGCATTCGCACTTCTGATACCTCCAGCATCCTTTACAAGACACCTTCGCAGGCTTACAGAACGCTCTCCTACCATATATATCTGTGATAAATCACAGAACAATATCCGCAGCTTCGGTGACTGGCTTAGCCCCGTTACATCTTCCGCGCAGGACGACTCGATCAGTGAGCTATTACGCTTTCTTTAAATGATGGCTGCTTCTAAGCCAACATCCTGACTGTTTTAGCCTTCCCACTTCGTTTTCCACTTAGCCAATCTTTGGGACCTTAGCTGGCGGTCTGGGTTGTTTCCCTCTTGACGCCGGACGTTAGCACCCGACGTCTGTCTCCCAAGCTCGCACTCATCGGTATTCGGAGTTTGCAATGGTTTGGTAAGTCGCAATGACCCCCTAGCCATAACAGTGCTCTACCCCCGATGGTGATACTTGAGGCACTACCTAAATAGTTTTCGGAGAGAACCAGCTATTTCCAAGTTTGTTTAGCCTTTCACCCCTACCCACAGCTCATCCCCTAATTTTTCAACATTAGTGGGTTCGGACCTCCAGGGCGTGTTACCGCACCTTCATCCTGGCCATGAGTAGATCACTTGGTTTCGGGTCTACACCCAGCGACTGATCGCCCTATTCGGACTCGATTTCTCTACGGCTTCCCTATTCGGTTAACCTTGCCACTGAATGTAAGTCGCTGACCCATTATACAAAAGGTACGCAGTCACGGAACAAGTCCGCTCCTACTGTTTGTATGCACACGGTTTCAGGATCTATTTCACTCCCCTTCCGGGGTTCTTTTCGCCTTTCCCTCACGGTACTGGTTCACTATCGGTCGATTACGAGTATTTAGCCTTGGAGGATGGTCCCCCCATATTCAGACAGGATGTCACGTGTCCCGCCCTACTTGTCGTACGCTTAGTACCACCGGTCCGATTTCACATACGGGGCTATCACCCACTATGGCTCCTATTTCCAGAGGATTCTGTTATCGGTCCGACTATCACGTACAGGCTCTTCCCATTTCGCTCGCCGCTACTTTGGGAATCTCGGTTGATTTCTTTTCCTGCAGCTACTTAGATGTTTCAGTTCGCCGCGTTCGCCTTGCATACCTATGTATTCAGTATGCAATACCCTAAAAGGGTGGGTTGCCCCATTCGGAAATCTGCGGATCAAAGTGTGTTTGCTCACTCCCCGCAGCTTATCGCAAGCTACTACGTCCTTCATCGCCTGTAATCGCCAAGGCATCCACCATGTGCACTTATTCGCTTGTCCCTATAACGTTAGCCTCTGATTACCGAAGTAATCAAAGAGCGCTACAGGGATAAGAAAGTACAACGTTGTTGCTTGTTTGTTGATACATACAATCATTACCCATTGAGCCGTCTCATGTATTGCTACATGTATAGACTCAATCAATAAATAATCTTTACTTCTTCCAGATTGTTAAAGAACGAAACAGCTTTGATCGCTAAAAGATCAAACCTAAACCTCAGTCACTGACCGGCTTACGTTTGCACTTTCAAAGTACTTGGTGGAGGATGACGGGATCGAACCGACGACCCCCTGCTTGCAAAGCAGGTGCTCTCCCAGCTGAGCTAATCCCCCTGAGATTTACTACTTAACTGGTAGGGCTGGTTGGACTCGAACCAACGACCCCCGCGTTATCAACACGGTGCTCTAACCAGCTGAGCTACAGCCCCAACGCGGTGCTACTACGACTACTGTTTCTTCTCTTACTAACAGCCGATAAGTGTGAACATTTGATGCGTGAATCATTACTGATTCGTGCAAACTCTAGAAAGGAGGTGATCCAGCCGCACCTTCCGATACGGCTACCTTGTTACGACTTCACCCCAGTCACGAATCCTACCGTGGTAAGCGCCCTCCTTACGGTTAAGCTACCTACTTCTGGTAAAACCCGCTCCCATGGTGTGACGGGCGGTGTGTACAAGACCCGGGAACGTATTCACCGCGACATGCTGATCCGCGATTACTAGCGATTCCAACTTCATGCAGTCGAGTTGCAGACTACAATCCGGACTACGATACACTTTCTGCGATTAGCTCCCCCTCGCGGGTTGGCGGCGCTCTGTATGTACCATTGTATGACGTGTGAAGCCCTACCCATAAGGGCCATGAGGACTTGACGTCATCCCCACCTTCCTCCGGTTTGTCACCGGCAGTCTCATTAGAGTGCCCTTTCGTAGCAACTAATGACAAGGGTTGCGCTCGTTGCGGGACTTAACCCAACATCTCACGACACGAGCTGACGACAGCCATGCAGCACCTGTGTACTGGTTCTCTTTCGAGCACTCCTCAATCTCTCGAGGATTCCAGCCATGTCAAGGGTAGGTAAGGTTTTTCGCGTTGCATCGAATTAATCCACATCATCCACCGCTTGTGCGGGTCCCCGTCAATTCCTTTGAGTTTTAATCTTGCGACCGTACTCCCCAGGCGGTCTACTTCACGCGTTAGCTGCGTTACCAAGTCAATTAAGACCCGACAACTAGTAGACATCGTTTAGGGCGTGGACTACCAGGGTATCTAATCCTGTTTGCTCCCCACGCTTTCGTGCATGAGCGTCAATCTTGACCCAGGGGGCTGCCTTCGCCATCGGTGTTCCTCCACATATCTACGCATTTCACTGCTACACGTGGAATTCTACCCCCCTCTGCCAGATTCTAGCCTTGCAGTCTCCAATGCAATTCCCAGGTTGAGCCCGGGGATTTCACATCAGACTTACAAAACCGCCTGCGCACGCTTTACGCCCAGTAATTCCGATTAACGCTTGCACCCTACGTATTACCGCGGCTGCTGGCACGTAGTTAGCCGGTGCTTATTCTTCAGGTACCGTCATTAGCAAGAGATATTAGCCCTCACCGTTTCTTCCCTGACAAAAGAGCTTTACAACCCGAAGGCCTTCTTCACTCACGCGGCATTGCTGGATCAGGCTTTCGCCCATTGTCCAAAATTCCCCACTGCTGCCTCCCGTAGGAGTCTGGACCGTGTCTCAGTTCCAGTGTGGCTGGTCGTCCTCTCAGACCAGCTACTGATCGATGCCTTGGTAGGCTTTTACCCTACCAACTAGCTAATCAGATATCGGCCGCTCCACGAGCATGAGGTCTTGCGATCCCCCACTTTCATCCTTAGATCGTATGCGGTATTAGCGTAACTTTCGCTACGTTATCCCCCACTCTAGGGTACGTTCCGATATATTACTCACCCGTTCGCCACTCGCCACCAGAGCAAGCTCCGTGCTGCCGTTCGACTTGCATGTGTAAGGCATGCCGCCAGCGTTCAATCTGAGCCAGGATCAAACTCTTCAGTTTAATCTCTGTTACTTTGCCGTTTTACCGGCACCGTCTTGCGACGGGTCGCTCACTCAAAAAACTGACAGGCTACTTCCGAAGAAGTATCCTATTTCATTATTTCTTGTGAACATTTGATATTTTAAGTATTACGCCAATCCGAAGATTGACGCTGCACTTACATCAAATGCCCACACTTATCGACTGTTAATTGTTAAAGAACTGTATTCGGTTACTGCTTTCGCGCTATCGACAAAGCGTTGTGTTTGTCAGCTGCGAAGAAGGAAGAGTATGAAGCGTTTGCAGCATTTCGTCAACCTTCTTTTTTTACTACCCAGCCCCGGAAGGCCGTCCCTTTTGTGCCGCAAACTAGTGCGTCTCATCGGGGAGGCGAATCATATCAAAGACCGTCGAAGTTTGGCAAGCGCTTTTCCAGGAAAGCGTGCATGCCTTCTTTTTGTGCTGGCGTGCCGAAGGCGGCCTGGAACAAACGGCGCTCGTAGGCGACGCCATCGGTCAAGGTCGTTTCAAAGGCGCGGTTGACGCAATCCTTGATCATCATGGCAACCGAGGTCGGCATGGCGGCAATGGCCTTGGCGGCAGCCAGGGTTTCTTCCAGCAATTTATCGGCAGGCACGACGCGCGACACGAGACCGATGCGCTCAGCTTCTGCCGCGTCGATAGTGCGTGCCGTCAACAGCAAGTCCATGGCCTTGGCCTTGCCGATGGCGCGCGGCAAGCGCTGCGTGCCGCCCGCGCCTGGCGTGACGCCGACCTTGATTTCCGGCTGGCCAAATTTGGCGCTGTCGGCAGCGATCAGGAAATCGCACATCATGGCCAGTTCGCAGCCACCACCCAAGGCATAGCCGGCCACCGCGCCTACCACTGGTTTGCGCACGCGCAAGATATGCTCCCAGTTGCGGCTGATGTAGCCCTGCGTAAAAGTATCTGGATATGTATAGTCGGCCATGGCCGCGATATCGGCGCCGGCAGCAAACGCTTTTTCGCTGCCCGTCAGCACGATGCAGCCGATATTCTCATCCGCGTCGAATTTGAGCAAGGCATCACCCAGCTCATTCATCATATTGTCGTTCAATGCGTTGAGCGCCTTCGGGCGGTTCAGGCGGATAACCGCCACTTTGTCCTGGATGTCGATGATCAGGTCTTCGTATTGCATATGGTCTCCTCTGGATGAACACGGTAGCGACGATTGTAGCGGCTAATGGCAGCGGCGCGGCAGGCGCGCTGCTATTATTGTGAGCCTGATCACTACTTATATTGAGCGGCAAATTCTCTCCTCTTTCCTCCAGTCTTGCGCCAGCCGCCTGCGCGGCGACGGCAGCGCCGCCAGCGTCAATTTTCGCCGCCTGTGGTTCAGCAATGGCCTCAATTGCTTCGGCGCCCAGATCACCTCGCTGGCCTTGCCCCTATGCGCGGTACTGCTGCTGCATGCGACACCGGAACAGATGGGCCTGCTGGTCGCCCTGCAGGCGCTGCCGTTCGCCCTCTTCGGCCTGCCCGTCGGCGTGCTGCTGGACCGGCGCAGCAAACACCCGATCATGCTGTTCAGCGAAACCATGTCGGGCCTGGCCCTGGCCAGCGTGGCCGTCGCGTATTGGTGCGGCGTGCTGTCGATGCCCTGGTTATATATAGTGGGATTCATTATCGGCACGGGCTTCGTCGTGGGAGGCGGCGCCGAGCAGGTTTTTCTGACCTTCCTCGTGGGCCGCGATGGCTTGATCGACGCCCAGTCGAAATTTGCCGCGACAGAATCGGCCTCACGCCTGATCGGTCCCGGCCTGGCTGGCGTGCTGGTGCAAGTCTTGTCGGCACCGGCCGCCATCCTGTGCACGGCGTGCGGCTACCTTGTTTCCGTATGCAATCTGCGCGCCATGAGCGTGCGCGATCCACGACCCGCGCCGTCCGACAAGCACGCCCTGCGCGACATCGCCGACGGCTTGCTGTTTGTCTGGCGCGAGCCACTGCTGCGTGCGCTGGCCTGGGGCGCCGGCATCTGGCATTTCCTGTTTTACGCCAGCATGGCCTTGACGGTCCTGTTTGCCACGCGCGACCTGGGCATGAGTCCGGGCGTGCTGGGCATGACGCAGATGCTCGGCGGCGCCGGCGTGCTGCTGAGCGCCTTCATCGTCAAGCCGCTGACGCGCCGCTACGGCGCCGGCCGTACCATCCTGATCGGACTGGCGTCGACTTCGCTATGCTTTGCGTTGACGCCATGCATCCCTGCCCTGCTATTTGGCAGCGCGGCCGCCAGCGCCGTGGCCTATGCCATCCTGATGTTCTTTTTCGATTGCGGCGTGATGCTGTTCTTTATTCCCTACCTGGGCTTGCGCCAGAAGGTCACGCCGGACCCCATGCTGGGCCGGATGACCTCAACCATGCGCTTCCTGACGGTGGCGACGGCGCCGCTGGGCGCGCTGGCCGCCGGCTGGGTGGCCGAACACTTCGGCGTGCGCAGCGGCCTGGCCTGCATTGCGGCCGGCAGCATTGCGCTGACCATTGCCATGGTGTGGGGCACGCCGCTGCGTAGCGTGCGCACCTGAAGCGGAGAACGGGCATACACTGTGAAAGATTGCCTTGACGACACTATTCACGTCTAAGCCTGCGAGGTTTGATTTACATCAAGGTTTTGCTTGAGGTAAATCCATAAGCTGTCTGACATCACTTGAGGAGCACGCCATGTTTAACACCATCTTATTTCCCACCGACGGCTCGCCGCTGTCCGACAAGGCCGCCGAAACGGCCATCACCTTCGCGCAATTGAACAAGGCCAAGCTGGTCGCCATCAGCGTGGTGCAGCCGTTCCCGTTTTCGCCGATGGCGGACGGCGGCATCGTGCTCGACGCCAGCCTGTATGAACAGCAAATGCAGGAAGCATCGCAGCGCGCCATCGACAAGATCAGCGTTGCCGCGCGCGCCGCGGGCATTCCCTTCGAGGGCGTCGTGGCCGTCTCGCCCAGTCCGCACGAAGAAATCGTCAACGCGGCGCAAACCTATCATTGCGACATCATCCTGATGGCTTCGCATGGACGCAAGGGCTTGAACAAGCTGTTCGTCGGCAGCGAGACGCAGAAAGTGCTGGCGCATACCCACCTGCCAGTCATGGTCCTGCGCTAAACCATCACCTTCCGGCGCCGCCAAGGCAACCTTAGCGCGCCGGCGCCTGCTTGGGCAGCAATACCCACACGGCGCCGCTCTGCTTCATGCGGCCCGCATTCTCCGCCGCTTCCGCGCCAAAACCAAAGAAGTAGTCAACACGAATGGGGCCGCGAATGGCGCCGCCCGTATCCTGTGCCATCACCAGGCGTTGCATCGGGATATCGCTATTGGCTTGCGTGGTCGACAGGAAGACGGGCGCACCGAGCGGCAGGAAGCGTGAATCGACGGCCACCGAGCGCTGCGGCGTCAGCGGTACGCCCAGCGCGCCTTTCGGCCCCACCTTCGGATCGGGCAAGCGCTCTTCCTTGAAGAATACATAGCTGGGGTTGGCGTTGAACAATTCATCCTTGCGCGTGGGATGGCCGGCGATCCACGCCTTGATACCCTGCGCGGACGCCTGGCTCAGGGTCAGCTCGCCCTTGTCGACCAGGTAGCGGCCGATCGACTTGTACGGATGGCCATTCTGCTCCGCATACGCCACGCGCACGGTTTCCTGGGTGTCGGTCAGCTGTACGCGGCCGGAACCCTGTACTTGCAGGAAGAATGCCTCCACTTCATCATCGACCCACAGCAACTCCTTGCCGGTGACGGACGTGGCCCGCTCGATATCGGCGCGGGTCGCGTACGGCACGACTTTCTTGCCGACCAGCTTGCCGCGCAGGCGCATGTTTTTCAGTTCCGGATACACGCTGGCCAAGTCCACCGAAATCAGGTCATCCGGCACCTTGTACAGCGGCGTCTGGTATGGGCCGCCACGCTTGCGCGCGCCATGCAGCAACGGTTCGTAATAACCGGTCACCAAGCCAGTATTGACGCCATCGGCGGCCACGACTTGATTTGGCACAAAGAAGGTTTCGAAAAACAGGCGGATCGCCTTGTCGCTGTCGGCATTCACCTGGCGCGCGATCGTGCACGATTCCTTCCAGTCGGGACGCTTCACCAGCACGCCGCACGAAGCCATGAAGGCGGGCCAGGCGGCGCGCAAGTCATCGCGGGCCCAGCCAGGCAAGGCGGCAAACTTGGCGGGCACGAACGTGGGCGCCGCCGCATCCGTGGCATCCTTCGCTTCAGGCGTACCGGGCTTGGACGGCACGGGCTTGACGACGCTCGGGGCGATGGCGGGCGCCTTGCCGCCGGCGGCAGCGGGCGCCGTGGGCGGCGTGGTACAGGCAGAAAGGGCAAGCGCGACGGCGCCGATTGAAACGAGTAGACTACCGCGTGTAAATGCGCTGCGGGTATGGAAGCTGCGAGTAAATAACATAGGGGTGCGTATGTGGATCTTGATGATTGAGGCGTTGGTGGCGTTCTTCTTGCTGGCATTTATTGTCTGGTGGACCATGTATTCAGGCAAGAAACCCACGCCGCCAGCACGCAAACAAGTGAGCGAAGAAAAAAACGCCACTGAAAAACTGAAATGACAGGCGACGGCCCGCAGGCCTGACGCTCTTAATGCAGGGTGCGCGGCAGCGACAGCACGAATTCCGGGATGGCCGCCACGAACTGGTGCCCGTCTTCGGCCACGCAGAAGTACTCGCCGCGCATCGAGCCTTGCGGCGTGGCCAGCATGGTGCCGCTCGTGTATTCGAACTGCTCGCCCGGCTGCAGCAGCGGCTGGTGGCCGACGGCGCCCAGGCCGCGCACTTCCTCCACCTTGTCATTCGCATCCGTGATGACCCAGTGGCGCGAAATCAGTTGCGCGCCGACGGTCCCCGTGTTGACGACGCGAATCGTGTAGCTGAACACATGGCGGCCCTGCTCGGGCGCCGATTGCTCAGGCAGGTACTGCGTCTTGACCGTTACCGTAAATTCATAAGTCGCCATCATCGTTCCTATTCAGACATTGCCAGTCATATTGTGTGTCGCGCGCGCCTCACTGGCCATCGCGCGATGCGTATTCTGTGTTTCACCGTGCTGCAATCAGGCATGGCAGCGGCGTCAAGCGTAAAATAGCGCAACTTTGCATTTTCTATCCTTTGGCTACTTCACCATGACTACATTCCGTATCGCTCCCAGCATCCTGTCCGCCGACTTTGCCCGCCTGGGCGAGGAAGTGCGCAACGTCGTTACCGCCGGCGCCGACATCATCCATTTCGACGTGATGGATAACCATTACGTACCGAACCTGACCATCGGCCCGCTCGTGTGCGAAGCCATTCGCCCGCACGTGCAAGTGCCCATCGATGTGCACCTGATGGTCGAACCAGTCGATCGCATTATCCCGGATTTCGCCAAGGCTGGCGCGAACATCATCACCTTCCATCCGGAAGCGTCGCATCATATCGACCGTTCGCTGCAGCTGATCCGCGATAACGGCTGCAAATCGGGCCTGGTTTTCAACCCGGGCACGCCGTTGCACTACCTGGAACACGTGATGGACAAGATCGACATCATCCTGATCATGTCCGTCAATCCGGGCTTCGGCGGCCAGTCCTTCATTCCGCAAGCGCTGAAGAAAATCGCCGAAGCGCGCCGCATGATCGACGAATCGGGCCGTGACATCATGCTGGAAGTCGACGGTGGCATCAAGATCGACAACATCGCCGCCGCCGCCGCCGCCGGCGCCGACACCTTCGTCGCCGGCTCGGCCATCTTCGGCAAGCCGGACTACAAGGCCGTCATCGACGCCATGCGCGCCGAGCTGGCAGCGGTAGCGGGCGCCTGATGCAGACGGGCACGGTGAAGCACCACGTACTGGCCGGCGTGCGCGCCGCCATCATCGACCTCGATGGCACGATGCTCGACACCGTGCCCGATTTCCACATCGCCATCAATGGCATGCGCGCCGAATTCGATCTCGCGCCCATCAGCGCCGACGCCATCGAGCTGATGGTGGGCAAGGGCTCGGAAAACCTGATCCGCACCGTGCTCGCCCTCGACTTCGATGCGGCCGGCGTGGAACAGCGCTTCGAACAGGCGATGGAAGCCTATCAGCGCCACTACCTGGCCATCAATGGCCAGTACAGCACCCTGTACCCGGATGTGGAAGCGGGATTGGCGGCGATGAAGGCGGCGGGCCTGCGCCTGGCCTGCGTCACCAACAAGCCGATCGCCTTCGCCCTGCCCCTGCTGAAACTGAAAAATCTGGATCAGTATTTCGAGATCGTCTACGGCGGCGATTCGCTGCCGAGGAAGAAACCGGACCCGCTGCCGCTGCTGCAAGTGTGCGCGGACTTCGACCTGGCGCCGGCCAAAGTGGTGGCCATCGGCGACTCCTCGAATGACGCGCAAGCGGCCCGGGCTGCGGCTTGCCCCGTTTTGACGGTACCGTATGGCTACAATCACGGACACTCTATACACGATACCGATTCCGATGGTATAGTAAAGACACTGCTCGAAGCAGCCCGTTTTATTAGCATGCAAAATTAACCGGCATACTGACCAAACCCAACACCATATCGTGAACACGTTTCTCATCAAAAAACACAATGTCACCCAAACCGGCTCGATTGAGGCCTGGCTTTGGCGACGCTGGCAATCCTGGCAGGCCTAAGGGCCGAGCCGTTACGATTGCTGCCGGCTGCACACGCATACTTTGCGCATTTAGCGTGCACCGGCAAGTTTTTTGATAACCCACCGCAGGGTTTGTGCACTATGCACACGCATACCCTGACGGCATGGAGAGAAACATGACCGAACTCGAATTCAAATCGCTGGCCCAGCAAGGCTACAACCGCATCCCCCTGATCGCGGAAGCGTTCGCCGACCTGGAAACCCCGCTCACCCTGTACCTGAAACTGGCACAGGCCCAACAAGGCGGCAAGAACACCTTCCTGCTCGAATCCGTCGTCGGCGGCGAACGCTTCGGCCGCTATTCCTTCATCGGCTTGCCCGCCACGACCGTGCTGCGCAGCTATGGCAAGCGCACCGAAATCGTCAAGAACGGCGTCGTGATCGAAGAACACGAAGGCAATCCGCTCGACTTCATCGAACAGTTCCAGTCGCGCTTCAAGGTGGCCCTGCGCCCCGGCATGCCGCGCTTCTGCGGCGGCCTGGCCGGCTACTTCGGCTACGACACCGTGCGCCACATCGAGAAGAAACTCGCCGGCGGCGCGCCGAAAGACGACTTGAAGCTGCCCGACATCCAGCTGATGGTGACGGAAGAACTGGCCGTCATCGACAACCTGTCCGGCAAGCTCTACCTGATCGTGTATGCCGACACCACGCAGCCCGAATCGTTTTCGAAAGCGCAGCAACGCCTGAAGGACTTGCGCATGATGCTGCGCCGCGGCGTCGATGCCCCCGTCACCAGCGCTTCCGTGCGCACGGAAACCATCCGCGATTTTTCCAAGGAAGACTACCTGAAGGCGGTCGCCAAGGCGCATGAATACGTGATGGCGGGCGACCTGATGCAGGTACAGATCGGCCAGCGCATCCGCAAGCCATATGTCGATTCGCCGCTGACCCTGTACCGCGCCTTGCGTTCGCTCAATCCGTCGCCGTATATGTACTTCTATAATTTCGGTGACATGCAGATCATCGGCGCCTCGCCGGAAATCCTGGTGCGCAACGAAAAGACGGCGGACGGCGGCAAGAAAGTCACCTTGCGCCCGATCGCCGGCACCCGTCCGCGCGGCGCCACGCCGGAGCGCGACGCCGAGCTGTCGGCCGAGCTGCTTGCCGATCCGAAAGAGATCGCCGAGCACGTGATGCTGATCGATCTGGCGCGCAACGATATCGGCCGCATCGCCGAAACGGGCAGCGTGCAAGTCACCGACCGCATGGTCATTGAAAAATACTCGCATGTGCAGCACATCGTCTCGAACGTGGAAGGCAAGCTGAAGGATGGCCTGTCGAACCTGGACGTGCTGCGCGCGACCTTCCCCGCCGGCACCCTGACGGGCGCGCCGAAAGTGCGCGCCATGGAAGTGATCGACGAACTGGAAATCACCAAGCGCGGCATCTACGGCGGCGCCTGCGGCTACCTGTCGTTTGGCGGCGAAATGGATGTGGCGATCGCCATCCGCACGGGCGTGGTCAAGGACGGCATGCTGTACGTGCAGGCCGCGGCCGGCATCGTCGCCGACTCGATCCCCGAGATGGAATGGCAGGAAACCGAAAACAAGGCGCGTGCCGTGCTGCGCGCCGCCGAACAAGTGCAAGATGGCCTGGATGGAGGGTTTTAAGATGCTGCTGATGATCGACAACTACGACTCCTTCACCTACAACATCGTGCAGTATTTCGGTGAACTGGGCGAAGACGTGCGGGTCTACCGCAACGATGAAATCACGATCGCACAGATCGAGGCGCTGAACCCGGACCGCATCTGCATCTCGCCCGGGCCGAAAGCGCCGGCACAGGCGGGCATTTCGGTGGAAGTGCTCAAGCACTTCGCCGGCAAGAAACCGATATTGGGCGTCTGCCTGGGCCACCAGGCCATCGGCGAAGCGTTTGGGGGCAAGGTCATCCGCGCCAAGCAAGTCATGCATGGCAAGACTTCCCTCATCGCGCATACGGGCGTGGGCGTTTTCAAAGGCATGCCCAGCCCCTTCACAGTGATCCGCTACCACTCTTTGGCGATCGAACGCGCCTCGCTGCCTTCCTGCCTGGAAGTGACGGCGTGGACGGACGACGGCGAAATCATGGGCGTGCGCCACCGGGAATTCGATATCGAGGGCGTGCAGTTCCACCCCGAATCGATCCTCTCGGAGCACGGCCACGCCCTGCTGAAGAATTTTCTCGAGCGCTGATTCCATGCGCACGCCCCGGCGTGCCGTCAGTGTCCTCCTGCGCCATCATTGAAGAAGGAAGCATCATGCCGATCACCCCACAAGAAGCCCTGCTGCGCTGCATCGAACACCGCGAAATCTTTCACGACGAAATGCTCTACCTGTTCCGCCAGATCATGTCCGGCGAAATGTCGCCCACCATGATCGCCGCCCTGACCGTGGGTTTGCGCGTGAAGAAGGAAACCATCGGCGAAATCGCCGCCGCCGCGCAAGTGATGCGCGAATTTTCCACCAAGGTGCCCATGGCCGACACCACCAACCTGCTCGACATCGTCGGCACGGGCGGCGACGGCGCGCACACATTCAACATTTCCACCGCCTCGATGTTCGTGGCGGCGGCGGCCGGCGCGCGCGTGGCCAAGCATGGCGGGCGCAGCGTGTCGTCCTCGTCCGGCAGCGCCGACGTGCTCGACTCGCTGGGCGTCAACATCAACCTGCAACCCGAGCAGATCGCCCAGTCGATCGCGCAAACGGGCATCGGCTTCATGTACGCGCCGAACCACCACGCGGCCATGAAGCATGCGGCGCCCGTGCGCAAGGAACTCGGCGTGCGCACGATCTTCAATATCCTCGGTCCGCTGACCAATCCGGCCGGCGCGCCGAACATTCTGATGGGCGTGTTTCACGCCGACCTGGTCGGCATCCAGGTGCGCGTGCTGCAGCGCCTCGGTGCGCAGCATGCGATCGTCGTGTATGGCCGCGACAATATGGATGAAGTGTCGCTCGGCGCCGCCACCCTCGTGGGCGAGCTGGTCAACGGCGAAATCCGCGAATATGAAATCCATCCCGAAGATTTCGGCTTGCAGATGATCGCCAGCCGCAACCTGAAAGTGGCCGATGCCGTCGAATCGAAAGCCAAGATGATGGAAGCGCTGCGCGGCGAACCCGGCGCGGCAAGCGACATCGTCGCCCTCAACGCGGGCACGGCGCTGTACGCGGCCGGCGTCGCCAGCTCGATCGAAGATGGCCTGGCGCGCGCGCGCGCCGCCGTCAGCTCGGGCGCCGCCATAGCAAAACTCGACCAATTCGTGCAGGTGACGCAGCAGCTGGGCACCCCGGCGCAAGCATAACCTCCCGCCACCTTGATAGAACAGCGACCATCATGTCCGACATACTCGATAAAATCCTGGCCGTGAAAGCCGACGAAGTGGCCAAGGCGAAAGCCCATCGCAGCCTGGCCAGCCTGCGCGGCGACGTGGAAAACGACCGTGCCCTGCGCGCCGACCTGCGCAATTTCGAGGCGAGCCTGCGCCAGCATATCGGCGACGGCAAGTCCGGCATCATCGCCGAAGTCAAAAAAGCATCGCCGTCAAAAGGCGTCATCCGTGCCGATTTCCGCCCGGCCGACATCGCCGCCAGCTATGCCGCCCATGGCGCGGCCTGCCTGTCCGTGCTGACGGACGAACAGTTCTTCCAGGGCGCCGTGGACTACCTGAAGCAGGCGCGCGCCGCCTGCGCCATTCCCGTGCTGCGCAAGGACTTCATGGTCGACATGTACCAGATCTATGAAGCGCGCGCCATGGGCGCCGACTGCATCCTCCTGATCGTCGCAGCGCTCGACCATGGCTTGATGGCCGAGATGGAAGCGTGCGCCCACGAACTGGGCATGGGCGTGCTGATCGAAAGCCACGACGGCGACGAGCTCGATGCGGCGCTAAAGCTCAAGAGCGCCCTGATCGGCATCAACAACCGCAACCTGCGCACGTTTGACACGTCGCTGGAGACCACCATCGGCCTGCTGCCGCGCATTCCGCAAGACAAATTGATCATCACGGAATCGGGCATCCACAGCACGGCCGACGTCCAGCGCATGCGCGAAGCAAGCGTCCATAGCTTCCTCGTGGGCGAGGCCTTCATGCGTGCGCCCGACCCTGGCGTGGAACTGGAACGCCTGTTCGCCTGAGAAGTGGTAGTCTGGCGGTCATGAGACAGCTACTGACCGTCCTTGCCGCCGCCACGCTGCTGGCCGCGTGCCAGAAGGCCCCCGCGCCCATCGCGCAGGCGCCGGCCCGCGCGCCGACGGCGAGCACGCCGCGGCCAGGGCCGGTCCAGCCACCGGCCACCATCGACGCCTACAAGCTGCTGGTGGCGCAGCAAATCATGGACGCCAATCCCCAGCATACCTTCAGCGGACGCCTGCCGCCCATGCTGCCGGCCATCGTCGTGCTGGACCTCAGCGTGGAACGCGATGGCAGCCTGAAAAATGTCCGCGTGCACCGTTCGCGCGACAACGAAGCGTCGAAGGCGGCGCTGGCCGCCGTGCGGCGCGTGCCCGCTGCCTTCCCGCCCGCAGCCCAATTGATGCGCGGCCGCGACAAGACGCTCGATTTCTCCGAAACCTTCTTGTTCAACGACGAGTATCGCTTCCAGCTGCGGACGTTGTCCGGACCACAGTAGTCACTTCGCAGACATCGACTTCGATGCGGTCGCGGCCATTTTCCTTGGCCTGGTACAGGGCCGCATCGGCGCGCGACAGCAACTGGTCCAGTTCCTCCTGCACCGACGCCTGGCAGGCGATGCCGATGCTGACCGTGCATGGCGGTAATCCCCGTCCATTCGGTTCGCGCAGCAGGGCGCGGATGCGTTCGGCCACGCCGAGCGCGTTGTGCGGCGCCATGTCGGGCATCAGCACGATGAATTCCTCGCCGCCAAACCGCGCCACGCAATCCGATTCGCGCAGGGCGCCGCCGATGATGGTGGCCACATGCGCCAGCACCTTGTCGCCCGTCGCATGGCCATAGCGGTCGTTGATCGACTTGAAAAAATCCAGGTCGATGCTGAGCAAGGTCAAGGGCCGGAGATTGCGCCGTGAATTGGCCTTTTCGCGCTCGTACACATCGCCGAAACCGCGCCGGTTCAACACCTGCGTCAACGGGTCATGCGTCGAACGGCGCTCGAGTATCATCTGCAGGCGGCGCGTCGCCACCGTCATGAAGCCCACCGTCAGCAGCAGCGCCATGAAATTGGCCACCGCCAGGTAGATGCTGGCCAGCGTGCCCGTCACCAGCAAGTCCACGCTGGTGCCGCCATGCAGCAGGGCCGAGCAGCCGCGCGCCAGCACCACGCCCGCCTGCACCAGCATCAGGGAGCCGAAGAACAGGCTGGAAAAATGGCGTTCGCCGTACGCGTACACCAGCTGCGCCTGGCGCGCATAGAAAAAGAAGACAATGCAGGAAAAAACCGCCACGCGCCGCGAAAAGTCGGGCGTCGCAAGCAGCCACCAGGCGATGCCGGCGGTGCCGAGGCAACACGCCGCAAGATAGAAGCGCAGGCTGGGCGCCTGCTCGTAGAATTTTTCCGTGCCCAGCATCGACAGGCCGATGCCCAGCATCAGCGTCACGTTCGCCCCCAGCAGCGCCACCGCATCGGGCAGGGAGCCGCGCGCGCCAAACAGGAACGAGGCGCACACCAGCAGCAGCAAGCCGGCCGACCAGTGGCCCAGCCCATGCACCTCGCGCCGGAAGCTGCGGTACACGGAAAACATGACCACGCTCATGGCCCCGCACATCAGGGTCGTCATCAACATGATGGTGCGGGGGTCGAGAGTTTCCACGGTCTGGCAAAGTCCAAGAAATCAATAGGGACGCCTGTCCAATTCGAGACTACGATTTTGCAAGGCGCTGTAGAGCAATTTTAGTTCAGTTATGGAAAATTTAGTTCAGTGAAGGCAAATATGATGTTGCTGTTGCAACGATGCCGGCGCCTTCTCCGCCACTTCGACACGGTCGCGTCCCAGCTGCTTGGCGCGGTACAACGCCTTGTCCGAACGCAGCAGCAGGCTGTCCAACGTTTCCCCGCCTCCAGCCTGGCAGGCAATGCCGATGCTCAGCGTATAGCGCGGCAGGGCGGCATCGGGGCGCGGCTGGCGCAAGGTGTCCTGGAGGCGCTGCGCCACCAGTTCGGCGCGCGCCAGCTGCGTATCGGGCAGCAGCACGACAAATTCCTCGCCGCCGAAACGCGCCACCGCGTCGCTGTCGCGCAAGACGCTGCGGATGACGCCGGCCACGTCGACCAGCACCAGGTCGCCCACGGCATGGCCATGGCGGTCATTGATGGCCTTGAAAAAATCGAGGTCGATGCTCAGCACAGCCAGCGACTGCTCCGCACGCCGCAAACGCGCGCTGACGCGCGCATGGAATTGAGCGAAACCGCGCCGGTTCAGGACGGCCGTCAGCGGGTCGTGGTTGGAGTGCTGCTCGAGTATCGTCTGCAGGCGGCGCGTGGCCACCGCCATGAAGCCGACCGGCAGCAGCAGGGTCATGAAAGCGAGTATCGCCAGATACAGGCTGTGGTGCGGGCCGCCATGCAGGATGTCGCTGCCGGCGCCCCCCTCTTGCAGTGCGCTCAAGCCGCGATGCAGCATCGACAGTGTTTGCACCAGGGCCAGCAGGCCAAAAAAAACCGTGGAAATATGGCGCTCGCCATGCCGCGCGATGACAAGAAATTGCGCGGCATGCAAGGCCAGCATGAGAAAGGAGAACAGCGCCACGCGCATGGCAAAGTCGGGACGCAGGTACAGCCAGCACAGCATGACCAGCAGTCCCAGCAGCCACACGAGGTGAAACAAACGCCAGCTGGGGCGCACGCCATAGAAGCGCTGCGTGCCGATCAGCAGCATGCCGACACCGCACAGCAGGACGGAATTAGCCACCGGCAACAGGAGTTCCGGCACGACCCTGCCGCGCAAGGCAAACAGGCCGCTGGCCAGTATCAGGCCCAGCATGCCTGTCACCCATTCGCGCAGCCCCTGCACACTTTGGGGGAAGCTGCGCTGCGCGGAAAACATCACCACGCACATGGCGCCCGTCATCAGGGTGGACATCAGGACGATGGTGGCGGGATCAAGTTTCACGGAGGAGTCGGCACGGTCAACGGATGGATCGCGCCGCACATGCTTGCAGGCACGAGGAATTTCGTGCGAGAAATTGTACCGTGAAAAACAGGCTGGCAACCGCCGGCAGGGAAATCTTGTGCGTAGCACTATCCTCCCTGCCGGCCCAGGCAACAGATGCCAGAAATTACGCGGCGCTTGGACGCTTCGGTCCCGTGGCTTTTTTCGGCGCCGGCAACAGGGCCAGGCTGACACCCGGCACGCGGTCGCCCTGCAACACGGCCGTCAGCGTCATCAGCTCGTCACGGCGGAAGGCGTGGATGGCCACCTTGGCGCCGACCGCGTAGCGGCCCAGCAAGGTGTCGAGGTTGGCCGGGTTGCCCGTCACACGCAAGCCATCGACGGCCACCAGCACGTCGCCGGCCGACAGGCCAGCCAGATGGGCGGCGCCGCCCTGGTGCACCTGCGCCAGCCTGGCGTCGTTGCCGTCGCGGCCCAGGTTGACGTCGAGGCTGGCTTTTTCCGCCTTGCGCGCATCGCTGTACTTGACGCCGAACGGCGCCAGCAGGCGCGCCAGCGGCACATCATCGGTGCCGCGGATGTAGCGCTCGAAGAACGGTTTCATGCGCGTGCCGGAAATCTCATCGAACAGCGCTTCGACTTCGGCCGGCGTGACGCCGCGCGCTTTGCCCTTGTAGAAATCGCGGCCATAACGCTGCCACAGCGCCTGCATCACGTCGTCCAGCGACTTCGCGCCATGCGTCTTGGTGCGCAGGGTCAGGTCGAAGGCCAGCGCGATCAGCGAGCCCTTGGTGTAGTAGCTGACGATGGCGTTCGGCGCGTTTTCATCCTGGCGGTAGTACTTGCCCCAGGCGTCGAAGCTGGAATCGGCCACGCTTTGCTTGTTGCGGCCGCTGCCGCGCAGCACGCTGTTGACGGTCTTGCCGAGCAGCTTGAAGTAAGCCGCCTCGTCGATCAGGCCCGCGCGCACCAGCATCAGATCATCGTAATAGCTGGTGAAGCCCTCGAAGAGCCACAGCAGCGGCGAATAGCTTTCCGCCTGCAGGTTGTACGGCGCGAAAGCGGCCGGCTTGATGCGCTTGACGTTCCAGGTGTGGAAGTACTCGTGGCTGCACAGGCCGAGGAATTTCAGGTAGCCGTCGCCGATTTCCGTGCTGGTCGACGCCGTCGTCGGCAAGTCGGCGCGCGCGCAGATCAGCGCCGTCGAGGCGCGATGCTCGAGGCCGCCATAACCGTCGCCGACGGCCATCGTCATGAACACATAGCGGTCCATCGGCGCTTTTTTCGTCTTTGGCTCGAAGAAGGTGATCTGCGTTTCGCAGATGGCTTTCAGGTCGCGGCACAGACGGTCCAGGTCCAGGTTCGGCACCTTGCCGGTGACGACGATATCGTGCGGCACGCCATGCGCGCTGAAGGTGGCCAGGGCGAAGTCGCCCATCTCCACCGGGTGGTCGATCAGTTCATCGTAGTTGACCGCCTGGTAGCTGCCGAAGCCATAGCGCCTGGCCTTCAGTTCCGGCAAGGTGGTGGCGACTCTCCAGGTCTTGCAGGCCGCGTCTTTCGGCTGCAGGATATGCACTTCATGCGGCTCGGCCTCCTGGCCCAGCACGCGCAGGAACACGCTGGTGCCGTTGAAGAAGCCATGGTTCTGGTCCAGGTGGGCGGCGCGCACGGACAGGTCCCAGGCGTAGACGTCGTATTCCACCGTCAGGGCGCCCTTGCACGGCGCGGCTTGCCACGAGTGCTTGTCCAGCTTGGTCAGCGCCACGGCCTTGCCTTCGGACTCGGCGCGGATGCTGACGATGTTGCGCGAAAATTCGCGGATCATGTAGCTGCCCGGGATCCAGGCCGGCAAGGCAAATACCTGGCCGATGGCTGCCGGCGACTTGACCGTCAAGGTCACCTTGAACATGTGGCCGGCCAGGTCGGCCGCGGCGATGCTGTAGATGATGCCCGCAGCCGGCATGGTTTTCACTGCGGTTTTCGCCGCGGCTCTGCTTGTGACTTTGCCGCTCGCCTTGGCTGCCGCCTTGGCGATGATTTTCTTGATCGGTGCTTTCTTCATGTTTTCCTCGTGTCTGGCCTGTCTTCCCGGGAGCGCCACTGCCCCGCCTTACAAATCGTCAGGTGTATCAATATCGCGCAAGATGCCGCTGTCGTCCACCGCCACTTCGCGCACGGCATGGCCGCGCACGATGCTGCGCGCACCCTGGTCGCCGTCGAGCGCCAGCAGCAGCGGCAAGTGAACGGCGCTGAACGCGACGGGATTGCCGCGCCGGCCCTGGAAGACGGGCACCGCGATGCGCGCGCCATCGGCAATGGCGTGCGACAAGGCGGCGATTGTAGCCGCTTCCACCCAAGGCATGTCGCCCAGCGCGATCAGCCAGCCCGGCGCGCCGCGCACATGCTCGATGGCGCAGGTGAGCGAGGCGGCCATGCCCATGTCGGCATCATGGCAGACGCGCACTTCGCAGCCCAGCGCGCCCAGCACGCGCGCCACCTGCGTGTCATCGGCGCGCACCACGGCCAGCACGCGCGGCAGGGCCGCCAGCATGGCGCTGGCCGCCGCCGCCACCACGGGCAAGCCCGCGTACGGGCCGTCAGGCAGCGGCTGCAATAATTTATTCTGTACGCCGGAAGGGTCGAACCTGCGTCCCCTTCCGGCTGCCAGCAAGATGCCGACCGTACTCAAAAGACCACTGCCATCATGCGGTCGCCAGGTCAAACGGCAGCTTGCGCAGGCGCTTGCCCGTCAGGGCGAACAGCGCATTGGCGAATGCGGGCGCCAGCGGCGGCACGCCAGGCTCGCCCATGCCCGTCGGCGCATCGCCCGAGGCCACCAGGTGCACTTCGATCACCGGCATGTCGGGCATGCGCGGCACGGGGTAATCGCCGAAGTTCTGCTGCTCCACCACGCCATCCTTGAGCGTGATGGCGGCGCCGGGAATCGTCATGCCCAGCGCCATCAGCGCGGCGCCCTGCACTTGCGCCTCGATCGTCAGGGGATTGACGGCCAGGTTGCAATGCACGCCCGCCCACACCTGGTGCAGCTTGGGCGCGCCTTCCACCACCGAGGCCGTCACCACGTAGGCAACCACGGAATTGAACGATTCGTGCATGGCCACGCCCCAGGCTTGCCCCTTCGGCAGCTTCTTCTTGCCATAGCCGGACTTGGCCACGGCCAGGTCCAGCGCGGCGATGTGGCGCGTATGCTTGGCGTCGATCAGCTGCTTGCGGTAGGCGACGGGGTCCATCTTCGCCACGTGCGCGGCCTCGTCGATCAGGGTTTCCATGACGAAGGCCGTGTGCGTCGAGCCGACGGAACGCCACCACAGCACGGGCACGTTCGCCTTGGCCGTGTGCACGGACAGCTTCATCGGCAGGGTGTACGGCTCGCCCATGCCTTCGACCATGGTGCCGTCGACGCCGTTTTTCACCATGAACGCTTCGAACGGCGTGCCGGCCATGATGGACTGGCCCACGATGGTGTGGTCCCAGGCAAGGATTTTTCCCTTGGCGTCGAGGCCTATCTGCGCGCGGTGCACATGCGATGGCCGGTAGTAGCCGCCCTTGATGTCATCCTCGCGGCTCCACATCAGTTTCAGCGGTCCGCTCTTGCCCGCCGCCCGCCAAGCCTTGGCGACGTTGACCGCTTCGACCACGTAGTCGGACGACGGCACGGCGCGCCGGCCGAAGCCGCCGCCTGCCATCATCGTGTGCAGGGTAACCTGCTCGGGTTTCAGCCCGGAGGTGGCGGCGATCGCCGCCTGGTCGCCCGTCTGGAATTGCGAGCCGACCCACATCGTGCATTTGTCGGCCTGCAGGTCGACCACGCAGTTGAGCGGCTCCATCGGCGCGTGCGCCAGGTAGGGAAACTCGTAGACGGCTTCGATCTTTTTCGGCGCCGACGCCAGCTTGCCCATGTCGGCAGGTCTGGCGACGGTGCCCGGCGTTTTCGCCAGCGCCTTGAAGGCCGCCAGCTGCTGGACGCTGCTGACCTTCTCCACGCCACTGGTATCCCACTCGATCGCCAGCGCATCGCGGCCCTGCTTGGCCGGCCAGTAGCCGTCGGCGATCACGGCCACGCCGCTGCCGCCACGGTCGGTCTTCACTTCCAGCACCTCGAGCACGCCCTTGATGGCCTTGGCCTTGCTGGCGTCAAATTTCGCCACTTTTGCGCCAAACACGGGCGGGCGCGCCACCACGGCCACTTTCGCGCCAGGCGGCTTGAAGTCGATGCCGAACTGCTGCTTGCCGGTCGACTTGGCGGCCGCGTCGAGGCGCTTCACGGGCTTGCCGATGATGGAAAATTCGCGCGGATCCTTCAGCTTGACTGTGGCGGGCACGCTCTGGCGCATGGCGGCGTCGGCAAATTCGCCATAGGTCGCCTTTTGTCCGCCAGGCCCATGCAGCACGCCCTTGGCGGCGCGCACCTGGTCGGGACTGACTTTCCACTGCGCGGCGGCGGCGGCCACCAGCATGGCGCGCGCCTTGGCGCCGATTTCGCGGTACTGCGTAAACGAGTGGGCGATGCTGCCCGAGCCGCCCGTCATCTGCATGCCGTAAGCGGCATCCTTGTACTGCTCGCCGGCCGGCGCCAGCGCGCCCTTCACTGTCGCCCAGTCGGCATCGAGTTCCTCGGCGATCAGCATGGGCAGGCTCGTTTGCACGCCCTGGCCAAATTCCAGCCGGTTCACCTGCACCGTCACCGTGTTATCGGGCGCGATATGCAAAAAGGCGTTCGGCGCGTACACGGGCTTGGCGGGGGCGCCATCGGCCGCCAGCGCCAGCTTGCCGGCGCCAGGCAGGAAAAAGCCCAGCATCAAGCCGCCGCCGGCCACCACACCAGCCTTCATGAAACCGCGCCGCGACACGCCATCGGCCACCGCCACCGGCGCCGACGCCAGCGCCGCGCCCAGGGTCACTCCGCCATGCTGCAATGCTTCCTGATTCAACCATTCGATACGCATGTCGCTCTCCTCAGGCCAGGGTCTTGGCCGCGTCCTTGATGGCTGCGCGGATCCGTTGATAGGTGCCGCAGCGACAGATATTGCCGCTCATGGCGCCGTCGATATCGGCATCGCTGGGCGACTTGTTCGTGCGCAGCAGCGCCGTGGCGCTCATCACCTGGCCGCTTTGACAGTAGCCGCATTGCGGCACGTCGTGGCGCACCCATGCCGCCTGCACCGCCTTGCCGACCTGGTCGTTCTCCATCGCCTCGATGGTGGTGATCTTTTGCGCCCCCACGGAGGAAATCGGCGTGATGCAGGAGCGTATGGCCTGGCCATCGAGATGCACCGTGCAGGCACCGCACAGGGCCATGCCGCAACCGAACTTGGTGCCCGTCATGTTCAGATTATCGCGCAGCGCCCACAGGATGGGCGTGGATGGATCGGCGTCGACCTGCGTGTCGCGTCCGTTGATATTCAATGTAATCATCTGCTGCTCCCCCTTTGAATTGTTATTGAGTCTACAAACAACACCTGATCATACGACAGCGGAAAAAAATGCAAAAAAAAAGCGCACCTTGCGAGGGCGCGCCGTCCAGCCTTCCTGGCGACAGCCCGGATTACTTAATGGTCGAGAATTTCTGTTCCAGCGTTTTCGCATCGACCGCGCCCGGGATGCGGCTGCCGTCGGCAAAGAAGATGGCTGGCGTGCCCGAGACGCGCAATTGCTGGCCCAGGGCGAGGATTTTTTCATGCGGATTGGCGCACGTGGCGGCCACCGTAGCCGGCGCCTTGCCGTTCAGCATCCAGTCATCCCAGGCCTTGTTGCGATCCGGCGCGCACCAGACATTGCGCGACTTGACGATGGAATCGGGCGACAGGATGTTGTACATGAAGGTGTAGACGGTGACGTTGTCGATTTCCTTCAGCGCGTTCTGGCGGAAGCGCTTGCAATAGCCGCAGTTCGGGTCTTCGAATACGGCGATCACGCGCTTGCCATTGCCCTTCACGGTCTTCATGGCCGAATCGAGCGGCAGGTCGGAGAACTTGATGCGGTTGACTTCGTCCAGGCGCACCTTGGTCAGGTCCTGCGACGTCTTGGCGTCGAAGACGTGGCCGACGAACAGGTATTGCGCGGCCTTGTCCGTGTACAGGATGTCGCCGCCCGTGCGCACTTCGTACAGGCCGCCGTACGGGGTTTCCTTGACCGAGTCCACCTTGGCGCCTTCGCCCAGGCGCGGCTCGATCAGTTTCTTGATGTTCGCTTCCGTAGGCGTTTCCGCGCCGGCGCACGACATCATCAGGCCCGAGGCCAGTACCAATGCGATTCTGCTCATTTTTATCACTATCACTTCTCCACTTGAAACGCCTGGCGGAACTGGCATCTGGCCCGGCGCAGTTATCTCTTTAACAAAACGATCGCCGCAGACCAGCTGCGGCGACCTTGAATTTTCACACCTGCCATTATCCAGCGATATCTTAAGACTTACTGATTTCCGAGGGCATGCGAAATCATTTTCCGCTTCAGGGCCGGCAATTTATCCAGCAAGTTTAATCCCAAATTGCGAACCACGCGCAGCGGTTCCAGATCGGCGCCGAACAAGCGCGCCAGACCATCGGTGGCCAGCTGCATCAGCAGCACGTCTTCCTTGCGCGCGCGCGCATAGCGGGCCAGCACGCGCTCGTCGCCAATGCCGCGGTGCGCCTCGCGTTCGGCGATGGTCTTGACCAGCTGCGCCACGTCGGCAAAGCCCAGGTTCATGCCGTGGCCCGCCATCGGGTGCACCACGTGGGCGGCGTCGCCCACCAGGGCCACGCGCGGCGCCACCATGGCATGCGGGCGCATCAGGGTCAGCGGGAAGGCGCGCACCAGCTCCGGTTGCAGCGGTGTCAGCTTGCCCAGTTTGTCGTGGCAATAGGCGGCCAGGCGCGCAGCCAGGGCGTCGGCCGATTCGTTCATCAATGTATCAGCCAGCGCATCGGGTGCCGACCAGACCAGCGAGACGCGCTCGCCCGGCAATGGCAGCAGCGCGACGATGCCTTCGCTGCCCGTGAACCACTGGTGGGCCGCGCCATGGTGCGGCTTTTCGCAGGCGAAGTTGCTGACCACGCCGCGCTGGCCATACGCACGGTAATCGAGGCCGATGTCGCACTGGCCGCGCACCCAGGACTGGGCGCCGTCCGCGCCGACGACCAGCGCACAAGTGATGGTGTCGCCGCCATCGAGGTGCACGACGGCCGAATCATTCGTCCATTCCAGGCGGCTGGCGCGGCCTTGCACGACGTTGACGTTCGGCGCGAACTTCAGGGCGGCGTCCAGCGCCTGGCCCAGGTTGCGGTCTTCGACGATCCACGCCAGGGTGCCCACATGGGCGCCGTAGGCGTCGAAACCGAGTCCGCCCGCCTGCGCGCCGTCGCCGTTGACCAGCATGGCGTCGACGGGCGCCACCCGGTCGGCCGCCAACGCGCCCCACACCTTCAGCGACGACAGCAGCTGGTGCGCCGTGTGATTGAGCGCATACACGCGCACGTCCCAGCTCGGCTCGACCGGCTTGACGGCGGAAGCGGCTGCGGGCGCGCTGGCCGGGCATAACAGGGTGACGCTTTGTCCTGCCTGGGCAAACGCCAGCGCCGTGGTTTTCGCGATGGCGCCGTTGCCGACGATGCAAACGTCGCTGTGGCTATGCATGAAGCGCCGCATGGTAGGGGGAGTGGGACTGTTCATGCGGCCATTATAGCGTTTGCCCCACCGGTTTCAGATAGTCCGGAAGTACAGGACGCCTGCTCCAGGTCAAGCGGCGCCATGAAACACGGGCAATACGTGGTCCGCGATTTCCTGCAGCGCCTCGGCCAGCGGACGGCGGTTCTGCCGCAGCTGCAAGCCGATATGCCGCACGCCGGCCTCGCGCATGGCCTGCAATTCCGCGATCAGGCCGTCGCGCCCCGTGCGCCCGCCGAAACGGAAGCGCTGCAGCGGCATGGACGCATCCTCGTCCAGGTCCAGGTGGATGAAGCTGACGTACGGCTTGTCGCCGCCGGCCACGGCGCGCCACTGCGCCGCACGCCGCGCATGGTCGTCCGGCGTGCCCGGATAGGCGAGCCAGCCATCCATCTGCGCGCCGATCCAGGCCGGCGTTTGCTGCGCCAGCCCCGCCACCAGCAGCGGCAAGGGCGCCCCCGGCCTGGGCAGCAGGCGGATGCCGGGCGGCAGATGCGTCAGGCCCCAGTCGCGCAGCATGGCGACCTGCTCGCGGAAGGCGGCGCCGCGCTGCCCGAAGTCGCGGCCGAACACGGGATACTCGACGGGTCGGTCGCCGCTGGCCACGCCCAGCAGCAAACGCCCGCCACTGAGCTGGTCGACGCTGGCCGCCGCCTTCAGGGTCAGTACGGGCTCGCGCAGGGGCAGCACGACGGCTGCCGTGCCCAGCAAGATGTTCTCCGTGATGCCGGCCAGGTAGCCGAGATAGGTAAACACCTCGAAGACCTGGGCCGCGTCGCCGAACGACGGGTCGTACAGGGGCACGTCGCGCAGCCACAGCGCCCTGAAACCGAGGCGGTCGGCCAGCTGCGCCAGTTCCGCGTGCCGGCGCAGGTCCGGCTCGCCCGGCACGCGGCTGGATGCCGCATTCGCCTGGCGCCCCGTGGACGACCAGTCATTATCGAGCGGCAGTTCCAGGCCGATGCTCAGACTCCCCTGCTGTCCCAGCTTGTGCATCGCAGTCATGGCGCCCATATCAATCCCACTGCGGCGCCAGGCCGTCCGGGTTGGCCAGGCGCTCGCCGCGCTCCAGCGTGGCCATCTGCGCCATCTCTTCCGGCGACAGGGTGATGCGCCGGAAATGCAGGTTCGCTTCCAGGTTGGCGCGTTTTGTGGAGGATGGAATCACGGCAAAGCCCTGTTGCAGCGACCAGCTCAAGGCCACCTGCGCCGGCGTCACGCCGTGCCTGGCGGCGATGGCCGCAATCACGGGATCGGCAACCACCTTGCCATAGGCGAGCGGCATGTAGGCCGTGATGTGGATGCCCTGGCTGCGCGCGAAGTCGATGGCCTTGCGGTTTTGCAGGAAGGGGTGGATCTCGATCTGCTGCGTGGCGATTTCCGCCGCACCCACCGTGGCGATGGCCTGCCGCAGCTGCGCGTTGGTGAAATTCGATACGCCGATGGCCCCGGTCAGCCCCTGCGCCTTGGCTTCCGCCAGCGCCGCCATGTACTCGGCGACGGGAATGGCGTCCTGCGGCGAGGGCCAGTGGATCAGGGTCAGGTCCAGCTGCTCGAGCTGCAGCTTGTGCAGGCTGTCCTTCAGGCTGGGAATCAGTTTGTCGCGCTGCAGGTTCTCGATCCAGATCTTCGTCGTGACGAACAGCGCGTCGCGCGGCACGGGGCTGGCGGCGATGGCCTGGCCCACTTCGGCTTCGTTGCCATAGATTTGCGCCGTGTCGATATGGCGGTAGCCGACGTCGAGGCCCGTGGTGACGGAATCGATGACGACCTGGCCCTGCAGGCGGAAGGTGCCCAGGCCGATGGTGGGGATGGCGGTGTGTTGGGTAATGGCATTCATGCGGTATTCCTCTCAAGTCAGTAACGATGAGCACACTATGCGCCCATCCTTTGTTGAGAAAAATACCGCTCACCTCAAATAATATTTGACCCACAAGCAAATAAATACAGACATCGCCGGAAAATCCAGGAAAAGTCGCCGCCAGCCCTTGCATTCGCGTTTTGGTCTGCTATAATTCGCCACCTTGGCCTGGTAGCTCAGTCGGTAGAGCAGAGGATTGAAAATCCTTGTGTCGGTGGTTCGATTCCGCCCCGGGCCACCAAGAATACGCAGAACATATCAGAACGCCAACCTTCGGGTTGGCGTTTTTGTTTGTGGGCCACGCAAAAACGGGCCGTTTCCGGCCCGCAGCGGCTCCAGTCCGGCGCCGTCAGCGCCGGGCAAGCATCCCTCTTACCACATCAAATCATCAGGAATCTGGAACGCCGCGTACGGATCGTCCTCGTCCACTTCGGTGCTGGCCTGCTTCACGCGCACGACGATGGCGGCGTCGCGTTCGGCGATCTTGTCGGCGATGATGCGCGGCACCAGTTCCACGGCGCCACCCAGGCAGACGATCACCAGGCGGCCCGCCACCAGATGCGCCTGCACGGCGGCCGTCACGTAGATGCGCTCGATCTTGTTATTAAATGTAAAGTTGTACGGCACGTCGCCGTGGTTGCCCTTGCTCTGGCGGTTCTGTTGCACCAGCTGCGCGATCTGCGCCACGATGGCCTTCTGGTTCGCGGCCGCGTCGCGCTGGGCGTTCAGTTCACGCGCCCGCTCGGCGTTCTTGCGCTGCGTCTCAAGCGCGGCCAGGCGCACCTCGTCGACGCTTTGCGTGCCGCTCTTACGCTCGTCCTTTTTTTGCTTGCTCTTGTCCTGGTTGGCCAGCTTGACCTTCTTCTTGTCGACCAGGCCGGCCTTTAAAAACTGCTCTTGCAACGAGACCATAACTACTCCGTATTGAGGGTGCGCCGGCCAAGGCAGCGGCATCGGCCGGTGGAAAGACGCTAGCATAGCAAAAAAAGGCGCGCCCGCCGCCGCCGCGTGGCGGCCCGGGCCAGCTCCGCGCCGGTATGGCGCCACGCCCTCATGCATCGGTAACAAAAAGACACACTCAATTGGATTTTTTGTTGATAAATGTCATATAGTTAGTTACGTTTTGCATATCGGCATTCCCATGCCGGTTGCATGCCCCTTCCCTAGCCCGCGTCTACAAGGATTTGCCATGAAACAATTAATCGCCCTCTGCATCGCCGCCGCGTTTGCCGGCTCTGCCTTTGCTGCCGCGCCGGAAGCGGCCCCTGTCGCCAAGACGGCGCAACAGTCGAAGATGACCACCTGCAATGCAGATGCCGCCGGCAAGAAAGGCGATGAACGCAAGGCGTTCATGAAGGAATGCCTGAGCGCCAAGCCGGCACCGGCCATGACGCAGCAAAACAAGATGAAGGCGTGCAATGTTGACGCCAAGGACATGAAGGGCGACGAGCGCAAGGCCTTCATGAAATCGTGCCTGAGCGCGCCCAAGAAATAAGCGCCAGCGCGCGTTTCGCCCCACAGCGCCAGCCGGAAGGCTGGCGTTTTCATTTCCACCGTACGGAGTTCCTCTTGTCCTGTCCGCATTCCTTCTGCCTCTCTTCCGCCGGCCGTCTGCTGGCCACGGCTGGCCTGGCCGTCCTCTTGCAAGGCTGCAACACAACAACACCGGCGCCGAGCGCCACACCGGCCGTCGTCGTGCCGGCCAGCATGCCGGCCGGCTGCGCAGCGCCAGCCTGGCCGCTGGAGGCGAAACGGCACGGCGCCCAGGGCAGGGTCACGCTGCGCTTCACGGTGGAAGCGGACGGCAAGGTCAGCAAGGCGGCAGTCATCCGCTCCAGCGGTTATCCCGCCCTCGACCAGGCGGCCCGCGAGGCGCTGGCCAAGTGCGTATTCAATCCCGAAACGCTGGACGGCAAGCCCGTCGCCAGCAAGGTAACCATGCCCTACCAGTGGATCAATGAATGATCGGCATTGAACGCTGGCTATCATGATTAATGATCAAGATGACATGAGGATTGATAGCGCGTAATATTTACTCAGCAGTATGAACGGCGCGGCAATAGCTCACCCAGGGGGAAGGACGGCAGCGTGGCGATATCGAGCGATCTCGCGCACTGGCGCGGCCTGGTCTTTACCCGCCTGCTGCAGGTGGTGTTGCTGCTTGGCATCGTGACTGCCATTCCCAGCGCGCTGCTGGCCGCGCGCGAAGCTATCTGGTCCATAGTCGCCCTCGACATACTGGCCATCGGCTGGATCGGCGTCATCTGGCATCTGCGCGCCATGCCCTACCGCTGGCGCGTGTGGCAATTCCTCATCGTCGCCTACCTGGTGGGCGTCGGCCTGCTGCTGAAAATCGGCCCCGTCAGCCAGATCTACATGATGATCATGCCCGTGCTGGCGGCGCTGTTGCTGGGCATGCTGCCAGCGCTGTCGACGCTGGCGCTGACCTCGCTGACCATCTTTTTCCTGGGCCTGCATCCCGACGTCGCCCTGCACATGCACGGCGTGCCCGACTCTCCCGTGCTGCGCGCGCTGATCGTGGCCCTGAACTTCCTGTTCATCGCCGCCGTGCTGACCCTGTCCTGCGCCTTCCTGCTGCGCCACCTGGAACGCAGCGGGCAGGCCCTGTCGCAGCTCAACGCCGAGCTGGGCCTGACCGCCACGGCGCTGGCCCGCCTGAACGACATGGTGATGATCGCCGAGGTGGCCGACGCCCATGCCGGTACGGGCGCGGCGCCTGCCACGCGCATCATCTTCGTCAACGACGCCTTCGAACGCAGCAGCGGCTATGCGCGCGCCGAGGCGCTGGGCCGCAGCCTGCTGTTCCAGCAGGGCCCCGCCACCGATGCGGACGAACTGGCGCGCATCGCCGCCGCCATGGCCGGCGCCCAGCCGGCACGCGCGGAATTGCTGAACTACGACAAGAGCGGCAAGGCGTACTGGGTGGAAGTGGAACTGGTGCCGTTCACGGATGCGGACGGCAGGCAGACGCACTGGGTGGCCGTCGAGCGCGAGATCGACGAACGCAAGAAATCGGAAGCGGACATCCACCGCCTGGCCTTCTACGATGTGCTGACGGGCTTGCCCAACCGGCGCCTGCTGATGGACCGCATCGGCCACCTGCTGGCCGCCGCGCCGCGCGACCATACAATCAGCGCGCTGATGTTCATCGACCTCGACCACTTCAAGCACATCAACGACGCGCGCGGCCACGCCACCGGCGACGCGCTGCTGCGCATGGCGGGCGAACGGCTGGCACAGCTGATGCGCAAGGCCGACACGGTGGCGCGCCTGGGCGGCGATGAATTCGTCGTGCTGCTGGCGCACCTGGCCGCCGACGTCGACAGCGCCGCCCGCGCGGCGGCCCAGGTGGCCGAGAAAATCCGCGCCGCCATCGCGCGCGACTTCGATATCGGCGGGCAGTCCTACCACTGCTCGGCCAGCATCGGCGTGACCCTGCTGCCGAAAGCGGGCCAGCAGGCGCACGACCTGCTGCGCGAAGCCGACATCGCCATGTACCGCGCCAAGGCGGAAGGACGCAATGGCATCGCCTTTTTCGAGGCAGCCATGCAGGCGGGCCTGGAGCGCCGCCTGACCCTGGAACGGGCGCTGGCGCGCGCCCTCGATGCGGGCCAGCTACGCATGCACGTGCAGTCGCAGGTCGACCGCCACGGCCGGGTGACGGGCGCCGAATTGCTGATGCGCTGGCCGCAGCCGGACGGCAGCCAAATCGCGCCCGGCGTGTTCATCCCCATCGCCGAGGAATCGGGCCTGATCGTCAGGCTCGGGCACTGGGCCCTGCGCGAGGCGTGCCGCGCCGCCACGCTGCTGGCGCAGGCCGGATCGCCCATCGCCGTGTCCGTGAACGTCAGTCCGGCGCAGTTTCGCCAGCCCGATTTCGCCGCCCGCGTGCAGGCCGCGCTGGCCGAGCATGGCACGCCGGCCACCGCCCTGATCCTGGAACTGACGGAAGGCCTGCTGATCGACCAGCGCGACGCCTCGCTGGCGCGCATGCGCGAACTGGCAGCCCTCGGCATCCGCTTTTCCATCGACGATTTCGGCACCGGCTATTCCAGCCTCGCCTACCTGACGTCGATGCCGCTGTACGAGCTGAAAATCGACAAGCGCTTCATCCGCGACGCGCGCGACACGGCCATCGTGCAGGCGATCCTGGCCATGGCGCGCCACCTGGGCTTGCGCGTCGTGGCCGAAGGCGTGGAAACGCAGGAGCAGGCCGATTTCCTCACCGCCCACGCCTGCGACGGCCTGCAGGGCTACCTGATTGCGCGGCCCATGCCGCTCGACGACTTTGTCGCTTGGCTGGCCCGGCCCCGCTCTTAGCTTTCCGACATTTCCTGCATGAAACTCCTCCGCTAGAATACCGGCCTCATAGCCTGTACCTTCACCATCTCCTCGTTAAAGTGATCTCCGATGCGTCTGGTTCTTCCCCTGTTGGCCCCTTCCCTGCTGCTGTCTCTGCTGGCCGCCGCCCTTCCCGCCGTCAGCGCGGCCCCCACCACCACCGCCCCCACGCCGATCACGCTGGACCAGGCCATGGCCGATCCCGACTGGATCGGCACGCCCGTCGAAGCGGCATGGTGGGGCTGGAATGGCCAGCTCTACTACAAGCAGAAACGCCTCGGCTCGCCCCTGCGCGACACCTATCAATTGCCAAACGCCAGCGCCAAGCTCAATAGCGGCAAGAAAGTCGACGATGCGCAACTGGCGAACCTCGACGGCCAGCAGATGGTGCTCAACCGCGCCGGCACGCGCGCCATCCTGCTGCGCAACGGCGACTTGTTCGAGCGCGACCTGAAAAGCGGCAGCTTGACCCAGATCACGCGCGGCGTCTCGGCCATCAGCGACCCGCAATATTCAAACGACGGCGCCGCCGTGCAGTACCGCAGCGGCACCGACTGGTTCAGCTGGAACCGTGCCGAGCGCCTGAGCGCCCCCGTCGCCCTGCTGCGCGCCGCCAAGGACCCGGACGCCAAGCCGGAAGCGGACGCCTTGCGCGAGCTGCAGCTGCGCCTGATCGTCAACCTGGCGCGCCAGAAGGAAGACCGCGAGGCGAGCCGCGAACGGCGCCAGGAAGAGCGCCGCCTGGACAGCACGCGCGCGCCGGAACCGCTCTACCTGGGAGACAAGGTGACGATTTCCGGCAGCGCCCTGTCGCCGGACGGCCGCTGGCTGCTGTTCGTCACGCAGGACAAGGCCGCCGAAAAAGGCAAGCTGGGCAAGCTGGCCCGCTACGTCACGGAAACGGGCTACCCGGAAGCGGACGACGAGCGCACGCGCGTGGGCCGCAACATGCCCATCGCGCAAAGCCTGAAACTGGCCGACCTGCGCACGGGCCAGGTACGCGAGATCGGCTTCGACAGCCTGCCCGGCATCGCCACCGACCCGCTGGCCTCGCTGCGCGCCGAACAGAAGCTGCCGCCCCTGAAAGGCAACCGTGGCGTGCGCGTCGATGCGCAGCGCGACGGCATCGCCTGGACCGATGACGGCAGCAAGGTAGCAGTGCGCATCCGTGCCATCGACAACAAGGACCGCTGGATCGCCAACGTCGACCTGGCCAACGCCGCCCTGCTGCCCGTGCACCGCATCAGCGACACGGCCTGGGTCAACCGCCGCGCCGACGAATTCGGCTGGCTGCCCGACAACGCCACCCTGTGGTACGTGTCCGAGGAAAGCGGCTATGCCCACCTGTACACGAAGACGGGCGCCGCGCCCGCGCGCGCCTTGACCAGCGGCCAGTGGGAAGTGAGCGCCGTCGAATGGAGCCGCGACGGCAAGACCGCCTACTTCATGTGCAACCCGCAGGCGCCAGGCACGTACGAAGTGTGCGCCAGCACGGCCAGGGATGGCGGCGCGCGCGAAGTGACGAATCTGAAAGGCGTGGAAAACTTCGGCCTGTCGCCCGATGGCGGCAAGCTGCTGCTGCGCTATTCCACCAGCTATATGCCGGCCCAGCTGGCGACGGTTGCCGTCGCGGGCGGCAAGGCGACGATCCTGACGGATACGCGCAGCGACGCCTTCAAGGCGCGCAACTGGGTCATGCCGCAGCTGGTGCAAGTGCCGTCCACGCATGGCGCGGCCCCCATCTGGGCCAAGCTGTACCGCCCCGCCAAACTGGAAGCCGGTAAACAGTATCCGATCGTCATGTTCGCGCACGGCGCCGGCTACCTGCAGAACGTGACCGAGCGCTACCCTGTCTACTTCCGCGAACAGATGTTCCACAACCTGCTGGTGGAACAGGGGTATATCGTGCTCGACGTCGACTACCGCGCGTCGCTCGGTTACGGCAGCGCCTGGCGTACGGCCATCTACCGCCAGATGGGCCACCCGGAACTGGAAGACTTCATTGATGGCGCCAATTGGCTGGCTCGGCAGCATCAGGGCGACATCCGGAACGTGGGCATCTATGGCGGCAGCTACGGCGGCTTCATGAGCCTGATGGCCCTGATGCGCGCACCGGACGTGTTCAAGTCCGGCGCCGCCCTGCGTCCCGTAACGGACTGGACCACCTACAACCACGAGTACACGGCGAACATCCTGAACACGCCGGACGTCGATCCGCAAGCGTATAAAATCTCGTCGCCGATCGAATACGCCGACAAGCTGACGGGCAACCTCTTGATCGCCCACGGCATGATCGACGATAACGTGTTTTACCAGGACTCCGTGCGCCTGTCGCAGCGCTTGATCGAGCTCAAGAAGGACAACTGGGAAATGGCCAGCTACCCGATGGAGCGTCACGGTTTCGTGCAACCGGAAGCGTGGTATGACGAGTACCGCCGCATCTATCAGTTGTTCCAGAGAACATTGAAATAAACCGCGATGCCCGCTTGATGCGGGCATTTTTTATGCCGGCGCATTCGGCGGCACGGAAGCAACGGAAGGGGTCAGACCCGCCGGATCTGTCCCCGGGCCAATCACTCAGTCAAACGGCACGGGCCGCGGCGTGGTATCCGACGATGGCGGCAGGATCGGCAGCACGATGTGCGGCTGCTTGCCCGTCAGGGTTTTCAGGAAGGCCACCAGCTTGGCGTTCTCGTCCGGCGTAAACGTGCGGCCCAGCTGCAATCGGCCCATGACGTCGACGGCCTGCGTCAGGGTCGCCGCCTCGCCATCGTGGAAGTAGGGGTAGGTCAGCTCCACGTTGCGCAGGGTCGGCACCTTGAAGTTGAAACGGTCCCCATCCTTGCCCGTCACGGCCGAGCGCCCTTCGGCCGTCATCGCCGTCTTGTACGGTTCCACCACGCCCATCTTCTGGAAGGTATTGCCGCCCACGGCAGGGCCGTTATGGCAGGCGATGCAGCCGCTCGACTTGAACAGCCGGTAGCCGGCCAGCTCATCCTTCGTCAGCGCGCTTTTCTTGCCGCCTAGCCATTGATCGAAACGGGACCCGGGCGTCACCAGCACTTCCTCGAAGGCGGCGATGGCGCGCGTGACTTGTTCGATGGTCAGTTTATCCTGGCCAAACACATGCCGGAATTGCGCGCGGTAGGCGGGAATCGAGGCCAGCACGTCGATGGCAAGCTCGTGCGTAAAAGCCATCTCGCCGGGATTGGCGATGGGGCCGCCCGCCTGCTCCTGCAAGTCCTTGGCGCGGCCATCCCAGAATTGCGCCACGTTCATGCTGGAATTGAGCACCGTCGGTGAATTGATGGGGCCGCGTTGCCAGTTGTGGCCGATCGACGTCTTGATGTTATCGGTGCCGCCCATGCTCAAGTTATGGCAGCTATTGCAGGAAATAAAGCCCGAGCGCGACAGGCGCGGGTCGAAAAACAGCTTCTTGCCCAACTCGACCATCGCCGGATTGCCCACCTTGGCGGCGACAATGGGCTGGATCGGTTCTTTCTCGGCGGCATGCAGGGGGACGCCGAATGCGAGGCTGGCGATGAAGAGGAAGGGGGATATGGTGCGGCGCATGGTCTAACTCCTGGAAACATTCCCGAATCGGCGGCGCGCGCCGGCGCGGGAATGCAGCGCGCCGGCCCGGTCGCCACCCGTACATCGCGGATTGGATGTTAATTTATATTAACTTTGACGAGTTGATAATGAAAATGACGGGGATCAAGGTTCTCGCCTAGCGCGAATCGTGCTTGCCATTTACGCAAGCGTGGCACATGATGAAGGCATGACGACATCCACCACCTCCGCCCTGCTGCGCGCCGCGTGCGCCAGCTTCCTGCTGCTGGCCGCCAGCGCCTGCGGCAGCGCCCCCACGCAAGACGATGCGCCGCCCGCTCCCGGCAATGCCGGCTTGCTGGCGCAAATCCAGGCGGAAGTGGGCACCGCCGCCTGCGATTCCACCCAGCAATGCCAAACCATCGCCATCGGCGCCAAGGCGTGCGGCGGCCCCGAGCGCTACCTGGCCTGGTCCAGCAAAGTTAATGATGGCAAGAAACTCAAGGCACTGGCCCAGGCGCAAGCCGAAGCGAGCCGCAAGCAGCAGCAAGCCGATGGCATGATGTCGACCTGCTCCATCGTCACGGATCCGGGCGCCACTTGCGAAGCGGGACGCTGCGTGCTGCAAAAGAGCGGCCTGGGCGGCAACTCCGCGCTATAGCCGCTGGCGCAGCGGCTAGTGGGGGATTGCAACCTGTCAGGACTGCAGCTGCAAGGTCTTGACGATCCTGCTTTCCACCTTCTCGCCCGCGCCCGACATGGCGCTCTTGCTTTCCTTGCGCAGCAACAATAAATGATCGCCGCTGACGCCGTACTGGCGCGTCTCGTCCGTTTTCTGCGTAAAGCTGACGACGACGAAGGCGCGCCCGCTCACGTCGACATGAAAACGGCTGGCCAGCGGCATGCCATCGGCGGCGATCCACACGTCGATACCGCCATCGAATTTCTTCACATACTTGCGGTCCTTCTCCGGCACCTTGTCGAGCGACAGGGTAAAACTGAGCAGGCGCGCCGGCTTGCCCTTGTAGCTGTCCATCTTTTCGCCACTGAACACGGCTTCGTCGATCTCGCGCGACAGGGCGTCCGCTGCCGACACCATGGAGCGCAGCTCCGACGCCTTCATTTCCCCCAGCGCAAAGCCGATCGGCGTCTTGCCCTTCGGATCCTTCACCTTGGCGCGCTGCTCGGCCTCGACTTTCGCCAGCAAGTCCTTGCTGTAGAGCACCTGCAAGCCGGCCGGCCCGCCCTCGACGGCCACCGTGGCCTGGCCGCTATCCTCTTCCGCCTCCTTGCCCTCGCCCTCGCGGCGCCAGGTCTTCGATTCGACTTGCGCCTTGATCGGCGCTTGTCCCTGCAGCCGGGCCAGCGCCGCATTCAAATCGGCCAGCCCATCGGCCCGGGCAGTCCCGCACGCCACGCTGAACAAGCCGCCCAGCACCAGCCATTGCACGCCATTACGTCGCTGCATCGTCGCATCCTCATGGTACATTGGGATGCCAAAACACCATGTTTTGGCTATCTGTTGCATTTGAACACAGCCAGCCCTGGTCAGGTGGAATCTCTTTCTGCTATAATTCGCCGCCTTGGCCTGGTAGCTCAGTCGGTAGAGCAGAGGATTGAAAATCCTTGTGTCGGTGGTTCGATTCCGCCCCGGGCCACCAAGAATTCAGTAGCACATAGAAAAAAGCCAACCTTCGGGTTGGCTTTTTTTTGACTTGCCCGCATCCATCCTAGCGCCAGTCACACTGGTAAGCCACGCTGCGCTGCACAGCTTGCAAATACATCCACACACATTATGCCAATTCATCACCTTGAATTTTAAGCAAAATATTGCCTAAAAGATATATACTTTCCATTAACAGTCTGACTCTGGCAGGGGCATGGCCGTTCAAGCGTGGCGCCACCAGGCATCACTTGAAAAATTAAAAATGGATAGAATAGATGAAGACTCTGGCAATAGCGCTTGGTTCGTGCATGCTCGCTGCATGCGGTGGTGGTGGTAATGGCGGCGGTGGTGACTCGCCGCCGCCCCCTGGCACTTCCACAAGCGTAACCGTCAGCGGTACTGCCGCAACTGGCAAGGCCATAGCCGGCGCCATTGTTAATGCGAAGTGCCAGACAGGCGCAGGTAACACCACGACGCTGGCCGACGGCAGCTACAGTCTTGTGGCCCCCAATGGCAAACTCCCTTGTCTACTCCAGATCACCGATCCGGCAGATGGATCAAAATTACATACACTCGCCCTGGGAAGCGGCAGCGCGGCTTCCGCCAACATTACACCGCTGACCGAAATGCTGACGGCAAGGGTATTGACGAATGAACCTTCCGTCTCTTTTGCCGCCTTTGACGCGGCTGTTACCAGCAGCAGAATCAGCGCCAGCACGGTAAAAGCCGCGCAGAGCGACGTAGGCGCGGTGCTGGCCGGCATCGTCGACACGAACCAGCTCGCTGATTTTATTGCCACGCCGCTGAAAGCCGCTACGCAAGGCAATCCAGCCGGCGGAGATATGCAGGACAAACTCCTCGACGCGCTCAGGATAAAAATCAACGCCGCCCAGCTTACCCAAGTCGTGGCCGCGCTGGCCAGGATCCGACATACCGACGATATCAGGCAAATCATCGCCGAGGTGGCCGCCGTTCCGCCTGTTGCCCAGGCCGGGGCTGCACAAAATGTCCTCACGGGAGCTGTTGTCACCCTCGATGGCAGCGCCAGCTCGGCGGATGCAGGGCGCAAGCTAAGCTATGCATGGACCCTGCAATCCAGACCGGCAGGCAGCGCGGCAAGCCTGTCTGCACCAACCTCCGCACGGCCCACTTTTACGGCGGACTTGGCAGGCGAGTATGTTGCCAGCGTCATTGTCCATGACGGCAAAGTCAGCAGCAACGCGGCAGCTGTCACCATTACGGCCAGCACGGCCAATGCGGCGCCCGTGGCGAATGCAGGCTCCGCGCAGTACGTCTTCTCCGGCAGCGTCGTCAAACTCGATGGCAGCGCCAGCTCGGACGCCAACGGCGATGCACTGACTTTTTCCTGGGACCTGATGGCCAAACCGGCGAACAGCTCGGCGACCCTGTCTTCGTCCACCTCGGTCAAGCCTACATTTACCGCCGATGTAACGGGCTCGTATGTCGTCAGACTCAATGTCAACGATGGCAAAGTCAGCAGTGCAGGCGCAACGGTCGCGATCATCGCCAGCGCGATTGACAAGGCAGGTCCTGCCGTCACGGCCATCACCGTCACGCCCGCGAACGTCGACGTCTCGCTGACAAGCCAGCAGGTGAGCGCCACCGTCACCGTGCGGGATGCCACCGGTGTCAATCTCAGCGCACTCCCCAGCCCTTATTGGCACCATGTAGCCGATACGGTCGGCACGCGCATCGATAGCAAATGGGTACTGCTCTCGGGCGACGCGAAGCAGGCTATTCTTCGTTCGACAATCACAATCCCTGCAGGCGCCAAAGCCGGGCAATGGGAGATTGGCACGACCGCTTTTCGTGACGTGGCCGGGTATGCCAGTACGACTGGGGGATACGAACAGGGTTTCACCGTGCACAACACGCAAGGCAATGACACGTCGGGACCTGCCGTATCGGACATCATCGTGAGCCCCTCTTTCGTTGAGGTCTCCCAATCAAGTCAAGTGGTGACGGCCACGGTCGCCGTGACGGACGCCACCGGGATAAATCTCCATGCCCTGCCCAGTCCCTACTGGCATCACGTGGCGGATATCGGCGGTACCCGCATCGATAGCAACTGGGTATTGGTTTCCGGCGATGCCAAGCGTGCCACTTTCCGTTCGACTGTGACAATACCGGCACAGACAAAAAATGGGCAATGGGTATTGAGTTCACCAGCGTTTCTCGACGTGGCAGGATACACCAGCATGAATGGTGGCCAGCAAGTGACTTTCAGCGTGCAAAACACGCAAGGCAATGACACATCAGGGCCTGTCGTTTCGGAAATCACGGTGAGCCCCCGCTCCATTGACGTCTCCCAGGCAAGTCAAGCGGTGACGGCCACAGTTACCGTGACGGATACCACCGGCATCAATCTCAATGCCCTCCCCTCCCCCTTTTGGTATAACGCGGAAATTGACACTCCCCGCATCGATAGCAACTGGGTGCTGGTCTCCGGCGATGCGAAACATGCTACCTTCAATTCAACGGTGACCTTACCCGCAGGAACCAAAGGTGGGATATGGAAAGTTGTCTCGACAGCGTTTCGTGATGTGTCTGGATATACCAGCACGAATGGCGGATACGAGGGCGGCTTCACCGTTAAATAACGGTTGGGGAGGCAAGTGTCCTATGCCACCCCGGCAGCATTAGAAGTAACGCCAATCCGGACCGGTTGGCGTTCTCGAATTAAAGTGTCTTTTATCCTGACAGGTTAACTGATCGCCTCCTCGGCTGAGAAAGCTGCCCGGCATCGCCCCTATGCGCTGTACCGCACAGTAACATTCGGCAGATCGGCCTACCCTGTTCCTATTACACAGGGAGATATCGCATGCTCAAGATTGCTCTGCTGGTGGCCCTGCTGGGCCTGCTTCTACTCTTCGCGCCCGGCCCCGCGCGCCGCGCCCTGCTCACCCCGCGCCTGCTGGCGCTGTTCAATCGCATCCTGCCCACCATGTCGGACACGGAACGCGACGCGCTCGAGGCGGGCACCACGTGGTGGGATGCGGACCTGTTTTCCGGCCGGCCCGACTGGTCCAAGCTGCTCGCCTATGGACGCGCCTCGCTCACTGCCGAGGAACGCCACTTTCTCGACCACGACGTCGAGCGGCTGTGCGAATTGGTCAACGACTGGGAAACCCAGCAGGAGCAAGACTTGCCGGCCCAGGCCTGGACCTACATGCGGGAACACGGTTTCCTCGGCATGATCATCCCCAAACAATATGGCGGCAAGCAATTCTCCGCCTACATGCACTCGCAAGTGGTGATGAAGCTGTCGAGCCGCTGCTCGGCGCTGGCCGTCAGCGTGATGGTGCCCAATTCGCTGGGACCGGCCGAACTGCTGCTGCACTATGGCACCGAGGAACAGAAGGATTATTACCTGCCGCGCCTGGCCGCCGGCGTCGAAATTCCCTGCTTTGCGCTGACCAGCCCGTATGCGGGTTCCGATGCGGCCGCCATCCCCGACCTGGGCGTGGCGTGCATGGGCATGCATGAAGGGCGTCCCACCCTGGGTTTCCGCCTCAGCTGGAACAAGCGCTACATCACGCTGGCGCCCGTGGCGACCTTGCTGGGGCTGGCATTCCAGACCAGCGACCCCGACCACCTGCTCTCCGGGGACGACACTCCCGGCATCACCTGCGCCCTGATTCCCGCCAGCCACGACGGCGTCGTGATCGGACGCCGCCACCACCCGCTCAATGCCGTATTCCAGAACGGTCCCACCTCGGGCCAGGACGTCTTCATTCCCATCGACTGGGTCATCGGCGGCCAGGCGCAAGTGGGCAAGGGCTGGCGCATGCTGATGGAATGCCTGGCAGCCGGGCGCGCCATTTCGCTGCCCTCGTCCAGCGTCGGCATGGGCAAGATGGCCGTGCGCGGCACCAGCGCGTATGCGGCCGTGCGACGCCAGTTCAACATGCCGATCGGCAAATTCGAAGGGGTGCAGGAAGCGCTGGCCCGCATGGGCGCCAATCTGTACTTGATGGATGCGGCGCGCACGCTGGCCGCGCACGCCGTCGACCTGGGCGAGAAGCCGGCCGTGATTTCCGCCATCGTCAAATACCACGTCACGGAACGGGGCCGCGCGCTCGTCAATGACGGCATGGATATTCTCGGCGGCAAGGGCATTTGCATCGGTCCCAACAATTTCCTCGCCAGCGCCTACCAGCAGATTCCCATCGCGATTACCGTCGAAGGCGCCAACATCCTCACCCGCAGCCTGATCATCTTCGGCCAGGGCGCCATCCGCGCGCATCCGTATGTGCTCCGGGAAATGGCCGCCGTGGGCGAAAGCGACCACGCCAAGGCGCTGCGCGATTTCGACGCGGCCTTCTTTGGCCACGTCGGCTTTGTGCTGGGCAACCTGGCCCGAGGGCTGTGGTACGGGCTGGGCGGCGCGCGCCTGGCCGCCGTGCCCGCTGCCGGCGCGCCCGAGCTGGCGCCCTATTACCGCGCCCTGACGCGGCTGTCGACGGCGTTTGCCGTCATGACGGACATGTCGATGTTCGTGCTCGGCGGCGAACTCAAGCGGCGCGAGCGCCTGTCCGCGCGCCTGGGCGACGTGCTGTCGCAACTGTACCTGGCCTCGGCGGTGCTGAAGCGCTACGAGGACGATGGCAGGCCGCCGGCCGACCTGCCCTACGCGCACTGGGCGCTGCAGGACGCGCTGCTCAAGGCGCAGCAGGGCTTGACGGGCGTGCTCGAGAATTTCCCCGCGCGCGTGCTGGCCGCGCTGCTGCGCGTGCTGCTGTTCCCCGTCGGCCTGCCCCACCGCCCGCCATCCGATGAACTCGGCAGCGCGGTGGCGCACGCCATGCAAACGGCCGGCGCCGACCGCGAACGCCTGCTGGCCGATGGCCATGTCGCCAGCGAGGGTAGCCACGGCGGCGATCCGCTGGCCTGCGCCGAGCGGGCGCTGGCCTTGCTGCCGGACGTGCTGCACATCGAAAAACGCCTGAAAGACACGCCCGAAGGTGCGGCCCTCAGGCACCTGCCGCAAAGCCTGCACGCCATGCAGCAGTGGCTGGCGGCGGCCAAGGCGGCAAGCTCGGTCAGCTGCCAGGAGCACAACACCTTGCTGGAATTTGCGCGCCTGGTCGATGGCCTGATCCAGGTCGATGATTTTCCGCCCGCTGCGGCGCCGCAGGCACAGGGCGGCGGCGCCGCGCACCGGCTGGATGACGAACCGGCTGGCGAGAGCCGCGCGGCCTAGGCCTCGCTGGTTTGCGGCCTATACTGAATTGAGCGGGTGCGGTGCCCGCTCAATTCAGAAAGGAGTCGATCATGACACGCAAATTCATCGATTGCCGGGAATTCCCTAGCGACATGCATTGCTCGGTGGCCATCTCGGCCGACAGCGAGGAAGAGCTGCTGGGCATTGCGGTAGAGCACGCCGTCTCGGTACACCATCACCAGGATACGCCGGCGCTGCGCCAGCAGCTGCGTCAGATGTTCAAGGATGGCATGCCGCCCGAACATCTGCCCATGAGCGGGCAGGCCGGCAGCAGCGGCGCCTCGCACGCGCACTAGCCAGCGGGGGCCGCCGCCGGCTTCTGCAGGCGCAAGCCCAGCACGAGGGGCACGAGGGCCACATACACGGCGATCACCGACAGCCAGATCGCGCCGGGCCAGTGCGCCCTCACGCCAAAATAGATGCTGGAAAACACCAGCGGACAGAAGACCGACGCCAGGCTCACGGCCGAGGCCAGCACGCCCTGGAACTGCCCTTGCAGGCCTTCATCGACCTGGCGCGTCGCCAGCGATTGCAGGGCTGGCGCGCCGATGCCGCCCAGGGCGAACACGGGCATGATGGCAAAGATCATCCAGCTTTGGCTGGCGAACGCCATGACGACCAAGGCGAGGCAGGCGCAGGCGAGGCCCGCCAGGATGGTGGCGCGCTCGCCCAGCAGTTTCACGGCCGGGCCGGGCAAGAAGGCCTGGGCCAGCGCCTGGCACACGCCGTATGCGCCCAGCGACAGGCCGATCCACAGCCCGTTCCATGCGAAGGCGTCGTGGCCCCACAGCGCCCAGCACACGCCATACACTTCGCCGGCCGCGCTGAAGGTAAAGAAGATGACGGTGATCGGCAGCAAGCTCTTGTCTGAAAACACCCAGCGCAGCGGCCGCAAGGGATTCAGCGCCGCCAGGTCGAACGTCCCGCGCGTCGGCGTGCGCGAGGGGTGGCGTGATTCGGGCAGCAGATACCAGGCCAGCAGCAAGTTGCAACCGTTCAACGCGGCCGCCGCCATGAACGGCAGGCGCAAGCCGTAGTCGCCGAGTGCGCCGCCCAGCACGGGACCGATGATGAAGCCCGCGCCGAACATGGCGTTGAGCAAGCCGAAACGGCGCGCCCGCGTTTCTTCTGCGGAAATATCCGTGATGTAGGCGGTGGCCACGGAAACGTTGGCGCTCGTCAGCCCGGCGATGGCGCGCCCCAGCAACAGCATCCACAGGCTCGGTGCAAAGGCGAGAAACAGGTAGTTGACGGCCGCTCCGGCCAGCGACAGCAGCAGCACGGGCCGCCGGCCCAGACGGTCGCTCAGCGCGCCCAGCACGGGCGCGAAAACAAATTGCATCAACGCATACAGGGCCGTCATGACGCCGATGTAGGGCGCCACGTTGTCGGCATGCGTGACGTCGCGCAGCAGCGCGGGCAAGATGGGAAAGATCAGGCCGATGCCGACGGCGTCGAGCACGACGGTGGCGAAGATGACAGGCAGCGCCGCCACGGAAATGGATAATTTCATATACTCAATCTAAATATGTACTCAGTACATAAATAGTATACCCAGCCTTGCCGTGCCATCAAGCGTTATCTGTACTCAGTACACTTCGTGTATGATCGCGGCAACATGACGATTCCTTCCGACCTCCGCTCCCGCAAACGCCTTGCCACACGGCAAGCCATCTCGAATGTCGCCACGCGATTGTTCTTCGTGCGCGGTTTCGACCAGGTGACGGTGGACGAGATCGCGGCGGCGGCCAGCGTGGGGCGCATGACGGTGTTCAACCACTTCCCGCGCAAGGAAGACATGTTCTTCGACCGCGAGGAAGAAGGCCGCGAACTGCTGCGCGCCGCCTTGCGCCAGCGCGATCCCGCCGTGGCGCCCCTCGACACCCTGCGCCTGCTGGCGCACCGGCTGGTGGCCGAAGACAGTCCCTACATCACGTTTTCCGCCGCCGGCCAGGGTTTTATTGCCACCATCGCGGGCAGCGACACCTTGAAAGCGCGGGCGCGGGCGATCCGCGACGAGCTGGCGCAAGTGGTGGCGACGGCGCTGGCCGAGAGCACGCAGAGCGAGGCGCACGATCCCCAGGCCCAGCTGGCGGCGCATCTGCTGCTGGCCACCTGGAGCACGGCCCTCATCGAGGCGCACCGGGCCTTCCGCCAGCATGGCGACGCGCAGCAGGCGAAAAGCCTTTTTCTCGCCATCGTGGAACGGGGCCATGCCGGCCTCGACGCGGCCATGGCGGGCACGCCTTACGCCTGAGAAGTCCAGCATCGGCGCGGAATGGCAATTCCTTGACGCCAGGCAAGGCGCCACGGCGCCAGCCCGCCTACAATCGCCGGCTTTGCCCTTCGCCCATGCGCCACGCTCCCGAACTCCTCCTGCCTGCCGGCTCGCTTGCCAAGATGCACGCCGCCTTCGACTTTGGCGCCGATGCCGTCTATGCGGGCCAGCCCCGCTACAGTTTGCGCGTGCGCAATAATGATTTTTCGACCTTGCAAGCCTTGCAGGAGGGAATTGATGGCGCGCATGCGCGCGGCAAGCAGTTCTTTGTCGCCAGCAATATCTTCGCCCACAACGCCAAGCTGAAGACCTATCTGCGCGACATGGAACCGGTGATCGCCATGCGGCCCGACGCGCTGATCATGGCCGATCCCGGCCTGATCATGATGGTGCGCGACAAGTGGCCGGAGATCCCCGTCCACCTGTCCGTGCAGGCGAACGCCGTCAACTGGGCCGACGTGAAGTTCTGGCACCGCATGGGCCTGACGCGCGTGATTTTGTCGCGCGAGCTGTCGCTCGACGAGATCGAGGAAATCCGCCAGCGCTGCCCGGAAATGGAACTGGAAGTGTTCGTCCACGGCGCCCTGTGCATCGCCTATTCGGGCCGCTGCCTGCTGTCCGGTTACTTCAACCACCGCGACCCGAACCAGGGCACGTGCACGAATTCCTGCCGCTGGGATTACAAGGTGAAAAATGCCGCGGAAGACGCCAGCGGCGACCTCGGCGGCATGCAGGTGGTGCCGCTGGAATTTCATCAGGCGCTGGCCGAGGCCGACAACAACGCGTTTTCCGCCCTGCACCAGCAGCCGCGCCACCCGTTGGCCGACCAGCCCTACCTGATCGAGGAAGCGCAGCGCCCGGGCCAGCTGATGCCGATAATCGAAGACGAGCACGGCACCTACATCATGAACTCGAAGGACTTGCGCGCCGTCGAACATATCGAACGCCTGGTCGCCATCGGCGTCGATTCGCTGAAGGTCGAGGGCCGCACCAAGTCGCTGTACTACGCGGCGCGCACGGCGCAGGTGTACCGCCAGGCCATCGATGACGCGGTGGCGGGCCGCCCCTTCGACATCGGTCTCCTGGGCCAGCTGCAAGGCTTGGCCAACCGCGGCTACACGGACGGTTTCTACCAGCGCCACCACACGCAGACGCACCAGAACTACATGCGCGGCGCCTCCGAGGCGGATCGCAGCCAGTACGTGGGCGACGTGCTGGGCGTGACGGACGGCTGGGCCAGGGTGGAAGTGAAAAACCGCTTCGCCGTGGGCGACCGCCTCGAGGCCGTGCATCCGGGAGGCAACCGCGACGTCACCATTACCCGCATGCTCAGCGATGACGGCAGCGAGATCCGCGTGGCGCCCGGCAGCGGCCACTTCGTGCGCATCGAACTCGACGGGGCGCTGGACAAGGCCTTGCTGGCCCGTTATTTGTAACCGCCAGTCGGCGGCGCGGGGTGGCGACCAGTTTGTAAGTGTTTGATTTGACAAGAAAAATTCCGCCTGGCACTGCCTAAATAATTTGTTTAGGCTTCAACATTGCTATACGATACGGCCACCCTGCGCCCGGGGCCGTTATCGGCACCCGGTGCGTCCCTGACACGTTCACCGGAATCCCCGATGCCACCTGCCACTACCGCCCTGATCACCAATGACGCCGTCGTCCTCGGCCTGCTCGCCATGACCCTGGGAGGCGTCTTCTGGACGGCCGCCCGCTCCGACGGCTTCTGGAAAAAGTTCTACACCTATATCCCCTCGCTGCTGATGTGCTACCTGATACCGGCGTTGCTCAACACGTTTGGCATCATCGACGGCAACGCTTCCGGCCTGTACGCCGTGGCGCGCGACTACCTGCTGCCCAGCGCGCTGGTGCTGCTGTGCGTGGCCATCGATTTCGGCGGCATCATCCGCCTCGGCCCCAAGGCCATCATCATGTTTCTCACAGGAACACTGGGCGTGATGCTGGGCGCCCTCGTCTCGTTCGAAGCACTGCGCCTGATCCATCCGGAAACCGTGGCCGGCGACACGTGGCGCGGCATGACCACCGTGGCCGGCTCATGGATAGGCGGCGGCGCCAACCAGGCCGCCATGAAGGAAGTGTTTGAAGTGGACGCCACCCTGTTTGGCCAGTTCGTCGCCGTCGACGTGCTGGTGGCCAACGTCTGGACGGCCGTGCTGCTGTTCCTGGCCGGCCGCGCGGGCGCCTTCGACCGCTGGACCGGTGCCGACCTGACGGCCATCAATGCGCTCAAGGACAGCATCGAAAGCTACCGCGCCCAGCACGCGCGCGTTGCCAACCTCACCGACATCATGATCATCCTCGGCGTCGGCCTGGGCGTGACGGGCCTGTCGCACTTCCTCGCCGGCCCCATCATCAGCTGGATCAGCACCCTGCCGGCCGCATGGCGCCTGCAGGATTACAGCCTGACGTCGACCTTCTTCTGGATCGTCGTGCTCGCCACCACCTTCGGCTTGCTGCTGAGCTTTACCCGGGCGCGCAGCCTGGAAGGCGCGGGCGCGTCGACCATCGGCTCGGCCATGCTGTACGTGCTGGTGGCCACCATCGGCATGCACATGGACTTGAAAGCCCTGTTCGACAAGCCCTTCCTTTTCCTGCTGGGCCTGATCTGGATCGCCGTGCACGGCGGCCTGATGCTGCTCGTCGCCAAGCTGATCCGCGCGCCCCTGTTCTTCATGGCCGTCGGCTCGCAAGCGAACATCGGCGGCGCCGCCTCGGCTCCCGTCATCGCCAGCGCCTTCCACCCGTCCCTGGCCCCCGTCGGCGTGCTGCTGGCCGTGCTCGGCTACGCGCTGGGTACCTATGGCGCCTACATCACGGGCTTGATCCTGCGCAGCATGGCGGGCTGATAGCGGTCCTGGCGTGTGCCAGACAAGCTGCATGAGACGCGACAACGCCAGCCTGCGGGCTGGCGTTGTCATTTCTGCACGGGATATGGCGGCGACCGCTGCGTGCAAGCGCGCGCCTCTCGCCCGATGGCGGCAGTAACCGCCGGTAGCGCCACATGGCGATAACGGCGCGCCATGGCGTGCGCCAGCCTTCGCGTGACGCCGAAACGGCAGCGTCACTTGGTAGTGTTTCCAGGCAGACCAGTTCCCCTTGCAGCGGCCGCAGAAGCCCGCGGAAAACGCCCCACAATGTAGCAGAAACCCCTCAAAACCAAATTTCCGCACTATTTTTGTGCGAAATCTGCGATGATAGTTGCCCAAATAACCGATTACCTCCATGGAATTCTGATGAAATACGCATCTGCTCACGAGTATGTCCAGCATGTCGCCGCACGCAATCCAGGTCAACCCGAGTTTCTGCAAGCCGTCACCGAAGTCATGGAGAGCTTGTGGCCGTTCCTGGAACAGCACCCGAAATACGCGGAACAAGGCTTGCTGGAACGCTTGATCGAGCCGGAACGCGTGGTCATGTTCCGCGTCTCGTGGGTCGACGACCATGGCCAGGTGCAAGTCAATCGCGGCTACCGCATCCAGCACAGCATGGCCATCGGGCCGTACAAGGGCGGCATCCGCTTCCACCCGTCCGTCACCCTGTCCGTGCTGAAATTCCTCGCCTTCGAGCAGACGTTCAAGAATGCGCTGACGACGTTGCCGATGGGCGGCGGCAAGGGCGGTTCCGACTTCGATCCGAAGGGCAAGAGCCCGGGCGAAGTGATGCGCTTCTGCCAGGCCTTCGTGAGCGAACTGTTCCGCCACGTGGGATCGGATACGGACGTGCCTGCCGGCGACATCGGCGTGGGCGGACGCGAAGTGGGCTATATGGCCGGCATGATGAAAAAACTCAGCAACCGCGCCGACTGCGTATTCACGGGCAAGGGCGCCAGCTTCGGCGGCTCGCTGATGCGCCCGGAAGCGACGGGCTACGGCACCGTGTATTTTGCCGAGGAAATGCTGAAAACGCGCGGCCGCTCGTTCGAAGGCATGCGCGTCTCCGTCTCCGGTTCGGGCAACGTGGCGCAATACGCGGTGGAAAAAGCCATGGCCATGGGCGCCAGGGTGGTGACCCTGTCCGATTCGAGCGGCACCGTCATCGACGAGGAAGGTTTCACGCCGGAAAAGCTGGCCATCTTGATGGAGATCAAGAACCACCTGTACGGCCGCGTCAGCGACTACGCCGAACGCACGGGCACCCGCTTCGAGGCGGGCGTATCGCCATGGCATGTCCCGGTCGACATCGCCCTGCCCTGCGCCACGCAAAATGAGCTGGGCATCGACGATGCGCGCCGTCTCATCGCCAACGGCGTGCAGTGCGTGGCCGAAGGCGCCAACATGCCCACCACCATCGAAGCGGCGAAGGCCTTCGAGGCGGCCGGCGTGCTGTATGCGCCGGGCAAGGCCAGCAATGCGGGCGGCGTGGCGACGTCAGGCCTGGAAATGAGCCAGAACGCGGCGCGCATGTCGTGGCCGCGCGAGGAAGTCGATGCCCGCTTGCTGCAGATCATGCAAGGCATCCACGCCGCGTGCAAACAGTACGGCACGCGCGCCGATGGTTCCGTCAGCTATGTGGATGGGGCGAATATCGCCGGTTTCGTGAAAGTGGCCGATGCGATGCTGGCGCAAGGGGTCATCTGAGCGTAGGTCGGATTAGGCGCAAGGCGCCGTCATCCGACAACCTTGCTGGCGCGGCCAGTGGTGACGTCGGATTACGCGCGGCGTTGCCGCGCTAGTCCGACCTACGACATTTCGGGCTTCATCAGGCTCTTGCGGCTGATCGTGCGGCCCGACACCATGAACTCGCCATTGCCGCGGTAATGCAGGGTTTCGGGCAGCTTGGGCGAGGTGGCCACGTGGGCCTTCACGCACTCGAAGATGAAGAAGCCCCCTTTCGGGTTGCCCGCCACCTGCGCCAGCTTGCATTCGAAGTTCGCGTAACACTCGGCGATCAGCGGTGCGCCCACCTGCTCGGCCGGCTGCGGCGTCAGGCCGAAGGCCGTGAACTTGTCCGTGTCGGCGCCGCTGCAATTGCCGATAGCCACCACCTGGTCGACCATGTCGGCCGTCGGCAGGTTGATCACGCATTCCATGCTGCGCTTGATCATTTCATAGCTGTGATTGGCGTCGGAAATGAAACAGCCGAGCAAGGATGGCGTAAATTCCATCAGCATGTGCCAGCCCATGGTCATGACATCGCTCTCGCCCTTCCACGTGGAACTGACCAGCACCACCGGCCCCGGTTCGAGGAAGCGGCGGATGTCGGCGACGGGATAATCTTCTTTGTGGTAATTTTTCATCTAGTCTTCCTGGACTTGGTAGGCCATAGCATAGACCAATGGCGCCATGCCGGGCGCGCGGCAGGCCAGCGGCGGCCTTGTCTCTTCCATGCCGCGATTTGTGCAGTTCATCGCAAATTTCTCCCTGCGGGAGAACTTGCGCCCTAGAATACACTGATCAACTATACAAGGAAATCGCCATGCGCCATCTGTTCCTGCTGTCCGTCCTCTCCCTTGCTTCCCTCGCCCATGCCGACGAGCAGACGCGCGCCGTGGGCGCCTTCAATGCCATCGATATCCGCGGCCCCATCAGCATTGAAGTCGAATCGGGCAAGGAGCAGAGCCTGCTGCTGCGCGGCGACCAGAAGTTCCTCAGCGGCGTCATCACGGAAGTGGTCGATGGCGAACTGAAAATCTCGATGAAGGACAAGAACATCAAGAAAACGGAGGGCGATCCGCGCGTCATCATCACCATGCCGACCTTGCGCAAGCTGATCGCGGAAGGCGCGGGCGAGAAGATATTGACCAAGCTCAATGGTCCACGCGTCGATATCAGCTACAAGGGCGCGGGCCGCCTGGCCGCCGATGGCCAGGTCGACTGGCTGCGCCTGAAGGCGCAAGGCGTGGGCGAAGTCGATACGAAAGCCTTGCTGGCGAAAAACGTCGACGTCAATTTCGAGGGCATCGGCTCCGTCAAGGTGTATTCCTCGGGCGAACTGAACGCCGTCGTGCGCGGCATGGGCGAACTCACCTATTACGGCAAGCCGAAGATCGTGCACAAGTCGATCGCCGGCATCGGCAGCGTCAACGCCGCCAAGTAAGCTTTCCTGAAAAAACAAGGCCATCAGGCCACTGGAGACCGCATGACCGCAACACCGGATACCGAGGCGCCGCTCGTGCTGCGCGAGGACGAGGACGGCCTCGTCACCCTGCGCCTGAACCGCCCGCTGCAGTTCAACGCCCTGTCCGAAGCCATGCTGGCGGCGTTGCAGGCGGAACTCGACCTCATCGCCGGCCAGCCGCACGTGCGCTGCGTGGTGCTGGCGGCCGAAGGCAAAGCCTTTTGCGCGGGCCATGACCTGCGCCAGATGCAGGCCACGCGCCAGCTTGCGTACTATCAAACCCTGTTCGCCCAATGCTCGCGCGTGATGCAGGCGATCCAGGCCCTGCCCGTGCCCGTCATCGCCCGCGTGCATGGCATCGCCACGGCGGCCGGCTGCCAGCTGGTGGCCAGCTGCGACCTGGCCGTGGCTGGCGCATCGGCCCGCTTTGCCGTCTCCGGTATCAACGTGGGCCTGTTCTGCGCCACGCCATCGGTGGCCCTGTCGCGCAACGTGTCGAGCAAGCGGGCCTTCGACATGCTGGTGACGGGCCGCTTCATCGACGCCGACACGGCAGCCGACTGGGGCCTGATTAACGAAACGGTGGCCGACGCGGCGCTCGACGACGCCGTGGCGCGCCTGGCGCAGCAGATCATGGCGAAAAGCCCGACGGCCATCCGCTACGGCAAGGCCATGTTCTACCGCCAGCGCCAGCTGCCGCTGGACGACGCGTATGCGTATGCGGGTGACGTGATGGCGCGCAATATGATGGAAGAGGATGCGGAGGAAGGCGTCACGGCCTTTTTGGAAAAGCGGCCGCCCGGCTGGGCGCGGCCGTGAATACCTGACCGCAGCTGCTGCGCGTCGGCATAGGCAGCCTGCGATGCGCACTGCCTCGGCGGCCCCGTGCTCCAGCACCGGCCGCCCCTCCCTTCCGCCCGCGACGGTGCTGTCAGGGACGCCTGGACTTCGTGCGCTTAACGGCCGTCCTTCATCTGCTGCTGCACGGACAGGCTCAGCTTGCCCAGGTCTTCCTTGCCCAGCAGCGGCAATTGCGACAGCAGCTGCATCAGGGTGGAGCTGCCCGTCACGTCCAGCTCGGACGACTGCACCAGCACCGTGCCGGCGCCCGTGAAGTCGATCTGCTTTTCCTCGCCCGACAGGGTAAATCCCGTCAGCGCGCCGGCCGCCGAGGCCCAGCCCTGCACGTGGGCGTAATCGTAATGGTAGGAGGGGCTCGGGCAATCGGCCCAGCCCAGCACGGCCTGCTCGTCGACGCGGCACGGCAGTTCGAGGAAGTGCACGGGGCCGTTCGACGAGGCGATCACCTTACCCGTGCCGATCATGGTGAGGTAGCCGGGCAGGGTCGATTCCTGGCAAATCACATCCTTCGTAAACCCCAGCAGGTTTTTCGCGCGGATGGTCATGTTGGCATTGTCCAGGTCATAGCAAGCCAGGTCGTTGCCATTGTCGCCGAGGATCAATTGGCCCTGCCCTTGCGCCACGACAAAGTGGTGGATGTATTTCGGCGCATTGAAGGCATTGCGCACGATCAGGTCGAGCACGCTGCTGCCCATGGCTTCGAAGCGCAGTTCGCCATAGAAGGCGATCATCTTGCCCTTGCGAATGAAGATCTGTTCCTTGACGTCGATGACATACGAAAAACGGTTCAGGTTATCGTTTTTCGGCAAGGTATCGGGGGTGTAAATCGTCATGGCTTACCTTTCGCTCGCTTGGATGTAGACCGTGCCCTGGCCCGTGAACTTCACCTGGTACGATTCGCCCGACGCCTGGCCGACAAAGGTCTTCCAGTTCAAGTCCGTGACGATGGTCGAGTTCAGCTGGCCCGTGTGGCCGATATAGGCTTGCGGATCGACAAACACGGGCACGTCCGGCGTGACGGGCAAGCCGATGGCATTGCCGTCGGACAGGATCGCCACTTCGCCCGTGCCCTGGAAGGTGGTGGTAAACAAGCCCTGGCCCGTAGCCATTCCGCGCACTATGCCCTGCACGCCGCCCTGGTTGCCGAGGAACATGGTGCCGGCCGTCAGGCGCGCATCGAAGGCCAGCAAGGAGTCGCTTTCCACATAGAAGGTTTCGCCGCGCACGGGAATGATGGTGACGAACAGGCCCGCGTGCGCGTAAAACACGCTGCCGCGGCCCGTGGCCGACATCAGCGCGTAGCCTTCATTGGTGACGGCGCGCATGGCCAGGCTTTGCACGCCCTGGCCCGCCAGGAACGAGCGGCTGAACGCGACGTCGCCCTGGTAAGACACCATGGCGCCCTTGCGCGCGAATACTTCTTCATTGCTGAGTTTTACCTCAAGCATCTTTTCATTGATTTGCTGATAGACAGGCATCGCTGATCCTCGCTGGCTTAACGTTCGGCGGGCTGGATGAACACCACGCCCTGGCCTGTGAATTTATGCTGGTACGACTCGCCCGAACTCTGGCCGATCATCGTGCGCCAATTGACGTCGAAGACGAATTCCTGGCGGATGTCGCCCTTGAAGCCGACGAAGGCGTCCGGGTCCACGCGCAGCGGGTGCGCGGGCGTCACTTCCAGCATGATCAGGTTGCCGCGCGAAATGACGGCCAGGTTGCCATGGCCTTCGACGGTGGTGGAAAACAGGCCCTGGCCCGAGCTGGCGCCGCGCAGGCCGGCAAAGCTGGTGCCCGTCTTCAGGCTCGTGTCGTAGGCCAGCAGGCTGCTGCTTTCGATGGTCAGCTTTTCGCCCGCCAGCGCAATGACGGTGATTTCCGCCGCATTCTGTGCGAAAAACACGGTGCCGCTGCCGGACGCCTGCATCACCTGCATGCCTTCGTTCGTCACCTTGCGCTTGAGCGCGCCAAGGATGCCCTCGCCACCGAGCAGGGATTTTTCAAATTTGATGCTGCCCGTATAGGCGACCATGGCGCCGGCGATGGCCAGCACTTTTTCATCCTGCAGGCGCACTTCCAGCAGGCGGTCGGTATTGGTGCGGAAACTGGTCACGCGCGACTCCCCAAGAATGCCAGGCCACAAAGCCATGGCTGACCGACAAGATACCGGCGCCGCCGACGCCGCGCAAGCGCTATTCCTGGCGAACGGGGGCCGCCCATAAAAAAAGGCGTGCCCGGAGGCACGCCTTGCGCTCAATCAAGCCGCGTTTATTGCGCCAGCGCCTGCTTGTCGCCGCGCGCGTTCTGGAACAGCGGCACGGGATCATCGGTATTGACCTCGACCACCGTCACGCCCTGCACCACGCCAGCGACCTGATAGCCGACGGCGCCCAGGTGGCGCTTGCCGGCCGCCAGGTTGGACCAGCCCAGGGACACGGAAGCCGTGCCGCCCGTGAAGGCCGTGCCCGGCATCAGCGCCTTGAAGCCGCCGTTGGCAACGCCCGGCGCCAGCACCCACGACGACAGCGTGTAGGTGGCCTGGCCGTTTTGCGGCGCAAAGCCGATCAGGCACACCTTGTACGTGCCGGCGGCAGGCAGGCGCAGTTCCACCATTTCGTTGGAACTTTGATTGCCGCTGCTACGCACCAGCACGTTGGCGGCGTTGTACACCTCCATGTCGAGGTCGGTATTTTCGCCACCCGAGGTTTCCGCGTCGTAGGTGGCGAAGCGCGCGGCCAGCGTGCCCGCCGGGATCACCACGTTATGCACATTGACGCCCGTGCCGCCACCGGCCTTGCAGGCGGCCGATGCGGCGGCGCCCGTCGATGCCTGGCCGATCGTGCGCGTCTGGCGCACGGCTTCGATCAGGCCCGACTTGATGCCGACCAGCGGCCCCGTGAAGCCCGTGCCCAGGGTCAGCACCTTGCTGCCCGTGGCCGCTTCGCTGCTGACCAGCGGCGAGACGGCCAGTGCCGTGCCGCGCGCCGTCAGCGGGCTGCGCACCGTGTGCGTGCCATCCGTCCAGCTCAAGGCGCCATACACCCAGGTATCGGCCGGCGCCGTGGTGCGCGTCAGCTTGACCTGGAACTGCGCCTTGGCGCCCGGCGCCAGGTTCAGGCTCGCCGGGGTGACCGCCACCGTGTAACCGGGCAGGCTGGCGGAGGCCGTGTACACGGCGCTGCTGCTGCCCACATTCGTCACCGTGCGCGTCAGCGTTTGCGTGCCCAGCACATTGGCCGCCGTCAGCGACGGCAGGTTCAGGTTGTAGGCGGCGATGGTGCCGGTGGTGGCGCAATTGGCGGAATACTGCGTGCGGATATTCAGGCCGCACAGGAAGCGCGCATAGTCGATTTCCGACAGGTCATACACGAGGCCCGGATCGGCTGCGCTGTTGGGCGCGATATGGCCGGCGCCCTGTCCCCATGGCAACTGGCCCGAGGTCTTCGCCGTGGCATCCCAGGACACGGAACCGTTCAAGCCGTCGGAATAGGTGCTGAACGCCGTCGTCATCAGCGCCGACTTGATGGCCGCGGGCGACCAGTCCGGATGCTGCTGCTTGAGCAGTGCCGCCACGCCGGCCACGTGCGGGCTGGCCATCGAGGTGCCGGAATAGAAGTCCCATTCCGCCACTGGCGCCACGCCGCCCGCCGCCACCGCATCGCGCTGCGCCTGCGTCAGGTCGGCCGTCACGCCGGCCAGCACGTTGGTGCCGGGCGCCGACAGGTCCGGCTTCAGGATGTTGGCGTTGGCCACGTTCGGTCCGCGCGAGGAACGGTCGCTGACGATAGGCGCCAGCACCGTGGTGTCGGCGATCGTATGCACTTCGCCCAGCGCCGCCGTGCCGTCAGGGTTGCCGGCCATGAAGGCTTTAAGCGCATCGCCCTGCGCCTGCGCCAGGTGCACGGTAGACAGCACGTGCGCCTGGTTGATGATGGTGTTGGCGCCGCCGGCCACGTTGGCGATGATCATGCCCGCCGCGCCAGCCGTCTTCGCATTGCCGCTCTTGTTGACCAGCACGTTGCCGCCGCGGTCGCATACCAGCACCTTGCCCGCCACCTTCGCCGGGTCGAGATAGGCGGACGTGGCGTCGGCCGCGCCATAGCAGCGCAGCAGGTTGACGTCCGTCGGCGAGACGCCGGCCAGGCCCGCGTCGCGCGAACGGATCAACGGCAGCGCCGGCGTGTTCGCATTGCTCGAGGCGCCCTCGATCTTGCTGCCGTTGCTGAGGATGACATTGCCCGCATACAGGCGGTTATGGGTGGAGTTGGCCACCGTCGCCAGCCATGGGCTGATGTGCGACACGGGCGCCGGCACATCGGGCGCCGGCGTGGCCGGGCCGGAGTTGCCGCCCGAGGTGGCGACGAAGACGCCCGCGTTGGCGGCACCCAGGAAAGCCTGTTCCGTCGCTTCGTCAAACGCGCCGCCGCCCGCATTCGGGCCGATCGAGAAATTGATGACGTTGACGCCATCCTTCACGGCCTGGTCGATGGCGGCCACGCTGTCGGCCGTGGCGCAACCGTTGCGGCCCGTCGAGGCGGCCGTCCAGCACACCTTGTACGCGGCGATGCGGGCGCGCGGCGCCATGCCCGACACCTTGCCCAGCGACACGCCGCCCGAAGTGGCGATGGCACCATTGTTGCCGCCGGCCGTCGATGCCGTATGCGTGCCGTGTCCGCCATGGCCCGTCAGACCGGCCACGGAATCGCGCGGCGAACGGAATTCCGTCCAGTGCAGTGCCGACGTGGCGGCGCGGTAAAAGCGCGCACCGATCAGCTTATTGTTGCAATTGTCTGCGGAAAAGCCTTCGCCCGTCTGGCAGCTGCCCTGCCAGCTGGCCGGCGGCGCGCCATACACGACGTTATTGCCGCTGTGGCTGGGCACGCCATTCTCGTCGAGGCGGTCGGCAAACGCCGTGTTCTCGGGCCAGATGCCGCTGTCGACGATGCCGATGATGATGTCTTCGCCCGCATGCGTCTTGCCGCCCAGCTGTTCCCAGATGCCGCCCGGCTTGTCGAGGCCCAGGAAGCTGGGTGTGTAGCTGGTGTCGAGCTGCAGGATGGAGTCGGCGCTGATGTTGAGCACGGCGCTGTTTTTCTTCAGCGCCCGCACTTCATCGTCCGTCAGCAAGGCGGAAAAGCCGTTGAAGACGACGTTGTACTGGTGCGTGATTTCGGCCGCGCTGACGGTTTCGGCCACGGCGGCCTGTTTGGTGTCGAGATAACTGAGGTAAGCCTGCACATCGGCGGCGCCCACATTGATGCGCGCGCCGGGCGCCGGCTGGGTGGCGGCCAGGCCATCGACCTGGCCCGTGTAGCTGGCGGCCGGCTTGTCGGCCAGCTGCACGATGTAGGAGCGGCGTTCCTGGGCCTGTGCCGATTGGGCAAGGCTGGCTGCCAGCATGAGGATGGCGAGCGAGACGGGACGTAATTTCATGCTCAGGCTCCTTGCACGGTGGCGGTGGCGACGGCCTTGGCGGCGCGGCGGCGCGAGACCATGCCGATGGCGCCCAGTCCTGCCAGCAGCAGCAGGTAGGTCGACGGTTCCGGCACGGCGCTGACATTGATGTTGTCGAGCGCGAACTGGCCCTGGTTAAACGCGGGGAAATCGAGCGAGTTGCTGCAAATGCCGCTCTCGTTGAAGATGCAGGCATTGAAAGTCAGGCCCGTGAAGGCGTAATTGCTGAAGCCGCTCAACAGCGAGGCGCTCTGGAAATAGTAATTGCCATCGCTGCCCTGGCCCGGGAACGCCAGCGAGGTATTGATCACCTGGCCGTTGGTCAGGGTACCGCTCAGCTGCAGCTGGCCCCAATTCTGGTTCGGCAAGCCGGAGATGGGAGCGATGAAGGAATAGTCGAAACCGGTGAGGCTGAAAGCCTGGTGGTCGGCACGGGAAAAATTCACGCCGCCATCGTTGAGGATGGCCAGGTAGTTGCCGGTGCCGCCTTGCGGACAAGCGGCGATATCGCACGAGGATGCCGCGCGGCCATCGAGGATGGCGCCCACGCCGCTGACGCCGCCGCCAGCGGCCGTGGTCGGATCGGCAAGAAACAGCAGGTTGTAGCTCGACGTATTGAGCGTCTGGCCGCTTGCATAAATATCGGGGCGCAGCGAGTCGAAACTGATGACATCCGCCATGGCCGGTGCCGCGGATAGCAGCGCCAGCGTGGCAAGAGCGGAAAACAGGGTTTTGCGACCGCGGGTAGCGGATGGGTGAGGAGCGGCGGGCGATACCCGCGCTGCATACGATGAGCGATTCATTCTATTCCCTTGATTGTTGTGGATAGAGAGGTCGGCAGGTCTGTGCCCGCTTTCAGCTTTTTCACAAAAGTGTCAACAAATATAGCAAATCACATAAAACAAATAACATATTTTTAATATCGTTTATTTATTTTTTATCTAACTTCCCGAAACTTTGTTTTGTTTTCCCTATGAAAGTTTGTCCATTCTCGACGTTACATTCAAACAACAATTTCCTTGTCGTCAAACGTGCGCACCGGCATGCGGACACAACTTCGGATAAGCTCGAAAACCGCGCCTGGCGTCATGGCCGGATCGCGGCGCCACCTCGCGTCGGTGCGGCGCAGCGTCACATCGCGGTACACCTGTTCCATCCTGGAACAGGCATCACGGCCCCTTCGCGCGCCGGCCCCGCCCCACGGCCGGTGGCATGAAGATTGCACAACCTCGGCATTACCGTGCTCAGGGAGCGTGCATCATGGAATACGATCAACTTGGCGCCCAGGCAAGCGCGCGCTCCCGGCCACGCCGGGCCGTTTTGCTGTGCGGCACGCTGGCGCTGGCGCTGGCATTTTTCCTGCTGGCCGCCAGGCTGGACCTGGCCGAGCGGCTGGCGCATGCGCTGCGGCGCCAGGAACACTGGCAACTCGATGAACTGGCCCTGAGCCTGCTGTTGCTGGCGTTGGCGCTGGCCGGCTGCGCCCTGTGGCGCGGGCGCCAGGTGGCCGCCCTGCTGGCGCACAACCGCGCCCTGACGCAGCGCCTGCTGCGCGCCCAGGAAGACGAGCGCTGTGCGCTGGCGCGTGAATTGCACGATGAAGTGGGGCAAAACTGCACGGCCATCCGCGCGGCCGCCAGCTACATCCTGCGCGCCGGTGCCGGCGACCAGGCCAATGTGCAAGCTAGCGCGGCCAGTATCGCCGGCGCCGCCGAAGCGCTGCACGCGATGGTGCGCAGCATGCTGCGCCGGCTGCGCCCGCCCGTGCTCGACAGCCAGGGCCTGGAGGCGGCCCTGCAGGCGCTGTGCGACGGCTGGGCCGCGCAGCACGGCATCGCCTGCCATTTCGCGCCGCACGCCATTCCGGCCGACCTCGACGACGGCACGGCCATCGCCATCTACCGCCTGGTGCAGGAAGGCTTGACGAACGTGGCGCGGCACGCGGGCGCCCGCCGCGCCACGGTGGAATTGCGCGCCGATGCGCACGGCACCTTGCACCTGGCCATCGAAGACGATGGCCATGGCTTGCGCCAGGACAAAACGGAAGCTGGCGGCTTCGGCATGCTGGGCATGCGCGAGCGCGTGGCGGGCCTGCGCGGCCATATCCACTGGATCAGCACGCTGGGTCGTGGCTTGCGCATCGAAGTGGCGATGCCGCTGGCGGGCGTCGCGCCACGGTGGGCCGCATGAGCACGGGCATCGGCGTGGCCGCGCGGCCGATCCGCGTGATGCTGGTCGACGACCACCCGGTCGTGCGCTCGGGCTACCGCCGCCTGCTGGAACAGGGCGCCGATATCGCCGTCGTGGCCGAAGCGGGCAATGGCGAGGCGGCGTATGCCCTGCATGGACAACACGCGCCCGACGTCTGCGTGACGGACCTGTCCATGCCCGGCATCGGCGGCCTGGAATTGCTGCGCAAGCTGATCGCCCGCGACGCCGGCGCCCGCGTGCTGGTGTTCACCATGCACGACACGCCCCAGCTGATCGCGCGCGCGCTCGACGGCGGCGCCTGCGGCTTCGTCAGCAAGCAGGCCGATCCGGAGCACCTGGTCGAAGCCGTGCGCGCCGCCCATGCGGGCCGCCGCTACCTGGACCCGCACAGCGCGCCCGGCGTGCGGCATGACACGGCCGGCGCGGAAATGCAGCGCTTGAGCAGCCTGAGCCAGCGCGAGTTCGAAATCTTCCGCCTGCTGGCCCAAGGTCGCAGCGCCGCCGACTGCGCCCGCCTGCTGCACCTGAGCAGCAAGACGGTGGCCAACCACCAGACGTGCATCAGGGACAAGCTCGACGTGGCCGGTCCCGCCGCCCTCGTCCACCTGGCGCTGCGCCATCGCGTCATCGAACACATCCACCCTTAAAACGCGTAACGCATGTCCACATTGATCGCACGCGGCGCGCCGGCCGCATAAAAGGTCGCGTTGACCATCGGATATGCGCCCCCCACGGCCGGCAGCGGCCGCGCGGCGAAGTTGCCGTTGGCGTCGAAACCCGTCGCGCCCAGCTGGGCGGCCGTGGCGTACTTGCGGTCGAACAGGTTGCTCACCTGGGCAAACACGCTGAGCCGGGGCGTCAGCTGGTATCTGCCATTCAGCTCGACCACGGCGTAGCCGCCGCTCTTGCCCGCGCCCAGGTAGGACGCGCCGCCCGGCTGGTGCCGGTTGTTTTCATTGCCGCGCGCATACGCGCCCGACACGGCCGTCATGGCCAGTCCCAGCGTCCAGTCGCGTCCGCCCGCGTAATCCACGTGCGCCTTCAGGAGATGGCTGGGCGTCAGGGGAATCCGGTTGCCCGGCGCGATGACGATATGGCCTTCCAGGCCGGGGGCTTCCGCATCGCTGCTGCTGTTGGCGCTGCCGTTGACGGTTTCGCGGCTTTGGTACGTTGCCTGCAGCCACGTGTAGTTGACGCCGAAATCCAGTCCCCCTTCCTTGCCATCGAGCGCCAGTTCCACGCCCTGGTGGCGCGTCTTGCCGAAATTTTTGAAGTAGCCGAAACCGGCCTGGTTGTCGGCCACGAACAGGATGTCGTCATGGTTTTCCGCGCGAAATACGCCCGCGCTCCACTTCGCCATGCTGCCCCACTGGCCGCGCACGCCCGCTTCCCACGTCTTCGTCACCACCTGTTTCAGGGGCGGGTCGCCGGCCATGGCGTTCGGCAATCGGCATGGGTTCTCCGGGTCGGCGCAACCGAGCTCGATGGCCGTCGGCGTGCGGCTGCCTTCGTTGTAGCCGAGGTAGGCGCTGCTGCCCGCGGCCGGCGCGTAGGCCAGGCCGATGGCGGGATTGAAGCGGCTGTAGCGGTGGTCGCCGTCGAGCGAACCGCTGCCGCCGCCGGGCGTGATGGCATCGCGGTTGCGCACCGTGCTGCGGTTGTAGCGGCCCGACACGGTCAGGGTCAGGTCTTGATTGAACGCCATGCTGTCGCTCGCATACACGCTCCATGTGCGCATGCGCCCGCGCAAGTCGACGCGGTTGTCCACGGGCGTGCCATCGTCGTCGATCTGCGTGCCGTCGGCAAAGAAATTCACGGGCGTGATGCTGCGGTCCGGATTCAGATAGCCGAACTGGCTGGTCTGGCGGAACGTGGCGTGGCTCGCATCATAGGCGGCGCCGCCCGTGACGGCATGGCGCGTGCCCGCCACGCCGGCCAGCCAGGTGAATTGGCCGGAAAAGCCATGGTTGTCCTGCTGCGTATGACTGCGGTTGAGCATGCCGTTGCATTTCTCGGCCGGCTCGTCGTTCAGCAAGACATTGGCTATGCAGCGCCACTTGGGAAACGGCGTGTTGCCCGCGTTCGCCCCGCTGGCGGGAAAACCCGCATAGCCGGCCGCCGCCAGGGCGGCCCGCTCGGCCGCGCCCGGCTGGTAGACGGACTGGTCCAACGACTCGTCGTTCAGGTCGCCATTAAACGTGTGTGTGTCGATCTTGCGGTAATACGCATTGGCGGACAACAGCAAGCTGTCGCTGGCCTGGTGCCTGGCCGTCAGGTTCAGCATGGTCGCCCTGTTCTGCGTCAAGTCCGGCTTCGTGTAGACGCTGCGGTAATCGCGCGCCAGCAGGCGCTGTTCCTGTAAGCCATTGCCCGTCAGCGCATTGTCCGCATGCGCCAGCGTGGCGGCGACCTGCGTGCGCGCATCGCTCCAGCCCAGCTTGCCAAAGGCCTGGCGCACGTCCGACGGCGAATCGTCGCGCCAGCCCTCTTCCTTGTAACGGTTGCCCGTCACATACCAGTGCCAGCCCTGCGCATTGCTGCCGCCGTGCTCGAACTCCACGCCGCGCCGTTGATTGGCGCCCAGGCGCGCCTCGACGGCCGTGCCGGGGCTGTTCCTGCCATCCTTGCTCTGGATGGCCAGCGCGCCGCCCAGGGTGTTCAAGCCGAACAGCGGGTTCGAGCCCGGCATCAGGGTCAGCGAGGCGATTGCCATGCGCGGGATCAGGTCCCAGCTGACGACGTCGCCAAACGGCTGGTTCAAGCGCATGCCGTCGAGGTAGACGGAGAGGCCCTGCGGCGTGCCCAGCAATGGCGACGCCGTGTAGCCGCGGTAGCTGACGTCAGGCTGGAACGGGTTGTTCTGCACCTCGTTGACGACCACGCTGCCCAGGTTGCGGCGCAGAAAGGCCGACAGGTCCAGCGCGCCGCTGCGCGCGATCTGCTGCGCGTCGGCCGTCTGCACGGGCGCGGCGATGGCATCGCGCGCCTGCTCCACGGTGGGCAGCGGCATGCTGCCCGTGATGATGACGACAGGCAAATCGCCCGAGGTGGCCAGGTTCGCGGCCAGGCTGGCGGCAGCCGGCTCGGCGGCGTGCGCCTGGCACAGGGCCAGGGCGGCGGCGGCAAATACGGTCGGTTTCATGCAGGTCCCCGTTGTATAGTGGTTTTTATTACTGCCCAGTATCGGGCAGCCACCAGGGGATGGACTAGGGAAAAACTCCCGCCGTGCAGGATATGGACGGGATACTCAGCGCTGCAGCGGCAAATAGCTCTGCTTGAGCTGGCGCAAGACAAAACTCGATTTGCTGTGGCGGATGCCGGGAATCTTGTACAGGCGCTCGCGCAGCAGGCGTTCATAGTCGCGCGTGTCGCTGACGGCGATGCGCAGATAGTAATCGTAGTCGCCGGAAACAAGAAACGCTTCCAGCACTTCCGGGATCATGGCCAGCGCGTGGCCGAACTCGAACAGGGCCTGGTCGGAATGGTCGTCCAGGGTCACTTGCACGATGACGGTATCGGCCAGCCCCACCTTGGCCGCGTTCACGTTCACCGTGTAGCCCTCGATGACGCCGTCTTCCTCCATGCGCTTGATGCGCGCCCAGCACGGCGACGACGTCAGCCCCACCTTGGCGCTCAAGTCGTGCAGGCTGATGCGGGCATCCTGCTGCAGGGCCGTCAGGATGGCGAGGTCGAATTTATCGAGCTTCATTCTGCATTCCTCTATTTGAACAGCAAATTTTGCTGAATACGGCATTTTATACGAGAAAACCAGCAGCCTTTTCTGTGGCATCAGGCAGAAAATAAGGCCATGAAACCCGACCACGCCGCCCTCCTCGCCCCGCCCTCCTCTTCCCCTGCGCCGCGCAACGGCGCCAGCGTGCTGATCGACACCCTGCTGGCGCTGGGCGTCGACACCGTCTTCGGCTACCCGGGCGGCGCCGTGCTGCCCCTGTACGACGCGCTGCACGCGCAGCCGCGTTTGCGCCATGTGCTGGTGCGCCACGAGCAGGCGGCCGTGCACGCGGCCGAAGGTTATGCGCGCAGCACGGGCCGGCCCGGCGTGGTCTTCGTCACGTCCGGGCCCGGCATGAGCAATACCACCACGGGACTGCTCGACGCCCTGTGCGATTCGATTCCCGTCATCTGCATCAGCGGCCAGGTGGCCACCACCAGCATCGGCACGGACACCTTCCAGGAATGCGACGCGCTCGGCATTTCGCGCCCCGTCACCAGGTGGAACCGGCAAATCCGCACGGCCGATGAAACGGCGGCCGTCGTGCGCGAGGCCTACGCGCAAGCCACGCAGGGACGGCCCGGCCCCGTGCTGATCGACTTTCCCAAGGATCTGCAGCTGGCGCCCGTCGCGCACGGGGCAGCGCTGCCGCCCATCGCCGCCATCGCCACGCCCCTGCCCGCGCTCGCCGACCTCGAACGGGCCGCCAGCCTGATCGCCGGCGCGCGCCAACCCGTGTTCTATGGCGGCGGCGGCCTCATCAACTCCGGCCCCGCCGCCTGCGCCGCCTTCGGGCAACTGGTGAAACTGGCGGCCGCGCCGTGCACCCTGACCCTGCTGGGCCTGGGCGCCTTTCCCGCCTCGCACCCGGCCTTCCTCGGCATGCTGGGCATGCACGGCACGCTGGAAGCGAATCTGGCCATGCACCACGCGGACCTGATCGTCTGCGTCGGCGCCCGCTTCGACGACCGCGTCACCGGCAGACTGGACGCCTTCTGTCCCGGCGCGAAAATCATCCACGTCGATATCGATCCGGCGTCGATTGGCAAGGTGGTGCGCGCCGACGTGGCCCTGCGCGGCGATTGTGCGCCCATACTGGATGCCCTGCTGGCGCAGCTGCGCGGCCGGCTGCTGGCGGACCGCCAGCCGTGGTGGCAGCGCATCGACGGCTGGCGCGCGCAGGATTGCCTGGCGTTCGACGACACGCCGGACGTGATCGCGCCGCAGGCGCTGATGCAGCGGCTGCAGGCGGCGCTGGACGGGCAGGACGCCATCGTTTCCACCGACGTGGGCCAGCACCAGATGTGGGCCGCGCAGCACCTGCGCTTCGAGCAGCCGGGGCGCTGGCTGACGTCGGGCGGCGCCGGCACCATGGGCTACGGGCTGCCGGCCGCCATCGGCGCGCAGGTCGCCCACCCTGACCGCCGCGTGGTGTGCGTCAGCGGCGACGCCTCGATCCTGATGAATATCCAGGAACTGGCGACGGCCGTGCAGCACCGCCTGCCCGTGAAAGTGGTGCTGTCGAACAATGGCTACATGGGCATGGTGCGCCAGTGGCAGGAACTCATCCATGGCGGGCGCTACAGCCACAGCTATACGGAAGCGCTGCCCGACTTCGTCGCCCTGGCGCGCGCGTTCGGCTGGCAGGCGCACACGGTGAGCCGGCGCGACGAGCTCGACGCGGCGCTGGCCGCCTGCCTGGCCTCGAACGGCCCCTGCTTCCTCGACGTGCGCGTGCATGGCGAGGAAAATTGCTTCCCCATGCTGGCTCCCGGCGCCGGGCACCATGAGATGACTTTGTCCAAGGGAAAGGTGTACGGCGAGCGGTAGGCCGGATTAGCGGCAACGCCGCGTAATCCGACCTCCCCACCGACCGCGCCAACGTCGGCTTACGCTCCTCCGGACTTCACCCGACCTACGCCCATATACGATAAACCCAGTAACTTTCATCGTCGCGGCTGGCGCGCGCCAGTTCGGTGGGACTCAGGCCCGTGATGGCGCGCACCTCGCGGCACAAATGGGCCTGGTCGGCGTAACCACCTTGCAAGGCGATATCGCTCCATGAGGCGTTGCCTTGCAGCATGGCCTCTCGCGCGTCGAGAAACGACTGTTCCGCGCGGCGCATGCGGCGCAGGGTGCGCATGGGCTGGCCGGCCCATGCCTTGATGCGGCGCTCGATATTGCGCGCGCCACTGGCCAGGCCCATCGATGCCGCCTGCACGCCCAGGCGGCGCACCCAGTCCTGGATGGCGCCGGCCGGCTGGTCGCCGCTCTTGCGCGCCACCGCCCAGCGCGGCGCCAGGAACGCTTCCACCAGCGCGATGCGCGCCGCGTCGTCGGGCGCGGCCAGCACGGCGTCGGACAGCGCCAGCCAGTCGACGTCGAACAGCGGTTCGAGCGGGCGCACCTGGTCGAACAGGACTGCCATGTCGATGCCCGTCAGCGCATGCAGGGCGGCCGGATACAGCATCACCATGAACGAGTGCACGGGACCGGGGTTGTAGCTGACCAGCGGATAGCCGCGCGGGCCGCTGAACAGGGCGGGCGGCATGCGCACCTGCAGCAGGTCGGGGCCGGGCGCCGCCGCCTCGACCTCGCCCGCGACGGTCCACAGCAGACAACACATGGGCGTGGCGGGAAAGCGGTTCAGGCGCTGCGCCGGCGGCAGCGGCGCGCAAGGCGTGGTGTCGCGCACGAGGAAGGCGCGCACGCAGGAAGCGAGCGCGGTGCGCGGCGCGATCAGGCGCGTGACGGGTGTGGCGGCGGGAGTCGGTGTGGAAGCCATGGCAACCATTGTAGCGGGATTTTTCGCCGCCCGACGATGTCGTAAACGTTCAATACAGGCAGGCCGCAATCGCGTAGAGTATGGTTATTGTTGCAAGCAATCCTCATACTTTCACCGTATCGACAGGAGACGTTCATGCCGCCACTCGACCACGCCGCCGCGCCCGCCATCGCGCGGCCCTTGCGCCAGATCCGCCGCTTGCCGGGGCCGTTCGCCCTGCCCATCGTCGGCAACAGCCTGCAAATCAAGCTCACGCGCATCCACCGCGACGTCGAGCAATGGGTGCAGCGCTACGGCCCCTACCTGCGCGCCTGGTTCGGCCGCACGCTGGTGCTGGTGGTGGCCGACAGCGAGGCCGTCGCCGCCGTGCTGCGCGACCGGCCCGACGGTTTCCGGCGTCCGCTCAGCAGCTTCATCGTCTCCGAAGAGATGGGCGGCATCCCCGGCCTGTTCCTGGCCGAAGGCGCGCAGTGGCGCAACCAGCGCCGCATGGTCATGGCCGGCATGGCGCCGGGCGCCATCAAGGCCTACTTCCCGGCGCTGGTATCGGTGGCGCAGCGCCTGCGGCGGCGCTGGCATCTTGCCGCCACGCAAGGCCAGGCCATCGATCTCGATGGCGACCTGAAACGCTATACGGTCGACATCATCGCCGGGCTGGCCTTCGGCACGGAAGTCAACACGCTGGAATCGGGCGAGGACGTGATCCAGCGCCACATGGACGACATCCTGCCCGCCGTGGCGCGGCGCAGCCTGTCGATGTTCCCGTACTGGCGCTACGTCAAGCTGCCCATCGACCGGCGCCTCGACCGCGACGTGGCGGCCCTCTCCGCCGCCGTGGCCGACCTGGTGCAGCAAGCGCGCACGCGCATGGCGCACGATCCGGCGCGCCGCGAGCGTCCGCCCAACCTGCTCGAAGCGATGATCGCCGCCGCCGACGAAAAGGACAGCGGCGTGGACGACCGCGCCGTGGCGGGCAATGTGCTGACCATGCTGCTGGCCGGCGAAGACACGACGGCCAACACGATTTCCTGGATGATCTATCTGCTGCAGCGCCATCCGCGCAGCCTGGCGCGGGCGCGCGAGGAAGTGCGGCGCCTGGCGCCCGACGCGGCGCACTTCACGATCGAGCAGATGGATAGCCTCGACTACCTGGGCGCCTGCGCCAGCGAAGCCATGCGCCTGAAACCCGTGGCGCCCTTCCTGCCCGTCGAAGCGCTGCGCGACACGGTCATCGCCGACATCGCCGTGCCGGCCGGCACCCTCGTGTGGTGCGTGATGCGCAACGATACTGTCGCCGACGCCCACTTTCCCGACGCGCAGGCGTTCCAGCCCGAGCGCTGGCTGGCGCAGAGCGGCGAGGCGAACAACAAGCGCGCCTCGATGCCGTTCGGCGCCGGCTTGCGCACGTGTCCGGGACGCTACCTGGCCTTGTTGGAGATCAAGATCGCCATGGCCATGCTGCTGGGCAGCTTCGACATCGCCGGCGTCGACACGCCCGATGGCGGCGAGGCGCAGGAACTGATGGGCTTTGTGATGTCGCCCATCGGCCTGTCGCTGCGCCTGGCGCGGCCGCAGTGATACCATGGGGGCAATCTCCGTCTACCTGCTTTCACCATGCAAATTCTCCTGGAATCGCCGCAGCAAGCCGATGTGCAAACCCTGATCGCCGAGCTTGATGCCTATCAACAAACCCTGTATCCGGCCGAGTGCGTGTATGCGCTGGACCTGGCATCGCTGCCGCCGGAAACCCTGCTGTTTGCCGTCGCCCGCGATGCGGCCGGCGCGGCGCGTGCCTGCGGCGCCATCGTCGTCACGCCCGCTTTCGGCGAGGTCAAGCGCATGTATGTGCACCCGGACAGCCGTGGCCTGGGCCTGGCGAAACGCCTGCTGGCCCTGCTGGAAGAACAGGCGCTGGCGCGCGGCTGCCGCCTGCTGACGCTAGAGACGGGCATCCACCAGCCCGACGCCATCGCCCTGTACGCGCGCCACGGCTACCAGCGGCGCGGGCCGTACGGCGACTATCCCGACGATCCGTTCAGTGTCTTCATGGAAAAACCGCTGCAGGCCGCCGCATGAGCGCGCCCACCGACAGCCTGCTGGACATCCGCGCGCGCCTGCGCGCCTTTGCCGACGAGCGCGACTGGGACCAGTTCCACACGCCGAAGAACCTGGCCATGGCCCTGTCCGTGGAAGTGGCGGAACTGGTCGAGCACTACCAGTGGCTGGCCACGGGCGCGGATGCGGAACTGGACGAAGCGAAGCGCGCGGGCATCCGCCATGAACTGGCCGACGTGCTGATGTACCTGGTGCGCCTTGCCGACAAGAGCGGCGTCGACCTGCACGCGGCCGTGCTGGAAAAGATGACGCTGAACGCGCAGAAATATCCGGCGCAGCAGGTGCGCGGCGATGCGCGCAAATATAGCGAATACTAAGAACCTATCCCAGCAGATGAATACGTCCCCTGCCGGCGCCCCTCAGAAGCGGGGACTGCGTTGTTCGTCATTGCGTGGCTCGCCACGCGTCCGCCTCACGCCTTGTCCGCGCTCCTGATCGACTGCCAGCAGAAGACGCTCCCTACTGGGATAGGCTCTGAGCCCCCCCCCCCACCCGTGCGTGGCCGCCGCGCAAAAAGGCGTAGCATCAAGCCATGCGTATTCATCTTTCACTGCTACTCGCCAGCTTGCTCCACGTCACTCTTGCGCTGGCGCAAACCGCGCCCGTGCCGCAGGTAAAAGTGGACGCCACGCGCGACCCCGTGGACAAGTCCTACCGCAAGATGCTGCAGGGCGTGGACCGCTTCGAGCGCGACCATGCGCTGGCGCCACAGGCCAGCCTGCGCTTTCGTCTGCTGCCGCGCCAGCCCGGCGTGGACATGACGGGCGTGCAGCTACGCATCGCCGGCGACACGGTCAGCATTCCCCTGCCCCTGGCCGACGACAACAGCTTTGCCCCCGTGCGCAATGCGCAGGCCGCGCGCGAGGATGCCGTGCTGATCGCCAACCGCAAGGCCACCACCATGAGCTGGCGCGCGCAGGTGATCACACCCGGCTTGCCGCCCGGCACGCGGCGCCTGGGCGACCTGCGCCTGGAATGCCGCGCCGGCATGGATTCCGGCCTGATCTCGAACGACCCGCAGATCATCGCCTGGCTCTCCAGCATGCTCTACAGCACGGACAAGGTGTGTTCCGAGCCGGACGGCAACTATTTATTCTTCACGGAGCGGCCCCTGTTCGGCGTCACCCTCGTGCATGGCGAGCGCCGCCTGGCCCTGCCCTTCACCATGCTGTACGCGGGCGGCGAACAAACCCCGGCCTCGCTGCCCTATTGCGATTGCCAGGTCTTGCTTGACCGCACGTATTACGCGCCCCTGTGGGACGCCGGCTGGCCCGACGATACCTTGCTGGAATTTACTTACATGGACGAGGTGGCGCCATGAAGTGGCTGACCGTATGTGCCCTGGCATTGCTGGCCGCCTGTTCCGGCACACGTGCCTTGCAGGCAAGCAGAAGCGTACCGTACGCAACGCTGGAGCAGACGGTGCAGCCGGGCAGCAGCACGCGCGAGCAGGTGCGCGCCGCGCTCGGCGAAAGCACGTCCATCCGTTTCGACAGCGGCAATGAAGTGTGGATGTACACCTACCCGGCCACCTCGGGCGCGCAGGGCGAATATGTCATTCTGTTTGGCGGGGATGGTGTGGTGAAGAAGGTGCGCAGCGCAGAGGTGTACCGGCCACAGAAGTGAGCCCGCCAGCGGTGCGCTGGCGGGGCAGTCATGCTAGCGTGCCTTCAGCAAGGCGCGCGACGCCATGCCGGCGCCCACGCTGCGGCCCACGCCCGTGGCCTTGCGCTTGGGCGAGGCTTTCAGCTTGAAGATGCCAATCGACTGGGCCACGCTGTTGGTGCGCTGCGCCAGGTTGGCCGCCGCCGCCGCGGCCTCTTCCACCAGCGCCGCGTTCTGCTGCGTGATGCCATCCATGTGGATGACGGCCTGGTTGACCTGACCGATGCCCTGGTTCTGCTCGCGCGTGGTGGAGGAAATCTCGTCCATCACTTCCGTCACGCGGGCCACCGAGGCGATCACTTCCGTCATGGTGGCGCCCGCATTGCTGGTCAGCACGCTGCCCGCGTTCACGGTGGCGATCGAATGGTCGATCAGGTTCTTTACTTCCTTGGCCGCCGTTGCCGAGCGCTGCGCCAGGCTGCGCACTTCGCCGGCCACGACGGCAAAGCCGCGCCCGTGCTCGCCCGCGCGGGCCGCTTCCACGGCCGCGTTCAAGGCCAGGATATTCGTCTGGAAGGCGATGCCGTCGATGAGACCGATAATATCGAGAATCTTGCGCGACGAAGTGCTGATCTCGTCCATCGTCGTGACGACTTCGCTGACGATGGTGCCGCCCTTGGCGGCGATGGTCGACGCCTGCGCCGCCAGGTCGTTGGCCGTCGCCACGTGGTCGGCGCTGTTTTGCACGGTGGACGTCAGTTCTTCCATGCTGGCCGCCGTCTGCTCGAGGCTGGACGCCTGCGATTCCGTGCGGCTGGACAGGTCCATATTGCCCGTGGCAATTTCAGCCGTGGTGATGCGGATATCCTCGAAGTTGGCGCGCACGTCGCCAATGATGCTGTGCAGGTTGATATTCGTCTGGCGCAAGGCGGCCATCAATTGACCCATGTCATCATCGCGCACCTTCTCGATGACTCCCGTCAAGTCGCCGCCCGCCATCTTGCGCGCCACCGTGATGGCGTCGCCCAGCGGCGCGACGAGGGAATTGTGCAGATGGGCCCAGAAATACAGCATCAGCGCCACGGCGGCGGCGGCGGCGCCGCTGAGCCAGCTGCGCGTGGCCGTGCTCGTGTCGCCGTCGATATTCCACACGGCGCAGCCGAGGATGGCCAGCACCACGCCAAACACGGCGCAATGCAGGGCGATATCCTGCGACAGGCTCAGCTTGCGCCATTCGGCCAGCTTGGCGGCCCAGCCCTGGCGCACGACGCGGCCATTGCGGATCGCCAGGTTGCCGGCATTGCCGTCCTTGAAACTTTTGTATAGCGCCGCCGCTTCGTTGATCTGCTCGCGCGTGGGCTTGGTGCGCACGGACATATAGCCGATCGGGCGGCCATTTTCGATGACGGGCGTGATATTCGCGAAGACCCAGTAGAAGTCGCCATTCTTGCAGCGGTTCTTGACCATGCCGGTCCACGGCATGCCGCTCTTGATCGTCTCCCACAGGTCGGCGAATGCTTCGACCGGCATATCGGGATGACGCAGGATATTCTGTGGCGCACCCAGCAATTCCATTTCGGAGAAACCGCTGACCTCAATGAAATACTGATTGGCGTAATTGATGTTTCCCTGTAAATCCGTGGTGGAAACAATCGTCATGCCTTCATTTAATACGTATTCATTCTGCGTGATAGGCGTGTTGACCCGCATCCGTCGCTCCTCTATTTTTTTCAACTAGCATAACAAAAAGATAAAAACAATATACCACATCAAGCAGCAGCGAGATATCGCCGAGATGACAGTGACGCCCGTCAAACAATACAATAAAAATCAATTATTTTATGTTTTAGGATTTACTTTGATTCAACTTGATTGATTTTATTGAAATGCAAAATTTTAATGGCGCGCGTATGAAATAATTAATTGAAAATTATTTATTGTTGTCGCAGGCGATAAAGACGGCGCATCGGCCGATAAAAAGACGGCGATGTGCTGCCGCAATGGCGGCACGCGCAGACACCTGCCAGCCAGCATAACGCGGCGACAAGGTTCGTTTCTTGAGGGAAAATAAAAAACTGGCGCAAACGCGCCAGCCAGGGATCTGTCTCCAATCCGCGACACAGGCGCCGGGGAGGCGCCTGCGGGGATGGATTACTTAAAGGTCTTGCGCGGCGACTTCGGACGCGGTGGCGCAGGCTTGCGCTCCGTCGTGCCATCGTCGAGGCTGATGCGCAGCTTCTGGCCCGAGACGACGACCGATTTCAGGTGGTCGAGGATTTCCGGCGGCATGCCTTCCGGCAAGTCCAGCACGCTGTAATTGTCGAAGATGTCGATGCGGCCGATATGCTTGGCTTCCAGGTTCGCTTCGTTGGCGATGGCGCCGACGATATTGCTTGGCGTCACGGCGTGCTCGCGGCCCACTTCGATGCGGTACGCCGTCACGCCCGGGCGTGGACGTTCCTTCTTCGGTGCGCGCACTGGCGCATCGCCCGCGTCGGCCGGTGCATCCTTGAATGCGGGCGCCGACTTGGCGGCGAACGGCTTGCGCGGCGCGGCTGGCGGCGCCAGGTCCGGTGCATCGCCATCGCGGCTGATGCGCAGTTGCTGGCCCGCCACCCACACGGTCTTCAGCTGGTCCAGCAATTCTTTCGGCATGCTGTCTGGCAAATCCAGGACGCTGTAGTCGTCATAGATTTCGATGCGGCCGATGTTTTTCGAATCGATGCCCGCTTCGTTGGCGATGGCGCCGACGATATTGCCCGGTTTGACGCCATGTTGATGACCTACCTCAATACGGAAAGTCTGCATGCCGGCGTCGGCTGGACGCGAAATGCGTTCCTTTTTCGGGAAGGCCGGGCGTTCGCTGCGCTCGTTGCGGTCGAAACGGTCGCCGCGTTCCGGACGGTCGTTGCGTTCGAAGCGGTCTTGGCGCACGGGACGGTCATCCTGCCACGTGGCTTGCTCGCGCGCCTTGTTCTTGTCCAGCAACAAAGGCACATTGCCACGCGCCATCTTCGCCAGGGCGGCGGCGATTTCGATGGCAGGGATATTCTGTTCGCGCTCGAAATCCTCGATCAGCGACTGGAACTGCTCCAGTTCGCCCAGGGCCAGGGTTTCGCTGATCTGTTCCTTGAACTTGGCGATACGCACGTCGTTGACGGCCTGGATCGTTGGCAGTTCCAGCATGCCGATCGGCTGGCGGGTCGAGCGTTCGATGGCTTTCAACAAGTTCTTTTCACGCGGAGTGATGAACAAAATCGCTTCGCCGCTGCGGCCGGCGCGGCCCGTGCGGCCGATGCGGTGGGTGTAGCTTTCCGGATCGTGCGGCACGTCGTAGTTGACGACGTGGCTGATGCGCTCGACGTCCAGGCCGCGGGCGGCCACGTCGGTTGCGACCAAAATGTCGATCTTGCCGTCTTTCAACTGCTGGATCGTGCGCTCGCGCTGCGCTTGCTGGATGTCGCCATTGATGGCGGCAGCCGAGAAACCGCGCGCCTGCAGCTTGCCGGCCAGCTCTTCCGTACCCAGCTTGGTGCGGGCGAAGATGATCATGCCGTCGAACGCTTCCGCTTCCAGGATGCGGGTCAGCGCGTCGAGCTTGTGCATGCCCGACACCAGCCAGTAGCGCTGGCGGATGTTGTCGGCCGTGCCCGTCTTGGCGGCGACCGTCACTTCGGCCGGATTGACCAGGTAGGTCGTGGCGATGCGCTTGATGACGGAAGGCATGGTGGCCGAGAACAGGGCCGTTTGATGGCCTTCCGGCGTTTCTTGCAAGATGCGTTCGACGTCGTCGATAAAGCCCATGCGCAGCATTTCATCGGCTTCGTCGAGTACCAGGGTTTTGAGCTTGGACAGGTCGAGCGACCCCTTGTCCAGGTGATCGATGACGCGGCCCGGCGTGCCGACGACGACGTGCACGCCGCGGCGCAGCGCCGACAGCTGCGGGCCGTAGCTTTGGCCGCCGTAGATCGGCAGCACGTGGAAGCCGGGAATGTGGGCGGCGTACACCTGGAACGCTTCGGCGACCTGGATGGCCAGTTCGCGCGTCGGTGCCAGGACCAGGGCTTGGGGTGAGCTTTGTTTCAGATCGATGCGCGACAGGATAGGCAAGGCGAAGGCGGCGGTCTTACCCGTGCCCGTTTGCGCCTGGCCCAGCACGTCGCGGTTGGCGAGCAATAATGGAATCGTGGCCGCCTGGATAGGCGACGGTGTTTCGTAACCGACATCCTTGAGCGCGCGAACCAGCGGCTCGCTCAGTTGAAGGTCGGAAAATAAGGAAATTGGTGTATCAGACATGAAATCACTCACAAGTTCGCTCGAATCGCCCAATGCGAAAGAGTGTAGCCGCTAGTTTACTCTTTACTGGACCTTACCGGGTGGCTGGAGGCCGCAGAACGCCGTTTTTTGCGGCATATCGGCCGAAAAAACCCGGAAACATCGGCGATCCGCACGCAATTGGCGCGTGCTTTTACCAATATTGAACGATATATAACAATACGGCGGCTACGTAAATTCCAGACTGCAACACTCATGGCGAACACGGCGCCAGGCACGGTCCCGGCCATGGCGATAGAGTAAGATTGCCGCTGCTTTGCTTTCCCGTATTCACTTTTGGAGTTGTCATGCGTTCCACCTTTGTCCTCGCCGCCAGCCTGCTCGGCACGGCTGCCCTCGCCCAACCGCTCGTCGCCGAAGCGCCGCTGCGCGCCCATCTGTCCTTCCTGGCCGACGATTTACTGGAAGGACGCGGCACGGGCCAGCGCGGCGGCGACCTGGCCGTGCGCTACCTGGAAACGCAGGCGGCCGTGATCGGCTTGCAGCCCTTGCAGGACGGCACCTACCGCCAGGCGCTGACCATCGTCGGCAGCAAGGCCTTGCCATCGAGCACAGTGACCTTCAGCGCGGGCGGCAAGACCTTGTCTCCCGCCTTCGGCAAGGACATCGTCTTTGGCGCCGCCAACGGCCAGGAAAAGGTCGCGTTCGACGCACCCGTCGTGTTTGCCGGTTACGGCATCCGCGCGCCCGAGGAACGCTGGGACGATTTCAAGGGCGTCGACCTGAAGGGCAAGCTCGTCGTCATGATGGTCAACGACCCGCAGCCGACCGCCGCCGAGCCGCAGCGCTTTGCCGGCAAGTCGCTGACCTATTACGGCCGCTGGGTCTACAAGTACGAGGAAGCGCTGCGCCAGGGCGCCGCCGGCGTGCTGCTGATCCACACGACGGCGTCCGCGTCGTATCCGTGGTCGGTGCCGGCCAACGGTTTCGGCCATGAACGCTTCAGCCTGGCTGGCGCGGGCAACGCCATGGAAGGCTGGCTGCAGGAAGACATGGCGCGCGCCCTGTTCCAGCAAGCCGGGCAAGACCTGGACGCCCTGCGCGCGCAGGCCGAAACGCGCGACTTCCGCCCCGTGGCGCTGGACGCCACGGTGAAAGTCCGGCTCGACAGCCAGATCCGCAGCATCGAACAATTCAACGTGGCCGGCATCGTGCCCGGCACCGACCCGAAGCTGAAGGACGAAGCCGTGATTTACTCGGCGCACTGGGACCATCTGGGCAAGGATGATGCAGGCAGCGTCCGCGCCGGCCAGAGCGACCATATCTACAACGGCGCCATCGACAACGCCTCGGGCGCGGCTGCCCTGCTGGCGATGGCGCAAGTGGCCGTGAACCAGCCGGCGCGCCGCACGCAGATCTTCCTGTGGCCGGCCGGCGAGGAAACGGGCATGCTGGGCAGCACGGCCTACACGCGCAATCCGCTGTGGCCGCTGGCCAAGACGGCCGCCGACCTGAACCTGGACAGCATGAACTTCGTCGGCAAGACGCATGACATCGGCGTGGCCGGCGCCGAGCGCAGCAGCCTGTACGCGAGCGCCGGCAAGGTGGCCAAGCGCATGGGCTTGCGCCTGGCACCGACCATTCCCGACCTGTCCGGCGCCTTTTACCGGGCCGACCACTTCGCGTTCGCCAAGGCCGGCGTGCCCGCCTTCAACGTGGGCTCGGCCGTGTTTTCCGGCGACGGTTCGTTCGACTTCGTCCGGCAGCCGAAGGAATCCAGCGAGCGCCTCGTCGCGTTCAAGAAGGATTACCACCAGGTCACGGACGAGTACAAGCCGTCGTGGGATCTGTCGGGCATGGTGCAGCAGGCGCAATTCACCCTGAATCTCGGCTATGAAGTGGCAAATGAGAAGAACTTGCCTACATGGAACAAAGGCGAGGCGTTTGGCAAGGTGAAGCGCTAAGGGTTCCTGAAATAAAAAAACACCGGCCTGTGCCGGTGTTTTTTTAAGCGTGCAGGACAAAATATTCAGGGCCAGGCGTGTTGCCGAAGACAGTACGCATGTACGGCAAGGCAACGCAACAACGCCATGGACTGTTTGTCAGGCGCTCTAGATCGCCATGATGCGTTTCAGGTCGACGAACGCCGTCTCGTACAGATGCTGGAAGGCGCCCACCATGACCTCTTCCACGCCTTCGGCCGCGTCGAACTCGCCCGACCACTCCGCCACGCACACATCCGCGCCCGGCTCGCCCGTGACGCGCAGGGTGGAACGGTAATTCTTGACGGGGATCGGGCCCGAGACGATGGTGTAGCTATAGCTCTTGTCCGCCTCGCTGTAGCTTTGCAGGCGTTCGGCGATGACGGCGCCGTCCGTGGTCTTCAGGCGGCGCACGCGGCCGCCATGTTCGGACAGGCTGGTCTTGATCGAGCTCGACCATTCAGCCAGCGACTGGAAGCCGCCGATAAAATCCCACACGCGTTCGGCGCTTGCCGCCAATGTTACAGAAACAATTACTTGGGCCATCTTTAATTCGGTTCCTCATCCAGGTTTGCCGGGCGTGGCGCCCGGCCGGCCGGAGTTGCCCGGCACAGCCGCTATTTTAGCGCCCATGCGGCTTCGCTGCTGGGCGCGTATCGACATGGACGTGGGCAGCCGGCCGGCCTGGTGCGGCAGTCTTACAGGTTTTCCGCGAGGAAAATCAAGGAATTGCCATGCGCCAGGGCGGCGGCGCGCTGCTGGTAGCTGTCGCGGTGGGTGCAGTTGAAACCATGCTCGGCGCCCGGATAGATATGGATTTCCACGTCTTGCCGGTCCTCGAAGCGCTCGGCGATCTTTTGCACGGCGTCCATCGGGATATGGCTGTCCTGGCCGCCGAAATGCATCAGCAGCGGCACCTTGATCCGCTCAGCCAGGTCCAGCTTGTTCTGGATGCCGCCGCCGTAATACGCGATGGCGACGTCGACCAGGCCCGCCGCGGCGGCCTGGAACGACAGCCGGCCGCCGAAGCAGTAGCCGACCGAGGCCAGCTTGCCCGTCACTTCCGGACGCGCGCGCAGGGCGGCGACGGTGGCGGCGATATCGCCCACGGCGTGCTCGTTGTCGGTCGCCTGCATCAGTTCGACGGCGCGCTTCCAGCCCGCCGCGTCATAGCCCAGCTCGATGTGCGCGCCGGCGCGCCAGAACAGGTCGGGCACCAGCACCACATAGCCATCGGCCGCGTACTGGTCGGCCACGGCGCGGATGTGCTCGTTGACGCCAAAGATTTCCTGCAACAGGATGATGGCCGGCCCCTTGCCGACGTGCGGCACGGCCAGGTAAGCCTGGAAGGTGCCGTCCGGGCCGGCGATGTCGATCCACTGCGAAGTTGTACTCATGGAAACTCCTGTCTGAATGAGGGAAGGTGAGCGGGAATGCCACAGCCAGGCATGTTACTGGTTTTTCCCGCTTTCTGCCCCGGGCCGTCCCATGCGCACGATCTGCCTCAATACCACGCTACGCCTCAATACATTTCGCGCAGGTAAATCACAGGACCAGACTTGAAGACGCCAAAGACGACGATGCCCACCGTGCTGGGCAGATAAACCATGCCGGGCACGGACACCTCGACGCTGCCGACCTTGCCCGCTCCGGGCGCCTGGATGGTCAGCAGCTTATTCTTCGGCAGCTCTCCCTTATTGACGGTATAAGTACCGCCTTCCACTTGCAAGGCGGCGCAATCGAGGGTTTTCTTGCAATTGGCCAGCAACACCTGGGCCTGGGTAAACTTGCTGCCACTGTCGGCCAGGTTGATGGACCACATCTTGCCGTCCCAGTACTGGGCTTGCACGGGCAGGCGCACGGGATAGCGTTCCGAACCATAGCCATGCGGCACCATCAAACGCCCCGACAGCACGGTCAGCACGCCTTCCGAGCCGGCCGCCGCCGGCGCCGAACTGACGCTGGCGCCGCCGTTGGTGCTGCTGGCGCGCAACAGCACGTCGGTGGGCGCCACCATCACCGGCACGCCGCTGGCGCCGGGAAAGCGGTAGGCCAGCGCGGACCGGGCCACGCCCAAGGTGAATTTCGTGGCCGCGATGCTGGTGACGGTGGTTTGCGCATTGCTGCCATCGGTGAGCCGGCTGGCGCCCGGCGTGCCAGGCGGAAACAGCTGCTCGCCCTTCGCCGCATCCCAGCCCTGCACCTGCACGGCCGTCATGTAACTCGTGTCGCGGCCGTCAAAATTGAGCGTGCTCGCATTGGCCTGGTTCTGCGCCGTCACGCGCAAGCCGAAGGCCTGCCCCGAATACGCCGACACGCCCGCGGGCGGCACGCCGACCAGGCATTTCATGGCCGCCGTGCAGGGCGCGGCAAAGACGGCCGTGGGCGGCAAGTCCGTCTCGCCGGGCACGATGATTTCCGTCTTGTAGTGGTGGGGAATATAGAGCACATCGGCGCTGCTGCCCGTCGCCGGCAGCTGCGGCGCCGCGGCGCCCAGGTAGGTGGCCAGGCTGGCCGTGAAGCGTATCTGGCCCACTTCCGGCCAGCTCAGGTTGGACGCCGTGCCGACGCCATTGTTATTGTTAAACGTCAGGCTGCCCGCCACGGCGGGATCGCTGAAACCGGGGAACACGGGGGCGACGATGGTGCGCCCCAGCTCCACCGTTTGCGCCAGCGTTTCGCGGCCGAAGTTGCGCGTCACCGCGCCCGCCGCGTTCAGGGCCGAGACGCTGATGCTGGTCGCTGGCGCCACCGGCAGCACGGCCATGCCGGCGCGCTGCGGCGTGGCGATGGCGCTGAAGGCGAAGGCTTTCGGTCCGACGATGACCGTGCCGGTCCCTGTCATCGTCAGGCCGCTGTCGCTGCCGCTGGTCGAGGCATAGGTGGCCGTCAGGCCCAGCGCGCCCGCATCGGCGTACAGCAGGTTCGGCGTGGCCTGGCCATCGGCGTCGAACGCCAGCTGCACGGCGGCGCCGGCCGCGCTGCAGGCGCTGCCCGCATTGGCGCCCAGCGGCACGTACACGTTATCCTTGTTCTGTATGCGCGCCGGCAGGGTGCCCGTGGTGGGGTTGGCATAGGTGCAGCGCAGCTGCAGCGTCTTGGTCTGGCTGGCGAACAGCGGCACGCAGGCGCGCGGGTTCGACGCCGACGCCTGCAGGGCGCTGATGGCGATGCGTCCCTCCTGCTCCGCATAGCGGGGCGCGCCGCTGACCTGCAGCGCGCTCGTCACAAATGCCATCTGGCAATTCGTCAAGCTGTTGTCGACGCTGCTCTTGCACACCAGCGCACCCGTCGTGGCCGGCGTGCTGCTCAGGCCCAGGGCCACGTTGCCGGCCGCCGTCGTCTGCGCCACGCTGGAAACGGCCATGCCCGTGGCCGGCAAGCTGCCGTTGATCTGCGCCGTCGCGCCGCCCGGCGTCAGGGTCACTTGCGCCGCGCCCGTGTAGACGCTGCTGCAGGCGGCATCGGCGCAAGCCGTGACGGTCACGGGCGCCGGCGCGCAGGTCAGCGCCGCGGGCGGATGCGTGATCTGGAAATGGTGCGGCCCGGCCTGCGTGCTGGGGCCGCATTTCGGTCCCTGCGGCTCATTGAAGCCCCAGCCGCTGTTATTCGTCACGCAGCTGCACGGGTTGGACGGCGTGTACGCCTTGCAGGTGATGGTTTGCTGCACCCGGCCTTGCCAGCCCAGGGTGATGTGGTCGACCACGGCGTTGCCCGTGATATACGCGTTCGACGCATCCAGGGTGACGTTGCCGCCCTCCACGTCGCCCTTGATGCCATTGCCCGAGGCGATCGTCAGCGTATTGCTGGCCTTGACGTCGCCCGTGACGAGCAAGCCCGACGCCTTCAAGTCGATATTCGGCGCCGTCAGGTCGCCCGTCACCTGGCTGCCGGAACCGATGGTGATCGACGTCGTGGCCGTGATATCGCCCTGGATGCGGCTGCTGGCGGCCAGGATATTCACCGTGGCGCCGCTGATGGGCCCGTTGATGACGGAGCCCGAGGCGATCTCGACCAGGCCCTTGGCGCTGATGCTGCCCGTCACCTTGACGTTATTCGAGCCCATCTTGATGGTGGTGGCGGCGATGCTGGCGCTGAGGGTCTGCTCCTGCGCCCCCATGCTGAAGGTGCCGCCCTCGGCCGTCAGGTTGCCGCCCGTCACCTTCAGGTTGGGCGGGTTGATATCCTTGATGTCGAGGTTGCCCTTGACCGTCAGCGCGGCGCTGCCGCTCATCGTCAAGCCCTGGTTGTACTTCATCGTCAGCGAACTGTTGACCGTCACGCCATACGCGCTGGCGATGACGACGACGTCCGTATCGCCCAGCGGCAAGGCGGCGCACGTGTATTGCATGCCGGCCAGGGTGCAGCCGCCGACGGCGTTGCCATTGAAACTCAGGGTGGCCGCCTGGACCAGGCCGGTCCATAGCAGGAAGAACAAACCGGCAAGGAAAGTGTATGCGCGCACGATATCCAGAAATCTGATGAGTGGGAAGCCAGCCGCCGCGTCGATTGTTCCATGCTAATCTACGCCATCGCTGTTGTTGCATTATGGCAGTATTTTTCACCCTCGCGCATATCGCATGATCAAGCAAAGTCCCAAAGAATTTCCCCTGCGCACGGTCGATATCATCGTCTATCCGGGCTTCAAGGCACTCGAAGCCATCGGCGCCATGAAGGTGTTTGACTACGTCAATACCCATTTGCGCCTGCGCAAGCTGCCCGGCGGCTACGACGTGCGCATCGCCTCGACGGCCATCGGCCCGGTCGCATCGGACACCTTGATGTCGCTGCACGCGAGCAAGGCGCTCGACGCGCACCGCCTGCCCGACCTGGCCGTCATCGTCGGCTGCCACCATGTCGAACAGGTGTTGCACGACATCCCCGCCATCGCCGAATGGGTAGCCGAGGCGGCGCCGCGCATCGGCACCCTGGCCGCCCTGTGCACGGGCTGCTTCTTCCTGGCCGAAGCAGGCGTACTCGACGGCAAGAGCGCCGCCACCCACTGGAGCGCCGTGGACAGCCTGCGCCAACGCTATCCTTTGATACAGGTCAATGCCGATGCGATTTTCGTGCGGGAAGGCCGCATTTGGACGTCGGCCGGCGTGACGGCCGGCATCGACCTGGCGCTGGCCCTCGTGGAAGACGATTTCAGCCGCGATATCGCGCTGGAAGTGGCGCGCGACCTGGTGGTGTATCTGAAGCGGCCCGGCGGCCAGTCGCAGTTTTCCGTGCACCTGTCGAGCCAGATGACGACGCATCCCACGATACGCCAGCTGCAGGGCTGGATCATGGAACACCTGGGCGAGGAGTTGAACGTGCCGCTGCTGGCGGCCAGGCTGGCCATGAGCGAGCGCAATTTCACGCGCGTGTTCCAGCGTGAAACGGGCACCAGCCCCACGGCCTTCATTGAAACGGCCCGCTTCGAAGTGGCGCGCCGCTTGCTGGAAGACAATGTGTCCTCCTTAAAACAGGTGGCCGTGCAGGCGGGCTTGCACAGCGAGGACAGGCTGCGCCGCCTGTTTCAAAAGAAACTTGCCATCACGCCAAGCGACTATCGCGAACGCTTTTCCAGCACGGCGCGCTAGCCGGAGGAAGAATCAGCGCGGCTTGCCGTGACGTACGTGGCGCGTCGCCAGTTGGCGGTTCTGCCGGGCCAGCGGCGTAAACAGCAGCGCGCACAGCAGATACGTGGCCAGCAGCGCCAGCCAGATGGCGGGCGTGGCGAGGATGGCGGCCTTGCTCCACCATAGGGCCAGCAGGGAAGACAGGGCCGCGCCGAGGAAGACGGGCAGCATGCGGCGCAAAGTGGCGAGGTAGGCAGTGGCAAACATGAACGGCTCCCAAAGCAAGGCGGATGCCTTCACACTAGCAGGGGCAGGCAGCGAAGTACAGCCTGCCGCCCTGCCCCGTCCGTCAAGTGTTGCGCAATGAGTACAGTCAGCTCAGCCCAGCACGCTTAATACAGGACGACCGAACGGATCGATTCGCCGCTCTTCATCAGGTCGAAGCCCTGGTTGATATCCTCGAGCTTCAGGCGGTGCGTGATCAGGTCGTCGATATTGAGCTTGCCTTCCATATACCAGTCGACGATCTTCGGCACGTCCGTGCGGCCGCGCGCGCCGCCGAAGGCCGAGCCGCGCCATTCGCGTCCCGTCACCAGCTGGAATGGCCGCGTGGAAATTTCCTGGCCGGCCGCCGCCACGCCGATGATGAAGGACTTGCCCCAGCCCTTGTGCGTGCACTCGAGCGCCTGGCGCATCAGGGTCGTGTTGCCCACGCATTCGAACGAATAGTCGGCGCCGCCGTCCGTCAGCTGCACGATGGCGTCGACGACATTCTCCACTTCGTTCGGATTGATAAAGTGCGTCATGCCGAACTTGCGCGCGATGGCCTGGCGCGCCGGGTTGATGTCGACGCCGATGATCTTGTCCGCGCCGACCATCTTCGCCGCCTGGATCACGTTCAGGCCGATGCCGCCCAGGCCGAACACGACCACATTGGCGCCCGCCTCGACCTTGGCCGAGAACAGCACGGCGCCCACGCCCGTCGTCACGCCGCAGCCGATGTAGCAGACCTTGTCGAACGGCGCGTCTTCGCGGATCTTGGCGAGAGCAATTTCCGGCACGACGATGTAGTTGGAAAACGTCGAGGTGCCCATGTAGTGGAACAGCGGCTGGCCGTCGATGGAAAAGCGCGAGGTGGCGTCCGGCATCAGGCCGCGGCCCTGGGTCGAGCGGATGGCCTGGCACAGGTTCGTCTTTTGCGACAGGCAGAACTTGCACTGGCGGCATTCCGGCGTGTACAGGGGGATGACGTGGTCATCCTTTTTCAGGCTTTTCACGCCCGGCCCCACGTCGACGACGATGCCGGCGCCTTCATGGCCAAGGATGGACGGGAAGATGCCTTCCGGGTCGGCGCCCGACAAGGTGTAGTAATCGGTATGGCAAATGCCGGTGGCCTTGATCTCGACCAGTACTTCGCCCTCGCGCGGGCCGGCCAGGTCGACTTCTTCTATCGTCAGCGGAGCGCCCGCCTTCCAGGCAATCGCGGCTTTCGTTTTCATGTGATGTGTTCCTGCTCGGTTTCAGATGCATCATTATCGGGCCCGCGTGGGCGCCACGGTGCAGGCGACGCCGCGCTTGTCTGAAAACGCGGCGCATTTGTCCGATGGCGCCGCACGGTGCAGCAGCGCACGGAAGCGCGGCGGCCACGCGGAGTATGCTTGCGCAAGCTCAATCTTGCCGGCACAAAAACGCGCATTCTAGGCACAAGCCATGCTTCATGCGCCGTACCGGCCCGCTCCGCCATTCCGTCCTTGCCGCAGGAGACTGACATGCGCCATCCACGTTGCCGACATTCCCCCACCTGGCTGGCCCTGCTGCTGGCCTGCTGCCTGGCCTGCTGCCTGGCCCTGCTGGCATCGTGTGGCGGCGGCGGTGGCCACCCTGCGCCGGCCGCCGGCACCGGCAGCCTGAGCGTCAGCATCGGCGGCTTGCCGGCCGGCGTGGCGGGCGCCGTCACGGTCGGCGGCCCTGGCGGCTACAGCAAGACACTGACGCTTTCCGGTACCCTCGATGGCCTGGAACCCGGCGCCTATACGCTGGTCGCCGCCAGCGTGGTTCAGGGCACGGGCAGCCTGACGCCCACGCCCGTGACCCAGCAAGTGCAGGTGAGCGCCGGCGCCACGGCCAGGGCCAGCGTCGCGTATGCGGCGACCGCACCGCTGGCCCTGCGCCTGCAGGAGGTCGTGTCCGGCTTGAGCGCGCCCATCTTCCTCACGGCGCCGCCCGGCGACAGCCGATTATTCATCCTCGAGCGCGCCGGGCGCGTCCGCGTGGTGCAAAACGGCAGCCTGCTGGCGACCCCCTTCCTCGACATCAGCACCCTGACCACCACCAGCGGCGAGCGGGGCCTGCTGTCGCTGGCCTTCCATCCGCAGTACGCGAGCAATGGTTATTTCTTCCTGTATTACAGCAACCTGGCCGGCGATATCGTCATCGAACGGCGGCAAGTGTCGGTGGGCAACGCCAACGTGGCCGATCCCCTGTCCGCGCTGACCATCCTCACCATTGCCCACCCCACGTTCGGCAACCACTATGGCGGCCTCCTCAGCTTTGGTCCGGACGGCTACCTGTATGCGGGCACGGGCGATGGCGGTAGCGCGGGCGACCCGCCCGGCAACGCGCAAAACACCAACGTGCTGCTGGGCAAATTGTTGCGCCTGGACGTCAGCGCCAGCAGCGTAGCCCAGCCTTACGCCATTCCCGCCGGCAACCCGTTTGCCGGCACGGCGGGCGGGCGCGGCGAAATCTGGGCCTATGGCTTGCGCAACCCGTGGCGCTATGCGTTCGACGTGCCGGCCCAACTGCTGTACATCGCCGACGTGGGCCAGTCCAGCCGCGAGGAAATCAATGTGCGCGCCGTGGGCCAGGCCGGCAACAACTATGGCTGGAACATCATGGAAGGCACGCAGTGCTACAACAGCAGCAGCTGCAACCAGGCGGGGCTGGTGCTGCCCGCCGTCGAATACGGCCATGACAGCGCGGGCGGCTGCTCGATCACGGGCGGCTATGTGTACCGGGGCGCGGCCTTGCCGGAACTGGCGGGGCAATACCTGTATTCCGACTATTGCAGCGGCTGGCTGAAAAGTTTCGGCTACAGCAATGGCGCCGCGTCGGCCGTGAAGGACTGGGGCATCGCCAACGTGGGCAATATCATGTCCTTCGGCCAGGATGCGCAAAACGAGCTGTACATGCTGAGCGCCACGGGCACGGTGTACCGGATCGTACGCCAGTAAGCATCCGAAATAAGCGTGTGCAAGCCGTACTGGCGGCACACGCCTGAGGCGGTGTTTTTCGACGGGACGCGGGGAACCGGCTAGAATTGGCTTTTTTCGCCGCGCTCCGCGCACCAGCTCAAGAGAACACCATGGCCCGTTTGAAACTTGAATTTCCTGAAGACCAATACTGCTATTCCTCGCAACTGACGGTGCGCACGACGGACATCAATGCCGGCAACCATCTCGGCAACGATTCCATGATTTCCATGATTTCCGAGGCACGCGCGCGCTTCCTGTTCGAATATGGCGTGCGCGACATCGAAGCGGACGGCACCGGCATCATCGTCACCGACCTGGCCACCACCTACCGCGCCGAAGCCCATGCGCGCGACCAGCTGCTGTTCGAAGTGGGCGTCATGGATTTCAACAAATATGGCGGCGACATCACGTTCCGCATCACGCGCCCGCGCGACAACACCCTGATCGCGATGGCCAAGTCCGGTTTTGTATTCTTCAACTATAAGCTCAGCCAGGTCGTGCCCATGGCGGAAGACTTCGGCAGCAAGTTTCCACAAGTGAACTGGATCGATTAATTCGCTCGCCATGCTGTATGCTTGCCAGGAAGATAATTAATTCTGGAGCGGCATGCGAGTACCGATACGGGCAGGACTGTGCCTCAGCGTGGCGTTGTTGGGCGCCGTGCCGGGCGCGATGGGCGCGCCGCCAACCGTGATCCTGTATGGCGACGATGACTACGCGCCCTACAGCTACGTGGAGAACGGCGTCTTCAAGGGCATGTATGTCGATATCCTGCGCCAGGCGGCGGGCAGGATGCCAGGCTACCGGCTGGAACTGCAGCCGCGTCCGTGGAAACGGGGCCTCGATGCGCTGGAAAAGGGCCAGGTCTTCGGCCTGTTTCCGCCTGGCCGCAAGACGGAGCGGCCGTATGTGCAGCCTTACTCGGCCATGCTGTACCGCGAATCGGTGGTGCTGTTCTGCCGCGACGCCGTCATGCGCACGCCGCGCACGCATTTCCCCGCCGACTTTGCCGGCCTGACGATCGGCGTCAACGCCGGTTTCCTGCTGTCGGAAAAATTGATGGCGCCCGCGCGCCAGGGACTGCTGCGCCTGGAAGCGGCCAAGGGCAACGAGGCAAACCTGAAGAAACTCGCGCTGGGACGCATCGATTGCTACGCCAGCGACCGCGGCGCGGCGCGGCATACGGCGCGGCGGCTGCGCGGCGAGCTGGCCCGCCACGGCTTTGCCTTGCGCGAGGTGCTGGAACTGTCGTCCGAAGCCACCTATATCGCCTACAGCGCGCGCAACACGCCGGCCTACAAGGCCGATTTCATCGCGCAGATGAATGCCGCCCTGCTGGCGCTGCGGCACAATGGCCAGCTGGGGCGCATCGAACAGGCGTATCTGCGTTGACTAGCGGCGCTGCACTTCGCGCTGCTGCAAGGTCATGACGGGCTTGCTGCGTCCCTGCGGCTTGATGTCGAAGGTGTTCTTGAACCAGTCGTCGATCATCTGCTTTTCATAGCGCAGGGAGTCGCCGCTGGAATAGCGGTTGATGCGCTGCAAATACGACATATCGGACAAATACGCGTTGCCGCTGGCGATCACCTTGCCATTTTGCTCGAGCGCATAGCGCAGGCGCAGGCGCGGCCAGTCCGTGCGGCCATTCATGATGCGCAGGTCGGAAGCGCCACGCCGCGACAGGTCTTCATGGCCAGCCAGGTCGACGTCGGTGATCTCGATCCTGAGTTCCTGCCCAGGCCGCAAACTCTTGCCCAGGAACTGGAAATGCTCGGCCAGCCCGGCAAGCACGTCATCGCGGTCGCGCGTGCTGAACGGCACATCCGTGTAATTGTCCGGCTTGTCGAAGTGCACCTGCACTCCCGCCCAGGCGCCGCTGCTGGCAAGCAATGCCAATGCGGCCACCCAGGTTTTCGTCGCGTTGGAAATACGCATATCCATTCCTTTCAGAAAGTCTCATAGACAGGCAAGCGCTGCGCTGAACGCCATGGCTGCATCGCAGTCCAATATAACCCGAAGTGGAAATTTCCGTAGCGCAATACACACTGCTCCAGGCGAGTGGCCTGTGCGGCCATGCTCGCCCTTTGCTGCGCTTACTTGCCGGCCTTGGCCTTGGCCTTGGCGCCAAATGTCTTGGCGAACCAGTCGTCTATCATCAATTTTTCGTAGCGCAGCTTGTCACCCGTGGAGTACGGATTAATGCGCGTCATGTACGCCATGTCGGACAGGGCCGCGTCGCCACTGCTGATGACCTTGCCATCCTCTTCCAGCACATAATGCAGGCGCATGCCTGGCCAATCCGTGCGGCCATTCATGATGCGGATATCCTGGGTGCTGCGCATGGCAGGATTTTCACGCCCGGCGAGGTCCAGGTCATTGACGTCGATTTTCAGGTTCTGGCCTGGCTTGAGCGACTTGCCCAGTTTATCGAAATGTTCCGCCAGCTCCTTCAAGGCGCTTTCACGGTCGCGCTGCTCATATGGCAAATCGGTAAATTTCTCGGGTTGCTTGAAATTTACCTCGGTTCCCGCCCATGCCGCACTACCGGCAAGCAGGGCAACGCCCGCGATCAAGGCACACGTCATTTTCTTTTGCATGTTCATCCCTTTCAATAAATGGTGGTGGCCCGCAGGCCCTGTCTCTATTCCTTCAATATATAACCGCCTCGCCTCCCTCTGCATAAAATTCATACCTTGTTACCTTATTTATCAAAAAACAAGATCTGGCTTCAGCTATAACATATTTTTTCAGATTTATTGGCAATATTAATTAAAACGAAGTATTGTCTTGAAAATATAGTTGCCTAAGCGATAAAGTATAGATAGTGTCAGCGCCACGGATTTAAAGTGTCATTTTGATATTCGTGTTGCATGAATTGGATCAATTATTCTTGCTTGTTGTTAATACTTAGCTGTCAGTCTACAATCGACAAAATGCGCCCGAAAAACGCGCAACGCCGGTCATGGCGCACAGGAAATCCTGGCGCGGGCGTCTCAGCATTGCGTCAGTTATGCCTTTTAGCGGAACTCGCCCTTATGTCATTTTTGTCTTCAGCATCGCCCAAGTTACCTCCCTGGAAAGTCCTGCTCGTCGATGATGAACCCGACATCCATGACATCACCGAACTGACACTCAGCCGTTTCCGCCTGGAAGGCCGCGCCCTCAGCTTCGTGCATGCGTACAGCGGCGCCGAAGCCAAGCAGGTGCTGGCGCGCGAGGACGGCATCGCTCTCGTCTTCCTCGACGTGGTGATGGAGCGCGAAGACAGCGGCCTGGAAGTGGCGCGCTGGATGCGCGAAGACCTGGGCAACCAGTTCACGCGCATCGTGCTGCGCACGGGCCAGCCGGGCCAGGCCCCGGAAGAGCGCGTGATCGTCAACTACGACATCAACGACTACAAGGAAAAGACGGAACTCGACCGCACCAAGCTGTTTACCACCACCTTTGCCGCCCTGCGCGCCTACCGCGACATCATGAAGGTGGAAGAGGCGCGCCTGGCCCAGCTGCACTACCGCGAAGGCCTCGAGCGCGTCATCGCCGCCTCGGCGCACATCTTCAAGCAGCGCAACCTGCGCGACTTCGCCAGCGGCCTGCTGCAGCAGGTGGTGGCCCTGCTGCGCCTGGAAACGAGCATGCTGCTGCGCCTGCGCGGCGCCAGCGCCATTTCCGGCGAGCAGGATTATGAAATCCTCGCGCAGATCGGCGACCTGGACGCCGATGGCGGCATGCTCAGCCCTTCCCTGCTGTCGCAGCTCGACGATGCCAAGAGCAACAAGATTTCTCGCCTGCATGGCGACACCTATGTCGGCTACTTTCCCAACAGCAGCGGCAAGGCGTCCCTGCTCGTCTTGAAAGGGGTGGAAGAAATTTCCGACCTCGACGCGCAATTGCTGGAAGTGTTCTGCTCGGGCGTGGCGATCGCCTTCGACAACATCCTGCTGACGCAGGAAATCACCGATACCCAGGCCGAACTGATCCTGCGCCTGGGCGACGTGGTCGAATCGCGCTCGCACGAAGGCGGCAACCACGTGCGGCGCATGGCCGAAGTGTGCCAGCTGCTGGCGCAGGCGTCCGGCATGTCGGACGAGGAAACCATGGTGCTGCGCCACGCGGCGCCCATGCACGACATCGGCAAGATTTCCACGCCCGACGCCGTGCTGCTGAAACCGGGCAAGCTCGACGCGGCCGAATGGGAAATCATGAAGCAGCACCCGACGGTGGGCATGTCCATCCTCGACGGCTCGCAGCGCCCGCTGCTGAAGGCGGCCGCCGTGATCGCCCACCAGCACCACGAAAAGTACGACGGCAGCGGCTACCCGCAAGGCCTGGTCGGTGAAAACATCCATAAATACGCGCGCATCGCCGCCGTCGCCGACGTCTTCGACGCCCTCATGCACAAGCGCTGCTACAAGGACGCCTGGCCCCTGGAGCGCGTGGTCAGCTACCTGCGCGAAGTGAGCGGCAGCCACCTCGACCCGCAATATGTGGAATTGCTGATTGCCAACCTGGATGAGGCGCTTGCGCTGAATCAGCGTTTCCCGGATTAGCATGCGTACGTCGGATTACGCGGCTGCGCCGCTAATCCGACCTACGTGGCTGCTACAAGGACGCCTGGCCCCTGGAGCGCGTGGTCAGCTACCTGCGCGAAGTGAGCGGCAGCCACCTCGACCCGCAATATGTGGAATTGCTGATTGCCAACCTGGATGAGGCGCTTGCGTTGAATCAGCGTTTCCCGGATTAGCATGCGTACGTCGGATTACGCGGCTGCGCCGCTAGTCCGACCTACGTGGCTTCGGCCCAAGCCCCAAACACGGGCGTTCCGGGCCAGGCGTCTCCGGCCCGCCGTTTTCAGTTTTCAAGCGCTTTTCGGCTCCAGCGGAAAACGGATTTTATAGTGCAACCCCATCCCCGGCGCGCTGACCACCTTCACCGTGCCGCCCAGTGGCCCCGTCACCAGGTTGTACAGGATGTGCGCGCCCAGGCCGCTGCCGCCGGAACCGCGTTTCGTCGTGAAGAAGGGGTCGAACAGCTGGCCCAGGGTGGCGCTGTCCATGCCCATGCCGTCGTCGCTGTAGTCGAGTTCCAGCAGCTCGCCGGCCGTCCTCGCGGACAGCTTGATCCTGCCCGGCTCGCCTTCGGCAAAGCCGTGCACGAGCGAATTGACCACCATGTTGGTGACGATCTGCGACAGGGCGCCCGGATAGCTGCGCAATTGCACCTCGGGCGCGCAATCGATATCCACCTTGACGGGCTTGCCCTTGAGCTTGGGCTGCAGCGAGAGCAGGATTTCATCGAGGTACTTGCGCAGGTTAAAGCTGCGGATATCGTCCGAGGACTGGTCCACGGCCACCTGCTTGAAGCTGCGCACGAGCGCCGCGGCGCGCTGCGTGTTGGTGGTCATGATGCGCAGGGTCTGGTCGATGATGTCGAAAAACTGCCGCAAACCGTCTTCATCGAGCTGGCCGCCGTCCAGCTCTTCGCGCGTGAGCTTCAATTCCTGCACCAGGTGGCTGGTGGCCGTCACGCAAATGCCCAGCGGCGTATTGATTTCATGCGCCACGCCCGCCACCAGGCGCCCCAGCGAGGCGAGCTTTTCCTGGCGCACCAGTTCCGACTGCGCCTCCTGCAGCGCGTGCAGGGCGCCGTTCAGGGCCGCGTTCTGCTCTTCCAGCGCCGCCTTGGCGTGGCGCATGGCGCTGTCGGCCTGGATGCGCGCCATCGCCACGGCCACGTGGCTGGCCATGAAAGCCAGCACGTCCAGTTCCGCCTGGCCATACACGACGGACGTGTCATAGCTTTGCACGATGATCACGCCATACTTGCGCTCGCCCAGCAGCATGGGCGCGCCCATCCAGCTGGCGATGCCGACATTGCCCAGCGGCTCGTCCATCTCGCCGCTGGCCACCAGCGCCGCGTAGCTGTCCGCATCGAGCAGGCAGGCCTGGCGGCGCGCCAGCACATACGAGCTCATGCCGATGCCGTAATGAAAGCGCTTGACGGGCGCCTGCGCATCCTTTTCATCGACAAAATACGGGATCGTGATGTCCTTGTTGTCCGGGTGATACAGGGCGATGAGGAAATTCTTCGCCGTCACCAGCTCGCTGATGATGGCGTGCAGCCGCGCATACAGGGTCGTCGCGTCGGCCGCCTGCGCCGACAGGTTGGCGATTTCATACAGCGCGTGCTGCAGGTTTTCCGCGCGGCGCCGCTCGGCCACTTCGTGGGCCAGCAGGGCCGTGCGCTCCTGCACCGCCTTTTCCAGCCGGTCCATGCTTTGCATGCCCTGCAGGGCGCTCGACACGTGGGTGGCGATCAGCGCGAACAGGGCCTGGTCTTCCAGGCTGAAACGGTGTTCGGCATCATAGCTCTGGATGACGATGGCGCCCAGCACCTGCTGCTGCTGGTCCAGCAGCGGACAGCCTATCCAGTGCTCGGCCGCCGTGCCGCCGCCCCAGGCGCCGCCATCGATGGCGCGCATGGCGTCGTCGTCCGCCGTCATCACCAGCTGCTTGCGGTTGACGATGACCCAGGCCGTGGGCGACTGCGCGGCGCTGGCCAGGCGCACGCCCACGTCCGGGTCGGGCGCGGCGTCGAATTCGTCGACAAAGTAGGGAAAGCGCACGAGACCGTCGTCGCGGTCGCTCAGCGCCACATAGAAATTGGCCGCATACATGATGCGCCCCAGCGCCGCGTGCACCGCCTGCAGGAATTCGCTGATATCGCTGCAGGTGCTCGAGCGCTGCCCGATTTCCAGCAACACGGTTTGAACGGCTTCCAGGCGGCTGAGACGGCTTTCCATGGGTGTACTTGTGCCTTGTGTCGATATGTTCTGAAAATCAATATTATCAGTTCAGCCCCTCCTTGGCACGGCATAAAACCAGGAAATTGCCTTGAGACAAGGCAGCACACGCCACGCCGGCATTTGCCACGCTGGCGATACAGTGGCAGACTAGGCCCTCCCTACAGTTCAGATCGTCCTCATGACCGCCACGCTCCGCGCCGCCCTTCGCCCCTATACCCTCGCCGGCCTGCTGGCGTTTGCCGCGCTGGGCATGCCGCCGCTGTGCGCCGCACCGGGCGCGCGGGCGCCGGCGGCGGAAACGGCCGATGGCGGACGCTATTTCGGCCCCCTCGTCGACGGCAAGATGCATGGCCAGGGCCGGCTCGAATACGCGAGCGGCGCGTTTTACGCAGGCGGCTTCGCGCGCGGCGTGTTTTCCGGCCAGGGCCAGCTGCGCCAGGCCTCGGGCGTGGAATACACGGGCGCCTTCCGCCAGGGCGCCTTCGACGGCCTCGGGCGCTACACCTCGCCCAAGGGCGAGATTTACACGGGCACCTTCGTCAAGGGCAGCTTTGATGGCCCAGGCCGCTTCCAGGGCGCCGACGGCGCCACGTTCGAAGGCAACTTCCAGCACTGGCGCCCGCATGGCGCCGGCAAGCTGACCGACACCGATGGCACCGTCTTCGAAGGCCAGTTCGTGCAAGGGCAGGTGCTGGGCAAGGCGCGCGTCACGACGGCCGACGGCATCCACTATGAAGGCCCGCTGAAAGACTGGAAATTCGAAGGCGAAGGCGTGCTGCGCACGGCCGACGGCGACGAATACCGGGGCGGCTTCAAGAATGGCCAGTTCGACGGCAAGGGCGTGCTGCGCTACGCCGTGGCGCAGGCCGACGGCCGGCGCGAAGACAACGGCAACTGGACGGAGGGGCAACTCGACGACCCGGCCGCCGACAAGCTGACGCGCGACAACATCGAACTGGCCCTGTACGGCCAGCAATCCTTGCTGGAACGCGCACTGGCCGGTGTACTGCCGCGCGACCCGGCGAAGAAGATCAATCTGTACCTGCTGGGCGTGGCCGGCGACGGCGCGCAGGAAGTGTTTCACCGCGAAACGAGTTTCGTGCAGCGCCAGTTCGACCGCGACCATGGCACGACGGGCCGTTCCTTGACGCTCGTCAATAGCCGCAACACGGTGGCGCAGCTGCCGATGGCCACCCTCACCAGCATCCGCGCCAGCCTCGACAGCCTGGGAGCGAAGATGGACAAGGCCAACGACATCCTGTTCCTCTTCCTCACCAGCCACGGCTCGCCCGAGCACGAACTGGCGCTGGCGCAAAACGGCATGGACCTGCACAGCCTGCCCGCGCAGGAACTGGCCAGCATGCTCAAGCACAGCGGCATCCGCTGGAAGGTCATCGTCGTCTCGGCCTGCTATGCGGGCGGCTTCATCGCGCCCCTGAAGGATGACAATACCCTCATCATCACGGCCGCGCGCAGCGACCGCACCTCGTTCGGCTGCGACGACCAGAACGATTTCACGTATTTCAGCGAAGCGTATTTCAAGGAAGCGCTGCCGCACAGCGCAGGCTTCGCCGAAGCCTTCGACAAGGCCAAAGTGCTGGTGCAGGCGCGCGAAGCGGCCGATTTCAGCGCCGGCGGCGCGGACGCGGAAGAGCATTCGGAGCCGCAGATGTTCCAGGGCAAGGCCATCAGCGCCCACCTGAAGGCGTGGCGCGCCCAGCCGCGTTAAGCACAGCACGGCCGCCCGCCTTTCTGTACAATAGCCGTCACCATGCGTAAATTCTTCCTCATTTTGCTGCTGTTCGTGCTTCCGCTCCAGATGTCCTGGGCCGCGGCGAGCGCGTATTGCCTGCACGAGGAAGGCAAGGCGGCGCAGCACCTGGGCCACCACAACCACCAGCACAAGGCGGAGGCCAAGGCCGATGCGGACAAGCAGCCAGCCGGCGACAAAAAAGTAGCTGACAAGCAATCCAAAGGCCAGCCGCACAGCGACTGCAACGTCTGCCATGGCATCGGCCATGCCTGGCTGCCAGCCGGCTCCAGCCTGCCCATTGGCGACACGGCGTCCGTGAATGCGGACACGTCGCCCTTCTTTTACGCCTCCCACATCCCGGACGTTCCCAAGCGTCCCGACTGGTCGTCGGCCGCCTAGGCCGACGGGACGTCTCCCTTGTTACCTGCCGCCACGCGCCCCTGATCGTCCCGGGCGCCAGCCGGCGCGTCCCGTCGAATTCATTTCCATGTTCTGGAGAATTCGATGTACCGACCCCTCTCTCTGTTATTGCTCTCTGTCGGCCTGCTGGCCGGCAACTTTGCCCACGCGCAAACACCGCCGGAACCGGCCGCCCCGCTGACCCTGCCCGCCGCGCTGGCCCTGGCCGACGGCGGCAACGCCACCCTGTCGGCCGCCCGCCATGAAGTGGCGGCACAGGGCGGCGCCCTGCAGCAGTCGCGCGCCCTGCCCAACCCGGAACTGCAGACCGTGCTGGAAGACACGCGGCGCGCCACGCGCAGCACCACCGTGCAGCTGAACCAGTTGATCGAACTGGGCGGCAAGCGGGGCGCGCGCATGGCCGTCGCCCAGCGCGGCGAAGACCTGGCCCAGGCGGGCCTGTCGCTGCAGCAAGCCGACACGCGCGCCGCCGTCACGACCGCGTTTATCGACGTGCTGGCAGCGCAGGAAGGCTTGCGCCTGGCCGACAGCGCGCAGGCGCTGGCCGCCCGCGCCAGCGACATCACGGCGCGCCGCGTCACGGCCGGCAAGGCTTCGCCCGTCGAGGAAACCCGCGCCCGCGTGGCCGAAGCGAGCGTCAAGCTGGAACTGAACCTGGCGCGCAGCGCCCTGGCCAGCGCGCGCCAGCGCCTGGCCGCCCTGTGGGGCAACGCCACACCCCGCTTCACCGTGGCGCTGGGGCAGCTGGAAACCTTGCCGGAGCTGCCACCGGCCAGCGCACTGGCGGCGCGCCTGCAGCAAGCGCCCGCCGTGCGCCAGGCGCGCAGCGCGCTGGCGCAGCGGCAAGCCATGCTGGACGTGGAACAGCGGCGTGCCACGCCCGACGTCACGGTCAGCGTCGGCATGAAGCGCTCGGAAGAGCTGGGACGCAACCAGGCCATCCTCGGCCTGTCGCTGCCGCTGCCCCTGTTCGACCGCAACGCGGGCAACAAGCTTGAAGCACTGCGCCGCAGCGACAAGGCCAGCGACGAGCTGGCCGCCGCCCAGATCGCCGTGCAAACGGCCGTGGCCGCCGCCAGCGAGCGCCTGGCCACGGCCAGGCTCGACGTGGAAAGCTTGCGCAGCGACATCTTGCCGGGCGCGCAAAGCGCCTACGACGCGGCCAGCAAGGGCTTCGAATTCGGCAAGTTCGCCTTCCTCGACGTGCTCGACGCCCAGCGCACCCTGCTGCAAGCCAAAAACCAGTACCTGCGCGCGCTGACCGAAGCACAGCATGCCGCCGCCGACATCGAGCGCCTGCTGGGCGCGCCCGCCTCCCTGTAAGGAATAATCCATGAAAATCAAACTCGACAAGAAACAAGGCGTCGCCATCGGCGCCATCGTGGCTGCCGGCATCGTGCTGGCTGTTCTGATCCTCGGCACGGGCGGCTCCGGCAGCGCTCCCGCCCCCGCCGCCAAGGTGGAAGAACACGGTGAAAAGAAAGACGAACACGGCCACGCGGAAGTCGAAGGCAAGCTGGAGCTGACTGCCGCGCAAGGCAAGGCGGCCGGCGTCGTCATCGCCACGGCCGCGCCGGGCCGCATCCAGACCACGGTGGCCCTGCCCGGTGAAATCCGCTTCAACGAAGACCGCACGGCGCACGTCGTGCCGCGCCTGGCCGGCGTGGTGGAAGCCGTGCAGGCGGACCTGGGCCAGCTGGTGAAGAAGGGCCAGATACTGGCCGTCATCGCCAGCACGGAACTGTCGGAACAGCGCAGCGAATTGCTGTCGGCGCAGCGGCGCCTGTCGCTGGCCCGCTCCACGTATGAACGCGAAGAAAAACTGTGGCGCGAGAAAATTTCGGCGGAACAGGATTATCTGCAAGCCCAGCAAACGTGGCGCGAAGCGGAAATCGCCGTGCAGAACGCGCAGCAAAAACTCAGCGCGCTGGGCGCCAGCGGTGCCAGCAAAGGGCCACTGAACCGCTACGACATCCGCGCGCCATTCGATGGCATGGTACTGGAGAAACATATCACCCTGGGCGAAGCCGTCAAGGAAGACGCCAACATCTTCGTCATCTCCGACCTGTCGACCGTGTGGGCGGAAATCGCCGTGCCGGCGAAAGACCTGGCCACCGTGCGCATGGGAGGCAAGGCCGAAGTCAAGGCCAGCGCCTTCGATGCCAGCGCGCAAGGCACGATCACCTACGTGGGTGCGCTGCTGGGCGAACAGACGCGCACGGCCAAGGCGCGCATCAGCCTGGCAAACCCCGCCATGGCCTGGCGCCCCGGCCTGTTCGTCAGCGTGGAAGTGGTGGCCGGCGAAGCCGACGCGCCCGTCACCGTGCTGACGCAGGCGATCCAGACGGTGGAAGACAAGCCCGTCGTCTTCGTCCAGCTCAAGGATGGCTACCAGGCCACGCCCGTGATCCTGGGCCGCAGCGATGGCACCTTGACGCAGATCAAGCAGGGACTGGCCGCCGGCACGCCGTACGCGGCGCAAGGCAGCTTCGTCCTGAAATCCGAGCTGGGCAAGGACTCCGCCGGGCATGAACACTGATCACGTGGACAAAGGAAACCATCATGTTTGAACGCTTGATCCGCTTTGCCATCGCGCAGCGCTGGCTGGTGATGCTGGCCGTGGCCGCCATGGCTGGCCTGGGCATCTACAGCTACCAGAAGCTGCCCATCGACGCCGTGCCCGATATCACCAATGTGCAGGTGCAAATCAATACCCAGTCCGCCGGCTACTCGCCGCTGGAAACCGAGCAGAGGGTCACCTTCCCCATCGAGACGGCCATGGCCGGCTTGCCGAACCTGGAGCAGACGCGCTCGCTGTCGCGCTATGGCCTGTCGCAGGTGACGGTGATCTTCAAGGATGGCACGGACATTTATTTTGCCCGCCAGATGATCAACGAGCGCCTGCAGGAAGCCAAGGAAAGCCTGCCGGCCGGCATTACGCCGAAAATGGGGCCCGTCTCCACGGGCCTCGGCGAAATCTACCTGTGGACGGTGGAAACGCAAGACGGTGCGAAAAAGCCGGACGGCACGCCGTACACGCCAACGGACTTGCGCGAAATCCAGGACTGGATCATCAAGCCGCAGTTGCGCAATGTCACGGGCGTGACGGAAATCAATGCCATCGGCGGCTACGCCAAGCAGTACCAGGTGGCGCCGTATCCGGAAAAACTGGCCGCCTACGGCATCAGCCTGCAAGACGTGGTGACGGCACTCGAACGCAACAATGGCAACGTGGGCGCCGGCTACATCGAGCGGCAGGGCGAACAGCTGCTGATACGCGCGCCGGGCCAGGTGGCGTCGAAGGACGACATCGCCAACATCATCGTCGCCAACGTGCAGGGCGTGGCCATCCGCATCCGCGACGTGGCCGACGTGCTCATCGGGCGCGAGCTGCGCACGGGCGCGGCCACGGAAAACGGCCGCGAAGTGGTGCTGGGCACGGTCTTCATGCTGATCGGGCAAAACAGCCGCGCCGTCTCGCAAGCCGTCGACAGGAAGATGGTGGAGATCAACCGCAGCCTGCCGAAAGGCGTGCACGCCGTCACCGTGTATGACCGCACGGTGCTGGTAGACAAGGCCATCAACACGGTGAAGAAAAACCTGCTGGAAGGCGCCGTGCTGGTGATCGCCATCCTGTTCCTCTTCCTCGGCAATATCCGCGCGGCCGTCATCACGGCCATGGTGATTCCGCTGGCCATGCTGTTCACGTTTACGGGCATGGTGCAATACCACGTCAGCGCCAACCTGATGAGTCTGGGGGCGCTGGACTTCGGCATCATCATCGATGGCGCCGTGGTGATCGTGGAAAACTGCGTGCGCCGCCTGGCCCATGCACAGCAGAAACTGGGACGGCCGCTGACCCTGCAGGAACGTTTTCACGAAGTATTTGCCGCATCGCAAGAGGCGCGCCGCCCCCTGCTGTATGGTCAGCTGATCATCATGGTCGTGTACCTGCCCATCTTCGCCCTCACCGGCGTGGAAGGACGGATGTTCACGCCGATGGCCCTGACGGTCGTCATCGCCCTGCTCGGTGCCATGCTGCTGTCGATTACCTTCATTCCCGCCGCCGTGGCGCTGTTTATCGGCGACAAGGTGGCGGAAAAGGAAAACGCCATCATGCGCGCGGCCAAGCGCTGGTATGCGCCGCTGCTCGACAAGGTGATGCGCAACACGCCCGTCGTCTTGACAGGCGCGGCGGTGGCCGTCGTGCTGTCGGGCTTGCTCGCCACGCGCATGGGCAGCGAATTCGTGCCCAGCCTGAACGAGGGCGACATCGCCATCCAGGCCCTGCGCATCCCCGGCACCAGCCTGACGCAATCGCTGGCCATGCAGCAGCAGCTGGAACGCAAGCTGATGGACAGCCACAAGGAAATCGCGCGCGTGTTCGCCCGCACGGGAACGGCCGAGATCGCCTCCGACCCCATGCCGCCGAATATTTCCGACGGCTACATCATGCTCAAGCCGCGCGATCAGTGGCCGCAGCCGAAGAAGTCGCGCGAGCAATTGCTGGCGGAAATCGAGGCGACGGCCAGCAGCTTGGCGGGCAACAACTACGAGTTTTCGCAACCGATCCAGCTGCGCTTCAATGAGCTGATTTCCGGCGTGCGCAGCGACGTGGCCGTGAAACTGTTCGGCGACGACATGGCCGTGCTCGACGGCACGGCGGCGAAGATTGCCGGCGTGCTGGGCAAGATCCCGGGCGCCACGGAAGTGAAGGTCGAGCAGACGACGGGGCTGCCCATGCTGACGGTGCAGATCGACCGCGAGCAGACGGCCCGCTATGGCCTCAACATTGCCGACGTGCAAGCGGCCATCGCCACGGCCATCGGCGGCCAGGAAGCGGGCACCCTGTTCCAGGGCGACCGCCGCTTCGACATCGTCGTGCGCCTGCCCGACAGCCTGCGCAGCGACCTCGAGCAATTGAAGCGCCTGCCCATCGCCCTGCCCCTGGGCGCGGCGGCGGAAGGCCGTGCCCGCTTCATCCCGCTCGGCGAAGTGGCCAGCCTGCAAGTGGCGCCGGGGCCGAACCAGATCAGCCGCGAAGACGGCAAGCGCCGCATCGTCATCAGCGCGAATGTGCGCGGGCGCGATATCGGCTCGTTCGTGGCCGATGCGACGCAACAGCTGCAGGCGCAGGTCAGCATTCCTCCCGGCTACTGGACCAGCTGGGGCGGCCAGTTCGAGCAGCTGCAATCGGCCACCAAACGCCTGGAACTGGTGGTGCCGGTGGCGCTGGCCCTCGTCTTCGTCTTGCTGTTTGCCATGTTCGGCAACGTCAAGGATGGCTTGCTGGTCTTTAGCGGCATCCCGTTCGCCTTGACGGGCGGCATCATCGCCCTGTGGCTGCGCGACATCCCCATGTCGATCTCGGCGGCCGTGGGCTTCATCGCCCTGTCCGGCGTGGCCGTGCTGAACGGCCTGGTGATGATCGCCTATATCCGCCAGCTGCGCGAACAGGGCATGTCCCTGCAGGACGCCATCCGCGAGGGGGCCATCACGCGCCTGCGGCCCGTCCTGATGACGGCCCTGGTGGCGTCGCTGGGCTTCGTGCCGATGGCCATTGCCACGGGCACGGGCGCCGAAGTGCAGCGCCCGCTGGCCACCGTGGTGATCGGCGGCATCCTGTCGTCGACGGCCCTGACCCTGCTGGTGCTGCCGCTCTTGTACCGGCTGGCGTACCGCCGGCAAGAGGAGGTGGAAATGCGCACCGCGCCCGAAGGCGCGGCGGTACAGCTGAGTAAATAGAACGAGAGGCGCGCTACCGCAAGCGGCTTAACCCGGCCGGCGGTAGCCGCCTTCGATCCAGTTCGCCGCCGCAGTGGCATTGAACTTGAAGGCGGCCGAGGTGCGCACCTTGGCGATCTGTTCGCCGTCGGCGTCGTAGGCGCTCAGCTCGGCGTACGGGTGGTCTTCATCGGGCACGATGTCGAACATCACCTTCACCTGGCCCTCGTCGGTGGCGACAAACAGGTTCTTGTGCAGTTGCGCATGCAGCTGCTGTTCATGGCGGCGCAGCACTTCCGAGGCCGTCTTGACCAGCGTGTTGAAGGCGTTGACGTCGAGCGGCTTCGGGTTTTTCTTGTCGCGGCCCATGGTCCACGGCCCCACCAGGGCCGGTTCCGGTTCGCCATCCTTGATCATGGCCACGGCCCAGCCCTCATCTTCCTCATTCTTGATCACGCGCGCCGTCCAGCCATTGCCCACCCACAGGCGCGGTTCCTGGATCGGGGCGTCACTGTCCTGCGCGGACGGTTCGTCGGAAAAGGCGGAGAAATCGGTACTCATGGCGGTGCTCGTGGTGGAAGGTCGGGGCTAGCATGATAGTCGAAATCGGCCGCCCGTGCCGTCTTGCCTTGCCGTAAGCAGCCGCCCGCCATAGTCGATCCCGGCAATAAGGCAAGGAGACAAATTAGTAGACTTATTCTAGTGATCGGGCTTTGATATTGCTCAAGTAAACCTATTATTCATTTGCAATCTGAATTGTGTTTTTTATATTTCAAATATTGCATTTAGTAATGCTTGGCCACAAGAAATTTTCTCCCCATGCGACGCCCTCGCCCCGGCCGCCGCACGGCACCGCCATGCCAGGCACTCCTATCGCCCATGACCGCTGCATACACCTATAATCATCAGAGGGACTCAACATGAAAATCTTGACTACGCTGGCCCTGGTCACGCTGACAGCCGCGACCGCGACTGCAAGCGCCGCCCCCACCTTCACTGCCGGCGGCACGGCACTGGCAGGTGAAGGCCTCGTCACCTCCGTCGCCGGCGCCACGACGATCAACTTCAACGATGGCTTACTGCCAAGCAACTACACGGGCGCCGTGTTTACCAGCAACCACCCCAGCTATGCCGCGCAACCGCCCAACGATTTGACGCCCTTCTATTCCGTCGGCGTTTCCGATGGCCAGATCACGCCGGGGATGGCCACCTTCAGTGGCGGCCTCAGCTATTTTGGTTTCTACATGGGATCGCCCGACACGTATAACAGCATCGTCTTCACCATGGGCGACAGCAGCACGGTCGTCCTGACCGGTTCGCAAATGGCGGCACTGGGCGGCGTCAGCCCGAATGGCGACCAGTCCGTCGGCCTGTACATCAACGCCTGGGCCGGCCAGGGGGCGAGCTTCACCTCGGTCGCCTTCCACTCGCCGAACACGAACGCGTTTGAAAGCGACAACCACGCCTACATCGCCGCCGTACCGGAACCGGGCACGTATGCCATGCTGCTGGCCGGCCTGGGCCTGCTGGGTTTCATGCTGCGCCGCAAAGCGTCATAACACGGCCATGCGCAAGCCAAAGCCCGCGACGCGGGCTTTTTTCACGACCAGCCATCGCCTGGACGGCAACGCTCTGGAGCAGCCTCAACACATGGACATGGCGGGCCGGTTCGGCCACGTCAGCGGCGGGCCCGGCGGTATCCAGCGCGGGTCGATGGCCGGCAGCGGCGCATGGTAGTTGAAGGGCGTGATGATGATCGGTGGAATCGCCGATGGCGCGCCGACGGGCTCGGCACAAGACTGCGTGGCGCTGCGCTGGCGCGTGCTGCGATGGTCCAGGGGGGATAGCGATTGATCCCCGGTATCTGCAAACAAAAGCATGTTGCCCTCCTTGCGAGACTGAGGTATTCAGTATAGGACGGCTTGCGCGTATTACAAGAAAAGAAATCTTGTTCCCGATCAGCGTTTCCTGCCCGCCGCCGACCTTCCATACCGTGAAAATGACCGCCTGTCGCACGCCGCTGGCGGCCCTCCCGGCACGCCACTACAGTGTGACCATGCTGCAACCGATTCCCATCACACAGAGGCTGTCATGAAAAAAATTCTCGCGTTTTCCCTGATCTTCGTCCTCGCCTACATGTTGCTCGACAAGATAGGTTCCCACGATATGATCATGCACATCGACGGCGACGAAGTCGACGGCCCGCTGGGCGCCCTGTGCGCGCTGGTCTTCGCCGGTGGCGGCTTGCTGATCGCGGCCATCGCGCTGGTGTTCGCCGCCGTCGTCACGGGCGTGGTCCTGGCGGGCGTGGGCATGGTGCTGGTGGCCGTCGTCGCCTTTTGCGTGCTGCTGGCGCTGCTGCTCAGCACACCCGTGCTGCTGCCGCTGCTGATCCCCGTCGCCATCGTCTGGCTGCTGGTCAGCCGCAACCGCAAGCAGGCGCAAGCCCGCCAGCACAGCCTGTAATCACTGCGCCATGAACTTGCTGAGCACGCCGTCGCTGCCGCCATCGTTCTGCTCGATGCGGTTGCGCCCGCCCCGCTTGGCACGGTACAGCGCCTCGTCGGCGCGCGCCAGCACGGCGTCGCAATCGGCATCGGTACCGGCCATGGCCGCCATGCCGATGCTGACCGTGACGGTGATCACGATGCCGCCGTCGGTGGTCAGCGCGCTGTCCGCGACGCGCCGGCGCAAGCGCTCGGCGAATATGGCCGCCGCCGGCAAATCCGTCCCCGGCAGCAAGATGGCGAATTCCTCGCCGCCCACGCGGCCCGGCACATCGACCTTGCGCAGAACCTGGCACATCAGCGCGCCCAGATGGCGCAGCACGGCATCGCCGACGGCATGGCCATGGTCATCGTTGACACGCTTGAAGTGATCGATATCGAGCATCAGCACGCTGGCGCAACTGGCCAGTTCACGTTGCAAGCGGGCATGCTCATTTTCCAGCGCTGCCATGAACTGGCGCCGGTTCGGCAAGTTGGTGAGGAAGTCGGTGGTCGCCAGTTGCAGCAATTCCGCATTCATGCGCTTGCGCTCGGTGATGTCGAGCGATGACACCATGACGAAGTCCAGGCTGTCCGCATGCCCCGGCATCACCAGCAGGCTCAGTTCATTCTGCCGGACCGCGCCATCGAGACGCACGAAGCTGCTTTCGCACTCGTACAGGTGAGCGCCACCAGCCAGCGCCAGCAACGCGTCGCCAAAGCGCGGCAAGGCGCTGTCGTCGAAATTTTGCGCCAGGCCCAGCGCGCCACGGCGCTGGTCCTCCTCGTTGGCGCGCACCTGCGCCAGCGCGGCACCATTCGCGTCGATGATGCGCACCAGCCCCGCCAGCCGCGGCAAGGCGGCCGGATCGGCCTGGAAGTAAGCGCCCAGGTCGCTCACGCCCGATGCCGTCAGCGCATCGAGCGCGGCGCGCACGGCCGACCAGTCCTGTTCCCACAGGGCCACGGGCGCATGGTCGTACAGGCTGCGGAAACGCGCCTCGCCGGCCCGCAGCGCCAGCGCCACCTGCGCCTGCTCGATGGCCATGCCGGCCAGGTGCGCCGCCTCGCCCAGGCGCGCCAGATGGGCCGCGCCGGGCAGCGCGGGCTGGCGGTGATACGCCATCAATACGCCCAGCAGCTTGCCCGAGCCGCCACGCACGGGTTCGGCCCAGCACGAGTGCAGCTGGGCCCGCCACGCCAGGTCCATCGTCCCCAGCTCATCGGCCTCGGCATGCAGGTCGGCGACGATCACGCGCTGGCCGGCGCGCAGCGCTTGCGCGGCGATGCCGTGCACGCCCTGCAGGGTGTCGAGATCGTGGCCATGGCTGGCCAGGTTGAAAAACGCGGGCAAGCCCGGCGCCGCGCCCAGCACCAGGCGGTGGCGGCTCTCGTCGAGCAGCAGGATGCTGCACAGCATGGCCGGATGGTCGGCTTGCACGCTGAGCACCACGCTTTCCAGCACGCGCTCGAGCGGCGCGCCCGTGGCCAGCATTTCCAGCACCTGGCGCCGCGTGTGCTCGCGCCGCTCCATCTGGCTGCGCTCGCTGATATCGCGGAAGGTCCACAGCCGCGCCTGCTCGTTACCCAACTGCATGCTGCGCACATACTGCTCGATCACCCGCCCATCGCGCAGGTGCAGCACATCGCGCCGCTCGCGGTGGCCGTGCGGCGCATGGCCACGCGCGCCGAGGAACGGTGCAGCCTGCTCGAGCTGGCTGGCGACATGGCGCACCAGCGCCTCGCCATCGGCTTGCCAGTCGAGCGCATCGGGCACCTGCCACAAGTCGCGGAAGCGCCGGTTCGACGTGAAGATGCGGCCATCGAGGCTGTCGACGAGGATGCCGTCGATGGTGGAATCGAGGATGCTGCGCAGCATGGCCTGGCTGCGCTGGGCCGCGCTGGCCATCGCCAGCACGCTGGCCTGCCCCTGCTCGAGCTGGCCGGCCAGCTCGCTCGAGCGCGCCAGCGCCGCCTGCGCGCGGGCCCGGCTGGCCGCCAGCAGCCACGCCGCCATGGCCAGCGCCACGCTGACCAGCACGCCCGTCCAGGCCACCGCCAGCGGCCGCTCCAGCAGCTCGCCATCGAAACCGGGCATGGCGCGCACGCGCAAGGTCCACGCATGGCCGGCGATCGTGAGGGCCTGCCGCGACGCCAGCGCCGTCGACGCCTGCGCCGACAGCGCGCCCGGCAGGCTGTCGTACATGAGGGCCGCCTCGTCCAGCTGCGCGCCGTCGTAGATTTCCAGGTCCAGCTGGCGCGACGCCTCGCCGCCCACGCCCGCCATCAGGTCGCCCATGCGAAACGGCGCAAAGACCCAGGCCCGCAGGGCGGCGCGCCGCTGTTCCTGCGTGCCATGCGGCAAGCCATTCTCATACACGGGCAGCACGATCAGGAAGCCATACACCCCGCTATTGCCGCCATCCTGCACCAGGCGGATCTTGCCCGTCATGGCGGCCTGGCCCGTGTCGCGCGCCTGTTCCAGCGCCGCGCGGCGCACCGGTTCGGACAGGATGTCATAGCCGAACGCCAGCAGGTTGCTGTCGCTCAAAGGTTCCAGATACGTGATCGGCGCATGCCAGGCGCGCTGGCCCGGCGGACGCACGGCGTAGCCGGCATAGCCCTCGGCGCGCACGCTGGCCTCGTGCCGCGCGCGCGCGCTGCCGGGCAGCAGCGGCAGGAAGCCGACGCCGTGGATGCCGGGAAAATGACGGTCCACCTGCTGCACGGCCAGGTAGGCATGGAATTCGCCGCGCGTGACTTCCTGCGAGCTCGCATACAGGCCCTGCACGCCATGCAGCACCTGGATATAGGTCTGCATGCGACTGACGATGCTGCCCACCAGTTCGCGCACGCGGAAATCAAAATCGGCCCGCACCTGCTGCTCGCTGGCGTCACTGGCGTTGCGCCAGGCGCCATACGTCAGGCCCAGGCACAGCGCCAGCACCAGCATGGCGCACAGGCGCGGGCCCACCCAGTGCGATACCGGCTTGGAAAACCACGACGAGGGCGCGCGTGTTTGCATGACGGACTGAAAGCTGAACGACAATCACACCGCGGCAGCGCCCGGAACGGCGCTGGCAGCGGGCTGAACAACTACCATCAGTAGTTGATGAGAATGATAGTACGTTACAGCAGGATGGCTTGCAATGCCGTATTTTGTGTAAAAAAGACTACATCTTGCGAAGTTGCAACTGAGTTTTCCCGGCATAAAGTCGTCGCCACCATAAATGATAATGATTCTCATTTATAATTATCATCCCGCTTCTCCTCCACGCCGCCAACATGCCCTCCCCGCCGCTTCTCCCCAACGACGCTTCCTGGCAACTGCCGCTGGCCACGCCCAGACTGGAACTGCGCGCCGGCACCCTGTCTTTTGCCGAGCCGGCGCACAGCATCGAGCACAACGAGGCAGGCCTGAAACTGGTGCTGGTACTGGGCGGCCAGCTTGACTATCAATTGCAAAGCGGCGGCGCCGTCAATGTCGAAGGCCCGGCCTTCCACATCAGCCTGAGCGAAACGCCATTCGCCGTCAGCCACTGCTATGCCGCACGGCAAGCTCTGCAGTATCTGAGCGTGCGCATGCCGATGGATGCCCTGCACGACACTTTCGGCGCCGAACTGGGTTCGTTGGCGCGGCGTATCGCCCCGGCCACGCGGCAGGCGATGGCGACGGCGAACGGGCGCGCCGGCAAGGCGCTGCAGGCGCTGGGCAGGCAGATCATGCTGTGTCCGCTTGCCGGGCCGCTGCGCCAGCTGTATTTATCCGGCAAGGCGCTGGAACTGACGGCCGCCGTGATGGACGGCCTGGCGGACACGCGCACGCACGCGGCGGCGCCCGGCACGCGACAGCTGCGCAGCCTGCAGCAGGCGCGCGACATCCTGCTGCAGCGCCTGCACGCGCCGCCCACCCTGCCGGAGCTGGCGCGCCTGGCCGGCACCAACGCCAGCACGCTGAGCCAGGGCTTCCGCCAGCTGTTCGGTACCAGCGTCTTCGCCTACGTGCGCGAGCAGCGGCTGGAACTCGCTTACCGCATGCTGGCGTCCGGCAACATCAGCGTGGCCGACGCGGCGCACGCCTGCGGCTATACGGACTCCCATTTCAGCAAGGTCTTCCGGCAGCGCTACGGCGTTTCCCCCAGCGACATGCGCTGCGCCTGACGGAATACGCGCAATCGCCAGGAAAACAGCGGCAATCCTTAACGCGCCGGCACCGGCACTCCGTACCATATTGAGATTGATTCTCAATACGAAAGGTGCGGTTTTTCATGGCAATGTTTTTTCTTCCCCCACGCGGCCTGCGCTGGTTCCGGCATACCCTGCACCTCATGGCCGCGCTCGCCACCAGCCAGCTGGCGCAGGCGGCCGACGCCCCCGAGCCCGAGGCCAGCCTGCCCGTCATCGCCGTCACGGCCACGCGCGAAGCGGGCGCGAACATGGGCAAGACGGGCGCCTCGCTGAAGGAGACGCCGCAGTCGCTCAGCATCATCAGCCAGGAACGCATGCAGGAGCAAAACCTGCATACGCTCGACGATGTGCTGCAGCAAGCGACGGGCACCACCGTGCAGCCGTTCCAGCTGCTGACCACGGCCTACTATGCGCGCGGTTTCAAGATTGATTCCTTCGAGCAGGATGGCGTCCCCATACTGATGGGCAACATGGCCAGTCCCCAGCAAGACATGGCGATGCTGGAGCGCGTGGAAATCCTGCGCGGCGCCAACGGCTTGCTGCATGGCAGCGGCAACCCTGCCGCCACCGTCAACCTGGTGGCCAAGCGGCCGCAAAAGACCTTCGCCGCGCAAGGCGCGCTGTCGGCTGGCAGCTGGGACCGCCGCCGCGGCGAAGCCGACTTCGGCGGCCCCCTGAACGCCGCTGCCACGCTGCGCGCGCGCGTCGTCGCCACGCATGAGGAACGGGGCTTTTTCTACGACGTGGCGCAACAGAACAGCAGCAACCTGTATGCCGTAGGCGAACTGGACCTGGCGCCCGGCAGCGTGCTCAGTGTGGGCGCCCAGAAACAGCGCATCCGTTCCATCACCAACATGGCGGGCGTGCCGCGCTATGCGGACGGCGGCGATATCGGCTTGCCGCGCTCCACCTATCTCGATGCGGCATGGGACCAGTTCGACTGGGATACCCAGCGCGTCTTCGCCAGCCTGGAACAGCATTTTGCCAATGGCTGGCAAGCCAAGGTGCAAGCGAATCACTTGTCCGGCGACTCCTTCCTGCAATACGCGGGCGCGTATGGCGCCGCGCGCCGCGACCAGCGCCCGTCCTCGAGCGTAATGGGCGCCGCCTACCGCTTCGACAACCGCCAGAACAGCGTGGATGCCTATGCCAGCGGCCCCTTCAGCCTGGGCGGCCGCCAGCATGAGTTGTTGCTGGGCGCCAACGTCCAGCACACATCCAGCGAGCAGTTCTCGGCTAGCTTCCTGCCGCCGTTCAAAGGCACGTATGACGTGTTGCACTGGAACCCGTACGCGCTGGCGGAACCGGCCACGGGCGCCTATGCCTCGCGCGGCCCGACCACGGTCAGCCAGTGGGGCGCCTACGCCATGGCGCGTTTCCACCTCAGCGATGCGCTGACGGCCATCACGGGTGCGCGCCTGAGCCGCTGGAAGCAGGAAACGCGCACGGCGACAGTCGAACCGGACACCCAGCTGACGCCGTACGGCGGCCTGGTCTACGCCCTCTCGCCGCAATGGTCGGGCTATGGCAGCTACACGCAGGTATTCCAGCCGCAAAGCCAGACCAGCATCGACGGCAAGACGCTCGATCCCGTGACGGGCAACAACCTGGAAGCGGGCGTGAAAGGCACGCTGGCCAATGGCAAGCTGGACGTGTCCCTGGCCGTCTACCAGATCCGCCAGAACAAGCGGGCCCAGGAAGACCCGAACTTCCCCTGCGCGGGCAACGTCTGCTACTACATCGCGGGCGGCGAAGTGCAGAGCCGCGGCCTGGAAGCGGAGGCGAACGGCCAGCTGACGCCCGACCTGAACCTGTCGGCCGGCTACAGCTACAACACGACGCGCTACCTGAAGGACGCCCAGTCGCAGGGCCAGGCGTTTGCCAGCTTCGCGCCCGCCCACATCGTGCGCGCGTGGGCCAACGCCACCCTGCCGTGGGGCACGCGGCGCCTGAGCGCCGGACTGGGCTTGCAGGCGCAGAGCCGCTACAGCGTCACCTCGGGCGGCGTGACCTTGCGCCAGGGCGGCTATGCGCTGGCCAATGCCCGCCTGGGCTGGCGCATCGACCGCCATTTTACGGCCGCGCTCAACGTCAACAACCTGTTCGACAAACACTATTACCAGAGCCTGTCCGGCACGGCCTGGAACAACCGCTATGGCGAGCCGCGCAGCGTGATGCTGTCCGTGCGCGCCCAGTACTGAGGTCCCCCATGAACGACGACAACTGCACCCTTTTCCCCCTCGACGGCCACCTGCTGGCGCTGCACGCCGACGCGCTGGCGCAGGCCATGCCCTACCATGCACGCGGCAAGAGCCGCGCCGACTGGATCATCGGCGTCAAGCACGTCAGCGACGCGCAATCCGTGCATGGCGACCATTGGGAACGCCACCCGCGCGGCGATGAAACCCTGTGCCTGCTCGAAGGCAGCATCGAACTGGTGCTGCAGGCGGAGGACGGCGCGGAACGCCGCATCGCCATGCAGGCGGGACAAGCGTGCATCGTGGCGCGCGGCACCTGGCACCGGCTGCAGGTGCACGCGCCCGGACGCCTGCTGTTCATCACGCCCAGCATCGGCAGCGAACACCGCAAAGTGGGCGGTGCCGCATGAGGCCGGCGCTGCAGCGGGCTCACCTGTGGCTGATGGTGGCGGCCCTGTACTTCACGCAGGGCGTGCCGCTTGGACTGGCCATGGAAGCGCTGCCGGCCATGCTGCGCCGCGACGGCGCGCCGCTCGACAGCCTGGCCTTTTTGCCGCTCGTGGGCTTGCCCTGGGTGCTGAAATTTCTCTGGGCGGCGCAGGTCGACAACCGCTGGAATGCGCGCCTGGGCCGGCGCCGCAGCTGGCTGCTGCCGATGCAGGCGCTGGCCACCGCCTGCCTGCTGGGCGCCGCGCTGCTGGGCCTGTCCGCCGCCAGCGCGCCGCTGATCGTCGCCCTGGCCGCGCTCGGTTCGCTGGCCAGCGCCACGCAGGATATCGCCACCGACGGCATGCTGGCCGAACGCTTCGACGGCGCCGCGCTGGGCCGCGCCAATGCCTTGCAGGTGGGCGGCACAATGGTCGGCTTCTTCACGGGCGGCTCCGGGGTGTTGATGCTGTCGGGCATGTTCGGCCAGCGCGCGGCGCTGCTGGCGCTCGCGGCCATCGGCGCGGCCAGCCTGCTGCTCGTCGTGTCGTGGCGCGAAACTGCGCTCGGAGCCGCGCGGCCCGCTGCGGTCCCGGCAGCGCGCAAGGCCAGCTTGCGCGGCTTCATCGGCCGCCCCGGCGCGCCCGCGCTGCTGGGCATCGCCTTCCTGTCGTCGATGACGGCCGTCGCCGGCTATGGCCTGTCGAAACTGCTGCTGGTCGACGCCGGCTGGCCGCTGGAAGCCGTCGGCCAGGTGGGCGTGGCCGGTGGCATGGTCACAGTGCTGCTGGGCTGTGGCGGCGGCGCCTGGCTGATCGGCCGCCATGGCGCCCGGCGCGTCTTCCTGCTGGGCATAGGCGCGTCGGCCGCCGCGGCCGGCCTGTGGCTGTGGCTGGCCGCCATGGCGGCGCCCATGCCGTCCAGCCTGGTCTGGCTGGCGACGGCGCTGGGCTGCTTTGGCGCCGGTTGCGCATCCGTCTCCATGCTGACCATGGCCATGCAATTTGCCAGCCAGAGCGGCCAGGCGGGCACGGACATGACGGCCGTGCAAAGCATGCGCGACGGCGGTGAAATCCTCACCTCGTCCACCCTGACGGGCGTGGCGGCCGCCGCCGGCTATGGCGGCAGCTTTGCCCTCGGCATCGCCTGTGCGCTGCTGGCCATGCTGCTGGCGCGCCGCCTGGCGCAGCAGCGCCAGCCGGCCTGAATGCCGTGCTGTACAGTGATGCCCATTACAGACTCAGGAGCATCGCTTGCTCGACGACCGCTGGCAGGGCACGCTGTGGCTGGCGCCTGACTTTGCCATCCTGCATGGCGAAGCGGGCGCCACGGACAGCCACGCCCATTATGCGCACCAGCTGATGCTGAGCACGGGCACGCCCTTCACCGCAGAGCTCGACGGTAGCATCCATACGGCGCAGCGCCTGCTGGTGGCCAGCCTGCGCCCGCACGCCATCGTGGCCGCGCCGGCTCCCCTGTTCACCATCTATGCGGAGCCCCAATGCCTGGGCGTGGCGGCCCTGCTGGCGGCGCAGGACGGCGTGCACGAGCCCACGCTGGACAGCCTGGCCGCCTCACTGCAGGCTCAGCCGCGCCAGCAGCTGGCCGACGCGCGCCTGCAGCGGGCGCTGGACCAGGTCGATGCCTTGTTGTCCGGCAAGGTCAGCGCGTCCGCCGTGGCCGACGCGGCGCATTTGTCGCTGAGCCAGCTGGAGCGCCTGTTCAGTGCGCAGCTGGGCTTGCCCGTGCGGCGCCTCGTGCTGTGGCGCCGCCTGCGCCTGGCCATCCGCTTTATCCTGCTCGGCAATACCTTGACCCACGCCGCGCACGCGGCCGGCTTTGCCGACGCCGCGCATTTTTCGCGCACCATGCGCAGCCTGTTCGGCGTGCGCGCCGACCGCAGCTTGCGCCAGCTCAACGTCAAGCTGCTCGATTAAGCGCCGATTTCAAGCCGGCCGGCAATTCGGGCGCGCGCACGCCCTCTTCCGCGCGGAACGGCTCGAGCAGCTGCGCGCCATATGCGACGGGATAATCGGGGCGGCTGCCGATGCCGAGGTCATCGCCCGTCATGCGGTAGGCGGGGGCGTCGAAGCGGGTGCCCAGCAAGCGATCCCAGCAGGTAAAGAACAGGCCGAAATTCACGTCGCCTGCCGTACCGTATTTCATGTGGTGGAAACGGTGCAGCGGCGCCCAGGCAAAGATCTGGCGCAGCGGGCCCATGCGCATGTCGACGTTCGCATGCTGCAGCAACAACTGGATGGCCACGGCAAACGCCAGCACGGCCATGACGCTTTCCGGGATGCCCAGCAGCAGCAAGGGCAGCATGCCGCCCGCCGCTTCCAGCAGCAGGTGCAAGGGATGTTTCATCCAGCCATTGAAACCGTACAGGCGCCGCACGCTGTGGTGCACGGCGTGCAGTTTCCACAGGAAATAATAACGGTGGCTCAGGTAATGCACGACGGTGATGCCGCAGTCGGCGATGAGTATCGCCAGCAGCAACTGCCCCCAGAACGGCCAGGCGCCGGGCCAGAAGTCCCCCAGCGCCATGTGTCCGGCCAGCAGGGGAAAGGCGGCCAGGCCCAGCAGGTACAACGCTTCATTGACGAGCGCGTGCAGGCTGTCGCGCCAGCCATCGCCATGCGCATGGTTCCACGTGCCGTCATACGGCAGATAACGCTCGGCAAGAAAGGACGTCAGCAGGGCCAGCAGCAACAGCGGCGGCAAGACCCAGAACGCATGCTGGCGGTACGCCACCAGCCAGGTGGCGGCGCCGATGAAGCCGGCCCAGAACACGGGGCCGTACAGCGCGGCAAAGAGGGATTTCATGGCAAGGTTCTCCTGTGGCAAAAACCACAGCATGGCCGTCCTCCCTGCCGCGCCGCTTGAAGAAACGGCGCAAACTGCGTATTGGGCAGCTTACTCGGCCGCCTTTTTCGCCGCGTATTGCTGATAGCCGTTGGCGCGCAGGGCGCAGGCCGGGCAGGTGCCGCAGCCATAGCCCCAGGCGTGCAGCTCGCCGCGCTCGCCCAGGTAGCAGGTGTGCGTGCCGCTGCGGATCAGGTCGACCAGCGGCTGGCCGCCCAGGTCTTCCGCCAGGTCCCAGCTTTGCGCCTTGTCCAGCCACATCAGCGGCGTTTCCAGTTTCAGGCGCGTGTTCATGCCCAGGTTCAGGGCCACTTGCAGCGCCTTCATCGTGTCGTCGCGGCAATCCGGATAGCCGGAGAAATCCGTCTCGCACATGCCGCCCACGAGCACCGTCAAGCCGCGGCGGTAGGCCACGGTGGCGGCCACCGTCATGAACAGCAAGTTGCGCCCAGGAACGAAGGTGTTCGGCAAGCCGTTTTCCTGCATGACGATCTCGACGTTCTGCGTCATGGCCGTATCGGAAATGGCGGAAATCAGCGACAGGTCTATCATGTGATCAGGGCCGAGGCGGCTGTCCCACTCGGGCGACTGCTGGCGCATCTGCTCGAGCACGCCGGGACGCACCGTCAGCTCGATCGCATGGCGCTGGCCATAGTCGAAGCCAATCGTTTCCACGCGGCTATAGTGCTTGAGGGCCCAGGCCAGGCAGGTGGTGGAATCTTGCCCACCGCTAAAGAGCACGAGTGCGGAGTCAGTTGCTAGCATAATTTCTTTCTTTTCAGTTTTATTCTGTCCAATAGTGCGCGGGGAAACATGATTCCCCGTGCAAAAAATACTTATTCGTCCGCCATCAGTTTACCTATTCCGGTAACATGCAGTCAGCATTTACTCATCTGGAGCACCATGTTTTCTGCACGACCCATACGGCACACAGCCGCCGGCAAGGCGACACGACCACGAATTTTGGCACAAGTAGTGACAAAAGTAATGGGTCAACTGACACTGGCGGCCGCCGGCAGTGCCATCCTGCTGTTTCCGCTCGCCAACGCCAGCGCGCAGGAAACCACGCCAGATGCCGCAGCAGACAGCGCCAGCGCCACGGAAGCGGCGCCGGCACCGCTGCAATACGAGGTCAAGGTCAACGCGCCCGGCGATCTCGATGAGTTGCTGGAAAAAAACCTGGACCTGGAACGCTTCCGCGGCAACCCGCGCATGGACCGCGAGCAATTGCAACGTCTCGTGCGCGATGCTCCTGAGCAAGTTAAAAATCTCGTCGCCACGGCCGGCTATTACACGCCCGTCGTGACCGTGCGCGTCGACACGACGGGCGCCAAACCCGTCGTCATCGTCGACGTCGAGCCGGGCGAAGCGGTGACCGTCGGCCAGGTCGAGCTGGAATTGCGCGGTTTCGATCCCACGCCGCCGCTGGCCGCCTCCGAACCCTACGATACGGAAGCGCTCAAGCGCAGCTGGTCCCTGAAGACGGGCAGCGTGTTTCGCCAGTCGGACTGGGAATCGGCCAAGCGCGCGCTGCTGCGCGAAGTGGTGCAGACGCGCTACCCGCGCGCCCAGCTGGTCGACACGCAAGCCGTGGTCGACCCGGAAACGCACAAGGTGTCGCTGCTGGTGGTGCTCGACAGCGGCCCCGAGCTGCGCTTCGGCGAGCTGCGCATCGAAGGCTTGAAACGCTATCCTGAAAGCATCATCCGCAACCTCGACAAGATCCGCCCCGGCGAGTACTACAGCGAATCGGCGCTGCAATCGTTCCAGGCGCGCCTGCAGGACACCGGCTACTTTGCCAGCGTGGAAGTGAGCGCCGACATGAGCAGCATTCTCAGCGAACAGATCGAGGCGGGCCAGGAAAGCCAGCAAGCCGATGCGGCCGGCGCCGCGCCCGTGGAAAAACCGGCCAACCGCGGCCCCGCGCCGCAACTGCCGCTGGTGGTGCGCGTGACGGAAAACAAGCAGCAAAACGTCAGCGCCGGTCTCGGTTTCAGTACGAACACGGGGAATCGCGCCCAGCTCAACTACGACAACCTGAATGTGTTCGGCACGCGCTTCAAGAGCGCGATCACGATGGAAACGAAGAAACAGGCGGCGCACGCCAACTTCTATTTCCCCACCACCGAGCGCGGCTACAACGACAGCGCGGGCGCCTCGTTCGAGCGCAGCGACATTTCCAATGAAATCACGGCCGTCACCACCATCTCGGCCAAGCGCAACTGGGGCGGCACCAACTTGGAGCGCAGCCTGACGTTCGAGTTCCTCAGCGAAGACAAGACCGTCGTCGGCCTGGAACAGACGCGCAGCAAGAGCTTGCCGCTGACCTATGCCATCACCAAGCGCAGCCTCGACAGCCTGCTGTTCCCCACCAAGGGCTATGTCATCAACGCGCAGGTGGGCGGCGCGCTGCTGCCCGTGCTGACGGACGAGCGCTTCGTGCGCGTGGCCGGCAAGGCCGTGTATTACCGGCCGCTCGGTGAAAAAGGCGAACTCATACTGCGCGGCGAAATGGGCGCGCTCGGCTCGAAAGAGAAGCGCGGCGTGCCGGCCGTCTACCTGTTCCGCGCCGGCGGCGACCAGTCGGTGCGCGGCTATGCCTACCAGGAACTGGGCGTGAAGGAAGGCGACGCCACCGTCGGCGGGCGCTACATGGCCACCGCCAGCGCCGAATACCAGTACTGGTTCAAGCCGAAATGGGCCATCGCCGCCTTCTACGACGCCGGCAACGCGGCCGATACCGTCAAGGCGCTGACGCCGAAATCGGGCTACGGCCTGGGCGGGCGCTACCGCAGCCCCGTCGGCCCCATCAATGTCGACGTGGCGTATGGCCACGCCGTCCACGCCTACCGTTTGCACTTCTCTCTGGGATTCACTTTCTGATGTCCGATATTACTACCGAGTCCCCCAACGGCGCCGCGCCGCCACCGCCGCCGGCGAAAAAGCCGCGCCGCTGGCTGCGCTACCTGCTGATCGCCGTCGCCAGCCTGGCCGTGCTGCTGGGCGCCGCCTTCTGGTTCCTGGGCCGCGAATCGACGCTGCAAATGCTGGTGCAAAAGGTGGCCAGCGCCAGCGGCGGCGAGATCGCCGTCACGGGCGTGTCCGGCTCGCTGTACAACCGCATGCACCTGGGCCACGTCAGCTACCGCAGCAAGACGCAGCACATCACGGCCGACAACATCGACATCAACTGGTCGCCGTTCCAGTTCTTCTCGGAAGGCATCGCCATCAGCGAACTGCACGTGGCCAGCCTGTCCGTGGAAACCACGGCGCCGTCCGACGAGCCGTCGACCATGCCCGCCAGCCTGGCCTCGCCGTTCAAGGTGGGCATCAGCGATGCACGCCTGGACAAGGTGACGCTCGTCAGCGCGGGCGGCAACACGGTGTTTGAAAAGATACATTTCACCTTGTCCGGCGACAAGACCCAATGGCAGCTGGAAAACGCCACGGCCCTGACGCCGTTCGGCCAGGCCGCGGCCAGCGCGACGATCGCCGCCACCCAGCCATTCAAGCTCAGCGGCAAGGCCAGCTTGACGCAGCTCAATCCGGCCGCCGGCGAAAAGCCGGCCGCCCTGGCCCTGCAACTGGGCGGCGACTTGAACGTGCTGAACGTGACGGCCAAGGGCAGCGCGGGAGCGGCCACGGCCGACGCCCAGCTGGCACTGGCGCCGTTCGACCCCGTCATCATTCTGCGCTCGGCCAGCATCCGTGGCCGCAACATCAATCCGGGCAAGTTCGACGCCACCCTGCCACAGGCGGACCTGAGCCTGGAACTCGATGCCGCCATCGACACGCGGCCTAACGCGCAGACGGTGTCGGGCAAGCTGGCCATCCTCAACCACGCCACGCCGGGCCCCATCGACCAGCAAAAGCTGCCGCTGCGCCAGTTCGAGGCGCGCCTGGGCGGCACCCTGACGGCCACCACGCTGGAGTCGGCCATCATCGACTTCGGCAACGCGGGCAAATTCACGGGCAGTGGCAAGCTCAACCGCGACGCCGCCGACGCCCCCATCGGCAATGCACAGTTGACCTTGCACACGGACAAGATCGACTTGCAGCATATCTACAGCAGCATCAACAGCACGAAGATCGTCGGCGACATCGTGCTCGACAGCGACGGCAAGACGCAAACCCTGCGCGCCAGGCTGGGCGAAGCCAAGCTGCGCCTGGACGTGGAGGCCACGCTGGCCGACTCGCTGGTGCAGCTGCGCAAGGCCACCTTGCAAGCAGGCAAGAGCAACGTCAACGCGACGGGCCAGATCAGCCTGAAAGACGCACAGGAATTCAAGGCTGTCGCCACGGCCAGCCGCTTGAACCCGGCCGATTTCGGCGCCTTCCCCGTGGCCGACCTGAACCTCGACGTGCGCGCCAACGGCCACGTGGCGCCGCAATGGCTGGCCAATGCGGACTTCACCGTACGCCCCAGCAAACTGCTCGACCAGCCCTTGTCGGGCAAGGGCAAGCTGACGGCGGACGCGGCCCACTTCAGCGGCATCGACGTGCAGTTGGCGCTGGGCAAGAACAACGTGACGGCCAAGGGCAACTTTGGCGGCGCCGGCGAAAAACTCAACTGGAATGTCGATGCGCGCCAGCTCTCCGCCGTACAGGCCGACTTGCTGGGCAGCGTGCTGGCCAGCGGCGTCGTGCAAGGCACCCTGCAGCAGCCGCGCACGAGCTTTGTTGCCGATGCAAAAGGATTGGGCCTGGCCAGCGGCAAGCGTCCCGCGCCAGACAGCGCCATCCACGCCAGCGGCGAAGTGGGCTTGACGGGGCCCAAGAAAGAAGCGGAATTGAAAGTGACGGGTTCCTTGCAAAAGATCAACCCGGCCGCCTTCGGTGCGGACTTGCCCAGTGGTAATGTCAATGCGGATTTCACCGGCAGCGGCCGCCTGACGAGCGACTGGCAAGTGGCCCTGAACCTGGGCTTGCGCGAATCGACGCTGCAAAACGCCCCGCTGGCCGGCTACGCCAAGCTGTCGGCGAATGCGAAACGCATCGACAGCGTCGATACGGAACTGCGCCTGGGCCCGAACAGCCTGCAAGCGAAAGGCGCGCTGGGCGGCGCCACCGACAAGCTGGCGTGGAAACTCGATGCGCCGCAACTGTCGACCCTGGGCCCGCGCTTTGCCGGCGTGCTGCATGCGGCCGGCGCCGTCTCGGGCAAGCTGGAGGCGCCCGCCGCGCAACTGACGCTCGATGGCAAGGATCTGACCTTCTTTGGCGACCAGCAATTGAAGGCCGTGAAAGGCAGCGCCAGCGTGGGCGCCGGCCAGGGCGCGCTCGACCCCATGGTCAGCGAGCTGGAAATCACGGGCTACAGCACGCCCACCTTCAAGCTGGCCAACGCCCGCCTGGGCACCACGGGCACGCGCGGCAGCCATACCGTGAGCCTGACGGCGCGCAACGACGATTTCGATGCCAGCGTGCAAATCAAGGGCAGTCAGAGCGGCGCCAGCTGGATCGGCAGCATCGACAGCCTGCAAAACAAGGGCCGCTATGCGCTCGTGCTGCAGGCGCCCGTGCCCGTGAAAGTGGCCGGTCCGGCCGGCAGCGGCGTGGCGGGCCTGGGCCAGCCCGAGCAGATCAGCGTGGGCAACACCGTCATCAAGTTGCCGGCAGGTAGCATCACCATGCAAAGCCTGGCCAAGAACGGCCCGCGCTGGACCAGTGCCGGCCAGGCGGCCGGCGTGGCGCTGACCTATCTGGCGCAAGTGATCCCGTCGCTGCAAGCCAATGCGCGCAGCGACCTGACCCTGGGCGCGCAATGGTCGCTCGACATGCAGGTGCCGACAGCGAAGCAGAAAGAGCCGTCACTGGCCGGCATGCTGCACGTCTACCGCGAAAAAGGCGACGTGACGGTGGGCGTGGAACAGCCGCTGGCGCTGGGATTGCGTACCCTCGATGCGCGGGTGGATGTAGCGAACCAGCAACTGCGCCTGGCCGTGAAACTGGACGGCGCGCGCGCGGGCCAGAGCGACATCAACGCCACCGTGCAAATGCTGGGCGGGCGCATCAGCAACGACAGCGCCCTCTCCCTGACGGGCACCACCAGCATCGATTCGCTGGCCTGGCTGGCGCCGCTGACGGGGCAACCCGGCCTGGAACTGGGCGGCGCCTTGAAGGTCGCCCTGTCCGGCAGCGGCAGCATCGGCGCGCCGCAATTAAATGGCGACATCAACGGCAGCAAGCTGCTGGTGAACTGGGCCGACCAGGGCTTGAAGCTGCGCAATGGCGTGCTGCAAGCCAAACTGGCGGGCGATCAATTGCAATTGCAGCGCCTGAGCTTTGACGGCGGCGACGGCAAGGTGCAGGCTGACGGCTGGGTACGCTTTGCGAATGGCGAAGCGAGCCTGGAACTGAAATTGATGGCCGACCGCCTGCAGGCGCTGTCGCGCCCCGACCGCACGCTCGTATTGTCGGGCAACAGTACCCTCGTGCGTAACGACAAGCGCTTCAGCTTCGAGGGCAAGTTCAAGGCCAACCGCGCGCTGATCGAACTGGCGCCGCAAGACACGCCCACGCAAAGCAGCGACGTGGTGGTGCTGGGCAAGGAGGTCAAGGGCAGCAAGGAAGCGCCGTCGCTGCCCCTGAATATCGACCTCGAATTCGACCTGGGCAATGCCTTCCACCTGCGCGGCATGGGCCTCGACGCCGACCTGGCCGGCAATGTACGCGCCAGAGTCATCAACCGCGCCGCGCCGCGCGTGACGGGCAGCATCCGCGTCGCCAGCGGCCAGTACGCGGCATACGGCCAAAAACTGTCCATCGAGCGGGGATTGATCAACTTCACGGGCGCCTACGACAATCCGGCCCTGAACATCCTGGCCGTGCGCAAGCGTCCCGAAGGCGAAGCGCTGTCGGAAACGAATGTGGAAGCGGGCGTGGAAGTGCGCGGCACGGCGCAGGCGCCGACGGCCAAGCTGGTCTCCACGCCGAGCGTCTCGGACAGCGACAAGCTGGCCTGGCTGATCCTCGGCCATGGCGCGGAAACGGCGGCCGGCGATGAGATGGCCCTGCTGACGACGGCCGCGGGCGCCCTGTTCGGCGGCTCCGGCGGCGGCTTGCAGGGCAAGCTGGCCAGTTCGCTGGGACTCGACGAGGTGGGCCTGTCGCAGGCGCAAGGGCTGGAAAGCACGGTCGTCACCGTCGGCAAGCGCCTGTCGTCGCGCGCCTACCTGACGTTCGAGCAAGGCACGAGCACGGCGACGAGCCTGGTCAAGCTGCGTTACAAGCTGAACCGCCGCATCACCTTGCAGTTCCAGACCGGCACGAACAATGCGCTGGACGTGTTGTATACCTGGGCATTTGATTAAATCAGGGGTCTGACCCCGAACCAGCAACAACAAAGGGCGCCTCGGCGCCCTTTTCCTTGATCTGCCGCAAACGGCTTACTCGGCCACGTCGAGGCCGCGTTCGATCATGCCTTCGACATAGGCGCGCAGGTATTGTTCCAGCGCCGGGCCGGACAGCACGTTGGCCGTCAGCGCGCCGTGCGGCGAGCCTTTCAGCACGCCATCGTGGTACACGCGCGCAATCCATGCCACGTCCGTGCCGGGCGTGTAATCGAGTTCGTAGTCAAACGATTCGCCGCTGACCTTGCGTGTGTAGACTTCCTTGACAATTGCCATCTAAAACAGCCTTTCTTGACGAGATTAACTGGGGTGGGGGTGCGGCACGGGATCATCCTGCGGCACCGGGTGCACGGGCCCAGGCTGGTGCCCGGGCGCCTGCTGCGGCTCCGGCGCCGGCATCGGTTCATCGACAGGCGCCGGATCGGGCGCGCGGTGGGCATCAATGGCAAACGCTGACATGGCTGGCCTCCCTGCGGATAAGGACAAAGGAAGACCATACCACGAGATGCGCGCCGCCTGTCCCTATTTGCCTGCCGGCTTGACGTCGGCGGCCACCGGCTGGGCGTTCTTCACATATTTCTCCAGCCAGTTGTTGCTTTCGTACAGCATCTGCATGATCGATTCGCGCGCGCGGTAGGCGTGGCTTTCATTCGGCAGCATCACCAGGCGCGCCGTGCCGCCCAATCCCTTGACGGCCTGGAACATGCGCTCGCTCTGGATGGGGAAGGTGCCCGAATTGTTGTCCTGCTCGCCATGGATCATCAGCAGCGCATCCTTGATCTTGTCGGCATAGTTAAATGGCGACATGGCCTGGTAGACGGCCGGCGCCTGCCAGAACGAGCGCTCTTCCGACTGGAAGCCGAACGGCGTCAGGGTGCGGTTGTAGGCGCCGCTGCGGGCGATGCCGGCACGGAACAGGCGCGTATGCGCAAGCAGGTTGCCCGTCATGAACGCGCCATACGAATGGCCGCCGATGGCGATACGGTTACGGTCGGCAACGCCACGGCGCACCACTTCCTCGACGGCTGCCTCGGCGTCGGCCACCAGCTGCGGCAGGTAGGTGTCATTCGGCTCCTGCTCGCCATTGCCGACGATAGGGAACGATGGATTGTCCAGCACGGCATAACCCATGGACAGGAAGGCGGCCGGGCCCCAGTAGCTGACGGCATTGAATTTATACGGCGAGCCCTTGGTCTGGCTGGCGGCGCTGGCCGTCTTGAATTCCTGCGGATACGCCCACATCAGCGTGGGCAGCGGGCCGTCGCGTTTGGCATCGTAGTTCGGCGGCAGCATCAGGGTGGCCGTCAAGTCCACGCCGTCGGCGCGCTTGTAGCGGATCAGCTCTTTCTGCACCTCCTTCAATTGCGGCAGCGGATGGGGGAAGTGCGTGAGCGGCGTCAGCGGTGCTGCGCCCTGCTTGAGGTTGCGCACATAGTAGTTCGGCTGCTCGGTCGGCGATTCGCGCGTCGACAGCAGGCGGCTGCCGTCCTCGTCCAGCACGGCCACCACGTTTTCATAGTAGGGCGCGGCGCTCTGGAACAGGCGTTCCTTTTTCTTCGTCGCCAGGTTCAGGCGGTCGATGAAGGGACGGTCGCCTTCGGTGGAAGCACCGGCGCCGTCGAGCAGGATCGCGTTATCAACGGAGATCAGCAGGCGCGGCAGGCCGGCCGCGTCGGCGCGCATGACGGGCTGGCCCGGATCGTTATAGCGGTCTTCGAACGAACCCGCGTACACGAGGTCGCCGGGCGTACCCGCCGTCGCGGACGGCTGGTCCGGATTGATGCGCCATTGCTTGACGGCGCGCGTCTTGTACCACGCTTCGCTGAGCAGGGCCAGGTCGCCGCGGCCCCAGGCCACGCCCGCATAGCGCGAACCCAGCCTGGCCAGCACGGCCGGCTTGGCCGTGAACGGCGCCGCCTGCGTGTAGACGATGTCGCGGATCTCCAGCGCGCCGGCCGGGTCGCCGCCATCCTGCGCTTCGGCCCATACCAGGGTGGCGGGTGCATCGACCCGCCAGCTGACGTCGCGCACGCCGGCGGAGACGGCGTCATTACCGGGTGGCAAGCCCTCCTCCAGCGGCTTGCGCGCCAGCACGTGCAGCGCCTTGCCCGCCAGGTCGCGCACCTCGATCGTGTGGCCGAAGTCGCGCGCCGGCACGATGTAGGAATACGGCCGCACGATGCTGGTCGTCAGCAGGTGCTTGCCATCGGGCGAAGCCGAGACGCGCGAAAACTGGCCGGGCTGCCCCACCAGGCGCTGCTTGCCCGCCACATCGAGCAAAGCCAGCTGCACGGTGGTGTAGTGTTCGAACAGCTGGGCGTCCTGCTCGTTCTTCAGCAGGTCGGGATAGGTGCGCAGCTGCTTGACGGCACCGCCGGGCAGGCTGTCCTGGATGGACGGGCCCGTCGGGATACCGTTCGGCACGGGCGCCGCCCCCAGCTTGGCCGGTTTCAGCTGCACCAGCAGCGTCTTACTGTCCGGCATCCAGGAAAAGCCGCGGCCATACACGGTCGACAGGGGGGAGCTGGCCAGCTTGCGCGCCGCTTTGGTCTGCACGTCGAGCAGCCACAGTTCCACGCCCGATTCCTTCACGCCCTTGGCGGCATCGGCATAAACGATGTGGCTGAACGCCAGGTAGCGCTGGTCGGGCGACCAGGCCAGGTCGGCGATGCGCGGCGATGCGGGCAAGCCGCTGACCTTGATCTCCTTTTGCGTATCGATATCGAGCAAGCCCAGGCCCGTGTGAAAACTGAAACGGCTGGCCGAATACGTGCGCGGGTTGATGCGCAAGCCTGCCAGCTTCAGTTCCGGCTGCGCCACTTCGCTGATGCTGGGCAAGGATGGCGTCGCTAGCACGGCGGCCAGGTTGCGTTTCGGGCTCAGGTTCAGGGTCGGTGCGCGCGGCGCATCGACGATGGCTTGCAGGGGCGCCGGCGGCTGTTGATAAGCGCCATCTTGTGCCATGGCCAGCGAGGACGAGGCCATCAAGCCGACAGTGATGGGCAGCAGGGGGAAACGAGTAGACATGACACTCCAGGGACGTGGATAAGAAACAGTGACTGAGCGCAGCGTGCCGCTCGTGGCGGCACGGCATGACAGGGCATAGTGCTTTCATGCCATGTAAATGTCAATAAGCAACTTTTGCCTGCCGCCCCGCTTCGCCTTCGCCCCCATCTGGCTTACAATCGCTGTTTTCTCCGCCCCGAATGCATACATGGAAACCACCACCCTCGCCCTGCTGCTCCTGGTCCCGCTGCTGGTCTGGCGCATCTATTCGCGCCTGAAGAAACTGGTGGCGCGCCAGAAATCGCAGCTGTGGCGTCACTGGACGGTGGCAATCGCCTTCCCCGCGCTGCTGCTGTTCCTGGCGACGACGACGAAATTCGAGCTCTTGCCCCTGTCCAGCCTGGGCGCGGCGGCGCTGGCCGGCGGCTGGCTCGGTGTGCTGGGCTTGAAGCTGACGCGCTTCGAGCACGTCGGCAAGGACTTCTTCTTCACCCAGCACCGCTATCTGGGCCTGGCCATCACGATGCTGTTCATCGCCCGTCTGCTGTACCGCGGCATGGAAATCTACCTGAACACGCGCCTCGACGTGCCCGTGCCGCCGCCGCCGTTCGGCCAGAGCCCGCTGACCATGGCCGCCTATGGCCTCGTCATCGGCTACTACGCCGTGTACGCGTGGGGCCTGGTGCGCTGGCGCCAGCGCAACAAGCCCTTGCAAGCCGCGGAATGACTCAGTAGTACTGGCACAAGCCGTCACAGCTGGTCACGGCCAGCGCCTGGCGTATCGTCGCCAGCGACGGCGCCAGCGCAGGATCGAGCTCCTGGTCCACCCCGTCCAGGCTGGCCAGCAAGCGCTCGCGCAGCGGCGGCGGCATCAGTCCCACATGCACAGCCGCGTGCTGCGCGGCCGCTTCCAGCATCCTTTTCTTTTGCGCCACGCTCCAGAATGGCGCCAGCACGAACTGCACCACGCCCGTGTAAGCGGTGGCCGATCCCTTGCTGAACGCGCGGGCGCGCAGGCGCTCGGTCCCGCTCACCTCCTGCACCGGCTGGCCGCTGAACTCCTGCGCCATCAAGCCGATCAGGTGCGCATGGCAATGCACGCCAAAGGCGAACATGGTGCTCATTTCATCGCCATACTCGGCCAGGTTCTGCGTCACCTGGTCCTTGCGCGCCTGCTGCAGCTCGGCGCCGGACAGCGGCAGCGGCCGCTCAAGGCCAAACGCGTAATAGGCCTTGCCCAGGTTGGTTGCCCGCTCGCACAGGGCCACGCTCTGGTTCATGTCGTGCAGCGCGCTAACGGGCGCCTGGAACAGGCGCGGACCGTCGGCGACGTGGGCAAACAGCTGCGCCACGGCAGGGTCGCGCAGGCGCGGCAAGCCGCTTTGCACGGTGGACGCGGCCATCATGGCTTGCAGGCGCGCGCTGGCTTGCTGGAAATCGGTATAACTGTCGGCCCAGGCGGCGGGCGCGGCAAGCAGCGCGCCCAGGCACAGGATACGCAGACGGCGGTGGAGAACAGTAGTGGGCAAGGTACGGTCTTTCTATTGCATTAACAAGTAATTGGCACGCAGCGCAGGCGCCTCGCCCGTATTCTCGCTGCCATCCTCGACATTGCCGAAGTAGACGTTCAGATCCTGCTGCGGGCGGAAGTTGCGCAGCTTGACTTGCAAGGTGGTGGGATTGATCTTGGTGAAGGTGCCGGGGAAGCACAGGCTGATCAGCTCATCCGGCTTGCCCTTGACCAGGTTCAAGGTAAAGTCTTCGATGCCGTTCTTCCAGGTGTTGCCGGTCTTCAAGATGTACGAGACCCACTTGGCATTGACGAAACCGCTCTCGCCCTGCTTTTTCGCCAGCCGGTTCCAGCTCGCGTAAAAGGCCTTGTCGCCGCAATATTTTTGTTCAAATTCCTTGCCTTCCCCCAAGTAGGAGGCACCAGGGCCGGCCGCCACGAAGGGGGCATACTGATGGCGCACGCGCACCGTTTTGCCAGCAGGAAATTTCTGCCGCCATTGGTAGACCACCGTCACGGACCAGGCCGGCACCCATGCTTCGTCTTCGGACAGCTTGGCCAGCAAGCCGTCGGCGATCATGGCCTTTTTCTGCGCGGCATTCAAGGGCGCCACCTCTTTTTCGAACGGGCTGAACGACGGGAAATAAGCGACTTGTGCATCCGACAGGCCCAGCTGCGCCAGGCGCGCCGTCACGTCAAGGCCGTCGAGCTTGGCGACCAGCACGGTCTGGTAATCCTTGCGCCTGCCGTCGACCTCGATCGAGAACTGCCGCGGCTGGCCATAGTACGTGGGCGACTGGTGGTAGCCGGCCTGGTAGGCGGGCAGCGGGAAGATGATGGTCTCTTCCACATCGCTTTTCGATTCGTTGAGAAACTCGTACTCGACCTTGATCAAGTCCGTGCTGACAGTCAGCACTTCCTTTTTCATGGCCACGGCGTCGGTCTTGCCGACGATAATGCCGCCGGCACTGACCGAGCCGATGCCGTCATTGGCCATGGCTGGCGCCGAGCATGCCAGTGCCAGCGCGGCCGGAAGCAGCCAGCGGCGCATCACGCCGCCTTGCCCGGCACGGGCTCGACCCGGCGCTGCAGCACGAAAATCGGCTGCGCCCATTGCGTATCCTTTTTCTTCTTGCTCGTGATCAGAGTGAGCTCCGAAGGGTCGTAGACGTCCGTGTTGTGCGTCAACGGCGTCGTCATCAGGTATTGCGCTTCCGTGTTTTTCAGGAACTCGCCGACCAGCTGGATGTTGCGGATATCGAGGTGGGCAAACGGTTCGTCGATGAAGACGAAGCCGCCGGAACCATCTTCCGATTTCAGCAGGCCAATCAGCAGCACCAGCGATTTCATCACCTGCTGGCCGCCCGACGCTTCGCCATCGTTCATGCCGATGACGCCCTTGCCGTCGAACTTGAAGCGCACGTGCAAGCCCGCCTGCGACAGCTGCACGTCGTCGTTTTCCAGGCGCACGGGGTCGGCATGCACTTCGATGCCGGCCAGTTCGCCCAGCTCCTTGATGTTCTTGCTGTAGGTCTTGATGGTGTAGCGCAAGCGTTCCATGTAGGCGCCACGGGCATTGCCCGTCGCTTCGATGGCGCGGTTGTTCTGGTAGCGGCGCTCGTCCGTTTCCGACTGGCGGCCATGCAGCTGGTCCGACAGGCGGTGGTGCTGGTCGATGACGGTGGCGTCGAGTTCCCAGTCGTCGCGCGCCAGGCTGCTTTGCAGGCTGGCCACGCGCAAGTCGACCTGGTGCGCATTCTGGTGCTCGGCCACGAGGGCCGCGCGGCGCGCGGGCCGGCGCCAGCTTTTCGGCAGGTGGCGCCAGGCGTGGCGCAAGGCCAGCAAGGCGCGCGCATGTTCGGCGCGCTGCTCGATCTGTTTCTTGTAGCCGAGGCGTGAACCGGCTTCCGCTTCCGACAGCGCCAGGCGCGCGTTTTGCCACACGGTATCGGCGCGCGTGCGCGCCACGGTGGCGTTCTTCGTCAGATTGCCCAACTCGCCCAGGCGTCCGCCCACTTCCAGGCGCTCGTCCTTCAACGGCTTCGAATTGCGCAGCGCTTCGGCGAACTCTTCCTGGCGCGCGCTGAGCTCCTTGGCCGCATCGACGCCGGCGATGCGCGCTTTCAAGGCGCCCACTTCGGCCGCCAGTTTCGAGATCGCCAGGGTCAGCGTATCTTCCTGGCCTTCCAGGCCTGGTAGCGAGCGCAGCAGTGCTTCCAGGCGGCCGCTGCGGCCAGCCTGGCCGAAGCGGTAGCGCGACGCTTCGACGAACAGCGAGCGCCCGCCGCGGCGTTCGCGGTGATACGCCTCGGGCGTGATCCACTCTTCGTGGCTGCCCAGCTTGAAACCGGCCTCGACGGAATCGACGCGGGAGATGCGCGACAATTGCTCGATCAGCCAGCTTGGCACGGGCGCGGAAAATTTCACCACGGCCAGCAGGCTTTCGTCTTTCGCGACCGGTGCCGTGACCAGGTCGGGCACGATGAAGTGGCGGTAGCGTTCCTTCTCGGCCAGGCGATAGGCGGCGGCCGCATCCTTGGCCTTGTCCAGCAAGACCACGGAGGCATAGCCGCCCAGCACGCCTTCGACGGCGCCCTGCCAGCGGCTGTCCGTCACTTCGACGATGTCCGACAGCATGGCGTGGGAAATCCCCGCATCGCGCAGCGCGCGGCGCATGCCGCGCACATTGTCCGGCTCCGGCATGGCCGTCTTGCCTTGCAGCGCGGCAATGGTTGCCTGTTCGCCCGCGATGCGCGCCGACAGGGCGTCGCGCTGCTGGCGCTGGCGCAGCAGATCCGCTTCCTTCTGTTCCAGCTGGGCCGCCACTTCGGCGATGTCGCTGCCCGAATCGGCCGCCAGCTTGTGCAAACGCTCCTTCTGTTCCAGCAGGCTGTCCAGCGGTTTCAGTTTCGCGTTGATCAGGGACAAACGGCTCTGCAAGCCGATCGACTCCTGCTCCAGCAAGGTTTCATTCATCTGCGCGTCGGACAGCGCCTTCGCCTGCGCCGCCAGCGCATTGCGTTTATCGGTCAGCTGCTGGTCCGCCTGTGCCATCGGTTTGCGCGCATCGCGCAATTGCCGGCTGGCCGCGGCCGCCTTTTCGCGCGCCTCGTGGTACTGCAGGCTGGGCAGCACTTCCTCGAGCAGGTTGCGGCGTTCCTTGTGCAAGCCTTCCCACTGATGGTAATTGGCCACGCGCAGGCGCAAGCCTTCCAGGTTGGTCTTCGACGCCTCGAGTTCCGTTTCGAAGCGTTTCAGCTCCACTTCCGTGTCGCGCTGGTGGCGCTTGGCTTCATCGTAGGCGTCCAGCACTTCCTTGTCGCCGAACACCTGGAACACGAGGTCGAGCAGCTGGCGCGGCGCGTATTCGCACAGCTTGTCCGTCTCGCCCTGCTCCAGCGCCAGCACCTTCGACATGGCCGGCGACAGGCCCGCATTGGCCAGGCGCTTGCGGTAGTTTTCCACCCCCAGCCAGTCATTGGCGTCCGTGATGTCCTCGATCTGCACATTGCCCGGACGCATCAGATACTGGCGCTTCCAGTCGCCGCCGTTCTTCTGGATCTGGCAAAACAGGGTCACTTCATCGTCGCTGAAGAAGCCGGAACTGCGGAACGGCCGGTTCGACAGCTGCTTGCCCACGTTCTTGTTGTCGACCACGGCGCGCAGCCAGGCCGTCTGCTGGCCCGAGTGGCGCGCATAATGCTTGTACGTGCGCCCCATCGAACAGTCGAGGCCGAACAGGGTGCGCAAGGCGTCGAGCAAGGTGGTCTTGCCCGAGCCGTTCTGCCCTGCGATGGTGATGATCTTCGCGTCGAGCGGAATATTCTTGATGCGCTGCCAGTAATCCCAGTGCACCAGTTCAAGTGATTTGATATGAAACATGGCCGCTTTCAGTGAGGGAGGTCGGACGACGGCGTATCACCCGCGTCGGTGATGTCGGTGGACACATCGGCGTCCACGTCGGCGTCGAGCTCGGCGTCCGCCAGCGCATCGCCGCCCACGACGACCAGGCGCGCTGGCGCCCGCTTGAACACGTCGGCCAGGGCGCCGTTGATGATGCGCTCCTTCAAGACGTCCGTGTCCATCATCAGGTCCAGCAGCGGGCCTTCGAGGATAAAGTCGCCGCGCCGCTCGATGAAGCCCAGCTTGGCCAGCGTGCCCAGGTTCATGTCCATGCGCGTCTTCTTGCCCAGCTTGTCGCCGAAGTCCGACAGCAGCGCCTTGTAGGAAATGCCGATCGACGCGTCTTCCGCGCGCGGCAGCGGCTTTTCCGTGCCGAACATGTCATTCTGGTCATCATCGGCGTGCTGGTGCGTTTCCTGGCGTTCGCGCTTGGGCAGGATGATCTGCGCCCACAGCACCACCAGCAAGGCCACGCCATCGCGCGCCAGGCCGAAATTATTGTTTTGCCACACGTCGCGCGCGCCGAAGATCTTCGGCTCGATGGTGCGCGTCAGGGCCAGCGTGACATGGTCGGCATACACGTTGTCGAGCAATTTCAGGCCGCAGGCCAGCAGTCGCGCATCGATCTCGGCGCGGAACAGTTCGTCCGACAGCACGCGCTTGACCAGCTTGTCGTCGCGGCGCAGGGTTTGATGCGTGAGCAGGCGCGCAATCAGGATTTGGGAATCGTCATTCATCGGCGGTGCCGCTATCTAAATCAAGTGAAACATTCAGTGAAAGCGAGGCGATCGACATGGCCGCCACGTGGGGGTCGGTCAGTTGGACCATCTCGTCGGTCGGTGTAAAGGTGATCGGCAAACGGGCCAGTTCGGCCGTCGAACCCTGCAGGCTTGCTTCGGAAACATCACCGAGCAGCGGCAGCATGGAGGCGCGGTACGAGGCAACGGCAAAGCTGGCCGGCAGCAGGGAATCCTGCACGGGCACGCTCTTCGGCCCCTCTTCGCCGATGCTGGGGAAATTGCCCAGGCTGGCGAAGTTCGACAGGCGGTCCAGCAAATCGTCGAGTTCAAGCTGCATGGCGGGTCCGTCGCTGATGGTGGTGGGCGCGTCCTCGCCGCTGGGCAGGCCCGTGTTGATGACGCCCGCCGCCCGTTCGGACAGCAGCTCCGTTTCGGCCACGTCGATCATCTCGGCCGGCGTGGCGAACAGGGGCACGACGGGCTGGTCGATGGCGCCCTCGGCCAGGCTGGCCAGGTCCTCATGCAGCAGCAGCCAGCGCTTGATGTCGGTCGTCGACAGGCCCGACTGGCCCAGGTGCACCCTCTGGCGCTCGATCTGGTTCAGCGCGCGCGAAAACATGCCTTGCATGTTCAGCAACTTGCTCTGCGCGCGGCCGATCGCCTGCGCCGCCTTGTGCGTGGCGCTGTCCGCGTTTTCATCGGAGGTAATCGCCACGAGGATTTCCGAGCCTTTTTCCACCCAGTCGCAGGCCATGTTCCACTTCGCCTGCGCCGTGCGCAAACGGAATTCGGAACCGGAGGCGATGGCGTCGGAGAATTCCTCCGTCAAGTCCACCAGGCGCCCCAGCAGATGTTGCAGTTGCTCCACCGACACGCCGCCCACGGCTTGCGCGCCCGCCACCTGCGACAGCAAAAAGCCCATCTCGGCTTCGTCTTCCGTCTGGCCCAGGCCCAGCAGGCTGTCGATGGCCGACAGCACGTTGCGCGCCATCGGCGTGACGCGGTACACGCCCTGCTGCGCATCCCAGGCCAGCAGCTGGTTCGAACGCAGGCGCAGCAAGACCGTTTCCAGGCTTTCCGGCAACAGATAAGCGAGCCGGGTATTGATGTCGGCGCGCGTGTAGGCGGACGTGGCCGCATCGGCGGCCAGCTCGCGCAACACGAGCAGGCGCACCAGCACGCCATCGAAACCGCCGTGGAACAGGGCCGTAAACACTTGCAGCAAGGGTTGCGCCCGCTTCAAATGGAATACCTGCTCGATCTCGTCGGCCGAAATATTGGGCTGGAAATGCGCCTGCAAGGAATCGTGATGCTCTTGCTCTGTCTGATTTGCATCCGTAGCCACGGCTGCACTTGCCATTATATCAATCATTCTATTCCGGATGAGTGTTCAGCGGGCGGCGCTGCGGGCTAACGCGGCGCTGCGGGGCGGGGGCGTCAGTATATCAGTTCTGACATGCAATTCGACACGTGGCGGGGGGCACTGCGGACAGGGCGCAACACGCAGGCGGCACCAGCGCACGCGGCGCCTGCCAGATGGCGGGGGCGATCCGGCAGATCAGCCCCCGCAACAACAGTGAACGCTTACTTTTTAATGATCTTCTGCAAAGTCTGCTCGACATAATCGCCGTCTTCATCGGCAAATGTCACCTTCACGGGATACCATTCCAGCGACGGCGCCAGCCACAGGTCCACCTGCTGGCCCTGCTTGTTCGACGGCGGCGCCTTGACCAGGTGAATGGCGGCAACTTCGCCCAGGCCCGTAGCCACCTTGTCTTCCTTGACGACCTTGAAAGTCCACGGTTCGGCGTCGCGGCGGCCGGCGACGAAGAACGTCCATTCCGAGCCGGCGACGAATTTCTCGGGCGCGGCGCGCGCCACGCTGGCCAGTTGCCAGACAGTGCTGTTGCGGTCCTGCTCGCCGCCTTTCAGCGGATAACTGTCATCGCCTTCGCTGAAGACGATGGTCTTGCTGTCGCGCTTGAACGTGGTCGTGGCCGCCTCCTTGCGGAAGCGTTTTTCCACGAACTGCGCGGGCGCCAGGCCGTAATCGTCGACCGTGCCTTCGCTGCGCTGCTCGAAGATCTTGCCAAACAGGGCAGCCTTGGTTTCGGCCAGCAGCGAATACTTGCCGTCGCCCGCGCGCCAGTTGCTGACGGACTCGCCGGCCAGCGAAATGCCGCGCTGCCGGGCCTTGATGGAATAGACGAGGTCTGCCGATGGCGCCAGCTTGTACGGGCGCTTGATGACGGGATGCTCCACGGGCTCGTCCGCCGCCATGGCGGGAGACAGGGTGGCGGCCAGCAAGCCGGCGGCCAGTACATGTTTCAAGGTGCTCAAAGAATTCATTTATTTTCCTGTGATGTCGGTGCTGCGTTGACGCTGATCTTGGTCACGGTTTGCGTGGTCAGCGCCCCGTTCGCTTCAGTATTGCGTATTTGTACCGGATACCATTGCATGGACGGCGCCAGCCAGATATCGAGTTGCGACGAATAGGTGCCGGGTTTCGGCGGCCGGCGCAGATGCCAGGTCACCAGGCGCCCCATCTTCGTGTCGAGCTCTTCCTCGCCCACCAGCTGGAAGCGGAACACGGTCGCTTCCTTTTCTTCGCCGACGAGAATGTCGATATTGCCCACCAGCTGGTTGACGTCGGCGCGGCCGATGGCGGCCAGCTGGAATGGCACGGTGGCCTTGTCCTGCACGCCCTCCTGCCACGGCGCCGTGACCGTGCTGGCCGAGAACGTGATGGTCTTGGCATCGCGGTTGAAATGCGTGGCCGTCTGCGCGCGGCCCTTGCGTTTTTCCGTGGCCGTGACGGGCACGACGCCGCTGGCATCGATCATGCCTTCGCTCGTCAAGACCAGCAGGTTGATGCGCGTGATCAACATGCTCAAGCCCACTTCCAGCTTCAACTGGTAGCTGTCGCCGTGGTTTTGCCACGCCATGGATGCGACGCCCTGCCATTTGGTGCCATCGGCATCGCGCCGGTCCACGTGCAGGTCGAACTGGGCCGACGCCGGCGCATTCGCCTTGTAACGCCGCGCCTGCTCTACCGCAGGCGGCGGCGCGGCGGCCGGCGCCGGCGGCGCCGCTTCGGCTGGCGCGGGCGCCGTGATGGCCGGCGCGCCTGCCGCCGCGGGAGCGGGCGCGGCGGGGACTTCCGGCACGTCGCTGGGCGGCGCCGTCAGCTGGGCCGTCTCGCTCGACGGCAACTCGGTCGGCGGCGGCGGCGGTGGCGGCCGCGGCTTGGGCACGGGCTTGGGTGTCGGCGGTGGCGGCGGCGTCACCGGCAAGGGCTTGGGCGCTTCGGCAATCAATGCCATGCTGACCACATGCGCCTTGTCCTGTCCCGCAGGCACCGTGCCGGCATGCGACGTGAGCCACTCCAGCGCCACGTAATGCAGTGCGCCGATGATCGCAACAAAGACGACGGTGCGGCGGCGCGGCGGTGAGAAGAAGGAAGCTGGCATCATAAGCCGTAGTGTAACGCTTTCGCCCCGCCACTGCCCCTTGCCCGTGCTCAACTCCTGATGTTTTATGTAAGAAAATGTTGGCGACTTTGCGTCAGTTGCAAGCTGATATCTGCTACGCTAGGACTATCCATCCAACAGGAGATTTCGCATGGCAAACCCGCAAATGCCCCAGATTCCGGGCGCAGCAGTTGTGACCGATACGCTCGACTTCGTCAAAAACCTGTGGGGCAGCATGAGCGTGCCTGGCATGGGCGTGCCTGGCATCACGGCACCGACCATGTCGGTGGAAGAGCTGGACAAGAAAATCAACGACTTGAAAGCCGTCGAAGCCTGGCTAAACCTGAACACCAGCATGCTGCGCGGCAGTATTCAGGCGCTGGAAGTGCAGCGCGGCACCATCGCCACCCTGAAGTCGATGGGCGCCTCGCTGGCCGCCGCCATCACCCAGCCTGGCGCCAGCGACACCTCGCTGTTCGAATCCGTGCCGTACGCGTCCGCATTTTTCCAGCAGCCGACGCCCGCAGCGGCGGCGCCGAAAGCGCCCGCACCGGCCCCCGCACCAGCGCCTGAGCCGGCGCCCGCACCAGCGGCCAGCGCGCCCAGCGAGGCGAATGCCCATGCGGCAGCCCAGCTGGCCAATCCGAGTGCTTGGTGGAATTTGTTACAAGATCAGTTCAAACAGGCGGTATCGACGGCAATGTCGCCCGATACGGCCAGTGCGGCGGCCAGTGCAGGCAGCGCGGCCAAGGCCAGGCCGGCAGCGGGCAAGCCGGCCAAGCCTGCCGAGACCGGCGCGGTAGCCAAGGCCAAGGCGGCGCCACGCAAGGCGCCGGCGAAACGCGCGGCGCCCAAGGCCAAAGCGCCAGGCAAGTCCTAGCGCTTCAAGACCTCAAGCAGCGATATGATCAGGCGATACGATGAATGCGGATCGCCTCGATCATATTGTCGGCCTGGCGTTTTACGTCACCGATCGTGATCAGGCCTTCGTCCGCCAGCGCCTTGGCGTGCTCGTACGAAGACTGGAATGTTTCCAGCGTGTCTCCCTTGGCGGCGACCGGGCGTACCCAGGCAATGCTGCCGACTTTCATTTTTTTGTACACTTCATTGACCACATCACGCATAGTTTCTTCCTTATTGTTGTAAAGCAACTCAAGCACGGGCAAGCCCACGCTGGCCCCTAGTTTATCATCCGGCGCGCTCGCGCACGGATTTTCCGGGATTTTCGGCTGCCGGCGGCGCTTTTTCCAGGGCCACGAGTTCCGCTTCCGGCGCGGGCGGCGGCGTCAGCTGCACCAGTTGCTCCATCAATTGCGCGAAACGCTGCTGTCCTGGTGCAATTTTGTCTACATACAACAACACCTCCATGGCCTCGGCCGCCAGCTCCGCCTGGTAGCCGCGCTGCTGCAGGAAAGAGACGATGATTTGCGCCGAATTGAACAGGATGCGCAGATTGTTCGGCAGTTTTTCGCGCGCCGCGCGCATCCAGCTGACCGCTTCGTTGAGCTTGTCCGTCTTCCACAGCAACACGCCCTTGTTCATCAAGTCCGACGCTTCCTTGCGCGACGCGATGATCATGCTCGTGCCTTCGTCACCCATCTTCGCCTTGTCGAAGATTTTCTGCACCTCGTCCTGCACCACCTGGTTGTCGTGGTTGTTTTTCACCACGTAGCACAGCAGGCCGGCCGGCGCGTCCTTGACGCCGACGGCGAACAGCAGGGTCGCCAGCTCCATGCAGATGCTTTTCTCGGGCCGCGCCGGATCCTCGGCCAGCATGGCTTCGAGCTCGTCGCCGCACTTGCGCGCGCGCCGGTAATCGCCCGTTTCGTGGTGCACCATGCCTTCCGTGATCTTGGCGCGCAAGCCGATCTGCTCGGGAGAAAATTCGCGCTGCGCCAGCAGCAGCCACTGCAGCGCCTCCTTGGCATCCTTTTTGAGGCCGCATACGCGCGCCAGGCCCAGGTAGGCATCCGGCGTCTTCATGACGGAAAACTCGCCGATGGAAATGCACTTGCGGAAGGCCTTTTCCGCCATGCCGACATTGCCGATTTTTAGCGCCGCCAGTCCCAGGTTGCGCTGGCGCGGCACGGAGTTGGGCGACAGGCGCGCCGCTTTTTCCAGCACGCCGCACGCTTCCTCGTGCTGGCCCATCAGCTGGTAGGCGACGGCCATCTGGTCGTAGGCGTCGATGTAGTACTTGTTTTCAACGATCACGCCCTGGAAGATCTGCCGCGCCGCCTCGTGTTCGCCGTTATTCATGCGAATCTTGCCCAGTCCCGCCCTGGCCCAGCTGTAATCGCGGTCGGCCAGCACTTTTTCATACACGGCGCGGGCTTTTTCCGGTTCGCCGCTTTTCAGCAGCAGGGAGGCCTTCATGCGCAGCAGTTCCAGCTCGTGCAGCTTGTTGACCTCGATCTGCGCATCGCACAATTTGGCCGCGCGCAGATAATCCTTTTCCATGCACGCCTGGTCGATTTCGCGGAATACCTGCTTCTTGTGCCAGACGCGGTTCAGGCGCGTCAGCAGCACGCCTTCCGTGATGGGCTTGATCAGGTAGGCGTCGGGCTGGTGTTCGGCCGCGCCCATCACCGATTCCACGCTTTTCTCGGCCGACACCATCAGCCACACGCTCGATGGCGCCGTCAGGTTGCGCACGCGCGTCTCTTCCAGCACCTGCTGGCCGTTCTTGCCTTCGCCGAGGTTGTAATCGCACAGCACCACGTCGTAGCGCGTCTTGGCCAGCAGTTTCATGGCTTCGCCGCCGCTGGCCGCCTGGTCGATATGGCGCGCGCCCAGATTGCGCAGCGATTCGCGCAGCAGGATGCGGATGCCGATGAAGTCGTCGACCAGCAGATAATGCTTGTCGGCCCAGTCGGTGCTGCCCGCTTCGGCGGCGGTGGCGTGGCTGTCTGTCGTCATGGCGTCCTCGTTCAGGGCAGGCGCAGGATGAAGCAGCCGCCGCCCAGGGCGCCGCCATTTTCCAGCGCGATGCTGCCGCTGCTGCCCCGGTGCTTGTGCATCTTCGCCACTTCGCTGGAAAAATACAGGCCCAGGCCCGTGCTGTTGGTGGAGAAATTCACGCCGGCCGCCATGCCGTCCATGGCCGCGCTGCCCGCCTCGAGCAGCGCCTGCGAATAGCCGTCGCCATTGTCTTCCACGCGCAATTCCAGCAAATCGCCGTGCTCCCGCACGGACAGGCGGATCGTGTCCCGCGTGTAGCGGATGGCGTTGTTGATCGCATGCGCGAGCACGCCGATGACGAGGTCTTCATCGAGTGTCCAGATCAGGTCCGGCGGGCATTGCGTCTCCAGGCGGATGCCCTTCGACAGCAGCAGGATCTTTTCCTGGTCCACCACCTGGTCGATGACCTGGCTGACCAGCTGCGGCTGCACGTCGAACGGGTAGCCGGGCTTGCCCACTTCCTTGTACAGGGCCAGCAGCTGGATCAGGTTATCGTTCAGGCGCTTGGTCTGGTACAGCATCTGCGCCATCTGCAGGTAGGCGGGGTCGGCCTGCGGGACGTCTTTCGCCTGCTCGGCCGCCAGCAGCGATTCCAGGGTGCCGCTGACCACGCTGATCGAGTTTTTCATGTCGTGCACGGTCGACGCCAGGAACAGGAAAAGCTCGGGCGAGCTGTGTTGATCTTCCACCGGATATCTCCTTGGGCGCCAGCGGCACCGCGCCGCGGCTCAAATGTTGCCACAAGCAAATTATACCGTTCGTGCCGGGCAGCGCTCCAGCATAGCGCAGAAGTCTGTGATCTGACGCAACAAAGCCGCCCCGCGTGGCGCGCGGGGCGGCTTTCAGCCAGCAGCAGGGCTGTCTCAGCGGCGCGCGCCCGCCAGGCGGCGCACCACCGCGATCATGCGGTCGATCTCCTCGTACGTGTTGTAGAACGCGAACGAAGGCCGCACGGTCGCTTCCACGCCGAAGCGGCGCAGGATCGGCTGGGCGCAATGGTGGCCCGAACGCACGGCGATGCCCTCGTCGTTCAGGGCGCGCCCCACTTCGGCCGGCTCGTAGCCGGCCAGCACGAACGAGGCCACGCTGGCCTTGTCCAGCGCCGTGCCGATCAGGCGCACGCCGGCGATCGCCTGCAAGCGATGCGTCGCGTAGTCGAGCAGCGCGTGCTCGTAGGCGGCGATGTTTTCCAGGCCGATGCGCTGCACGTAATCGATGGCCGCGCCCAGGCCCACGGCGTCGGCGATATTGCCCGTGCCCGCCTCGAAACGGTTCGGCACGCCCTGGTAGACGGTGCGCTCGAACGTGACGTCGGCGATCATGTTGCCGCCGCCCTGCCATGGCGGCAGCTGCTCGAGCAAATCGGCCTTGCCATACACGGCGCCGATGCCCGTCGGAGCAAACACCTTGTGCCCCGAAAACACATAGAAATCGGCGCCCAGCGCCTGCACGTCCACGCGCAGGTGCGACACGGCCTGCGCGCCGTCGACCAGCACGCGCACGCCGGCCGCATGCGCCAGCGCGATGATCTGCGCCACGGGCGTCACCGTCCCCAGCGCATTCGACACCTGCGTCATGGACACCAGTTTGGTGCGCCCGTTGAGCAGTTTGCGGAATTCATCGAGGATGATCTGCCCGCTGTCGTCGACGGGAATCACGCGCAATGTCGCGCCCTTCTCCGCCGCCAGCTGCTGCCACGGCACGATGTTGGCGTGGTGTTCGAGCTGCGAAACGATGATCTCGTCGCCGCTGCCGATGTACTTGCGGCCAAAGGTATTGGCGACCAGGTTGATGCCTTCCGTGGCACCGCGCACGAAGATGATTTCATTTGCCGAGGCGGCGCCGAGGAAACCGGCGACCTTGGCGCGCGCCGCCTCGTACGCATCGCTGGCGCGCGCCGCCAGCGCGTGCGCGGCGCGGTGGATGTTCGAGTTCTCGTGCGCATAGAAGTACGCGATACGGTCGATCACCGACTGCGGCTTGTGCGTGGTGGCCGCATTGTCGAACCAGGCCAGCGGCTTGCCGTTGACCCGTTCGGCCAGCACGGGAAAGTCGCGCCGCACGGCATGCACGTCGAACGGCGCCGGCGCCTGGTGTTCACCCGGTGTCGCCCCCGCCGGCTGCGCGGGCAGCACGGTCTGGAAATAGAACTCGGGCTGGCTGTTTGACGGCGGGACAGGCAGCTGGCGCGCAGGTGCACGCTGCGGCGTGGCAGACAGGCCACGCAAGTCGTCCGCATCGTGCTGTCCCCGTCCCTGCCGCGCCAGGCCGTCGAGACCATGGCCCGACGCGGGATAGCCGTGCGCGCCACCGATGAAATAATACGGCGATGGCGCACCGGGCGCGTTGATCGCCGACAGGCGCGGCGTCGGCACGGAGGCCGGCGCCGGCGCAATCGGCGACTCCAGCGGAGGCGTCACGGGCGGCACCTGCGCCGTCGCCACGCCGGGCGCGATGGCGGCGAACGCAGGACCGGGTTGCGGCGGCGGACGGTTCGCATAGCGGGGCGCCGCATCGAGCACGCTGCCGGAACCGCCGAGACTGGGCGATTTGTCCACTGCAGGCGCGAGCCCCGGCAGGCGCGCGAAAAACTCGCCCGCCAGGCGGTTCAGCGTCGCTTCGTCGGGTAACAGCGATGCAGGCGGCGAAGACGGCGCCAGGGCCGCCGCACCATCACTTGTAGGTGTCTGGGTAGTCATGGTATTTACCGATCTCCACGTCTTCCAGCACGGCCAGCGCATCGTCCGTCAATACGGCCAGCGAGCAATACAGCGAAATCAGGTAGGACGAAATCGCATGGCGGTTGATGCCCATGAAGCGCACGGACAGGCCCGGGCTTTGCTCGCCCGCCAGGCCGGGCTGGAACAGGCCGATCACGCCCTGGCGCTGCTCGCCCGCGCGCAGCAAGATAATCTTGGTCTTGCCGTCTTCGATCGGCAGTTTGTCGGACGGCACCAGCGGCACGCCGCGCCACGTGAGGAACTGCGAGCCGAACAGGCTGACGGTCGGCGGCGGCACGCCGCGGCGCGTGCATTCGCGGCCGAAGGCGGCAATCGCCAGCGGATGGGCGAGGAAGAAGCCGGGCTCCTTCCACACTTTCGTCAGCAGTTCATCGAGGTCGTCCGGCGTGGGCGCGCCCGTCAGGGTAAAGATGCGCTGGTCATCGTGCACGCTGGCCAGCAGGCCGTAATCGGGATTGTTGATCAATTCGCTTTCCTGGCGCTCCTTGATCGTTTCGATGGTCAGGCGCAGCTGCTCCTTGATCTGGTCGTGCGGGCTGCTGTACAGGTCCGACACGCGCGTGTGCACGTCGAGCACCGTGCTGACGGCATTGAGGAAATACTCGCGCGGCTGGTCATCGTAGTCGACGAAGGTTTGCGGCAGTTCCGACTCGTCGCGCTGCGAACACGCCACGCGCACGTCCTTCGGATTTTTCACGCGGTTCAGGCGGTAGATACCCGCTTCCACGGGCAGCCATTGCAGCAGGTGCACGAGCCAGCGCGGCGTGATGGTGGACAGCTGGGGGACGCTCTTGCTGGCATTGGCCAGCTGGCGCGCGGCGTTGTCGCCCAGCGCAAACTGGCTATCGGGGGTTGCTTCGGCCATCAACTACTCCTAATGAGAAAAGTGAATATGCTTATCTGAAAAACAAATAAAGTATCGGACGCCCCTCTCGTTTACTCAACATGCTATCGCCACCAATGCGGCGCTTAATCGACCCGCCTTAATCGACCAATTCCGGTTCGCAGCGCGCCATCAAGCCCGCCAGGCCGATGCCCAGCGCGCCGGCCAGCTTTTCCACCGTCAGCAGCGACGGCGTGGCCGCGCCCCGTTCGATTTCGCCGATGAAGGAACGGTTCAAGTCGGCCGCTTCGGCCAGCCGCTCCTGCGACCAGCCATGCCCTTCGCGCAACTGGCGCACGGCCAGTCCAAACTGTTTGATCAACATGCTGTCCTCATGGGTGGTGGGCAAAGGCGGAGTGCGGTGCAAGTGCGGCGGCGGGCAGCGATACCTCGCCCGCTTCCTGCTGGTTGTGGGCTTGCGTGACGTTGCTGCCGGGCGCCACGTTACGGGTCAGCCAGACATTGCCGCCGATGACAGAACCCTGGCCGATGGTCACCCGCCCGAGTATCGTGGCGCCGGCGTAAATGACCACGTCGTCCTGCACGATGGGGTGGCGCGCCAGCCCCTTTTTCAGCACGCCGTCGGCGCCAGCGGGAAAGCGCTTGGCGCCCAGGGTGACGGCTTGGTAGATGCGCACGCGTTCGCCGATGATGGCCGTCTCGCCGATCACCACGCCCGTGCCATGGTCGATGAAAAAGCTGCTGCCGATGACGGCGCCCGGATGGATGTCGATGCCCGTCTGCGAATGGGCCACCTCGGCGATGATGCGCGCCACCAGCGGCGCGCCCAGCGCATACAGGGTGTGCGCCAGCCGGTAATGGATGATGGCCAGGATGCCCGGATAGCACAGCAGCACTTCATCGACGCTGTGCGCGGCCGGGTCGCCATGGAAGGCGGCCGCCACGTCCGTGTCGAGCTGGGCGCGGATGCGCGGCAGCGCGCGGGCGAAGCGCTGCACGATGGCCAGCGCCTGCTGTTCGATGGGTACCGTCTGCTGCAAGCCATGCTGGCGCGCGTGGTAACTGAGTTCGCGCCGCACCTGTTCGTGCAGGCCGGTCAGGGTCGTGTCGAGCGTGTGGCCGACAAAGAAATCCTCGCTCTCCTGCTGCAGGTCGAGTGGCCCCAGGCGCATGGGGAACAGCGCCGCGCACAGGGCATCGACGATGTCGCGCAAATGCTGGCGCGACGGGAATTCGCGCGCGCCGCACTCCTGGTGGCGCAACAGCCCTTCGCGCCACTGCTCGCGCACGGCGCGCAATTCATCGACGATCTGGCGCAGCTCCCATTGCGGCTGCGCGGCGAGGGGAACGGGAGGCAAGGCACGCTGGTTCATGGTGGTCCTGAGAGGTGAATTAGTCCTGGATCCAGGGCAGGGAGTGCCAGCGCCAGCCGCCACTGTGGCCGCGCTGCTGTTGTCCGTCGAGGTCTCCCTCGAAGCCTTGCGCGATATTGAACACGTGCGTGAAACCGGCCTTCGCGGCCGCTTCGGCGGCAAGGGCCGAACGCTTGCCGCTGCGGCACAGCAGCACCACCACGGCGTCCTTGCCGCCCGCCTTCGCTTCCAGTTCGCGCGTGAAGCGGGGGTTGCGGTTCATGGCCGTGCCGGTGGCCCATGCCACGTGCAGCGAGTCGGGCACGTAGCCGACGAAGGTGCGCTCTTCATTCGTGCGCACGTCGACCAGCACGGCCTTGCCGGCCTGCACCAGCTGCCACGCATCCTGCGCGCTGACGATGCCCGCATACGGCAAGCCTTGCGCCTGCGCCTGGGTGCGCGCGAGATTGAGCACTTCGTCGAACGCCGCCTCGCCGTGCGCGGCGCGCGGGTCGAATACCAGTTCTGTCGCTGCCATCTGTCCACCTCTTTATTCCGTCGTCAAAAAACAAGCACGAGTCCACTGTAGCGAACTTATGTTGTTCGGAAAACAAATTAAAAAGAGTTTGGAAAGATGAAAAACGTATATGGGGTCACGTGTATGGGGCAGCCCCTCACACGCGTTGGCGCCATCTCTTGACGGCGTATCCAAGAGCAGGCACCGGGGTCGGACCCTGAGGTTCCTCCCCCGGAACTTGCTTCCGGGGGGGGGGGGCAATCAGGAAGCCCGGCGACGCTCGCGCAGCAGGAAACGGGCGGGATCGAGCGCCTCGGCCAGCTGGCGCTCCAGCGGCAGCGGCTCGCCCTCCAGCTGGCAGGCCAGCAGTTCGGCCGCCAGCGGCGCCCAGATCAGGCCGCGCGAGGCATAGCCGAGCAAGCCAAACAGGCCGGGCCAGCGCGGCACGTCGCGCAGGCGCTCGCAGCGGCCCGGCATGCCGGGGTCGGGCACGGCGCCCGCCAGCGGCAAGCGGTCCGGCGCCACGCAGCGAAAACCCGTGCGTCCGGCCAGCGGCGCGTCGAACGGAGGGACGCCGAGGATATCGGCGCTCTTGTGGATGTTCTCGTGCTGGCTCGATGCGCGCACGCTGGCGTCGGCATCCGCGTCGTAGCTGGCGCCCACGCAGACGATGCCGCCATGTGCCGGCGTCATGTAGGCTTCGCGGCAGACGACGAATGGCGGCACGGGCAAGCTGCCTTCGGCCAGGTGCGTGACCTGGCCGCGCACGGCATCGAGCGGCAGGCCGGCCGCCTGCTCGAACTGCAGCGCGCCCGTGCCGGCGGCCAGGATGACGGTGGACGCCGCCGCGATCAAGCCGCCCTGCGCATCGCGCACCAGCCACTCGCCGTCCTGGCGTTCCAGGCGCAGCACACTACTGGCAAAGCGCCGCGTCAGCAAAGTGCCGCAGGCGTCGAGCATGGCCGCGCAGAGGGAAGACGGGCGCGCCCAACCGCCTTGCGCGAACCACCAGGCGCCATCGGGCGCGGGGCAGCCCAGCATGGCTGTCGCCTCGGGCGCTTCCAGCCAGCGGGCAAAATCGGGCGGATACAGGCCGCTGGCGGCGATCTGCCGCTGCACCTGCGCATGCGCGCCGTCGCGCGCCAGCTGCAGCACGCCGCACTGCGCGCCATCGAAGGCGGCGCCGATGCCGCCCAGGCGCTGCCAATGGCGCAGCGAATACAGATACGCGGCGCGCACCAGGCGCGTGGCGATATTGTCGTCCTTCGACAGTTGCGGCATGAAGATGCCGGCCAGGTTGCCGGATGCCTCGCTGGCCGGCTGCGCGTGGCGTTCGACCAGCGTCACCTTCCAGCCGCGCGCGGCCAGCCGTTCGCAGGCCGCGGCGCCCGCCACGCCCGCGCCGATGACGATGGCGCGCCGTTCGGGCGCCACGCGCGCCTCGCTGTCGCCGCGCCGGGCATAGAACACGGCGCGCAAGCGGCTCTCGTCGAAGACAAAGCCATTTTTTTGCAGCGCCGCGCGCTGCGCCTCGTCGAGGTGCACGGCGTGCAGGCGGGCGCCGTCGACCATCAGGCGCGCCAGCATGGCGGTCGCCGGCGGCACCCACGCCAGATGCACTTCATTGACGCGCGCCGACAGCTGCGCCAGGCAAGCGTCAAGCTCGCCGATCAGCACATCGAGCGTGACCAGGCCATCGCGCGACACCATGCGGTGCAGGCCGGGCACGCAGGGCGGCCATTGCGCGCGCCACTCCTGCGGCAAATGGCTGGCATCGATGGGACGGGGCGCCAGCGCGATGTAGTGCAGGCGGCGTCCGCCATGCCGGGCACAGGCGGCGCGCAGGCGCGCGCCGTCGAAATCCGTGTCGAGCAGGACCAGCGCGTGGCGCATCAGCGCCCCGCGCGGCAAAAGCAGGCGGGCGCATGGTCGTTGACCATGCCGATGCCCTGCATGTAGGCGTAGATGATGGTCGAACCGACGAACTTGAAACCCCGCTTGAGCAAGTCTTTCGACAACCTGTCCGACAGGGCCGTCTTGGCGGGAAACTCGCCCGGCTGCCAGCTGTTGACGATGGGCTGGCCATCGACATACGCCCACAGGAAACTGTCGAGCGTCTGCCCCTCTTCGCGCAGGCGCAGGTAGGCTTGCGCATTCGTGATGGCGGCCGCCACCTTCAGGCGGTTGCGCACGATGCCGGGGTCCAGCAGCAGCTGCGCCACCTTGTCCGGGCCATACGCGGCGATCTTTTCCGCGTCCCAGTTGTCGAAGGCGGCACGGTAGGTTTCCCGCTTGTTCAGGATGGTTTCCCAGCTCAGGCCAGCCTGCGCCCCTTCCAGGTTCAGCATCTCGAACAGGCGGCGCTCATCATGGCAGGGCACGCCCCATTCCGTGTCGTGGTACGCGACGTAGCGGGGGTTGGCCGGATTGGCCCAGGAACAGCGGATGAGATTCATGGTCGTATTCTTCGTGTGCGGGTAACTGCCAGTATAGATTATCGGCCGCGCAGGATGCGCCCCAGTTCAAGCAGGCCGTGCTGAATTTCGGCCGGCGGAATGGCGGCAAAGCCCAGCAGCAGCCCGGGCGGCACGGCGCAGGCAGGACTGGCGTCAGGGTCCGCATAATGGCCCAGCGGGCGCAGTTCGATGCCCCGCTCGACGCCCGCGCGCGATACGGCCTCTTCATCGTGCGCGGGCGCCTGGCGAAAGTAGGCGCACAGTTCCAGGCCACTGTCGGCCGGGCCGCACGCGAGCTGGTCGTCGAGTTCGCGCGCGATGCCGCGCAACAGCAGGTCGCGCCGCTCGGCATTGCTGTCGCGCGTGCGGCGGATATGCCGGCCGAAATGCCCCTCGGCGATGAAGTCGGCCAGCGCCATCTGCGGCACGATGGCCGTGTGGCGGTCCATCACGGCCTTGGCCTGCACCAGCGCCTCGGCCAGCGCCGGCGGCGCCACCATGTAGCCCAGGCGCAGCCCGGGGAACAGCACTTTCGACAGGGTGCCCACGTACACCACGCAGCCGGCCCGGTCCAGGCTTTGCAGCGACGCCAGCGGCGCGCCCGTGTAGCGGTACTCGCTGTCGTAATCGTCCTCCACCAGCCACGCCTTGTGCTGCGCGGCCCAGGCCAGCAAGGCCAGGCGGCGGGGTAAACTCATGCTCACGCCCAGCGGCATCTGGTGCGACGGCGTCACGTACGCCAGCTTCGCCTGCGGACAGTGCGCCACGCCGTACGCCACGTCCAGCCCCTGCGCATCGACGGGAACGGGAAACACGCGCGCACCGGCCGCGCGCAGCGGGCCGCTGGCGCCGCGGTAGCCGGGCGACTCCATCCAGGCAGCATCGCCCGGCGCCAGCAGGATGGTCGACAGCAAGAACAGCGCCTGCTGCGAGCCCGAGGTGATGACGATCTGCTGCGGCGTGCAGTGGACGCCGCGCGCCGCCTTCAGGTACACGCACAGCAGCTCGCGCAACGGCAGGAAGCCGGCCGGATCGCTGTAGCCGAACTGGTGGTCGGGACGGCGCCAGCGCCGCGCTTCCAGGCGGTTCCACACGTCGAAGGGAAAGTGGTCGATGCGCGGCATGCCGACGCGAAAGGCGCGCAGCGGCCCCCGGTGTATCGCCACCTGGCGCATGGCCGCCACCACGCCCTGGCCGCGCGCGGACAGCGGCCGCAGCAGGCCGGGCGCCTCGGCCTTGCCGGCCGGCGCGGCCATGGGCACGGGTAGCGGCACGTCGCCGCTGACAAAGGTGCCGCGCCCCACGGCGCCATCGAGGTAGCCTTCGGCCGTCAGCAGCGCATACGCATTGAGCACGGTCTGGCGCGACACGGCCAGCAGCCGGCAAAACTCGCGCGTGGGCGGCAGCTGCATGCCGGGACTCATGCCGCCATCGAGGATGGCCGCCTTGATGGCCGCATACAGCTGGCGGAACAGCGGCTCCGGCGCGCCGCGCCGCAGCGGCAAGGCCGCGATGATCTGGTTCAGGTGGGAGGCTGGCATGCTGGGATGGCAGTTGAATTGGTAGCTTCAAGATAGCACTTATTGGCTGTTTTAAATAGCCAAAACTGGCGCTAAGATGAAGGCATTCCCTTTCACTCTCGCGGAGCATCCATGCATCAGTTTTTCGCCACCGTGGCCTGGCAGCGCGACGGCCAGGATTTCGCCGGCCAGCGCTACAGCCGTGGCCATGAATGGCAATTCGACGGCGGCCTGACCGTGCCCGCCTCGTCGTCTCCCCTGTCCGTGCCGCTGCCCATGTCGGTGGCGGCGAATGTCGATCCGGAAGAGGCGCTGGTGGCCGCCACGTCGAGCTGCCACATGCTGTTCTTCCTGTCGCTGGCGGCGCAGCGCGGTTTCACCGTCGACGCCTACCGCGACGCCGCCGTCGGCGAGCTGGGCAAGAATGCCGCCGGGAGGCTGGCCATGACGCGCATCGTGCTGCGCCCGCGCATCGCCTTCGCGGGCGCAGCGCCTTCGCCCGAGGCGCTGGCCGCCCTGCACCACGACGCGCACGAGCGCTGCTACATCGCCAATTCCCTGACGGCCGACGTCGTCGTCGAAGGCGGTGCCTAGATGTACACGCCATCCAGCTTTCGCGAAGAGCGCCTCGAGGTGCTGCACGGCCTGATCCAGGCGCATCCGCTGGGCGCGCTGGTGCGCCACGGCGCCGATGGCCTGAGCGCCGACCACCTGCCGTTCGAGATCGGCGCGCCGACGCCTGACGCGCCGTTCGGCATCCTGCGCGCCCACGTGGCGCGCGCCAACCCGCTGTGGCGCGCGGCCGGCGGAGACGCTGCATGCATGGTGATCTTCCAGGGGCCGCACGCCTACATCACGCCCGCCTGGTATGCGGAAAAGCAGCACAGCGGCAAGGAAGTGCCCACCTTCAATTATGCGGTCGTGCATGCGCACGGCCCCCTGCGCGCCATCGACGACGCGGCGTGGCTGCTGGGATTGGTGGAGCGGCTGACGGCGCGCCACGAGACAGGTCAAGCCACGCCGTGGCGGGTGAGCGATGCGCCGGCCGCCTACATCGACAAGCTGTTGAAAGCCATCGTCGGCATCGAAATTCCCCTCACGCGCCTGACGGGCAAATGGAAGCTGGGCCAGAACCGCAGCATGCAGGACCAGGCCAGCATGGCGCACGGCCTGGCGGCCGACAACCAGCCCGGCGCGGCCCGGGCGCTCGGTGCGCTGATCGCCGCCAACGTCACGCCAGCCAGCTGACGGCCGCCGAAAACGTCAGGAACGACAGCGCCGTCGACACCAGGATGATGCGGGCGATGCGCGCCGTGTTTGCGCCGAAACGCTCCGACAGCAGGGTGACGTTGCTGGCGCTGGGCAGGCAGGCCACGAGCACCATGCAGGTCAGCGAAAAAGGATCGAGCGGCGCACCGAGCGCCATGGCCGCGTGGCCGATGCCCCATACCAGCAGCGGATGCAGCAGCAGCTTTTTCAGCGCCACCGGCACGTACTCTTTCATCGGCGCCGGATCGCTGGTGCTCATCTGCGAACGGGCCAGCACGGCGCCGATGGTAAACAGGGCCACGGGCGAGGCGGCGTCGGCCAGCAAGCCCACCGTCTGCGTCAAAGGCTTGGGCAAGGCCAGTTCCAGCCACGACGACAGGGCCCCCAGCACGATCGCCCACGGCATCGGGTTGCCGGCCATGCCCTTCATGGCATTGGCGATGGCCGCGCGGCTGCCGTGCGCGCCGCCGCTGCCGATGCGCGACAGGGCGATGCACAGCGAGCTGGTAATGAGCATGTCGACGACGATGGTGACGATGACGGGCCCCGACGAACGGGGGCCCAGCAAGGTCAGCAGCAAGGGCACGCCCATGAAGCCCGTATTCGGGAAGGCCGCCACCAGCGCGCCGAAGGCGGCGTTGTTCCAGTCGATGCGGTGGCTCAGGGTCATGGCCATGGTGACGCCGACCATGATCAGCGCGCACAGCAGGTACACGCCGAACACGCTGCCATCGAGCAGCTGTGCGATGGGCGTGGCGGCGCCGAAGCGGTACAGCATGCACGGCAGCGCGAAGTAGAGGACAAAACTGTTCAAGCCGCCGATGGCGGCCAGCGGCAGCAGGGTGCGCCGCACGGCCAGGTAGCCGCACAGCACCAGGGCGAAGAAGGGGAAGGTGATGGCGAGGATGGTCAGCATGGAGAGCCATTGTAACGGCGCCCTCGTCCGCCGTCAGCGCGGCGCAAAAAAAGGGCCGCTCGCGCGGCCCCAAGGAGGTTCTGGGGAGAAACCGGATTGGGTGCAGGCCAGGGCCCTACTTCGGCTTGAGCTGGGCGCGGATCTCGCCGCCCGGGTAGCTGGCGCTGTGCACATTCACATACAGGTTGCCGGCCTGGTAGCTCGCGTACTGAGGCGGCGTCAGCGTGGTATTCGGCGGCACGGCAAACATGCCTTCGGCGGTCTTCACCAGCGGGACGATGACGGGGCCATTCGCGCCCACGGGCGCTTCGTGGATATGCGCCACGGTGGCCACCATGCCCGTATAGCGCACGCCACCGCTGACGCCGCGGTCGGCGGCCACGCGGATATCGCTGCTGCCGCTGGCCGTGCTGGTATTGGCCGGTACTTCCTGCGCACCCGACAGGGTGACGCCCTGGCCGCCAGGGGGGTGCGGTCCATGGGAACAGGCGCCCAGCAGGGCCGCCAGCGCCAGCGCCGCGGTGGCGCGGCCGGCGTGTTGATGCAATGTGCTCATCGCAGTACTCCTGGAACGGACATCGGATCACGGATGGCGCCCTGCCCCGGATCGCCGGGCGCACGCCGCACTGGTGCTGCACGTATGTCGCGCAAAAAAATCTTGCCGTAGTGCGACAGTAACCCCATGCGGCATTGTCCGTTTTGCTTTTTGCCAAACTTGCCGCCGGTTGTCTGCACCGGCACGTTGCCTCAGGCCAAATGGCCTTCCGCCACCCAGCCGCGGTTGGCGGCCGGCGCCTTCGGCTTCGGTGCAATGCCGCTGCTTTTTTCCGCGTCGAGGATGATGCTGCGCATGCTGTCGCTGGCGGCCGGCCCTGGCGCGAATGCGTAGTACTCGTCATTGATGGGCAAGCCCGTCATGGCGTCGACCAGCACCGGATCGGCGGCCAGGCCCGTGTCGCGGCTGGCGATCACCAGGCTGGCGCCTTCCGGCGCGAAATTCTCGTTACCCCAGGCAATAAAGGCCAGCAGGACGGGCTTGAACGCGCGTCCCGACTTGGTCAGCACATAGTCATAGCGGGGCGGCTTGGCGCAATACAGGCGGCGCGTCATCAGGCCGCCCTCCACCAGGTCGGCCAGACGGCGCGTCAGGATGGTGGGGGCGATCTTCAGGCTCTTTTCAAATTCGTCGAAGCGCGTCTTGCCGTAAAACGCTTCGCGCAGGATGAGGATGCTCCACCATTCGCCCACCTTGCCCAGGCTGCGGGCGATCGGGCAAGGCAAATTATTAAAGTTGGTATGTTTCATGACCATCTCCTCACAGAAATTCCAGCACAACAATCGAAAAAAATCACGGTTACGTCAATTTGCACGCTACAGACTTCAGTTACTATCCATGTGATAGCCACTCGCACCCCATGGCGGTGGCTTGAAAATACGCAAAAACTCACTTTTTTCTTGCTCTAGTACAATAATGTCTTGTTCAAACACCCTAAACCCGGTGCGGAAAACGTTGCCAGCCAGGCCAGCACGCGCGACTGCCAACAGGCGTTTTTCACTCGATGCGTACACGATGACTCCTTTGAAGTTTGCAGTCCTGCCAGCCTTGCTCGCCCTTTCCCTCTGCCAGACCACCACCGCCGGTACCGTCTCTTCCGCGTCGCTCCAGGCCAGCTTCGTCATCCGTGAGGCTTGCACCATCCATGCGCACCGCGCGCAGGCGCAGGTGCAATGCAGCCACGACACGCCCTACCTGATGCAGCGCCAGGTCACGCCATCTGGCGCCAGCCTCGTCACCGTCAGCTTCTAGAAGTAAATCGTCGCCGTCACCGTATCCTTGTAGTCGCCGGGACGCGGCGACACCTGCGCCGGTACCCGGCCATACACCGTCACCGGCACGCTCACGCCCGTGCCCGTGCCCGTAAACATGCTGGTGCCAGCCGTGCCATCGCCCCATAGCGGGCCATCGAGGGTCGACGAGAGGCGATAGCTGACCTTGTCCGTCGTCAGCGTATTTTTCATTTGCCGGTTGGCCACATTGGCCGCCACGCTGCCGCCGTTGAAGGCGATCTGGTAAGCATTGTTGTTCACGCAGCGCACCGACAGGGTGCTGGTGCTGCGCAGGTTGCCCGTCAAAATCGACGCATTGGCGAAAGCCATCGGACTGGCCGTGATCGTGCAATCGTTGACGGCCGTCGCATTCACCGTGAAGCCGAAGCTGCCGCTGTTGACGGTGCAGCCGAACAGGTTGACGAGGCCATACGTGGTGTAGGTGTACGTGCCCTGGCCGGCAAAGCTCGACGTGTAGACGGTATTCGCGTTGGCCACCGTCGGCACGGCCGCCAGGCTGGCGCCGGCCGGTATCTTCGCGTACACGGTAAACGTCGTGGAATACGTGCCGGCCGGGGCCAGCAAGCCGGCCGACAGGAATATCGTGAAGGTCGACGGCGCGCCCGGCACGCCGGCGCCGCCCCAGATCTTCGCCGTCGCGTACGAACTGTCCACGTAGACGTTGTATTCCATCCGTTGCGTGCCGTTGCCCAGCTTGCGCGGCAGGGCCGAGGTGGAATTCGTGCCCAGCCCCAGCGAGATGCACGCCTGCGCATTTGGCGTGAGCAACTGCCCCAGGTTCAGCGAGAAAAACTGGCAGCTGAGGGTGCCTGTTGCCTGTGCCACATAATCGGTGCCGGAAATCGGGCTGACGTTGCCGAAATCGATATTCGTCATGCTGACCGTGCACGTGTCGGCCGCCTGCGCCGCGCCGCCCCAGGCGCAGCCCAGCAGCAGGATCAGGCATGGCAGCAGGCGGCGCATCAGCGGCCTCCCCCGGCGCCGCAGCGCAGCGGGCCGATCGCGGGCAAGCCGCCGGTTGCCGGGCGCACATAGGCAAAGCGCACCGTGCACAGGCTGTCGCCCTCGCCAATCTGCAATTGATTTTCCTCAAGCAAGTCATCGACGAAGGCGATGCCGTCGAACCCCACCACCGTGCGCTTGCCGCTCTGCACGTGCAATACGGGCAGCCCGGGCGCCAGCGGCTTGCCGTCCGCATCGTGGATGATGATGGTGGCCGCGCTATAGCGTTCGATCGGGAAGGCGGCCAGCACGCCCGCCAGGTGCTGCGGCACCACGTTCAGATTGGTCACGGGCACGCGCGCATCGACGTCGAGTTCATCCGTGGCGATGCTGATCTGGTTATTGCCATAGGGATTCAAATTCGGCACCAGCAAATAGCCGCTGCTGCCCGTCACGCCGATCTGGCGGTTTTCATGCAAGACGGGAATATTCGCCACGCCGGCCGTCGATACCAGCGCGAAGCCGTTGCCCACCTGGCGCGCCGCCGCCACGTGGCCATCCATCAGCACCAGCGCGCCGGTAGCCCCGAGCGAGGAGGCATTGCCCGTGTCGCCGTGCTGCGTGCGCGCGGACACGCGGCCGTAATTGCCCAGGTATTCCAGCTGCGCCTGGCGATAGGCATTGCTGCCGACGGTGCCCGCCTGCACACCCCAGCCGAAGCCGCCGCCAAAGTCGGCCGTGCGCTGCACGCTGAGGCTGCGGCCATTCTCGCCATTCTGCCGGTTGCCGTTCACGCTGACGGCCAGGTTGTTGTCGAACGCCATGCTCAGGCCAAAGTAGAAGCCCCGCTTCGCGCGCTGCCGCAGATCCTGGAACAGGCTGGCATTGAAGAACAGGCCGTGGAACAGCGTGGCCGAGTAGCCGACGGTGGCCAGCTTCGATGGCGGCGCGCCGGGCGTGCGGTAACTGATATAGCTGGTGCTGACGCTACTGCCTGCCGGCAATGGCAAGCTCACGGTAAGGCGGTCCGCCGCGCGCACCACGGGGCTGCCGTCGCGCGAGGCCAGGTCGCCGAAGCCGGCGCTGGCGCGCACGCTTTGCGCATCGACGCTGAAGCGCGGGCCCAGGTATTGATAGCCGGCGCTCAGCTGCGCGCCGCGGCTGCTGCCCGTGCTGGCCGACAGCGCGCCGTTGAGGACACCAGCCTGGCCCAGCCGCCACAGCACGCCCGCGCCCGCCTGGTACAGGCCGGCGGCCAGTTCCGCATGGCCTTCGACGGTGAGGCTGTCGCTGACGCCATAGCGGCCCGACGCGCTGGCGACGAGCTGCCGCTCATAGCCGAACAGGCGGGTGCCGTAGTCGCGCCGCACGGCGCCGGCCTCGAACGAGTAATCGCTCAGGCCGCCGGCCAGCATGCGCGTGTCGACATACAGGGGCAGGACGGTCGTCACGCTGCGCCCCAGCGCATCGTGCGTGATGATGGTCGCTTGCCCGGCGCCATTGATGCCGGCCACCTGGTTCAATACGAATGGGCCGCTGGGCACGCTGGCTGCATATTGCTGCACGCCATTGACGTACAGGCTCAGCGACGAAGGCACGAGCGCCGTGCCGTCGACGGAGGCGACGGGAAACGTCAGCAGGTCGGGACGCAGCTGGAAATTCTTGCGCCACTGCACGCCACCGACGCGCACGGCGCGGCTCCAGCTCAGCGAGGAGGTAATCAGGTCGCCCACCTGCCAGGTGCGCAGGGTGTCGGGATCGGCGTGGCTCCAGAACGTGTCGAAGCGCATGTACTTGCGCTGGCCCGTTCCCAGGTTCAAGGTGCCCGTATTGCTGAACACGCCGCTGTCATTGAAGTAACGCACATCATTGAACAGGGCAACGCGCCGCGTCTGGCCCAGCTCCGCGTACGCTTCGTAATTGAGGACGGCGCCCGGCGTGACGCGCGCCGGCGGCGTCTGCGCCAGCGCGCGCGCGCTGATGCGGTAGGGCGAACGCAACTCGTCCGCCACCTGCAGCGAAATGCTCTGGCGCGCCGCGTCATAGTCATAGCCGAGTCCGGGAATGGCATCGAGCGCCACCTCGGTCTGGCCGGGCGCACCGAGGCGCGCCGGGTCCAGCCCAAGCTGCTGCAAGTTCGCCACACTGCTGCGCAAGCCCTTACCCACCTGGGTAAAACGCAAGATCAGCCCCGTTGATTCAGCATTCACACTCACCTCCAGATACAGTTCATTCGGCGTCGCCGGGTCGCTGGGCAGGCGGGCCGGGCCGGGATCGGCGCCCGACTCGCCGCTTGCCGCCGCGCCATCGGCCCTGGCCAGCGGCACCATGGCCAGCAGCAGCAAGGTCCAGCAGGTCCGCCATGTCAGTGCGCGTTTCATGGTTTAACCCGGTTGCGCCCGCTGCCGTGGCACGCCACCAGCGCGCCCGCCATGACGGCAGTTTTGTTAAGGTGTCGAGTTCTTGGCAACGAGCGCCTTTGCATTCACATTGACCGTTATAGTCAGCGGCCCGTCGAGTTCCGCTTCCCGCGCGACGGGCAATCGCCAGACGCGCATGCGTTGCGCCAGCACATAGCCAAACAATCCCTTGCTGATGACAAATTCCTTGCCGGCCTGGTTGCTCAGTGTCATCGCACCGATCTGGGCGTGGAAGTTGCCGCTGTTCTTGACGCGCAGCATCCATTCCCCCTCCTGGCGGAACACGTGCCAGTCGAGGATTTCCTTGCCTGGCGCGCCGCTGGGCAGCACGAACACGGGCACCGAATAGCGCAGGCGGATATCGACGCCGCTGCGGCCCGCCTCATCCTCGCGGCTGACTTCATCGATGAGCACGCGATACGTCTTTTCCTGCGCCGCCGGACCGGCCTGGGCGCGCACCAGGCGGATGGTCTGCCGGCTGTTCGCGGCCACTTCGACAATCGGCGGACTGGCCACCAGCTCCTGCGTCGGCGCCAGCACTTCCTCGCCATTGCGCTGCTCCCAAGCGAATACCCGCACCTGTCCGTACATGGGCTGGTCGCCGAGGTTTTGCAGGTTGATTCCCGCCGCACTCTGTTCGGCGCGAAAATTGATCGTCACCGGCGAGATCTGCAGGTTGGCAGCCTGCCCGCCCGCGGCGCAGCACAGCGCAGCGAGCAGCGCCAGCAGCGGCCTGAACAAGGAGGCGGAGCGGACCTTCACGCGGGCCCGCCTTAAAAGTACACGGTGGCGGTGATGGTCGACTTGTAGGTATCGGGCGCCGGTGTCGCCTGTGGCGGAATGTTGCCGTACACGGTGATGGGCTGGGAAGAACCCGTGCCCGTGCCGCCCACGGTATCGGTGCCCTGCGTGTCGCCCCACAAGGTGGCCCCCGCCGTCTGGTACAGGTTGAACTGCACCTTGCCGAGGTTGCCGCCGGTGCCGCTCATGTAGCGCGTGGTGCCGGTCGACCCCGTGCCGGAACCGGCGGTCAGGCCCACGTTGTAGGGCGTGGTATTGGTGCAGGTGACATTCACGGTCGTATTGACGTTAACGGCAGTAGCCAGTACGCCCTGACTTTGGCCAAAGTCGAGATTGGCCGCCGAAATGGTGCAATTGGCGATGATTTTCAGGGTGACGTCAAAGGTCGTGTTATTGCTGCCGTTCAAATACACGGCCGCATCCGCCGAGCCAGGCAGAAATGCCGTACCGGCGATGGCGACGCTGGCGACAGCGATCAAGCGGGGGAAAGTAGCTCGCAACATAATACCTCCTGATGATGGAACATCATTAATGAGCCCTCCAATATGAAGGGCATCGAGGATAGTCACGGTATTGCCGGCGTTTTCTTGGGCACGCAAACCAGGACAACAAATTACAGGGCTGAGAGCCAGGAACGTGGGGGCATCAGCTTTTTTTGCCGCATTTGCAAAACAGATTTTTTAACAAGCGACATTGCTTAAAATCAATGCCTGAGTGAATTATTAGCGATCTGGGAAATCGCCGCTTCTGCTGGCGGCGAAACATCTTTTGAAACACGAGAAAAGCAGAAAAAAAAGAAAAAGCGAGGCATAATAAGCCACAACTTGCTTTTTGGTTAAGTCATCCATGCCATGCCATTGACCAGCGAAACCATCAAAAAAAACATCTTGATCGTGGACGATTCCGCGTTCGAGCAGCGCATGCTGATGGAGCTGCTCAGCGAGCAACCGTACCGTTTCAGCATCGCCTTCAACGGCTACCAGGGCTACCAGCTGGCGCTGGCCACGCGTCCCGACCTGATCCTGCTCGACGTGCGCATGCCGGAAATGGATGGCTACACGGCATGCCGTTTGCTCAAGGCCAATCCCGATACCGAGCAGATCCCCGTGATCTTTCTCAGCGGAGCAGATGCCGCGAAAGAACGCATCATGGGCTTGCAAGTGGGGGGGGTCGATTACATTTCGAAGCCATTTACGCCGGAAGAGCTGGCCGCGCGCATCCATATCCACCTGGGATTGATGCGTAAAAGCAACAGTACGCCGCCCGCCGTCACGCCGATCGGCGAGCGCCAGCAGCATCCGGACCTGGTGTTCGTCAATGCCGTCAAACAATTAATACTCGATAACCTGGGCAGCCTGCCCAACCTGTCCGAGATCGCCCGCAGCGTGGGCACCTACCGCGAAAAGCTGACCCTGATGTTCCGCGAGCAGACGGGCATGACGGTATTTGCCTTCATCCGCGAAGCGCGCATCGCGCGCGGCGTGGAATTGCTGCAGCAGACCGACATCGACGTGCAGGATATCGCCCTGCTGATCGGCTTTCACAATGCGGGCAACTTCGCCACGGCCTTTCGCGAACGCATGGGCGTCACGCCCAGTGCCTACCGCCAGCGCCTGCAGGAGCAGACGGGCCAGCGGCAGGTATCGAACGGACACTAAGGCTGCCGCCAACTCAGAACTTGTAGTTCAGCTTGAGGGACGCGAAGCGGCCGCGCGGGTCGGCCTGGGTATAGTCGAAGCCCGACGCCGAGTAATCCCACGGCGCGCGCTTGTTGGCCAGGTTCTGCACGATGAAGGTGACGTTTGCGGCCGGCGTGACTTGCCAGCTGGTGGTCACGTCGAACGTGCTGAAGGCGGCCACCGATTCATCGAGATGCGTGTTTTGCGCATAGCTGCCCACATAGTTCCACGTCAGGGTCGACGACCATTTGCCCTGCTCCCAGGTGGCCGAGGTGACGCCGCGCCATTTCGGGATCGAGCCGAAATAATTGGTGCCGGCGCCATCCGTCAGCGGCGCGCCATCGGACAGCGGCTCGGCAAAGCGCAGCACGCGGCTCAGCTGGCCGGCCAGGGTCAGCTTGCCCCAGTCCTTGTCGACGAAGCGCTGGCGCAGGTCCAGGTCGATGCCGGACACTTCGCGCTGGCCCTGGTTGCGGTACTGGCGGTACAGCGTGGTGATGCGGCCGTCGGCGTCGCGCGTGATTTTTTGCGGCGCCGTCGCCTCGTTGGCGATGGTGGTGGTGGCGCTTTCCGTGCCGATCACGCCATCCTGCTTGATGCGGTAGTAATCGAGGCCGATGCTCGAGCTGCTGGTGGGCGAGACCACCACGCCCAGGTTCAGGTTGTTCGAACGCTCGGGCCGCAGCGCCGTATTGGCGATGGTGATGGCCGTCACGCCGCGCGTCTGCGTCGGCGTGATCGGGTCGCGCGGATCGAGCACGCTGACATAGCTGACGGCCGTGCTTTGCGTGATTTCCGGCAGCGACGGCGCGCGGAAACCGCGCGACACGGTGCCGCGCAGCAGCAGCCACGGCGCCGCCTGGTAGCGCGCGCTGGCCTTCGGCGAGAACGCATTGCCAAAGTCGCTGTAATGGTCGGCGCGGCCGGCCAGGTTGACGGAGACGTCTTTCACGACGGGGACGTTAAATTCGGCAAACAGGGCCGACACATTGCGCGAGCCATTGATGATGTTGATGGCCGGGCGCAGTTCCGTGCCCGACAGCACGGCCGTCGAGGTTTGCGAATCCATCTTTTCGCGGCGCCACTGGGCGCCGGCGGCAAAGCCCAGCGGGCCGGCCGGCAATTGCCACAGGTCTTTCGCCGCCGAAAAGTCGACCGTGTCGAGCGTCGATTCGGCCGGACGCAGGGTCGACAGGCGCAGGCGGTTGCGCACGGCTTCGCTGTTTTGCGACTGGTCGAAGAAATTGTAGCTGCCGTCGGCCAGCACCTTCTGGAATTCATAGCGGTTGACGAAGTTCTGCACCGTCTCTTCCAGCTTGCTGCTCGAGTGGCCCACGGCCGCATCCCAGTCCCAGCCCGCCAAGGTGCCCTTGACGCCGGCCAGCGCGCGGTAGAACGTGACCTTGTCCTGCTTCAGGCGCGGCCCCAGGTCGAACAGGGTGGCCGTGAACGGCAACGGCGTCGCGCCCGGATTGTTCGGATGGCCCACGGGCAGCACGACGGGAATCGTGTCGAGCGCCTGCGTGGCGTTGTTCCACACGCGCGTGGCATTGTTGACGGTCAGCGGCGCGCTGAAGGTCTGGTCGGCGCGCGAGTAGCTGTGCAGCAAGTCGACATATGCTTCCGTGTCCGCGTTCAGCTTGACGGTGGCGCGCGCGGCCGTATGCACGCGCTGGATGCCGGGAATCAGGGTCTTGTACGGCGACGGGTTGTAGGCCAGCACCTGGCCCGTCTTGCCGGGCGTGATGTCGCCATAATTGACCAGTTGCAGCGGTCCGCGCACGCCGCCCAGTGTCCGCGTCGGATCCGTGCCCGCGTAATTGGTGATGGCCCAGCCCAGGCTGCCCCGCTGCTGCTGGCGGAAATCCGCATCGCGCATCCACGCCACGTCGCTTTGCTGCAGCTTGTCGCGTTGCTGCGCATCGATCGAGAAGACCAGGCTGTAGCCATCTTCCTCGAGCTTGCCAAAGCCCGTCTGCAGCGCCGCGCTCTTTTCGTGCTGGCCCGTGCCTTCGGTCGAGCCGCCCCACTGCGCCGTGATGTCCGTGCCCGTGAATTCCTTGTACAGGATGATGTTGACCACGCCGGCCACCGCGTCGGAGCCGTAGACGGACGAGGCGCCATCCTTGAGCACCTCGATGCGCTGCACGGCCGCCATCGGCAGGCTGTTCAGGTCGACAAAGGTTTCCTGCAGGTTCTGCGCCGTCGCATAGCTGGCCACGCGCTTGCCATTGACGAGGATCAGGGTGTTTTTCTGGCCGATGCCGCGCAGCGACAGGCCCGAAGTGCCGGCCGAAAAACTGCCCGTGTACTGCTCGTTGTAGCTGTTGCCGCTGTTGGCGGAGATCGCACGCAGCACGTCCGAGACGCTGGTCTTGCCGCTGGCTTTCAACTCCTTGGCGGTGATGACCTGCACGGCGCTGGCGCCCTCCTTTTCGCTGACGCGGATATTCGACCCGGTGACGTTGACGCGCACCATCTCCTCCTCGGCGTGGGCGAAGGCGGGAAAGGCAGCGGCGATGGCAAGACTGATGGCGAGTGGTTTGAACATGGTTTCCTCTTATTGGGATTGCAGCCTCTTTCAGATAAAAAAGGCCGAGCGGGGGCACGCGGACCGGGTGGGCCAGCGGACAACAACAAACGGGGGCAGGAACGAATTACGGGATGCGTGGACGCGCACGCATCGGCATCCACTGCGCCATGCATTGCATGGTCAGCTGGTGCCGGGTGGCGGAAAAAATGGCAGAAAAAGTAAAGCGCAACATAAAAGACACCGGTAAGCGGGGAAATGCCACTATATCGCGGTGCCTTTATGGCGTGAACGAATTAAAAATTGAATGTATATACGATTTGGATCTAAGGACTTGGTTTTTGGCAACGTCAGGCGTCGGCCAGCGCTGCCGGTGCGGCCGCCGCGCGGCGGGCCTGCACGCCCCACCAGTACCAGGAAATCAGCGCATTGACCCAGTAGGCGGCGTACAGCACGGCCGTCAGGTGCAGGCCGCGGCTGTAATAGAGCGGCACGGCCACGGTGTTGACGAGCAGCCAGAAGGCCCAGGTTTCGATGCGCCGGCTCATCAGCAGGAATTGCGCAATGATGCTGAACACCAGCACGGCCGAATCGATGAACGGCGCGTACGCATTCGTGAAGCGGTGCAGCAACAGGCCGTAGATCGCCACGGAGGCAATGCCGGCCGGCACGATCCAGGCCAGGCTGCGCCAGCCCGTGCGCGTGATCGGCAACGGCTTGCCGCCCGCGCCGCGCCGCCATTGCAGCCAGCCGATGACGCAGGTGACGATGAAAAACAGTTGCAGCATCACGTCGGCGTACAGGTTGACCTGGTAAAACAGCGCGGTAAACAGGACGCAGCCGACGATGCCGACCCACCAGGAATGAATGTTGTTGCGTCCGGCCAGGATGATGGAGACGGTCATCAGCGCGTTGGCGGCGATCTCGAGCGGGGGAGTCAAGCGGTGGTCCTTTGCGGGGCAGTGGGTGGGTGCACCGCGCCACTATAGCCGATTTGCAGCGCCCGGTGTCCCGTACGCCGGGCGGCCATGCCAGCGTGCCTGGCAGCGGAAAACGCGCAAAAACCTACGAAAAGCAAACAATGCCGGCCATCAGGGGCTGCGCCCCTTGACTTCCGTGGCCATTCTGGCAAATTGAATATCAAGTTGAAACTCTATGGAAGCACCCGTATGCGCCTGCGCCATTTCCTGTTTGCGGCAGCGCTTGGCATCTCCGCCCTGCCCGCCCTGGCTTGCCGCATGACGATGGCGCTGGAGCAGTGGCCGCCATATGTGTATCGCGATGCGCAGGGCCGCTATACGGGCCTGGACCTGGAATTGCTGCAGGCCATCTTCAGGGAAGCGCGCTGCACGCTCGTCACCTTGCCGGAACTGCCGACGGCGCGGCGCCAGCTGCTGTTCCAGCAAGGCGGGCTGGACCTGATGCTGGCCGCGTCGGAAACACCGGAGCGCCAGTCGTATGCGCGCTTTTCCATTTCCTACCGCGACGAAACGGTGGGCATCTTCAGCAAGCCAGGCAACCAGCGTCCGATCGACAGCTTCGCGCAGCTCGCGCGCGGCAAGTCAACCCTGCTGGCGCCGAAGGTGGGCTGGTATGGCCCGCAGTACGCGGCGGCCAGGCCGGTGCTGGAAAAAGAGGGCCGCCTGAATGCGTTCGGCAGCTTCCAGCAAGGCATACGCATGCTCGACGCGGGCCGCGCCGAGCTGCTGATGGGCGACGTGCTGGCCGTGCGCCACGAGGCGCGCCTGCAGGGCGTCGCCCTGAACGCCCTGCCCTTCCTCGCCCTGCGCGCGCCCGTGCACCTGATGCTCAATACGCACAGCACCAGCAGCGCCGACCTGGCGCGCCTGAACGCCGCCATCACGCGCCTGGAACAGCGCGGCACGCTGGCGGCGATACGCGCCCGCTACGAGGCGCCGTAATCGTGCATCAGCCCTGGCTTGCCCCTTCCAGTATCTCCAGCTTCGTCTCGCGGCCATTCTTTTGCACGCCCTGCGCCTTGTCGTAGCTTTCGATCAGCGCGCGGTATGGCGGCACGATATGGTCGGTCATGATGGCGGCGAACTCCATCGCATCGGCGCGGTTCCACGTGCTCATCACTTCTGCCAGCACGGCATACGTGTCGATCGGCACGGCGCCGGCCTGCGTCACGCGCGCCATGGTGATGTCGGTGGCCATTTTCGACCAGTTGCCCGAGGCGTCGATGATGGCAAACACCTTGTAGCCGGCCGCCAGCGCGCTGATGGTGGGGAAGGCCATGCACACGCTGGTGAGCGTGCCGGCGATGAGCAGGGTCTTGCGGCCCGTCTTTTCGATGGCGTCGACCCAGGCCGGATTGTCCCAGGCATTGATCTGGCCCGTGCGCGGGATGTAGACGGCTTCCGGGTTGAAATGGTGGATTTCCGGGATCAGCGGGCCATTCGGGCCATCGGGCACGGAAGCCGTGGTGAAGGTCGGCATGTTGGCCAGGCGCGACAGCTTGGCCAGCGCCGTGACGTGACCGCGCAGCACGTGCTGCTCGATGTCGCGCACCAGCTGGAACAAGCCGCTCTGGTGGTCGATCAGCAGCATGACGGCGTCGTCGGGATCGATCATCGGTGGCAAGCCTTGGAAGTTGGCGGGGGTGCTCATGGTAGTCTCCTTGAGGTGGCGCCGCCAGGCGGCGCCGCGTGAATTCCCATGCCGCGGGATGCGGCATGGGTTACTGCATAAAACGGCTTACTGCCCGATGCGGGCAAAGCGGCCGCTGTTGAAATCCTCGAACGCCTGCACGATTTCCGCCTCGGTATTCATCACGAACGGGCCATGGCCGACGATGGGTTCGTCGATGGGCTCGCCGCTCAGCAGCAGTACCACGGCGTCGTTGTTCGCCTCGATGGCGATGCTGTCGCCATCGCGCTCGAACAGCGCCATCTGCGCTTCGCGCAGCACGCTCTCGCCGTTGACCAGCACCGTGCCGTGCAGGACGATCAGCGCCGTGCTCCAGCCTGGCGTGACAGGCAGCTCCGTCAGCTTGCCCTGGGCCAGGCGCATGTCCCACACCTGCATCGGCGAGAACGTGCGGGCCGGGCCATGCTGGCCGTCGAACTCGCCGGCGATCACGCGCACCGAACCTGCGCCGCCGGGCAGCGCCACCGTCGGAATCGTGTCGCTGGTGATGGCCTGGTAGCCGGGCGCCGTCATCTTGTTGCTGGCCGGCAGGTTCACCCACAGCTGCACCATTTCCAGGGTGCCGCCCGACTGCGTGAAGGCGGGCGAGTGAAACTCTTCATGCAGGATGCCGGCGCCGGCCGTCATCCATTGCACGTCGCCGGGACCGATCACGCCACCCTGGCCCGTCGAATCGCGGTGCGCCACCTCGCCCTTGTAGACGATGGTGACCGTTTCAAAGCCGCGGTGCGGATGCGAGCCGACGCCGGGCGGACGGGTGCCGGGGGCAAATTCGGCGGGACCGGCATAGTCGAGCAGCAGGAAGGGGCTCAGCTGCTTGCCATGGCCGCTGTACGAAAACATCGAGCGCACGGGAAAACCGTCGCCGACCCAGTGCTGGCGGGGTGCGCTGTAGATACCTGTGATTTTGTTCATCTCGATCTCCTGTTGGGGTTTGCATTACGATGGAGACAGAATACGCTTGCAACGATGAGGGCGGTAGACGGTAAAATCCGCCATCAGCGTTCCAAAAATAGAACGATCAAGGAGGCGGCATGCAGGATCTGAATGACTTGTATTACTTTGTGCAGGTGGTCGACCATGGCGGCTTCGCGCCGGCCGGGCGCGCGCTGGGCATGCCGAAATCCAGGCTGAGCCGGCGCATCGCGCTGCTGGAAGAGCGCCTTGGCGTGCGCCTGCTGCAGCGCACGACGCGGCATTTTTCCGTCACCGACGTGGGCCAGTCGTTTTACGAGCATTGCAAGGCGATGCTGGTGGAAGCGGAAGCGGCGCAGGAGGCGATCGAACTGACGCGGGCCGCGCCGCGCGGCACGGTGCGCCTGTCCTGCCCCATCGCCCTGCTGCATACCCTCGTGGGCCCGATGCTGGCCAGCTTCATGCGCGACCATCCGCAAGTGACCTTGCTGCTCGAAGCGAGCAACCGCCGCGTCGACCTGGTGGCCGAAGGCATCGACGTGGCCATCCGCGTGCGCCCGCCGCCGCTGCCCGACAGCGACCTGGTGCTGCGCGTGCTGGCCGAGCGCAGCCAGTGCATGGTCGGCAGCCCGCTGCTGTTCGCCGGCGCCTCCATGCCGACGGCGCCGGCCGACCTGGCCGACTGGCCCAGCCTGGCCATGGGCACGCCGCAGCAGCATTACCAGTGGGACCTGCATGGACCGCATGGCGCGCGCGCCCAGCTGCGCCACACGCCGCGCTTCGTCACGGGCGACATGCTGACCCTGCGCGACGCGGCCGTGGCCGGCGTGGGCGTGGTGCAGCTGCCGACCATGATGATAGGCGAACAGATCGCCAATGGCAGCCTGCTGCCGCTGATGGAGCAATGGCGGCCGCAGCGCGAAATCATCCATGCGGTTTTCCCGTCGCGGCGCGGCCTGCTGCCGGCCGTGCGCACGCTGATCGACTACCTGGCGCACAGCTTCGCCGCCCTCGGGGAAGAGTGAAGCATTTCAGGTAGGATGGGGGCCTCTGCAACGGCCTGAAAACAGCATGCGTTTATTGATACTGTCGGACCTGCATCACGAATTGTGGCGCGACGAAGCGCCACAGCCAGACCTTGCGCTCAGCCGCCCCGACGTCGTGATCCTGGCCGGCGATATCGACACGGGCAGCCGCGCCATCGCCTGGGCAACCACCACGTTTGCCGGCCTGCCCGTGCTGTACGTGCATGGCAACCATGAAGGCTATGGCCACCACCTCGACAAGGTGCGCCAGGAACTGCGCGCGGCCGCGGCCGCCACCGGCAACGTGCACTTCCTCGACTGCGGCACGCACGTCGTCGAAGACCAGGCCGGCAACAAGGTGCGCTTCCTCGGAGCCACCCTGTGGACGGATTTCCGCCTGCTGGGCGACGACACGCGCCAGGCCGCCATGCGCGACGCGGAAGCGGCCATGAACGACTACCGGCGCATCCGCCTGGCGAACATGGGTTTTCGCAAGCTGCGCGCGGCCGACACGGCCATGTTCCACGCGCAGCAAAAGGCGTGGCTGGCGCGCGAGCTGGCGCAGCCGTTCGATGGCCGCACGGTCGTCATCAGCCACATGGCGCCGTCGCTGCTCTCGGTCGATGACGCGTATGGCAGCGAAGCATACTCGCCCGCGTATGCGTCGCGCCTGGACGCGCTGGCCGCACAGGCCGACCTGTGGGTGCATGGCCATATCCACGTCTCGCGCGACTACCGTATCGGCAACTGCCGCGTCGTCTGCAACCCGTGCGGCTACAAGACGCGCAGCGGCACGCCGCAAAATCCCCGCTTCGACGCGAATTTCATCGTCGAGCTGGCCGCACGCTAATCGTCGGGTTTCAGGCGTCCTGCCAGCAATTGCTGCAGGCGGTGCTTGCCGGCCCGGCGCGCCGCGCGCGGCGCGGCTTCCGACTGGTGCGCGCCGGCGCCGCCGCGCAATCTGGCGGCTGCCACCAGCGGATTGCGCGGCTTGGGCGTGGCTTTCACTTTAATTTTCATGGTTGCTCCGTTCAAGCGCTGATGCAGACAAGCTGCGATGCATGGTCATCAGCGTCATTCCTGTCGGTATGCCGGGGTCGCCTGAAACAAAAAACCCCGGCGAGTTTCCTCACCGGGGTTTTAAAGGACACCGGCTCGGGATCGGCGCTATGCCGATGGCCCCGAGCGCCATGCGCGGGGCTAGTGGTCGTACAACTTGCTGCCAGCCTGCTCGAACATGGGTTTCCTTTCTATGTCATGGTTAATCTGCACTGCGGACGCTGATTCTGCACCGGATGCTGCAGTGCGTCAACCGCTTTCCATGGCGAACGCGCCAACGTTGTTATTTTGGCGCGGACTCGCTGGCCTTTGCTTTTTCCTTTGCGATGCGCGCATCGAGCTTGGCCTCGTTGCTGGCCGCATACTTGCTGCACGCTTGCGTATCGATGAAGGGGTTCGGCGTGATGCCTACCAGCAAGCGCCTGAGTTTTTCATCGGCGCCGGAGTGGTCGGGATGGGCCGAAATCAGGATGTCGCACGGCAGTTTGGCGAAGTCCTGCATGACGCGGCGAAAGGCCGGCGTCAGGTCCGCATGGCGCGCGTCAGCCAGATAGTGAAAATCGTCAGCGGCCACCGGCGTGAGGCTGGCGCCGAACACCACGCTCAGGCATTCCTCGCGCTCCGCATCCTCGCAGGAAACCCACGTCCAGCTGGTGCTGCCCGGCGTATGCCCAGGCGTGTAGCGCGCCATCACGCCGACTTCACCGAGCTGCAAAATCTCGCCGTCGGCGATTTCACGCACGTTCTCCACGGCCGGCATGGGGTCGATTTCTCCCGCCTGCGGATCGCTGTCTATCACCTTCCCCGCGCGCAGCGCCTGTGCGCCGAGCGGACTGGCGACGACTTGCGCGCCGCTGTCGCGGGCCAGCGCGGCGATGCCGCCCGAATGGTCGAAATGCGCCTCCGTATTCAGGATGAATTTGATGTCCTCCACGCGGAATCCCAGCTCGAGGATATGCTCCTTGATGGCCTCCACCGACTGCGGCAGCGCGCCATCGATCAGGATCAGGCCCTCCTGCGTATGGATCAGCACCACGCTCAAGCCGCCCACGCCCACGTAATAGGTGTCGCCATGGATGCGCGCCGGCTGCTGCGGGCGGTTCCACTGCTCCGCATACGGCGAGGCGATGGGCTGCGTCAGAGGGTCGAGGGCGGGCGTGGCGGCCTGCGCCGCCGGCAGCAGCGCCATGCTTGCCAGCGCGATGCCGAGTAAGGTAGTGGGAAGGGAAAAAGGCTGCATGCTGCTCCAGGAGTGAGGGTGCGGTAGTCGATGCCACAGGGTACCGTCGTCGCCCATGCGCGGTCAAGCAGGCAAGCATGGCGACTTGCGCTACGATAGAGGCCCAGCCACTTTCATGCGCCTTGCCGCGCCTCCTGCCATGCGTTTGCTGATCCTGTCCGACCTGCACCTGGAAGTATGGCGCGACGACGCGCCCGCCATCGACCTCGCCGCCAGCCGTCCCGACGCGGTGATCCTGGCCGGCGACATCGACACGGGCAGCAATGCCATCGCCTGGGCCGCGCGCACCTTCGGCGCCCTGCCCGTGCTGTACGTGCATGGCAACCACGAAGGGTATGGCCACCAGCTCGAACACATGCAGGACGCCGTGCGCGACGCCTGCGCCAGCGCCAACGCGCATGGCGCGCATATTCGCCTGCTCGACGGCGATTCCGTGGTGCTCGACGGCGTGCGCTTCCTCGGCATCACCCTGTGGACGGATTTCCTGCTGTTCGGCGCGCAGCGCCAGGCAGAGGCCCTGAGCGCGGCGCAAAACTACATGCCCGACTACAAGCGCATCAGCACGGGAGGCGATGCGCCGCGCCTGCTGTGCGCGGCCGACACGGCGCAGCTGCATGCGCGGCACAGGGCCTGGCTGGCGCAGCAACTGGCGCAGCCGTTCGCCGGAAAAACCGTCGTCATCACGCACATGGCGCCGTCGATGCTGTCGGTGGAAGAGCAGTACGCCAGCAACCTGGGCTCGCCCGCCTTCGCCTCGCACCTCGATGAACTGGTGGCGCAGGCCGACCTGTGGGTGCACGGCCACATGCACGCCTCGCTCGACTATCGCATCCAGGATTGCCGCGTCGTGTGCAACCCCTGCGGCTACAAGCGGCCCGACGGCACGCCGGAAAATGAACGCTTCGATCCCGGCTTCATCGTCGAACTGGAAAGCCCGGCTTAACGCTTTCCATAGCGCAGCTGCACCACGCCGCTGGGCAACTGGTGCGTGCTTTCCAGCCGCCAGTCGCTGCGCGGCAGCGCCTCGTCGAACAGCCGCACGCCGCTCCCCAGCACCACCGGCAGCACGGACAAGGCCAGGTTGTCGATGACGCCTTCGCGCAAGCCGGCGCGGATGACGGCGCCGCCGTCGAGATACACGTGGCGGCAGCCCTCCTCGGCCAGGCCTGCCAGCACTTCCCGCACGCTGCCTTCGCGGCGCTGCTCGCCATGGCGCGGCGCGAAGTCGCGGTGGCTCAATACCACCACGCGCTTGCCCGCATACGGCCACGGCTCGAACCCCAGCACGGCATCATACGTGCTGCGCCCGATCAGCAAGGTATCGACTTGCGTCATCAATGCCGTGTAGCCGGTGGCGTCGGGCGAATCGGGCGCCAGCTCTTCCAGCCAGGACAGGTCGCCGTTTTCTCCCGCGATGCAGCCGTCGATGCTGATGCCGAGAAAGACGCTGACGAAAGGTTTTTGCATGATGTGCTCTCCAATTAATTCTACAGTGTAGAATTATGCCCATGAAAACCAAAAAACTTCAAGCCATCGAACCTCCCGTGCGCCGCGCCGGGCGACCGCGCCGCGCCGCGCCCGCGCTGGACAGCGCCGCCATCCTGCAGGCGGCCCTGCCCCTGCTGGAAGAAAAAGGCGAAGCCTTCTCGATGCGTGCGCTGGCGCAGAGCCTGGGCGTCGATGCCATGGCCCTGTATCACTATTACGCGGGAAAACAGGAATTGCTGCTGGCCCTGATGGCGCAGCGCTTCGCCGCGCTCGACCCGCGGCAGCCGCCCTTCACACGGCGCCAGGCGCCGCAGCGGCGCTTGCTGGCACTGTGCACGCTATACCTGGAGCTGGTCGGCGCCACGCCCTATTTCGTGCGCCTGATGGCGCGCGGCCTGGTGGCGCAGAGCGATGTCGCCGAGCGCTTTACGGCACTGTTCGAGCTGGCCATCGATGGCCTGGATCTGCCGCAAAAACTCCGCTTGCGCGGCCGCGATGCCGTCGTCGATTTTTTACACGGCTATACGCTGGCGGGACGGCCGGCGGGCGAGACGCAGTGGCACGCATCGGTCGCCCTGATCCTGGCGGGGATGCGGGCGCACGGTTGAAGCCTGCCCTCAGGGCGCCTGCAGCACGCGCAGCCGTTCGCTGGCATGGCTGTTGCCGGCGTTAAGCGCCAGCGACTTGCCATAGTTGGCGATCGCACCTTGCCTGTCACCCGCCTGCTCGAGGATTTCCGCCAGGCTGTCGTAGGCATTCCAGCTGGCCGGATGCAGGCTGGCGTTCAGGCGCAGGATGGCCAGGGCCTGCGGCAGCTGCTGCTGGCTGCTCAATTTGTAACCCCAGACATTCAACGCCTCCTCGCCCGGCAGTGCTTGCGCATCGCGCGCGCGCAGTTCGGCCCACGCCTGCGGTGCCTGCCCGAAACCGCGTTGCAACAGCAGCTTGCGCAAGGGCAGGACCGACGGCGGCAGGCCGAACCCCGTCGACGGATGCATGGCGGGCACATAGAAGCCGGCGATTTCATCGATGAACAGTTCCGGGTTGACGCCCTGCAAATTGGTCAGCACCACCACCGACAGGTCGTCTTCCGGATACACGAAGAAGGCCGAACGCATGCCGCCGATGGGGCCGGCAGCGCGGTGTTCGCCGCGCACCGTCACGGGCCAGCCCAGCGCCGAACCGTTGAGCAGTTCGTTCGGCCCCTGCGTCGTGCCGTTGTTCAGCAGATACGGGCTCCACATGGCTTGCAGGCTGGCCTTGTCCTTCAGCAGCTTGCCGCCCTGCAAGGCCAGCAGCCACTGCGCGATATCGCCGGAGGTCGACAGGATGCCGGCGGCCGGGCGGAAATAGGCGGGGAAGGTGACGTAGGCGATCGCCAGCCGCGTGCCCGTCAGCCACTTGCCGCCCTCGTTGCGCGAATAGGTATAGGCGCCGGCGGAGTGCGGGACCACGTCGCTGGAGTCGCCGAAACGCGTGTGCGTCAGGCCCGCCGGCTTGAACTGGTGGTTTTCCACGAAGCGCACGAAGGACTCGCCGCTGAGCTTTTCGATGATCTTGCCGATGAGAGCATAGCCAGTCTGGTTGTAGCTGTAGCGCTCGCCCGGCGCGAACTCGAACGGCAGGGCCTTGACCTTGCTCCAGGACAGCGCTTCATCCTCGCCGCCCAGCAGCCTCTCCTGCTCGTCGATGATGTTGGGCAAGCCGGACGTATGCGTCATCAGCTGGCGTATGGTCAGCGCGCGCCAGGATGGCGGCAGGTCGTCCAGGTACAGCGAGATGGGGTCGGTAAGCTTGAGCTTGCCCGCCTCGACCAACTGCATGACGGCCACGCCCGTAAACGCCTTGGTGCAGGAATTGATCGAGAAAACGCTCTCGCCGGTGGCCGCCACGCCATTTTCCACGTTGGCCGTTCCCAGGGCGGCCAGTTCGACGACCTTGCCGCCCTGGATGACGGCCACTTGCAGCGCAGGAATCTGCTGCTGCGCCATCTGTTGCCGCAGGAAGGCCATGACCTCGGCCGACGTCCCTGGCGCAGCGTGCGCCCAGACGGGCAAAGCCAGGCACAGGCCGCTGATCAGCGCTACCAGTTTCATGTTGTATCCGTTCACGTGGGGGGCGCCGGCCACGCAAGGGGGAGCGTGGAGCGCCTCGGCAGCCACCTTAGCGGATTATGCAACTTTGCGAAACAGAAATATCCGTATCAATCTGGCCCCCAGGCAAAAACAGGCGCCCCGCGGGACGCCTGTTGCACCAGGCAGGACAAGGCTCAGGCGAATTGCTTGAAATCCGGCTTGCGCTTCTGGAAGAAGGCCGTAAACGCTTCCTTCGCTTCCGCGCCGCCCAGCATGGCGCTGAACAGCTTGTTTTCTTCCGCGATGGCGGCCTTCATCGGTTCCATGCGGCTTTGCTTCATCAGGCGCTTGGTGGCGCGGATCGAGGCCGCCGGCAGGGCCACCAGCTTGGCGGCCTGGCCTTGCGCGAACGTCATCAGCTCGTACAGGGGAACGACTTTCGACACGAGGCCCATTTCCAGCGCTTCCTGTGCGGGGAAGGACTCGCCCAGCATCAGTTTTTCCGCCGCGCGCGGATAGCCGGCCAGTTGCGTGAGCAGCAGGCTGGAGCCGAATTCCGGGCACAGGCCCAGCTGCGTGAACGGCATCGAGAAGCTGGCATTGTCGGCCGCGTAGACCAGGTCGCAGTGCATCAACAGCGTCGTGCCGATGCCGATGGCAGGGCCGGAGACGGCCGCCACCACGGGCTTGCTGCTGCCGTACAGGGCGCGCATGAACTGGAACACGGGACGGTCAAGGTCGAGCGAACCGTCGGCGGGGCGCGTCGTCTTCATGAAGTCATCGAGGTCGTTGCCGGCCGTGAAAATCTCGCGCTTGCCGCAGATCAGGATGGCGCGTACGGCATCGTCGGTTTCCGCCGCCACCAGCGCGTCGGCCAGGGTCTGGTACATGGCGCCCGTGATCGCATTCTTGCGCTCCAGGCGGTTGAATTCCAGTGTGAGGATGCCCTCGCTCTTGCTGCACAAAATATCCATGTCGTCTCCAAAAAGATAAAGGGCGCCGGGGTAATCCCGCAGCGCCCTGTTTTATTGCTTTACCCGGCCAGGCTTATACGCGTTCAAAAATTCCGGCCGCGCCCATGCCGGCGCCCACGCACATCGTCACCATGCCGTACTTCTGCTTGGTGCGCTGCAGTGCATGGATCACGGTGGCCGCGCGGATGGCGCCCGTCGCGCCCAGCGGGTGGCCCAGGGCGATCGCGCCGCCCATCGGGTTCACTTTCGCCGGGTCCAGGCCCAGGTCGCCGATGACGGCCAGCGCCTGTGCGGCAAACGCTTCGTTCAGCTCGATCCAGTCCAGCTGGTCCTGCGTGATGCCGGCGGCGGCACACGCTGCCGGAATGGCGAACTTCGGACCGATGCCCATGATTTCCGGCGGTACGCCGCGCACGGCGAACGACGAGAATTTCGCCAGCGGGGTCAGGTTATGCTCGCGCAGGATTTTTTCGCTGACGATCAACAGCGCGCCGGCGCCGTCGGACATCTGCGAGCTGTTGGCGGCAGTGACGCTGCCCTTGGCTGCGAAGACGGGCTTCAGCTTGGCCAGCGACTCCATCGACGAATCGGCGCGCGCGCCTTCGTCGGTGTCGACCGTGCGGCGCGTTACATCGACCTGGCCGGTGGCCAGGTTCGGCGTGCGCGTGATGATTTCCACAGGCGTCGTTTCAGCCTTGAAGAAACCGGCTTGCTGCGCGGCGATGGCGCGGCGGTGCGATTCGACGGAGAACGCGTCCTGCTGTTCGCGCGACACTTTCCATTGCTGCGCCACTTTCTCGGCCGTCAGGCCCATGCCGTAGGCCATGCCGATGTTCTCGTCGCTGAACATGTCCAGGTTCATCGATGGGTGATGGCCCATCATCGGCACCATCGACATCGATTCGATGCCGCCGGCGATCATGACGTCGGCTTCGCCCACGCGGATGCGGTCGGCCGCCATGGCGATGGCCGTGATGCCCGACGCGCAGTAACGGTTGACGGTGACGCCGCCCACGGTCTTCGGCAAGCCGGCCAGCAGCACCGAGTTACGCGCGATATTGAAGCCCTGCTCCGCTTCCGGGAACGAGCAGCCGATGATGGCGTCGGTGATCAGCGCCGGATCGAGGCCAGGCGCTTGCGCCAGTGCCGATTGCAGCACGCGCACCAGCAGGTCGTCCGGGCGGGTGTTCTTGAACATGCCGCGCGGCGCCTTGCCGATCGGGGTGCGGGTTGCAGAGACGATGTAGGCGTCTTGAAGTTGTTTGCTCATTTTATTCTTTCAAAGATGTTGAACGAGGTTCGTGTTCTGTCGAATATCCGGGGTACTGGCTTATCGCTTCTGCGACAAATACCAGTCCACCGTCACCTGTGCCGCCAGCGTGCCTTCGGAGTCGAAGATATCGACTTCCACGGGAAACGCCACCTTGCCATCCTGCGCCAGCTGCGCCTTCAAGGCAGCCAGGTCGCCCGGTACCCGGCCTTCGGCGCGCGTCGCGCCCCGGGCCACCTTCTGGTACCGAATGCGCGACTCCTTGGCCACCGGGCGCAAGCCCAGTATCAGTTCGGCGAAGCCGCCCGCCATGGCCGCGCCGGAAGCCGTTTCGGCCAGGGTAAACAAGGCGCCCGCATGCTGCGTGCCCAGGTGGTTATGCAGTTTGGGATCGTCCGGCATCGACACCCTGGAGGTGCCGGCGCCGATGTCGTCGATGCTGATCCCCAGCAGTCGCACGAAGGGCAAGGTGTCCATCATCTGTTGTTTGATACGGTCATACACCATGCTTGGCCTCACGCGCAGCAATACTTTAAATACGAGGGACAGGATCGACATCGACGCTGTGCTTAGTTGCGTACCGGCTTACCGGTCTGCATCATGCCCATGATCCGTTCCTGGGTTTTCGGATGGTTCAACAGCTCCAGGAATGCCTTGCGTTCCATATCCAGCAGCCACTGTTCGCTGACGAAACTGCCCTGGTCCACATCGCCGCCGGATACGATCTCGGCGATCATCTCGCCCAGCTTGAAATCGTGCGCCGAGATGAAGCCGCCGTCGCGCATGTTGACCAGCTGCGCCTTGATGGTGCCCCAACCGTAGCGGCCCGTGACCTGGATCAGCGAAGGCAGTTGCGGACGGAAGCCGGCGTCGAACATGGCGCGCGCTTCGACCTTGGCCACGTGCAGCAGCTCGTAGGCGTTGAACACGATCACGTCGTCTTCCTTCAGGTAGCCCATCTTCTTCGCTTCCAGCGCCGATTTCGACACGTTGGCGGTGGCCGCGTTGGTGAAGCCCGTTTTCAGGAATTGCAGGATGTCGTTGCCCTTGGCTTCCTTGTAGGCGCGCTGCGCCGCTTCCTTCAGGCCGCCGCCGGCAGGAATCAGGCCCACGCCCACTTCCACCAGGCCGATGTACGACTCGATCGAGGCCACGCGCTTCGATGCGTGCAGCGCCAGTTCGCAACCGCCGCCCAGTGCCAGGCCAGCGACCGCGGCGATCACCGGCACGTTCGCGTATTTCAGCGACATGAAGGTGTTCTGCAGTTCAGCGATGATCGGATCGACGGCTTTCACGCCGCCTTGCATGAACGCCGGCAGGGCCGATTGCAGGTCGGCGCCGGCCGAGAAGGCACCGCCTTCGGCTGCGTCGGCGTGCCAGATCACCAGGCCCTTGAAGTTTTTCTCGGCTTCGGCCAAGGCCAGTTTCAGGCCATTGATCACGCCTTCGCCGATCACGTGCATCTTGGTCTTGAACGAGATGATCAGCACATCGTCGCCCGTATGCCAGACGCGCACGGATTCGTCTTCGAAGACGGTGGTGCCGGCGGTCTTGCCGTCGATGGCGCCGCTGCCCAGGACCGGCGCGCGGAATGGCTGGCGGTCATACACGGACAGGGTCGAACGCGGCACGAAGCTGTTCGACACGGCGGAGTACGAGCCTTCCGGCGTGTGCACGCCGCCTTTTTCAGCGACCGGACCTTCGAAGACCCAGGCTGGCAGCGGTGCGTTGCACAGCGCGTGGCCGGCGTCGATGTCTTCCTTGACCCAGTTGGCCACTTGCAGCCAGTTCGATGCCTGCCACGTTTCAAACGGGCCGACGTTCCAGCCGAAGCCCCAGCGCATGGCGAAGTCGATGTCGCGCGCATTGTCGGCCACGGTGTCCAGATGGATGGCGATGTAGTGGAAAGCGTCGCGGAAGATCGCCCACAGGAACTGGCCTTGCGGGTTCGTCGATTCGCGCAGCGCCTTCATCTTCTTGACCGGATCCTTTTCCTTCAGGATGCGGGCGATGATGTCGGCAGCCTTGGCGCCGCCGGCCACGTACTCACCGGTGGCGAAGTCCAGTCGTTGAATTTCCTTGCCGACCTTCTTGTAGAAGCCCGCGCCGCTCTTCTGGCCCAGCGCGCCTTTTTCCACCAGCGATGCCAGCACGGCCGGCGTCTTGTAGACGGCGGCGAACGGGTCGTTCGGCAGGTAGTCCTGCATGGTCTTGATCACATGACCCATGGTGTCCAGGCCGACCACGTCCGCCGTGCGGAAGGTGCCCGACTTGGCGCGGCCCAGCTTGGAGCCGGTCAGGTCATCGACGACGTCCACGGACAGGCCGAATTTTTCCGCTTCGTGCACGATGGCCAGGATGCCGAACACGCCAACGCGGTTGGCGATGAAGTTCGGCGTGTCCTTGGCGCGTACCACGCCCTTGCCCAGGGTGGTGGTCAGGAAGCCTTCCAGCTGGTCGGAAATTTCAGGCTTGGTGAACGCGGTCGGGATGATCTCGACCAGGTGCATATAGCGCGGCGGGTTGAAGAAGTGCACGCCGCAGTAGCGCGATTTCAGGTCGGCGTCGAAACCGTCGGCCAGCTTGGTGATCGACAGGCCCGAGGTGTTCGAGGCGAAGATCGCGTTCGGGCCGATGTGCGGAGCCACCTTCTGGTACAGGTCGTGTTTCCAGTCCATGCGCTCGGCGATGGCTTCGATGATCAGGTCGCAACCGGCCAGCAGGTCCAGGTTGTCTTCGTAGTTGGCGACCTGGATCAGCGCGGCGTCATCCTTGTTGCCCAGCGGCGCAGGCGACAGTTTTTTCAGGTTTTCGATGGCGCGCAGCACGATGCCATTCTTCGGACCTTCTTTGGCAGGCAAGTCGAACAGCACGACCGGCACTTTCGCGTTGATGCAATGGGCGGCGATCTGCGCGCCCATCACGCCGGCGCCGAGGACGGCTACTTTTTTAACGATGAAATTGGTCATATTTTCCTCAAGTCTTAGAACAGGTCTGCGTCGAGTGCCATCAGGTTGGCCGAACCGGAGCGCGCCTGACGGATCAGGGTTGCCGTTTCAGGCTGCAAGCGGGCGAAGTAGAAACGTGCGGTAGCCAGTTTGGCGGTGTAGAACTTGTCGCCGCTGGATTCTTTTTCGAGGGCGATCTTGGCCATCTGCGCGAACAGGTAGCTGTAGATCATATGGCCGACGACACGCAGGTAAGGCACGCATGCCGCACCCACTTCGTCCGGATTCTGGAATGCCTTCATGCCGATTTCCATGGTCAGCTTGGTGACTTTGTCGCCCAGGTCGCCCAATGGCGTCACGAATTCGCTCATCGCTTCATCGGTGCCGTTGTCTTCGACGAAGGCCTTGATCTTTTCGCCGAACTTGCGCAGCTTGGCGCCGTTGTCGCCGAGGATCTTGCGACCCAGCAGGTCCAGCGACTGGATCGTGTTCGTGCCTTCGTAGATCATGTTGATGCGCGCGTCGCGCACATACTGCTCCATGCCCCATTCCGAGATGTAGCCGTGGCCGCCGAACACTTGCATCGCGTCCGAGGTGGCGATCCAGGCGTTGTCGGTGATGAAGGCCTTGATGACGGGCGTCAGCAGCGCCACTTCGTCGGCAGCTTCCTTGCGCACGTCGGCGTCAGGGTGGTGCAGTTCGCGGTCGATCTGCAGCGCCACGTAGGAAGTGAAGGCGCGCGCGCCTTCCGCGTAGGCCTTGCCGGTCAGCAGCATGCGGCGCACGTCAGGGTGCACGATGATGCGGTCGGCCGGCAGTTCCGGGTTCTTGATGCCGGACAGCGAACGCATTTGCGTGCGGTCCTTGGCGTAGATCAGCGCGTTCTGGTAGGCGATTTCCGTCAGGCCCAGCGACTGCATGCCCACGCCCAAACGGGCCGCGTTCATGAAGACGAACATGGCGTTCAGGCCCTTGTTCGGCTGGCCGATGATCCAGCCCTTGGCGCCGTCCAGGTTCATCTGGCAGGTCGAGTTGCCGTGGATGCCCATCTTTTCTTCGATGGCGCCGCAGGTGATCGGGTTGCGCTCGCCGACGGAACCGTCGGCATTCGGCAGGAATTTCGGCACCAGGAACAGCGAGATGCCTTTCGAGCCTTCCGGCGCGTCCGGCACGCGGGCCAGCACCAGGTGCAGGATGTTTTCCGACATGTCGTGCTCGCCGGCGGAGATGAAGATCTTGTTGCCGGTGATGGTCCAGGAACCGTCCGCCTCGGGCAGCGCTTTCGAGCGCAGCAGGCCCAGGTCGGTGCCGCAGTGCGGTTCGGTCAGGCACATGGTGCCCGTCCATTCGCCCGACACCAGCTTCGGCAGATAGACTTCCTTCTGGTGCTCGGTGCCGTGTTCCTTCAGGCACTCGTAGGCGCCGTGCGACAGGCCAGGGTACATGGACCAGGCCTGGTTCGACGAGTTGAGCATTTCATAGAACGAGTTGTTCAATACCACTGGCAAGCCCTGGCCGCCGTATTCCGGATCGCAAGCCAATGCCGCCCAGCCGCCTTCGACATACTGCTTGTAAGCCTCTTTGAAACCTTTCGGCGTCGTCACGTTTTTCGTGACGGGGTCGTGGTGGCAGCCTTCGCGGTCGCCGGAGTGGTTCAGCGGGAACAGGACTTCGGAAGTAAATTTGCCGCCCTCTTCCAGCACCTGGTTGATGATGTCGGCGTCGACTTCCGCATAGTGCGGCATTTGCTTCAATTCTTCTTCCACTTGCAGGAATTCATGCAGGACGAATTGCATATCCCGGATTGGCGCGACGTATTGACCCATAATTTTCTCCTGAAGGCGTTTAGCTAAAGTGTGTACTGGTGAATTGCGTGTTCGTTGCTGCGAAAACTACTGATTCCTGACGGCTTGTTCCTGACTGGCTGCAGCGGGATTCTGGTACGACGCCAGCAGGCGGACAAAGCCCGCCTGCGCCCGTTCGATGCTCCCCGGCACGCGCAGGAAGCGCGCATCGTGATGCAGGGCCAGGATCAGGCCATACATCTCGTACACGAGCTGCTGGGCGTCCGTGTCCGCTTTCAGGTCGCCCGTGGCGATCGATTGCTCGACACAGCGCAGCAGCGCGCCCTGCCAGGCCCGCACCATGGCCACCAGGGCTTCGCGGATCGGGCCCGGGCGGTCGTCATACTCGACGGCGCCGCTGATATAGATGCAGCCGGAAGCGATTTCCACGCTGACCCGCTTGACCCAGCGCGCAAACATCGATTGCAGGCGCTGGATGCCGCGTGGTTCTTTCATGCTGGGGAAAAAGACTTCTTGCTCGAAACGGTAGTGGTAGAGCTTCAGCACTTCCATCTGCAAGTCTTCGCGCGAGCCAAAGTGGGCAAACACGCCCGACTTGCTCATGTTCATTTTGTCCGCAAGCAGCCCAATGGTCAGGCCTTCCAGGCCGTCGCGGCTGGACAGGTCCAGCGCCACGTCGAGGATGGCTGCACGGGTCAGTTCGCCCTTGCGCATGAATTTGACTGAAGTATTCAAGAGGTCCGTTCTCAAAGTGATGTTGCCGATTTGGCGGACTGAAGCGCGGGTAAAAAAAAGCACGCCCCGAAAAAATCCGAACGCTCGTACTATTATCCACTACCACGTAAAAGTCAAACGGGAACTTTAGAGCCGGTGTTCTATTGGTGCAGCGCAGCATTCTCTGGCCGCGTTGTTGATAGTGCTTTCAGGGCGGCAAAGGCGGGTTTTGCCGGGGCTCGCCCCCGGTTTTCCCCGCCCGCGCCGCTGGCGGCGTGCCTCAGCCGAGGCCGCCTGCCTTGCTCAGTTGACGGCGGTCGCGCTTGGTCGGCCGCCCTTTGATAGTGCTGCCCGGTTCGCGGAACAGCTTGCGTTCTTCCGCCAGCAGTTCGCGGCGGGCGATGCTGGCCGGCGTTTCCCCATACAGCAAGCGCGCCACGGGCGCCGCGCCGCGCTTGTCGGACAGGCCCAGCACGGCCACTTCCCACGTTTCCGCGCCATTGTCGATGGCCAGCTCATCGCCCAGGCGCACGCTGCGCGCCGGTTTCACGCGCTCGCCGTCCACTTTCACCTTGCCCGTATCGACGGCCTCGCTGGCCAGCGAGCGCGTCTTGAAGAAGCGCGCCGCCCACAGCCATTTGTCCAGCCTTACCGTTGTCATTTCACTCATGCGTACTTGCCCACTGAAAAAATGCGCATCACCAGCCGGTACACGAGGAACGCGGCTTCGTAGCCGATGCGCCGGAAGCGGCCGATGTGCTTGAAATCATCCTGGTGGATGACGATGCCGTCGGCCACGCCCTGCTCGATATGCTGGCGCAGGCTTTGCGCAAACGCCACGTCCTTGATGACCACGTTCGCTTCCTGGTTCAGGAACAGGCTCAGCGCGTCAATATTGCTCGAGCCCACCGTTGCCCAGTCATCGTCGACGACGGCCACCTTGGCGTGCAGCTGCGTCTTGCGGTATTCGACGATTTTCACGCCGGCGGCCAGCAGCTTCGGATAGAACGAGTGCGCCACGGCATCCTGCATGCGGAATTCGCCCACGCCGATCAGCAGGACCACGTCGACGCCGCGCTGGGCCGCCTGCGCCAGCGCGCGGCGCAGCTTGTGCCCGGGGGCGAAATACGGGTTGGCCAGCATCACGCTTTTACGCGCCTGGCCCAGCGCCTGCAGATAGGCGCGCTGGATGGTGCGGCGGTTGCGCAGGTTGTCGCGCACGACAAAGCCGGCCACGACGGGATTCTTCGCCAGCTCCTTGCTGACGACGCGCATCTTGCGGTACAGCTTGATGCGCCGCACCAGGTTCATCTTGCCCAGCCGTGCCCACTGCGCCTGTACTTCTTCGTGGATGGCGTCCACCAGCGGGCCCTTCACCTGCACGGCGAAGTCCCAGCGCGGCGCTTCCAGGCTGATGTTGTGGTCGTAGTCGCAAAACATGTCATCGTTGATATTGATGCCGCCCACCAGGGCGATCTCGCCATCGGCCACGCAGATCTTGCGGTGCGTGCGCGTGATGCCGCGCCGGAACCACGGATTGAAGATGCGGTGGTGCACGCCGGCCGCTTCCAGCTGCGCATGCATGGCATTGACCCTGCGGTTGCCGGTGCCGAACCAGTCCGTGATCATGCACACCAGCACGCCGCGGGCGGCCGCGCGTTTGAGCGCATCGAGCACCAGGGTGCCGGTGGCGTCGTCGGCAAAGATATAGGTTTCGAAATAGACTTCGGAACGCGCGCCGTCGATGGCCGCGACCAGGGCGGGAAAGTAATCGGTGCCGCAATACAGCAGCTGGATGTCGTTGTGGGCGATGAAATTGACTGTGCGCATGCCGGCAGTCTACGCGAGTTTCAAAGCAGCAACTATCGGCGCGTGGTCCGACAATTTTGCCCACAGGGTGCCATGCATCACTTGCGCCCCTTCCACCTGGAAACCGCGCACATAGATGCGGTCCAGGCGGAACCACGGCAAGGCGGCGGGAAAGGTGCGCGCCGGCACGGGAATCGGCGTTTTCGTCTGGCGCCGCGCCAGGGTGCGCACGAGGTCGCCCAGGGCCGAGTTCGATGCGCGCTGGTCGAACACTTCCACCACGCCCAGCGCATTGCGCAGCTTGTCGCTGAGCGTGTTGCGCCAGTCGTTGAAGTCGCCGGCAATGATGACGGGCTCGCCATTGGGCGCCGACTCCATGACGGCGTCGATCAGCGCCTGCGTCTGCCGGCCCCGTCCCGATTCGAACAGGCCCAGGTGGACCACGTAGCAATGCACATCGGCGTGCGGCGTGTTGAGCACGCAATGCAGGATGCCGCGTTGCTCGTAAGCATGATCTGAGACGTCGTGGTTGGTTTGCGAGGCGATGGGGAACTTGCTGAGCAAGGCATTGCCGTGGTGGCCATGGTCATACACGGCGTTCATGCCGTAGGCCGTGTGGTGCTCGGGGCCGGCAAAGAATTCATGCTGCGATGCTTCCGGCCAATGCTTGTGGCCATTGTTCTCGGCGCCGAAGCGGGCCGCATTGCGGTCATGCTTGCCCTGCACTTCTTGCAAAAAAACAACATCTGCATGGAACAGCGCAATCGCCTGCTTCAATGCATGGACCCTGGGCAAGCCCCGCACGGAGGAAACGCCCTTGTGTATATTATAAGTTGCTACGCGGATTTTCATGCATCGATTCTACTCCCAGACAGGCCCCGCGCGGCGCCAGCGTAGGTGCGCGTGCGCACCTACACGGGCAGAATCATCGTGCCGGACGCGATCAGGCCAGCATGCGGCCCACGCCTGCCGTCACGCTCACCAGCAAGGCCGTGATGCCGGCGGCCCAGACCACCTTGACAAGCAAGGGTGCGCCGCGCCAGGCCACCGTGCGCTTGCCCTTGGCGAACGCGCCCGGGTGCAGCAGCCAGCCGATCGCCATCAGCGGCATGCCGATCGGCGGCGTGCGGCCGGGCACGGTGGAGGTGAAGAGCGCCAGGATAAAGCACAGGCACAGGATGATGCCCACGGTGCCCAGCAGTTTTTGCTGTGCGGTCAAATGAATCCAGTTCAACATGAAATACTTTCTAGAAAGGTCAGGTAAGGCGTCGTGCCAGGCCCGTCATGGCCGGCAATTGCAGGATCGCTTCCGCGTTGGAGGACGAGAAACAGCGGTCGGCCGCCGCCAGGTACGGCAGCCACGCATATTGCAAGTGTTCGCGCGGGCTCAGGGTGATGGCGATGTCGCGTGGCACTTGCACGCTGAACACGTGCTCCGTGTTGCGCGTCACGCCGGGCGCATAGCGGTGGCGCCAGATCGGGTAGATCTCGTACACATTCGACAGGTTCCAGTCGCGCAGCACGATGCCTTCGCCATCGGCAACGATGCCGGTTTCCTCGCACAGTTCGCGCGCGGCCGTCTGCAGCAGCGGCTCGTCGACGGCGTCGAGCGAACCGGTCACCGACTGCCAGAAGCCGGGCTGGCCCGCGCGCTCGATCAGCAACACGTCCAGATCGGCCGTATGAATGACGACCAGCACGGAAACGGGAATTTTATGGGTCATATCAACAATGAAAAAGGCGCCTTGAAAGCGCCTCTTTTTGCATAGCTTATCAAACAGCGACCGCCGCAGCGGCCGCATGCCTCATTACACTACCTTGGGCTCGGCGCTGCGCAAACGGATGTGCAGTTCGCGCAGTTGCTTCTCGTCTACTTCCGACGGCGCATGGGTCAGCAAATCTTGCGCGCGCTGGGTTTTCGGGAAAGCGATCACGTCGCGGATCGATTCGGAACCGGTCATCATGGTCACGATACGATCCAAGCCGAATGCCAGGCCGCCATGCGGCGGCGCGCCGTATTGCAGGGCGTCGAGCAGGAAGCCGAACTTCAGCTGCGCTTCTTCGGCATCGATCTTCAATGCACGGAAGACCTTGCTCTGGACTTCTTCGCGGTGGATACGGATCGAACCGCCACCCAGTTCCCAGCCGTTCAAGACCATGTCGTAGGCCTTGGCGATGCAGGCGCCCGGATTGGTTTCCAGCATGTCTTCATGGCCATCTTTCGGCGCCGTGAATGGATGGTGGGTTGCCGTCCAGCGGTCCGCTTCTTCGTCGTGTTCGAACATCGGGAAGTCGACCACCCACAATGGCTTCCACACGTCGTCGAACAGGCCGGCTTTCTTGCCGAATTCGCTATGGCCGATTTTCACGCGCAGCGCGCCGATGGCGTCGTTGACGACTTTCGCCTTGTCGGCGCCGAAGAAGATCAGGTCGCCGTCTTGTGCATTCGTCAGTTCAATGATCTGCGCCAATGCCGCATCGTGCAGGTTCTTCACGATCGGCGATTGCAGGCCGTCGCGGCCCTTGGCTTTTTCATTGACCTTGATGTAGGCCAGGCCCTTGGCGCCATAAATGGCAACGAATTGCGTGTATGCATCGATTTCCGAGCGTGGCATGGCGCCGCCGCCTGGAATCAGCAAGCCCACCACGCGGCCCTTCGGCATGTTGGCAGCGCCCGAGAAGACCTTGAAGTCCACGTCTTTCATGACGTCGGTCAAGTCCGTGAAGGCCAGCTTGACGCGCATGTCCGGCTTGTCGGAACCATACAGGCCCATCGCTTCGGCGAAGTCCATCACCGGGAACGGGTTCGGCAGGTCGATATCGAGGGTGTTCTTGAAGACGACGCGTATCATGTCTTCGAACAGGTCGCGGATTTCCTGTTCCGTCAGGAACGAGGTTTCGCAGTCGATCTGCGTGAATTCCGGCTGGCGGTCAGCGCGCAAGTCTTCATCGCGGAAGCACTTGGTGATCTGGTAGTAACGGTCGAAGTTGGCGACCATCAACAGTTGCTTGAACAACTGTGGCGATTGCGGCAAGGCGAAGAAGCTGCCGGCGTTCACGCGCGACGGCACCAGGTAATCGCGCGCGCCTTCTGGCGTCGACTTGGTCAGCATCGGCGTTTCGATGTCGATGAAGCCCAGCGCGTCGAGGTACTTGCGCACTTCCATCGTGACCTTGTAGCGCAGGCGCAGGTTGTTCTGCATTTGCGGGCGGCGCAGGTCCAGCACGCGGTGCGTCAGGCGCGTCGTTTCCGACAGGTTGTCGTCGTCGAGCTGGAATGGCACGGGCACGGAAGGGTTCAGCACTTCCAGTTCCGAGCAAACCACTTCGATCTTGCCCGATTTCAGGTTGTTGTTGATGGTGCCGTCGATACGGTTCGTCACCACGCCCGTCACGCGCAGGCAGAATTCGTTGCGCACGGCTTCGGCGACCTTGAACATCTCCGCTTGTTCCGGGTTGCAAACGATTTGCACCAAGCCTTCACGGTCGCGCAAATCGATGAAAATCAGGCTGCCGTGGTCGCGGCGGCGATGTACCCAGCCGCACAGGCTGACGGTTTGTCCCAGCATGGCTTCAGTAACGAGGCCGCAATATTCAGTACGCATAGACATAAAATTCTCAGTTCAGGTTAGTGAGTGTTCAATCCGGCCACGTCCCCCGTGGGACGCCTGCCTTTATTCTTTGGCTACCGGGGCCGTTACAGCGACAACTTCCGCAGGCGCCACCACGCCCATCGAGACGATGTACTTGAGCGCCGCATCGACGCTCATGTCCAGCTCGACCACATCGCTGCGCTTCATCATCAGGAAGAAGCCCGATGTCGGGTTCGGCGTCGTCGGCACATACACGCTGACGTAATCGCCCACCAGGTGGTTCGCCGCATCGCCGCCCGGCACGCCGGTCAGGAAGGCGATGGTCCAGGAATTCTGGTGCGGATATGGCACCAGCACTGCCTTGCGGAAAGCATTGCCCGACGAGGAAAACAAGGTATCCGATACCTGCTTGACGCTCGAATACAGGGAATTAACGATGGGTATGCGCTGCAGCAACTTTTCCCACAGTTTCACCACGTAATTGCCGACCAGGTTATTCGTCAACAAGCCTGTCAGGAAGACGATGACTATCGTCAGTATCGTGCCCAGGCCAGGAATGTCAAAGCCAAACAGCGAGGTCGGGCGGAAACGCGCCGGTACCAGCAGCAGGGACTGGTCCAGGGTGCCGATCACCAAATTGAGTACCCAGACGGTAATGGCCAGCGGTACTAAAATCAGCAATCCGGTAATGAAGTATTTACGCATCGGTTTCTCGGTAATGGAATGGTTCGGCGCAACGCGCTTGTCAGTCCGCTTTCGGCGCCGCCGCGGCAGGCGCGGGCGCCGGGGCAGCGGCGGCAGGCGCGCTCTCGGCAGCAGGAGCCGGCTTGGCGTTATCGGCCGGGCCCGTCGGAATGGCCGTCGTCGGTGCCGTGCCGCCGCGGAAATCGGTCGCGTACCAGCCAGTGCCCTTCAATTGGAAACCGGCGGCCGTCAATTGCTTCTTGAAACTGGGCTTGCCGCACGACAGGCACACCGTCAGTACTGGATCGGAGATCTTTTGCAAGACATCCTTGGCAAAACCACACTCGTCACAACGGTAAGCGTAAATCGGCATCTCTACTCCGAGAAAATCATCAAAAACCCTGAATTATAAAGCTTTTCCGCCAGTCTCTACGGAAATCGCCCGGCCGCTTGCCCTGCCAGGCTCAGTCCGCCCGGCGGCGCCAGCTCATCCAGCGCTCCTTGCCGGCGAAGACAGCGATGGAATCGCCGACGGCTTCATCGGCCAGGCAGTCGAAATGTGGCGCCAGCAAGGCGTTTAATTGCTCACGTGACATACCAAATGGCGGCCCCTTGGCATTATCGTCAAAGAAAAAGTAGCCGGCCAACATCGCGCCCGGTGCCAGCAGCTGCGCCCAGCGGGCCGCCACCTGCGGCCACATGGCGCGTGGCATGGCGCACAGGAACGCCCGTTCATAAATCAGGTCCAGCGGCGCGTCTGGCTGCCAGGCAAAGAAATCGGCTTCCACCACCCGCCCCGCCCGTTCGCCAAGCTGGACGCGCGCGGCGGCCACGGCCGCTGGCGAAAAGTCGATGGCCGTGGCGTCCCAGCCCGCGTCGAGCATGAAGGCCAGTTCGTAGGCGGAACCGCAGCCGGGTATCAGACAGCGCAACGGCGCCGGACTGCCCAGCACGAAGCTGCGCAGGCGCGCGGGTACGCCGCCCTGGTCCCAGGGCGTGAATTGTTTCTCGAAACGCTCGTCCCAGAAGGCGGGCGACAGCGGGTCGCGGGTATGGAAGTCAGCCATCACTTACGTCCTGATCCTGTTAAAACGGCAGTTGATGCCAGCGCATATACACTTGCAAGCCCAGCGCGCCGAGCGCGAAGGCGCCGACGAAATACACGATAAAGCTCAGCAGGCGGTTCGTCTGGCGTTGTTCTGCCAACAAGGTTTTCATCAGTTCCACGTCGTTTTCGCGCGGCTCGCCATGCACCGTCAAGGCCTGGTGCAGCAAACGCGGCAGTTGCGGGAAGATGTGCGCATAGCGGGGCGCCTCGGCGCGCAGGCGCTCCATGAAACCTTGCGGCCCCACCTGATTGCTCATCCATTTTTCCAGGTAGGGCTTGGCCGTTTGCCACAAGTCCAGTTCCGGGTCCAGCTGGCGTCCCAGGCCTTCGATATTGAGCAGGGTCTTTTGCAGCAGCACCAGCTGCGGCTGCACTTCCACATTGAAGCGGCGCGAGGTCTGGAACAGACGCAGCAGAACTTGCCCAAAGGAAATATCCTTCAGCGGGCGGTCGAAGATCGGTTCGCAGCAGGCGCGCACGGCCGCTTCCAGCTCGTCGACGCGCGTGTCTTTCGGCGCCCAGCCCGATTCGATATGCGCCTCGGCCACGCGCTTGTAGTCGCGGCGGAAGAAGGCGAGGAAGTTTTGCGACAGGTAATCCTTGTCGTAATCATTCAAGGTGCCGACGATGCCGAAATCCAGCGCGATATAGCGGCCGAACGAGTCGGGCGCGATGGAGACGAGAATATTACCCGGATGCATGTCCGCGTGGAAAAAGCCGTCGCGGAACACTTGCGTGAAGAAAATTTCCACGCCATCGCTGGACAGTTTGCGCAAGTCCACGCCGGCCGCCACCAGGCGGTCGATCTGCGACACGGGGATGCCGTACATGCGCTCCATCACGATGACGCTGCTGGAACAATAGTCCCAGTGCATTTCCGGCACCAGCAGCAAGTCCGAATTGGCGAAGTTGCGGCGCAGCTGGCTGGCATTGGCCGCCTCGCGCATCAGGTCCAGCTCGTCATGCAGGTATTTGTCGAATTCGCCCACCACTTCGCGCGGCTTCAAACGCTTGCTGTCGGCCCACAGGCGGCTGATCCAGCCGGCCGCGATATGCATCAGCGCCACGTCTTCGTCGATCAGCTTTTTCATGCCTGGACGCAAGACCTTCACGGCCACTTCGCGGCCATCTTTCAAGGTGGCAAAGTGCACCTGGGCAATCGAGGCGGACGCCACCGGTTCGCGCTCGAAGCGGGCAAACAGCTGGTCCGGATGGGCGCCCAGGGACTTGGTGATCTGCGCGATGGCCAGGTCGGAATCGAAGGGCGGCACGCGATCCTGCAAACGCGCCAGTTCCTCGGCGATGTCGGGCGGCATCAGGTCGCGCCGCGTCGACAGCACCTGGCCGAATTTCACGAAGATGGGCCCCAGTTCTTCCAGCGCCAGGCGCAGGCGCAGGCCGCGTGGCGACGACAGGTCGCGCCAGAAAATCAGGGTGTCGATCAGCTTGGCAGTGCGCGGAACTTGCAGACCAGAAATTGCTATCTCATCTAGACCGTACTTGATGGAAACACGGATGATCTTAAACAGGCGCAGGAATTTCAATATCATGTAGACACATCCGGTGAAGAGGACTGCGGCTGGAGGGCGGCGGCCGCCTTTTCCAGCCGGGCGAGGCGCTTGGCCAGGCGTTCGACGTCATCGCGCACGCGCGTCACGCCAGCCGAGTATTCCAGCAAGGTAACGGGACGGATCAGCATGGGCTGTTCGTCCAGAAAGTATTCCGCCACGTTTTCCGCCAGCTTTTGCTGGCCCGTGCGCACGAAGGCAAGGGCATCCCTGGCGCCGGAGACCACGCGCGTGGCCAGGATGGGGCCGAACAGCTTTTCCAGGTCGTGCTCCGCTTCCCAGCGCAAGCCCTTGCTCAATTGCGAAATCGCATTGGCAAACTCGGCGTCGCCTTCGATTTTCACGTACGAAAACGCCCGTTCGCGGTTTTGCAGGATCAGCGGCACGTCGGACAGTTTGACGCGGATGGTGACATTGGCAGACACGTCCGCCGGCGCCGCTTCCAGCATGCCGGCGCTGTCGACGCGCATGCGCAGGGCCACGGCGCCCGTATCGATACAGGCCAGCTTGCCGGCGTGCACCGCCAGTTGCTGGCGCGCCCACGGCTCCTGCGCCAGCAGGTGATTGATGCTCGCGATAACGGGAGTCATCAAGGTAAGGTCGGGAATCGGTGCCATCATATGCTTGCGCGCCGCGCGCGCCCTTAAAAAGAAAAAACCGCCCGTACAACAACGCGGGCGGCTTCGATCTTACCAGTTCAGCAGAAAATATCCCTCAAGCACCATGAATTAGCCATGGGCTTAAGCTGCTATTCAGGAAATAATTATCATTAACCCAATTGTTGAATGCCTGCCAAGACCCAGCCGCTATTGCCGCTGACGGGTTTCGACATATTCCACACTTCCGCGAACGGCTCCGCCGCGGCATCGGGCGCCGAACGGATCAGGCCCGTGAACTTCACGCTGGCCAGGTAATCGGTGACGCTCGTCTCGATGCCAAGCAATTCGGCGTCGATGCTGACGACGTCCGTGAAATCGGCTTGCGCACCGCGCTCCTGGATCTGCATGCGCAGCTCAGCGTACACTTCCGGCGACGTGAATTCGCGGATGTCGTTGACGTCCGCCTTGTCCCAGGCCGCTTGCAGGCGAATGAAATTGCTCTTCGCGTGACGCAGGAAGGCATCCTTGTCGAAATCGGCAGGCACGCCCCAGGGCGCGGCCACGGGCGCGACCTTGTCCAGGCCAACGCCGGACGAGACCGGTTGCAGCGGCGGCAGCGGTGGGATGCGCGAGCCGATATCGGGCGTGTTGCCCGCTGGCGCAGGCTGGTTGCCGCCAAAACCGGCGAACGGCGCATGGCCACCCGCATTGTTTTCGCGCTTGCCGCGCACCATGCGGTAGATGAAGAACGCCGCACCGGCCAACAGGGCCACCATCAGCAAGGTGCTGATCATGCTGGCCAGGGCGCCGCCCAGGCCGAAGTGCGACAGCAAGGCGCCCAGGCCCAGGCCCAGCAGTGCACCGCCCAGCAAGCCTTTCCAGCGGCTGGGTGCCTTGGCGGCAGGTGCGGGCGCCGGCGCGGGGGCCGGTTGCGCCTGGCGTGGCGCGGCGGCCGGTGCGGGGGCTGGTGCCGGCGCGGGAGCCTGGCGGCCCACGTTCTGCGACTGGCGGCCAAACGAACGGCCACCGCCCATCGGACGGGCCAGCGCCTCGCCCAGCATGGATACCGTGGTCGCGGCCAGCATCATGCCAACCATAAATTTCTTCAATTTCATTCCATCTCCTAAATTCACCGGCAACACGCGAGTGACCTCGTTGTCTTACATCTTGATGCCGGTATGCAAAGCGGCTATGCCCGCCGTCAAATTGTAGTACTGCACGCGCTCCAGGCCCGCCGTTTCCATCATGGTCTTCAAGGTTTCCTGGTCCGGATGCATGCGGATCGATTCGGCCAGGTAACGATAGCTTTCCGCGTCACCGGCGATTTTCTGTCCGAACCACGGCAAGACCGAGAACGAATACAGGTCATACGGCTTTTGCAGCGGTGCCGCCACCTTGGAAAACTCCAGCACCAGCAGCTTGCCGCCCGGTTTCAGCACGCGGCGCATTTCCGCCAGCGCCACATCCTTGTGCGTCATGTTGCGCAGGCCAAAGGCCACGCTGACACGGTCAAAATAGTTGTCGGGGAATGGCAGTTTTTCCGCGTCACACAACAAGGTGGGGGTGAGCAAGCCGCGATTCAAGAGGCGGTCGCGGCCCACGCGCAGCATCGATTCATTGATATCGGTCAACCAGACTTCGCCGGTGGGACCCGCCTGCTTGGCGAACGCCTTCGACAGGTCGCCCGTGCCGCCGGCGATGTCGAGCACCTTGAAGCCAGGGCGCACGCCCGCGTTGGCAATCGTAAACGTCTTCCACAGACGGTGCAGCCCGCCCGACATCAAGTCGTTCATCACGTCGTATTTGGCAGCGACGGAATGGAACACCTTGGCGACTTCGCGCACTTTGTCGTCTTCTGCAACTGTTTTGTATCCGAAATGGGTCGTATTGGTCATGGTAGGCAGTCTGTTTGAACTTGCGTGCATTATACAAGCGGCAGGCGCATTTCCCCGTGACGCCGGAGAAGGTATTGCCTTTCGACCGCATTCGAGGCCAGCATTGCCGCCCGGGCATACGCCGCCAGCGCCCCCGCGCGGTCGCCCTGGCGGCGCAGCAGGTCGGCCCTGGCCGCGTGCAGGTAGTGCGACTGGGCCAGGCTGGGCACGGCTTCCAGGCGCGCCAGCCATGCCAGCCCATGTTCGGCGCCATGCGCCATGGCGCAGGCGATCACGGCATTAAGCAAGACCAACGGTTCCGGCTTGTGCCGCAGCAAGGCGCCGTACAGGGCACTGATCTGGCGCCAGTCCGTCTGCCCGGCCGTGGCGGCCTTGGCATGCAGGGCGGCAATGGCCGCGTGCAACTGGTACGCCCCCGGCGCCCGGGCCGGCAAGGCTTGCTCCAGCAGCGCAAGCCCTTCGGCGATCAAGTCACCGTGCCACAGGCGGCGATCCTGCTCTTCCAGGGTCAGCAGATAGCCTGCGGGCGACAGCCGCGCCGCGCCGCGCGACGCCTGCAGCAGCATCAGGGCCAGCAAGCCCTGCACTTCCGGCTCGCCGGGCAGCAAGGTATCGAGCAGCCGTCCCAGCCGCAGCGCTTCCGCGCACAGGTCCGGGCGCAGCAAGGCGTCGCCGCCGCTGGCGCAATAGCCTTCGCTGAACACCAAGTAAATCACGTGCATGACTTGCGCCAGCCGCGGCGGCCAGTCCGGCGCCGGCGGCAACTCGAACGGGATGGCCGCCTCGGCGATCTTGCGCTTGGCGCGCAGCAGGCGCTGCGACAGGGCCGCTTCGGCCAGGCCAAAGGCGCGCGCGATCTCGCCCGTGGACAGGCCGCACAGGGTGCGCAGGGCCAGCGCCACCTGCGCCTCGGGCGCCAGCGCCGGATGGCAGCAGATGAACAGCAGGCGCAAACGGTCATCCTCGATGGCTTGCGCTTCCTCCGCCTGGGCTGCCGACAGGCTGGACAGCACGGCGTCGGCATCGATGACGCCCTTGCCCGCGCGGCGCACGTGATCGAGGGCCGCGTGGCGCGCCACCGACGTCAGCCAGGCCGCCGGATTATCGGGCACGCCCGCCTGCGGCCACAGTTCCAGCGCCTTGCGGCACGCTTCCTGCAACACATCTTCCGCCAGGCCCAGGTCGCCGAAGCGCCGCATCAGGCCGGCCAGCACCTTGCCCCGCTCCTGGCGAAAGACGTGTTCGACGGCCGAGGTGGCGTCGCCGCCCATGCTCACGCCGTGACGGGCCGCACTTCGATGGTACCCAGGGATGCTACCGGGCAACGCCCGGCCCAGACCAGCGCCTCGTCCAGATTGGCACAGGCCAGCAGGTAGTAGCCGCCCAGCTGCTCCTTGGTTTCCGCGAACGGCCCGTCCGTGACGACAGGTTTGCCATTGCGCACCCGCACGCTGGTGGCGCTGCCCACGGGCGCCAGCTCGCCGCCGCCGCGCAGCACGCCGGCCGCCTCCAGTGCCTGCGTGTAACCTGCAAACTCGGCCATCAGGCTGGCCATCTGCCCTTCCTCCATCGCTTCATAACGCGCCTCGTCGGCGTAGATCAGGATCATGTATTCCATAGTCTCTTCTCCAAAAGAAAAATGCCCGCAAGCGCGGGCATCCATACGACGAACGGGGCGGCGGCAATCCGACAAGATTACCGCATTATTTTTTTAGCTTAATGTTTATGCCCGCAGCTCGGTCCGTGGACATGGCCGGAAGATTGCTTGACCGTCATGTCCGCCTTGGCGTCGCGGCCGCTGTCGCCGGGGTAGCCGGCCGCCGTCAGGCGGTCCAGGTAATCCTGCCACAGCTTTGGCTGTTCCACGCCCAGCTTGTACAGATAGGCCCAGGTGTACAGGCCGGAATTGTGGCCATCGCTGAAGGTCGGTTGCACGGCGTAGTTGCCAACCGGCTCCAGGCCGGTGATGCCGACCAGGCGTTTTCCTAACTGCAAGGTTTCCTGGCCCTTGCCATGGCCCTGCACTTCGGCCGACGGCGAATACACGCGCAGGTATTCGAACGGCAGCGCGAATTCGCTGCCATCGTCGAAAGCCACGTCGAGCACGCGCGACTGGTTGTGCACGGTCAAGCCGGTCGGTTGGGGTGTTGCTACTTTTTCAGTCATGACAATACTTTATGCGGATAAACGTTGAATGATGGCATCGCGCAAGGCCGGCAACAGGGCGCGGCGCGCGGTCAGCACCTCGGGCGCCGTCTCGCGCTGCACCACGGCCCAGCTCGGGCTGGGGAAATGCGCATCGTCGCGGTAGCGGGGAATCACGTGCCAGTGCACGTGCGGCGTCATGTTGCCGAAACTGGCCACATTGACCTTTTCCGGCTGCATCACTTCACGCACGGCCAGCTCGACTTGCCACACGACTTCCATGACATAGTTGCGCTCGCCCGGCGTCAAATCCGTCATTTCCTTCACATGCCTGTTCCAGATCACGCGGCAAAAGCCGGGATAGGCAGGATCGTCGACGGCCACCACGGACAGGCGTTCGCTGCGCCACAGCAGGGTCTCCAGACCCTGCTTGTTGGCGTAGCCGTCCAGCAGGCTGCACAGATCGCAGGTCACACCAGCACCCGTTCGATGCCGCCGTCATTGGCGCGTTTCACGTAATCCGGCATCCAGTTCTCTCCCAGCAAGTGTTTGGCGATCTCGACGACGATGTAATCGGCCGTCGTGCCCGAATCATCATTGTAGCGCGACAAGCCTTGCAGGCACGACGGGCAGCTGGTGAGGATTTTCACGTCACCCGTGAAGCCATCGCCGCGTAGCTTGTCGGCGCCCTTGACCATCTCTTCTTCCTTGCGGAAACGCACTTGCGTGGAAATGTCCGGGCGCGTGACGGCCAGCGAACCCGATTCACCGCAGCAACGATCGTTCTTCTCGATCTTCACGTTGTCCACCGTGCTGATCAGGGAATTGATGGTCTTGCCCGATTCCTGCAGCTTCATCGGATTGTGGCAAGGCTCGTGGTACATATAGCGCGTGCCGTTGACGCCTTCCAGCTTGACGTTTTTCTCCAGCAAATACTCATGGATATCCATGATGCGGCAGCCGGGGAAAATCTTTTCAAACTGATACGTGGCCAGCTGGTCGTAGCAGGTGCCGCACGACACGAGCACCGTCTTGATATCCAGGTAATTGAGCGTGTTGGCCATGCGGTGGAACAGGACGCGGTTGTCCGTCATCATCTTCTCGGCCTTGTCGAACTCGCCCGCGCCACGCTGCGGATAACCGCAGCACAGGTAGCCAGGCGGCAAGACCGTCTGCACGCCCACTTCCCACAGCATCGCCTGCGTGGCCAGGCCCACTTGCGAGAACAAACGCTCCGAACCGCAACCGGGGAAGTAGAACACGGCTTCCGTATCGGCCGTGGTCGTCTTCGGATTGCGGATGATCGGGATGACTTTATCGTCTTCGATGTCGAGCAGCGCGCGCGCCGATTTCTTCGGCAGGTTGCCCGGCATCTTTTTATTGATGAAATGGATCACCTGCGCCTTGACGGGCGGCTTGCCCGTCGATGGCGGCGGTGCCTTGGTTTGCTTCTTGGCAAATTTCTTCAACAAATCGTGGCCCAGGCGCTGCGCCTTGTAGCCCCAGCCGATCATGACCTTGCGCGTGGCATTGATGGTCACGGGATCGGTGGCGTTGAGGAACATCATCGTGGCCTTGGTACCAGGATTAAAGCTCTTCTTGTCCATCTTGCGCAGCAAGTTGCGCATGTTCATCGACACGTCGCCGAAGTCGATATTGACCGGGCAAGGCGTGACGCACTTGTGGCATACCGTGCAATGGTCCGCCACGTCCTCGAATTCCTCCCAATGCTTGATGGAAATACCGCGGCGCGTCTGCTCTTCGTACAGGAACGCTTCGATCAGGGACGACGTCGCCAGGATCTTGTCGCGTGGCGAGTACAGCAAGTTGGCGCGTGGCACGTGCGTCGAGCACACGGGCTTGCACTTGCCGCAGCGCAAGCAATCCTTGACGCTGTCGGCGATGGCGCCGATATCGCTTTGCTGCATGATCAGCGATTCATGGCCCATCAGGCCGAACGATGGCGTGTAGGCATTGCGCAAGTCGGCGCCCATGCCTGGCAGGTTCAGCAATTTACCCTTGTTGAAACGGCCTTCCGGATCGATGCGCTGCTTGTAGCTGCGGAACTCGCCGATTTCCTCTTCCGTCAGGAATTCCAGCTTGGTGATGCCGATACCATGCTCACCGGAAATGACGCCGTTGAGCGAGCGGGCCAGGATCATGATGCGGCCCACGGCTTCGTGGGCGTCCTGCAGCATTTCGTAATTGTCCGAGTTGACGGGCAAGTTCGTGTGCACGTTGCCATCGCCCGCATGCATGTGCAGCGCGACAAACACGCGCGAACGCAGGATGCGCGCGTGGATGGCGGTGGCCTCGTCGAGGATCAGCTTGAACGCGGCGCCGTTGAAGATCTGGCGCAGCTGGGCACGGATTTCCTGCTTCCAGGTAATGCGCACGGTGCGGTCCTGCACCACGTCGAACAGGGTGGCGGCCGGCTGCGTTTCCAGGCGCGCATCGAAGACGGGCAGCAAGCGCTCCATGCCCAGCTCGGCCAGTTCGCCCTTCACGTCGGCCAGCGGACGGTCCAGCTGTGCCAGCAGATAGGTCCAGCGTGCCGTGACTTGCGCCAGCAACTGCTGCGCCTGCTCAGCACGGTCGCCCAGCATTTCCGCATCGTCGACACGGTCGTCGGACGCGTCGTCGCTCTTGCCAACAGGCAAATTACCCTTGCCAAAGAATTCGCTCAAGGCCTCTGCCAGCTGCAGCTTGTTCTTGATCGACAGCTCGATATTGATGCGTTCGATGCCATCCGTGTATTCGCCCATGCGGTTGAGCGGGATCACCACGTCTTCATTGATTTTAAAGGCGTTGGTATGCTTGGCAATGGCGGCCGTGCGGGCACGATCGAGCCAGAATTTCTTGCGCGCCTCGGGGCTGACGGCCACAAAGCCTTCGCCCACGCGCGTGTTGGCGATGCGCACCACTTCCGACGCCGCCTGGGCGACGGCGTTTTCATCGTCGCCGACGATGTCGCCGAACAGGGCCATCTTCGGCAGCACGCCCCGTTTCGACTTGGTGGCGTAGCCGACGGCGCGCAGGTAGCGCTCGTCCAGATGCTCGAGACCCGCCAGGCGGATGGTCGTGTATTGCTCGCCCTTGGCCGGCAAGCCATCGAGGTAATCCTTGATTTCCACGATCGACGGGATCGCATCGCGCGCCTGGCCGAAGAATTCCAGGCAGACGGTGCGGGCGAATTTCGGCATCTTGTGCAGGATCCAGCGCGCCGACGTGATGAGACCGTCGCAGCCTTCCTTCTGGATGCCCGGCAAGCCGGCGAGGAACTTGTCCGTCACGTCCTTGCCCAGGCCTTCCTTGCGGAACTTGCGGCCAGGAATTTCCAGGATTTCCGTCTTGAACGGTGCGTTCGGCTTGGTGGCCTCGCGCGTGCTCGGGTGGCGCCATTCCAACTGGAAACGTGCCAGCGCGATATCATGGATCTTGCCCAGGTTATGGTCGAGGCGCGTGACGTCGAGCCAGTCGCCGTTCGGGTCGACCATGCGCCACGACGCCAGGTTGTCGAGCGCCGTGCCCCACAGCACGGCTTTCTTGCCGCCCGCATTCATGGCGACGTTGCCGCCGATGCAGGAAGCGTGGGCCGAGGTAGGGTCGACGGCAAACACGAAACCGGCCTTTTCCGCCGCTTCCGACACCTTGTTCGTGATCACGCCGGCGCCCGAATTAATGGTCGCGTATTCGTGCGTGAGGCCGGGCAAGACCGTCATTTCCACGGCACCCAGGGTGATCAGCTTTTCCGTGTTGATGACGGCCGACATCGGTGTCAGGGGAATCGCGCCGCCCGTGTAGCCGGTGCCGCCGCCGCGCGGGATGATGGTCAGTCCCAGCTCGATACAGCCCTTCACCAGGCCGGCCATTTCCTCTTCCGTATCGGGCGTGAGCACGACGAACGGGTATTCCACGCGCCAGTCGGTGGCATCGGTCACGTGCGACACGCGCGTCATGCCGTCGAAGCGCACGTTGTGCTTTTCCGTGTAGCGGCCCAGTACCTTGACCGTGCGCTTGCGCAAGTCGTAGGTCTTGCGGAATTCGTCGCCAAAGTCGGCCACGGCCTTGCTGGCCGCCTTCAGCAGCAGCTCCACATTGGCACTGCGCGCCTTGGCGACTTCCGGCGCTTCGCCACTGGCCGCGACGTCGCCGCCGGCCGCATCGATGCCCAGGCGGCGCTTGTCGACCTCCGCCAGGCGATGATGCAAGGCATCGATCAAACCCTGGCGGCGCTTCGGATTGTCGAGCAAGTCATCCTGCAGGTAGGGATTGCGGCGCACGACCCAGATGTCGCCCAGCACCTCGTACAGCATGCGGGCCGAACGGCCAGTCTGGCGGGCGCCGCGCAGCTCGTCGAGCAGGCGCCAGGAATCCTCTCCCAACAGGCGTATGACGATCTCGCGATCGGAAAACGACGTGTAGTTATACGGGATTTCGCGCAGGCGGCTTGCTGCGGGACCATTGGGCGTTTCTGCCAGTAAAGCTTGGATATGTGCGGGAGCGTTCATGGAGTGTGGTGACGATGTGGACTGGACCCTAAAGACCCATTTTATCTTATTGCGCCGCACCATGCGGGAACAGCCTTATGCCGCCCAAGGTTTAAGCAGGGTCGGCGCAACCATAGCAAATATGGCCAAGCCACAATTTCTATGAATAAAAAATCAGCCTCCTTGCCTTTTCCGCGCAAAAATGCCAAGAATCGGACTCGGCCACAAACTATCAAACTGCCCAAAAACAGGGCAAACAGGCGTTGCAATGCACACGATACGGCATCGCCATCACGCCAGCATTTGCCCGATCCGGTGCCAGACGCCATCGGGCACGTACAGCAGCAAGCCCGTCATCGTCAGGTAACGCGCGCACTTGCCGACGGCCATGTACGCCACGCTGGGCCAGAACGGCAGCTTGAGCCAGCCTGCCAGCGTGCACAGCGGGTCGCCCACGAGGGGCAGCCAGGCCAGCAGCATGGTCTTGGCGCCATAGCGGGCCAGCCAGCGGAACCAGCGCGTGTCGCGCTCCTTGGCGAACGCCTGCTTGGCCCGGTAGCCCATCCAGTAATCGACGATACCGCCCAGCGTGTTGCCCAGGGTGGCGACGGCAATGGCGGCCCAGAACAGGGAAGGATTGGCCTTGATGACGGCAAAGACGGCCGGCTCTGAGCCGAGCGGCAACAAGGTGGCGGAAATAAAGCTGATCAGAAAGACCGAGGTCAGCCCGACTTCCGGCGCTGCAATCAGTTGCAGCAACCAGGCGATTGCGGATTCGATCATTGAACACTTCGCGATGCGGTAAGGCTCTCCATTATAATGAAGAGCAGCTTGGGCGCCGCACAAACCGCGCCTGCCGGCAAGGGCGCACCCGCCCCGCGTTCTACACAGCATGATTGTTGCCTGGTTATCCGCCGCGGCACAGCCGATATCGACCACCACGCTCCAGCAAGAGACTGTCACAGTAGAGACGCATCGACCTACTGTGGTAGGCTCATCGTCCCTGGCCCAGAATCACTCGCTTGCAGACTATGAACATCGACTACCTCAAGAAAATCCTGACCGCCCGCGTCTATGACGTTGCCTCCGAAACGCCGCTGGAACTGGCCCCTGCCCTGTCGCAGCGCCTGAACAACCAGATTTACTTCAAGCGCGAAGACATGCAAAGCGTGTTCAGCTTCAAGATTCGTGGCGCCTACAACAAGATGTCCAAGCTCAGCGAAGCGGAACGCAAGCGCGGCGTGATTTGCGCCTCGGCCGGCAACCATGCCCAGGGCGTGGCCCTGTCGGCCGCGCGCATGGGTTGCCGCGCCGTCATCGTCATGCCGACCACCACGCCGCTGGTGAAAGTCGAGGCCGTCAAAGGACGGGGCGGCGTGAACGTGGAAGTGGTGCTGCACGGCGAATCCTATACGGATGCCTACAACCACGCGCTGACCCTGGAAAAAGAACAGAAGCTGACCTTCGTGCACCCGTTCGACGATCCGGACGTGATCGCCGGCCAGGGCACGATCGGCATGGAAATCCTGCGCCAGCACGCCGGCCCCATCCACGCCATCTTCGCCCCCATCGGCGGCGGCGGCCTGATTGCCGGCATTGCCGCGTATGTAAAACAGATCCGTCCCGACATCAAGATCATCGGCGTGCAAAGCGTCGATTCGAACGCCATGGCCCGTTCGCTGAAGGCCGGCGAGCGCGTCACCCTGAACGACGTGGGCCTGTTTGCCGACGGCACGGCCGTGCGCCTGGCCGGCGAGGAAACCTTCCGCCTGGTGCAGGCCTATGTCGATGAAATCATCACGGTCGACACGGACGCCATCTGCGCCGCCATCAAGGATGTGTTTACGGATACGCGCTCGATCCTCGAACCGTCGGGCGCGCTGGCCGTGGCCGGCGCCAAGGCGTACGTGGAGCGGGCCAGCCTGTCGAAGCACCCGGTCAACCATGAAACCCTGATCACCATCGCCAGCGGCGCGAACATGAATTTCGACCGCCTGCGCTTTGTCGCGGAACGGGCGGAGCTGGGCGAATTCCGCGAAGCCGTGTTTGCCGTCACCATGCGCGAACAGCGGGGCAGTTTCAAGCGCTTCTGCTCGCTCATCGGCGCGCGCAACGTGACGGAATTTAACTACCGCATCAGCGACGAGAAGGAAGCGCACGTGTTTGTCGGCATCCAGATTGCCGACCGACATGAATCCGGCGTGCTGGCGAAGAAATTCGAAGAGCACGAATTCAAGACCCTGGACCTGACGCATGACGAGCTGGCCAAGTCGCATATCCGCCACCTGGTCGGCGGCAAGAGCCGGCTGGCGCAGGATGAGCTGCTGTACCGCTTCGAGTTCCCCGAGCGCCCCGGCGCACTCATGCGCTTCCTCGACAGCATGGCGCCGAACTGGAATATTTCCCTGTGTCATTACCGCAGCCAGGGCGGCGACGTGGGGCGCATCCTGATCGGCCTGCAAGTGCCGCCCGATGAAATGGGCGAATTTGCCCGTTTCCTCGATACCCTCGGCTACCGTTACTGGGATGAGAGCAGCAATCCCGTCTACAAACTGTTTTTAGGATAGATGGCGAATCGCCCCGGTATTTGCACCGGGGTGAAATAGGCTACCATGCGTGCTTGACTGAACTACGCCACACGACCATGACCACCACCAACGACCTCGCCGAACAATCGCCCCTGGGCAAAAGCTCCGCCTACCGCACCGATTACGCGCCGGAATTGCTGTTTCCCATTCCGCGCCAGGGCAAGCGCGACGAGCTGGCATTGCACGGCACGCTGCCATTCTTCGGCCTCGATATCTGGAATGCCTACGAACTGTCGTGGCTGAACCAGCGCGGCAAGCCGCAAGTGGCCATTGCCAAGGTCAGTGCGCCGGCCGATTCGCCCAACATCATCGAATCGAAGTCGTTCAAGCTGTACCTGAACTCGTTCAACCAGACCCGGCTCGAGAATCCGCAAGCGCTATTGACCCTGCTCAAGCAGGATCTGTCCAAAGGCTTTGGCGCCCCCGTGCAAGTGGAACTGACCTTGCAGGAAGATTTCGGCAAGCTGAAGATGGGCGAGTTCGACGGCGTGCTGCTGGACCGCCTGGACCTGGAAATCACGCAATACACGCCGTCGCCGCAGTTGCTGAAGGCGGCCCTGGACGAAGCGCCCGTGGAAGAAAAACTCGTCTCGCACCTGTTGAAATCGAATTGCCTGGTGACGGGCCAGCCGGACTGGGGCAGCGTGCAGATCGAGTACGCGGGACCGCAGATCGACCAGGAAAGCCTGCTGCGCTACCTGATCGGTTTCCGTGAACACAATGAATTTCACGAGCAATGCGTGGAGCGCATCTTTGTCGACATCTTGCGCCAGTGCAAGCCACAGAAACTGTCCGTGTACGCGCGCTATACGCGTCGTGGCGGACTCGACATTAATCCGTGGCGCAGCAACTACAGCACGGGCACCGTGCCGGGCAACCTGCGCAACGCGCGCCAGTAGCCTCACCCGTCCGCGCACAAACAATGCCGCAGGGAATACACGCTGTGTTTTAAAACAACGTTGCGGTCATACCCTGAGGCATCATAAAAGCGCTGAAAAGTCGGAAAATCGGCATTCAGCGACGGAAAAACCGGCGCGCCCCGTGTTTTTAATCAGGAAATAGCCGATACACCCCGATGTTATTTTTTTGCTAAAATGAGGGTGACATGGGCCGTAGCGCCCACTGCGCCCGCAGCGGGCGTATACTGTTGAGAATTGGCGTTACAGGCCGCGGAAACAGGCCTATAATTCGGCTCGCAAGCCCTCTGCGCATTGCACCATTTCATTGAGTGTCATGACTAATCTTAGCAAAATACTATCTCTCGAAAATGTCCTGTTGGATCTGGAAGTGTCCAGCAAAAAGCGCGCTTTCGAGCAAGCCGGCCTGATCTTCGAAAACAATTACGGCATCGCCCGCTCTACCGTCTCGGACAATCTGTTTGCCCGTGAACGCCTGGGTTCGACTGGCCTCGGTCATGGCGTGGCCGTGCCGCATGGCCGCATCAAGGGCATGAAGACGCTGAAAGCGCCACTGGGCGCCTTCGTGCGCCTGGCCGAGCCGATTCCGTTCGAGTCGCCCGATGGCAAGCCCGTCAATCTGCTGTTTTTCCTGCTGATTCCCGATCATGTCACCCAGCAACATCTGGAAATCCTGTCGGAAATCGCCGAAATGTTTTCCGACGACGCCTTCCGCACGGCCCTGGCCACGGATCCGGAACCGAAATCCGTGCATTCGCGCATCGTCAATTGGCAACCTAGTCTTCAAGCGGCGGGTTAAACTTCAGGTATTCCTCCACTCCTGAAGAAGACTGCCATGTTGCAAACGCCGCTGACGATACAACGCCTGTACGACGACAATCGTGAAAGTCTGCAACTGGGCTGGTTCGCCGGCTTCCCCGGCGGCGAACGCCTGATCTCGGGCGACGTCTCGTCGGCCGCCGACCAGGTGGGCCACTTGAACCTGATCCATCCGGGCCGCATCCAGGTCTTCGGCCACCAGGAAATCAATTACTACCAGCGCCTGAAGGTCAATACGCGCACCCACGTGATTGGCGAGCTGATCGCCGGCGGGCCGCCCGCGCTGATCATCGCGCAAGGACTGGAAACGCCACCCGACATCCTCGCCATCTGCGACGAGCAAAACATTCCCCTGTTCTCGACCCCGCTGCCGGCCGCGCAGGTGATCGACTTCCTGCGCGTCTACCTGTCGAAGAAGTTGGCGCAGCGCATCATCATGCATGGCGTGTTCATGGACGTGCTGGGCGTCGGCGTGCTGATCACGGGCGACTCGGGCCTGGGCAAGAGCGAACTGGGCCTGGAACTGATCTCGCGCAGCCATGGCCTGGTGGCCGACGACGCCGTCGAGTTCTCGCGCATCGCGCCGAACATGATCGAAGGCCGCTGCCCGCCCCTGCTGCAAAACCTGCTGGAAGTGCGGGGCCTGGGTTTGCTCGACATCAAGGCCATCTTTGGCGAAACGGCCGTGCGCCGCAAGATGCGCCTGAAACTGATCGTGCACCTCGTGCGCCGCAACGCGCTGGAAGAGGAAGTCGAGCGCCTGCCATTCCTGTTTCCCACGGAAGACGTGCTGGGCTTGCCCGTGCGTAAGGTCGTCATCCCCGTCGCCGCCGGCCGCAACATCGCCGTGCTGCTGGAAGCGGCCGTGCGCAATACCATCTTGCAACTGCGCGGCATCGACACCTTGCAGGAGTTCATGGAGCGGCAACGACTCGCCATGAGTGGCGATTAATGTTGCCAAGGAGTCCGCCCTTGCAAGGGCGAACCGTGACGCAGGCACGCAGCCATGCTGCGTCAGTTCCCTGCTGCACCAACGACTCGCCATGAGTGGCGATTAATGTTGCCAAGGAGTTCGCCCTGGCAAGGGCGAACCGTGACGCAGGCACGCAGCCATGCTGCGTCAGTTCCCTGCTGCACCAGCGACGCGCCATGAGTGGCGATGACTGCTGGAGGCAGACCCGTCGACAATAATTAAATGTAACCAATACTAAGACCCCAAATGCAATAATTTGTAAAGATAATTGCCTTCGAGGCAGAGGGCCGATCTTTATTGTATGATCGGCGTATGCATATTGTCCTTATTACCGGAATATCCGGCTCCGGCAAATCCGTGGCACTCAATGTGCTGGAAGATACCGGCTACTATTGTGTCGACAACCTGCCGCCGGCGCTGCTACCCAGCCTGGTGCAAACCCTGCTCGATGAAGGCGCGCCGCAACTGGCCGTGGCCGTCGATGCGCGCAGCGCCGAGTCGCTGACCAGCCTGCCGCACAATGTGGCGCTGCTGCGCGACCAGGGGCATGACGTGAAGGTCATGTTCCTGACAGCCACCACGCACTCGCTGGTGGCGCGCTTCTCGGAAACGCGGCGCAGCCATCCGCTGTCGCATGAACTGCGTCCGAACCAGAACCCGGCCAGCCGCCGCACCCTGATCGAATGCATCTCGGAAGAGCGCGAACGCCTGTCGGCCATCGAACAGCTGGGCCATGTGATCGACACCTCGGAACTGAGTGCCAACAAGCTGCGCGCCTGGATCAAGGATATCGTCGCCTCCGAACGGGCGCCGCTGACCCTGTTCTTCGAATCGTTCGCCTTCAAGCTGGGCGTGCCGCTCGATGCCGATTTCGTCTTCGACGTGCGGGCCCTGCCGAATCCCTATTACGACCTGGCCTTGCGCCCGCTCGACGGCCGCGACGCGCCCGTGATCGCCTTCCTCGATGCGCAACCGAGCGCACTCGAGCTGCTGGCCGACATACGCACCTTCATCGAGAAATGGCTGCCATCATTCAAATCCGACAACCGCAGCTACCTGACCGTGGCGCTCGGCTGCACGGGCGGCCAGCACCGCTCCGTGTACATGGCGGAACGGCTGGCGCAGTATTTCAGCCCGAATGAACGCGTCGTCCTGCGCCACCGCGAACGTAGCTAGAACTAGAACGCCAGGCGACCGCGCGTCGCTTGTATGTGGCCCTGTTAATTCAGATGGCAAAGCGGATGCGCTTGCGCCGGCCAGACCGGTGCAAAGAAGCGCGCCACCATGGCCGCATCGACCTCGTCCAGGCTGGCCGGCTGCCAGCGCGGTGCATTGTCCTTGTCGACCACCAGCGCGCGCACGCCTTCGAGCACCTCGCCATGCGCAAAATTGTGGCGCACCTGCGTGCGCTCCATGCGCAGGCAATCGGCCACGCCCAGGTGTGCGCCGCGCTGCAGTAATTCCAGGGTGACCGACATCATCAGCGGCGAGCGCAAACGCATTGCCGCCAGCGCCTTGGCCGCGAACGCACTGTCATCCTGCGCCAGCGATGCCATGATGGCCGCCACGGAAGCGGCACTGAAATGGCGGTCCAGCGCCGTGCGCGCGGCCGCCAGCACAGAGACGCCAGCCTGCGCCTGGAATGGCGCCGCCAGGGCCTTGATGGCCACCGGCAAGCCTTCACCGGGCGTCGACTCGAACAGGGCCGCCAGCGCCTCCATGGCCGTCTCCGGCAGATACACATCGGCCAGCCCTGTATACAGCGCATCGGCCGCGCCGATGGTCAGGCCCGTCAAGCCCAGGTACAGACCCAGCTGGCCAGGCAGGCGCGACAGGAAATAGCTGCCGCCCACATCGGGGAACAGGCCAATATTGACTTCTGGCATGGCCATGCGCGTGCGGCCCGTCACGATGCGCAAGCGGTTGCCGGGGCCGGCCTGCGCCACGCCCATGCCGCCGCCCATCACCACGCCATCCATCACGGCGATATACGGTTTCGGATAGAAATGGATTAAATGATTTAAAGCATATTCTTCTGTAAAGAAATCTTCCAGCAATGCACTGCCACCCTGCGGCGTGGCCCGGCCCGCATCGTAAAAGAAGCGGATGTCGCCGCCGGCGCACAGGGCTTTTTCGCTGCTCGAGCGTATCACCACGGCGTCCACCTGCGGATCGTCGCGCCAGGCCAGCAAGGCGGCACTCATGGTGCGCACCATCTCCAGCGACAGGGAATTCAAGGCTTTCGGGCGGTCGAGCACGATGTGCGCGGTGCGGTTGCGGATGGAGGTGTGGACGAAGTCGCTCATGGCAGGCAGGCAAGAAGTGAAAGTGCCAACATTCTAGCGCCTGCAGGAGCAACCTTGCGTTCGGCCAGGCGATCCGTGCGCAAGGGTGACGGGCGCAAAAAAGGGCGCAAGATGTGCGCCCTTAGTTGATCACAACTGCGAGAAGCGGGTGGCCTTAGACGGCGACGACGGCTTCATCCTCTGAGTTGTCTGGCAGATGCTTGATCGCCTCTTTACCGTGCCCTTGCACTTTGCTTTTGTATTTCATCACTTGCCGGTCCAGCTTGTCGATCAGGGTATCGATCGCGGCATACAGGTCTTGCGCCAGGCTTTCCACATAGACGGTCTTGCCACTCAGACGCAGGTTGACTTCGGCCTTTTGACGCTTTTCTTTCTCTTTGAGGTTGTCCACGGTCAGAATCACGGCGATATCGATAACGTGATCGAAATGACGTTTCACGCGCTCCAGCTTCGTTTGTACGTATTCACGAATGGCTGGTGTCACTTCGAGATGATGTCCGCTGATGGTGAGATTCATACACACTCCTAAAGATGATCGGGTTCGTGCGGTATCCATCGTATCCGGCCCGCAGAGGAACCGAAAAAACTACAAGCACTTACGCAGACTCACTGGCGGAATTTTCAACGCTTCCCGGTATTTGGCAACAGTACGTCGCGCAATCACCATGCCTTGTTCTCCCAGCATGTCCGCAATCTTACTGTCGGATAAAGGATTTTTAGGGTCTTCTGCTCCTGTCAGTTGCACGATCAATGCCCGTATCGCCGTCGATGACGCTTCGCCCCCCGCTTCGGTGGCGACGTGGCTACCAAAGAAATATTTCAACTCGAACATGCCGTGCGGGGTCAGCATGTACTTTTGAGTTGTTACCCGCGAGATAGTACTCTCGTGTAAACCCAGTGTATCAGCTATTTCACGGAGCACAAGGGGGCGCATGGCAACGGCCCCATGCGAGAAAAAGTTCTTTTGTCTTTCTACTATCGCCTGCGCCACGCGCAGGATCGTGTCGAAGCGCTGGCGCATATTCTTGATCAGCCACTTGGCTTCCTGCAACTGTGCACCCATGGCGCCTTCGCCCTTGCCCTGCTTGAGCAGGTTGGCATACATGGCATTGACGCGCAGGCGCGGCATGACGTCATTGTTCAGCGTCACCTGCCAGCCATTGCGCGCGCGCTTGACAACCACGTCCGGCACCACGTAGTCGGAAACGTCGGAAGCGAACACGGCGCCCGGGTGCGGATTGCACAGGCGAATCACGGTCTGCGCCTCGCGCAAGTCTTCGTCGTCGCAATCGAGGGCTTTTTTCAGCTTGTTGAAATCGCGCTGGGCAAACCAGGCCAGGTGCTTTTCCACGATGACGATGGCCATGCGGCGCGTCACCAGGGCGATATGCGGCAAACGCTTGATTTGCAGCGCCAGGCATTCGGAGGCGTTGCGCGCCCCCACGCCTGGCGGATCGAAGCTTTGCAGCAGCGCCAGTGCCGTGCGCAGCTCGTCGGCGTCGATGTCCAGCTCCGCCGGCAGGCGCGCCAGGATGTCGTCGAGCGACTCTTCCAGGTAGCCATTGTCGTCGAGGGCGTCGATGATCAGCTCGACCAGCGCGCGGTCGCGCAATTCGAGCACCGTCACGCGCATCTGCTCCATCAGGTGTTCGCGCAAGGTGCAGTGATGGGCTTCGAGTTGCGGACGGGCATCTTCGTCGTCGGGCGCCTTGCCACGGCTCGCTTCGCTCCAGTCGCTGTCGCCGCCATCCATGGCGGCCGGACTCTCGCCCGCCTCGCCGTCAAACCCATCCGCTTCGGCCGGCGCGGCGGGCGCCTCCTGGCTCGGTGGCTGGGGCGGTGCCTCGGCCGGCGCGGCCGTCGAACTCAAGGCGCCATCGGACAGCAGGCGCAACGAGCGGTCGAGCGGATCGTCGAGACGCTCGAGCAGGGGATTGTCCGTCAACAGCTGCTCTAGCTCCTGGTGCAATTCCAGGGTAGACAATTGCAACAGGCGTATCGATTGCTGCAACTGCGGCGTCAGTGCCAAGTGCTGCGAGGTGCGCAGCTGCAATGATTGTTTCATTGGCTCACATGCGGAAGTGTTCGCCCAGATAGACCCGGCGTACCGACTCGTTCGCGATGATGTCGTCGGGGCGTCCCGACGCCAGCACCGAGCCCTGGTTGATGATGTAGGCACGGTCGCAGATACCCAGCGTCTCGCGTACATTATGGTCGGTGATCAGCACACCGATATTGCGCTCCTTCAAGAAACGCACGATGCGCTGGATTTCGATCACGGCGATCGGGTCGACGCCGGCGAACGGTTCGTCGAGCAGCACGAAACGCGGGTCCGTGGCCAGCGCACGGGCGATTTCCACGCGGCGGCGCTCGCCGCCCGACAGCGACAGGGCCTGGTTCTCGCGCAGCTTTTCAATCTGCAAGTCGGCCAGCAATTTATCCAGGCGCTCCTCGATCTCGGCCTTCGTCAACGGACGGCCTTCGACGGTCTGGATTTCCAGCACGGCGCGGATATTGTCTTCCACCGTCAGCTTGCGGAAAACGGACGCTTCCTGCGGCAGATAGGACAGGCCCATCTGCGCGCGGCGGTGGATCGGCAGCCTGGAAATATCCACGCCGCTGATATCGATGGTACCGCCATCCGACGGCACCAGGCCGACGATCATGTAGAACGAGGTGGTCTTGCCGGCGCCGTTCGGCCCCAGCAGACCCACCACTTCACCGCATTCGACTTGCAGCGAAACATCATGCACGACTTGCCGCTTGCCATAGGTCTTTTGCAGCCCGCGGACGATCAGGGTACTGCCGCAACGTGTATTTTCCATTATTTCTTTCCTGGCGCGGGCGCCGCCGGCGCTTTCTCCGCCGCGGGTGCCTTGGTCTTCGGCTGGATCACCATGCGCACGCTACCGGCGCCCGGGGCGCTGGTGCCGCTGTCACTGTTTTCCATCTTGAACACTTCGTTGCGGCTGTCATATGAAATGAAGGCGCCATTGGCCACATCGGTGATTTTCGTGCCTTCCAGGCGCGTCAGCTTGGCCTTGGAAAACAGTTTCACCACTTCCGTCTTGTTATCGTATTCCACGCGCTCCGCTTCGCCTTCGACCCACAGGTCGCCCGCGCCATCGCGCTTCTGGCGGAAGGTGGCCAGCTTGCCCGGATCGGCCCAGAAGGTGATGAACTGGTAGCCTTGCGGGTCTTCCGTGATCAGGGCCCGCCCCGCCTTCATGGTCAAGGTGCCCTTCACCAGCACCACGTCGCCCGTCAGAGTACGGACTTGCTTGATGTCATCCATCTGGCCGCGCTGGGCCGTGATGACGGCTTCCTTCTCGGAATCGGCCTTCTCGGCATGCGCCGCACCCATCACGCCCAGCGAGCAGACGGTCGACAATAGAGTCAACAGCAAGATGTTCTTCATATTATGGTTTCCTTGTTTCATTCTGTCAGTGTGCCGCCGCGGCCGGGCGCGGTTTCGGCGGGAGGACGATGCGCAGCGCCTGCTGCACTTCCACCACACCGGTGGCGTTATTGGCTTTCATGCCCACGCCGGTCACGTGGGAGACCCCCATCAGCATGTCGACCGGCACGTCCGTTTCCATGCGCTCTTCATCGGGGAACACCGTCAGTGCTTCCGTCTTGAGCGTCAGGTTCTGCGCCTTGGGACTGGCCACGCGGTCGATCACGACCTTGCGGTGCAGCTGCAATCGGGTATTGCCCTCGTCGATATGCGCCAGCTCCGCGTTCATGTTCATCGGCGGCATGCCGGGCGTCAGCTTGCGCACGAAAGGCTGGTCGATATCGGATGAATCATCGGCCGGGTAATGCGTGAGCTTGGTGCCGGATACGATATAGCTGGGCTTGCCAGTCAAATCCATGCGCACCAGGCTGAAATTGGTGATGAAATAGTCGGGTTCGTCCAGGTGCTTGCTGGCCGTGATATCCTGGCCATTCTTGTTCATCACTTCGAGCAGCCAAAAGCTGCCCAGCGCGAACACGACCGCTCCCAGCACGGTAAAAATCATGCGCCAGCGATGGGCGCCTCCTGGCTTACGCATATTGCTTCACTCTTTCAAATGTTACTGGCGGCAAGGCTCGCGCCTCACTCCAGGAACGGCGCCATGACGCGCGCATAGTTGTCCTGTGCACGCAGCAGGAATTCGCAAATCTCGCGCACGGCGCCACGGCCGCCGCCGGCCTGCGTCACGTGGTGCGCCAGGCCCTGCACTTCCGGGCGTCCGCCCGGCACGCTGACGGCAAAACCGACGCGCTTGAGGATGGGTGCATCGATGACGTCGTCGCCGATATAGCCGCATTGTTCTTCCGTCAAGCCCGTCAGCGCCAGCAATTCGCGAAACGGCGTCAGCTTGTCGTGGCCGCCCTGATGCACATGGGTAATACCCAAATCTTGCGCGCGGCGCGCCGTGATGGCCGAGCGGCGCGCGCTGATGATGGCCGTCTGCACGCCCGATTCCTGCAGCAGCTTGATGCCCAGGCCATCATACACATTAAACGTCTTCATCATTTCGCCGTCCGGGCCGAAATGCAGGCTGCCGTCGGTGAGCACGCCATCGACGTCAAAGATCATCAGTTTGACCTTGGCCGCACGCGCCAGGTTGTCCGCCACGCTCTCCATCAGATCACCTTCGCTTGTGTCAGGTCATGAATATGCAGTGCGCCGACCAGTTTGCCATCGGCGTCGACCACCAGCATCTGGTTGATGCGGTACTGCTCCATCACGGCCACGGCATCGACGGCCAGGCGCTCGGGCGCGATGCTGCGCGGCTGCGCATGCATGACGTCGCGGATCGCCACTTTCGTGAAATCCTGCACGCGCTCGAACATGCGGCGCAAGTCGCCGTCGGTAAACACGCCCACGGGGCGGTTGTCCGCGTCGACGACAGCCGTCATGCCCATGCCCTTCTTCGTCATTTCCTCTAGCGCCTGCAGCAACGATGCTTGCACGGCGACTTTCGGCACCTGCTCGCCGCTGCGCATGACGTCATGCACGTGCGTCAGCAGACGGCGGCCCAGGGCGCCGCCCGGGTGCGAGCGGGCGAAATCTTCTTCCTTGAAGCCGCGCAAATCCAGCAGCGCCACAGCCAGCGCATCGCCCAGGGCCAGGGTGACGGTGGTGCTGGCCGTCGGCGCCAGGTTCAGCGGACAGGCTTCTTTCTCAACAGAAATATCCAGATGCACATCGGCCAGCTGGGCCAGGCTCGAATTCGGCTTGCCCGTCATGGCGATCAGCACGCCGCCCATGCGCTTGACGACCGGCATGATGGCCATCAGTTCGGACGATTCGCCCGAGTACGATATGGCAATAAACGCATCGTCCGAGGTGACCATGCCCAGGTCGCCATGGGCCGCTTCGGCCGGATGCACGAACATGGCCGGCGTGCCGGTGGAAGCGAGGGTGGCGGCAATCTTGCGCGCGATATGGCCCGACTTGCCGATGCCCGAGACGACGACACGCCCCTTGCATTCTAGCAACATTGCCACCGCGCGGCCCACACTGTCGTCCGTGGCCAGGCGCGCATGCAGCGCAACGATGGCGTCGGACTCGATCTGCAGGGTGGTGCGCGCCAGCGCCACGGCGCGCTCGGTGGTCGCCTGCATGTCAATTCGATCAAAAGCTTTCAGCATTGTTTTTTCATGGGTTACACTCATGCCCAAAGTATAAACGAATTAGGAAAGCAAAAAACTTGCCAGTCACAACAAACAACGATTTCCACTGAGCTTCCCGGGCAACCCATGTTTTCCTCGCTTGAACTGACCCTGATGTTACTCGGCAGCGCCGTACTGGGCGTGGTCGCTTTCAGAATGTTGCATTTGCCGCCCATGCTGGGCTACCTGGCGGTCGGCATCGTCATCGGCCCCCATGCGCTGGGCCTGGCGGCGGAAAACGAAGCGAGCCATACGCTGGCCGAGTTCGGCGTCGTCTTCCTGATGTTTTCCATCGGACTGGAATTTTCGCTACCCAAGTTTCTCGCCATGCGGCGCATCGTCTTCGGCCTCGGCATGGCGCAAGTGGTCACCACCATCGTCGCCACCGTCGTCTTCGGCTGGTTCGTCGCCCGCTACCTGTCCGCCTACATCCACCTGAGCTGGCAAGCCGCATTCGCCCTGGGCGGCGCGCTGGCCATGTCGTCGACGGCCATCGTCTCGAAAATGCTCACGGAACGGCTGGAACTGGAAAGCGAACACGGCCGCAAGATCATCGGCATCCTGCTGTTCCAGGACCTGGCCGTCGTGCCTTTGCTGATCCTCATCCCCGCCCTGACGCGCGATTCGGACAACCTGGCCGAAACCCTGGCCTGGGCCGGCGGCAAGGCGCTGGTCGTGCTGATCTTGCTGCTGTTCATCGGCCAGAAGATGGTGCGCGGCTGGCTGACCATCGTCGCCAAGCGCCGCTCGCAAGAGCTGTTCATGCTCAACCTGCTCCTGATCACGCTCGGTGCGGCCTGGATTACGGAACGGGCCGGGCTGTCGCTGGCCCTGGGCGCCTTCGTGGCCGGCATGCTCATTTCCGAGACGGAATTCAAGCACCAGGTGGAAGAGGATATCAAGCCATTCCGCGACGTGCTGCTGGGCCTGTTCTTCATCACCGTCGGCATGCTGCTCAATATCCGCGTCGTGCTCGACAACTGGTGGCTGGTGCTGCTCTTGCTGTGCGGCCCCGTGCTGCTGAAGTTTGCCCTGATCGCGGGCCTGGCCCGGCTGTTCGGCTCGTCGACGGGCGTTTCGCTGCGCACGGGCCTGGCGCTGGCGCAGGCGGGCGAATTCGGCTTCGTCCTGCTGAACCTGGCCGGCGGCATCAAGCTGATGGACCCCTTCGTCGTGCAGGTGGTGCTGGCGTCGATGGTGCTGTCGATGCTGGTGGCGCCCTTCCTCATCGCCAAGTCGGACGCCATCGTCATGAAACTGGCGGCCAACGACTGGATGATGCAGTCGCTGGCGCTGACCAGGATCGCCACGCGCACCATGGCGTCGCAAAAACATGTGCTGATCGCCGGCTTCGGGCGCAGCGGGCAAAGCCTGGCCACCCTGCTGGCGGAAGAAAAGATCGAATACCACGCGCTGGACCTGGACCCGGAACGGGTGCAGGAGGCGCAGCTGGCGGGCGCCCACGTATCGTATGGCGACGCGGGCCGGCGCGAAAGCCTGGTGGCGGCCGGCATCTACCGCGCCAGCGCCGTCGTGATCACGTATGCCAACACACCGTCGGCGCTCAAATTATTGCATTTGCTCAATGAGCTGGCGCCCACCTTGCCCGTCATCGTGCGCAGCCACGACGACAGCGACCTCGACCAGCTGAAAAAGGCGGGCGCGGCCGAAGTGGTGCCGGAATTGATGGAAGGCAGCCTGATGCTGGCCTCGCACGCCTTGATCATGATGGGCGTGCCGCTGCGCCGCGTCGTGCACCGCGTGCAGGCGGCGCGCGAAGAGCGCTATGCGTCGCTGCGCGGCTATTTCCACGGCACCAGCGACGCCGGCGACGATGCCGAGCTGGAACGCCTGCACACGGTCACCGTCAGCGACGGCGCCCAGTGCGTGGGCTTGCCCCTGAGCACGATCGACGTGGCCGCCTGCGGCGCCTTTGTGACGGCCATCCGCCGCGGCCGCGGCCGCCTTGAAGTCACGCCCGAGACCCAGCTGGCCATCGGCGACGTGGTGGTGCTGCGCGGCACAGCCGACGCCGTAGCCAAAGCAGAAACATTGCTACTGAAATAATTATTCGCCCTGCGCCTGCCAGCTGACGACACGGTTGCGTCCACCGGCCTTGGCCTGGTACAGGGCCTGGTCCGCGTGCGCCACCAGTTGCTGCGCCACGGCTTCGATGGCTAGCAGCGCCGCGTCCGCCTCGAGGCTGGCCACGCCGATCGACACGCTGACCCACGTTTGCGCGCTGCCCGGCAAGTCGAACATGGTGTCGGCGATGCTGGCGCGGATGCGCTCGGCCACGAAAGTGGCGCTATCGAGGTCGGCATCGATCAGCAGCACGACGAATTCCTCGCCGCCGAAGCGTCCCAGCGCATCGGAGCGGCGCAATTCCTTGCGGATGCGCGTGGCCACTTCGCGCAGCACCTCATCGCCGCCCTGGTGGCCATGCGTGTCATTGACCAGCTTGAAGTGGTCGATGTCGATATACATACATGAAATACAATAATTCTGGCGCCGCGCGCGGGCGATTTCCTCCAGCAGGCGGCGGTCGATATAGCGCCGGTTGTAGACGCCCGTCAGCGAATCGGTCAGGCCGATGTATTTCAGCATTTCATTGCTGATCACGTTTTCCAGGCAAATGGCGATGATGGATGCCATGTGCTTGATGAAGTCCGTGCCCAGCGCGGGCGTAAAACGCGTCACGTCGCTGCTGGCCAGGTTCAGGCTGCCGATCAGGCGCTTGTTGCGCAGCAAGGGCACCAGCGCCACGCTGCGCAAGGGAACGCTGATTTCAGGAAAGCGCGGGCCATGCACGGCCGCGTCGAACGCCCCCAGCAGCGGCATGGGCGGCAGGGCCGCCTCGCCCTCGGCCACGGGCGCTTGCGGCGCAAATCCCAGCTGCGCCACTTCATGCACGAACAGCAACTGCGGGAAGGCGCTGAAGTCGACGCCCAGCTTTTCCATCACCAGCACGATATCGTCATCCTCGTCGAGCAGGCTCAGGGTCACGCCGTCGAGGTCGGAAATCACGGGCAAGGTGCGAAAAATGGTGCCGATCAATTCGGGAAACGTGGACGCGCCGACGATTTCCAGGTCGAACGCCTGGTGGCGGCACATGATGTCGTGGTTGCGCTCGACCTGTTCCAGCAGGAAAGCCATGCGCGCACGCAAGGCCTGGTTCTCGGCTTCGAGGCTGGCAATGCGCTGGGCCGGCGCGTTGGCATCGCTCCCCGGCTGGCCTGGCTCTGGCGAAATTGCTTGATTCATAGAAACCTTAAACCCTTGTGTGCGGGCGCCATGCTTAAAATGCCAGTTCGAAACCGATGTCCTGCCCCACCACGATACGCTCATCGCCGCCTTGCGTGACGATGGCATTCATGCCGAAGCAGATGGCGCCGTCGAGCTCGGGCTTGGCGCGGTAGCCGTACATGACGTCGAGCGGGTCCGGTCCCGGCACGCCCGTGGCCTGGTCCACCGAGGGAATCGGGCAGCGCGAACACGGCTTGACGGGTTTGAGCACGGTGGCGCCAAATTGCAGGAAGTCGGCGTAATCCTCCTCGAAGGGGCCGATGCCGCCGATCACCAGGTTCGGCCGGAAACGGTTCATCGGCAGCGCGTCGCGGCCGGCAGCGCGCAGCTTGTCATTGACGTCATCGAGCGAGGCGGCACCGGCGACCAGCACGGGGTAGCCATCGGCAAACATGGTCGACGCGGCCACGCCATCGGTCCACTTGGCGCTGGTGGCGCGCACTACGTCCGGGTGGAAGCGCACGAGGCGGCACGGCACGCCGATGGCATTGGAAAACCAGGCGGCCGTGACGTCGTCGCAATCGTAGGCGCGCAGCGTATCGTCCCACACGTGCACGTCCAGCATGGGCGCGCGTTGCGGATCGGGCAAACCCAGTTCGATTTCCAGGCGCAGCATGCCCGGCGCGCGCAGCTCCAGCGTGCTGGCCTTGATGCGCGGCACGATCAGCGCCATGCGCGGGTGTTCGCGCTGGGTCAGGAAGCGGCCCTGTTCGTCCACCACCATCCATTCGCGGTCGAACACGTGCTCGCTCATCAACCCGGTATGCGTCAGGACCGCCTCGCGCAGGTGGATGCCGGCGCAGGATTTGATGGGGTACAGAATGATGTCGGACAGGATAGCCATGGGCCGGGGCAGTATCTCAGCTTCTGCCAGGAAATTGTTCAGAAGCGAAGTATGGCAGCAAAGCGGGCAAGCGTAAATCGGCCAAGTAGGTCGTGGGAAATTATTGTGACGTTATGACGAACAGAACCGGATGCTCTGCAAGGCGCCCGCTGCGAAGCATTGCAAGCACTGCCAGCAGCGGGCAAGGCCGCAGGGCGCCGGGCATGGAAGTCGGACATCCAATAATTTATTACGCCCTGCTTAAGCTCAGCCGATAAGGCTGGCCCGGCGCAGCGGCGATCAGTACGTGTAGAAGATACGCTGGATTTCTTGCGTGCTATTCGTCTTGGTCAAGGCCAGCATCAGCAGGATGCGGGCTTTTTGCGGGTTCAGCGTATCGGAGACAACACTATCGAGTTCATCGTCATTGGCTTCGCCATTGCGCGCCACGATACCCTGGCCGACGCGGCTCGAACGCACGATCAGTACGCCCTTCTGGCGCGCTTCCACCAGGGCCGGCTTCATTTGCGCGGCCACGCTGCCATCGCCCACGCCCGCATGGATGATGCCCTTGGCGCCGGCGGCGATGAAGGCGTCGATGCCGACGCGGTTCATATTGGCGTAGCCGTAGACGATGTCCACTTGCGGCAAGGCATCGAGCTTGCTGATGTCAAATTCCGCTTCCAAGGTGTGCTTGCGCGTCGACTGGCGGTAAAAGAAGGCCTTGCTGCCCTGGATGTAGCCGAGCATGCCCAGTTCCGGCGACTTGAAGGTGTCGGTGGTGGACGTGTTCGTTTTCGTCACTTCGCGCGCGGCGTTGATCTGGTCGTTCAAGGCCACTAGCACGCCCTTGCCCACGGCTTCCTTGCTGCCCGCCAGCATGACGGCGTTGTACAGGTTGATCGGGCCATCGGCCGAGATGGCCGTCGATGGCCGCATGGCGCCCACCACCACCACCGGTTTGTGGCTCTTCACGGTGAGGTTCAGGAAATACGCCGTTTCCTCGATGGTGTCGGTGCCGTGCGTGACGACCACGCCATCCACCTCGGGCGACGCCAGCAGCACGTTGATGCGCTTGGCCAGGGTCAGCCAGTGTTCGTTGCCCATGCTTTCGCTGGCGATCTGGAACACTTGCTCGCCTTTCACGTTGGCCACTTTCTTCAGTTCCGGCACGGCGGCGATCAGGCGCTCGACGCCCACGGTGGCCGAGGTGTAGCCGACGGTGGTGGTGCTGTCGGCGCCGCTGCCGGCGATGGTGCCGCCCGTGGCCAGGATCACCACGTTCGGCAATTTGACGGCCGCTTGCTGCGCGCGCGCAGGCGAGGCGGCGACAAAGCCCATCAGCAAGGTAGCCAGCATCAGCTGTGCACAAGAATGGAATTTACGTGAAAACATGGTGCTCCTGTGAGGTGATATGTCAAAGATAACAAAGTCGTGTGCAAATTATATGTCATCGCTGCCCGGACAAATCCCCAATTCATCCAAGCCGCGCAAACGTGCGCGCCCGCCCATGCGCTACAGTGGCGCCATGTCCACACACTCCCGCTCCTGACCATGCGACGCCGCCTTGTTCCCGCCCTGCTCCTGGCCACGCTTGCCGCCTGCTCCACGCAGGTGGAACTGCGCATGGCGGCGCAGCAGGAACAGTTCGGACGCGCAGCGGCCAGCCAGGGCGACTGGGCGCAAGCCATGCGCAGCTACGCGGCGGCCGTGGACAATGTCGAACTGGGCCGGGGCGACCTCGCGTGGCAGGCGCGGCTGCATCACCAGGCGGGACGCGCCGCCAGCGCCGCCTGCCGCTACGACGCGGCCGAATTTCATTTTCGCAATGCCATCGCGCTGGCGAAACGCAGCACGCAATCGAGTGCCCTCAGCTACAAGGCGCTGATCGACCTGTATGAACGCCAGGGCAAGACGGCGGAAGCGCTGGCCGTGCGCAACGAACTGGGCTGGCATCAATCGTGGGCGCTGGGCGCGTTTGCCGACCTGGAATCGCTGCCTGTCGGCCAGCCTTGCGGCACGCCGCCATAGCCGCACTGCATGGGAGTTGGCGATGCACATCGCACGCACGTTGCTGGCAACATCCGTTCTCTGCGCCGCGCTGGCGCCGGCGTATGCCGCCGAACCCGCCCTGCCCCTGTGGGAAGCGGGCGTGTTTGGCGGCACGGCCGTCACGCCCGCCTATCCCGGCGCCAGCGAGCGCTCGACGCGCACGCTGGCCCTGTCCTATCTGATTTATCGCGGGAAAGTGTTGCGCGCCGACCGCTCCGGCGTGGGTGCGCGCCTGTTCGATACGGACCGACTCGACTTCGATATCGGTTTCGCGCTGTCCTTGCCGGCCCGCTCCAGCGACGTGCCGGCCCGGCGCGGCATGCCGGACCTCGGCACGCTGGTGGAATTTGGCCCGCGCCTGAAGGTCAAGCTGGCCGAACCGACCCGCAATAGCCGCCTGGGCCTGGAGCTGCCCTTGCGCGCCGTCATCGAAGCGCGCGGCGGCCTGCGCCGCCAGGGCGCCACCTTCGAACCGCGCCTCGTGTACGCGCTGCAAGGCGATGACCAGGCGTGGCAGCTGGACGCCAGCGCCGGCGCCGTGCTGGGCAATGCCGCCATCAACGACTATTTTTATGGCGTCAGCCCCGCATTTGCCACCGATCAACGCCCTGCATACGCGGCCAAAAGCGGGCTGATGCTCACCCGCCTGGGCCTGGGCGGTTCGTACCGGCTGCACCCGGACTGGCGCGCCTTTGCCTTTGTTCGCTACGATACGTACACGGGCGCCGCCAACCGCGCCAGTCCGCTGCTGCGCCAGAACAGCGGCACCTCGGCCGGCATCGGCCTGCTGTGGACGTGGCGCCGCTCGGGCAGTCCAGCGCGCGGCGCCGATGACTAAGCGGCGCAGACAAAAAATATTGCATCCAAGAAAAAATTATAGATAATGGCAAGTCTGGCTTGCGTGGCATCCGCCGCGCGCCAGCACATTGTCCATGGCCGCCAGCAAACTCATTCCCATTACCCTGCTTGCCGCGCTGTTGCCCGCGTGCCGCAGCATGCCGCCGTATGCCGGGCCGCACGGCCCCGGCACGCCCGCCATCATCGAGGCTTACCAGTCGCCGCTGAGTTTTTGCGGCTTGCTCACGCCCGGCGTCTGCCATGCCGACATCTTGCTGATCGATAAAAGCAAGCTGGCCAGCGAGGCGCCCGAAATCGCGCTCGACGGCGGTCAGCACCGCCTCGTCGTGCGTTGCCTGAGCAATACAACCCTGGCCACGGGCGGCAATGAAACCTCGATCCACATGTTCCGCATGCATTTCCAGCCCGGCGCCCGCTACCGCTTCGACGCCAAGGTCATCGACAACCGCTGCCAGCTGGCCATTGCCGACAAGGCCAGCGGCACGCGCAGCGAAGCGCTGGAAACGTATTAAAAGTCCATCGTCCCCGACAGCATGAAGGTACGCGGCGCGCCCAAGCCCAGGCTGGTCCATTGCGGCAGCGCCCAGTACGCCTTGTTGCCCACGTTGCTGACGCTGGCGCGCAAGGTCAGGGGCCGGCCCGCCGCGCGGGTGGCGTAGCGCGCACCCAGGTCATACACGGTACGGCCCGGTACCGACAGGGAATTGTCCTCGTTGATGTATTGCTTCGACGCCGACGTCGCGTTCGCCGTCAGGGTCAGGCCCGGCACGGGTGGCGCATCCCATTCCACGCCCAGCTTGGCCTGCAGCCTGGGCACGCCGGCCGCCTGCTTGCCCTGATTGACGCCGTTATTTGTCCTCGCCAGGGTTGGATCCACGTACGCGACGCCGCCCATCAGGCGCACGTCGCGCACGGGCGAACCGAAGAAGCCCCAGTCGATGCCGCGGTTGCGCTGCTCGCCGCCAAATGAAAAGACATTGCTGACGGGGTCGACATAGCTGCTGGGCCGCTTGATTTCATACACGCTCAGCGTATGGGCGAATTCTCCCAGGTCGAGCTTGACGCCAGCCTCCATCTGCCTGGACTTGTATGGCGCAAAGACCTCCCCCGCGTTGGCCGCCGTCATGGGCGCTGTCGCCCCCTGGCTCAAGCCTTCGATGTAATTGGCGTACAGCGACAGATTCCTGGCAGCCTTGACCAGCAGGGCGGCGGCCGGCGTCGTGGCGGCCGCGTCATAGCGCGAAGTGCGCGCACCCGACTTCACGTTGAAACTGTCGTTGAGCACTTCCTGGCGTCGCAAGCCCACCGTCAGCTGCACTTGATCCTGCGCAAACGACAGCGTATCGACGAGGCCATAGCTGGCCAGGCGCAATGTCGTCTTCGATATTTGCGGTGCGTCAAAGCGCGTGGCCGGACCCCAGACGGGATGATAGATATTCGTGATCCAGTCCTTGTCCAGCACATTGCGGCGGCCGAACTGCTTGTCCGTATGGTGGTAATACGTGGCGTTCGCCGCCCATTGGTGGCCAACGCTTCCCGTGCGGAACTTGCCCTTGACGCCCGCTTCCGCCGACTGTTTTTCCAGGTTGAACCCCAGGTCGGCCAGGTTGGTGCGGTAGTCGCCGGCCGTATTGAAAACCTGGATCAGGTAGGCGCCCGTCGACTGGTAGTCGGCCTTGCTGGCGCCGATGGCCGCATACGCCATCACCTGTTCGTTGACGTCATACTCGCCGCGCAGCATCACGCCCTTGTCCTTCGTGTCATAGAAGGCCCAGCTGGGATTGAGCAAGGTCTCCGCTTTCGGCGGACGCGGCACGGACAAGCCGGCGGCCAGGTTGACACCCCGGTTCAAGCCCCGCGCGCGGTCTTCGCTGCTGTAGAGGTCGGCGGAAAGACGCGCGCCGTCGCCACGCCAGTCGAGCCCCACGGAGGCGAGCTGGGTCTTCTTTTTCTGGTGGTCGATGGCGCCGTCGCCATCGCGGTAGACGCCATTGACGCGGATGCCGAATTGTTTATGCTCGCCAAAACGCTGTCCCAGATCAATATGGCCGCCCCACTGCGCATCGGACATGTACGACGCCGTCACGCGCGCCAGCGGCGCATCGCCCGCGCGCTTGGGCACGAGGTTGATGCTGCCGCCCACCGAGCCTCCCGGCGGCATGCCATTGAGCAAGGCCGATGGCCCTTTCAGCACTTCGATGCGCTCGAACATTTCGGGCGACGTGCGGTACACGGGCGAGATGCCGAACAGGCCGCCAAACGCGACATCGCTGGTGCCGGAACTGAAACCGCGAATCGAGTAATTTTCGCCGATGATGCCCGTCATGCCGCTGCTGAAAACGGTGGGATCCGTGGCCGAAATCACGTCGGTGATGTCGCGGGCCTGGCGGTCTTCGATGAATTTATCCGTATAGCTGATGGTGTTGAACGGCGTTTCCATGAAATCCTTGTCGCCCAAAAACCCAACGCGGCCGCCGGACGCCACCTGTCCGCCCGCGTAGGCATCGGTCACGCTGTTGCCTTTGCCCCAGACCGTCACGGCCGGCATGGTTGCCGCCGCCTCGGCCGCCGCGCCCTGCGCCTGCAGGCTCTCGCGGCGCACCGTGTAGCTGCCATTGCCTTCGCGCACGGCCTGCAAGCCGTGGCCGCGCAGCAAGGCGTAAAAACCCTCGGCCACGCCGTAGCTGCCCGACAGTCCCGCGCTGCTCTTGCCTTGCAGCAGCGCCGCATCCACCGTCAGCTCCACGCCCGCCTCCGCCGCGAAGGTGTTGAGCGCCAGGCCCAGCGAACCGGGCGGCACGCTGAACGCTTGCCGCGCTTGCGCCGCCTGCGCGAACGCCTGCGGGGCCGCCATGCCCAGCGCACCCACGGTCAAGCCCGTGATCAGCGCCAGTTGCACGGCGGTGGCGATGCGGCTCAGGTTCAAGGCGGGGAGGTGGCGCGTTGCCATGCGTTGGGTCATAAAGTAAATCCTTTCAGATGGGATGATTGCTTGTTCTCACCCTATCTCCCGAACGAAAAGGCAAAACCCTCAATGCAAATACGACTCATTACGAAAAAAATAGTCTCTATCATTGATAGCCCTTGAGCACATCGTCGATCAGCAGTTTCAGCGACGTCACGCTGGCCGCCGTGATGTACCAGGCATCGGCATCGACGAAGACGACGCGGCCGTTCTTCCAGGCATTGGTCTGGCGCAACAGCGGATTGGCCATCTGCTCGGCCGTCATGACGGGACGGCGCTCCATCACGGCCGTGCGGTCCACCACGTAAAGGATGTCGGGATTGGCTTGCTGGATGAATTCGCTGGATATCGGCTGGCCGTGCAAGCCCGCCTCGACGGCCGTGCTGGCCGGCTTCACGCCCAGCGCGTCGAAGACGAAGCCGTAGCGCGACTGCACGCCAAACGCGCTGAAGGCGCCGTTGTTGTGCATCACGATCAGGGCCTTCTCGGGACGTTCCTGCGTCACCTGGCGCACCGCGGCCACCTTCGCATCGAGCTCGGCGGCTTTCTGGCGGGCCACGTCTTCCTTGCCGAAGATGCGTCCCAGCGTCAGCAGATGCTCCTTGACGACGTCGATGTGCTTGCCCTGGCTATTCTGGAAGTCCACGTCGAAGTGCAGGGTGGGGGCGATCTGGCTCAGCTCCATGTAGTGGTTGGCCTGGATCGACGTCATCAGCACCAGGTCTGGCTGCAGCGCATGCAGATGCTCGAGGTTGGGCTGCACGATGGCGCCCAGGTCGCGGATGCCCGCGTCGTCCTTGTAGCGCGTGAGGAAATGCGGCACGTAGTCCTTCACCATGCCGGCCACGGGCACGCCCAGCTGGTCGAGGAAATCGACCTCGTTCATGTCGAGCACGGCCACACGGTGCGGACGGTGGGGTATCACGGTCGCGCCCAGCTTGTGTTCGATCGTGATGGGAGTAAACGCTTGCTGCGAGGCGGAAGCGGCAGGCGCCGGCGGCGTGCTCGCCGTCTTGTCGGCGCAGCCCTGCAAGGCGGCCACGGCGGTGAGCAGCACGGCAAGCGCGCAGAAAGGTTGGTTCCAGATCATGTCAAGCTCCTGTGGGGGTAAAGTAATTGCAGACGCAGCCGCGTTCATTGCGCACGATGTCGAAATCGATGTCGTACAGCGCCCGCAAGCGCTCCCCGGTCACGACCTCGTGCGCGGGGCCGGAAAAGCGTACGCTGCCGCCCTGCATGGCGACGATGTGGTCCGAATAGTTGGCGGCGAAATTGATGTCGTGAATCACCAGGATCACGGTGCGCCCGTGTTCGTCGCACAGGCGGCGCAGCGCGCGCATGATCTGCACGGCGTGTTTCATGTCCAGGTTGTTGAGCGGCTCGTCGAGCAGCAAGATATCGGTCTGCTGGGCTATCGTCATGGCCAGGAAAGCCATCTGGCGCTGGCCGCCGCTCAGTTCATCGACATACGCCAGGCGTAAATTGTCGAGCGACAGGAATGCGATGGCCTCGTCGATGGCTTGCCGGTCCTGCGCCGTCAGCGCGCCACGGCTGTAGGGAAAGCGGCCGAAGGCGACCAGCTCCTCCACCGTCAGGCGCAGGTTGAAATCGGGCGCCTGGCGCAGGGTGGCCACTTGCCGCGCATAGTCCTTGACCTTGATGTGCGCGATGCTGCGCCCGCCGATCGTGATATCGCCGCTGCTCGGCTCCAGCAGGCGCGCGATGAGCATCAGCAAGGTGGTCTTGCCGGCACCGTTGGGACCGATCAGGGACGTCACCTGTCCCTTGGGGAACTGCGCGCTGACGTTGGCCAGCACGCTTTTGGCGCCATAGGTTTTGGCGATATGTTTGACGTGGATCATGCTGTGCCTCGGGTGCGGACCATGAGCGCAAGGAAATACGCGCCACACACCAGGTTGACGAGGATGCCGACGGTGGTCCGGTAATTGAAAACGTGCTCGACCAGCAGCTGGGCGAGCAAGAAGATGGCGATGGCGATGGCGCATCCCAGCGGCAAGGTGACGCGGTGGCGCGCCGTGCGGGCCAGCGCATACGTCGTGTTCGCCACGAAGATGCCCATGAAGGCCGTCGGCCCCAGCAGGCTGGTCGACACCGCCACGAGCACGGCGATCAGCGCCAGCTGCAGCCGCACCATGCGCCGGTAATCGACGCCGAGCGAGATCGCCTGCTCGCGCCCCAGCGCCAGCACGTCGAGCGCCGGCAAGGTCCTGAAGGCCACCAGGCAGGCGGCGCCCACCAGCAGCGCCGATGCCAGCAGTTGCCCGGGCTGCGCCCTGTTGAACGATGCCTGGCTAAAACCTTGCAAAATGGCAAATTCACCGGGACTGATGCGCAGCTGGATGAACTGGGTGAACGTGCCGAGCACCATGGTCAGGACAAACCCCAGCAGCAGCAGGAAATACACATTGTTCTTGCCATCACGGAACAGCCAATAGTGGATGGCCCAGGAATAGGCGAGCATCAGGGCGATGGACAACATGAAATTGCCGTCCTGCCCCAGCAGCAGCACGCTGTGCATGCCCATCGCGAGAACCAGCAGCGACTGCAGCAGCACATACACGGCCTCATAGCCCATGACGGCCGGCGTCAGGATACGGTTGCCGGCGATGGTCTGGAACACGATGGACGAGACAGCCACGCAGACGCCGCCGATGACGATGGCGGCCAGCCGCGCCAGCCGTTTCGGGATGATGTAAGCGAAGTCCAGATTCGCGCCGAGGAAGAGGAAAGCCAGCGCCAGCACGGCAACGGCCAGCCAGAGCGCCTGCCGCTTGAGCATGCGCTTCATCGCCGCCCCCGGATGATCAGCACGAGGAACAGCACGCCGCCCACGCCGCCCGCCGTCAGGCCGATCGGCACTTCGAACGGGTAGATCAGCAATCGCCCTGCGATGTCGCAGGCCAGCAGCAGCGCGGCGCCGCCCAGCGCCACGATGGGCAGGGTGCGCGCCAGGTTGTCGCCGTAGCGCAGCGCCACCAGATTGGGAATGGCCAGGCCGACGAACGGGATCGCCCCCACCGTGATCACCGTGGCCGCCACCGTGACGGCCACCAGCACCAGACCCAGCGCCACCGTGGCGCCATGGTTCAAGCCCAGGCTGGTAGCCATGCCCTCGCCCATGCCCAGCACGGTAAAGCGCTGCGCGTACAGGTATGTGAGGGCGACGATGGGCAGGACCAGATAGATGATTTCATAGTTGCCCTGGACGATCCGGGAAAAATCGCCGAGCAGCCAGCCCTGCATGCTTTGCAGGATATTGTTGCGGTAGGCATAGAACTCGGCCACGGCGCTGAGCACGCCGCCATACACGAGGCCGATGACGGGCACGAGTATCGTGTTCTTGAAGCGGATGCGGCGGATCAGGGCCACATACACGAGGCTGGCGGCAAGGCAGAACACCAGCGCGAACGCCATCTTGCCGGCCGCGCCCGCCGCGGGCGCGGCCGTCAGCGACACGAGGATGCCCAGCTTGGCCGCATCGAGGCCGCCCGACGTGGCCGGCTCGACGAATTTGTTGCGCACGATGTGCTGCAGGATGACGCCGCAGACGGACAGGCCCACGCCTGTCAGCACCAGCGCCGCCAGACGGGGCAAGCGGCTGGCCGTCAGGGTCAGCCAGGCATCGCCGGACAGCGCGTCGGACAGCGCAAACAGCTGCGTCCAGGCAATGTCCCGCGCCCCCACCAGCAGCGAAGCACAGCACAGCAGGAAGAACAGGAAAAGCAGACGCGCGCGTGTCAAATGCCGGACTCCGTTCCAGGCTGGCGCGCGGGCGCGGCGATGCGCCAGCCCTTGGCCGCCTGGCGCTGGGCCAGGAAATGCGCATACAGGCCGTTCTGCTCGCGCAGGACGTCCGGCGCGCCCTGCTCGCGGAGCGTGCCGCCCTCGAGCACGACGATCTGGTCGGCCATGGCCACCGTCGACAACTGGTGCGCGATGACGATCACGGTGCGCTTGCCGCGCAGCCGCGCCAGCGCTTCGGCGACGGCGGCCTGGTTTTCCGCGTCAAGCGCGGCCGTCGCTTCGTCGACGAGCAAAATCGGTGCATCCTTGACCAGCGCGCGGGCAATCGCGATACGCTGGCGCTCGCCCCCGGACAGGCGCGCGCCCCCCTCGCCCACAGGCGTAGCGAGGCCCTGCGGCAAGCGCGCGATGATCTCGGCCACGCCTGCCTGTCGCGCCGCCTCCAGCACTTGCGCATCGCTGGCGTCCGGCTTGCCGATGCGGATGTTGTCGCCGATGCTGCCCTGGAACAGATAACTGTCCTGGAAAATCTGGCTGATCTGGCCTGCCAATTGCTCGCTGGACATGGCACGCACATCGACGCCGCCCACCAGCAGCGCGCCCTGGCTGACGTCGAAGAAGCGCGCGATCAGCCGCACCAGGGTGGTCTTGCCGGAACCGGAAGCGCCGATCAGCGCCGTCATGCTGCCCGGTGCAATATGCAGATTGATGCCCGTCAATACGTCGGGCTGATCCTGTGCATAGCGGAAAGCCACGTCGCGCAGCTCGACCGCGCCATCGCGCGGCGCTTGCGGCGCGGCCGCTTCCGGCAGCGGCTGCACGGCGAGAATGGCGCGCGCCGCGTCAAGCTGGCCGCGCGCGCCGCGCAGCACTTCGCCATAGCTGGCCACTTCCTGCAGCGGATCGACAAGGCGCACCACCAGCAGCAACGCCACGATGACGGCAATGGCATCCTTCGCGTCGGCTGCACCGCCCAGCAGGCTGTTCAGCCACAGCGCGGCGGCGACCAGCAAGGCGGCGAAGATGGCTTGCACGGCCCACGCGTTGAGCACGGCCGACAGTGACGACAGGTAAATGAGCCGCGTACCCGAGGCGCGCTGCTCGTCGATGGCTTGCTGCAGGAAGCGCGTGCCGCCGCCCTCGCCGCTGCCGTCGCCATTGAAGGCGCGCAACACGGACTGCGCTTGCGCAAACTCAATCAGGCGCTGGCTGGTCTGGGCAAAATGCTGGTGGTAGGCGTCGTCGGCGCGCTGCCCCATATGCGCGGTAAGCCGCAAGGTGCCGGCCAGGATGGGCAGCGCCAACAGGGCGATCAGGCCCAGCTGCCAGTGCAGCACGAACAGCGCGGCGATCAGCACCACGGGCGTGACGGCACCGCAGATCAGCGGCGTCAGCACGTGCGCTGGCAGCTGGGCCACATTCATCATGCCTTGCGTGATGACATGGCCGAGACGCGCCGTGTTTTCCGGCGTGAACCAGCCGACAGGCAGGCGCGCCACGTGGTCGCCGAGGCGCTGGCGTGCGCCCCGCAAGACCGTCACGCCGACGCGCACGCCTGCCCTTTCCACCTGGCGCCGCCAGGCCCAGCAAGCCGCCAGCCCGGCCAGCAGCACGAGCAGCCACAGCGCCGCGCCCCCCGTATCGCCGGCCAGCAGCCGGCCCAGGGCCAGCACCAGCGCCGTGACGGTGAGCCCGCTGAGCAGGCCATAGGCAAGCGCCATCCACGCATAGCGGCGGAAGACGGGCGCATCATCGCCCAGCAATTGAATAAAAGTCTTCAGCATGACGGGTGCGCCTCTTCCTGGAATTCCTGATAGCCGCCCAGCGCCCACAGTTGCGCGTAGCGCCCCTGGTCGGCGAGCAAGGCGGCATGGCTGCCCTGCTCGACGATGGCGCCATGTTCGACGACGATGATGTGGTCGGCGTGCATGATGGTGTCGAGCCGGTGCGCGATCACCAGCAAGGTGCGGCCGCGGGCAAAGCGCGACAGCGCATCCTGGATCGCCACCTCGTTTTCGGCATCGGCCGCCGCCGTGGCTTCGTCGAGCACCAGCACGGCCGGATCGAGCAGCACGGCGCGGGCGATGCTCACGCGCTGCAGCTCGCCGCCCGACAATTGCGCGTCTTCGCCGATCACCGAGTCGTAGCCGCGCGGCAAGGCCAGGATGCGCTCATGGATGTTCGCCAGGCGCGCCGCTTGCTCCACCTCGTGCCCGCTGGCCGCCGGCCGGCCCAGCGCGATGTTCTCGCGCACGCTGGCGTGGATGAGGCGCACTTCCTGCAGCACGAAGCCGATGCGCCGGTACAGTTCGGACGTGGCGATGTGCCGCAGGTCGACGCCGCCCAGGGTGATGCGCCCTTGCGTCGGATCGAAAAAGCGCAGCAGCAGCCGCGCCAGGGTCGATTTACCGGACCCGGAAGCGCCGACGATGGCTGTGACCGTGCCGGGCTGCAAGGTAAAACGGATGTCCGACAGCACCTTGTTGTGTCCATCGTAGGCATAGCTGACGCCTTCCACGCAAATTTCCGTGCCAGCTGGCAGCTGCTGCTCGTCGGGCGCAGGCTGCGCCAGCACGGGCGTCTCGAGCAAGGCCAGCACGCGCTGGGCGGCGCCGGTGGCGTTGTTGAGGTCGTGCGTCAGATAGTGCAGCAGCAGCATCGGCGCGGACATGCCCGGCGCCACGAGGGCGAACGGCAGCACGTCGACGGGCGCCATCCAGCCCAGCACCACGAATACGGTGCCGGCGATCACCACCACGCCCAGCACGGCCACGGGTGCGATCAGGGCGTTGGCGTTGGCCATCGAGCCCACCAGCGGTCGCGTGAAGGCGGCAAAAGCGTCCGCAAACCCGTCGACGGCCGCGCGGTAGCTGCCGTGCGCGCGGCCCGTGGCACCAAACGCCTTGACCACGGGAATGCCGTTGACGAATTCCACCACCGCATTGTTGATGCGCCCCATGCCGGCGACGAATTGCTCCATATTGCCTGCGCTGGCCTTCATGGCCTTGCCGAAGAACAGGAAAAAGCCGGGAAAGGGCAGGATGGCGATGATGGCCATGCGCCAGTCCATGGCAAACAGGTAGAGCAGCGAAATCAGGATGGCGCCCACGGCGCGCCCCGTCGTCGTATAAAAATGCGCGGTGAGGCTGTGCAGGGTATTGATGTCGTCCTGCATCGCCTGCTTGACCTCGCCCGATGCCCGGCTGGTGAACCAGCCCAGCGGCACTTGCCCCAGGCGCTGCATGGCTTGCAGGCGCAGGTGGTGGGTGATGCGGTTGTCGGCCAGGTGCGCGGCCAGTTCGCCCAGCGCGAGCAGCGCCATGCCGGCGAACAGGCAAGCGACGCTGGCGAGGATGGTGGGCCAGATGTCGGCTGCCGACAGCGCTTCCGCAGGGACCAGGGCCATTCTTGCCAGGTGCGCGATGCCGGCCAGCGGCACCAGCGTGAGCATGCTGCCCACGCCGGCCAGCACGGCCGCGACGATCAGGCGCCCGCGTATGGGGCTCAATATCCGGCGGATCGGGCCGGCTTGTTTGGGTGCGGCCGGGGCCGCGTCATGGGTGCTCATGAAAAAAGGACAGGCATGGTGTCAAAAGAAAAGAGTGGCTCTCACCCTATATCCCGAACGAGAATGCCAAACCCTCAATCAGGCGCCGCATCCCATGCAAAAAACCTCAGGATGCGGCCTGCACGGTTACCCAGTAGCGCGTGCGCGCCAGGATCTGGATGGGCAAGGCCAGCGCCAGGTTGTGCAGGGCGCGGTCCGTGTCGCGCAGCGGGAAGACGCCGTTGACCTTCAGGGCGGCCACGGCCGGATCGCAGCGCAGCAGGCCGGGGCGGTAGCGGGCCAGTTCGGCGATCAGGGCATCGAGGCGCATGTCGTCGGCCACCAGCATGCCGCGCGCCCAGGCCGCGGCGCCGGCGGAGACGGGCGCCGCAGACTGCACGATGTCGGCCGAGAAGACGGCGCCCTGCCCCATGTCGATGCGCACGGGGCGGTCGGGCGCATGCGCGAGGCGCACCTCGACGGCGCCCTCGAACACGGCGACCCTCGACACGTGCTCTTCTTGCCGCAAGGTAAAACGCGTGCCCAGCGCCCGCACGGTGCCGTGGCGGCTTTGCACGCGGAAAGGCCGCTGCGCCGCATCGTGCGCCGTCGTGACGAGGATTTCGCCGGCCCGCAAGAGCAGCAGGCGCTCGCTGGCGTCGAAACGCACGTCGATGGCGGATGCCGAGGCCAGCATCACGCGCGTGCCGTCGGGCAGGATCATCTCGCGGATCTCGCCGGTGGCCGTGCTGTGGCCGGCCGTGGCGACTTGCCAGCTGTCCGTGCCGCGCAGCGCGTACGCCATGCCGCCCACTGGCAGGATCAGCGCCAGCAGTTTCAGGGCGCGGCGGCGGTTCAGGTGGGCGGCGGGCGCCGGCGCATGCAGCGCATGCCTGGCCGCGTCGCGCGGCACGCCGTGCAGCTTGCCCTCGAACGCCTGCAGGCGGCGCCAGGCAAGGTCATGATGCGGGTGGGCGGCGCGCCAGCGGGCACAGGCGACCTGGTCCGCGTTGCTGGCGTCATCGGACCACAGGCGGGCCATCCACTCGGCCGCCCGCTGGACGATGGCGGCATCGATGATGGCGCCATCGTCGCCAGTACGGCTGTCGGGCAGCGGCATGGCCATGCGGGCTCAGTGTCCCGGGCCGTGCAAGGCCTGGTAGCAGGCCAGCAAGCCGGCGGCGATGTATTTCTCGACGGACGAGACGGACACCTGGAGTTCGGCGGCGATGTCGCGGTAGCTCATGCCGTCCAGCTTGCACAGCAGCAAAGCCTTGCGCGCCTTCGCAGGCAGCTGCTGCAGCACGGCGTCGATTTCCGTCAGCGCCTCGAGCACCAGCGCGCGCTCTTCCTCGGACGGCGCCAGCGCCTCGGGCACGAGGGCCAGTACTTCCAGGTAGGCCGCCTCGATCTGGCGGCGCCGGTACAGGTCGATCACCATGCCGTTGGCGATCTGCGTCAGGTGACGGCGCGATTCCCCGGCCGGCGGCACGCGCCCCGTCTTCATCAGGTGCAGGTAGACATCGTGCGCCAGGTCGGCCGCATCGAAGGCATTGCCCAGCTTGCGGCGCAGCAAGCCCCGCAGCCAGCTATGGTGGTCGGTGTACAGACTGCTGACTTGTTGCTGAAGCGCTAACTCGGCGGTGCCCACGATACCCTTCCTGTTGCCATGGCCACCGTATGATGGCGCATCGAATTATAAATGAGAATTATTCTCATTATATACGGAAGCACAAGATCGCCGCAACCGGGCGACTGCGGGCACGTCAATCCGCAAGCCATCGGCGCCCCATCAGCAGGCGATAAAAAACCCTGCAAACCAGGGATTTGCAGGGTTCATTGACGCCCCATGCCCAGGCAGGGGGCTAGCGTCGGGAATTAGACGTTGAACAGGAAGTTCAGCACGTCGCCATCCTTGACCACGTATTCCTTGCCCTCGGCGCGCATCTTGCCCGCTTCCTTGGCACCCGCTTCGCCCTTGTAGGCGATGAAGTCGTCATAGGCGATGGTTTGCGCGCGGATGAAGCCGCGTTCGAAGTCTGTGTGGATCACGCCGGCCGCCTGTGGCGCCGTGGCGCCGACGGGGATGGTCCAGGCGCGCACTTCCTTCACGCCCGCCGTGAAGTAGGTTTGCAGGCCCAGCAGCTTGTAGCCGGCGCGGATCAGGCGGTCCAGGCCTGGCTCTTCCATGCCCATGTCGGCCAGGAAAGCGCCCTTGTCGGCATCGTCGAGGTCGGCGATTTCCGCTTCCAGTGCCGCGCAGATGGCGACGATAGGCGCGTTTTGCGATTGCGCATAGGCCGTCAGCTGGTCCAGCAGCGGGTTGTTGGTGAAACCCGTGTCGGACACGTTGGCCACGAACATGGCCGGCTTGGCCGTGATCAGGCACAAAGGCTTGATCAGCTCCATTTCGTCGGCGTCCAGGCCCATCGCGCGCACCGGTTTGGCGTCGTTCAGGTAAGGCATCATGCGTTCCATGATGGCCAGCAGCTTGGCCGCGTCCTTGTCGCCCGAACGGGCTTTCTTGTTTTCGCGGTGGATGGCTTTTTCCACGGTGCCCATGTCGGCCAGCGCCAGTTCGGTCTGGATGACTTCGATGTCGTCGAGCGGGTTGATCTTGCCGGCCACGTGGATGACGTTGTCATCTTCGAAGCAGCGCACGACGTTGACGATGGCGTCCGTTTCGCGGATATGCGACAGGAACTGGTTGCCCAGGCCCTCGCCCTTCGATGCACCGGCCACCAGGCCGGCGATGTCGACGAATTCCACGATGGCGTTGACCATGCGTTCCGGCTTGACGATCGCGGCCAGCGCATCCATGCGTGGATCCGGCACTTCGACGACGCCGACGTTCGGCTCGATGGTGCAGAACGGATAGTTTTCAGCCGGAATGCCGGCTTTCGTCAGTGCATTGAACAGGGTGGACTTGCCGACGTTCGGCAAGCCGACGATACCGCATTGGAGACTCATGGAAAACCTTTAATAATCAAAGCACATGGCGCCGTCTATCGGCGTGCTTGCCGTGCTGTTAGGGAAACGGGGCGATTGCTCACCATTTTCCGGGGATAGTGCGTATGCTGCATTTCAAGGGGTCAATTGTACCCGTGTCACGCGCGCTTCAAAAGCCTGATGATGGCCAAACGACGCCTATGCAGGCGCATCGTGTTGTCATCAGGCCGTATGCAGCTTCATCGTCGCCGCCTCGAACTTGCCGTCGACAATCAGCGGCATGACTTGCAGGGACTTCTCGATGGCTTGCTCGATCAGCTCCTGGTCTTCGCGGCGCGGACGGTGCAGCACGAAATCGGCCACCTGCTGCTGCAGGCTCAGGGTGCGCGGATGGCCGATGCCGAGGCGCAAGCGCCAGTAATCCTGCGTGCCCAGCGCGGCCGTGATGTCCTTCAAGCCATTGTGGCCGCCGGCCGAGCCGCCCTTCTTCAGGCGCGCGATGCCCGGCATCAGGTCGAGTTCATCGTGCACCACCAGCACTTCATCGGCGGCAATCTTGAAGAAACGCGCCAGCGCGCCCACGGACTGGCCCGAGCGGTTCATGAAAGTCAGCGGTTCGAGCAGCCAGACTTCGTTGCCGCCAATCGACGTTTTCGCCAGCATGGCGTTGTAGCGCGAATCGCGCTGCAAGCGCGTGCCGGGCAAGCTGTTGGCAAGGTTGTCCACCAGCCAGAAGCCGGCATTGTGGCGGGTTTGTTCGTACTCGGGTCCCGGATTGCCGAGGCCGACGATCAGGCGTATGGGCATGGCTGTGTCTGCAGTGTAAAAACGTATTATCGGTGAAAACGGGCGGAAAAAAACCCGCCGGGACGAACCAGGCGGGTTTTTCCTTGCGACTACCGCATGACTGCGGCGGCAGAATTACTTCTTGTCAGCAACAACTTCAGCAGCAGCGGCTTCAGCAGCAACATGGCCAGCCGGTACCGAAGCGGTAGCGATGGTCAGGTTGGCGCCGTGGGTGACAGCGGTCACGCCAGCTGGCAGGACCAGGTCGCCGACGTGCAGCGAGTGACCGACGTCGATGTTCGACAGGTCAACGTTGATGAATTCTGGCAGTTGGCCTGGCAGGCACGAAACTTCGATTTCGTTGGCAACGTGGCTGATGGTCGCGCCATGCAGTTTGACTGCTGGGGAAACGTCAGCGTTGATGAAGTGCAGAGCAACTTTCACGTGGATAGCTTGCTTAGCGTCAACGCGCTGGAAGTCAGCGTGCAGAACCAGTTGTTTGTATGCGTGGACTTGGAAGTCGCGCAACAAAACTTGCTGGGAAACGCCGTCGATTTCCAGGTCCAGGATGGACGAGTGGAAAACTTCTTTTTTCAACGCGTGGTACAGGGCGTTGTGATCCAGCGAGATCAGCACCGGGGCTTCAGCGCCACCGTAGACGATACCAGGGGTTTGGCCGGAAATGCGCAGGCGGCGGCTCGCTCCGGAACCTTGCAATTCGCGTTTAAATGCGATAACTTTCATGTGAAACTCCAAGAAGAACAAGGCTTGCGCCTTGTGTTATGAAGACTCCCGCGACCAGGAATCCTCGAAAATGGGCGCATATGCGCCCCGAAAACTAAAACACTGCGGCGCAACAGGCAAAAAGCCGGTCGCGCCGCAGGCATTACGTCTGTTTCTGTTTACCGAATTAATCGATAAAGAGGGAAATAACCGAATCACCCTTGATGATGCGCTTGAACGTCTCGGCCAGCAGCGGCGCGCACGTCAATTGACGGATCTTGCCGCAGGCCAGGGCCGCTTCGGACAGGGGAATCGTGTCGGTCACGACCAGCTCATCGAGTGGCGAAGCCGAAATACGGTCGATCGCCGGGCCGGACAGCACCGCGTGCGTGCAATACGCCACGACTTTTTTCGCGCCGCGCTCTTTGAGCACTTCGGCAGCCTTGGTCAGGGTGCCTGCCGTGTCGACCATGTCATCCATGATCACGCAGTTGCGGCCTTCGACTTCACCGATGATGTTCATCACTTCGGACACGTTCGCTTTTGGACGACGCTTGTCGATGATGGCCAGGTCGCAGCCCAGGCGTTTTGCCAGGGCGCGCGCACGTACCACACCGCCGACGTCCGGCGACACGACCAGCAGATCCTGGTAGTTTTTCTTTTGCAGGTCGCCCAGCAAAATTGGCGAAGCGTAGATGTTATCGACAGGAATATCGAAGAAACCTTGGATTTGGTCGGCGTGCAGATCCATGATCAGGACGCGCTCGACACCGGCTTCTTCCAGCATGTTCGCCACCACCTTGGCCGAAATCGCCACACGCGCGGAGCGTGGACGGCGGTCTTGGCGGGCGTAGCCGAAGTAGGGAATCGCGGCGGTGATGCGGCCAGCGGAAGCACGTTTCAAGGCATCAACCATCAGCATGATTTCCATCAAGCTGTCGTTGGTTGGAGCACAGGTGGATTGCAAAACAAAAACATCCTTGCCGCGCACGTTTTCGTTAATCTCGACCATTACTTCGCCGTCAGAGAATTTCGAAACGTTTGCTTTACCGAGAGGGATGCCGAGGTTTTTTGCGACCCCCTCTGCTAACGCTGGATTCGCGTTGCCGGTAAAAACCATCAGGTTTTCGTAAGCCATGGGAGTCCCAAGAGGTGATATAGAAGTCTTGAAAAGCACTAACCGGGCATAGGCCCGGTCAGTCATTGTTTAGAATATGCCGCGTGGCGACATATCTGCTTTTTCCCGTACTGGACGCTAACTTCGCATCGACAGACTACGGTGAAATGGGTGGCAGGGGAAGAAGGATTCGAACCTTCGCATGCTGGAATCAAAATCCAGTGCCTTAACCAGCTTGGCGATTCCCCTACGCAACTGACTGCTTGCCGTCATGTTGGCCAGTATTATACCGACTATTTGACGCTAAGCAAAATCTTTTTTTGCTGCTTACTTTAATTCACAACACCGTGAGCATCGGGTGGCGATTTAGCGCTTTTGCCTTCCAGGCTACCCAGACCGGTGGCACATTGCTGAGCACCGCATCTGCTTCTTCCGCACTGGAAAACGCACTAAATACACAAGCACCGGAACCAGTCATCCTGGCCTCACCGTAAGCACCCAGCCATTCTACCGCATCTGCTACCGGCTTGAAAAGACTGCATGCCACTTGCTGTAAATCATTTTTACCGAACCCGCCCGCATCGTTTCCTTCTGCGAGGTGCCTGGAAAAGTCCGCTATTGTGACGGCTTCGGTATTCCTCGTCAAGCCTTCCGCGCAAAAAATTGCCGCGGTGGGCACTTGCACGCCCGGCTCGATCACCACATACCAGCATTCGGGCGTGGCGACGGGCTGCAAGGCCTCCCCCACGCCTTCGGCAAACGCGTTCTCGCCAAAGATGAAAAACGGGATATCGGCGCCCAGCGGCAAGCCCAGCGCCATCAATTCCTCGCGCGTCAATCCCGCCTGCCACAGGCGGTTCAGCGCCATCAGGGCCGTGGCCGCATCGGACGAGCCGCCGCCAAGGCCGCCGCCCATGGGCAGCACCTTGTCGATGGCGATGTCTACGCCGCGCGGCAAGGCGCCCGTGCGGCGCAGCACTTCCGCCTGCAGCAGCTGCGCGGCACGGATGATCAGGTCCTGCTCTTCCGGCACGCCGGCCAGCGCCGTCACGCGGCGTATCGCCGTATCGTCGCGCAGCGCGAAATGCAGGGTGTCGCCATGGTCGAGCAACTGGAACACCGTCTGCAGCAGGTGGTAGCCGTCGGCGCGGCGGCCGTTGACGTGCAGAAATAAGTTCAGCTTGGCCGGGGCCGGGCAATTGTTCAGGGTCGTCAGTGTCATGGTGCGGGTGCGGAGGGAGCGGGATCGAGCACGATGCGCAGCGACACGGCGTCGGCCTGGGCGCTGGCATTGCGTTCGGCATCGATACGCCGCGGTTGGGGCAAGCTGCCCGGTGCATTGTCGGACGCATTTTGCCCTACTTCCTGCCACGACACATAGCGCAGGCGCCAGCCATCCTTGGTCGTCACGCTGTCGTTGGCCGGCGAAGCGACGAAGCGCTTGCCGTCGGCGCCCACGGCATAGCCCTGCAGCCAGTCGCGCAAGCCCGATACGGGCAGGGACCAGCCCAGCATCTGCGCGCTCAGGGCATCGACGTCGGGCGCGCGGCGCGGCGCCTTGCCGCTCTGCGTCAGCACGGCCTCGTGCGGCGTGACGGCGATGGTGGCCAGGGTGCTGCCCACGGGCGAGTACAGGGTCACGTCCGTGCGCTGCGCCGTCTGCTGCCAGTTGAAATTGACGGTGGCCGATTCAGGCTTGTCCTCCTTCTGGTACACGACGTTCAAACGGCCCGTCAGCTCCACCTGCTCGCGGTAAGGCGCGACAGCCTTGCCCGATGGCGCGGCGCCGGACGAGAAGGGCGAGGTCAGGGTCGAGCAGGCCGACAGGGCCAGGCAGAGAGCGGAGAGCGCAAGGAGATTTTTTGGCATGGGCACAAGGAAAAACCAGCGCCATGGCGCTGGTTTGATAGTTGAGTTAATCGATTCGATCACAAGCTGACATTCAGGCGCGCCAGGGTGCTTTTCAGCGCATCGTTTTTCGGATCCTTGCCTTGCGCCTCGCGCCACAGCTTCTGTGCCTCGTCCTTCTCGCCCTTCTGCCACAGCACTTCGCCCAGGTGGACGGCGATTTCCGGATCGCTGCGCACGGCGTAGGCGCGGCGCAGCGCGTTTTCCGCCGCGGCCAGGTTGCCCATGCGGAACTGTACCCAGCCCATGCTGTCCATGATGAACGGGTCGCCTGGCGCCATCTGCAAGGCCTTTTCGATCAGGGCGTGGGCTTCCGGCAAGCGGATGCCGCGCTCGGCCAGCGAGTAGCCGAGCGCGTTATACGCGTGCTGGTTGTCCGGCGCCAGCGCCATCACGCGACGCAGGCTCGCTTCCATCAAGTCCAGTTTATCCAGGCGCTCGGCCAGCAGGGCATAGTCGTACAGCAGTTCCGGGTTGTCGGGGAAGCGCAGCAAGGCGTTTTCCAGCACCGTGTAGGCGCTTTGCACATAGCCGGCGTCGCGCAGGAATTGCGCGTCGACCAGCAGCACCTGCGCCTGGCTTGCCGGGTCGTCCGTTTCGATTTCCGACAGCGCCTTGCGCGCCGCATCGAGATTGCCGCCACGGGCGATCAGTTGTGCGCGGCGCAAACGGGCATCGACATAGCCGGCCGAGGCGCTGTTGTCGACCTTGTCCAGCCAGGCGATGGCGCCGGCCATGTCGCCGCGCGTTTCGGCAATCTGCGACAGTATCATCAGGGCCTTGAACGGATCGCGCGCGTCGCCGGGGGTTTTCTCGAGCACGGCCAGGAAGCGCTTGAAGTACTGCTCGGCGCCCTTGGTGTCTTCCAGCTGCAACGCCACGATGCCGAGCGCATACAGGGCGGCCACGTTATCGGGCTGGCTTTTCAGCAGCAGCAGGAATTGATCGCGCCCCGGTTCGAGCTGCTTCTGTTCGACCAGCAGGCGCGCATAGGCGGCGCGCACTTCGACCGCGTCCGGATTCTTTTCCAGGAAGGCGGCCAGCACCTTGCCTGCCGCCTCGGGCTCGCCCGTCACCTGCGCCAGGGTCAGCGCGGCCAGCTCGGAATTGGGCTTGATGGCCAGCGCCTTGTTCGCTTCGCCGATGGCGCGCTCACGCTCGCCGATCGACAGGGCGCCCTGCGCCAGCACCAGGTGCGCCTCGAACATGTCCAGGTAGGGCTGTACCAGGCGCGTCACCATCGAGTACGCATACAGCTTGTCGTTCGAGCGCGAGAGGATCTGCTGCATCTGGAACAGGGCCACGCCGCGCGCGCCGGGCGGCGCATTGGCCAGGCGCTCGGCGAAAATCGGCTCGGCTTCCTCGATCTTGTCGGTCAGGACGACGAAACCGAGGAAGAACTGGGTCGCCTCGTCGGATTCGGGCGCCAGTTCGCGCCACAGGCGGATGGCAGCCAGCGCCTCGCCGCCCTGCTTGGCCGCCAGCGCCATTTCGGACGCGCGGCGCGCCAGGCGCGGGTCGCGCGTCTGCTGCGCCGCCACCATCATGGTCACGTACGGCCCCTGCCACTGGCCGCTCTTGAATTCCATTTCCGCGCGCGTCAGCTTGTACAGCAGGTCGCTGCTCAATTCGACCTTGGGCAAGCCGTCCGCCTTGGCGCCCTCGCTGGATTCGGCACCCGCTTCCTGCGGCGCGGCGGGTGCGGCCGCAGAGGGGCTGGCCGCGGCATCGGCAGGGGCGACAGGCGTCTGCGCCATGGCATGCGTGGCCATCAGGGCGGACAAGGTTACAATGGCGAAAGCGTTTTTCAAAGGCTGATCCTGGCTATACGGCAAAGTTTGATTCTACGCCCAACCCGATCATTGCGTACTTCACGTATGTAACGAAATATATACGTCAGCGTGAGGCAAGGTGTACGGGCCCGCCGCCGGCCTGCAATCCAGCTGTTTTTGACCCAGTTTCCATACGTCCGAGCCCTATGCCAGAATTGCCAGAAGTCGAAGTCACACGGCGCGGTGTCGCGCCCCATCTCGAAGGACGCGCCGTGCGCTCCGTCGTGCTGCGCCGCGACGGCCTGCGCTGGCCCTTCCCTCCCGCCCTGGGCGAGCAATTGTCGGGCCAGACCATCGGCCTGACGGGGCGGCGCGGCAAATACCTGCTGATCCACTTCCGCCACGGCACCCTGATCATCCACCTGGGCATGTCGGGCCACCTGCGCGTGCTGCCAGCTGGCACCGAGGCGCAAAAGCACGACCATTTCGACCTCGTCGTGGAAGACGCGGACGGCGCCAGCCAGGTGCTGCGCATGACGGATCCGCGCCGCTTCGGCGCCGTGCTGTGGCACGACGAGGCCGACGGCCCGCTCGACAGCCACGTGCTGCTGCGCGGCCTGGGCACGGAACCGCTGGAGGGCGGCTTCACGGGCCAGTTGCTGTTCGAGAAAACGCGCAACAAGGGCAGCAGCATCAAGCAGGTGCTGATGGCGGGCGACATCGTCGTCGGCGTGGGCAATATCTACTGTTCCGAAAGCCTGTTCCGCGCCGGGATCAACCCGAAGACGCCAGCCAAGCGCATCGGCCTGGCGCGCTATGAGAAACTGGCGCAGGCGATCCGCGACGTGCTGGCCGAAGCCATCGTGCAAGGCGGCAGCACCCTGCGCGACTTCATCGGCGTAAACGGCCAGTCCGGCTACTTCCAGCAGACGTATTTCACGTACAACCGCACGGGCAAGCCATGCCGCGTGTGCGGCGCGCCGATCCGGCAAATCGTGCAGGGCCAGCGGTCCACGTTTTACTGCGTGCATTGCCAAAAGTAAGTCACTCGCAAAGGGAGCCAGATGGTCAGGGACTTGGAACAATACAGCGCATGGCGCCAGGACGTGCTGGCCGCCTTGCAGGCTTACCGGCAGGCCGCCAGCGCGGCGGGCCTGGTCGACGGCGCCTCCGCGCTGCGCCTGGCGCGCTGTGTCTCCCGCCTGCTCGATGACCGCCTGTCCGTGGCCTTCGTGGCGGAATTCTCGCGCGGCAAATCCGAGCTGATCAACGCCATCTTCTTTGCCGACTACGGCCAGCGCATCCTGCCCTCGGGCGCGGGACGCACCACCATGTGTCCCACCGAGCTGCTGTACGACGCGGCCTGGCCGCCGTCGATCCGCCTGCTGCCCATCGAGACGCGCGCGCAGAACCTGTCGACCAGCGACTACCGCGACCTGCCCGCCGCCTGGACCGTCCTGCCCCTGAACATCGATGCGGGCGGCGACATGCAGGAAGCCATCCGCCAGGTCAGCCTGACGAAAAAAGTCGGCGTCGAGGAAGCGGCGCGCTACGGCCTGTACGATGCCGACGACGCGGATGCGCCGGCCATGCTCGACGAGAACGGCCAGGTGGAAATCTCGATGTGGCGCCACGCCATCATCAACTTCCCCCATCCGCTGCTGAAACAGGGCCTGGTAATCCTCGACACGCCCGGGCTGAACGCCATCGGCACTGAGCCGGAACTGACGCTGAACCTGATCCCGAATGCGCATGCGGTGCTGTTCATCCTGGCGGCCGACACGGGCGTCACGCGCAGCGATATCGAGGTATGGCGCAACCATATCGGCGCCGGCGCCGGGCGCCTGGTGGTGCTCAACAAGATCGACAGCATGTGGGATGAATTGCGCGGCGACGCCGAGGTGACGCAGGCCATCGAACGCCAGCAGGCCAGCGTGGCACATCTCCTGACGCTGGACGCGGGCCAGGTCTTCCCCGTCTCGGCGCAAAAGGCCCTCGTGGGCAAGATCAACCACGACGCGGCGCTGCTGGAAAAAAGCCGCCTGCAGGCGCTGGAAACGGCCCTGTTCGAAGGCCTGATCCCCGCGCGCAAGGACATCATCCGGCACCAGCTGGGGTTCGACCTCGATGCGATTCAAGCGGCGCAGCAGGTACAGGCGGCGGCGCGCGCGCGCGGCATCGCCGAGCAGCTGCACGAGCTGCATAGCCTGCGCGGCAAGAACCAGAGCGTGATCGCGCACATGATGCGCCGCATCGATATCGAGAAGAAGGAATTCGACAGCAGCCTGTTCAAGCTGCAAGCCACGCGCGCCGTCTTTACGCGCCTGTCGACGGAGCTGTACACGAGCCTGGGCATGGACATCGTGCGCGACGATATCGACGACGTGCGCGCCGCCATGCAGCGCAGCCGTTTCTTCACGGGCCTGCGCGACGCCATGCGCCAGTATTTCGAACGCATCGCCCGGAACCTGGACCGCTCGGAAGGCAAGACCGCCGAGATCACGGAAATGATGCAGGTGATGTACCGCAAGTTCGCCACCGAACATGGCCTGGCGCTGGCCGTGCCGATGCCGTTTTCGCTGGCCCGCTACCGCCAGGAGATCGCCGATATCGAAGCCGTGTATCACAAGCAGTTCGGCACGGCGACCCTGATCACCACCAGCCGCGTGGTGCTGATGGAGAAATTCTTCGATACCATCGCCTCGCGCGTGCGCCGCAGCTTCGCGGCCGCCAACGACGACGCCAGCGCCTGGCTGAAAGTCATCATGGCGCCGCTCGAAGCGCAGATCGTCGAATACAAGGAACAGCTGAAACTGCGCTTCGCCTCGATCCAGCGCATCCACGACGCCACGGGCAGCCTGGAACAGAAGATCGCCGGCTTTGAAGCCAGCCTGGCGGCGCTCGAACGCGACAAGGCGCAGCTGGCGCAACTGGCCGACACCTTGCGCGCGGCCAGCGCGACATAAACAACATCGAACAACAGAACACTGGAATCCTGCATGAAACGTCTGCTGCATCCGCTGACGCCCTCCCCGGGCGCAGCTCAGTTTGAAAACGCGCCTGAAAACTATGTCGACCCGACTTTTTCCGCCACCGTCATCGCCTGGCAAAAGCAGCATGGCCGCCACGCGCTGCCGTGGCAAAACACGCGCGATGCCTACCTGATCTGGCTGTCAGAAATCATGCTGCAGCAAACGCAGGTCACCGCCGTGCTCGGCTATTACGCGCGCTTTCTCGAACGCTTTCCCACCCTGCGCGAGCTGGCCGACGCGCCCGTGGAAGACGTGATGGCGCAATGGAGCGGCCTCGGCTACTACACGCGGGCGCGCAACCTGCACAAATGCGCGCAACGCGTGGTGGCCGAATACGACGGCATCTTCCCCAGCGACCCGGCCCTGCTGGCCGAGCTGCCCGGCATCGGCCGCTCGACGGCCGCCGCCATTTCCGCGTTCTCCAGCGGCACGCGTGCAGCCATCATGGACGGCAACGTCAAGCGTGTCTTTGCGCGCACGTTTGGCATCGACGCCTATCCAGGCGAGAAACGGGTCGAGGAAGCCATGTGGCGGCGCGCCGAAGCCCTGCTGCCGGAAACGGGCATCGAAGCCTACACCCAGGGCTTGATGGACTTTGGCGCCACCCTGTGCACGCGCAGCAGCCCCGATTGCGGCCGCTGTCCGCTGCAGCCGCGCTGCGTGGCCTACGCCACCAACCGCACCAAGGACCTGCCCGTGCGCAAGCCGAAGAAAACCAGTCCGGAAAAGCATGCCGTCATGCTGGTCGTCATCGACGACGGCCAGGTGCTGCTGGAACAGCGGCCCGGCTCCGGCATCTGGGGCGGCCTGCTGTCGCTGCCCGAGCTGGACGGCCACGTGCTGGCCGGCGAAGCCGCACCACGCGCCATCGACGAGGGTGCGCTGGCGCGCGCCGTGGCGCCCTTCGGCGAAATCGAGACGCAGGAGCGCTTGCTGCCTATCGTTCACGTCTTCACGCACTACAAGCTGCACATCGTGCCCTGTCGCATCACCCTGGCGCGGCGCCTGGCGCTGGCAGGGGAAGCGTCCCACGTCTGGTATGACGGCGCCAGGATCGCCGACGCGCCGCTGCCGGCGCCCATCAAGAAACTGCTGCTGGACCTGTTCGGCGATGCGCGCCAGGCGCAGCGCAGCATGTTCTAGTGCGGCGTTTTGTACTGCTCGCGCTGGCGGCGCTGTGCCTGCACGGCGCCCATGCCGCGGATGACCTGCCCGAGGTGCGCATCGGTGTGCTGGCCTACAAGGGCGGCGACGCCGTGCAGCAGGACTGGTCGTACGTGACGCGCCACCTGCAGGCCAGCATTCCCGGCGTGCGCTTCGTGCTGGTCGACTATGACCAGGCGGGATTGACGCGCGCCGTGCAGTCGCAAACGATCGCCTTTGCCGTCACCAGCAGCGGCCATTACGTGGCGCTCGAACACAGCGACGGCGCCAGCCGCATCGCCACGCTCGAATCGCCGTGGACGGATACGCCGCGCCTGGCCATCGGCTCGGCCATCGTGGTGCGCAGCTCGTCGCCGCTGCATGACCTGGCCGACCTCGCGGACAAGAACGTGATGGCGGTGGCGCCTGACGCCTTCGGCGGCTACCAGATCGCCGCGCGCGAATTGCGCGAAGCGGGCCTCGATCCCGCGCACGATTTCGCCAGCCTGCGCTACAGCGGCTTCCCCTCGCAACAGATCGTCGAGGCAGTGCGCGCCGGCCGCATGGATGCGGGCATCGTGCGTACCTGTTTGCTCGAGCAGATGGTGGCGCGCGGCGAAGTGCAGGCAGACGAGCTGCGCGTGATCACGACGCGCCCGGTACCCGGTTTTCGCTGCGCCACCTCGTCGCGGCTGTATCCGGACTGGCCGTTCGTGGCCTTGCGCCAGACGCCGGCGCCGCTGGCCAAGCAGGTGGCGCTGGCCCTGCTGGCCATGCCGCGCACCAGCGAAGGCTACAGCTGGACGGTGCCCAGCGATTACCAGATCGTCGATGAACTGTTCCGCGAACTGCGCATCGGTCCCTACGCCTACCTGGACAAGCTGACCTTCGAGACGGCGCTGCGCCGCTACTGGGGCTGGATGCTGCTGGTGCTGGCCCTGCTCGTTGCGTGGGCCGTGCACACGGTACGCGTGGAATACCTGGTCAGCCGGCGCACGGAGCAGCTGCGCGCGGCCCAGCACCAGCAGCGCGCGCTGGAAGAACAGGCGCGCCAGCGCCAGGCCACGCTCGATCACACAGCGCGCCTGGCGATCCTGGGCGAAATGGCCAGCGCCATCGCCCACGAATTGAACCAGCCGCTGGCGGCCATCGGCAATTTCGCGCGCGGCATGGCGCGCCGCATCGCCGCCGGCCGCCTCGATGCGGCGCCGTTGCTGGACGGCGCGCAGGAAATCGCCACGCAAAGCGAGCGCGCCGGCGCCATCATCCGGCATATTCGCGCGATGGCGCAAAAGCGTCCCGCGCACAGCACGGCCTTCGCCCTGGCCGACGCCGTGGAGCAAGCCGTAGCCCTGTTCCGCGCCGCCCATCCGCAAGCGAACATCCGCTGGTCTCGCGAGGCCGCCAGCCCCGCCGTGCGCGTGCTGGCCGACCCGCAGCAAGTGCAGCAGGTGCTGCTGAACCTGCTCAAGAATGCGCTCGATGCGCAGATGGAAAACGACAATCCCGAGCACGCCATCGGCGTGCTGCTGCACCGCGAAAACGGCGCCTGCATGGTGGCCGTGCGCGACGCCGGCTGCGGCCTCGCCACGGAACAGATGGCGCGCCTGTTCGAACCGTTTTTCACCACCAAGGCAGAAGGGCTGGGCCTGGGCATGTCGCTCAGTAAAAGCATCATCGAATCGTTCGGTGGCAGCCTGTCGGCCCACGCCAACGCCGATGCGCCGGGCTTGACGGTCTGGTTCCGCCTGCCCGAAGATAGCAATATGGAAGCAGACCAGGAAAGACACGAGGAAACACCATGAATGAAAGCGATGCCATCATCTTTGTCGTCGACGACGACGCCGCCATGCGGCGCTCGCTGGCCTACCTGTTCGACTCGGCCGGCTGGAAAGTGGAGACGTTCGAGTCGGCGCGCGACTTCCTGCAGCGTTACGATGGCCATGCGCCCGGCTGCCTGCTGCTCGACGTGCGCATGCCGCTGATGAGCGGACTCGAACTGCAGCAGGAACTGTCGCGCCACGCCATCTCCCTGCCCGTGATTTTTTTGAGCGGCCACGGCGACCTGGCCATGGCCGTGCAGACGATGAAGGCGGGCGCCTGCGATTTCCTGGAAAAACCGTGCAAGGACCAGGTACTGCTCGACGCCGTGACGCGCGCCGTGGCCCGCAGCCTGGACGAAGGCCGCAGCGCCGCCAGCACGCATACGGCACAGGCGACGCTGGCGACATTGACGGCGCGCGAGCGCGAAGTGGCGCTGCTGATGGCCGAAGGCAAGGCCTCCAAAGTCATCGCCCGCGAGCTGGGCATCAGCGACAAGACGGTGCAGGTGCACCGCCATAACACGATGGAAAAACTGGGCCTGCATTCAGCAGCCGAGGTGGCCCGGCTGCTGATGGCCGGCGGACAAATCTAGGCCCGCACGATACGCGCCGGCAGTCCCTGCCGCACCGACGTGCCCGAGACGGGATCGACAAACACGTTCTTGTCGCCGCGGCTCGGGTCCGTCAAACCCAGGTCATTCAAGTTGATGCCGGCGCCGATGGCCGGCTCGTCGGGCTGGCGCAGCTTGCCGATGCGGTGGGCCCTTGCGCCGTGCTCCTTGTGGCCGAAGCCATGTTCGACGGCGATCACGCCACGCTGCACGCCATGGCGCAGCATCACCGTGGCCCTGGCCCTGCCGCCCGGCGTTTCCAGATAGATCTCGTCGCCATTTTCCAGCTTCAGCCGCGCCGCATCGTCGGGATGCACGGCGACGGGATTGTCGGGATGGATGCCGCGCAGGCGCCGCGCGCCGATGCTGTACGAGTTTTGCAGCGCCGATTTGAAGCTGATCAACTCGAACGGCCACTCGCTGGCCGGATACGCCTTGCGCACGGGCGTGCCATCGGCAAACGCCGCCACGCGCCAGGCGGGCGTACCGGGAAAACGCTTGCCACTCAAGCTGTTCTTGCTCACGCCCAGGCCCTCGTTGTACAGCATCATCGGTTTCAGATAACGGTGCGTGGACCAGTCCTGCGGATACGGCGTTTCGTCCGCGGCCGGCGCGGGAACGACCGGCGCCTTGGGGTTCGCCGGCGGCGGCAGGCGCAGGCCGAACATCTCGCCATAGCTCTGGTAGCGCCCTCCCCGCGCCAGCATGAAGGCCACCTTGCGCCACTCCTCCGGCTTCAAGGTGCGTTCCAGTTCCGGGCGGATGCGGGCCACGCCGGAAAGCGCAATATCGTCGTCGCTCGCCTCCGGCACTGGCGTTTTTCCTTGCCAGGCGATGTTGGCGCCGCCGCGCAGATACCAGTCTTCCGCGCATTGCAGTGGGAAGCGCCGGCCCTCCATATCCTGCAAGGCCTCGGGGCCGAAGCCAGGCAAGTCCATCGTTTTCGCCAGCGCGATGAAGAACGATTCCATGCAGATGGTCTGGCCATCGGGCGTCTTGTGCACGCGCGGTTCGGCCACCGGCCAGCGCGCCGTGCTCATCTTGACTGGCATGCCGCCCCAGGCGCCCGCCCAGCCCCAGCTTTCGTACAGCAAAGTATCGGGCAGCAGGTAGTCGGCAAAGGCCGAGCTTTCGTTGATGAACGGGTCAATGGCGACGATCAGGGGAATCTTCTTCGGATCGGCCAGTTCCTTGCCGATCTGCGCGCGCAAGCCCGTGATGCCATACACAGGATTGCAGCTCCACAGTATCAGCGCCTTCAATGTGTACGGATAGCCATTCATGGCGCTGGTCAGCCACTCGGTAGCCAGCGCGGGCGCGTTCGGATACCACGGCGCCCTGGCCGGATACGCCTTGCCCGCTTCTTTCTTCAGCTTGAATTCCGAGGTTTTCTCATATGGCACATTGCGCCCGATCGGCATGCCGGCCGCCTTGATCTCGCCATCGAAACTCTCGAGGTTGTAGCGCGGGCCAGGGCCCGCATCCTTGAAGCTGCCGCCGTTGACGAGGGTGCCGCCCTTGCGGTTCAGATTGCCGATCAGGGTATTGAGCATGACCAGCGCATACGCGTTATAAAAGCCCGCGCCCGACATCATGCCGCCGTGCGCATTGACGGCGGCGCGCTTGCCATGGCTGGTCAGTTCCCGCGCCAGGCCTTCGATGATGTCGCGCGCAATGCCGCAGGCGGCCGCGTATTCATCCATGCTGTGGCGCTGCGCTTCCTCGTTGAGCATCGTCATGGCCGTCTTCAGGTGCACGGGCGCGCCGGCGACATCCAGCGGGCCATCGAAGAACAGCCGCGCCTCGCCCCTGGCCGCGCTGTGCGGCACGATCGCTTGCGTGGCGGCGTCGATCACGCAGAACGGGTCGCCATCCTTGTAGCGCTCTTCTTCCGCCAGTTCCACCGCGCCGATATCGGAGCCGCGCAGGTAGCGGCCATCGCGCGGGTGGCCCTTTTCGTTGATGACCAGGTGCGTGGCGTTGCACCAGGCGGCCTCGCCCGCCGCTTCGGCCACCGTCAGGTTGGGCTGTGCGAGGAAGTGACGGTCATAGCGTTCCTGCTCGATGATCCAGCGTATCATCGCCATGGCCAGCGCGCCGTCCGTGCCCGGCTTGATCGGTACCCAGCGGCTACGGTCGCCCGCCGCCAGGCTGTCCGCGTTCGTCAGCACAGGGTCGACCACGACGTAGCTGAAATCGCGCTTGCCCGAGCGGGCCTTGGCGATCAAGGTGCCCTGGCGCTTGAACGGATTGCCCGCATTGCCCGGTGCCGTGCCGACGAAAATGCAAAATTCCGTGTTTTCCAGGTCCACTTTCGCATGCGGCATTTTCTTCATGTCGCCGAACATGGCGCCCGAGCCGCTGCGGTAGGCGCCGCCGCAATACGAACCATGGTTGACCAGGTTCAAACTGCCGTACGACTGCTTGAAAAAGCGCGTGCCGAACGCCAGGCGGCCATCGTCGGTGCTGCACATCAGGCCCACCTGGTTCACTTGCGGGCCCAGTTCCGGCTGCGCCGCATCGATCGGCTTTTCCAGCTCGCGCAAGGCGCGCAAGCCCTGCACGTGGCCTTCGCCAAACAGGTCGCCCCCTTCCGTCACTTCCTTGACCAATTGGTCAAAGGCGATCGGCTCCCAGCGGCCGCCGCCGCGCGGTCCCACGCGCTTCATGGGCGCCAGCACGCGGAACGGCGACTCCATCTGCTCCAGCACGCCGTTGCCGCGGCCGCAAGCGGTGGAGCGGCCTTTCAGCCCCTTTTCCTCGAAGCGCGACAGCGACACGAAGCTGTCGCGTATCGGCGTGGCATACGGCAGCGCCGGGTCGGCCGACATGGGGCTGTACGGATTGCCCGCCACGCGCAGCACCTTGCCGCTCTTCTTGTCGAGGCGCACGCGCACGCCGCAAAACGTGGTACAGCCCATGCACATGGTGTAGCTCACTTGCTGGTCCGGATTGACGGTCAGCTTGCCCGTGGCCGTGTCGACGGAAAACTCGGGCGGCAGGGAATTGCCGTGCAGTTTCTGCACAGGTTTATCTTTACCCAGCGCGTGGTCGACCATGCGGCCGGCCGTGGTGGAAAAACTGGCGGCAAACGCGGCCAGGCCGCCACCGATGGCGCCGTAGCGCAGCAGCTTGCGGCGCTTTTCTTCCTCGGCGCTGCGGTCTTCTTGCGGGTCTGGTGTGGTGTGATCGTTCATGATTCTCTCCTTAATGCGTGGCCATGGCGGGACGGGTGCGCGCCGCTGCGTGCGACATCGCGGCACGGCCAGCCCATGGCAAAAATTCCAGCATCAGCAACAGCAGCGCGATCCACAGGCCGGCCGTGCCGATAATCCCCAGCAAGCCGTCGTTCCCCATCGGCAGGTGGTAGTCGTACAGGCCGGCGCCCGTTTTCGGGATCGTCTGGCCGCCGATGAAGATCGTCCAGCGCATCATCCATGCGCTGTGCAGCGCGATCAGGCCATTGGCCAGGCCGCTCGTGGCAGGACGCCAGATGGCCAGCGCCATCGGCACGATGGACGACAGCACGGCCCAGACGGCCGTGAACTGCCATTGCGGCATGCCGGCCACCTGGGTAAATGCCATGCTGTGGCTGGCGCTCACGCCGGACAGACTGACGAACAGCCAGCCGCCGCCCAGGGCCAGCACCAGCGCCAGCGACAGGGCCAGCGCGCGGTTCAGCGATACTTCGAGCGCCAGCTCGCGGCCCGGCAGGCAGCGGTTGAACAGCAGCGCCAGGCCAACCGCTCCCACAAAGGCGGTGGCGGCAAACTGCGCCGGCAGGAAGGGCGTGAACCACAGCGGACGGGCGCGCACCACCATCACTTCCATGCCCGTGTACAGGCCCACGACGAAGGCGGCCAGCAAGGTGAAGGCGGCGGCGATGACCATGGCGCGGCGCGAGGCGGCGCCACCGCGTCCCAGCAGGCGATAGGCGAAGGCCAGGCGGTCCTGGCCCTGCCCGCGCGCGGCGAAGTCGCTGCGCAGCGCCAGCCACGCATACAGCATCAGGCAGCCCAGGTAGAGGGGAATGAAGAACGAGCCCCACGACATCCACGACTGCGGCTGGAAGTAAAGATAGAAGTGGTAGAAGCGGCCCGGCCCGTGCAGGTCGGCCAGCAGCGCCACGGGCGCCGTCATGCCGCAGACGAGGGACGCCAGCAGCGCGATGCGGCCCAGGCGTTCATACGCCTTGCGGCCGAAGACGAAGTACGGCAGGGTCAGCATGAAGCTGCCGTAACTGAGGCCGATGAGGAAAAAATACTGCACCGCCCACGGCAGCCATGCCGCTTCGCGCGTGACGTTGACAATCTCGGTGATGTGGCTGTCCATGGTTTATTTCCCGTGTTTGCTTGGTTGCCAAAGAGTCGCCTCGCCCTCGACGTGGCCGGCGAAGCGCGTGTCCAGTCCCAGGTAAAACACGTGGGGCTGGGTACCCTGCTCGGGTTTCAGCACCTTCACCTTGTTCTCGGTGAGCAGCTGGTGCACCATGCTTTCCGGGTCATTCAGGTCGCCGAAGATGCGCGCGCCGCCCACGCAGGTTTCCACGCAGGCCGGCAGCAGCCCTTCGTCGACGCGGTGCGCGCAGAACGTGCATTTGTCGGCCTTGCCCGTTTCATGGTTGATGAAGCGCGCGTCGTACGGGCAGGCCTGCACGCAGTAGGCGCACCCGACGCAGCGGTCGCCGTCGACGACGACGACGCCATCCTTGCGCTGGAACGTGGCGCCCACGGGACAGACGGGAATGCAGGGAGGATTGGCGCAGTGGTTGCACAGGCGCGGCAGCATGTAGGTGCCGCAGCGGTTCTCTTCCTTGACTTCATAGGTCGAGACGATGGTGCGGAAGCTGTTTTCCGGCACGGCGTTTTCCATGATGCAGGAGACCGTGCATGCCTGGCAGCCGATGCATTTCTGCACGTCGACCACCATCGCCCAGCGCTGTCCGCCCTCGCCCTTCGTTGCAGCCTTGCTGGGCAGCGGCGCGATGGCGGCGCCGATGGTGACGGCTGGCAGGGCGCGCAAGAAACTGCGGCGCGATTCGATCATGGCACTCTCCTTGACGATGGGCGGCAAGCCCTTGTTGACTTGCTGCCATGATAGAAAAGAAGGTGCTACGAGGGTATTGGGGTGATCGGGTGGGAAGCTAGATGATCATGCCAATTGACAGGACCGAAAATGCGGAGTAGGTCGGATTAGCGCGCAAGCGCGTAATCCGACAACCTTGTTGGCAGGGATGGTGGTGGTGTCGGGTTACGCCGTTCCGGCTAACCCGACCTACAACTCATCCAGAGAATACAGCCTGCGGTGCTCGCGGATCGCATAGCGGTCCGTCATGCCGGCGATGTAGTCGGCGATCTTGCGCGCCTGCTTCGTGACGTCATCGCCGCTGATTTGATAATCGGGCGGCAGCAGCGCCGGTTCGGCCATGAAGCTGTCATACAGTTCGCGCACGATGCGGCTGGCTTTCACGCGCATGCGGTTGACCTGGTAATGGCGGTACAGGTTGGCGCGCAAGAAGCGCTTCAGCTCCGTCGCGTCACGGCGCATGGCGTCCGAAAAACGGATCAGCGGCGGACTGGCGCGCACTTCATTGACGTCGCGCGGCGCGGCATCCGCAATCAAGCGGTTCGAGGTAACGATCAGGTCGTCGGCCAGCGCCGTAATCAGCCGGCGCAGGGTTTCGTAGATGGCGCGCCGGCCCGACAGGCCGGGAAACGCCTGCTGCACGTCGCGCCACAGGCGGCCAAAGAATTCGACCTCTTCCAGCTGGGCGATGGTGATCAGGCCCGAACGCAGGCCATCGTCGATATCGTGGCTGTTGTAGGCGATTTCATCGGCCAGGTTGGTCAGCTGCGCTTCCAGCGTCGGCTGCGTGCGGTCGATGAAGCGCTGGGCCACGGGGCCCAGTTCGCGCGCATGCGCCAGCGAGCAGTGCTTCAGGATGCCTTCGCGCGTCTCGAACATCAGGTTCAAGCCGTCGAAGGCGCCGTAATGCTCTTCCAGCGTATCGACCACGCGCAGGCTTTGCAGGTTGTGTTCGAAGCCGCCGTGGTCCTGCATGCATGCATTGAGCACGTCCTGCCCCACATGGCCGAACGGCGTGTGCCCCAGGTCATGCGCGAGGGCGATGGCCTCGACCAGGTCTTCGTTCAGGCGCAGGTTGCGCGCGATGGAGCGGCCGATCTGCGCCACTTCCAGGCTGTGCGTCAGGCGCGTGCGGAACAGGTCGCCCTCGTGGTTGAGGAAAACCTGGGTCTTGTATTCGAGGCGGCGGAAGGCCGAGGAGTGGATGATGCGGTCGCGGTCGCGCTGGAACTGGCTGCGCGAGGCGTGCGGCGCCTCGGCAAAGCGACGTCCCTGCCCCTGTGCCGAATGGGCCGCATACGGGGCGAGGAAGTCTTCAGGCGTCATGGCTATTGCACTCCGGCGGCCAGGGTGGCCAGCACCAGTTCATGCGGCGCGGATGTGATGCACGGGCTGCCCAGCGGTTTGAGCAGGATGAACTTGATGGCGCCGCCCTCGTTCTTCTTGTCCACTTCCATCAGTTCCAGCCAGCGCTCGACGCCGAGGTCGGGCGCCTTGACGGGCAGGCCGGCGGCGGCGACGAGCATGCGCACGCGCTCGACCATCGCCTGGTCGATATAGCCCATGCGGCAGGACAGGTCGGCCGCCATCACCATGCCGCAGCCGACGGCTTCGCCATGCAGCCAGTGGCCGTAGCCCAGGCCCGCCTCGATGGCGTGGCCGAAGGTGTGGCCGAAGTTCAGGATGGCGCGCAGGCCGCCTTCGCGCTCGTCCTGGCGCACCACGTCGGCCTTGATTTCGCAGGAACGGGCGATCGCATATGCGAGGGCGCCCTTGTCGCGCGCCATCAGCTTGGCCATGTTCGCCTCGATCCAGTCGAAAAACGCCGCATCGATGATGGCGCCATGCTTGATCACTTCGGCCAGGCCCGCCGACAGCTCGCGCGCCGGCAGGGTTTCCAGGGTCGACGTGTCGGCGATCACGGCGCGCGGCTGGTAGAACGCGCCGATCATGTTCTTGCCCAGCGGGTGGTTGATGCCCGTCTTGCCGCCGACGGAGGAATCGACCTGCGCCAGCAGGGTGGTCGGCACCTGCACGAAGCCGATGCCGCGCATGTAGCTGGCCGCCGCATAGCCGGTCAGGTCGCCGATCACGCCGCCGCCCAGGGCCACCAGCGTGGTCTTGCGGTCGCACTTGTTGGCCAGCAGCGCATCGAAGATCTGCATCAGGCTGGCCCAGTTCTTGTATTCTTCGCCGTCCGGCAGGACGATGCTGATCACTTCGCGGCCATCGCTGGCCAGCGCCGCCTGCAGGCGGCCCAGGTACAGCGGCGCGACGGTGGTATTGGTGACGATGGCCACCTTGTGGCCGCTGATATGGCGCAGCAGCGCATCGGCGTCGGCCAGCAGGCCGGGACCGATGGCGATCGGATAACTGCGCTCGTCGAGGTCTACGCTCAACAACATTTTGGATTGCTCGTTCATCGAAGGCTCTGCATGAATGACGCAGTTGGGCGAGGCCTCGCATTCGAGGCTGGCCAGCTGCATCAGGATGGTCTGAACCATCGATTGTACGTTAGGACGGCCCGTGTCGATCACAATGTCGGCCACTTCCATGTAATGGGGCTCGCGCTGCGCCGTCAATTCCTCCAGCTTGCCGCGCGGGTCGGCCGTCTGCAGCAGGGGGCGGTTCTTGTCATGGCTGGTGCGCGCAAGGATGTTGCTGACGCTGGCGCGCAGGTACACGACCGTGCCCCGCTCCTTCAGGTAGGCGCGGCTGTCGGCATTGAGGATGGCGCCGCCGCCGGTGGCCATGACGATGCCCTCCTGCGCGCTCAGGTCGCGGATGACTTCGGCCTCGCGCCGGCGAAAGCTGGCCTCGCCCTCGATTTCGAAGATCCACGGGATGGTCGCTCCCGTGCGTGCCTCGATCTCGTGGTCGGAATCGACGAAGCGCAAGCCCAGCTTGCGGGCCAGGATGCGCCCGATCGTGGTCTTGCCTGCGCCCATGAGGCCTACTAAAAACAGATTTTGCATTTGCTGCGACAATTAATTTGGGTTACGACAATCAGTGGCCTGCCCGTACGGACTGATGACGCCTGGAGGAGAAACATCCAGGCGGTTAAAGTCCGTCGCCAGCCCCGGAAGCAAAGTGTAACCGACATAAGTTGCCTCCGTCCCGGAACTATTGCCCCGAATCGTCAATTCGACGTCCAGCCAGTTGGCCCTGTCGCGCGGATAAGTCAGCGTCACGCTGGCCGTTCCCGTGCTGTCGGTCTTGCCGCCCGTCGACAGATTCAGGGGAATGCCGGGGTCGAGACGGCCATTCCGGTTCAAATCGTTGTTCAGATCCAGGGTGCCGCTGCGGTCCTTGTCTTCATTGTCACATGTCCACGTTGACGCCACAACCCACGCGGCGGCGGCCTGCGAATACTGCAGATAGCCCTTGTAGTAATGACGGGGCCAGGCGGCGGCCGTGATGATCACGTCCGGCACCGGGTTGCCGGCGGCATCCGTGACGAACACGGTGTAGGTCTTGCGATAGGTGCTGCTGTCCGTGGCGTCGAGCGCGTTGCCGCTGCCGGCGCTGATGAACAGCGCCTTCTTCGTCACCGTCAGCTTGACCGTGGCGGCATTGTTCGACACCCCTTGCAGCTGCGCCTGGACGACGACGCCATCGACCCCGGTCGTTGCCTGGCCCGCGATATAGCTGACCGTCGCCATGCCATCGCTGTCCGTCGACACCACCGACGGCGAACTGAGGGAACCGTTGCTGGCGTCGGCGAGGATGGAAAAGCCGACCTGGGCATTCTTGACCAGGTTGTTTTGCGGCGTGCCGTCGCGCACGATGGCGCGCAGGGCGCTGCGCTGCGCGCTGCTGCCAGCCGTATTGACGCCGATGACGGCCGGATCGGCTTGCAGGGTGATGCTGGCCTGGGCCGTCAGCGGCGCGACAAACTCCACGTCCGACTGTACCGACACGCCGCTGCCTTCGTATCTCGCCGTGAGGGCGGTCAGGCCGGCGCCGCTGGCCTTGACGTAGGCGATGGCGTTGCCGCCAACCAACGCCAGCGGTGCCTGCAGCGGAGTAGCGCAGCCCGCGTCCTGGTAAATGGTGCCGCGCGAGGTACTGAAACGCACGTTGCCCGTCTGTGGCACGCCCGCCACATCGCTGTGCACCGCCACCGCATAGCAGGTATTCGTCGTCAGGCTGGTCAGCGCCACATTCGCGCCCGACACGGCATTGATGGTGAAATTCGAGGCATTGATAGCGATAGGCAACAGTACGCTGTCGCCCTGCGCCTTGACGCTGATGCTGTCGCTGCTGCCCGCCTGGGCGTTGTAGCTCAGCACCAGCTGGCCGTTGTTGTCAGTCAGGGCCGGGCTGGCGCCGCCGCCCTTCACCGTCAGCGCATTGAGCTGGGCGCTGAACGCCACCGATTTGCCCACCAGCGGATTGCCGCTCGAATCGACCAGTTTGACCACCATGTCGGTGCTCGTCTTCAGGTTGACCGTGGAAAAGGCACTGATGACCAGCTTGGTGCCGCTGACGCCGACATCGGTGCTGGCCGTCTGCGCGCCCGCGCTGGCCGTGACCTTGATCGTGCGCAAGCTGGCGTCGCCGCCCGTATTCAGACTGACCAGCGCCTGCCCCTGCGCATTGGTGCTGACCTTGGTCGCGCCCAGCGCGCCCGAATCGGCGCTGAATGTCACGCTGGCATTGGGCACGACGGCATTGTTGGCATCCTTGACGAAGGCGATCACGTTGACGGCCGTGCCACCCGACGAGGCCAGGGTGCCGCCCGACGACGTCAGCAACAGGCTGGCGATGCCGGAAGTGACGGGCACGACTTTCACCACCACCGCTGGCGATTCCACGCCCGCGCTGCTGGCCTTGATGGTGATGTCGCGCAGCGTAGCGTCGCCCTTGATGCTGAGCTTTTCCGTCACCGTGCCGTTCGCATCGGTGACGCGATTGGTGGTGCTGACGGTGCCCGAACTGGCGCTGAAAGCCACGGTCTGGCCGGACAAGGCGTTATTGCTCGCATTCTTGACGATGGCCGTCAGCACCACTTCCGTGCCGTCCGCGCCCGACGCGGCGATCGTTGTCGCGCTGGCAATCAGTGCCACGCTGCCGACACCGGCATTCGCCCCATCCTTGACGCCCAGGGTGGGATCGCCGCCACCGCCGCCGCAAGCGGCCAGCAAGGCGCCCAGCGCCAGCACGGCCAGCCAATTCAATGCCCTGCTCCAAGAAGTATTGCCTAAAGAAAAATTCCGCATAGTCGCCATCAGTCCGCTTTCGTCTGCATTGTTACTTAAACGTAAAGATGTGACATTAACGTGTTGCTGGCCGATCTGCCACTATTTTCGGCGTAATAAACACCATCAGTTCGGTTTTTTCTTGACTGCGGCCCGTGCTGCGAAAAAAAACGCCGAGAACCGGGATGTCGCCCAGCAGCGGCACCTTGCTGTCCGTGCCCCGTTCGGACTGCTGGTAGATGCCGCCCAGGACCACCGTGCCGCCATCCTCGACCATCACCTGCGTGCGCACATGCTTGGTGTCGATGGCGAAGCCGGAACGGGTTTCCTGGCCCACGCTATCCTTGTTGACGTCCACTTCCAGCACCACGTTGCCGTCCGGCGTGATTTGCGGCGTCACTTCCAGGCGCAAATTCGCCTTGCGAAACGTGATCGAGGTGGCGCCGCTGCTGGTGGCCACCTGGTATGGCAATTCGATGCCCTGCTCGATCAGCGCCAGCACCTTGTCGGCCGTCACGACACGGGGACTGGAAATGATCTTGCCCCGGCCATCGGCCTCCAGTGCGGACAGTTCCAGGTTCAGGAAACGGTTGGCCGCCGCCGAAAACAGGCTCAGGGCAAAGCTGGCCGGCGGCACGCCGTTGATGCTGGCGGCCGGCAAGTTGACGAATTGCGTGTTCGGCACGAAGGCGCCGGCGCCCGCCACGGTCTGCCCCGTCGCCTCGCCCACGCCCTGGTAACTGCCGCCGACGGCCACGCGGCGTCCGCTGCCGCCCAGCGAAAAGCCGGGAACGGCTCCCTGCGCCAGGCGCTGGTCGGAAAACCCCAGGCGCGCGCCCAGGTTGCGGCTGAAGCTGTCGTTGGCCTCGACGATGCGCGCCTCGATCAGCACCTGGCGCGTGGCGACATCCGTCTTGGCGATCAGCAGGCGGATCTGCTCCAGGCGCGCCGGCACGTCGGTGACGAACAGCTGGTTGGTGCGCGGTTCGATCAGCACGCTGCCGCGGCGCGACAGCAGGCGGCTGCGCCCCTCGCCCGCATCGAGGCCGAACACCGTGCGGAACGCCTCGGCCTTCTGGTAATTGAGCTGGAAGATGGCCGATTGCAGCGGTTCGAGTTCCGCGATCTGCGCGCGCTGCTCCAATTCCACCTTTTCGCGCGCGAGGATTTCCTCGCGCGGCGCGATCCACAGCACGTTGCCATTGCGCCGCATGTCCAGGCCCTTCGCCTGCAGCAGCACATCGAGCGCCTGGTCCCATGGCAAGTCGCGCAAGCGCATGGTCAGGTTGCCGGCCACGCTGTCGCTGGCGATGATATTTTGCCCCGACACATCGGCCAGCACATGCAGGGCCGCGCGCACGCCCACGTTCTGGAAGTCGACGGAGATTTTCTCGCCCGCATACAGGCGCGGCGCCGTCACCAGCACCACGGCATCGTGGGCGCTGCCGCCCGCATGCAGGCACAGCGCTATGGCCATGCCGAGCAGGCGCGGCCTCATGGCGCCGCCTCGGCCACGCCATCCTTCGCGGCGGCGGCAGCCGTAACAGCAGTGCCAGCAGCAGTAGCGACAGCCGCGGCGCCCGTCGCCTGCAGGGCCAGGCTGCCGCGCCGCTCGCGCCAGGGACCGCCCGCCTCGCGCAGCAGTTCACGATACTGCACGGCTTGCTCGCTGATGCCCGTCACCACCCCATGGTCCTGCCCCAGGTGCTGGCCCAGCTCCACCCGGTGCACGCGCTGTCCCGCCAGCAGCAGCGCGCTCAGGCGGCCGGCATGGCGCACGCTGCCCACCATGGACAGGGCCGGCATGGCCACGCTCTCCAGCGCTTCGCGGCGGCGGCGCAAATCCGGCCCCGCCACGCCGGTGCCCGCTTGCCCCGACAGGGGCGCACCGAACGGATCGGCAAACCCGGCGCCCTCGTACGCCCGCGGCACGAAGACGGGCGCCGCTTGCCACGCCAGCGGCGCCGCCGGAACCGGCACGGCCGGCAAGCGCGCTTGCGCCGCCCGTTCCTGCGCGTCGGGCAAGCGGTAGGCTTGCAGCACGCCATCCAGGGTCACGCTGCCATCCTTGCCTCCGGTCAAGACCACCCCGTGCACGGTCACGATGCGCGGCAGGCGCGCCAGGTCCGCCAGCAACTCGCCCATGGCGTGATAGGCGCCGCGCAACTGCACGGTGATCGGCAGCGCCACATAGTGTTCCTGCGGCTGGGGCGAGCCCGGCTTGAACAGGGTAAATTGCACGCCGCGCGACTGGCCCGCCGCAGTGATATCGCTCAATAGCGCCGCCATCTGCTGGCTGTCCGGCAATTGCTATTCCAGCTTGGCCAGTTCGGCGCCTGCCTGGCGCTGCCGCTCGCGCCACGCCGGCAGCTGGCCCGCGCGGATCCTGGCCAGCTGATAGGCGCTGCGCAGGCGCGCCTCTTCGCCATCCGCAGCGTGCACGGCGGCAAACAGCCCATCCAGCCAGACGAAGTGCAGCAACGCGGCGGCCAGCGCAGCAACAAGGGCCACAGCGCTCAGGCGGGCCGGCAACGGCCACAGCGACGCTTTTTTCAGGCTCAGCATGATCAGCCACCTCCCGCTTTCCTGGATGGCGGGGCAGGCGCCGCCGGACTTGTCCATGCCAGCCGTATCGTCCATTCCACGGCGCCCGCGCCCTCGCGCACTTCCAGCAATTCCGGGGCCGACTGCGGCGCCGACTGCGCCAGCGCCAGCAGCAGCGCCGCCACCGCGTCCTGCGTGGCGGCCTGCCCTTGCAGGCGCAAGCCCGATGCCTCCTGCCGCACGCCGTGCAACGCCACGCCCGCCGGTACGGCCTGCGCCAACGCGCCCAGCATGGCCACCCAGGCGTTGCGCTGCGCCTGCAGCTGCCCGATGGCTTGCCGGCGCGCCGCCAGCAGCGCCGCCTCGCGCTGCAGGCGCCGGCCGCCGGCCAGCACGCCATCGAGCTGCCGCATGGCGCTGCGCCAGCCTTCCTGGCGCAGCGCCTGGTCGTCGAGCCGCAACTGCAGCCAGGCGCCCGCGCCCAGCGCCAGCAGCAAGCCCAGCATCGCGCCGCCGCCCAGCAGCCACAGCAGCTCTTGCACGCGCCGCCGCCGCGCCGCATGACGATAAGGCAAGAGATTGATGCGCACCACTTGCGCCGCGGCCCTCATCGGGCGTACCGGTGCAGGGCCAGGCCCCAGGCCAGCTGGTACGCCGCGCCGCCATCGGGCAAGCCTTGCCAGCCGCCGTGGGCGATGGCCGCCTGGCGCGCCAGCGCCTCGCTATCCATGACGACGGCCAGCAAGCCGGCCGCCGTGGCCACGTCGAGGCGGCGCTGCACGCTGGCGCGCCGCGCCGCCACCAGCAGCACGTCGACCTCCTTGCCTGGCGCGCCGGCCAGTGGCGGCGCCGGCCCGAGCACGAAAAAATCCAGGCTGGCGTCTTCCAGCGCAAACGGCATGTATTGGGCGGCTTCCAGTTCCACGAGGATTTCCAGCTGCTCGTCCGGCAATCCGGCCGGCAGGCGGATCGCGTGCGTGATCAGGGCCGTGGCGGGCATGGCCAGCGCCACGCGGGTACACGCGCTGCCGCTATTGCGCCATGCCTGGCGCACGGCGGCCGCCATGCCGTCCACATCCTCGATATTGCCCTCAAGCATCACTCCCGGCGCCAGCGCGGCGGCGCCGCAATGGCGGCACGACAGCGTGCCCCGCCGGCGCGCCAGTTCGACGACACGCACGCTGTCTTGCCCCATATCGACGCCGAGCAAGCCTGTGGCCAGAAGACTGCGGATGGACATGTTTTTCATGGGGAAATGGGACCATGCGACGGCGGCTGCCATCCAAAATCCTAGTCCCGGCGCCGCCCGCGTGTAAACGGATTTCCCGCCTGTGCCTGCGGCGCGCGGCCACTATCTGGCCCGGCCGTGATCTGGCGCAGGAAAATTGTTACCAAATCCTGGTTGCCAGCGGGCCAATACACGCTTATATAGAGTAGCGACAAGTTCCGACTGTCCCCCCAGGCAAGCGCCACGGCGCGCTGCCACCCCGGCAAGCTCGCTTATAATTGACCGGCATAATTAACCGAAAGACATACGACGCATGACATCTTCAAAATCCGCTGGCACCGCTGGCTCGAAGCCGCCCACCAAGGGCAGCAAACCCAAACGCTTTCTGCTGATGGCCCTGGTATCGTTGCTGGGCCTGGGCATCGTCGGCGTGCTGCTGGTGGTCTTCGGCCTGGCCATGGCGTATCCCAACCTGCCGGCGCTCGATACCTTGACCGATTACAAGCCCAAGATGCCGCTGCGCGTGTTCACGTCCGACAGTGTGCTGATCGGCGAATTCGGCGAAGAGCGGCGCAACATGGTGCACATCAAGGATATTCCCGATGTCATGAAGAAAGCCGTGCTGGCCATCGAGGATGACCGCTTCTATGAGCATGGCGGCGTCGACTACCTGGGCATCACCCGCGCGGCCCTGCACAACCTGACGGGCGGCGCCAAGCAAGGCGCGTCGACCATCACGCAGCAGGTGGCGCGCAACTTCTTCCTGTCCAGCGAACAGACGCTGAAACGCAAGGCGTATGAAGTCTTGCTGGCCTGGAAGATCGAGAAAAACCTCAGCAAGGACCAGATCCTCGAAGTGTATATGAACCAGATTTATCTGGGACAGCGCGCCTACGGTTTCGCCTCGGCCGCGCAAATCTATTTCGGCAAGAATATCCAGGACCTGACCGTGGCCGAAGCGGCCATGCTGGCCGGCTTGCCGAAGGCGCCGTCGGCCTACAACCCCGTCGTCAATCCGAAGCGCGCGCGCATGCGCCAGCAATACATCCTGCAGCGCATGGCGCAGCTGGGCTACATCACGCCGGCGCAGTACGAAGAAGCGAAAAATGAAGAGCTGAAAGTAAAGACCGACAGCAGCGCCTTCGGCGTGCATGCGGAATACGTGTCGGAAATGGCGCGCCAGCTGGTCTACGAGCAATTCAAGGAAGACACCTATACGCGCGGCCTGAACGTCTACACCACCATCACCAAGGCCGACCAGGATGCCGCCTACATCGCCTTGCGCAAGGGCGTGATGGATTACGAGAAGCGCCACGGCTACCGCGGCCCGGAAGCCTACATCGAGATCCCGAAAACCAAGGCCGAAGCCGATGACGCGATCGAGACGGAACTGGCCGACCACCCGGACAGCGACGACATCATCGCCGCCATGGTGCTGCAGGCGTCGCCCAAATCGTTGCAGGCCGTCACATCGGCTGGCGAGGAAATCACCATCACCGGTCCCGGCCTGACCTTCGGCGCGGCCTGGCTGTCGGAAAAGGCGGCGCCAAACCGCCGCATCAAGCGCGGCGCCGTGATCCGCGTCATGCAGGAAGGCAATACCTGGGTCTTGACGCAGATGCCGGAAGTGCAATCGGCGTTCGTCTCGGCCAGCACCACCGACGGCGCCATCCGCGCCATGGTGGGCGGCTTCGATTACAACCGCAACAAGTTCAACCACGTCACGCAGGCGTGGCGCCAGCCAGGTTCGGCCTTCAAGCCCTTCATCTATTCCGCCTCGCTGGAACGGGGCCTGTCGCCGGCCACCATCATCAATGACGCGCCGATCTCGTTCGACGCGGGCCAGACGGGCGGCCAGGCGTGGGAACCGAAGAACTACGACAGCAAATACGATGGTCCGATGACCATGCGCAAGGGCCTGATGAAATCGAAAAACATGATTTCCATCCGCATCCTGCACAAGATCGGCGCCAAGTATGGCCAGGAATACGCGACGCGCTTCGGCTTTGACGCCGACAAGAACCCGCCGTACCTGACCCTGGCCCTGGGCGCCGGCAACGTGACGCCGCTGCAGATGGCGGGCGCGTATGCCGTCTTCGCCAATGGCGGCTACAAGATCAACCCTTACCTGATCGCCAAGGTGACCGACAGCGACGGCAATGTGCTGTCGCAAGCCAAGCCGGACCTGGCGGGCGAGGAAGCCAACCGCGTCATCGACGAGCGCAATGCCTTCATGATGAACAGCATGCTCAACGACGTCGTGCGCTTCGGCACGGCCAACAAGGCCATGGCCTTGAAGCGTCCCGACCTGGCAGGCAAGACGGGCACCACCAACGATTCCATCGACGCCTGGTTCGCCGGCTACCAGGCCAAGCTGGTGGGCATCGCCTGGATCGGCTACGACCAGCCGCGCAACCTGGGCAACCGGGAAACGGGCGGCGGCCTGGCCTTGCCGATCTGGATCAGCTACATGGCGAAAGCCCTGAAAAGCATTCCCGTCGAGGAGCGCGCCGTGCCGGAAGGCCTGATCCACGTGGGCGACGAGTATTACTATGCGGAAAATCCACCGGGCACGGGCGTAGGCAGCCTGGAAGGCGCGGCACGCGGCACGCCGGAGGAAGAAAAGGCGAAAGAGGCTGTGAAGAACGAGCTATTTTAAACACGTAGGCCGGGTAGGTCGGATTAGCGCGCAAGCGCGTAATCCGACAACATCGTTGGCGCCGGTGGCGCTGTCGGGTTACGGCCTGCGGCCTAACCCGACCTACCCGACATTGGACCACAAAAAATGGGCAGCCCGCAAAGGCTGCCCATTTTTCATGCATCACTTCAAATACTTACTTCAATACAACTGCCGCGCCCGCCTGCTCGCTGGCCATGGCGGACAGGGCCGCAAACAGTTCCGAGCCATCGCGCGTGTTAATCCATGCGTCGCCCACGCGCTTGTAATGGAAACCGCCGGAACGGGCCGCCACCCACATCTCGCGCATGGGGGCCTGGCTGTTGACGATGATTTTCGTGCCGTTGTCGATAAACTCGATCTCCAGCACATTGCCGCTGCGGCTGCATTCGACGTCGAGCACGTCCGCATCGTTCAGCCGGTCCAGCGCCGCCTCGATGTCCGTCAGGGTGGCTTCGGCCAGGGCCAGGAATTCCGATTCGCTCATGCTACACTCCAAAGATCTTAATCAAACCGTGATTCTAATCGTGAAGTCATCCTCAGCGTTTTATATCGGCATTGCCATTGTGGTTTCTAGCATCCTGGCCGGCTGCGGCCAGCCCGGTCCCCTGTACCTGCCCAAGCCGCCAGCGGCCAAGCCGGCGCCGGCCAAGGGCCCGATCGAACCGGCTCCCGTGCCGCCGCCACCGGTGATCGTGCCGGTGACCTAAACGGAACGTGCCGGGGTGGCCGCAGCGGCCGCCCTGGCGCTCTTCACGCGCTTATTCCAGGCGAAATACACACGGATTAACAGCAGTAGCGCGACGATGGCGCCGAACAGGATAGGTTGCGCGAAGTTGTGCTTGCCCGCCTTCATCCACCAGAAGTGCAAGATGCCGAGCGGCGCGATCACATAGATCAGCCGGTGCAACCACTGCCAGCGCTTGCCGCCCAGGCGTTTCACCATCGCATTCGTGCTCGTCGCGGCCAGCGGGATCAACAGCACGAAAGCGATGAAGCCCACCGTGATGAACGGGCGCTTGAGCACATCCTTCCACATTTCCTGCACGTCGAAGAAGTGATCGAACCACAAAAAAGTGGTGAAATGCAGTGCCGCGTAGAAAAAAGCGAACAGGCCCAGCATGCGCCGCAACTTGATCAGCCAATTCCATTGCGTGAAGCGCCGCAAGGGCGTGACGGCCAGGCTGATGCACAGGAAATACAGGGTCCAGTCGCCCGTGCCGCGCGTGATGAATTCCAGCGGCTCCACCAGTTGCCCCGTATACGTCAGCCAGACCATGCGCGCGAACGGCAGCAGCGCCAGCAGGAAAATCAGGCTTTTCAGCAGCGACAGCTGTTTGCCCGTAGGGTTGATGGCCATGCTCATTCCTTAAAAGAATTTCTTCAGATCCATGCCCGCATACAGCGAGGCGACATCGTTATAGCCGTTGAACATCAGGGTCTTGCGCTTGCGCGACAGAAAACCATCTTCGCCGATGCGCCGCTCCGTGGCCTGCGACCAGCGCGGATGGTCGACATTCGGATTCACGTTCGAATAAAAACCGTATTCGGATGGCGCCGCCAGGTTCCAGGCCGTGCGCGGCTGTTCCTTGACGAAACGGATCTTGACGATGGATTTGGCGGATTTAAAACCATACTTCCACGGCAACACCATGCGCACGGGCGCGCCATTCTGGTTCGGCAGGGTTTCCCCATACATGCCCAGGGTCAGCAGCGCCAGCGGATGATTTGCCTCGTCGAGACGCAAACCTTCCACATACGGCCACTGCAGCACGCGGCTGCCCACGCCCGGCATCTGCTTCTTGTCGGCCAGGGTGATGAATTCCACGTACTTGGCATTGCCCGTCGGCTCGATTTTCTTGATAATTTCCGAGAAGGAATAACCGACCCACGGGATGACCATCGACCAGCCTTCCACGCAGCGCAACCGGTACACGCGCTCCTCCAGCGGCGCCAGTTTCAGCAGCGCATCGAGGTCGAGCGTCATCGGCTTCTTGACTTCGCCTTCGATGCTGACCGTCCACGGACGCGTGCGCAGGGTGCCCGCGTTTTGCGCGGGATCGCTCTTGTCCGTGCCGAACTCGTAGAAATTGTTGTAGGTGGTGGCGTCCTTGTACGCCGTCTGCTTTTCCAGCGCCGAATAGGCGGGATTGAGCTTGGCGGCCAGCTTGGGATTGTTGCCTTGCGCGAACGCTTCGCGGCTGGCCATTTCCAGCAAGGCCGCGCTGGAAAGCGAACCCAGCGCCACCTGCTTGATGAAACTGCGGCGCGATTCAAACACGGCGCGTGGCGTGATTTCGGAAGGATACGGCAATTCGATGCCGTTGGGACTGCGCTTGATCAACATGGCGGCTCCGGGAAAAGGTGATGGAATGTACCTTACACCAGTTTTCCCAAGCCGTTCATGACGCTTCTGTCATGCAGAAAAGTGTCCAAAAAAAGTTCAGGGCAAGACGCCTTGCCGCAGGCAGTACGCAAAGTACGGCTGGACAAGGCAAGGCCGCCACGGGCTTTTTCTCGGGAACTTCTTAAAGTTTGCCGTAAGAATGGAGGCCGGAGAGGAACATGTTGACACCCAAAAACGCGAATGTCGTCACCAGCAAGCCCACCAGCGCCCACCACGAGGCGACGCGGCCGCGCAAGCCCGTCATCAGGCGCATGTGCAGCCAGGCCGCATAGTTGAGCCAGACGATCAGCGCCCACGTTTCCTTCGGATCCCACGACCAGTAGCCGCCCCATGCCTCGGCTGCCCACAGGGCGCCCAGGATGGTCGCTACCGTAAAGAAAGCGAAGCCGACGGAAATGGCCTTGTACATGACGTCGTCGAGCACTTCCAGCGACGGCAGGCGGTCGACCAGGTAGCCGCTCGATTTCAGCAGGTAGGCCGAAGCGACCATGGCCGACAGCGCGAACGTGCCGTAGCCGATGAAGTTGGCCGGCACGTGGATCTTCATCCACCAGCTTTGCAGGGCCGGCACCAGCGGCTGGATCTCGGCCGCGTCGCGCGTGACCGTGTACCACATGAGGAACACGACGGCCGCCGAGATGACCAGCATGACGAAGGCGCCCAGCTGGCGCGTCGCGTAATGCTGCTCGTAATACAGGTAGAACATGGCCGTGATCAGGGAAAACAGGATGAACACTTCATACAGGTTCGACACGGGAATGTGGCCCACATCGGCGCCGATCAGGTAAGACTCGTACCAGCGCACCAGCATGCCCGTCAGGCCCAGCACCACGCCCGCCCAGCATAGCAGGGAGCCGACGGACGAGCCGAATTCCGAGCGGGCCACGAGGCCGATCCAGTAGAACAAGGTCGACAGCACGAACAAGGTGCCCATCCACAGGATGGCGGATTGGCTCGACAATATGTATTTCAGGAAGAATTTCTGGTTGGCCATGTCCAGGTGGCCGCCGTACAGCTCGATGGCGAACAGCGACAGCACGGCCGCCACGGGGATCAGCCAGCGCACGGGCTTCCAGTACCAGCCCAGCCACGCAAACGTGGGTGCCGAGGCCAGCAGGATGGCTTTTTCATAGATATCCATGTAGGCGCCAAAGTGCACCAGACCGAACAGGGCTGCCGCCAGCAAGCCGGCGCCGTACACCCAGTCGATCAGGCTCAGGCGTTTAAAGAATCCCGGTTCCTGCGTATATATTTGCTTGTTTGCCATTTCCATCATTTTTCTCCATTCCCGGCGACGCGCAAGCGTCCCAGACACAGCGCAGCTTACGCCGATTGCGGCAGCTTTGCCTTCAAAGTCTCAAATTCTTTTTCAAAATCCAGCGTCTTGCGTTGCGTGCTCATGGCCATCAGGGCGTCGCTGCCGCCCTCGCCATCCTTGATCCACACCCACAGGCGGCGCTCGCGGATATAGAACATGGAAAACACGCCGATCACGAGGAACAGACAGCCGAGGTACACGACGCTCTTGCCCGGCGAACGCGTCACTTGCAGCACGGAGGCCTTGATTTCCGTAAAGTCGTCGAGTTGCAGATACACGGGCGCGCCATAGAAGAAGCTGTCGGACAGTGCATTCGTGGCCAGTTGCAGGAAGCGGCCATGCTTGTCATCGGCCTCGATGGCTTTCAAGCCATCCTTGGCGCGCGCCGCCTGCCACAGGTCCCACAGGCTGCCATTGAGGATTTTCATGAAGATATCGGCCGCTTTTTCTTGCTCAGCGGCAGGAATTTTCTCCAGGAAGCGCGAAATGGCGAGGAAACCACCCTCTTGTCCATTGCCGGCAAAGATGCCGAGGCTCTTTGCGGCCGATTCCTGCAGCTGGCTGCGCAAGGCTTCCGCGCCCGCCTGCGGCATGGCGCGCGCCGCATAGCGCGCGGCCGCCTGCTGGCGCAATTCCGGATCTTGCAACGCGGCACGCAAGCGCATCCATTCCGTCACGCTGTAATTGTCATCGGCGGGAATGCGCAGGTAGCTGAACGGGTCGCTGGGATTGATGCGCATGCCGGCCAGGAACACCGTCGTACCATCGACCGTGACGGGCTGCATGTAATTCTGGTATTCGCGCGCCTGGCCCGTCTTGTCGCGCAATTTGTATTGCACCGAAGGCCCCACGTTCTTGAGATCCTTGTTGTTCGCGTTCTTTGCGGCCGAGCCCAGACGCTTGTCCAGCCCCACGGAGAATTTCTCGTTGAAACTTTCCGCCTTGCTCACGGCGCGCACATCCTGGCCTGCGCTGAGGTTTTCCACGTTGAATGGACGGAAACCCGACCATTCCACCGTATAGGAATTGCCGTCGCTGCGCTCGAGCGGCGTGCTGCCGCCCACTTCGCCGCCGATATCGAAGCGCTTGGTGGTCTTGCCCACCATGGGGAAACCAGTCAGCTTGAGCTTGCTGCCGCCATCTTCAAAGCTGGACTGGTACAGGGCCAGGCCCTTGTACAGCAGCGGCTCGTTGACTTTAATGGTGGCAGGGAAAGTCTCGCCCGTTGCATGGTCGGTGACGACCACGTCGCTGGCGAACAGCTTGGGCATGCCCGTGCTGTAGAAATCGATGTGGAATTTCTTCAGCAGGATGGTAATCGGCAGATCCTGGATCAGCACGCCATCGGCCTGGGGGATGATGGCCGTGTTGCTCGACGAGCCTTCCGGGATCATGGTATTGCCGCGGAAAGTAGGGTTAGCCAGGCTCAAACGATGCTGGGCGGGAATATCGGCAATCACGCCGCTGCCGGCGAACGGTGTCTTGCCGAAGAACCATTGCTGTACGCGGATCGGCATTTCCGAATCGAGCAAGCCGCCCACGCAGATGATGACGATGGCGCCGTGGGCAAAGATATAGCCCCATTTGTTCGCTGCGCCCCGCTTGGCGGCCACCAGGGTGGCATTGTCCTTTTCCACCACCTTGGCGCCGTAGCCGGCATCCTTCAGGCGCATCACCATCTGCTGCGCCAGCACGGCGCGCGGCAGCGGCGCCTGCCATTCCGCCTTGTGGTGGAAGTTGCGCAGCGACTGTTCGCGCACATTGTCGCGCCAGCTGCGCATGTCCTTCAGCATCTTCGGCGCATTGCGCACGATGCACAGCGACGTCGAGGCGACCAGGAAACCCATGATGACGAGGAACCACCAGGCCGAATACACGGAATACAGGCTCAGCTTGTCGAAGACGGAGAACCAGAACGGACCGAACTGGTTCACATAATTGGGCATGGGCTCGTTCTGCTTGAGCACGGTGCCGATGATGGAGGCCACGGCGATCAGGGTCAGCAAGCTGATGGCAAAGCGCATCGACGAGACCAGCTCGACGAATTCTGCCAGGCTGCGGCGTTGGGTCTTTAGCTCGATTCCGGTCGTGCCTGTGCTCATACGTTGATACTCATACGGGATATGCAATCTTCAAGAAAATGGGGCATGGAGCAGATAGTTTCTCCGCGCAAGGCGGCAGCATACTCCTGTTTCGCGCATGCCATAAAAAAGGGCAGCCCGTCGAAACGGCCGCCCTTGTTCATGTGCGTAGGAACGCGTGGCAATCTCTTGCCACTATGAAAACTTACTTCAGGCCGGCGATGTAATCGGCAACGGCGGCGATCTCGTCGTCCGACATGCGGGCGGCGATAGTGTGCATTTCGGCGCTGTTTTTGCGGGCATCGGCCTTGGTGCTGCGGAACATGGTCAGCTGGGCCACCGTGTAATCCTGGTGTTGGCCGGCGATGCGCGGATACTGGACGGGAATGCCATTGCCCGTCGCGCCATGACAGCTGGCACAGGCGGCAACGTGCTTGGCAGCAATACCGCCGCGGTAGATTTTCTTGCCCAGGTCAATCGTATCCTTGTTCTTCGCGGCGCCCGGCTTGGAGACCTGCGCGCCCAGGTAGGCGGCGATATTCTTCTTGTCGGCGTCGCTGAGCATCTTCGCGTAGGTCGTCATCACGGGCTGGTTGCGCTGCGGCGTGGTGAAATCGACCAATTGCTTGTAAATGTAGTTTTCGTGCTGGCCGGCCAGCTTCGGATTGACGGCGATGGTCGAATTGCCGGCGGCGCCATGGCAGGAGACGCAGGCGGGCAAGCCGCGCGCCGCATCGCCATCGGCATACAGGGTGGCGCCCTTGGCGGGGTCTGCCTTGACGGCGACCGCTGGCGCGTGGGCCGGTTTCGGTTCTTCGACCGCGGAAGCAGTTGCCGATACAGCCAGCAAAGCGAGCAGCATGGATTGGACAAACGGTGAAAACGCACGATTCATTCAGGCACCCTGAGACAGTGAGAAATTAGTGGTGGACATTGCCGCGCCCTGGGGATTTTTGCTTTATTTTCAGGGCCGCAAGCCGCATCGCTGCTACGCCGGCAACAATAAACAACCCCTTATTGTACAATAGCTTCTTGGCGTTATCGCTCCCTTATCGCTCCCTTTTGTTGCTTTACTACTCCCATGTCAAAACTCTGGCAAGCCCGCTTCTTTACGACCGTCAACCAATTGCGTGACCTGCCCGATACCACGGTGCCGGAAATCGCTTTTGCCGGCCGCTCCAATGCCGGTAAATCGACCGCCATCAACATCTTGTGTAATCAGAAAGGCTTGGCGTTCGCCTCCAAGACACCTGGCCGTACCCAGCACATCAACTACTTCTCCATCGGCGGCGCCCACGTGGCGCAGCACCGCAAGGATGCCACCATCGTCGAAGAGATCGAATGCCTGCTGGTCGACTTGCCGGGCTACGGCTACGCGGAAGTATCGGGTTCGGCCAAGCTGCACTGGCAGCGTCTGCTGGGCGACTACGTGCAGCGCCGCGAACAATTGGCCGGCTTGATCCTGATCATGGATTCGCGCCGTCCGTTCACCGACCTGGACATCCAGATGCTGGAATGGTTCGCCCCGACGGGCAAGCCCATCCACTGCATCCTGACGAAAGTCGATAAGCTCAACCGCAATGAATCGGTCAACGCGCTGCGCCAGGCAAAAGCCAAGCTCGACAGCTATGTGGACGAAGACGGCATCGGCTTCCCGTTCACCGTGCAACTGTTCTCGGCCCTGAAGCGCGTCGGCATCGAAGAGGCCAACGACAAGATCATGGAACTGGCCGGCATCAGCGAAGACGGCGCGGCCCAGATGGTCGAGCTGATCGAGATGGAAGACGACGTGGAACCGGAAGCAGGCACAGACAAGCCCGCCTGATTTTCTTCAGCGGCAAACAAAAAGGCTGCCCGTTCGCACGGTGCAGCCTTTTTTATTGCGGCGGCCCCTGGCGCCGCAGCAGGTCGCAATACAGGATCATGATTCCTGACTTCCATGACCGGCGCTCTGCGGCGTTACCCGCTGCTGGCAGTGCCCGCACTGCGTCGCAACGGGCGCCTTGCAGCGCATCCGGCTCTGCCATTAATAACTTCACAACAATTTCCCGCGACCTACTTAGCGGCGTCCCGGCCCTGGCCGCTTCTCGGAAAAGAACTCCTGGCGCAGGAACGCCATCAGCTCGGCCGTGTCTTCGACGCGGGCGCTGAGGTTGACGTTGCGTCCCAGGCGCCGCGATTCCCAGACGAAATCGCCCGGTTTTTCGGCACGGATCAGCTGGATCATCTTCTTGATGATGGCCGTTTCGATATCGGGCTCATTGCCCAGCTCGACTTTTTCCTGCTTCAGCCAATTGCGCTTGAAGTTGCCATTCCAGCCCTTGAACTTGACTTCGGCACTGAACGAGGTCTGGTTGACGATGGAAAACACACCGCCCGAATCCTCGCGGTCGCTGCCGGAATTGCGCCCTTGCGCGCCGGCGATATTCGCCTTGGCCACGCGCATGGCGCGGTCGTTTTCGCTTTCCTCGGCCGGCGGCGTGGGATTCTGCGCTTCGCGCTGCTTGCGGCGCTGCTCGATCATCGAACTCATGTCTTCAGCCGGCGGTGGCGGCAACGGCACTTTCGACACCAGTGGCGGCGTATACGTTTCCAGCTTCGGCTTGTCGCGCGGCACGTCCTTCGTCACCACGCGCTTGCTCGGCGCCGGCGGTGGTTTCACCTTGGCAACCTTCGTATCCTTTGGCTTCGGCGTGGGTTTCGGCTGCGGCTTCGGTTGCGGCTTGTCCTTCAGCGGCGCGATGTAGACCATCGAGCTTTCCTTCTTCGGCGGCGGAATCTTCTCGATCTTGTCGCTATGAAACAAAACATAGGCGGCCAGCAGCACGTGCAGCAAGACGGACACACCCAGCGCAACCTTGCGCGTGGTGCTGGTCTTGGACCCGTAGGCCGGTGGTGGCTGGATCAATTGCCCGCAGGTGGGGCAATAATCGGAATCGGCAGCCATCAGATGGGTCGTGTCATGCAAAATGAATCGTGCTTTCTGTGTAGCGAAGAAATAACATTACAGGGCAGCCATAGTGCCAGAGTCCCTTGCTTTTGGGAACACTTCCTCGGCCTTTCCAACCCGAAGCGTACAGGATAGCGACATTCCTTGCAGCGATGTCAGAGTACCCGAGCCTTCCCTTGACGGTTGTTACCGTATGTATCACCCCCCATACAAAACCGGCGCCGCATTCACGCAGGAACGGGGCGCCGGTCGTCCACCATGCAGACGGTCAGACCTTGTTGTCGAGCGCAACCAGTTGTTCGTCCGTCAATGGTCCCGTGCCGCTGAACTTGTCCAGGAACAGATAGATGACGGGCGTGATGAACAGGGTAATGACTTGCGAGAAGATCAAGCCGCCCACCACGGCCAAGCCCAGGGGCTGGCGCAGTTCGGCGCCCGCGCCCAGGCCCAGGGCGATCGGCAAGGCGCCCATCAGGGCCGCCGCCGTGGTCATCATGATGGGACGGAAACGCAGGATGCACGCCTGGCGGATGGCTTCGGGCGGGCTCATGCCTTCATTGCGCTGCGCGTGCAGGGCAAAGTCGATCATCATGATGGCGTTTTTCTTGACGATACCGATCAGCATCAAAATGCCGATGATGGCGATCATGGTCAGGTCCATGCCGAACAGGCGCAGGGTCAGCAATGCCCCCACGGCGGCCGACGGCAGGCCGGCCAGGATGGTCAGCGGGTGGATATAGCTTTCGTACAAGACGCCGAGCAGCACATAGATCACGGCCAGCGCAGCGATGATGAGGATGATCTGGCTCGATTGCGAACTCTGGAAGACGGCCGCGTCGCCGCCGTAGCGCGTGATGATGGAGGCCGGCAAGTTCATGTCCTTGGCCATCGCGTCGATCTTGCCCGTGGCGACGCCCAGCGGCACGTCCGGCGCCAGGTTGAAGGCCAGCGTGACGGCCTGCAGCTGCCCCTGGTGATTCACGGAAGTGGGGCCGATCGTGCGTTCCACACGAGCAATACTGGACAATTTGATCAGTTCGCCCGACTTGCTGCGCACGGATACGCGCGTCAGCGCATCGTCATACTGGCGGTCCGGCGTGGCCGCTTCCAGGATCACGTAATAGCTGGCCGCCGACGAATAGATGGTCGATACTTGCCGCTCGCCAAACGCGCTGTACAGGGCCGTGCGGATGTCGGACATCTGCACACCGAGCAGATTGGCCTTGTCGCGGTCGATTTTCAGCGACGCCTGCAAGCCCTTGATCTGCGAGTCGCTGGTGACGTCGCGGAAGGCCGGATCGGTACGCATGCCAGCAATAAACTTTTCCGCCCAGTCATTCAAGGCGTCGGGACTAACGCTTTGCAAGGTGTACTGGTAGCGGCTCTTGCTCTGGCGCCCGCCCAGCTGCAAGTTCTGCACGGGACGGAAATACACGGCCATGCCGGGCACGGCGCTCGTCGCGCGACGCAGGTTTTCCAGCACCACCGGCATTTTCGGCCGCTCGCTGCGCGGTTTCAAGACCATGAACATGCGGCCCGTATTGCCGCCGCCGACGAACGAGGTCACGTCCTGCACGCTGGGATCGGCGCGGATCACGTCGGCGATGCGGTTCTGCAAGGTCTGCAAGGCTTCCGAGGAAATATCTTCCGACGCTTCCGTGTTGACCTGGATCTGGCCCAGGTCTTCCTCGGGGAAGAAGCCTTTCGGGATGGTGCTGTAGAGGATTACCGTCAGCGCGAACGTGACCACGGCAATGCCCAACACCACATTGCGGTGCGCCAAAGCCTTGTCGAGCATAAACACGTAGCCATTGCGCAGGCGCGTAAAACCCGCCTCGAAATGGCGGCCGATGAAGCTTTTTTCACCGTGGCTCGGGTCGCTGTCATTGTGCTCGCGCGAATCGGCGGGCAAGAAGCGGCTGGCCAGCATCGGTACCAGGGTCAGCGAAACGATGGCCGAGACCAGCACGGCCAGCGAGACGACGACGGCGAATTCATGGAACAGCAAGCCGATCACGCCCGGCATGAAGAAGATGGGGATGAACACGGCCACCAGCGAGACGGAGATCGAGATGATGGTAAAGCCCATCTCTTTCGCCCCTTCCAGGGCCGCGCGAATCGGTTTCTTGCCCATTTCAATATGGCGCACGATGTTTTCCAGCACCACGATGGCATCGTCGACCACCAGGCCGACGGCCAGGGTGATGCCCAGCAGCGAAACGTTGTCGAGGCTATAGCCGAGCCAGTACAGCAGGGCCAGCGCGCCGAGCAGGGAAATCGGCATGGTGACGGCGGGAATGAAGGTGGCCGCCGCGCGGTGCAGGAACAGGAAGATCACCAGCACCACCAGCACCACCGTCAGGGCCAGGGTCAGGTTGACGTCGTGGATGGCTTCGCGGATCGACAGCGAACGGTCGTTGACCAGGCTGATCTGTATCGACTGCGGCAATTGCTCCCGGAAACCCGGCAGCAGGCGGCGCACGCCATCGACCACTTGCACGGTGTTGGCGTCCGGTTGGCGCTGCACCATCAGGCTGATCGAGCGCTCGCCATTGAAACTGCCGGCCGCCTTAATCGATTGGAAACTGTCCTCCACCTCGGCCACGTCCTTCAGGCGCACGGGCTGGCCGTTGCGGCTGGCGACGATCAGTTCGGCAAAGTCGGCCGCCTTCATCATTTGCGGATTGCCCTGGATGGTCAGGGTCTGGCTCGGACCGTCGAGGATGCCCAGCGGCGAATTCGTGTTCGACGTGCGCAGCGCCGTGGCCAGCTCGTCCATCGTCAGATTGCGCGCATTCATCAGATCGGCACGGGCGCGCACGCGCACGGCAAAGCGTTTCTGCCCATTCACGATGACCTGGGCCACGCCGGGCAGTGTCGACAGGCTAGGCGCGATCAGGTTTTCCGCGTAATCATTGAGATCCGACAAGTTCAGCGATGGCGACGTCAGCTGGATGAACAGCACGGGCGCGTCGGCCGGGTTGACCTTGCGGTAGGACGGCAAGTCCGTCATTTCCGTCGGCAACTGGCGCTGCGCGCGCAGCAGGGCCGCCTGCACGTCGACGGCCGCCTCGTTGACATTGATGCTGGCGTCAAACTCCAGGGTCAGCGAGGTATTGCCCAGCGTACTCGTGGACGTGATCAGGCTCAGGCCGGAAATCGTGGAAAACTGCTTTTCCAGCGGCAAGGCCACCGAGGACGCCATGGTTTCCGGGCTGGCGCCGGCCAGGTCGGCGCTGACGTTGATGACCGGCGTGTTGTAGCTTGGCAAGGCCGCCACGGGAATTTGCAGATAGGCCAGCACGCCGGCCAGGATGATGCTCAGGGACAGCAGCACCACCATGACGGGGCGCCGGATGCTCAGTTCGGACAGGTTCATGCTGGCTTGCCCTGCGGTGCGGCGGCGCCATCGGCAGCCTTGTGTTTTTCCGCCAGGCGCACCTTGCTGCCCGGACGCAGATTCTGCTTGCCATCGACGATGACGTGTTCATCGCCTTGCAAGCCCGTGACGACGGCATTCGGCCCAAACGCATACACGCGGGCAATCTTGCGCATCCTGGCCGTGTTATCCGCTTCCATCGAGTACACGAAGATGCCCGTGGTATTGGTGATGATGGCGTTTTGCGGAATCACCAGCGCATCCTTGAGCGTGCGCACGGTCAGCTGCGTATTCACGTACTGGCCCGGCCACAGGTCGGTGCCGCCATTGTTGAAGCGGGCCTTGACCTTGATCACCCCCGTCGAGGCATCGACGGCATTGTCGATGAAGCTCAGCTTGCCTTCGAGCTGCTTGCCGCCCGCATCCGACAGCAGCGCCGTGACGGGCACCTCGCCCGCCTTTTGCGCCGCCAGCAAGCCTGACAGGCTGCTTTCAGGCAAGGTGAACGCCACATCGATGGGATCGAGCTGGGTAATGCTGGTCAGGGACGTGGTCGGCTGCACGAGGCTGCCGGCGTAGACATTGATGGCGCCCACGCGGCCACCCTGCGGCGCGCGCAGGACCGTGTAGCTGGAATCGACCTGGGCCGCGCGCAGGGCGGCCTGGTCGGCGGCCAGCAAGGCGCGTGCAGCGTCGAGCTGGCTTTGCAGGGTGTCGACGGCGCCCTGGGCGATGAAATTCTTGCTCAGCAAATCCTGGTTGCGCTTGAGCTGGCGTTCAAGATCGGCCACCGAGGCGCGGTCGCGCAACACTTGCGCCTGCGCCTTGTCGACATTCGCGTGTTCGCTGCGCGCATCCAGCGTAAACATCAGCTCGCCCTGCTTGACGAACTGGCCTTCGCGGATATGTACCTTGGTGATCGTGCTGGTCGTCTGCGGATGCAGGTCGACGCTGCTGATCGGCATCACGCTGCCATTCGCCTGCAACAGCATCGGCACGTCCTGGCGCACGGGCAACACCACGCTGACCGTGGTCGGCGCCTGCGCCCCGCCCTTGCCTGCCTTGCCCTCCTGGCCGCCGGCCGTACCAGCGGACTGATGATTGAAATACCAGATGCCGCCACCGATACACAGGGCCGCACCCACGAGGATTGCCAGGCTAGTCTTTTTCATTGTTCTGTCACGCTGTCGCAGCGCAGGGCTGCAGGTTGAATGTAGTTACCAAGGAGGCATAACGCGCAATATTGTCGCATGGAAACGCTCACTTTCCTGCGTAATACTCTGGCACGATGAGGGTGACTTCCAGTCCACCGTCGACGTGATTGGCCAGCAAGACCGTGGCGCCATGCTGCTCGGCGATATTGCGGGCGATGGTCAGGCCGAGGCCCGTGCCGCCCGATTCGCGCGAGCGCGACGTCTCGATGCGGTAGAACGGCTCGAACACCTTCGCCAGTTGATCTGGCGCAATACCGGGTCCGCCATCGCGGATGCGGATGCGCGCCGCGCCCGCGATGCGCTCGACCGTCACCTGCGCATGCTGGCCATATTTGACGGCATTGTCGATCAGGTTGACCAGGCAGCGCCGCATGGCGATCGGGCGCGCCATCAGGGCCATGCCCGCATGGCCGCCGAGCGTCACTTTCTGGCCCGCATCGGCAGCGTCGGAACACACGCTGTCGAGCAGGGAATCGAGATCGAGCGCCTGCATGGCTTCCGTGCTATCCATCGAGCGGGCCAGGTCCAGCCCCTCCTTGACCATGCTCTGCATGGCGGACAGGTCGCCCACGAGGCGGTCATACAATTCCGTATCGGCCACTTTTTCCAACCGCAAGCGCAAGCGCGTCAGCGGCGTCTGCAAATCGTGGGTGATGGCGGCCAGCATTTGTGTACGCTGGGAAATATGCTGGCGGATGCGCGCCTGCATGGCATTGAAGGCGGCGCTGGCCTGGCGGATCTCGCTGGCGCCCGACAGGGTCAGCGGCGGATGGTTGATGTCGTTGCCCAGGTCTTTCGCCGCCTGCGCCAGCTGTTTCAGCGGACGCATGGTCATGCGCGTGACCAGGTAGGCGAGGATGGCAATGCTGATCAGGAAAGGCAGCAAGGTGACCCAGTCGCTATGCTCGCCAAACGGCGGTTGCTGGCGCGGCGGCAAGACCATCAGGCGCAGCACATGGCCATCCTGCATGCGCACATCGAGGTTTTCGCACGTGCCGCCCCACGGCTTGGGACCAAACAGGCCCGGCGACTGGCGCGGCTGGATGCAGGCGGCCGGGCGCTCGGCCACCGCCGTGACCCTGAAGCCTTCGCCCAGCTTCGCTTGCAGGGCGGTGGAAAACTCCGTCGGCTTGCCTGGCGCATGCTCGACATCGGGACGCAGCTCTAGGCGCACGCTGCCCTTGTTGGCCACTTTCAGGTACGCGGCGCGCGACGCCAGCGGCACCACGTCGGCCGCCATCACCAGTTGCTCGGCCCGTTCGACGGCATGGTAATCGCGGTATTGCTCGAGAGCTCGCTGGCGTTCGCCCACGGCCAGCCATTGCGTCAGGGCAGCCGAAGCCACCACGCCAAACAGCAACACCATGAAGACGCGGCCCGTCATCGAACCAAGGAAGGCCCTCACGCGTGCGGCTCCACATTGACCTGGCCGGCCAGCACATAGCCGCCGTTGCGCACGGTCTTGATGATCTGCGGCAAGCGGGCGTCTTCGCCAAGCTTTTGCCGCAAGCGGCTGATCTGGATATCGATCGAGCGGTCGAACGGGTCGGCGTCGCGGCCCTGGGTCAGGTTCAGCAGCTGGTCGCGGTTCAGCACGCGGTTCGGATGCTCGAGGAACACGCGCAGCAAGCGGAATTCCGCGCCCGACAGCATGATCACCAGGCCGCTGGGATTGAGCAGGTGGCGCGCCGTCAAGTCCAGGGTCCAGCCCGAGAAACGGATTTGCTGCGCCTTGTCCGACGGCACGTTCGATGGCATCGCATGGCTACGGCGCAGCACGCTGCGTATGCGCGCCAGCAATTCGCGCGGCTCGAACGGCTTTGGCAGGTAATCATCGGCGCCCATCTCCAGGCCCAGGATGCGGTCCAGCGGTTCGTTGCGCGCCGTCAACATGATCACCGGCACCGTCGATTGCGCGCGCAATTTGCGGCACAGGGTCAGGCCGTCGTCGCCGGGCAGGTTCAAGTCGAGCACGATCAAATCGGGCCGTGTTTCATCGAGGATCTTCCACATGGCCGTGCCATCGGCCGCGCCCAGGGTGCGGTAGGCGTTCGTTTCCAGGTAATCCGCCAGCAAGCTGCGGATATCGCGGTCATCGTCGACGATGAGAATTGTAGAAGTGGGTTCCATGGTACGAATTATCCCCACTTCGCCCTGGCTTGCACAGCGCATTTGTATCGTCTTGTATATAGCAGACCCGAAGAAACATATAGATACAAACTGTCTGACAGCGGACACTTCGGCGAAACATGGCGCATCCAACATAGATCCCATGTGCAGCAACATGCGCATCTCTCATCACTTATAAAGGAATCAAGATGAACGCCTCAATGAAAACCTTACGCAAGAATATGATCATCGCCATGAGCGTGCTCAGCATGGGTGCGGCATCGCTGACCGTCCACGCCCAGGAAGCGGCCGCCAGCGCGCCCGCCGCCGGCACCAAGATGCAGCACGATGGCCAGCGCGGCCAGCACCGCGGCGGCAATCCCGGTGAACGCATGGCCAAGTATCAAGCCCGCTTGCACGATCAATTGAAGCTGACGGCCGCGCAGGAACCGGCCTGGGCCACCTTCACGGCCGCGAACGCGCCGAAAAAACCGGCCGGCGACTGGAAAGCCAAGCGCGAAGCGTTCGCCAAGCTGTCGGCGCCGGAACGCATGGAACAATGGATCGCCATGTCGAAGGAACGCATCGCCAGCCAGGAAAGCCGTCTGGCATCGCTGAAAACCTTCTATGCCGTGCTGACGCCGGAACAGAAGAAAGTATTTGACGACAGCGTGCCTGGCGGCAAGCATGGCGGCCATGGTGGCGGCCATCGTGGCCACCATGGCATGCAGCAGCCGAAAGCCGGTTAAGTTCGCTTAACGGGCAGCAATAAAGAAAAAGGCCTGCAGTGCAGGCCTTTTCTTGTTTACAACGCGAGTGGACGCTTACTGCCCATCGAGCTTGCGCAGCGAGGTCAGGAACGTGGCGGCATTCTGGAAACCGATCACGCGCGACTGGGCAATCTCCTGTCCTTGCGGATTGAACATGATGATGCCGGGCGGACCAAACAACTGGAAACGTTTCAGCATGGCCTTGTCATCGACGTCATTGGCCGTCACGTCCACCTGCAGCAGGACGGACTGCCCCATCTTCTCGCGCACGGCGGGGTCGACGAAGGTCAGCTTTTCCATCTCGATGCAGGACACGCACCAGTCCGCGTAAAAGTCCAGCAAGGCCGTCTTGCCGCCGAGCTGGGCCAGCGCAGCATCGAGCTGCGCCACGGTTTTCACGCGCGTAAACGGTTGCGCATGCACTTGTCCGCCGCCGAGGTGCGCCAGCGGCGCCAGCGGGTCGCGGCCACCGCTGGCCACGCCGACGAGCTGCATCGCGCCCAGCACGGCAAACACGAGGCCGAAGGCCTTGGCCACCCAGGCGTTTTTCGCGCCGCTGTTGCCGACCAGCAGATACATGCCGTAGCCGACAAACAGCACCGTCCAGCCCAGCATCTGCACGGCACCCGGCAGCACGGGCGAGACCAGCCACCAGGCCACGCCCAGCAGCAGCACGCCAAAGAAGCGCTTGACGGCATCCATCCAGGCACCGGCGCGCGGCAGCAAGGTGCCGGCCGAGACGCCGACCAGAATCAGGGGCACGCTCATGCCCACGGCCATGGCGAACAGGGCACCGCCGCCGATGACGACGTCGCGCGTCTGGCTGATGTACAGCAAGGCACCGGCCAGCGGCGCGGCCACGCACGGACCCACGATCAGGGCGGAAATGGCGCCCATCACGAACACGCCCGCCAGGCGGCCCGACGATTGCTGGTTCGACACGGACGTCAGCTTGCCTTGCAGGAAGGCCGGCACTTGCAGTTCATAAAAACCGAACATCGACAGCGAGAGCGTCGCCATCAGCAGGGCAAAGAAGCCCAGCACCCACGGATTTTGCAGCTTGGCCGCCAGGCCTTCGCCGGCCAGGCCGGCCGCCACGCCCAGCGCCGTGTAGACGATGGCCATGCCCAGCGCATATGTCAGCGACAGCAGCAAGCCGCGCGAACGGCTGACCTTGGCGCCATCGCCGACGATGATCGACGACAGGATAGGCACCATCGGCAGCACGCACGGCGTAAAGGCCAGGCCCAGGCCCAGCAGCATGAACAGGGGCACGATGACCAGCAGCTTGCCGCCCTTCAGTGCCGATTCGATCTTGCCCATCTCGTTTTGCTGCGGCGCCGATGCGGCTGCCGCGGGCGCCACCGCCACGGGATCGGGCGTGCTGGTGATGTCCGCCTGGGGAATGCTCAGCACGGACACGCCAGGCGACGCTTGCGCCTGCGGGCCGTTGACGGCCGCCGTATCGACTGCCGGCGCTGCCGGCAAGGCGAATTTTGATGGCAGGCCGGCGCCGGGCGCCTTGCTCTGGCCGCCGCCACCGCCTACCAGCTGGGCCGTGGCATCCTGCGGCGCATAGCACAGGCCCTTGTCGGAACAGCCCTGGCCCGTCGCCTTCAGCGTGAAGGCGCCAGCCGCTTCCACGGGGATGGTGATGGTCAGGGTCTTGCGGAAGGTTTCCACGTTCTTCTGGAAGGTGTCGTCAAACTTGACCTTGCCGGCTGGATACACAGGTACACCGAGCCTGGCGCCCACCGCCTCGAACTTGAAACGCTCGTGGTACATATAGTAACCATCGGCGATCACGTAAGTGACGGCGATGGTGGATGGATCCTGCATGCGCGCGGAAAACTTAAAAGCCAGCTCGGGATCGAGGAATTCATCGTCGGCGCGGGCATGGCTCGCGCCAAACACGGCCATGGCCAGCAGCAGACAGGTGGCAAACCAGGCCAGCAATTGATGTAAAGGGGCGGCGCGCGCAGTGGCGCTGGAGGGGAAACGGGACATGAACGACCTTTTTCTGCGGCATCAGCTGTGCCATTCAACAAGAGACGCGCGGGGCGTGCAGTGGCTGCAGGGCCGGCGCGAAAGGAGAATAGTACACCGCTGAAAGGATAGCTGCAGCAGAAAACAAAAAAGCCAGGCTAGGCCTGGCTTTCTCAGATGCAATTACTGGGATTACTCGCCAGCAACTTCAACTGCTTCGGTCGTATCTGGACGATCCATCAGTTCAACGAACGCCATAGGAGCGTTATCGCCGACGCGGAAACCCATTTTCAGGATACGCACATAACCACCGTTACGGTTGGCGAAACGCGGGCCCAGTTCAGCGAACAGTTTGACGACCATTTCACGGTCGCGCAGGCGGTTGAAGGCCAGACGCTTGTTTGCCAGGGAGTCGGTTTTGCCCAGGGTCAGAATTGGCTCGACAACGCGGCGCAGTTCTTTTGCTTTTGGCAGGGTGGTTTTAATCGCTTCGTGACGCAGCAGCGATACTGTCATGTTGCGCAGCATTGCCAGACGGTGGGACGAGGTACGATTCAGTTTACGGAGGCCGTGACCGTGACGCATGATAAATCCTTTCGGTGAGTGTTTAAATTCCAGTTCTTCGATCGGCTGGTTGGGAAACCCCATACAGCCGCGGACCGGTTTGGTGCTACAAGATAAAAGCCTGGGACACCTGTCCCAGGCAGTTTGCTACAAAATACTGTGACTGCGATTACTTTTCCAGGCCGGCAGGCGGCCAGTTTTCCAGCTTCATGCCCAAGGTCAAGCCGCGCGATGCCAGCACTTCCTTGATTTCGTTCAGGGACTTGCGGCCCAGGTTTGGCGTTTTCAGCAGTTCGTTTTCCGAACGTTGGATTAGGTCGCCGATGTAGTAGATGTTTTCCGCTTTCAGGCAGTTTGCCGAACGCACGGTCAACTCCAGGTCGTCGACTGGACGCAACAGGATAGGATCGACCAGCGGTGCGCGCGATGGCGCTTCGGCGGCGGCTTCCGTGCCTTCCAGGGCAGCGAACACATTCAACTGGTCCACCAGGACGCGGGCCGACTGGCGGATCGCTTCTTCCGGCGAGATCACGCCGTTGGTTTCGATGTTGATGATCAGCTTGTCCAGGTCGGTACGCTGTTCAACGCGAGCCGATTCAACGAAGTACGATACACGGCGCACTGGCGAGAATGACGCATCGAGGATGATGCGGCCGATGGTCTTGTTCGTGTCTTCCGACAGGCGACGCACGTTACCAGGAACGTAGCCGCGGCCTTTTTCAACCTTGATCTGCATGTCCAGCTTGCCACCGGCGGTCAGGTGGGCGATCACGTGGTCAGGGTTGATCAGTTCGACGTCATGCGGCAGGTCGATGTCGGAGGCCAGGATCGCGCCTTCGCCTTCTTTTTTCAGGGTCAGGGTTACCGAATCGCGGTTGTGGACTTTGAAAACCACACCCTTCAAGTTCAGCAACAGATCGACGACGTCTTCTTGCACGCCATCGAGGGAGGAATATTCGTGGACGACGCCAGCAATCGTCACTTCGGTCGGCGCGTAGCCCACCATCGACGACAGCAGAACGCGGCGCAACGCGTTACCCAATGTGTGGCCATAGCCGCGCTCGAACGGTTCCATCACGACTTTGGCGTGACCTGCACCGAGAGCTTCAACATCGATAATACGTGGCTTCAACAAACTGTTTTGCATGAAATGTCCTTTTCAATACCCTCGGCTCATTACACCGATAAGGCTGATGGCATTAGTAAAACGCCCACTCGATCGAGTGGGCGGAGGTGGTGCTAACTGCTATTAACGCGAGTACAGCTCGACGATCAGCGATTCGTTGACGTCGTTAGCGATTTCGTTACGCTCTGGCAGGGACTTGAAAGTACCTTCCATTTTCTTGGCATCAACCGAAACCCAGCTAGGCATACCAACTTGTTCAGCCAGCGACAGTGCTTCAACGATACGCACTTGCTTTTTCGATTTTTCACGAACAGCGATGATGTCGCCAACTTTAACTGCGTACGAAGCGATGTTCACAACGATACCGTTCACGGTGAACGCTTTGTGGCTGACCAGTTGACGCGCTTCAGCGCGGGTCGAGCCAAAGCCCATGCGGTAGCAAACGTTGTCCAGACGCGTTTCCAGCAACTTCAACAGCGTTTCGCCGGTGTTGCCTTTACGACGGTCTGCTTCAGCGAAGTAGCGGCGGAATTGACGTTCCAGCACGCCGTACATGCGCTTGACTTTTTGCTTTTCGCGCAGTTGGTTACCGTAGTCCGAGGTGCGGGCGCCGGATTTGACACCGTGCTGGCCTGGCTTGACGTCCAGTTTGCACTTGCTGTCCAGCGAGCGACGTGCGCTCTTCAGGAACAGGTCTGTACCTTCACGGCGGGAAAGTTTTGCTTTAGGTCCGATATAACGTGCCACGATACTTCCTTTTTTTAAATGATAACGCCCCAGCCACATGCATGATCAAACACACTGATGCGGTTAGGCGCTAGTCTGATTTGGTTTCAATCAGACGGTGGCTGAAAACGAAAAACCCGCCAAACAGAATTTGACAGGCAAGAACAGCCGGGCAGTATAACCGTTTCCGGCTCCCTGCTCCAGCGTTTTCACACAACTGTACTGAGTTACAACAGACAGCAAAGCAGCTGGCGCCGAAGCGCCCTCTGCAACACTATCTTAGATACGACGACGTTTCGGTGGACGGCAACCGTTGTGCGGTACCGGCGTCACGTCCTGGATCTCGGTGATCTTGATGCCCAGGTTGTTCAGCGCGCGAACGGCGGATTCACGACCAGGACCTGGGCCCTTGATACGTACTTCCAGGTTCTTCACGCCACACTCAACAGCCACTTTACCAGCGGCTTCCGCGGCGACCTGCGCTGCGAATGGGGTCGATTTACGCGAACCCTTGAAGCCTGCACCGCCGGAGGTAGCCCACGACAAGGCATTGCCTTGACGATCGGTGATGGTAATGATGGTGTTATTGAACGAAGCGTGGACATGTGCGATGCCTTCAGCGACGTTCTTTTTAACTTTTTTACGCACGCGTGCTGATGCGGCGTTATTTTGCGACTTAGCCATAATTATTCCCTAGCGGATTATTTTTTCAGCGATTGAGCGGCTTTACGCGGTCCCTTGCGGGTACGTGCGTTCGTACGCGTACGCTGGCCACGGCAAGGCAGACCCTTACGATGACGCATGCCGCGGTAGCAACCCAGATCCATCAAACGCTTGATGTTCATGGACAGTTCACGACGCAGATCGCCTTCGACGATGAATTTACCTACTTCATCGCGCAGCTTTTCCAGTTCGCTGTCATCCAGATCTTTGATCTTTTTGTTGGTTGCTACACCGGTCGATGCACAGATTTTCTCTGCGCGTGGACGGCCCACACCGTAGATGGCCGTCAGGCCGATAACGGTATGCTGATGATTTGGGATATTAACCCCTGCAATACGTGCCATTTGTTATTCCTCGATTAACCTTGACGCTGCTTGTGACGTGGTTCCACGCAGATAACGCGGACTACGCCTTTGCGCTTGATGATCTTGCAGTTGCGGCAGATCCGCTTGACTGATGCGAGAACTTTCATTTTTGGGCTCTTTCTTTCGCTTCTTTGGTTTGATTCAGTGTGTTACTTGGTACGGAACACAATGCGGGCTCGGCTCAGGTCGTACGGCGTCAACTCCACCGTCACCTTGTCTCCAGGGAGAATGCGAATATAATTCATCCGCATTTTACCTGAAATATGCCCGAGCACCACGTGTCCGTTCTCCAGCTTCACTCGAAATGTTGCATTTGGGAGATTCTCAAGAATCTCGCCCTGCATCTGTATGACGTCGTCTTTTGCCATTCGGTATGTTTACCGCGCTTAACGCGTCGGAATTCCGCCCTTGAAATTTGCTTTGCGCAGCAGTGAATCATATTGCTGCGACATCACGTAGTTCTGTACTTGCGCCATGAAATCCATGGTGACAACTACAATAATCAATAAAGAAGTACCGCCGAAATAGAATGGTACTTTCCACTGGGCTTGCATAAATTCCGGCAATAAACACACCAGGGTGATGTAGACTGCGCCGGCAAGTGTCAAGCGTGTCAGGATCTTGTCGATGTAACGGGCTGTCTGTTCGCCTGGACGGATCCCGGGAATGAACGCACCGCTTTTCTTCAAGTTATCCGCTGTTTCCTTGCTGTTAAACACCAGCGCTGTATAGAAGAAACAGAAAAACACGATCGCCACTGCGTACAACAGCGCATGGATAGGCTCACCAGGCCCCATCGATGCTGCCAAATCTTTCAAGAACCGCACCGCAGGGTTAGCGTTGTCGGCGCCCTTTGAAAACCAGTCCACGATAGTGGCCGGGAACAAGATGATCGAAGAAGCAAAGATCGGCGGGATCACGCCGGCCATGTTCAGCTTCAACGGCAAATGGCTGGTTTGACCGCCATAAATCTTGTTGCCTACCTGGCGCTTCGCGTAGTTGACCAATATTTTGCGCTGACCACGTTCGACGAATACAACGAAGTACGTTACCAGTGCTACCAGGATCACGATGAAAATCGCGCTGAAGCTGCTGATCGAACCATTCGACACCTGAGTGAACAAGCCACCCAACGCCGACGGCAGACCGGCTGCAATCCCGGCAAAAATGATGATCGAGATGCCATTACCCAAGCCACGCTCGGTAATTTGCTCACCCAACCACATCAAAAACATTGTTCCGGTCAACAAAGTGACGACCGTCACGAAGCGGAATGCAAGACCAGGTTCCAACACCAGACCAGCTTGCGACTCCAGTGCGACTGCAATGCCTAACGCTTGGAACAGTGCCAGGGCAACCGTGAAATACCGGGTGTACTGGGTGATCTTGCGACGACCTGCTTCGCCTTCTTTTTTCAACGCTTCCATCTGCGGTGACACGATCGACAGCAATTGCATGATGATCGAGGCCGAGATATAAGGCATGATACCCAGCGCAAACACTGTAAAACGAGACAAGGCACCGCCCGAGAACATGTTGAACATGCCCAGGACGCCGCCTTCGTGCTCCTTGAACAGCGAGGCTAATTGTGTCGGGTCAATCCCGGGAACCGGGACGTGAGCACCGATACGATAAACCACCAATGCGCCAAGCAAAAACCAGAGCCGTCCCCAAGGGAAACCGGCCGCTGCACTTTTAGCAAGTTGTGGATTAGTCGCCAATTTTCGCTCCGATCAAGCTGTTAGCGGTCAACTCAGGCTACCGAGCCGCCGGCTGCTTCGATGGCTGCTTTCGCGCCAGCGGACACTTTCAAGCCCTTCAAATTCACCGCTTTGGTGATTTCGCCGGACAAGATCACGCGCACGTCACGGGCCAACACGCCCAGAACGCCAGCTTGCTTCAAGACCAGAATGTCGACATCGCCAACAGCCAGGTTGTTCAGATCGGACAGGCGCACTTCAGCTTTGAAGGTTGCGTGCATCGATTTGAAACCGCGCTTAGGCAGACGGCGTTGCAGAGGCATCTGACCGCCTTCGAAACCGACTTTATGAAAGCCGCCCGAACGCGATTTCTGACCTTTGTGACCACGACCCGAGGTTTTACCCAGGCCGGAGCCGATACCGCGACCGACGCGACGCTTGTAGTGCTTAGCGCCTTCGGCTGGTGCAATAGTATTCAATTCCATGATTTGCTCCGTTCGTGTAAGCCCGAAGGCTTACCCGACAACTTTAACGAGATACGATACTTTATTGATCATGCCGCGTACGGATGGGGTGTCTTGCAATTCGGAAACCGAATTTACACGACGCAGACCCAGACCGCGCACGGTAGCGCGATGCGATTCGCGCGTACCGATCAAGCCCTTGACCAATTGCACTTTGACTGTGTTTGTCATTTTGTCCACCTTAAGCCAGAATGTCTTCGACCGACTTGCCGCGTTTGGCAGCGATATCGGAAGCAGTGCTCATTTTCGACAGGCCGTCCAGCGTAGCGCGTACCAGGTTGTATGGGTTGTTCGAACCGGTGGATTTCGCCACCACGTCCGTCACGCCCATCACTTCGAAGATAGCGCGCATTGCGCCACCAGCGATAACGCCAGTACCAGGCTTAGCTGGGTTCATCAGGACCTTGGAGGCGCCGTGACGACCAACAACCGTGTGATGCAAGGTACCGTTTTTGAGCGGTACTTTGATCAGGTTGCGACGGGCTTCTTCCATTGCCTTCTGCACGCCAACTGGCACTTCTTTCGATTTGCCCTTGCCCATGCCGACGCGGCCATCGCCATCACCAACTACGGTCAGCGCGGCGAAACCCATGATACGACCACCCTTGACCACTTTGGTCACGCGGTTGATCGCGATCATTTTTTCGCGCATGCCATCATCCGGCTTGTCGCTTTGCATTTTTGCTTGCATTTTTGCCATGATTGATCCTTAGAACTTCAGACCGGCTTCGCGTGCGGCTTCTGCCAACGCTTTCACACGGCCGTGGTAACGGAAACCGGAGCGGTCGAACGCAACTTCGGTAATTCCTGCTTTCAACGCTTTTTCAGCGACGCGCTTGCCGATCAAGGCTGCAGCAGCGGCATTGCCGCCTTTGCCGGATTGGCCTGCCAGTTCAGCGCGTACTTCCGCTTCAGCCGTCGAGGCCGAAACCAGGACTTTAGCGTCCGGGCTGATCAGGTTGGCGTAAATGTGCAGGTTGGTGCGATGCACCGACAAGCGATTTACTTTCAATTCCGCAATCTTGATGCGGGTTTGGCGTCCGCGGCGAAGCCGTGATTCTTTCTTATCCATCGTCAGCCCCTAATTACTTCTTCTTGGTTTCTTTAAGCTTAACCACTTCGTCCGCATAGCGAACGCCCTTGCCTTTATAAGGCTCAGGAGCGCGGTAAGCACGAACTTCAGCGGCTACCTGGCCAACCTGTTGACGGTCGATACCTTTAATCAGGATCTCGGTCGGGGTTGGTGTTGCGCAGGTAACGCCGGCTGGCATGTCATGCACTACAGGGTGCGAGAAACCCAGGGACAGATTCAGCTTGTCGCCTTGAGCTTGCGCCTTGTAACCCACGCCTACCAGGTTCAGCTTTTTCTCGAAACCCTTGGTGACGCCAACAACCATGTTGTTGACCAGTGCGCGCAGCGTGCCGGACATGGCATTGGCTTCGCGGCTGTCGTTCGCCACGTCGAAACTCAGGGTTCCTGCATTGTTTTCTACTTTGACCAGGCCGGTGAGGGCTTGGGAAAGCACGCCCAGCGGGCCTTTTACGGTGATCGCTTGTGCGGAGATGGCGACTTCGGCGCCAGCTGGCACTACGATAGGCATTTTAGCTACTCGAGACATGTGTAACTCCTTAAGCCACGTAGCAAATAACTTCGCCGCCGACACCGGTAGCGCGTGCTTTGCGGTCAGTCATGACGCCTTGCGGAGTCGACACGATCGCCACACCCAAGCCATTCATCACAACAGGGATCTCGTCTTTACCCTTGTAGACGCGCAGACCCGGACGGGACACGCGCTCCAAGCGCTCAATAACGGGACGGCCAACATAATACTTCAAACCGATCTTCAGTTCCGCCTTGCCACCAGCTTCGGCAACAGCGAAATCTTCAATGTAACCCTCGTCCTTCAGGACGTTGGCAATCGCAATTTTGACTTTCGACGATGGCATGGCCACGGTCGTTTTTTGCACGCCTTGTGCGTTGCGAATGCGGGTCAGCATATCGGCGATAGGATCGCTCATACTCATTGCATATTCTCCTATTACCAGCTTGCTTTTGTCATACCCGGAATTTCACCACGCATGGCGAATTCACGGAGCTTGATACGACCCAGACCGAATTTACGGAATGTGCCGCGCGGACGACCGGTGATTGCGCAACGGTTACGTTGACGCGTCGGATTCGAGTTACGTGGCAGCGCTTGCAGTTTCAAGCGCGCTTCGTAACGCTCTTCTTCCGATTTCGACTGGTCATCAACGATGGCCTTCAGCGCAGCGCGTTTGACGGCGAATTTCGCAGCCAGGTCTACACGCTTTTGCTCACGGTTAATCAGTGCCAATTTTGCCATGATCTCAGTTTCTGAACGGGAATTTAAAGGCGGCGAGGAGCGCTTTGGCTTCATCGTCGGTCTTAGCGGTTGTCGTGATGCTGATATTCATACCGCGCAACGCGTCAATCTTGTCGTACTCGATCTCAGGGAAGATGATCTGTTCCTTGACACCGATGTTGTAGTTACCACGACCATCAAATGCACGGCCGTTCACACCACGGAAATCGCGTACGCGCGGCAGAGCCACGGTAATGAAGCGATCCAGGAACTCGTACATGCGAGCGCCGCGCAGGGTGACCATCGTACCGATCGGATAACCTTCACGGATTTTGAAGCCTGCGATAGCTTTGCGGGACTTGGTGGTCACTGGCTTCTGGCCGGCGATCTTGGTCAAGTCAGCAACAGCGTGCTCGAGAACTTTTTTATCCGCGATAGCCTCACCAACACCCATGTTCAGGGTGATCTTGGTCAGGCGTGGAACTTCCATTACCGACTTGTAACCAAACTTGCTGGTCAGGTCGGCAACGACTTTTTCTTTATAGAATTCTTGGAGACGTGCCATGATTTCTTAAGCCTTCACTACTTCGCCGGAGGATTTAAAGACGCGGACTTTTTTGCCATCCACTTCTTTGAAACCCACGCGATCTGCCTTGCCAGTCGCTGCATTAAACAATGCAACGTTGGACACGTGAATTGGCATGGTCTTATCGACGATACCACCAGTTACGCCAGTCATCGGGTTTGGCTTAGTCGCTTTTTTAGCGATGTTAATGCCGTCAACCACGATATGTTCAGCATCGATACGCTGCTGTACCACACCACGTTTGCCCTTGTCTTTCCCGGTCAGAACGATGACTTCGTCGTTTTTACGAATCTTATCCATTACGACTCCTTACAGGACTTCCGGTGCCAGGGACACGATTTTCATGAACTTCTCAGTGCGCAGTTCGCGCGTGACAGGTCCAAAAATACGGGTACCGATCGGTTCCAGCTTGGCGTTCAACAGTACGGCGGCATTGCCGTCGAACTTCACCAGGGAACCGTCTTGGCGGCGAACACCTTTAGCGGTGCGCACAACCACGGCGTTATAAATTTCACCTTTTTTGACACGGCCACGTGGCGCAGCAACCTTAACGGTTACCTTGATCACATCGCCAATGCCAGCATAACGGCGCTTGGAGCCGCCCAATACCTTGATGCACATTACTTCTTTGGCACCGGTATTGTCAGCCACTTCGAGCCGGCTTTCAGTTTGAATCATAGTATTCTCTTTCCCAACTTAAGCCGAAGAATCCACACAATGTAGACCCACGGTCAGTCTTGGTCCCGCCAGAGCCGCCCTGCTGGGCTTCACTGTTTGGGTGCATGACCTTCATACATCAACTGACCGCGAATGCTACTGTCTGTGGCCAGACACTTTGCGGCGTTACATGAACGAAGCCCGCAAGTATTACATACAATTTGCGGGCCTGCAAGTACTAATTAAAACCCACCGCCGAAACGGTGGTTTTTATTTAAACGGTTGGTGCGGCTTGAACCACACGTGTCACCGTCCATGCCTTCGTTTTGGAGATCGGGCGACCTTCCTGGATCTCGACCGTATCACCGGCCTTGACTTGGTTGGTCTCGTCATGCGCGTGATACTTGTTCGAACGCATGATGATCTTGCCATACAAAGGATGTTTTACGTGGCGCTCGATCAGAACGGTAACGGTCTTGTCCATCTTGTCCGAAACCACTTTACCGATCAGCGTGCGCTTGAGCGACTGTTTCACTGGTTCGTTCATTTGGCTTCCTTCAGATTCATTACCGTCTTCACACGCGCGATATCGCGGCGTACCTTCTTGAGCTGCGAAGTGTTGCTCAGCTGCTGCGTAGCGATTTGCATGCGCAGGCCGAACTGTGCCTTCAACAGGTCATTCAGCTCTTTTTGCAGAGCTGGCTGGTCCTTGCCGCGGAGTTCAGATGCTTTCATATACAACTCCAATTATTGGCCGACTTGGCGGATGACAAACGTCGTCGCCAGTGGCAGTTTAGCGGCGGCAAGACGGAATGCTTCCCGTGCCAGCGCTTCATCAACGCCATCCATTTCGTACAGTACTTTGCCTGGCTGAATTTCAGCGACGTAGTACTCAGGATTACCTTTACCGTTACCCATACGGACTTCAGCCGGTTTGTTCGAAATCGGTTTGTCCGGGAAAATACGGATCCAGATACGGCCACCGCGCTTGATGTGACGCGTCATTGCACGACGCGCCGCTTCAATTTGACGCGCAGTGATACGACCGCGCGCAACTGCCTTCAGACCGAATTCGCCAAACGACACGGCGGTGCCGCGGCTGTGCGAAATACCGGTGTTACGGCCTTTCTGCTCTTTACGATACTTTCTGCGTGCTGGTTGCAGCATGATTATTCTCCTGCTTTCTCAGCTGGTGCAGCGGCGGCCGGTTTAGCGGCGCGCACACGAGCAGCACCTGGTGCTGTGGATGGTTTCGCACCCGCTGGACGTGGGCGGCCGGCTGGCTTGCCATCGTCACGGCGTGGACCGCGGCTCTTCTTCTCGTCAGCTGGAGTATCGATGACTGGTGCATCGCCGTTAGGCGCGCGGTCACCTTTGTATACCCACACCTTGACGCCGATGATGCCGTAGGTGGTCGACGCTTCGCTGGTACCGTAGTCGATATCGGCGCGCAGGGTATGCAGAGGCACGCGGCCTTCGCGGTACCACTCTTTACGTGCGATTTCGATACCGTTCAGACGGCCGGACGACATGATCTTGATACCGAGAGCACCCAGGCGCATTGCGTTTTGCATTGCGCGCTTCATGGCGCGGCGGAACATGATCCGTTTTTCCAGCTGCTGAGCGATCGAATCGGCGATCAGTTGCGAGTCGATTTCTGGCTTGCGGATTTCTTCGATATTCACGTGAACAGGCACGCCCATGATCTTGGTCAGCGCGGACTTCAGTACTTCGATGTCTTCGCCTTTTTTACCAATGACCACGCCTGGGCGCGAGCTGTAGATCGTGAAGCGCGCATTCTTGGCTGGGCGCTCGATAACGATGCGGCCAACGGAAGCGTTCTTCAGTTTCTTTTTCAGGTAAGCACGTGCTTTCAAGTCTTCGTTCAGCATGGCAGCGAAATTACCGTTGCCTGCATACCAGCGCGAAGCCCAGTTACGGGTGACCGCCAGACGGAAACCGGTTGGATGAATTTTCTGACCCATCGTGGCTCCTTAGTTACCGACAGTCACGTAAACGTGACAGGATTGTTTCGAAATACGGTCGCCACGGCCTTTTGCACGCGCGGTGAAGCGCTTCAGGACCGGGCCCTTTTCGACGTAGATCGTTTTCACGAACAATTCGTCGATGTCCGCGCCATCGTTGTGCTCAGCATTCGCAATTGCGGATTCCAGAACACGCTTGATGATCGCAGCACCTTTTTTCGGGCTGAATTGCAAGATGTTGAGTGCAGCGTCAACTTTCTTGCCACGGATCAGGTCCGCAACCAAGCGGCCCTTTTGGTCCGACAGGCGCACACCTTTGAGGATAGCTTTAGTTTCCATTATTTCTTAGCCTTTTTGTCAGCTGCATGGCCCTTGAACGTACGGGTCAGTGCGAATTCGCCGAGCTTGTGACCAACCATGTTTTCGGAAACATAAACCGGCACGTGCAGCTTGCCGTTATGTACCGCGATCGTCAGGCCGATAAAGTCAGGCATGATTGTCGAACGACGCGACCAGGTTTTGATTGGCTTTTTGTCTTTGGCTGCTTGCGCGGCTTCAACTTTTTTCACCAGGTGGGCGTCACAGAACGGCCCTTTTTTCAATGAACGTGTCATGTGCTACCCCTTATTTCTTGCCGCGGCGCGAGACGATCATGGAAGTAGTACGCTTGTTGCTGCGTGTCTTCTTACCCTTAGTCTGTTGGCCCCAAGGCGAAACTGGATGACGACCAGCTGCTGTTTTACCTTCACCACCACCGTGCGGGTGATCGACCGGGTTCATGACCACACCGCGAACGGTAGGACGAACACCGCGCCAGCGCATCGCACCAGCTTTACCGATTTTACGCAGGCTGTGCTCGGCGTTACCGACTTCACCAACCGTAGCACGGCACTCGATGTGCACGCGACGTACTTCACCCGAGCGCAGACGCACTTGAGCGTAGGTACCTTCACGTGCCATCAGCACAACGCCAGCGCCAGCGGTACGTGCCATTTGGGCACCTTTACCTGGCAGCATCTCGACGCAATGCATCACGGTGCCGACTGGGATGTTACGGATTGGCAAGCAGTTACCCGATTTGATCGGCGCTTCCGAACCATTCATCACGCTATCGCCAACGGCCATGCCTTTGGTTGCGATGATGTAGTGGCGTTCGCCGTCGGCGTAGCACAGCAGAGCGATATTCGCGGTACGGTTTGGATCGTATTCGATACGTTCCACTTTCGCTGGAATACCATCTTTGGTGCGCTTGAAGTCGATCAAGCGATAGTGTTGCTTGTGACCACCACCGATATGACGGGTGGTGATGTGACCGTTGTTGTTACGACCAGCGGTCTTGGATTTCTTTTCAACCAGGGCAGCGAATGGACGACCTTTGTACAGGTCGGCATTCACCACCTTTACCATGCCGCGACGGCCTGGCGAGGTTGGTTTCATCTTAACGAGTGCCATTATGCAGCCTCCTCGGAGAAGTTGATTTCCTGGCCAGGTTTCAGGCACACGAAAGCACGCTTGGTATGGTTACGACGGCCGTTGAACTTGCCGGTGCGCTTTTGCTTACCTTCGCGGTTTGCAGTTTGCACGGACAGGACTTCGACCTTGAACAGCAGTTCGACCGCTGCCTTGATTTCAGGCTTGGTTGCATCCGGCAGTACGCGGAATACAATTTGCTCGTTCTTTTCCGCGACCATGGTGGCCTTTTCGGAAATTACAGGAGCCAACAGCACCTTCATCAAGCGTTCTTCGCTATGTTTCAAAATCGCGCTCATGCCAGCATCTCCTCAATCTTAGCCAATGCAGCTTTGGTGACCAAGATCTTCTTGTAGAACACCAGGGACATCGGGTCTGCGTGACGTGGCTCAACGACGAGTACGTTAGGCAGGTTGCGCGATGCCAGTTCCAGGTTTTCGTTCAGAACGTCGGTGATGATCAGAACCGAATCAAAGCCCAGGCCGTTCAATTTTTGCGACAGCAGCTTGGTTTTTGGCGCGTCGATCGTCAGATCGTCGATGACGATCAGGCGCTCTTCGCGAGCCAGCTGCGACAGGATCGAGCAGATACCTGCGCGATACATTTTTTTGTTCACTTTGTGGGTGAAGTTTTCGTCAGGCGAGTTCGGGAAAATCCGACCACCGCCGCGCCACAGTGGCGACGACGACATACCAGCACGAGCGCGGCCGGTACCTTTTTGGCGCCATGGCTTTTTCGTCGTGTGGTGAACTTCTTCACGGTCTTTTTGCTTGCGGTTACCACTACGTGCATTCGCTTGATAAGCGATGACGACTTGGTGGATCAGCGCTTCATTGTAGTCACGGCCGAAAATCGTATCGGCTGCAGCAACGTTCGAGGCGGCTTGACCTTGCGCATTCAGAAGCTTGAGTTCCATCGTTTAAGCTCCCTTCTTGGCTTTGGTTTTGATGGCTGGCGAGACAACTACCTGGCCATTTTTCGCGCCTGGAATCGCGCCTTTGACCAGCAGCAGCTGACGGTCGGCATCGATACGGGCGATCACGAGGTTCTGGATCGTACGGTTAACGTCACCCAGATGACCGGTCATGCGCTTACCAGGGAAAACGCGACCTGGATCTTGTGCCATACCGATGGAACCTGGAACGTTATGCGAACGCGAGTTACCGTGCGTTGCACGGCCAGAAGCGAAGTGGTAACGTTTGATAACGCCTGCATAGCCTTTACCAATGGTAACGCCTTGCACGTCGATCTTTTGACCGACTTCGAACAGGGAAGCAGCGACAACATCGCCAGCTTTCAGTTCAGCGGCTTTAGCAGCGTCAACGCGGAACTCTTTCAACAGAGTACCGGCTTCAACACCAGCTTTAGCGTGATGACCAGCAACAGCTTTGGTCACGCGGGAAGCGCGACGTTGACCGAATGCGACCTGAACAGCGGAGTAACCATCTGTTTCAGGGGTTTTGATTTGCGCAACACGGTTGTTCGATACGTCCAACACGGTGACCGGGATCGAATCCCCTTCATCCGTGAAAATGCGCATCATACCAACCTTGCGACCGAGAAGGCCTAGGCTCATTTTTTCTCCATTCCCACCTGCGATTGGGCGGGGCTTGTTTAACTACAAAGTAACGTAGGACTCAAAAAAGACGAATCCATACCGAAGCCGGCTAGTATATAGCACAAAAACCCTTGACGCAACAAGTTAACACGAGGTATGTCAAAGTGTTGCGCGACGCCCCTGCGGGAGTTGTCCGCCATCGTGAAAAGGCGTGCGCGGCGGCATGCCGTTGCGCGCAAAGCGCCGCGCCATGCGCCCTGGCGCCTGACGGCAGAAACACAAAGGGCGCGCAATCGGCTTGCGCGCCCCGCTCCACTCACCTTGGGCTTGGCAGCCGGAAAGCTTATTGCTGGCAGTTAATCAGGCAATGGTCATACAGGTCCGTGCAGATGGGGCTGCCACCGAGGTGGGCCCGGCAATTCGCCACTTTTTGCCCGCACTCGCTGTAGCACTGCGTGACGTCGCCGGCGGCAAACGCATATGAGGCGCTCAGGCCGAGCGCAAACAGGAAAGCCATCGTCTTCTTGATCATGTTTCATCTCCGTTTATCAGATGGAAGGACAAACAGGATGGCGCGCCATCGTCACGCCAGCCCGGACGAACGCCACGGCACCCGTCATTACTTAAAAAACAATGCCAATAGAATACCGTAAACAATACCAACCAACTACCAATTAAAGGAATCGTCGCGCGCCCTCCTCGCCTCCAATCAAAAAGCCAGCCCGGGCATGACGCTGCCAGGGCTGGCCGGTGATACTCGCGGGTGGCGCCCGCCATGCGCTTACTCCTGCGGCGCGCCTTTGCCAATCTGATACCAGTCCACCTTGCGCGTCGCCACCATGATGGCCGCCAGCACGGCGAACAACAGGATGCTGCCCATCACCAGCGCATTGTTTTCCGAACTCAGCAGCCCGTACAAGGCGCCATACAGTACGGTCAGTGCGACGCCGAAACCGATGCCGCGCCACACGTTGTGCAGCACGTGCACCAGATAAAAGCTGGTCAGCGCGATGCAGGCGGCGCTGGCGGTCAGATAGGCGCCGAGGAAAGCGATATGCTCGGCCAGGCCTACCAGCAGCAGGAAGAAGATCACCAGCGACAGCCCCACCAGCAAGTACTGCACCGGGTGGATCGGCAGGTTTTTCAGGATCTCAAAGATGAAGAAGGCGGCAAAGGTCAGCGCCACGAACAGCAGGCCATACTTGGTGGCGCGGTCCGATTGCGAATACAGGTTCACCGGCTCGATGAAGCCGACGCTGAAGCGGTCCACCTGGCCCAGCGGCGCACTGTCGGGCACCTTGAATTCGCCCTCGATGGTGCTCAGCTGCGTTTGCGCATTCGTGGCCAGGGACGAGATGTTCCAGCCCACGCTGAACCCCTGGGCGTCGATCTGGCGGTTTTTGGGCGACGGCAGGAAGCGGCCGCCAAACTGCGGATGCGGCCAGTTCGATTTGATGTGGATCTGGCTGTTCTTCGCCACCGGCACGAAATGCTGGCGTTCGATACCATCGAGGCCCAGGTCAAAGCTGAAGCGCACCTGCCGCGGCGCCGCCAGCGGCAAGCTGCCCAGCGCTGCATGCAGGCCGCTGCGGAAGGCAAACAGGTCGGTCCCCTGCTCGAATTCGATCTGCTGGCCGCCCCAGTCGATCTTCGGGATATTGCGGATGCCGCGCACGTCCTCGATCGACAGGGCGACGAAGGGCTCGCCCACGGTCACGCGCGAGTCGGGCGACTTGCGCGGCAGCTGGGCGCTGCCCGGCACGGTAAAGTCGCCCTTGAACGCATGCTGGCCGCTGTAGACCAGCACCTGGTGGATGCCCCGGTAGCGGCGGTCCGTCTCGATGCTGCCATTGATCTGCAAATCGTTCGGATACACGAGCAGGCGGCGCTGCACCGTACGGCGCAGCAGCTCCGTGCGCACCGGCAATTTCACTTCCTGCGTCTTGTCATCGCCCTTGGCCACCTCCACGCGCTCTTCATATTGCTCCGTGTAGGGAATCACCAGGATGGGGCCGATGATGGTTTGTTCGCGCACCGAATCGGCGGCGATGCTGTTGACGGCTTCCTGGCGGAACTCCATCCGCTCCTTGATCGTTTCCTGAATCATCAGCAGCGGCAGGCCGATCAGCAGCATCAGGCCGAAGACGATCAATGCCTTGATTAATAGCGTTTTTTGCATGGCGCATCCTTAAAGTAAGGAAGCCAGTGTAAAAAAGCCATGTGCGCTGACGATGCGCTGCGTGTGAAGTGCGGAAATAAATTCCGGCCAGCTACACCAGGGGCAGGCACAGGCGCGCGCAGGCGCCGCCATCCGGATGGTTGGCCACCTCCACCCTGCCGCCATGCAGCAAGGCCACCTCGCGCACGAAGGGCAAGCCCAGGCCCGTGCTCTTGCCGGCCTCAGGGCGCGGCAGCGAATAGAAGCGTTCGAAGACGCGCTCCTGCGCATACGCGGGGATGCCCGCGCCGCGGTCGCGCACGCTGATTTCCACTTGCGTCGCCTGACGCTGCGCCGTCAGGTCGATGCAGCTGCCGGGCGGCGCGAAGCCGGCGGCATTGTCGAGCAGGTTGCCCAGCGCCTGGCGCAGCAACAGGGCGTCGCCATCCACGCTCAGCTCGTCGCACTGTATCTGCAGGCGCACGCCGCGCACGGCCAGCGTGGCAGCCGCGTCCTGCGCCACTTGCGCCAGCAGGGGCGCCAGCGCGATGCGCTCCGGATGGTCGAGGCGCTGCTGCTTTTCCACGCGCACTAGGGCCAGCAGCTTGTCGATCAGCTGCCGCTGGCGCGCGTTCTGCTCCAGGATGCTGGCAAGGAACTGGCGGCGCTCGGCCGGCGGCATGTCTTCCTGCAGCAGCTCGGCCGACGCCTGGATGGCGGCGATCGGGCTTTTCAATTCATGCGCCAGCGTATGCATCAATTGCTCCACATACTCCTTGCCTTCCAGCCGGGTGCGCATCGCCTCCAGCGCCCGCCCCAGGGTGCCGATCTCGTTCCTGCCCAGCGCCGGCAGGGCCACCTTGCGCCCCGCCTCCACGTCGCCGATATAGCGCATCAGCTTGCCCAACGCATGGTGCAACCACCAGGCGAACGCCAGGCCGATCAGCAGCGACAGCAACAGCAGCACGGCGCCGCGCTGCAGGATCTTGCGCTGGCTGCGCTCGACAAACGCCTGCACGCTGGCATTCGGCTTGGCCACCGTCAGCACGCCGATGACCTCGTTGCCGTCGCGAATCGGCGCGGCCACGTGCATCACCGTCGACATCTCGTCATCGGGCCGGCTGCGCGTGCTGCGCGCGCCATACTTGCCCTGCAGGGTGAGGTAGACATCGTTCCAGCGCGAGTAGTCGCGCCCCACGTCGCGCCCGCTGGAATCGAACAGCACGATGCCGCGCCGGTCCGTGATATAGATGCGGTAGTCGAGGCTTTGCTTGCGCACGCCATTGATGTTGACGTCCACGCCGTGCTGCGCGTAATTCTGCATGCGCGCCGCCACCGGCGAGTTCGCCAGGCTGCCCGCCTTCAGATCGGGCGCCACCAGGCTGGCCAGCAATTGCGAGGTATCGACCAGCGTATCTTCCAGGGTCGAGCGCACGCCCGGCTTGACCTGCTCCATGAAGACATTCAGCAGGAACCACGCCGCCAGCCCCACGATCAGGAAGTAGCCCAGCAGGATGCGCAGGCCGATTCTCATGCGCCAGCCAGGCTGTAGCCGAGGCCACGGTGGGTCTGGATAGGTTCCTGCTGCGCGTCGATGGCGCGCAGCTTGGCGCGCAGGGATTTCACGTGCGCATCGACGGTGCGCTCGAGCGTGTCGGGCGCGCCGCTCCACACGCGCTCCATCAGCTGCGCGCGCGACAGCACGTGGCCCGGATGCTCAAGCAGGGTCTTCAGCAACAGGTATTCGTAGCGGGTCAGGTCCAGCGGCTGGCCATGGAACAGCACCCTCGCCTCGAGCGCGCGCAATTCGAAACGCGCCGGCGCCACGCTGGCCGTCCTGGCGGTGGCGGCTATCGTCATGCCAGCCTCGCGCGGCACCTGTGTGGCGCCCGCGCGACGCAGGATGACGCGGATGCGCGCCACCAGTTCGCGCGGCGAAAACGGTTTCGTGACGTAATCGTCGGCGCCGATTTCCAGGCCGACGATGCGGTCGATTTCGTCGCTGCGCGCCGTCAGGAAAATCACCGGCACCTCGGAAAACTGGCGCAGGCGGCGGCAGACTTCGAGCCCGCTCATGTCGGGCAGTCCCACGTCGAGCACCACGAGAACGGGCATTTCCGCGGCTTCGCCGGCAGCCGGGCGCAAGGCGGCCAGCGCCTGCTCGCCCAGCATCACATGGCGCGGCGCGAAACCGTCCGTGCGCAAGGCATAGGCGATGCTGTCGGCGATCGCCTGTTCATCTTCCACGATCAGGATAGTCTTGGACATGGCGGCGGCGTGCAGTGAAGGAGAGACCCGGAGTATCCCTGAAGCGGGCAAGCGGCGTCAATCGCGCGCGTCCGCACGTGCCGGCAAAAAGCCGCCCACGATGAAAAACTGATGGTATATTCATCACAGCTTGACTCCACCGATATGCAGTGCCCCACACCTGTACGAGGAGACCATGAAGAAACATACCATCAGCCTGCTATGCAGCGTCAGCCTGCTGGCCGCCTGCGCGACGCCGGCCACGCTCACCACTTCCAACGCACAACACGACGCTTGCAACGCGGCCGAGATCAAAGGCCAGCTTGGCGAAGCGGAACTGGCTTGCGTGCAGGCGCTGCGCAGCGCCGAGCAAGCCGGGGCGAGCGCGGAAATCCTGTCGCAACGCCAGTACAACCTGGGCCGCATCAAGCGCCTGCAAGGCAAGAATGCGGAAGCGGAAGCGCTGTACCGGCAAGCGCTGGCCACGGAAGAAACGGCACAGCCGCGCAGCGACGCACGCGTCGGCCGGCGCCTGGTGGAGCTGGCGTCGGCGCTGTCGGCGCAAGGCAAGTGGCAGGAGGGCACGGCCTACCTGGAACGCGTGCTGCCCCTGCTGCCGAAGCTGTCGTCCGCTTCGCGCACATATACAGCGGAAGTGCTGCGCCAGTACGCCAGGCAGCTGCAGGGCGGCCCGCAGGCGGCGCTCGGCAACCGCTTCGATGCGGTGGCGGCCAGCCTGCAGTAAGGGTACCCCCATCGGCCACGACGGGCTTCTGGCGTTCCGCGGCAGGCGACGGTCCCCAGGCCCGCATCCCCGGTGCGCAGGGCCGGCACTGCCTGTGCCGGCAGCAGCATGGAAGCCCCACCGGGGCCGGGCTTAATGCTGGGCGACGTGGATGCTGGCCTTGATGTGCTTGAGGTGGGCCACGATGGTGAACGTCATCACCACCAGCAGCGACCATGAGCTCCATTTGCTCACATGCACGACCGACCAGGCGCCAAGCTGGTTCGGATAGCGCCACACGCCCCAGAAGGTGCTGATGTTTTCAGCCAGCCAGATAAAGAAGCCGACCAGCACGAAACCCAGCAGCAAGGGCATGCTGCGGTCGCGGTCGAGCGGGCGGAACACCACGGTGGTGCGCGCGTACAAGCCCAGCGCGCAGGCCGCCAGATACCAGCGATAGTCGCCGATGTAGTGATGGGTGAAGAAGTTGGCGTAGATCAGCAGCGCGATCAGCACCGCCATCCAGTACGGCGGATGGTGGCGGATCCGCATATCGAGCAGGCGCCAGGTCTGGATGATGTAGCTGCCGACGGCCGCATACATGAAGCCGGAGAACAGGGGGACGCCGAACACCTTGGTATAGGCGAAGTCGGGATAGCTCCACGACTGGATCGCCCCCGACACCTTGAACACCTCCAGCGCGAAGCCTACCAGATGAAACAGGCAGATGGCCTTCAACTCATCCCACGTTTCCAGTCCGCTCCAAACCATCGCGCCCTGGATCGCCAGCGCCACCAGCAGCAGCACGTCATAGCGCGGCAAGCCGAACAGGCCGGCGCGCGGCACCAGGAACACGGCGGCAAAAAACAGACCGACGAACAGGCATGACCTCGCCTCCTTGATGCCGAAATACAGGAATTCGGTCAGGAAGCGCGGCCAGCCGCGCAAGCGGCTACGGGGCGCGGCATTTAACAGGTGGGCGTCGAGAGCATTAAGCATGCGGCAACTTTATCTTCCAGCCGCGGCACTGTAAAGCGATATCCCCCCGCGCATCGATGGCAGGGCAAAAAAAAACCAGGCGCAAGGCCTGGTTTTTGCTACGTCCGGCATCGCTGCCGGACGGTAGTGTGTCAACTGACGACGATCAGAGGAAGGTGTAGCTGGCCGATACGCCGATACGACGGAACTGGAACGATTCAGCGTAGCCTCTGCGCCACTGCACCGGTGCAGCCTTGTCGAACAGATTGTCGATGTACAGGCTCAGACGGGTATTTTTGATACCGCTGTACGACAGGTTGTAGTCGACCGTGGTGTTGCTGCCTACGCGCGAGCAAGCATCCATGTTCGCAGCCGAAACCTTGTTGGTAACGCAGTAGGTCGACGAAGTCTGGTTGTTGTTGCTAAAGCCGCTGGCGTAGTTCAACGTCATGCCGTGGTCGAACGAGCCGGCCTTCAGGCTGGCGCGCAGCTTGGTTTTCAGACGCGAACCCAGGTCATAGTTACCTGCCAGATTGGTGGCATAGGCATTGTCGGTCACGCTGAACTCCTGGTATTTCCACAGGTAGCTACCTTCCAGTTTCAAGCGAACCTGGCCGATACTGGTGTTGAAACGGCCACCCGCATCAAAGTCGAAGCCCGAAGCACGGGTCTTGCCGCTGTTGACGTATGGGTTGTACAGCAGGCCGATCGCGCCAACGCCACCGAAGTTGACGGTATTGCCTGGAGCGTATTTCTTGACCAGTGCCAGGAACTGCGCGTCCGACGCCGAGTTATCGACACGCACCAGCTGTCCTGCTGGCAGGCCAGCTTCGCCGCGCAGGATGTCGGCCACGTCACGGGTACCGATTTCGTCCTTGCGTTCGATATGGTAGTAGTCCAGTGCCACGGTCCAGTTCTTGACCGGTTCGAAAACGAAGCCAGCGGTAATCGAACGCGAGGTTTCCGGTTTCAGGTCCTTGTTCGCCGACACGAAGCTAGGCACGCCGCCTTTGCAATCGCTGTTCTGGAAGGTGTTGCCCTGAGCCTTGTCGACGCTGGTGGCTGCTGGATTATTCTGCACCAAGTTGTTCAGGGTGCTGGCAGTGGCGCAGCGACGTGGGTCGCTGACATCGGTGGCAAACGAGCTACGGCCCAGGCCGTTACCTGTTTCAACGATGTTCGGCGCGCGGAAGCCACCAGCGGCCGTAGCGCGCAGCAACAGGGTGTCGGTGGCGTTGACGCGCAAGCCCAGCTTCGGCGAGAAGTGCACGTCGCTGTTGGTGGACTTGTCGGCACGTACCGCGGCGCTCACTTCGACACGCTTGACCACCGGAATGGTCGCTTCGGCGAACAGCGCGTAGTGATCCATGGTGTCTTTGACTTGCAGGCCGGCAATACCGACCAGGTCGCCACGCAGCACGTTGTCCGAGCTGGCCATTTCATACTTTTCGCGACGGATGTCGGTACCGAACGCCACATTCAAGGGGCCGGCCGGCAATTTCGCCACTTCACCGGACACGGTTGCGTCGATGAAGGTGATCTTCGACTCGCCCTTGGTGGTACGTACAGGGAACATCGACTCCAGCAGCGCGGTATCGTTTTGCTGGCCGAACTTGTAGGTGCCGTTGACGATGGCATTGGTGTAGCCGGTGGCGCTCACGGCACGGGTGGCCTTGTTGGCTTTCGAGTTCATGTAGCCGACCGCGGATTTCCAGTCGAAATTGCCGATGTCGCCGTTCAGGCTCAGCATGACGCGCGTCTGGTCGGATTCGGTGCGGTTGAAGTTGAAACCGTTGCCGGTGTCCATCATGCGGGCGCGGTATTCCACCGGCGTCGCATACGGGTTCATCGCGTGGCCAACTGGCAGCTTAGGATAGAAGAACGGGCCGACCATCTTGCCGTTGATCGCGTCGTACCAGGTGCTCGACGACGTGGTGGCGCTACCGTTGCTGACGTTGAATGGAGCGACGATGTAGTCGTTGCTGGCGCCGGCATTGGTGATCTCGAAGTTGGCGTCGATATCCTTGCCAATTTTGAAATGCGTGTTGCTGGCCAGTGCATAGCGCTTGGCATTGGTGGTCAGGCCGGTGTACGGCAGGATATCCATCTTGCACAGCTTGTCCTTGGCATCGATCTTGTCGGCCGGGCAGCCTGGCGCGGCGACAATGTTCGTGCTGTTCAGGAAGTAGTTGCCGGTTGGCGAGAACGAGCTCAGGGCGTCCCAGGTCGAACGGCCCGGGGTCTGGCGGTGCCATTCAGGATAGTGGCCGCGCAGGTCGCCAGCGGTGTAACCGTCGTTCTTGTAGGCTTCGTACGTCAGGTAGGTGTTGAAACCATCCTTGTCGATATCGCCGTAACCGATAATGCCGGAAACGTTGCGGCTGCGCTGGTCTTTGAAACGGTCCGTTTCCTTGTAGTTGCCGGTGATCTTGGCGCCTTCGAAGTTCTTCAGCAGGATGATGTTGATCACGCCAGCGATGGCATCGGAACCATAGATTGCCGATGCGCCATCTTTCAGGATCTCGATGCGCTCGATGGCAGCAGCCGGGATCGCATCGAGGTTGGTAAAGTTTTGTTGCGCGCCATCGGCCAGGCCGTATTGTGCAATGCGACGGCCGTTGACCAGCACCAGGGTCGCAACCTTGCCCAGGCCGCGCATGCCCACGCCCGAGGAGCCCGTGGCGAAGCTGCCGGAGCTGCTGCTCGACGAGTCGATCGAAGTGCTGATCGCAGCGGAGGAATTCAGGATGCCCAGCGCCGTGGTCTGGCCGGTACGCTCGATATCGTCGCGTGTCAGCACCTGGAGCGAACCGGCTGTTTCAGCTTCGGTACGCTTGATGCTACTACCGGTGACTTCGACGCGTTGCAGTTTTTCTGCTGGTGCGACAGCTTCCTGTGCCACCGCATATTGGGAGAAGGCCAGTGTCAATGCTATTGCAAGAGTGCTTTTCTTCAAACCTGGTGTATTGCTCATCACTATACTTTTCAAGACTACTCCTCAGATATTATTCTCGTTTTATAAATCGATACGTTGTACTGATCATTTTTGTAAAACAATCACACATTCTCACGTATGTTACAAATTTCTCACATTTGGCGCCCGCAGGAAAGAGACTAATTAACAATTGTTGTTTTAACCCCACTTTATAAGCCAGGTTATTACTTTCTGGAATAGCCATGGCGCGCATGGAACTGCTTGGCAGCCTCGCTGAGAAGAGGCGAAAAGAAGAATGAGGGATGGATGGGACGAAGGACGGGAGGCGGCCGCAGCAAAAAGCACGGCGCCAATAGCAATGGGGCCGGGCGCATTCACGATTGTGAACAGGCCCGGCCCCATCATCAGGCAGCGGGACACCCCGCCAGCCTGGAACAGCTGTCAACACCTGGTGCTACGGTGTTGTCAGCCGCCCTTGAAACTCTTATTGCAGTTTGATTTCAACATCAACACCAGCTGGCAGGTCCAGCTTCATCAGCGCGTCAACGGTTTTGTCCGTTGGGTCAACGATGTCCATCAGGCGTTGGTGCGTACGGATCTCGAACTGATCGCGCGAAGTTTTGTTGACGTGCGGGGAACGCAGCACATCGAAACGCTGAATACGGGTAGGCAGTGGTACTGGGCCTTTGACGACAGCGCCGGTGCGCTTCGCGGTTTCAACGATTTCCAGAGCGGACTGGTCGATCAGTTTGTAATCGAAAGCCTTCAGGCGGATACGGATTTTTTGGTTTGGTGCCGACATGATATTTCCTTAAAAGAACGAACCGCGCGGTCTGCACGGCAATGAGGTCATACGGGAATTTCTGACGCAACAACCGTCAGGGTCGACATGATAGCACCAAAATGCTTGCCAACCCCGGCAGTTGAATAAAAAGAGGGGCGCCGGGCGACGACGCTTCCTCTTTTTTGCAGGCTTAAGAATTAAGCCAGGATTTTTGCAACAACGCCGGCGCCGACGGTACGACCGCCTTCACGGATAGCGAAGCGCAGACCTTCTTCCATCGCGATCGGGTTGATCAGCTTGACGGTGATCGACACGTTATCGCCTGGCATAACCATTTCTTTGTCTGCTGGCAACTCGATCGAACCAGTTACGTCCGTCGTGCGGAAGTAGAACTGTGGACGGTAGTTGTTGAAGAATGGCGTATGACGGCCGCCTTCGTCTTTCGACAGAACATAGATCTCGCCGGTGAAGTGAGCATGCGGCTTGATCGAACCTGGCTTGGCCAGAACTTGACCACGTTGCACGTCTTCACGCTTGGTGCCGCGCAGCAGCAGACCAACGTTGTCGCCTGCTTGACCTTGGTCCAGCAGTTTGCGGAACATTTCCACGCCGGTGCAAGTCGTTTTGACGGTATCGGTGATACCGACGATTTCGATCTCTTCGCCGACTTTAACAATGCCGCGCTCGATACGACCGGTAACCACGGTACCGCGACCCGAGATCGAGAACACGTCTTCCACTGGCATCAGGAACGCACCGTCAACAGCGCGCTCTGGCGTTGGGATGTAGGCATCCAGCGCATCGGCCAGACGCAGCACTGCGTCAACGCCCATTTCGCCTTCTTTGCCTTCCAGCGCCATACGTGCCGAACCTTTGATGATTGGCAGGTCGTCGCCTGGGAATTCGTACTTCGACAACAGCTCGCGCACTTCCATTTCAACCAGTTCCAGCAGCTCTGCGTCGTCGACCAGGTCGCACTTGTTCAGGAACACGATGATGTATGGAACGCCAACTTGGCGGGCCAGCAGGATGTGTTCGCGGGTCTGTGGCATTGGGCCGTCAGCTGCGGAGCACACCAGGATCGCGCCGTCCATCTGCGCGGCACCGGTAATCATGTTTTTGATGTAGTCGGCGTGGCCTGGGCAGTCAACGTGAGCGTAGTGACGCGTTTCCGTTTCGTACTCGACGTGGGCGGTGTTAATCGTGATACCGCGCGCTTTTTCTTCTGGAGCCGCATCGATCTGGTCGTATGCTTTAGCTTCGCCGCCGAATTTCTTCGACAGAACCGTTGCGATTGCAGCGGTCAGCGTGGTTTTACCGTGGTCGACGTGGCCGATGGTGCCGACGTTGACGTGCGGCTTGGTCCGTTCGAATTTACCTTTTGCCATTTTATTCTTCCTTAGAACAATGATTTAAATGTAGGGACCGGCATTCTCGTGAAAGCCGGCCCGGAACTTCTATTACTTAGCTTTCGAGCTTACGATTGCTTCAGTCACATGCTTAGGTGCTTCAGCATAGTGCTTGAATTCCATCGTGTAAGTCGCACGACCTTGGGTCGACGAACGCAACGACGTAGCGTAACCGAACATTTCCGACAGAGGTACTTCGGCCTTGATGATCTTGCCGCCACCGCCAGCAATTTCATCCATACCTTGCACCATGCCGCGACGCGACGACAGATCGCCCATCACGGTACCGGCGTAGTCTTCCGGCGTTTCCACTTCCACGGCCATCATCGGCTCCAGGATGACTGGCGATGCTTTGCGGCAGCCATCTTTGAATGCCATCGAAGCGGCCATGCGGAATGCATTTTCGTTCGAGTCAACATCATGGTACGAACCGAAGAACAGCGTGACTTTAACGTCAACGACTGGGTAGCCAGCCATCACGCCCGAAGTCAGCGTGTCGCGCACACCTTTTTCAACTGCAGGGATGTATTCGCGAGGAACGGTACCGCCCTTGATCGCGTCAACGAATTCGAAGCCCTTGCCCGGTTCTTGCGGTTCGATCTTCAGAACCACGTGACCGTATTGACCACGACCACCCGATTGCTTGACGAATTTGCCTTCCGACTCTTCGCACACTTTACGGATCGTTTCGCGGTAAGCCACTTGTGGCTTGCCGACGGTCGCTTCAACGTTGAATTCACGCTTCATACGATCGACGATGATGTCCAGATGCAACTCGCCCATACCGGCGATGATGGTCTGACCCGATTCTTCGTCGGTACGCACGCGGAACGATGGATCTTCTGCAGCCAGACGGTTCAGCGCCAGGCCCATTTTTTCCTGGTCGGCCTTGGTTTTTGGCTCGACTGCCTGCGAAATCACCGGCTCAGGGAAGACCATGCGCTCCAGAACGACGCTTGCCTTTTCGTCGCAAAGCGTATCGCCAGTGGTGGTGTCTTTCAGACCCACGACCGCAGCGATGTCGCCAGCGCGCATTTCCTTGATTTCTTCGCGTTCGTTCGCTTGCATCTGCACGATACGGCCGATACGCTCTTTCTTCTGCTTCACGGAGTTCAACACCGAGTCGCCCGAATTCAGGGTACCCGAGTAGCAACGGATGAAGCACAACTGACCCACGAACGGATCGGTTGCGATCTTGAACGCCAATGCCGAGAACTTCTCATTGTCGTCAGCTGCGCGCTCGACTGGCTGCTCGTCCTCGTCCAGACCTGGGACAGGTGGAATGTCGATTGGCGATGGCAGGTACTCAATGACCGCGTCCAACATTGCCTGTACGCCCTTGTTTTTAAAGGCGGTACCGCACAACATTGGAACAATTTCGCTGGCGATGGTACGCTGACGCAGGGCAGCCTTGATCTCGTCTTCCGACAGGTCGCCTTCTTCCAGGTACTTGTTCATCAGTTCTTCGGACGCTTCAGCAGCGGCCTCGACCATATTTTCGCGCCACTTGGCAGCTTCAGCCGCCAGGTTCGCTGGAATGTCGCCGTATTCAAACTTCATGCCTTGCGAAGCGTCGTCCCAGATGACCGCTTTCATCTTGACCAGATCGATAACACCGGTGAAGACGTCTTCAGCGCCGATAGGCATCTGAATAGGTACTGGGTTGGCTTTCAGACGCGAACGCATCTGATCGTAGACCTTGAAGAAGTTGGCGCCGGTACGGTCCATCTTGTTCACGAAGGCCAGACGTGGCACTTTGTACTTGTTAGCCTGACGCCATACCGTTTCCGATTGTGGCTGCACGCCGCCGACTGCACAGTAAACCATGCAAGCGCCATCCAACACGCGCATCGAACGCTCAACTTCAATGGTGAAGTCAACGTGGCCTGGGGTGTCGATGATGTTGATGTGGTGAGCTGGGAAGTTGTTTGCCATGCCTTTCCAGAAGCACGTAACAGCAGCCGAGGTAATCGTGATGCCGCGCTCTTGCTCCTGCGCCATCCAGTCGGTGGTAGCTGCGCCATCATGGACTTCGCCCAGCTTGTGGTTCACGCCGGTGTAGAACAGGACGCGCTCGGTAGTGGTCGTCTTACCTGCATCGATGTGAGCGGAGATACCGATATTACGATAGCGCTCAATGGGGGTCTTGCGGGCCATAATTAATCCTAAATGAATGGACAAAACCGAGCAGCATTTTTTTGCAAAAATGAGCCCGGCCTCGAACAACAGATGCTTGACAGCCGCCTTGCGGTAGCTGGCTTTATATTAGAAGCGGAAATGCGAGAACGCTTTGTTCGCTTCAGCCATACGATGGACTTCGTCGCGTTTTTTCATCGCGCCGCCGCGGCTTTCAGCCGCTTCCATCAGCTCACCGCCGAGGCGTTGTGGCATCGATTTTTCGCTGCGCTTGTTAGCAGCTTCACGCAACCAACGCATGGACAGAGCCATACGACGGACTGGGCGAACTTCGACCGGCACCTGGTAGTTTGCACCACCGACGCGACGGGATTTCACCTCAACCAATGGCTTGGCGTTGTTGATTGCGGTAGCAAAAACTTCGAGCGGATCTTTGCCCGATTTTGCTGCGATGTGCTCGAAAGCACCGTAGATGATGTTTTCTGCAACCGATTTTTTACCGGACAGCATCAGCACGTTTACAAATTTAGCGACATCAGTGTTGCCGAATTTTGGATCTGGCAAAATTTCGCGCTTGGGTACTTCACGACGACGTGGCATATCAATTCCTTTCAATCTTCAGTTGAGCGCGCGTTCTTCGCACACTCGCGGACGACCATCATAGTCCTCCACTTACTCGACCAGATGCGGTCGACTACATTCACTTAGCTAGTTGCCACTGAGCGAAACTTGGGTTTGCTGCGTACAACTTATTACTTCTTGCCTGCTTTAGCGCGCTTGGTACCGTACTTCGAACGCGATTGCTTACGGTCTTTAACGCCTTGGGTATCCAGGGCACCGCGAACCATGTGGTAACGCACACCCGGCAAATCCTTAACGCGACCGCCGCGCAGCAGCACAACACTATGCTCTTGCAGGTTATGGCCTTCACCGCCAATGTACGAAATGACTTCGAAACCATTGGTCAGACGAACTTTAGCGACTTTACGCAAAGCCGAGTTAGGCTTCTTTGGAGTCGTGGTGTAAACACGTGTGCAGACGCCACGCTTTTGCGGGCTGTTTTCCAGCGCCGGCGATTTGCTCTTCACGGTCAAAGCGACGCGTGGATTGCGAATCAATTGATTGATGGTTGGCATCGTTATAAATCCAACAAAAAAATACGATTAATAACCCGGGCAAGATGCCCGGCGACTAAAACCTCGTCCCGCTTCTATCTGCTGCGCACCGGAGGCACCCGCAGCCACTCGATAAGGAGCGGCCAAGAAATACCAAGTAACACGTAAACGATGTGCAGAATAAAATCGAGAACTCGCTAGTTTAGACCTTGTGTTACAGGGGGTCAATCAGTTTACGGCTTTTTGCTATAAAAAAAGGCAAAAAACGGCGCCGTTCGTGGCATTTTGGCTAATGATTTCCGTATTCTGCCGCATATCCCCGGCACGAAGAGATTGACTATTCGGCATTCTTTCCCTGCACCCAAGCATCTGACGAGGCCGCTCTTGTATGACCGCAAGATGACAAAAGGATTGATAATAGCGGACATTTTTTGCTGCCTTCCCTTATGCGCCCCTTGCTTCGCCCCGCCAACCTGTTCCTGCTCCTGAGCTATGCCTTGCTGACGGCCGTGCCCTTCATCCCGGTGCTGCTGGGCCGCCCGCTCGAGCATCCGTGGCAGATGCTCACGTTCGAGCTGCTGGCCTGGCTGGCCGTGTGGGGCGTGTTCAAGCGTCCCGCGTATTTCCACTGGCTGCTGCTGCCCGCCTTTCTCGCCCTGCCGACGGAAATCTACCTGTTCATCTTCTATGGCCAGGGCATTTCCACGCATCACCTGGGCATCATCGTCGAGACCAGTCCCAAGGAAGCGATGGAATTCCTCGGGCAAAAAGTGTGGCTGATGGGCGCCGTCATGCTGGGCGTGATCGCCTGGTGCGCCGTGAGCTGGTACGCGGCCACGCGCACGCGCGACCTCGACTGGCGCGGCAAGACGCGCCCGGTCGCCTGCCTGCTGCTGCTCGCGCTGGCCGCCTTCTGGGCCTATGGCCATGAATTCGGCTTCGACGCCAAGGTCCTGCACAGCGCCGCCGCGTCCGCCAAGGCCAGCCCGCCGGCGGCCAGCGGCAAGGCGGGCGCGTCCGGCTTCGGCGACGCCAGCGCCACGGACGACGAGACGGCCGAGGAAGACGAGGAAAGCAGCAAGCCCGAGAACGCCAGCATCGCCGGCGCCGACGAGACGGGTCTGGGCTGGCCCAGCCTGCCCCACTGGGCACGCCTGCCCTACACCTTTGACACCATCAGCAATTCCTGGCCCTTCGGCCTGATGGCGCGCGGCCTCGATTTTTACAAGGAACGCAAATACCTGGCCGAACTGGGGCAGAAAAGCAGCAGCTTCCGCTTCGGCGCGCACCAGCAAAACCCCGATCCCCATCCGGAAGTGGTGGTGATGGTGATCGGCGAATCGTCGCGCTATGACCGCTGGAGCCTGAACGGCTACGAACGCGACACCAATCCCCTGCTGAAACAGGAAAGCAACCTGGTGCCGCTGGCCGACGTCATCACGGCCGTTTCCGCCACGCGCCTGTCCGTGCCCGTCATCATCTCGCGCAAGCCGGCCACCCAGAGCCTCAAGGACGGGTTTTCGGAAAAATCCTTCCTGACGGCCTACAAGGAAGCCGGCTTCAAGACCTACTGGCTGTCGAACCAGATCTCGTTCGGCCAGTTCGACACGCCCGTCTCCGTGTTTGCCAAGGAAGCGGACGTGGTGCAGTTCCTGAACCTGGGCGGCTTTACCAACAGCTCGAACTTCGACCAGATCCTGTTCGACCCGTTCAAAAATGCGCTGGCCGACCCGGCGCCGAAAAAGCTCATCGTGCTGCACACCCTGGGCAGCCACTGGAACTACAGCCAGCGCTATCCCAAGCAATTCGACAAATGGCAACCCTCGCTGTTCGGCGTCGACAAGCCCGTCTACACGGATACGGCCATCAAGCCACAGCTGAACAACAGCTACGACAGCTCCATCCTGTACACGGACTGGTTCCTGTCCAGCGTGATCGGCATGCTGAAGGACGATGGCCAGCGCACCGCCCTGCGCAGCTCCCTCGTCTACGTGGCCGACCATGGCCAGACCCTGTACGACGGCACTTGCCGCCTGGCCTTCCACGGGCATAACACGCAGTTCGAATTCCACGTGCCCGCCTTCGTCTGGTACTCGCCGCAATTCCAGCAGCATTATCCGGACAAGGTGACGCAGCTGCGGCGCCATCAAAAGGCGCGGCTGTCGACGGAAAACATGTTCCACACCCTGCTCGACCTCGGCGACATCCGCTTTGCCGGCGAACAGCCCGAATGGAGCATCGCCAGCCCCCGCTTCAAGCAGCACAAGCGCTATGTCGACAGCTACGGCTGGACCAATTACGACAACGCCATCATCCGCGGCGACTGCCGCGAAGTGATCGACAAGAGCACGCCGGAAAAGCAGGACAAGTAGAGCGCCCCCGGCACGCCGGCGCCGGCAGGGACTCGGCGCCGCATCAACGCCTGCCGACGGCTGCAGGCGGACAGGCCTGGACGGCGCGGACACGGCGGACAGCCGGACAGCGGGAATTTTTTCCTTGCAAATCAATAGCTTGAATCTGGCATGGAACGTGCATACAGGATGTGCATTGTCCACGAAACGTCCGCCATGATCCGCGATACCTCCTCCCAAGACGCCGTGCTGTCCGCCCCGCCTGGCCAGCGCCACAAGCAACGCGCCCTGCTGCTGGGCGGCGCCGTCCTCGTCATCGGCGCCGCCGTCGCCGCCTTTTCCGGCTGGCGCGCCAGCGAGCATTCCGTCAATGCCAGCCGCCTGCGCATCGCCGACGTCACGCGCGGCACCCTGATCCGCGACGCCGCCGTCAGCGGCCGCGTCGTCGCCGCCATCAGCCCCACCCTGTATTCGACCACCGTGGCCACCGTCACCCTGAAGGCCAAGGCCGGCGACACGGTCAAAAAAGGCGACATCCTCGCCGTGCTGGAATCTCCGGACCTGTCGGACGCGCTGAAACGCGAGCAATCGAGCGTGCAGCAGCTGGAAGCGGAAGTGGCGCGCCAGCAGATCCTGGCCAAGAAACAGAAACTGCTGGCGCGGCGCGAAGCCGATACGGCCGAGATAGAACGCCTGTCCGCGCAGCGCACGCTGGAGCGCTATGAAAGCGTGGCGCAGGTGGGCATCATCGCCAAGATCGATTACCAGAAAGCCAAGGATGCCTTGAATTCCGCCGAGATCCGCAGCAAGCACGCCTCGCAGGCGGCCGGACTGGAAAGCGAGGACGTGACCCTGGCCCTGAAAACCAAGGCCAATGAACTGGAGCGCCAGCGCCTCGTCCGCGACAACGCCCAGCGCCGCGTCGATGAACTGACCGTGCGCGCGCCCGTCAACGGCTTCATCGGCACCCTGTCGGTGGCCAACCGCAGCGTGGTGCAGGCCAACACAGCCCTGATGACCCTGGTCGACCTGTCGCAGCTGGAAGTCGAGCTGGAAGTACCGGAAACGTATGTGGCCGATATCGGCCTGGGCATGAGCGCGGAAATCGAAACGGGCGCCATCCGTGCCACCGGCAAGCTGTCGGCCCTGTCGCCCGAAGTGGTGAAGAACCAGGTGCTGGCGCGCGTGCGCTTCAATGGCGCCCAGCCGGCCGGCCTGCGCCAGAACCAGCGCGTTTCGGCACGCCTGCTGATCGACGAACGGCCCAATGTGCTGATGCTGGCGCGCGGCTCCTTTGTCGAAGCCGAAGGCGGACGCTTTGCCTATGTCGTGCGCGACGGCGTCGCCATCCGCACACCGATCAAGCTGGGCGCCACCAGCGTCTCCGCCGTCGAAATTCTCGATGGCCTGAAGCTGGGCGACAAGGTAGTCGTCGCCGGCACGGAAAACTTCGCGAACGCGGCCCGCGTCTCGCTCAACTAACGCCATTCATCCAACCAGGAGCCCTCCATGCTGCGCATGCAAAACCTGAGCAAAGTCTACCGCACCCACATGATCGAGACGCACGCGCTGCGCGGCTTCGAAATCCACGTCCGCCAGGGCGAATTCGTCACGGTCACTGGGCCGTCCGGTTCCGGCAAGACGAGCTTCCTGAACATCGCCGGCCTGCTGGAAGAATTCACCGATGGCGAATACATCCTCGACGGCGTCAACGTGAAAGGCATGGACGACAATGCCCGTTCGCGCCTGCGCAATGAAAAGCTGGGCTTCATCTTCCAGGGTTTCAACCTGATTCCCGACCTGTCGCTGTTCGACAATGTCGACGTGCCGCTGCGCTACCGGGGCTTCAACAGCGCCGAACGCCGCGAACGCATCGAGGATGCGCTGGCCAAGGTGGGCCTGGCTTCGCGCATGAAACACTATCCGGCCGAGCTGTCGGGCGGACAGCAGCAGCGCGTGGCCATCGCGCGCGCGCTGGCCGGCTCGCCAAAACTGCTGCTGGCCGATGAACCGACGGGCAACCTCGATACGCAGATGGCGCGCGGCGTGATGGAACTGCTGGAAGACATCAACGCGCAAGGCACCACCATCCTGATGGTGACGCACGATCCCGAACTGGCGCTGCGTTCGCAACGCAACGTGCACATCATCGACGGCCAGGTGTCGGACCTGGTGCAGCATGGCGCCACGCTGTCGGCCAAGCCGCAGCACGCGACCGCCTAGGAGCCGCCATGTTCCAATACTATTTCAAGCTGGGCCTGCGCAACCTGCGCCGCAATCCCGCCCTGACGGCGCTGATGGTGCTGACCCTGGCCGTCGGCGTGGCCGCCAGCGTGGCCACCGTCACCATCCTGCATGCGATGTCGGGCGATCCGCTGCCGCACAAGAGCGACCGCCTGTTCGTGCCGATGATCGATGTGGTTCCCTTGAAAGGCTATACGCCGGGCACCAAACCCAGCTTCGGCCAGTCACAGCTCGCCTATACCGATGCGAAGAACTTCATGGCCAGCAAGATAGGCATCCGCCGCAGCGTCATGTACGGCGTGGCCGGTCCCGTGGAACCGGCACGCAGGGACCTCGGCGCCTTCCGGGCACAGGGCCTGGCCCCCACGCGCGACTTCTTTGCCATGTTTGAAGTGCCCTTCCTGTATGGCCAGCCATGGAGCGAGGCCGACGACGCCAGCGGCGCCGACGTCATCGTCCTGAGCCGCGCCCTGGCGGAAAAGCTGCTGGGCGCGGTCAATCCCGTGGGCCAGCGCGTGACGGTGCTGGGACGTCCCTATCTGGTCAGCGGCGTGCTCGCTCAGTGGGATCCCGTGCCGCGCGTGCACCGCATCATCGGCAGCAAGGGCGCCTTCGGCACGGAGGATGAATTCTTCATTCCCTTCGCCAGCGCCATCCGCCACGAAACGGGGCATGACGGCGGCATGGCCTGCAGCGGCGTCGAGCGCAGCCCCGGTTACCAGGGCATCCTGGCATCGGACTGCACCTGGCTGCAATTCTGGTTCGAAATGGCCAGCGCCGGCGAACGCAGCGACCTGCAGGCTTACCTCGACAGCTATGCGGCCGAGCAGCGCAAGCTGGGGCGCATGCCGCGCCACGCGCCCAACACGCTGTACAACGTCAGGCAGTGGCTCGATTTCCTCAACGTGGTCGACAACGACAACAAGCTGGCCGCCTGGCTGGCCTTCGGCTTCCTACTGCTATGCCTGGTCAACACCATCGGCCTGCTGCTGGCGAAGTTCTCCGTGCGGGCGGCGGAAGTGGGCATCCGCCGCGCACTGGGCGCCACGCGGCGCGACATCTTCCGCCAGTTCCTGATCGAGACGGGCGTCATCGGCCTGGCCGGCGGGGTACTGGGCCTGTTGCTGGCCTATGCGGCCCTGGCCGTGGTGAGTTCGCAGTCGAAAGAGCTGGGCACCGTGGCGCACCTGGATGTCCCGATGCTGCTGCTGACGTTTGCCGTTTCCGTACTGGCGGCCTTGCTGGCAGGGCTGTTGCCCACCTGGCGCGCCTGCCAGGTCACGCCGGCCATGCAGCTCAAATCCCAATGACACCCACCTTTTCACAATGAGGCCCCACATGGAAATCCGCCCCATCCTGTCGGCGCTGATGCGCAACAAGACCGGCGCCGTGCTCGTCGCGGTGCAAGTCGCCATCAGCCTGGCCATCCTGGCCAACGCCTTGTACATCGTCAACCTGCGCCAGGCCATCGCCGCCCGTCCCACCGGCGTGGCGGCCGAAAACGACATCTTCTATGTCAAAGTCCAGAGCATGGACAAAGGCAGCCCGCAGCACCAGATAGCCGAGCAGAAGCGCCAGGCCGCGATACTGCGCGCCCTGCCGGGCGCGGTCTCCGTGGCGCAAACCACGCAGGCGGTGCTGTCGCGTTCCGGCAGCAGCACCAACGTCGCGGCCAAACGCGGACAAGCCGAGGCCAGCGCCAGCACCTCGATGTACGTCACGCCCGATTCGCTCGTCAAGACATATGGATTGAAGCTGGTGGAAGGGCGCGATTTCCATGCCGACGAGGTCCCGGAAATCAATGAAGACGTCGATCAAAGCTTCCCCAAGGTGGTGATCGTGACGCGCGCCGCGGCGCAGAAGATCTGGCCCGGCGAAACCAGCTTTGTCGGCAAACCCCTGTTCAATGGCACCGGCGACGGCGACGACGAAATGCGCGTGGTCGGTGTGGTGGAACGGCTGCAGACGCAGGTCGGCCAGGTCACCGCCCAGGGTGAATTTTCCATCATCCTGCCGGCCCGCCTGACGGGCGGACGCGATGCGGTGCTGTACGCCGTGCGCGCCGAGCCAGGCCAGCGCGACCGCCTGATGAAGGAGGCGGAACAAGCAATCCGCACGTCCAGCAGCGAGCGCCTGCTGGTGCGCACGGATACCCTGGAACAGCACCGCAAATCACGTTATCTGGCCGACCGGGGTTTGTCCTGGATGCTCATCGCCGTCAGCACCCTGCTGCTGCTGGTGACGGCCAGCGGCATCGTCGGCATCGCCAGCCTGTGGGTCACGCAGCGGCGCAAGCAGATCGGCGTGCGGCGCGCGCTCGGTGCCCGCCGCATCGACATCCTGCGCTACTTCCTGACGGAGAACTTCATGATCACCAGCGTCGGCGTGGCGGCCGGCGTGGTGCTGGCCCTGGCGCTGAATCACCTGCTGGTCAGCCAGCTGGAAATGGCGCGCCTGCCGCTGCCCTACCTGCTGGCCGGCGCCAGCGTGTTCTGGCTGCTGGGCCTCGGCGCCGTGTATGGGCCGGCCTGGCGCGCGGCCAGCATTTCCCCGGCCACGGCCACGCGCAGCACATGACGATTTGCCCCTGCCCTGGCCGTCATGACAATGTTATGCTGCACGCATGCCTACCGTACTGATTATTGACGACAATGCCGCCGTGGCCATCGCGCTCGACGTGCTGTTCTCGCTGCACGAGATCGATGCCCTGCGCGCCGCCTCGCCCGAAGAGGGCCTGCAGATGCTGGCGCGGCACCCCATCGACCTGGTGGTGCAGGACATGAACTTCACGGCCGACACCACCTCGGGCGAGGAAGGCTGCGCGCTGTTCCACGCCATCCGCGCGCGCCACCCCGACCTGCCCGTGATCCTGCTGACGGCCTGGACGCAGCTCGATGCGGCCGTCGACCTGATCAAGTCCGGCGCGGCCGACTACCTGGCCAAGCCGTGGGACGACCGGCGCCTGATCGCCAGCGTGCAAAACCTGCTGGAGCTGGGACAGGCGAACCGCGCGCTGCGCTCGCGCGTGGTGGCGGAGCAGCGCCAGCGCCAAGCCCTGGAACACGATTTCGATTTGCGCGGCATGGTCTGGCAAGACGCGGCCACGGAACGGGTCGTGCACCTGGCGTGCCAGGTGGCGCGCGCCGACGTGCCCGTGCTCATTTCCGGACCCAACGGCAGCGGCAAGGAGCGCATCGCCGCCATCGTGCAAGCCAATTCGCACGTGGCCGACGGCCCCTTCGTCGTGCTCAATTGCGGCGCCGTGCCGGTGGACCTGATCGAGGCAGAACTGTTCGGCGCCGAGGCGGGCGCCTACACGGGCGCCACCCGCGCGCGCGACGGCAAGTTCGATGCGGCCGACGGCGGCACCCTGTTTCTCGACGAGATAGGCAACTTGCCGCTGGCCGGGCAAATGAAGCTGCTGCGCGTGCTGGAAACGGGCCGCTTCGAGCGGCTCGGTTCGAACCGCGAACGCCAGGTCAAGGTGCGGGTCATCAGCGCCAGCAATGCCGACCTGCCGGCCATGATACGCGCCGGCACCTTCCGCGAAGACCTGTTCTATCGCCTCAACGTGATCGAGCTGCGCCTGCCGCCGCTGGCGCAGCGCCCGGCCGACATCCTGGTCCTGGCGCGGCATTTCCTGGGCCCCGACAAGAGCCTCGATGCGCAGGCCCAGGCCACCCTGCTGGCGCACGGCTGGCCCGGCAATGTCCGTGAACTGAAGAATGTCATGCAGCGCGCCAGCCTGCTGACGGCCGGCCCCCTGATCCAGGCGCAGGAACTGGGTCTGCCGCCGGCCTCCTTGCCATCGCTGCGCGCCGCGCAGGATACGGCCGCCACGGAACCGGACCGCGACAGCGTCGTCGCCGCGCTGGCCCGCGCGCAGGGCGTGGTGGCGCAGGCGGCGCAGGAGCTGGGCCTGTCGCGCCAGGCGCTGTACCGGCGCATGGAACGCCTGGGCATCGCGCGCGCCTGATGCCGCCATCCCAGCCCATGCCGAAGCGTCCGGCCACGCTGCGCCTTTCGCTGCTGACGCGCTGGACGGCGCTGATCGGCACCCTGCTGACGGTGGGCGTCGGCCTCGCCCTGCTGCTCGCGCATTTTTTCCCGCAGCAGCCGTGGCTGGTGCTGGGACTGTCCCTGTCATGCGTGCTGCCGCTCGCCGTCATCACCATCCGCGCGCAGCTGCAGGCGATGCTGTCGCTGTTCCGCGCCTTGAGCGGCACGGTCGCCAGCTACCAGGACGGCGACTTCGCCTTCAGCCTGCGCTGGCCGCAAAACGATGAGCTGGCCGACCTGGTGGCGGCCCACAACGCCCTGGGCGACGTGCTGCGCAGGCAGCGCCTGGACCTGGTGCAGCGCGAACTGCTGCTCGACACCATGGTGCAAAACACGCCGGTGGCCATGCTGCTGGTGGCCGAGGGCAGCGCCATCGTCTACGCCAACCTGGCCGCGCGCCAGTTGCTGCACCAGGGGCGCCGGCTGGAAGGCCAGCATTTAGCCGACATCGTGCGGCAGGCGGCGCCGGCCCTGGCCGAGGCGCTGGCGCGCGCCAGCGATGGCCTGTTTACCAGCGGCGAGGGAGAACAGGAAGAGGTGTTCCACCTGGCGCGGCGCAGCTTCAGCTTGAACGGGCGCAAGCACGAACTGCTGCTGCTGCGCCAGCTCACCCTGGAACTGCGCCGCCAGGAAGTGCAGACCTGGAAGAAAGTCATCCGCGTCATCAGCCATGAATTGAACAACTCGCTGGCGCCACTGGCCTCGCTGGCCCATTCCGGTGCCGAGCTGGTACGCCGCGGGCAGACCGAGCGCCTGCCGCAAATCCTCGCCACGATCGAGGAGCGCACGCGCCACCTGGAAACCTTCATACTCGGCTACGCGCGCTTCGCCAAGCTGCCCACGCCGCGCCTTGCCCGTTGCGAATGGCAGCCGTTTCTCGACAGCCTGGCGTCGCAGATCGCCTTCACGCTCGACTGTCCGCCGCCCGCGCAGGCAGCCGTCTTCGATGCGGCGCAAATGCAGCAAGCACTGCTGAACCTGCTCAAGAATGCGCTCGAGTCGGGCTCCAGGGCGCAGCACATCGGCTTGCACGTGAGCCAGGCGCAAGGACAATTGCGCATCGAGGTGCGCGACCGCGGGCCCGGCATGAGCGGCGCCGTGCTGGAAAACGCGCTGGTGCCGTTTTACTCCACCAAGCGCAGCGGCACGGGACTCGGCCTGGCGCTGGCGCGAGAAATTGCCGAAGCGCATGGTGGCCGCATCGCCCTCGCCAACCGCGAAGGCGGCGGCCTCGCCGTCACCATGACACTGCCATTGCTTGAGGCAAATTAAATTCCAATGCAACAATTTATTGGCCACAAAACCCGCAGGTATTTTTTGTGCAATATCAACAATTAGTGTGTTAAATTTTACAATTGAAAACAGTTTACGCCCGTGTAGTAGCAATTAGCTATTTAAGCGTGCTCGGTCATAAAAAAATAGCTCATTGACAATGAAAAGTGTTGGCGATAATTTATCAACGCGGTACGGTTTTTTGAAACATTAATCGTTTTTTCGCGGGGATAAATATGAAACTGAAATCACTCATCGCAGCAGCTGTCCTGGGCGCTGCCACCATCGGCAGCGCATATGCCGCGTCGTACACGGTCAACCTGACCAACACCACAGGCAACCTGTGGACGGGCGGCTTCAACGCCACCCCCAGTCCGCTAGGTGTCTTTACCGATACGTTCACCTTTACCCCGGATGCGACCTTCGGTTCGACCGCGCAAGCCTTCCTGGCCAACCTGTCGGTCACGGGCAGCGATGCTTCCTCCATCAACTTCACCAGTGCCAACCTGAACGGCATCGCACTGACGGGCTTTGGCGGCCCCACCGTCTTCGGCTATGCCCAGGGTCAAGTGCTGGCGCCCACCAGCCTGCTCTTCAATGGCCCGATGACGCTGACCGTGATGGGCAGCACCAATGGCGGCAGCTACGGCGGCACCTTCAACCTGAACCTGGCGCCTGTCCCGGAACCGGAAACCTATGGCATGCTGCTGGCCGGCCTCGGCATACTAGGATTCCTGGCGCGACGCCGCAAGCAATCTTGAGCGCACCACCAAAAAGACGCCACGGCGTCTTTTTTCATGCGGCTGCTACACTGGCGCCATGACGACCGATTTTATCTCCACCAGCAACACCGCCTTCAGCCATCCTGGCCATCCGCCGGCCACCATCACCGAACACCGCGGCATCCGCTATCTGCACTTGGGCACCAAGTGGGTGCAGGGCGCCATGCGCCTGGACAAACCCGACGCCATCGAACTCGAATACGTGCAGATGATGATGATGTGGATGCTCTTCAAGGCGCAGCCGAAACGCATCGTGCAGCTGGGACTGGGCAGCGCCGCGCTGACCAAGTTCAGCTACCGCCGCTTCCCCGACGCCAGTGTCACGGCCATCGAGCTCAATCCGAATGTGATCGCCATCTGCGGCGCCCAGTTCGCCCTGCCGCCGAACGATGCTCGGCTCGACGTGCGCGAAATGAATGCGCTCGATTTCGTGCTCGATGCGGCCAACCACGGCAGCGTCGACGTGCTGCAGGTCGACCTGTACGACGAGGAGGCGCGCGGCCCCGTGCTCGACACGCCCGAGTTCTACCAGGCCTGCTTCGACTGCCTGACGGACGACGGCATCATGTGCACGAATGTCTTCGGCGACTTCCCCAACTACGACAAGAACCTGCAGGCGATGGAACTGGTCTTCGACGCCGTCGTCTGGGTGCCGGAACTGGAAGATGAAAACATCGTCGTGCTCGCCTTCAAGAAATCGCCGTCGCTCGATTTCAGCGAACTGTATGAACGCGCCGGCGCCATCAAGAAACAATTCAACCTGCCCGCCAAGAACTGGGTCAATGGCTTGAAGCAGTGGATGCTGGACCAGCAGTAAGGCAGTAGCCGCATCACGCCGGCAGCAGCGCCCCAAGACGGCGTGCCAGGCCATCCATGTTCTCGGCCGGCACCTGCGCATAACCGAGCAGGAAGCCGTTCCAGCCGGCCCGCTCGCCCGTGGCATGGGCGGAGAGCGCCAGCGCCACGATGCCGTCCTGCGCGGCGCGCCGGCTCAGCGCCAGGTCATCCCAGGCGCCATCGTGAAAACGCAGTGCCAGATGCATGCCGGCCGAGCCGCCGTGGATGGCAGCACCGGCGCAGGCATGGCGCTGCAATGCCTCGCTCAAGGCATCGCGGCGCTGGCGGTACAAACGGCGCATGCGCCGCACGTGGCGCGCAAACAGGCCGCTGCGCAGGAATTCGGCCAGCGCCAGCTGCTCGGCCACCCGCCCCCGCACGGCGCCCTGCGCCTGCATCTGCGCGAATGCCGCGGCCAGCGCGGCAGGCACCACGATAAAGGCGATGCGCAACGCCGGAAACATGGTCTTGCTGAACGTGCCAAGATACACGACGGGCGCATCGGCCACCAGTCCCTGCATGGCCGCCAGCGGCGGACCGCCATGCCGGAATTCGCTATCGTAGTCATCCTCGATGATCAGGCTTCCCACCGCGCGGGCGCGCTCGAGCAGCGCCATGCGGCGCGCGGGACTGAGCACGCTGCCGGTCGGATACTGGTGCGACGGCGTCGTGTAGATCAGGCGTGGCGGCGTATCGCGCCAATCGGCGTCGGTCGGCGCGATGCCATCCATGTCGACCGGAATGCCCGCCACCTGCAGGCCGGCGGCGCGCCCCGCCGCCAGCGCGCCGCCATAGCCTGGATGCTCGAGCCACAGGGTGTCGCCCTGGTCGGCAAAGGCGCGCAGGCACACATCGAGGCTGCTCTGCGTGCCATCCGTGATGAACACCTGGCCCGCATCGCAGACGACGCCGCGCGCCGCGCGCAAATGGTCGGCAATGGCCATGCGCAGCTGCGGCTCGCCGGCGGGGTCGCCGTAATTGAGCTGGCGCGGCGACAGCGCGCGCCAGGCGCGATCGAGCATGCGCCGCCATTGCGCCAGCGGGAATTCGTCGAGCGCCGGCACGCCAGGCGCGAACGCGCCCATCGCATCGGCCGGAAACACCAGCGCCGCGTTGACATCCTGTCCCGACACGCCGCGCAAATGCCGGGCGCGGCGCGACAGGCCATCCCGGCCATCGACGGGCAGCGACGCCACCTGCGCGCCGGCACTGCCGGCGACCAGGGTGCCGCGCCGGTCCGGCAGCACGAAGCCTTCGCTGGCCAGCTGCTCGTAGGCGTACAGCACCGTATTGCGCGCCACGCCCAGCTCCTGGGCCAGCACGCGCGTGGCGGCCAGCCGCGTGCCGGGTGCCAGCTGGCCGCCGCGTATCGCCGCGCGCAGGCATTCATGCAGCAGGCGCTGGCGCGGCCAGCCCCGCTCACCGTGCGCGCGCTCGAATGCCGCCAGCAGCAAAGCGTAATCCATGCGATTCCCTCCCCCTTCTCGTGGCTCTAATTTATTTATGCTTGCTGGATCTTTTTTCAGGGCCAGGCAACGATTATAGTGCGCCCTCCCCTCACCGTTCCACAGGATGATTGCCATGACCGTTGCCGCCCTCCCTCCCAGCGCCCGTACCCGCGTGCGCCGCGTCGCCGAACTGGCCAGCTACGAGCAGGCCGCCCTGCACGCCATCGTCGATGCCGCCTACCTGTGCCACATTGCCTTCCGCGATGCGCACGGCAGCCACTGCATCCCCACCGCCTGCTGGCGCATCGACGATCACCTGTACATCCATGGCTCGAATGGCAGCCGCATGCTCAAGCAGCTGCTGGCCGATACCGGGGCTTGCGTGACGATTACCCATCTCGACGCTCTCGTGCTGGCACGCTCGGCCTTCAACCACACGATGAACTACCGCTCGGCGATGATCTATGGGCAGTTTGAAAAAGTGGCCGACACCGGCCAGCAGCATGCGGCCATGGAGGCGCTGATGGACAAGCTGGCGCCAGGACGCCAGACCCAGGTGCGCGGCGGCAGCGCCAAGGAATACGCGGCCACCACCGTGCTGCGCATCGCGCTCGATGAAAGCGCCGTCAAGCAGCGCGCAGGCGGGCCCCTCGATGATGCGGGCGACATGGCGCACGTCGTCTGGACGGGCGAACTGCCGTTTACGCACGGCCGTGGCGCGGCCATTGCCGATGCGCTCAACACCTGCGAATTGCCACCGTATGCCGCCGCCTGGAGCACGGAATCCGCTTGACCGGCCCGCGTGCTTGACCGATGATCGGCGTTGATGGCGATCGCCACCAATTCACCAACCGATCCAATCACGTACGGAGCATATGATGATGAAGCGAGTATCTTCGGCTGCCATCCTGGCAGCCATCCTGGCCTGTGGCGGCAGCGGCGCGGCACTGGCCGCCGACGCGGGCGACGCGGCACTGAAGGCGGCCATCGCCGGCAGTGCGCGCACGCCGGCCAACGCGCTGCGCGACGGCGCGCGCCACCCGTATGAAACGCTGACCTTCTTCGGCATCAGGCCGAACATGACGGTGGTGGAACTGGCGCCCGGCGGCGGCTGGTACACGGAGATCCTGGCGCCCTACCTGCGCGAGCACGGCAAGCTGATCGCCGCTGGCAACGACCCGCAGTCGGCCAGCGAAGGCGCGCGGCGCGGCGCGGCCCGCTTCCAGCAAAAACTCGACGCCAATCCGGCCGCCTTCGGCAAGGTGGAAATCGGCGCCTTCGCCCCGCCCACCACCTACCGCATCGCCCCCAAGGGCACGGCCGACATGGTGCTCACCTTCCGCAATATCCACAACTGGATACCCATCGGCGACGACGGCATGAAAACCCTGTTCAAGGAAGTGTATGACAGCCTGAAACCGGGCGGCGTCTTCGGCGTCGTCGAACACCGCCTGCCGGCCAGCAAGGCGCAGGACGCCACCGCCAGCAGCGGCTACATGCACGAAGCGTATGTGATCAAGCTGGCCGAGGGAGCCGGCTTCAAACTGGCGGCCAAGTCGGACATCAACGCCAATCCGAAGGACAATGCCGAGCACCAGGGCGGTGTCTGGGCGCTGCCACCCACCTATGCCAACAAGGAAGTCGACCGCGCCAAGTACACGGCCATCGGCGAGAGCGACCGCATGACCCTGAAGTTCGTCAAGCCCTGAGTCACTTGAAAAGCCAATGGCGGCGGGCCGATACGGCGCGCCGCCATTGCCTTGTGCGCGCAGCGCGCCTTACAGGTAAATGCCGTACACGCCGCAGGAGCGCGAGACAACCGTGCATTGGCTCATGATGCCTTCGTTACAATCAAACAAGGCTTGCATGCAGGCCTGGCGCGTGGGCTGCGCATAAGCGGTGCCCAGGGCGCCGGCCAGGCCGACAGCTGTAAAAAAGAGAAAGACCGCTTTTTTTACATTGATCATTTTTATGCGATTCCCAAAGAGTTGAGTCGTTATAAAAAGCCATCGGAGACAAGACGCTGGCCGCCCGAAGTCGCCTGTCGGCCGACGCATGTCATGGCATGCAGGGCAGTGGCCTTACACGTGAATGCCATACACGCCGCACAGGCGGCGCACCAGCGCGCAATCGTTTTCATTGCCGTCGGCGAGACAGGAATCACGGGCTTCTTCGCACGTTTCCCGCGACGGCAGCGCATACGCGCTCGAACTGATGGCACCGGCGAAACCGACGGCGGCACAGAAGACAAATACGGCTTTCTTGAAATTGATCATTTTTATCCCGTTAGCAAACAAAGTTCATCGTTATAAAAAACCAAGGCAAAACGCCAGCCGCCAATTTTCATCTATCGGCAGACGTATGGCGCATAAAAATAGTAGCACTAAAGAAAGTTATTAAATACGCAAACAAGAAAACCAGATAACGTTTTCTTTTCACGTCGTTCCATGGAATAAAAACCGGCCTGCAGCAGGTCTGCAGCGCACTTGCCTGGAAAGGGACGAAAAAAAACCGCAGGCCAGGCTGCGGTTTTTGTATCGACAGTTTATTTCTTCGCTTCCTTGGGCTTCACCGGCACCAGGCTCAAATCCTGGAAGTCGTAGCTGAAGTCCGTCTCGGCCGACACGGGCGCCATCTTCACGCGGTCGATGCTGCCGTCCGGATTGAGCGAGAACGTCACATACGCGTCGGCGTTGAAGTTGCGCTCCTTCCAGCGCACGATGAAGGTATCGTGCTGCCAGTGCTCGAGCTCCCCCGTCAGGTCCGGCGTGCGCGTGAAGCTGAGAATGTGCTTCTTGCCCTCGGGGCGGATAGTCACCTTGCCATACCAGGCATCCTCGTACTCGCCGTCATACGACGCCAGCGCCAGCGACGGCTGCGATTTGGCGGCGCGGGCGCTCGATGCCTTGCCCTGCTTTTTCACTTCTTCCGCGTGCTGGTCCTGCTCCACCTTGGCCACCAGCGCGAGCCAGTCCGACGGTGCCGCCTGCAGGTAATGGTCGAGAATGCGCCATTGCAGCGCCGTCATCGAGCCGCCATTTTCCGCGTTGGTGAGAATGGCCACGCCCAGTTTCGCCTCCGGCACCATCACCACGCGCGAATAGAAGCCCTGCAGCGCGCCGCCGTGCATGGCCACTTTCATGCCCTTGTAGTCGCGCAGCTGGAAACCCAGGCCATACGCGCTGAAGTTCGGCTTGGTGGCGGCCAGCGCCGGTTTCGGCTCGGGGATCTTGATCGGCGTCTGCGCCGTCCACATCTCGCGCCCCTGCTTTTCGCTGAACAGGCGCGCTTCCTTGCCGTCCTTGTCCTTGACGCCGGCGATCTTGCCGCCATCGAGCAGCACCATCATCCACTTGGCGATATCTTCCGCGTTGGTGTTGATGCCGACGGCGCCCACGGCGTTCGGCACGGGCATGGATTTGACGGCGGCGATCTTGCCGTCGATCTTGCTGTGCGCGCTGGCGACGTCGGGATTGCCCGCGTTCTCAAGCAGGCTGGTGGTGGTGCCCGTCATGCCCAGCGGCGCCAGGATGCGCTCGTGCATGGCCGCGCCCCAGCTCTTGCCGGCCTTGTCGGCGATGATCTTGCCGGCCACGATATACAGCAGGTTATCGTAGGCATAGCTGTTGCGGAAACTCGTGGCCGGGCGGATATAGCGCAGCTTCTCGATGATCTCGTCGGTGGTGAAGGTGGTGGTCGGCCACCACAGCAAGTCGCCGGCGCCCAGACCCAGGCCGCTGCGGTGCGTCAGCAGGTCGCGGATGGTCATGGCGCCCGTCACGTAGGAATCGTGCATCTGGAAGCCAGGCAGGTGCTTGGTGACAGGATCGTCCCAGGCCAGCTTGCCCTCGTCGACCAGCATGGCCAGCGCGGCGGCCGTGAAACCCTTCGAATTGGAGGCCACTTCGAACAGGGTCTGCGCGTCGACGCCAGCCGGTTCGCCCAGCTTGCGCACGCCAAAGCCCTTGGCGGTAATGACCTTGCCATCCTTGACGATGGCGATCGCCATGCCGGGCACGTCGAACATTTTCAGGGCGCTGGCGACATCGCGGTCCAGGTCGAAGGCCGGTGCGGCCACGCTGGCGGCCACCGGCGCCGCGGTGGCATCGGCGGCAGCAGCCATCGCTGGCAGGGTAACGCTGGAAAACGCCAGCACGATGGCGGCGGCAAGGCGGTTCATCACATGCATGTTCTACACTCCAAAAGTTCAGTCAGCAGGGTTGATATCGTGGCGCCTCAGCGCGCCTGGGCAGCCATCAGCTTGTCGACGCTTTCCTGCGTCACCGGGTGATAGCGTTCGCGCGCCTTCGCGTACACGTCCTTGGCCCAGGCATGGCCTTGCGGCGTCTTCATCAGGGCGGCATACAGCGGCACGACGAACTTCTGGCGGCCCACGCTCATGAGGAATGCCCGCAGCGGCTGCTGCACGTCGTAGCCGGCGTTCACGGAAGCGAGGTAAAAGCGGTAAGCGACTTCATTGTTGCCGCTCTTGCCCACGCCGTAGACCTGGTCCAGTTCACGCAATTGGGCGGCGCTGGCCTTGCCATTGATGTCGTTCAGGAAGTGCATCGACTCGATGGCGATCCACTTGTCCATGCCCAGGTCCTTGGTCGCCAGCCCGCCCTTCAGCCAGGCGTCGCGGTGCTGGTCCAGCAGCGCCAGGCGCGGCGAGACGACGCGCTTGGCGCTGGCCGGCATGCCGGTGCCATACAGCCATTCGTTCAGTTCCGCTTCCGGCATCACGTCCGGATGCTGCGCCAGCAGATTCTTGCGCAGGTAGTCGATGAACTGCGCCGTCGTCACGCTCTGGAACGCATGCTGGTCGAACCAGCCGCGCAGGAAGGGATCGAACACGGCGCGGCCCGCGCGCTGCTCCATGGTCGCCAGGAACCAGGCGCCCTTCGGATAAATGATGCCGTCGTCGGTATACGTTTCCGCCGGATTGGCGTCGGCATCGCGCGTGATCAGCGCCGTTTTCGCGGCCGGCAATTCGCGGATCGAAGCGGCCAGTTCTTCCTGGTCGACCTGCACGCCCATCTGCGCCACTTCGCTGCCGTACAGCTGCTCGACGATGCGCGTGGTGACGTAGGTGGTGAAACCTTCGTTGAGCCACATGTGCTTCCACGAAGCGTTGGTGACCAGGTTGCCCGACCACGAGTGGGCCAGTTCATGCGCGATCAGGTCGACCAGGCTGCGGTCGCCCGCGATCATGGTCGGCGTGAGGAAGGTCAGGCGCGGGTTTTCCATGCCGCCGTAGGGGAACGATGGCGGCAGCACGATCATGTCGTAACGGCCCCAGCCATACGGGCCATACAGCGTTTCTGCCGCCTGGATCATCTTTTCCGTATCGGCCAGCTCGTATTCGGCCGCCTTGATGCGCGGCGGTTCGGCATACACGGCCGAACGGGGGCCGAGTTTGCGCACTTCCAGTTCGCCGATGGCAATGGCGAGCAGGTACGATGGAATCGGCTGCGGCATCTTGAATTTCCAGCCACCCTTGCCCGTGGCTTTTTCGTCATTCTCGGCGCTCATCACGACGCGCATGCCGGCCGGCGCATCGATGCGCGCGCTGTAGGTGAAACGCACGGCCGGCGTATCCTGCGACGGCACCCAGGAGCGGGCGTTGATGCTTTGCGACTGGCTGAACATGAAGGGCAGCTTGCCCGACATGGTTTGCTGCGGCGTGAGCCACTGCAGCGCGATGGCGCCCGGCGCCGTGTGATAGTAGACGCGTACTTTTTCAGGCTGTCCGGTGGTCGTGATACGCAGCGCCTGGCCCTTTTCCGGGTCGGCCTTGTCCAGCTGGTATGGCGCCATCTGCCATGCGCCGCGCTTGTCCTGTACCTGCACCTTGGCGATCGCCAGGTCGCGCGTGTCGAGCACCAGGGTGCGCGCGGCCGGATCGATCCAGTTCAGCGACAGCTCGGCATAGCCGGACAGGGTCTTTTGCTTGAAGTCGGCTTTCAGGTCCAGCTGCAGGTCACGCGTGCGCACCTGGTCGTAACGCGCGTAGCTGAGGGGATCGGCGTGCGCGGCCAGGGTCACCTGGCAGAGTAGCGCACAGCCCAGCGCGCGCAGATAGGTCATAGTTTGCATGGTCGTCTTTTGAATGATTTGCGAAAGCACCGGCAAGTGTGCGCCGGGCGTCGCGCAGAATAGCACTTCCGGCGCCCGCCTGGCAGAAAAAGCGCCGGACTGGCCGGCGCCGTTTCCCTATTTCGCCTCAGGCGCGCCCCCGGCCCTGGCCGGCGGCTTTGCCTCCGGCGCCTTCAGCGGCGTATTGAAATCCTTCATCAGGTTGTTCTTGTCGCGGTCCTGCTTGAACAGTTCCAGGCGCGACGGCGTGATCCTGCGCGGCCAGGCGTTGTTGCTGGTGTCGATATCGGCCGTCTCCCAGTACGGATCCTGCACCAGGCCGACCATCGGTTCATCCGTGACGATCACCTTGCTGACTTTGTGCGGCGAGTAGCGCCATACTTCGGCCGGCACGCGCTCGATGAGCTTCTTGCCGCTTTTCAGTTCGATCTCGAGGATCAGCGGCATCACCAGCCCGCCGATATTCGAAAAATCGACCAGGTACAGATGCTTGCCCTGCGCGCGCTGTTCCAGCATGGTTCTCTCCCATGGTTCCAGCGCTTCCTGCTCTTCCGCATAGCTGTTGCGGTCCTTGTTGGTGACCGTGAATTCATCGTGCTGGTTGTAGAAATCCTTCAGCGCGGGATCCATGTCCACCTTCTTCGGCAGCGCCTTGTTGCGCTGGTCCGAGATCGAGATCGGCTGCGCCGCCTTCTGCGCCTTTTTCCACGCCTTTTCCGTTTCCGGATTCTTCGTGTTCACGCCATATTCGCTGATGCCGTCGATGCTGATGTCGACGGCGTCGGTGGTGTAGAACCAGCCGCGCCAGAACCAGTCCAGGTCCGTGCCGGAAGCGTCTTCCATGGTGCGGAAAAAGTCGGCCGGCGTGGGGCGCTTGAACTTCCAGCGCTGCGCATACTGCTTGAAGGCGAAGTCGAACAGTTCGCGTCCAAGTATCGTCTCGCGCAGGATGTTGAGGGCGGTGGCAGGCTTGTCGTAGGCATTCGCCGTGAACTGCAGCAAGGATTCGGAATTGGTCATGATGGGCACCTGGTCCTGGCTGCGCATGTAGTCGACGATCTTGCGCGGCTCGCCATTCCAGGACGGAAAATGCTCTTCCCATGCCTGCTCGGCCAGGTACTGCAAAAAGGAATTCAAGCCTTCATCCATCCACGTCCACTGGCGCTCGTCCGAGTTGACGATCATGGGGAAATAATTGTGCCCCACCTCATGGATGATCACGCTGATCAGGTCGTGCTTGGTCTTCTTCGAATACGTGATGTCGCCCGTCTTCTTGTCCTTCACGGGCCGCCCGCCATTGAACGAGATCATCGGATACTCCATGCCGCCCACGGCGCCATTGACGGAAATCGCATTCGGATACGGGTAATCGAAACTGTACTTGTTGTACTGTTCGATCGCATGCACGACGGCGCGCGTGCTGTACTGCTGCCACAGCGGATTGCCTTCTTTCGGGTAGTAGGACATGGCCATCACGCGTTTGCCGCCGCTATCCAAGCCCTGCGCATCCCAGATGAACTTGCGGCTCGACGCCCACGCCACGTCGCGCACATTGGCCGCCTTGAAGTGCCAGGTCTTCGTCGCCGCCGTCTGCCCTTTTTCCGCCGCCAGCGCTTCCCCGGGGGTGATGATCAGCAGCGGCGTGTTGCTGTTCCGTGCCCTGGCCAGGCGCTCGCGCTGCGCCGCGCTCAGGACGGCGGAAGGATTCTGCAGCTCGCCCGTGGCCGCCACCACATGGTCGGACGGCACCGTCAGGTACAACTCGTAGTCGCCAAACTCCAGCGTGAATTCGCCGGAGCCGAGAAACTGCTTGTGCTGCCAGCCGACGGCATCGTAATAGGCGGCCATGCGCGGGAACCACTGCGCCACCTGGAAGATCGTGTTCCTGTCATCCTCGAAATACTCATAGCCTGAGCGCTCGACCAGCACCTTCTGGTCATTGATCTTGTATGACCAGTCGATGTTAAAACTGATGCTCTGGCCGGGCGCCAGCGCCTGCGGCAAATCGATGCGCAACATGGTCTGGTTGACCGTATGCGGCAGCGGCTTGCCGTTGGCCGATGTCACGGCCGTCAGCTTGAAGCCGCCATCGAATTCGCGGCCGGCATGGATGGCGCGCAAGTCCTCGAATTTCAGCGCCTCTTCCTCATTGCCGCTGAGCCAGGCCTGGCGCGAGGGCGCGCTCAGCACGCGGCGCTGGTCGGCATCCTTGCGCAAGCCATTCTGGTCCAGTTGCAGCCACAGATACGCGAGGCTGTCGGGCGAATGGTTGTGATAGGTGATCTGTTCGCTGGCCGTGATTTCGCGGCGCGCTTCGTCTAACCGGGCGCGTATCACATAGTCGGCGCGCTGCTGCCAGTAGGCGTGGCCAGGCGCGCCCGATGCGGTGCGGTAGGCATTCGGCGTGGGCAGCAGCTCCTCGAGCTGGCGGAATTTGTCGTCGAATGGCGCGGCCGCGGCGGCGGATGCACCGGGCCAGGAGGCAGACAGCATCAAACACAGGGCAAGCAAGCGGACAAGAACCGGCATGGCGCATTCCATCTGGGAGTCGTGGACAGAACTGCATTCTAAGTCGAGTCTGTTTGCTGATTGCTCATTGTTGTCGGCGCCCCACACACAACGCGCCCGCCCTCCCCACCGGCACTGGCGCGGCCGCCGGCATTGGCGTATGATGCGCCTCGAACATTGGGGAGTAGTCGTCCCGCGGCCATGCCGCAGGAACCTGTATCAACATGATTGGCCCGCAGGCCATGGTGCAGGTGGTTGCAGAACTTGACGAGACCATTGATCCAGGGCGGCCGCATGGGCCGGAGTCGCCCGTGGATCATTGGTTAATTCGTCCGGCCCACGTACCTCTCGCAATCTCATGGAAGCATTCCTCATCTCCACCGGCATCGTCGGTCTCGCTGAAATCGGCGACAAAACCCAACTCCTGGCTTTCCTCCTGGCCGCCAAATTCCGCAAGCCTTTGCCCATCGTGCTGGCGATCTTCGTCGCCACCATCGCCAACCATGCGTTTGCCGCCGCCGTCGGCGCCTGGATCACCAGCATGCTGGGACCGGACGTGCTGCGCTGGGTGCTGGGCGTGTCGTTCCTGGCGATGGCCGCCTGGACCCTGATCCCCGACAAGCTCGATGAAGACGAGACCAAGCTGGCCAAGTACGGCGTCTTCCTGACCACCCTGATCGCCTTCTTCATGGCTGAAATGGGCGATAAGACACAGGTGGCCACGGTGGCGCTGGCGGCGCGCTATCACGACATTTATTCCGTCGTGCTGGGCACCACCTTCGGCATGATGCTGGCCAACGTGCCGGCCGTGTACCTGGGCGACAGGATCGCCAACCGCGTCTCGCTGCGCCTGGTGCACGGCATCGCCGCGCTGGTGTTTGCCGTGCTGGGCGTGGCGACCCTGCTGGGTGCGGGCGCCGCCCTGGGTTTCTGAGGCCCGGCAAAAAATTTCCTATTTACAATGTTCATGTCGATATTTACAATGCCGTCGACATGCACACCGGCGCGCTGATGCCGTACGGCTGGCGCGCTTTTTTAAGGAATGTATGCAGTTAAATGGAAGAATCGCGGCCCTGTGCCTGGCCGCTTGCGCCAGCCAGGCATCCGCCGCCACGGCGACACCCACCTCCCCTCAGGCGGTGCCTGCCGCGCGCGACGCCACCTCCGAAGTGCGTACGCGCGACCTGTTGCTGCTCGGTGCCGGCCTGATCCTGCTGGCCGGCCGGCGCCGCCCCGAACACGAGACATGGCAAGGCACGACGACAAAACTACAGCAGCAGTAGCACCGCATACTCGCGCCCCTCGTCGCGCAAGGCGATGCTGTCGCCGTCCTGCGTCACGCCATCGAGCGACAGCCCTGCCGGCCGCCCGGCCGCCTTCTCCACCGTGATCGCATAGCTGCTGGCGCCAAAACGGTAATGCAACTTGAAGCTGCTCCACTCGGCCGGCATGGTCGGCGCCAGGCGCAGCACGTCCGCTTCGCGCGTCAATCCCAGCAGGGATTCAACGATCAGCCGGTACAGCCAGCCCGACGACCCCGTGTACCAGCTCCAGCCGCCGCGCCCCACGTGCGGCGAGACGGCATACACGTCGGCCGTCACCACATACGGCTCCACCTTGTAGCGCGCCACGGCTTGCGCGTCGACGCCATGGCGCACGGGATTGATCATGCGCAGCAGCTCCCACGCCTTCTCGCCGTCGCCCAGGCGGGCAAAGGCCATGGCCGTCCAGATGGCCGCGTGCGTGTACTGGCCGCCATTTTCACGCACGCCCGGCACATAGCCACGGATATAGCCGGGATTGAGATCCGACTTGTCGAACGGCGGATCGAGCAGCTGGATCACGCCGGACTCGCGTCGCACCAGGCGCGCATCGACCTGGCGCATGGCGCCCGCGACCCGCTCCTTGTCGGCCGCGCCGGACAGCACGCCCCAGCTTTGCGAAATCGAGTCGATCTGGCATTCCTCGTTGGTGTGCGAGCCGAGCGGCGTGCCGTCGTCGAAATACGCGCGCCGGTACCACTCGCCATCCCAGGCATGTTCCTCCACGTTGGCCGACAACTTGACGGCCTCGTCGCGGCAAAACTGGGCAAACGTCGCATCGCCGCGCAGCACGGCCACCTCGGCAAAACGCTGCAGCACTTCGTACAGGAAGAAGGCCAGCCACACGCTCTCGCCCTTGCCATGCTCGCCCACCTTGTCCATGCCGTCGTTCCAGTCGCAGGAACCAATCAGCGGCAAGCCGTGCACGCCCAGGCGCAAGCCGTGACGGATGGCGCGCGCGCAGTGTTCATACAGGTCGGCCGATTCGCCCGAGCGCACGGGCAGGTCGTAATAGGAATCCTCTTCCGGCTTGACGGCACGCCCCTCGATGAAGGGCGCCACCTCCGACAGCACATTCACGTCGCCGGTGGCGATCACGTAACGGCAAGTGGCCAGCGGCAGCCACAGGTAATCATCGGAACAGTGCGTGCGCACGCCGCGGTCCGATGGCGGATGCCACCAGTGCTGCACATCGCCCTCGACAAACTGGTGCGCCGCACATAGCAGCAGATGGCCGCGCAGCAGCTGCGGCGCCGTATGGATCATGGCCATCGCGTCCTGCAGCTGGTCGCGGAAACCGTAAGCGCCGCCCGACTGGTAATAGCCGCTGCGCGCCCACAGGCGGCAGGCGATGGTCTGGTACATCAGCCAGCCGTTGGCGATCACGTCCAGCGATGGATCGGGCGTCTCGACGCGCACGGCGCCGAGCGTGGTTTCCCAGTAGGCGCGCACCTTGTCCAGGGTAGCGCGGGCCGCCTCCTTGCCCGCGTGGCGCTGCACCATGGTGCTGGCGTCGGCATTGCGGCGCCCGCCCACGCCGAGAATGAAGACGATCTCGCGCTCCTGCCCCGGCTGCAGCTCGAACGGCACCTGGATCGCCGCGCACGGATCGAGGCCCGTGCCGGCCTTGCCGGACAGGCGCACCCTGCGCAATGCCGCCGGCTGCGCCAGGCTGCCGTTGCGGCCGATGAATTCATTGCGGTCGCAGGTGATCGAGCGGATGCTGGCGTCGGTATTGAAGAAGCCGACGCGGCCGGAAAACTCCGTGTTGTAGTTATTGCGCGCAAACAGCGCGCCGCTGATCGTGTCGACTTCGGTCGCCACGTGCATGCCGGACTTGGCGCGCAGGTCGGCCAGCACCCATTCCACGTAACCGGTGACGGACAGGCGGCGCGGCACGCCGCTGTCATTGCGTACCTTGATCACCGAGTACTTGACGGCCGCATCGAGCGCCACATAAGTGCACAGTTCCGTGGCGATGCCGCCTTCACTGTGCTCGAACACGCTGTAGCCGAAGCCGTGGCGCGTCACATAGTCGCCGCTGCCGCGCGCCGGCAGGGCCGACGGCGACCAGAACTGGCCACTCTGCTCGTCGCGCACGTAAAACGCCTCGCCGGACAGGTCGGAAACAGGGTCGTTCTGCCATGGCGTGAGGCGGAATTCATGCGCATTCTCGTTCCACGTATAGGCCTGGCCGGACTCCGATACCACCGTGCCGAATTGGGCGTTGGCCAGCACGTTCGACCAGGGCGCCGGCGTCCGCCCCATCTCGCCGGTGGTGATCACATATTCGCGGCCGTCCGGCGTAAAGCCGCCCAGGCCATTTTCCAGAATCAGCTCGCGCGGCGCGGCGCGGTGCGGCACGCTGACCGGCTCGCGGCCCGAATCCTGCAACAGCGGCGGCATGCGCAGCACGGGACTGGGGGGACGCTTGACCTGCTCGGCCAAAGTGCCGCGCAAATCGCTGATGATGGCGCGCGCCACCGATTGCAGCAGGATGCGGTCTTCATTGGCGATCTGCTCGGCCAGGCGCACGAAGATGCCGCCCGGACGGTCGATCGCCTGCGCATCGATGCCCGAGGCGATCAGGCCCATGATCTGGTCGTGCAACAGCTGGCGGTAGCCCGACTGCTCCTCGTACCAGATCACCAGGTCCACCACCAGCCCCTTCAGGCGCCAGTAGGCGTGCGCCTGCACCATCTGGCGCGCCAGTTCGATATTGGCCGCATCGCGTATCTGCAGCAGCACGATGGGCAGGTCGCCCGAGATCGCATACGCCCACAGGCCGGACTGGCCGCGCTGGTTCTTGATCAGGATGCTGGCCTCGGCGCGCAGCGACGCATTCGGATAGATCACGGCATTGGCCAGGCGCGCGTACAGCTGCGCATCGGCTTCGCTGGCATTGAGCTGGCGCAGCACCACCTGGCTGTGCGTCCAGGCCAGCTCGAACACGCGGTCGGCCAGGTGGCGGTCCTGGTACTTGTCGATCAGGTGCAGTGCCGCGTCGCGCTGCTCGGCCATGCCGGTGACGCTGTCGACCGTGATCGCCTGGTCCGGCGCCAGGGTAATGACATAGCGGATGGCCACGACGGGGTCGAGCACGGAGCCCTGGCCGCCGCTCAAGGGACCGCTGTCCTGCAGCGCCTGCGGCAGCTGCGCCGTGTTGCCGCGGCCGATGAAGCGCGCGCGGTCCGTCTCGAACGAGACCTCGTAGCGTTCCACGTCGTGCACCGTCATCACGTGCAGCAGCCATGGCATCTGCTCGTCTTTCGAGCGGGGCCGGCGCGTGCACAAAATCGCATTCTCGTGCGGCAGGATTTCCGTCTGCACGAACAGCTTGCTGAACGCGGGATGGGCGGCATCGGCCGCCGCCGGCGCCATCACCACTTCGGCATAGCTGGTGATCTCGATGCGCCGCTGGCGGTTCGAATTATTGCTGATGCGCGTGCGGCGGATTTCGATGTCGTCCTCGGGCGAGACGACGATCTCCGTGTACAGATCGAGGCCGTGGTCGGCGCGGCGGAATTCCGCCCGCCCCTCGGAAAAAATCACCTCGTATTTTTTCGGCTCGACCAGCGTCGGCTGATACATGGCGGACCAGACCTGGCCATCGTCGAGGTCGCGCAGGTAGCAGAAATTGCCCCAGTTGTCGCGCGTGCTGTCTTCGCGCCAGCGCGTCACGGAAAGGTCCTTCCAGCGGCTGTAGCTGCCGCCCGCGTTGCTCACCATGACGTGGTAGCGGCCATTCGACAGCAGCTGCGTTTCGGGCACGGCGCTGTTGGCCTGCGTGAGGATACGCATCGGCATGGCCTGCTCCGGCGCGCCGCTGCGCAGCACCGCCAGTTCGGCCGTGTTCGAGTAAAAAGCGCCCGCCTGCGGCGTGCGTTCCTGCAGCACCAGCAAGGCCGACTGCAGCAGCGGATCGGACTCGAAACGGCGCTGCATGGGGCGGTCGTGCAGCAGGTAGCTGAGGGAGAGGAAACCCATGCCCTGATGGTGCACCATGAACGAGCGGATGACGGCGCTGCCCTGGCCGCGCGGCAGGCGCGCCGTCGTGAAATCGATGGCTTCGAAGAAGCCGTAACGGCCCATATAGCCGGCCGCCTGCATGCGCTGCAGGTTCTGGCACGACGCTTCCGGCTGCACCATCAAACCCATCATGCTGGCATACGGCGCCACCACCAGGTCGTCGGCCAGGCCCCGCTTCAAGCCCAGCCCAGGCACGCCAAAGGCGCGGTACTGGTAATTCAGGCTGGCGTCGACCGTGTTGTAACCGGACTCGGAAATCCCCCACGGCACGTCGCGCTGGCGGCCATAATCGATCTGCGCCTCGATCACGGAGCGGTAGGTCTGGTCGAGCAAGGTGTTCGGGTAGTTCGGCATCACCAGGAGCGGCATCAGGTATTCGAACATCGAGCCGCTCCACGACAGCAGCACCGGCTGGCCGGCCACCATGCACAGCTGGCGGCCCAGCGCGAACCAGTGTTCCTGCGGCAGCTGGCCCTGGGCGATGGCGATGAAGCTGGCCAGGCGCACTTCGGAAGCGAGCAAATCGTAGTAGCTGGGATCCAGGCGCCGCTCGCTGACGTTGTAGCCGATGGCCAGCAGCTTGGTCGACGGGTTGTACAGGAACGCGTACTCGACCTGCGCGAAGTCGCGCGCCTGGCCCGCCGCATGGGCGATGTCGCGCATGAAGCGGCCCGCCTGTTCGCGGCCTTGCGCCAGCAGCACGGCCAGCTCGGACGGCGTGCCGTCCGCCGTTTCCAGGTTCGCCAGTTCGCGCAGCGTCGGCACGCGCGCCAGCGACGCGTCCAATCCAGCGAGCCCCGCGTGCGCCGCCCATGGCGCCAGTTGCAGCAATTCGGCCAGCGCCGCGCGGCACTGGCGCGCCAGCGCCCCCGTCCACATGGGCAGTTCGCCATCCTCGCTTTGCAAGGTCAGCGACAGCAAGGCATCGGCGGCGCCGTTCGCCGCATGCAGGTAGGCGTGCCACTCCGGCAGGCTGGCCGGCGCGGCAGGCATCTGCAGCAGCGCCAGCGCTTCACGCACGCCCTTGCCTTCGCCTTCGGCGGCGATGAATTCCTGCAGCACCTGCGCCGTCGTGCGGATGCCCTGCACCACCTGTAGGCCGACGATGGGCGCGTCGTACAGTTCCACCAAACCTGGCTGCAAGGTCAGCAGATGGCCGGCCAGGTTGCCGCTGTCGACCGTCGAGATATACATCGGCTGCAGCGCCTTCATGGTCTGCGTGTCGTACCAGTTATAGAAATGCCCCTGGAAGCGTTCCAGTTCGCCCATGCTGTGCAAGGTAGCGCGGCTGCGTTCGATCAGCTGGCCCATGGTGAGGTAGCCGAAATCGTAGGCCGTCAGGTTGGCCAGCAGCGCCAGGCCGATATTCGTCGGCGAGGTGCGGTGCGCCACCACGAGGTTCGGATGCTCCTGCATGTTATCGGGCGGCAGCCAGTGATCGTCAGGGCCGACGAAGGTATCGAAATAGGCCCAGGTCTTGCGCGCCACGCCATGCAGGAAGCGTCCCTGCTCGGCCGACAGGCGCGCCACGGCACGCTCGATGGGACGGCTGATCCACCAGGCGATGGCGGGAGCGGCCAGCCACAGCAACAGCACCACGGCCGCTGCCGGCAAGGAGTCGGCACGCCAGTAAAACAGGGCGCCCGCGGTGGCCAGCGCCAGCACGGGCGAGCACCACATGGCGCGCCAGCTGTCCGCCTGCGAGCCGGACGAGGTGTGCAGGTTCGAGGCGCGCCAGTCGAGCAAATGCCTGTGCGACACGCCCAGGCGCCACAGGGTGCGCGCGATGGCGTCGAGGCTGATGTAGGCCTCGTACGGCAGGAAGACGAGCGTCAGCATGGCATGCGAGAACTGCACGCCGCAGCGCCGCTCGAACGCGGCCAGGTGCTGGCGCCACAGCGTGTCGCGGGGCTTGCGCAGCAGGTCGTACAGCGCCGAAAAAACGGGCGGCAGGAAGATGATGGCCAGCACCGCCGCGCTCCAGAAAGCCACGTGGGGCAGGAAGCCCCACACGAGCAGCAGGGACAGGGTCGTGGCCGGCGCCACCGCGCTGCGGCGCAGGTTGTCGAACAGCTTCCAGCGCGACAGCATCGACAATGGATTGCGTTCGCGCTTGCCGGCGCGGCCCGGCACGCGGCCCAGCAGCCAGCCGATCAGCTGCCAGTCGCCGCGTATCCAGCGCTGGCGCCGGCTGACGTCGGCATCATAGCGGGCCGGATATTCCTCATACAGCTGCGAGTCGCTGAGCAGGCCCGCGCGCAGATAGCAGCCTTCCAGCAGGTCGTGGCTGAGGATTTTATTGTCGGGCAGGCGCTGGCCCAGCACGCGCTCGAACATGTCGAGGTCGTAGATGCCCTTGCCGATGAACGAGCCTTCATAAAACACGTCCTGGTACAGGTCCGAAACGGTGCGCGTATAGGGGTCGATGCCCGGCTCGCCGCCGCACAGCAGCTCGTAGCGCGAGGCGTTCGCGCTGGGCAGCGCGACGGCCACGCGCGGCTGCAAAATGCCGTAGCCGGCCACCACGCGCGTGCCGGCCGCATCCAGCACGGGGCGGTTCAGCGGGTGCATCATGGTGGCGATGAATTCGCGCGCCGCATCGCGCGGCAGCTGCGTATCGGTGTCGAGCGTGATCACGTACTTGATCGTGCGCAGGCCGCGCAGCTCGCCTTCCACCAGCGAGAATTTATCGCGCGCGCCGCCGCGCAGGAAGGCGTGCAGGTCGGATAATTTGCCGCGCTTGCGCTCCTGTCCCATCCACGCATTCTGCTGCGAATTCCACAGGCGCGGACGGTGCAGCAGCAGGAAGGGCCCCACATGGCCGAGGTCCGCGGCGTCGGCCGGGTCGCCGTTCTCCTGGAACTCGACGCCCTCCACGCGATATTTATCGTTCAGGCCGCGGATGATGTCCTGCGCCTGGCGCAGCAAGGCGTCGTCGCCGGGCAAGGTTTGCGCGTCCGCGTCGACAAAGTCGGTCAGCAGGCAGAAACGCAGGTTCGGATCGCGGTTCGCCAGGTAGCGCACTTCCAGCGCCTCGCACAGGGCGGCCACGTTTTCCTTGCTGTAGATCAAGGTCGGCACCACGACGATGCCGCGCGCGTCCGATGGAATGCCGGCCTGGTAATCCATGCGCGGCAGCGGGTGCGGCGACGTCATCAGGGTCGCCAGCCAGTTCACCACGGCCACGGCCAGCTGGCTGCTGCCCAGCAGCGCCAGCACGCCCAGCGCCGCCAGCAGCCAGCCCTGCACGCCATGGCGCACGGCCCGCTCGAGCAGCAGCGCGCTCGTGGCCAGGGTCAGGAACGAGATGGCCCCCAGGTAGACGGCCAACGGCGCGGCGCGCGCCGTATGCTGCAGCGCCTCGATGAAGGGCAGCTTCGCGCCGGCCTGCTTTTCCAGCACCAGCACGCCGCGCCCGACCAGGTAAAAGCCAATATGGCCGCGGCGCGCATCGCTGCCGCCGCCATGCGTGTGCGCCAGCTGCACCACCATCTCGGCCACTTCCATTTCGCTGCGCGCGCTGCGCTTGGCGATGCGTTCGATGGCGTGGCGGTAGCTGTCGCGCGTGGCAAAATCCATCAAGCCATACGTGCCGGCCGGATCCAGGCGCAGGGTCTGTTCGACCACGCTCATGGTCTCGACGAATTCCTGCCAATCCATGGTGCCGAGAAAACGCAGGCTGCCGATGCTGTTGGCGATCGACACCTGGTCCGCCGCCTGCTGCCCGATCTCGGACTGGATCTGCTGCTCGATCGTAAGACCCGACTCGGCCAGCTTGTGCGTGAGCCACGACAGGGCCAGGGTGAGCGACGGGCTTTGCCCCTGCAGGCGGCGCGACAGCTCGGCCACGAAGGCGCTGGTAATCGGCGGATTCGAGCGCGCCATGTCGGCCACCAGCAGGATCAAGCCGCTGGGATTGCGTTCGGCGATGTCCGTCATCTGGTCGGCCCAGGTATTGGCCAGGTCGCGCTGCATGCGGTCGTCGGCCACGCGCACGGCCACGCGGCGCAGGTTTTCGATCAGGGCCAGGCGCAGCATGATGGGCACGGCCCACAGTTCACCGAGGGTCAGGGTGGCGACATCCTGGTACGCCTCGACGAAGTGGCACAGGTTTTCCAGGTCGACCCGGCCATCGCCATGCGAGATGATTTCCAGCGCGATCTTGTACACGCGCGGACAGCCGGCATCGAAGCCCGTGGTCAGACGGGGCAGCTCCTTGCTGTAGTTTTTCGGCAGGTGGCGCCGCGTGGTGCGGATCTGCTCTTCGATCAGGTAGAAATTATCGAGCAGCCATTCCGAGGCGGGCGTGACCTGGCGTCCGCTTTTGACGGTGGCCGTCAATTCGTTGACGGTGGCCGTGATCAGGGCCGCATTGTCGGCCAGCCGGGCCAGCAGGCGGTCGCGGCCATGATGCTTGCCCACGGCGTGGCCGGCAGCCACGTGCTTGCCGTGGGCGGCCATCTGCATGGCGCTGAATAATTCTGAACGCAGGGGCAAGGCATCGTCGCGCGCGGCGTCGAACATGTCCGTGGCGAGGGGATGGTCGCGGAAGATTTCCTTGAATCGGGAAAGCTGTTGCCTGATCTGCTCCGTGACTATTGCTGTGTACTCTTTCAACTTGGGCCTCGCTAGGTGCGCGCATGCAGCCAGCGGCCTCCGCTACCTCGGCCCAGTCAGGAAAAACAAGAACGGACACTGGCGAAGACGGAAAGCGAAGCGCCGGAGCGTTGCGACGAATCTCAGGGTATAGGGAGATTTTCTGAACTTCATCGTAGGTGCGCGGCGCGCGCAAGACCGTGCGCTAGCGTACATAGCTGGCGCTTTGGCGGCGTGCGGGCAGAGAAAACAGCGAGGCAGGCGGAAGAAAAATGCCTACAAGAAATGAATTACAGGCACCGCGCCAGTGATGACGCGGTGCAAGATTGCAAAAAGAAAATGTTGCGCTGGTTTAAGCCGCGATGGCCAGCGGGTGGCGCGTCGCTTCCGCCAGCGCCATGCCGCCGTTCAACTGCCATGCGGCGCCATGGCCCAGGCGGCGCAGGCAGGCGGCCGCACGCGCGCTGCGGTTGCCGCTGCGGCAGAAAAACACGAGCGGACGCCGCGGCTCTTGCAGCCATGCTCCCACCTGGCCCGCCAGGCGGCTCAGCGGCACGCTGCGCACTTCACAGCCCTCGAACACCTGGCCGGCGCAAGCCGCGTGTTCATACGCTTCGCGCACGTCGACGAGGATGGCGTCCGGATGCTGGCGCAGGAAGGCCGGCAAGCCTGCCGCATCAAGCTGCAGTTCGGCGGCCGGCACGATGCCGTCCTGCACTGCGCGCACGGTGTTGCAGATGCTGCCATCGTTGCCCGCCGCACACAGCACGGTGTCGGGCGTCACCAGGCCGGCAGCGAGCAAGGGTGCGAGGGCTTGCGGCGCCAGGGAACCGGTGAAGGCATAGCGCTGCCCCAGCAGGTACACATGGGTCGCGCCGCACTCGATGCGGCGCAATCGCTGCTGGCCGAATGCCAGCTCGCCATCGATATCGACGCGGCCCACCTGTTCGATCTCGAGTTCCTGCAGCAGCGCCAGGCGCGCCGCGCCATGGTCGGTCGGCGCCGTCGTATGCACGATGGCGCGCAGGGCCAGGTGCTGGCAGCGGATGAAGGCGGCCAGGCGCGGCACCAGCGCGGCAGCGGGATCGATGACGACGCAACTGGCGCTGGCGGCGTCGCTGAGCACCCAGGTGCACTGGCCGTCAACGCTCAGCTGGATCACGCCGTCGTGCGGCGATGGCGCCAGCGCCGACGGCAGCAGGCAGCTGTGGCGCAGCGCCTCGCCGCAGCGGGCGATGCGGGCACAGGCGGCGGCGATGGTCGCCTCATCGACCAGGGGGCCGAACGACAGGCGGATGGCCGAACTGGCCCGCCATTGCGGCACATGCATCGCTTCCAGCACATAGCTGGGCAGGGCCTTGGCGGCCGAACAGGCGCTGCCCGAGCTGACGCGCACGCGCGCCGCGTCGAACAGGTCCAGCAGTTCTTTCGAGGACAGGCCGGGCACGGAAAAATTGAGCGTGGTCGGCAGCGACAGCTCGAACGGCATGTTGAAGACGATGCCGGGGAATGCCTGCTCCAGGCTGGCCACCAGGCGCTCGCGGAAAGTGGCCAGTTCGGCGTGGCTGCGGAAGGTCGAGCCGTCTTCCAGCGCGGCCAGGACGGCGCCGAGGGCGGCGATGCCTGCCATGTTTTCCGTGCCCGAGCGCAGCCCCGCTTCCTGGCCACCACCCATCATCAGCGGCGTAAACGGCGCGCCGGCGCGCACGTACAGCATGCCGATGCCCTTCGGCGCATACAGCTTGTGGCCGGAAAACGGCGCGTAATCGATGCGCGTGGCGGCCAGATTGAGCTTCAGCTTGCCCAGCGCCTGCACGCAATCGACCATCCAGTACGCATCGGCGCCGCGCTCCTGCAGCAGCTGCGCGATGGCGGACAGGTCGCTGACGACGCCCGTTTCATTATTCGCCGCCATCGTGCACAGCATGGCCGTGTCGCCGACCAGGGCGCCCAGGGCTTGCAGATCGTGGCGCCCCTGCGCATCGACGGGCAGCTTGCGCAGTTCCAGGTTCAAGCCGAGCAGGCGGTTCCAGTGCGCCAGGCTTTCCGGCACGGCCTTGTGCTCGGTCGCGCCGTACAGCAGCAGGCTGCCGATGCGCTTGCCCGCATCGCGCCGTTCGCGCAGCGCGCACAGGGCCGACAGCACGGCCGTCTGGATGCCTTCCGTGGCGCCGCTGTTGAACATCAGACGGCCGTCACCCGTTCCCAGCAGGCCGCTGGCGCGCCGGCGTACGCCATCCATCATGGCCTTGGCCTGCAACCCCGTGGCGTGGGTGCTGCTGGGATTGCCGTAGCCGTGCGCCATCGCCTGCGTGGCGGCGGCAACGGCGGCGGGCAGCACGCAGGTGGTGGCGTTACTGTCGAGGTAGATTTCTTTCATGATGGCAGTCCGGGCATTCTCTAAAAAAGGGCGCAGCGCAAGCGGCTGTAACGTATGGATAGTCTACCGGTGCGCCCCCGTGAAGATATGCCAAAAGACACTGCAACTACGGTAATATGCAGCATGTTCATGCTATAAAAATTGGAATAGTAAAATGAATTCACCAAATACGGCACTCGACAAGTTCGACTGCGCCATCCTGGCCGCCCTGCAGCAGGACGGCACCCTGTCGATCGCCGCCCTCAGCGAGAAGATCGGCCTGTCCAGCACGCCCTGCTGGAAGCGGGTCAAGCGGCTCGAGGAAGACGGCTACATCGAGAGCCGCGTGGCCATCGTCAACCGCCAAAAAGTCGGCTTGCCCGTGACCGTGTTTGTCAGCGTGCGCACGGGCCAGCACGATGAAAAATGGCTGCGCCGCTTTGCCGCCGCCGTCATCGTGCTGCCCGAAGTGCAGGAGTTTCACCGCATGAGCGGCGACATCGACTACCTGCTGAAAGTCGTCACCACCGACATCAAGGGCTATGACACCTTCTATAAAAAGCTCATCAAGGCCGTGCAGCTGACGGGCGTGTCGTCGGCCTTTTCCATGGAACAAATCAAGTGCAGCACGGAATTGCCGCTGGAATTGATCGCCCATGGCTTGCCGGCCTGACGCGTTTCCGGGTGCCACCACGATGCATGGAAAAAAGACATGATTGCCTGTTTTTCACGTTGTTGCAATGCAACATAAATTAACAAAGAGCAGCAATGGTGCGGCATGGCGCCAGGCCCGGCCGGTATACTGCCTGCTTGCCTGCCCGCCTTTCTGCCGATTGCGCAGGCCATCCTCCAAGGTCTTCCATGTCTCTGCTCCGCCGCCTCTCCATCCAGAAAAAACTGCTGTTCAGCATGGGCTTGTGCCTGCTGCTGTTCATGGCGATTTCCTCGTTCCTCAGCGTGCGCATGAGCAGCGATTACGTGCGCGAGCGCGTCGTCAGCCAGGAACTGCCGGCGCAGGTGGGCGAAATCCGCAACGACGTGCTGCGCCAGATCAGCCAGCCCCTGTCCGTCGTGCAGACGATGGCCAACGACGTCTACCTGCAAGACTGGGAAGACGCGGGCTTGCCCGACAGCGGCATCGCCACCTTCCAGCGCTATGCCAAGGCCGTGAAAGAAAAGAACAAGGCGGCCTCGATCAACTGGGCCTCGGCCAGCACGGGCAAGTATTTCACCACGGATGGCTTGCTGCGCACCCTGGACAAGAACCAGGCCGCCGACCAGTGGTTCTATGGCTTGCTGGCCGGCGACAAGGCTTACACGCTCGATATCGACAAGGCGGAAAATTCGAACGACCTCATGCTGTATCTGAACGCCCGTGGCCAGACGGCGGGCGGCAAGCAGATCGCCGCCGGACTGGGGCTGTCCATCAATGCGCTGGCCGACACCATCCGCGGCTACAAGATCGGCCAGACCGGCTATGTCTACCTGGCGCGCGCCAACGGCGTGCTGCTGGTGCACCGCGACACGGCGCTGGCCGATGGCAAGCACCAGTTGAAAGACTTGCCCGGCTTTGACGACGCCTTGAGCAAGACGCTGCTGACCGGTAACAAATACGCCTACGCCACCTACGCTGCACCCGCCGGCCGCCAGTTCATCGCCGCCTCTTTCGTGCCGGAATTGAATCTGTACGTGCTGGCCGAAGTGCCGGAAGCGGAAGTGCTGGGCAATGTCACGCGCTCGGCGCTGATCGCCGCGCTGGTCGCCGGCCTCGTGGGTGGCGGCATCGCCCTCGCCATCATCTACGCCATCAGCCGCGCCATTGCCGCGCCCGTCGCGCGGGCGGCCGACATGCTGGGTGAAATCGCCAGCGGCAATGGCGACCTGAGCCGCCGCATGCTGGTCGAATCGGAAGATGAAGTCGGTGCACTGGCTTCCGCCTTCAACCGCTTCGTCGCGTCGCTGAACGTGACGATACGCGAAGTTCGCGACAGTACAGGGGCGATTGCCAGCGCATCGAGCCAGATCGCGTCGGGCAACCTGGACCTGTCGGCGCGTACGGAAGCCCAGGCCTCAAGCCTGGAAGAAACGGCGGCGGCCATGGAAGAATTGACGTCGACCGTGAAACAGAACGCGGACAATGCGCGGCAGGCGAACCAGCTGGTGGTGTCGGCCTCGAGCCACGCCGTCAAGGGCGGCGAGGTGGTGGGACAAGTGGTGCAGACGATGGGCGCCATTACGGAAAGTTCGCGCAAGATCGCGGACATTATCGGCGTGATCGACGGTATTGCGTTCCAAACCAATATCCTGGCCCTGAACGCGGCCGTCGAGGCGGCCCGTGCCGGAGAGCTGGGCCGTGGCTTTGCCGTGGTGGCGACGGAAGTGCGCAACCTGGCGCAGCGCTCGGCCGCGGCGGCCCGGGAAATCAAGGACTTGATCGTCGACTCGGGCAGCAAGGTGGAAGCCGGTAGCAAGCTGGTCGATTCAGCCGGCGCCACCATGCAGGACATCGTCGTTTCCGTGCAGCGCGTGGCAGACCTGATGGGAGAGATCGCCTCGGCCAGCCAGGAGCAAAGCCAGGGCATCGCGCAAGTCAACGCCACCGTCACGCAGATGGATGATGCGACCCAGCAAAACGCCGCACTGGTGGAGGAAGCGGCCGCGGCAGCCCAGTCCCTGCAGGATCAGGCGGGCCGGCTGGCGCAGGTGGTCAGCGTCTTCAAACTGGAGGAATCGGGCCATGCGGCGGCGCATCCTGCGCTGACCAGCCAGCCCGCGCTGCCCAAGCCTGTTCGCCCAGCGATGGCAAGGACACCGGCAGCGGCCGCGCGCCCGAAAGCGCCGGCCAGCGATGCGTGGGAAGAGTTTTAAGCCGATTAAAGGGCCGGCGACTTCACGCTGGCCGCCTGCTTGAAGAAGTCATGGATGCCGCTTTCGCTCATGCGGCGCGCATTCGCCAGCTCTCCGCCCTTGGTGGCGTACAGCACCTGGTTATTGTCGCTGGAAACCAGCACGGCGGCCGGGATGCCTTTCTTGAGCGGATTGCCATAGGCTTGCGCCACGTCCAGGTTATGGTCGAAATTGCCGACATCGACCTTGACGACCTTGAATTCCTGCTGCATCAGCTGTGCATTTTTCCCTTCCTTCAGGGCCTTGTCGAGCGCGCGGCAATCCTCGCACCAGTTGGCGCCAAAGATCAGCAGCACGGGCACATGGGCCGCCTTGGCCTCGGCCAGCGCGCGGGCCACGTCGGCCTTGGCGTCTGCCGCCGCGTTGTAGGGCAAATGCGGCGTGGCGGCAGGCGCGGCGGTAGGTGTCGGGGCGGCGGCAACGGCGGCGCCGGCGAACAGCAGGCTGGCGAAGAGGATGGAAAGACGCATGCAGGGCTCCTGAGAGAAGATCGTGAGGCCAGCTGAACAGGCGCCAGCGGGCGTGATTGCCTAGAATATGCCTGCTTGTCAGAAATATCCACCATTTAATTGCACTGTGCTTATGCGGAAAACGTATAAGCAATCCCGAGGAGACGCGACGTGCGCCTGCAAGATACCCTGCCCCCGCCCCTGTCGGGCGCCGCGCGCATGCTGCGCAGCGCCTATCCCGGCGGCATGCCCGACGCGGCGTATTTCCCCGTGCTGGCCCTGCTGTATGAACACTTTTCCGACCGCAACCTGGCCCTGCTGGTGGCCGCCGTCACGGGCAAGGATGAGGCAAGGGTCGGCAATGACATCCATGCCTGCGCCAGCAGCAAACCGGAACCGGCCGCCATCGCCGCCGTCAGGAGCCTGCTGGAACGGCACGGCTTGCAGGCCGTCTGTGCAGAGGATGAGTGAGCGCAGGCAGCGAAACAGCACGCATGGGATAATATCGGGCTCACACTGAGCAACGCGGCCCGAACGCGCCCTCCCCACCATGACGACTTCTTTCCTGGCACGCTGGCTGCCGCAACCGAACAATGGCAGCCGCCGCGAACAATTGCGCGCCTGCGCGGGCGCCATCTGCGGCCTGCTGCTCACTGGTCTCATCTGCCATTTCCTGCTGGCCCCGAATAGCGCCAGCGTCTACCTGATCGCGCCCATGGGCGCTTCCGCCGTCCTGCTGTTCTGCCTGCCGGCCAGTCCGCTGGCGCAACCATGGTCGGTGGTGGGAGGCAATGTCGTCTCGGGCCTGGTGGGCGTGGCTTGCGTCAAATGGCTGGGACCCAGCGTGGGCGTGGCGGCGCTGGCCGCCTGCCTGGCCATCGGCGCCATGTTCGCGCTGCGCTGCCTGCATCCGCCCGGCGGCGCCGTGGCGCTCACCACCGTCGTGGGCGGCGCCAGCGTGCATGCGGCCGGCTTTGAATTCGTCTTCATCACCGTGCTGTTCAATTCGGCCGTGCTGGTCGCCTGCGCCGTGCTGTACAACAACCTGACGGGACGCCGCTACCCGCACACCCAGCAGCTGGCAACGCCGCATCCGCACGCCACCAAGGATGACGTGCCCAGCAACCGCCTGGGCTTTTCGCCGGACGACCTCGACGCCGTGCTGCGCCAGCACAGCGAAGTGCTCGACATCAGCCGCGACGATTTGCAGGCCATCTTCCTGCAAACGGAGATGCGCGCCTACCAGCGCCGCTTCGGCGTCGTCACCTGCGCCGACATCATGTCGAAGGACGTGCTCAGCGTGGAATTCGGCACGCCGCTCGATGCCGCCTGGCGCACCATGCGCGAGCATCAGGTGGGCGCCCTGCCCGTGCTGAACCGGGCCCGTCGCGTCATCGGCATCATCACGCAGACGGATTTCCTGCGCCATGGCGGACTCGACGATTATCAGGGCATGCGCCAGCGCCTGCGCAGCCTGCTGCAGCGCAGCGGCCTCAGCCACAGCGACAAGCCGGAAGTGGTGGGGCAACTGATGACGCCGTCACCGCATACGGCCCGCCTTGGCACGCCCATCATCGACCTGGTGCCCCTGATGGCCGACGCCGGCTACCACCACATTCCCATCGTCGATGAGGAAGACCGCCTGGCCGGCATCATCAGCCAGTCCGACCTGATGGCGGCCCTGTACGAAAGCCGCTTTGCCGAGGCCGTGGCATGACGCCATTCCAGGCCCTGCTGACTGGCCCCGAGGGCGGTTCGGCCGGCACGCCCGTCAGCGCGCATTTCTTCGGCAACCAGCTGGTCATCGACGCGCCCGGTCACAGCGTCGATATCGCGCAACTGGTCGTCAGCGTCGGCGGCGTCGATGGGCCAGAGCTGTTCCTGAACTGGCTCGACGGACAAGGCCGGCAAGCGGCGCTCAAGCCGCTGGGAGCAAGCGCCATCGCCACCGTCTTGCAGGAAGCGCCGGCCGCGCTGCAGCCGCAATTGCAGCGCCTGTGGGGCGAGCGCCAGCGCAACCGCCGGCAGGTGTCTGGCTGGCTGGCAGGCTTGACGGGCGCGGCCGTCGCCGCCACGGCATTGCTGTGGTGGCAGGGCGGCCATGCCATCGGCGTGCTGGCGGGATGGATTCCGCTGTCGACGGAAAAGCAGCTGGGCGAACTGGCCCTGGCGCAAGTGCGCGCCCAGGGTGGCATCGTCGAGAGCGGTGCGGCGCAGCACACCGTGCAGGAAATCGGCCAGAAGCTGACGGCCGGCTCGCGCTACCAGTACCGCTGGCTGGTCAGGAACGATGACAGTGTCAATGCGTTCGCCATGCCCGGCGGCATCATCGTCGTGCATACAGGCTTGCTGCGCCAGGCGGCCGACCCCGGCGAACTGGCCGGCGTGCTCGCGCATGAAGTACAGCATGTGGAACAACGCCATTCGCTGCGGCAAATGATCAGCAGCCTGGGCTGGGGCGCCCTGGTGGGCGTCACCATCGGCGACATCAGCGCCGTGGCCGCCATGCTGGCGCACCAGGCCGGCACCTTGTATTTCAGCCGCGACATGGAGGAAGAAGCAGACCGGCTGGGCCTGCACGCCTTGCAGCGCGCGCATATCCGCCCCGACGGCATGCTGACGTTTTTCCAGACACTCGGCGACAAGGAACAGGACAAGGCTGCCGCGCCGGGCTGGCTCTCGTCGCATCCGCAAACGGCCACGCGCGCGCAGAAGATCCGCAGCCTGATCGCCGCCACGCCCTGCGCCGCCTGCCTGCCCTTGCAAAGCGGCAGCTGGCAGCAGATGAAAGCGGCCTTGCCGGCCAGCGTCAAATAGCCGCGCCTGCGCGACACAGAAGTGGCAGCTTCTGCCCAAGATAAATTATCCAAACGAGCCGGGCAATGGCGTATGCTTACGCCCCGGCTGCTCCTCCGCGACCGGCCATCCCGACCTCGCTACGCCTCCGTTCATTCTCCTCCTTACAAAGGACATCGCGCATGAAGCATCGTTTTGCCGCCGGCACCCTCGGCACCCTGGCCGTCTCCCTGTTACTCGCCTACGCGCCCATCGCGCACGCAGCCCAAGCCGCTGCCAAGGCAACCGTCGCGCCGGCCGTCAGCGCGCCCAAGGCCAGGCAGCAGCTGCAAGTGCTGGCCGACCAGTACTACGATGCGCTGGCCCGTTTCGAGCCGATCAACGCCACCGAGAGCGGCGACAACCGTTTTGATGACCAGCTGGGCTCGGCCATCGTGCCTGCCGCGCGCGCCAAACAATTTGCGCTGTACCACCAGTACCAGAAGACCCTGCGCGCCATCGCGCGCCAGCAGCTGTCGCACCAGGACCAGATCAACTACGACATCCTCGACTATGAACTGGCCACGGCGCTGAGCTTCGAGCGTTTCCCCGAGTACCTGCTGCCGCTGAACCAGATGGACAGCATGCCCGTCACCCTGGCCAATTATGCGGGCGGCGAGGCATCGCAGCCTTTGACCACGGTCAAGGAGTATGACGCTTACCTGAGCCGTATCGGCCAATTGCCGGGCTGGATAGACCAGGCCATCGCCAACATGCGCGTCGGCATGCAAAAAGGCATCGTGCTGCCGAAGGCGCTGACGGAATCGGCACTGCCGCAATTCAAGAAGCTCGTCAGCGCCACGCCGCAGGCCAGCGTCTATTACACACCGATCAAGAACTTGCCGGCCGGGTTTTCCGACGCCGACAAGGCGCGCCTGACGCAAACCTACACCGTCATCATCGAGGCCAAGCTGATGCCGGCCCTGCAGCGCCTGGCCACGTTCATGGAACAGGATTACCTGCCAGCCAGCCGCAACAGCAGCGGCTGGAGCGCCCTGCCCGATGGCGCAGCCTGGTACCAGGCGCGCGTGGCCAGCAGCACCACGACGGACCTGAAGCCGGAACAGATCCACGCCATCGGCCTGAAGGAAGTGGCGCGCATCCAGGAACAGTATGCGATCGTGGGTCCGAAGATGGGCTACAACGGCCCGGCCGCCGGCTTGCCCGTGTGGGTCTCGGAACAGGCGAAATACCGTCCGTTCAAGACGGACCAGGAAGTGCTCGACGTCTACCGCAAGATGAACGTGCTGCTCGACAGCAAATTGCCGGCCCTGTTCACGCTGGTGCCGAAGGCGCCGCTGGACTTGCGCCTGGAGCCCGAGCTGAGCCGCGACACGGCGGCCGACCACTACACGGCGCCGGCCGCCGATGGTTCGCGGCCCGGCGTGTTCTGGTCTGTCGTCACCGATCCGAAACTGTATGGCGACACGGGAATGACGACGCTGTTCCTGCATGAAGGCAAGCCAGGCCACCATTTCCACCTGGCGCTGGTGCAAGAGATGGACTTGCCGAACTTCCGCCGCTTCGGCGGCAACAATGCCTTCACGGAAGGCTGGGCCCTGTACGCGGAAACCCTGGGCAAGGAAATGGGCCTGTTCGACGATCCGGCGCAATATTTCGGCCACTTGAACGACGAGATGCTGCGCGCCGTGCGCCTGGTGGTCGACACGGGGCTGCACACCAAGGGCTGGACGCGCGAGCAGACGATCAAGTACATGCGCGATACCCTCGGCTATGACGCCGTGGCGAAAAGCGAAACGGAACGCTACATGGCCTGGCCCGGCCAGGCGCTGGGATACAAGATCGGCTCGCTGAAGATCGTCGAACTGCGCCAGCGCGCGCAACAGGCGCTGGGTGACAAGTTCAGCCTGCCGAAGTTCCATGAAGTCGTGCTCAGCGACGGCACCCTGCCCCTGAAACTGCTGGAAGCCAAGGTCGACCTGTGGATCGCGCAGCGGAAATAAGACGCGGCGCCTGAAGGCAAAACGGCAGCTCCTTGACGGGCTGCCGTTTTTTTTCGCCTGCGCGCTGAGGGTTACACCAGCAGCGCCGCGCTCATCGAGCGCACTTCCTCGGCCGATTCGGCCAGGATGCTTTGCAGGGTGTCATTGTCGATAATGAAGTCGATCACGGAATCGGATGGCGTGAGCATTTCCACAAATGTCACCTGCAGCGGCGAAGGCACGGGCGACAGTTGCTTGGCCAGCAGTAAAGTATCGAGCAGGGAGTCGGGCGGGATCGACAGCAAGCCATCGCGCAAGCCTTCGATGGCCTCGCTGACGGCTTGCGGTATCAGCAGCTTCTTCATGACTTCGCGGGAAATGATTTCCTCGGCCGATTCCATCCAGTGATCGGCATCGTCGTCGAGCAAGCCAGGAAATTCATCGGCGCGCGACAGGAGATAGAAACCACCCACCTCATGCACGATGCCGGCGAACAGGGCCGTATCGGGATCGACGTTGGTGACGCGGCGGGCGATCACGTGCGCCAGCGCCGCCACATGCGCCGTGTGCTCCCACAGCTGGGTCGCCTTCTGGCGCAGCACGGGATCGATGATCTTGCTGCCGAACTGGCGCACCACCATGGCCGCCACCAGCGCATACAGATTGCGGTAACCCATGCGCATGACGGCCGCGCGCACGCTGGTGACGGGCGGCGCATCGCCGCGGCTATACACGGCCGAATTGGCCAGCGCGACCGTACGCGCCGCCAGCAGGGGCTCGGCCAGCACCAGCTTGATGGCGTGATCGATATGGCAATCCGGCTCGGCCAATGCCAGCTGTAATTGCAAGGCGGAATTCACGCTGGTGGGAAACGTCAATTCTCCGCGCACCGCTTGGGAAACGATCAAACCGAACGCCTGTAATTTATTCATCATACGATCAATCCGCCTCAGCTATTATTCTAGAAAACAATTCCACGTTATAGCAGAAATTGATTACCAGGCCCGGTCATTAGAAAACCAGCGGCAAACCATTCGCCTGCAACATGCCATCCGTCCGGGCCAATGCGCCCAGGGCCAATTCATCGCCGATGACAAACAGCTTCGGCTGCTGCAATACCTGCAGCAGGAATGGCTGCCCCTCGCGCAGGCGGCGCCGATAATCGGCCAGCGTATATAAGTTGGGATTGATTTTACGCCGCAAGGTTCGCTCGGCCGGGGCCAATCCCGTCAATAGATCGCCGTAATTGGCTTCCTCGCCCACCAGCAGCAGATCGACGGCGCTGCCCGGCATATCCTGCCCCTTCGCCGTGGCGCCATACACGAATGCCAGGTGCAGTTGCGCGCGCAGGGGCGCCAGGGTCGTACTGAGCACGCCGACCAGGCCGAAAGTCTTCTGCACCAGTCCGCTCAACTCGGGATACACGAGGCTTTCCTTGTTAGGCCAGAAGCGCCGCACATTGCCGATGCGCTCGGACGTGATAAGGCCGGACTCGTGCAAGCGGCGCAATTCCCGCTGCGCCGAAGCGCTGCCCAGCCCCGTCAGGCGCATGATCTCATTCAAATGAAAGCCTTCATTCACGCGGACAAAGAGCAATCCCAGCAGTTTTTGCTGGGCGGGAGTAAACAGGGCTTGGGCAATCATGCGCCAAATCTTAGCATGAATAAACTGGAAATTAGCGCGGCCTGCGCGATAGGCGACGGCGCTGCAACAGTGCTGTTCCGCAGCCGTCACAGCTCAATGATGGCGTGGGCAGCGACACGTGTCGTGATCGTGCGCGCCATGCCGGGCACTCGATGTGCATGCCCAATCTCGTCGATATTTAATCAATGGCATTCAGCATTCATCACGCCGCGATTGCCCCGCATTCAATCATGGCAATACAAGTCGCGTCGTTTACCCGATATCAAATTCGGAATGCATGGCGCCGTTTTAAATAACATGGACATCGGGTTTCATATTCCGCCCCAATTGATACATGCCGTTTGAGTATCGGCATACCGATTCGTGTCGCATGAATTAAAAGGCGAAAAAAAACGGCACCCGAAGGTGCCGTTCTTGTCAGCTAGCAGCGCAGATTACGCTTCGTCGCCGTGGTGTTGCTGGATTTCGATGTCTTGCAGCGCTTCGGCAGCTTCGCCAGCCAGCGAGGCTTTCTCGGCCAGCAGCAGGGCTTGACGCTCTTCCACTTCCCACGCTTCTTTCTCTTTGCGTGCGCGGTGGAAGGCCAGGCCCGTACCGCCAGGAATCAGACGGCCGACGATGACGTTCTCTTTCAGGCCGCGCAGACCATCGCGCTTACCCATGATCGCCGCTTCGGTCAGCACGCGGGTGGTTTCCTGGAACGATGCGGCCGAGATGAACGAATCGGTCGACAGCGATGCCTTGGTAATACCCAGCAAGACGTTTTCGTAGGTCGCTGGAATCTTGTTCTCAACGGCCATGCGATCGTTCTCGTCCAGCAGTTCCGAACGCTCTACCTGCTCGCCAACGATGTAGTTGGTGTCGCCGGCATTGACGATCTGTACGCGGCGCAGCATCTGACGCACGATCACTTCGATGTGCTTGTCATTGATCTTCACGCCTTGCAGACGGTACACGTCCTGCACTTCGTCGACGATGTAACGTGCCAGCGCTTCGATACCCAGCAGGCGCAGGATGTCTTGTGGATCGGCCGGGCCGTCCACGATCATCTCGCCCTTGTTCACGACTTGGCCGTCATGCACCAGCACTTGTTTGTCCTTGGTGATCAAGAACTCATGCTTGTTGCCGTCCATGTCCGTGATTTCCAGACGCTGCTTGCCCTTGGTTTCTTTACCGAACGCAACCGTACCCGTGACTTCCGCCAGCATACCGGCATCTTTCGGCGAGCGCGCTTCGAACAGTTCCGCAACGCGTGGCAGACCACCGGTAATATCGCGCGTTTTTTGCGATTCGGTAGGAATACGTGCCAGCACTTCACCAACCGATACCTGTTGACCGTCCTTCACCATGATCAGCGCGCCGACCTGGAAGCCGATCGCCACCGAGTGTTCGGTGCCGGCGATCTTGACTTCTTCGTTCGCGTCGTTGATCAGCTTGACTTGCGGACGCAGGGTCTTGGTCAGCGAACCGCGACGCTTCGCATCGATCGCCACCAGGGTGGACAGACCGGTCACTTCGTCGACCTGACGGGCCACGGTGACGCCTTCTTCGACGTTCTCGAAACGCACTTGACCGGCGTATTCGGTAATGATCGGACGGGTCAGCGGATCCCACGTTGCCAGGGCCGTACCGGCCTTGATGACCATGCCGTCCTTGACGATCAGGGTCGCACCGTACGGTACTTTATGACGCTCACGCTCACGGCCATGGTCGTCGGTGATCAGCACTTCGCCGGAACGGGAAATGACGATTTGCGCGCCCTTGCCGTTCGTCACGTAACGCATGGTTGCCGTGAAGCGGATGGTACCGTTCGACTTGGCTTCGACCGACGATGCCACTGCCGCACGCGATGCCGCACCACCAATGTGGAACGTACGCATGGTCAGCTGGGTACCCGGCTCACCAATCGACTGCGCTGCCACCACACCGACGGCTTCGCCGGCGTTGACCAGCATGCCGCGGCCCAGGTCGCGGCCATAGCACTTGGCGCACAGGCCGAAGCGCGTGTCGCAAGTCAGTGGCGTGCGGACCTTGACTTCATCGATGGACAGACGCTCGATCTCTTCGACCATGTCTTCGTCCATCAGGGTGCCGGCTTCGTACAGCGTTTCCTGGGTTTCAGGATTGACGACGTCATGCACCACCACGCGGCCGAGGATACGGTCGCGCAACGGTTCGATGACTTCACCACCTTCGACCAGTGCCTTCATGACGGCGCCGTTCATGGTGCCGCAATCGTCCTCGATCACCACCAGATCTTGCGTCACGTCAACCAGACGACGCGTCAGGTAACCGGAGTTAGCCGTTTTCAGCGCCGTATCGGCCAGACCTTTACGTGCACCGTGGGTCGAAATGAAGTACTGCAAAACGTTCAGACCTTCGCGGAAGTTCGCGGTAATCGGCGTTTCGATAATCGAGCCATCCGGCTTCGCCATCAGACCACGCATACCGGCCAACTGACGAATCTGGGCTGCGGAACCGCGCGCGCCGGAGTCGGCCATCATGTAAATGGCGTTGAACGATTCTTGCGTCGACTTGGTGCCGTCGCGGCGGATCACGTCTTCGACTTTGAGCTGGTCCATCATGGCCTTGCCGACTTCATCCGAGGTCTTGCCCCAGATATCGACGACCTTGTTGTAACGCTCGCCGGCGGTCACGAGACCCGAGGCGTATTGCTGTTCGATCTGCTTGACTTCCGATTCGGCCGTCGCGATCAGGGTGACTTTTTGAGGCGGTACCAGCATGTCGTCGACGCAGATCGAGATACCGGCGCGTGTCGCCAGGCGGAAACCCGATTGCATCAGTTTGTCTGCGAACACCACGGTGGCGCGCAGGCCGCACTTGCGGAACGACGTGTTGATCAGCTTGGAAATTTCTTTCTTTTTCAGCGCGCGGTTCAGCACCGAGAAAGGCAGGCCCTTAGGCAGGATTTCCGACAGGATCGCACGGCCGATCGTCGTTTCGTAGCGGGTAACCGTTTTCTCGAATTCGCCCGTTTCGGCGTTTTTCGGGTATTCGGTAATACGCACGGTGACGCGGGTCGTCAGTTCGACTTCCTTGTTGTCGTAGGCGCGGATCACTTCCGACACGTCAGGGAACATCATCCCTTCGTTCTTCGCATTGATCGCTTCGCGGGTCGCGTAGTACAGACCCAGCACGATATCCTGCGACGGCACGATCGACGGTTCGCCGTTCGATGGGAACAGGATGTTGTTCGATGCCAGCATCAGGGTGCGTGCTTCCATCTGCGCTTCGATCGACAGAGGAACGTGGACCGCCATTTGGTCACCGTCAAAGTCGGCGTTGAATGCGGCGCAGACGAGCGGATGCAGCTGGATGGCCTTGCCTTCAATCAGGACGGGCTCGAAGGCCTGGATACCCAGGCGGTGCAGCGTAGGTGCGCGGTTCAACATGATCGGATGTTCACGGATCACGTCTTCCAGGATGTCCCACACGACCGGCTCTTGAATCTCGACCAGCTTTTTAGCGGCCTTGATCGTGGTCGCCAGACCCATCAGTTCCAGTTTATTGAAAATGAATGGTTTGAACAGTTCCAGCGCCATCAGTTTCGGCAAGCCGCACTGATGCAGTTTCAATTGCGGGCCCACGACGATGACCGAACGACCGGAGTAATCGACGCGTTTGCCCAGCAAGTTTTGACGGAAACGGCCGCCCTTGCCCTTGATCATTTCTGCCAGCGATTTCAGCGGACGCTTGTTGGCGCCGGTCATCGCTTTGCCGCGACGGCCGTTGTCCAGCAGCGAATCGACCGCTTCTTGCAGCATGCGCTTTTCGTTGCGCGTGATGATCTCTGGAGCGCGCAGCTCCATCAGGCGTTTCAGACGGTTGTTACGGTTGATGACGCGGCGATACAGATCGTTCAGATCCGAGGTCGCGAAACGGCCACCATCCAGCGGTACCAGCGGACGCAGTTCCGGCGGCAGCACCGGCAGCACTTCCATGATCATCCAGTCAGGCTTGATGCCCGAACGTTGGAACGCTTCCAGCACTTTCAGGCGCTTCGCGTATTTCTTGATCTTGGCTTCGGATTTCGATTCCTTCAGTTCCACGCGCAGGGTTTCGGCATCGCGGTGGATGTCGATCGAGCGCAGCAGTTCACGGATACCTTCGGCGCCCATGAAGGCGGTGAAGTCGTCGCCGTACTCTTCGTACTTGGCGGCGTAGTCGTCTTCCGACATGATCTGGCACTTCTTCAGCGGGGTCATGCCTGGATCGGTCACGACGTATGCTTCAAAGTACAGCACGCGTTCGATGTCCCGCAGGGTCATGTCCAGGACCATGCCCAGACGCGACGGCAGCGATTTCAGGAACCAGATGTGCGCGGTTGGCGAGGCCAGCTCGATGTGACCCATGCGCTCGCGGCGCACCTTGGCCAGCGTGACTTCGACGCCGCACTTTTCGCAGATCACGCCGCGGTGTTTCAGGCGCTTGTACTTGCCGCACAGGCATTCGTAGTCCTTGATCGGGCCAAAGATCTTGGCGCAGAACAGGCCGTCGCGCTCAGGCTTGAAGGTACGATAGTTGATGGTTTCCGGCTTTTTGACTTCGCCGTAGGACCACGAACGGATTTTCTCAGGCGAAGCGAGACCGATCTTGATTGCATCGAAGGTCTCGTTGGTCTGTACTTGCTTGAATAGATCGAGCAGTGCTTTCATGTATCACTCCAGAGGTGATTAAATTTCTATATTCCTGAGACTACATTGCCCGGCATGGTTTCCCAGCCGGGCTTTGTGTTTCCCAAACCAAATGACAGGTGGCTGTCGTTTAGTTGCGTTCGAGGTCGATATCGATACCGAGCGAACGGATTTCCTTGACCAGCACGTTGAACGATTCCGGCATGCCGGCGTCGATCACGTGGTCGCCCTTGACGAGGTTTTCGTACACTTTGGTACGGCCATTCACGTCATCGGACTTGACGGTCAACATCTCTTGCAAGACATACGACGCGCCATACGCTTCCAGTGCCCAGACTTCCATCTCACCGAAACGCTGACCACCGAACTGGGCTTTACCGCCCAGTGGCTGTTGCGTCACCAGCGAGTACGGACCGGTCGAACGCGCATGCATCTTGTCATCGACCAAGTGATGCAGTTTCAGCATGTGCATGACGCCGACGGTGACCTTGCGCTCGAACGCTTCACCGGTGCGACCGTCATACATGGTCACCTGGTTTTTCGACGCGGTCATGCCCAGGTTCTTGGCGATGTCGTCCGGATACGCCAGGTCCAGCATGCGGCGGATCTCTTCTTCATTGGCACCGTCGAACACTGGCGTGGCGAATGGAACACCTTTTTTCAGGTTTTCCGCCAGCTTCATGATCTCTTCGTCGTCGAAGTCGTTCAGCTCTTCAGCACGGCCGTTATCGTTGTAGATCGTCGTCAGGTACTTGCGCACTTGCTCGACCTTGGTTTGCGCCTTCAGCATTTCGCCGATGCGGATACCCAGACCCTTGGCAGCCCAGCCCAAGTGAGTCTCGAGAATCTGACCAACGTTCATCCGCGAAGGAACGCCCAGCGGGTTCAGCACAACGTCGGCTGGCGTGCCGTCGGCCATGTATGGCATGTCTTCCACAGGAACAATACGGGAAACCACACCCTTGTTACCGTGGCGACCCGCCATCTTGTCGCCCGACTGCAGGCGGCGTTTCACGGCCAGGTACACCTTGACCATTTTTTGCACGCCTGGTTGCAGCTCATCGCCTTGCGTCAATTTCTTGCGCTTCTCTTCGAAGGCCAGATCGAACTGGTGACGCTTCTCGTTGATCGATTCCTTGATCGCTTCCAGCGCTACCGCCGCATCGTCGTCCGCAGGGCGGATGTCGAACCAGTGGTATTTGTCCAGATCGGCCAGGTAATCCTTGGTGATCTTGGCGCCTTTGGCCAGCTTTTTAGGGCCGCCGTTGACGACTTTGCCGATCAGCATTTTTTCCAGACGCTGGAAGGCATCGCCTTCCACGATACGCATCTGGTCGTTCAAATCCAGACGGAAGCGTTTCAGTTCGTCATCGATAATTTGCTGGGCACGCTTGTCGCGCACGATGCCTTCACGGGTGAAGACTTGCACGTCGATCACGGTACCGATCATGCCCGAAGGCACGCGCAGCGAAGTGTCTTTCACGTCCGATGCTTTTTCGCCGAAAATCGCGCGCAGCAGCTTCTCTTCCGGGGTCAGCTGGGTTTCGCCCTTAGGCGTCACTTTACCGACCAGGGTGTCGCCAGCCTGCACTTCAGCGCCGATGTAGACGATACCGGACTCATCCAGACGTGCCAGCTGATTTTCAGCCAGGTTCGAGATGTCGCGCGTAATTTCTTCCGCGCCCAGTTTCGTGTCACGGGCCACCACCGACAACTCTTCGATGTGAATCGAGGTGTAGCGGTCGTCCTTGACGACGTTTTCCGAGATCAGGATCGAATCCTCGAAGTTCAGACCATTCCATGGCATGAAGGCCACGGTCATGTTCTGGCCCAGAGCCAATTCACCCAGGTCGGTCGATGCGCCGTCGGCGATCACGTCGCGCTTGGCGACACGGTCGCCCACTTGCACGATAGGACGCTGGTTGATGTTGGTGTTCTGGTTCGAACGGGTGTACTTGATCAGGTTGTAGATGTCGACGCCCACTTCACCAGCTTGCGCTTCGTCATCGTTGACGCGAATCACGACACGGCCCGCATCGATGTAATCGACGATACCGCCACGCAGGGCTTGCACGGTGGTGCCCGAGTCGACCGCAACGGTGCGTTCGATACCGGTACCGACCAGCGCTTTTTCCGGACGCAAGCAAGGCACAGCCTGGCGTTGCATGTTGGCGCCCATCAATGCACGGTTTGCATCATCGTGTTCGAGGAACGGAATCAGCGAGGCAGCGACGGAAACGATCTGGCCCGGCGCCACGTCCATGTACTGGATGCGCTCTGGGGATACCAGGATGGTTTCGCCGGCTTCACGGGCCGAGACCAGTTCATCGGACAGCATGCCTTCGTCGTTGATGGTCGCATTCGCCTGAGCGATGATGTAGCGGCCTTCTTCGATGGCGGACAGATAGTCGATCTGATCGGTAATCTTGGAGCCTTCGACCTTGCGGTACGGGGTTTCCAGGAAGCCGTATTCATTCAGGCGGGCATACAGAGCCAGCGAGTTGATCAGACCAATGTTCGGACCTTCCGGTGTCTCGATCGGGCAGACGCGGCCGTAGTGGGTCGGATGCACGTCGCGCACTTCAAAGCCGGCGCGTTCGCGTGTCAGACCGCCGGGTCCCAGAGCCGATACGCGGCGCTTGTGGGTAATTTCCGACAGAGGATTGGTTTGGTCCATGAACTGCGACAGCTGGGACGAACCGAAGAACTCGCGAATCGCGGCCGAAATCGGCTTCGAGTTGATCAGGTCGTGCGGCATCAGGTTGTCCGCTTCGGCTTGGCCGAGGCGTTCCTTGACGGCGCGCTCAACACGCACCAGGCCGGCGCGGAATTGATTCTCAGCCAGTTCGCCCACGCAACGTACGCGACGGTTACCCAGGTGATCGATATCGTCGACTTCGCCGCGGCCATTGCGCAGTTCCACCAGGATCTTGATCACGGCCAGCACGTCTTCGTTCGACAGGGTCATGGCGCCCGTCAGTTCATCGCGGCCAATGCGGCGGTTGAACTTCATGCGGCCCACGGCCGACAGGTCGTAGCGGTCCGAGTTGTAGAACAGGCCGTTGAACAGCGCTTCAACGGAGTCTTCCGTTGGCGGTTCGCCTGGACGCATCATGCGGTAGATCGCCACTTTCGCGGCCATCTGGTCGGCGGTGTCGTCGATACGCAGGGTTTGCGAGATGTAGGCGCCCTGATCCAGGTCGTTCGTGTACAACGTTTGGATTTCGGAAATGTTGGCATCGCGCAAACGACCCAGCAAGTCTTCGGTCAGCTCATCGTTCGCGGAAGCGACGACTTCGCCGGTGTCGCCATCGACGATGTTCTTCGCCAATACGCGGCCCAGCAGGTAGTCTTCCGGTACGGAAATGTGCTTGATGCCGGCAGCTTCGATATCACGCACGTGCTTGGCGTTGATACGCTTGTCTTTCAGGACCAGGGTCTTGCCCGACTTGTCGACGATGTCGAAACGCGCAACTTCACCGCGCAGACGCTCGGCAACGAATTCCATTTCCGCGCCTTCGGAGCGCAGGTTGAAATTGTCGAAGACAAAGAAGTTGGCCAGGATTTGCTCATGCGACATGCCGATTGCCTTGAGCAAAATCGTCACAGGCATCTTGCGGCGGCGGTCGACGCGGAAGAACAGGATGTCTTTCGGGTCGAACTCGAAGTCCAGCCACGAACCGCGGTAAGGAATGATACGCGCGGAGAACAGCAGCTTGCCCGACGAGTGGGTCTTGCCGCGGTCGTGCTCGAAGAACACGCCAGGCGAACGGTGCAGCTGGGAAACGATAACCCGCTCAGTGCCGTTGATCACGAACGAACCGGTGGTCGTCATGAGCGGCAATTCGCCCATGTAGACTTCCTGTTCCTTCATTTCCTTGACGACTGGCTTGGTTGGCGATTCCTTGTCCAGGATCACCAGGCGCACTTTCGCGCGCAGCGGCGACGCGAACGTCAGGCCACGTTGTTGACATTCTTTGACGTCAAAGGCAGGATCGCCCAGAACGTACGACAAGAATTCGAGACGCGCAAAACCATTGTGCGAAACGATAGGGAAAATCGAGGTGAAAGCCGACTGCAGGCCATCATTCTTGCGGCCGGACGGTGCTATGTCCTCTTGCAAGAAGCTATGATAAGACTCGAGCTGGGTCGCCAGCAGGAACGGAACGTGGTGAACGTTGGCGCGCTTCGCGAATGATTTGCGAATGCGTTTCTTCTCAGTAAATGAGTAGTGCATGGACACTCCGTGAGTGACAGAAAGGATAGAAAATTCAGGTTTTGCAAGTGTTCGTTTGCACCGCTGCGTGTGACACAGACGAAACCTCAAGGCTCTGCTTTCCGGCTTGAATCGAATAAAAACTGCTGCTACAACTACATGACAAATACGATGCAGACGACAAAGGAGCCAAAGTCGGATTTCCCCCCTTGCGAGGGGAAACCTCAGACTTTGACTCGGGCGCTAACTGACGCCGGTACAGATATTACTTGATCGAAGCGGTTGCGCCGGCTTCTACCAGTTTCTTCTGTGCTGCTTCAGCGTCAGCTTTCGACACTGCTTCTTTCACAGTTTTTGGTGCGCCATCGACCAGGTCTTTAGCTTCTTTCAAGCCCAGGCCGGTGATTTCGCGAACTGCTTTAATAACGCCAACTTTGTTTGCGCCGAAGGTGTCAAGGATGACGTTGAATTCGGTTTGTTCTTCAGCTGCTGCTGCTGGGCCTGCTGCAGGACCGGCCGAAGCCATTGCTGCTGCGGACACGCCGAATTTTTCTTCGAATGCTTTAACCAGGTCGTTCAGGTCCATTACGGACATGGCGCTAACTGCTTCCAGGATATCGTCTTTGCTAATTGCCATTTTGAAACTCCTAAATTTATTACGTTAGTTACATCAGATTGGTACTGAGAGAAAAAAGCGCGCGCAATTAAGCGGCTGCTGGGGCTTCTTCTGCTGCTGCTTCTGCAGGAGCTTCGGCGCCTTCGCCTTTTTTCGCTGCCAGGGCAGCCAGACCACGTGCAAAGCCCGAAACCGGAGCCAGCATAACGCCCAACAACTGCGAAATGAGAACTTCACGGCTAGGAATGCTCGCCAACGCGGTGACAGCAGCTGTATCCAGCGGCTTGCCTGCGTAGTTACCTGCTTTGATGACCAGTTTGTCGTTGGTTTTAGCGAAGTCAGCGATGACTTTAGCTGCTGCAACGGCATCGGCCGAGATCGAGTAGATCAACGGACCGGTCATGGCATCTGCCAGGCTGGCGAATGCGGTACCTTCAACGGAGCGACGAGCCAGAGTGTTTTTCAACACACGCAGGTACACGCCTTGGGCACGCGCTTTAGCACGCAGTTGCGTCAAGTGACCAACCTGGATGCCACGATATTCGGCCACGACGATCGTTTGCGCAGCTGCTACTTGTGCGGAAACTTCGGCGACGACGGCCTTTTTGTCATTCAGATTGAGACTCACGGTCAACCTCCTTAAATGATGTTCGGCAATCACAACCGAGTGGTTGAGCGCCTTGCATCGGTTCGAACACGGCGTCCGAAGTCAAGAAGTACTAAACTGAGCGGATACATTCACGCAGCATGAGGACTACAAAACTTGTTCGGGTACACCATCTGCGTTGGGCACTTCCCGTTGCCGGAAAGTCTATTAACCTTCTGCACATGTGGTCGCAGTCGGCCCAACGGTCTTTGATTGTCTGCCTGCCTGGTGCGAACACCGGGCAGACAGCCCAAAGATGCGCCCGCAGCGCCCGAAGGCGCTACAGGACTTGATTCTGTTACTTAAGCTGCCAGGCTAGCCTGGTCAACACGGACGCCAGCGCCCATGGTCGACGACAGCGAAACTTTGCGCAGGTACACGCCTTTGCTCGATGCTGGCTTGGCTTTGTTCAGGGCGTCGATCAGTGCGACCAGATTCGATTTCAGATCTGCGTCAGCGAACGATTTACGGCCGATGGTAGCGTGGATGATACCGGATTTGTCGGTACGGTACTGAACTTGACCGGCTTTCGCGTTTTTCACGGCGGTAGCGACGTCAGGAGTAACAGTGCCAACTTTCGGGTTAGGCATCATGCCGCGTGGGCCCAGGATCTGACCCAGGGTACCAACGATACGCATGGTATCTGGCGAAGCGATGACGATATCGAAAGGCATGTCGCCGGCTTTGATCTGCTCAGCCAGGTCTTCCATACCAACGATGTCGGCGCCGGCTGCTTTAGCAGCTTCCGCTTTTTCGCCCGACGCGAAGACAGCGACGCGTACGGTTTTGCCGGTACCAGCTGGCAGCACGACGGAGCCGCGCACCACTTGGTCGGATTTCTTAGGATCTACGCCCAGTTGTACCGATACGTCGATCGATTCATTGAACTTGGCCGTTGCGCACTCTTTGATCAGAGCGACAGCGTTGTCGAAAGCGTACACTTTGGTACGGTCGACTTTGGCTTTCAAAGCCTTGATACGTTTGGATAACTTAGCCATTATACAACACCTTCCACCGTGATACCAATCGAACGAGCGGAACCAGCGATGGTGCGTACAGCAGCATCCATGTCGGCAGCGGTCAGATCAGGGGTTTTCAATTTAGCGATTTCTTCAGCTTGTGCGCGGGTCAGCGTACCGACTTTGTCGGTATGTGGCTTCGGCGAACCTTTGGTGATCGCAGCAGCTTTTTTGATCAGGTAGGTTGCTGGAGGCGTCTTCATCACGAACGTGAAGGACTTGTCCGCAAACGCGGTGATCACGACTGGGATCGGCATGCCTGGTTCCATACCTTGGGTCTGCGCGTTGAACGCCTTGCAGAATTCCATGATGTTCAGACCGCGTTGACCCAGAGCTGGACCGATTGGTGGGGATGGGTTTGCTTTACCAGCTGGCACTTGCAGCTTGATAAAACCAATGATTTTCTTTGCCATGATGGCTCCTATCTTGGATTGAGTAGTAGCGCCCCGCCGATCCTACCCTGGCGGGGCTCCTCTGACCGGATTTCGCTGAGACTGCCGCGGCGCTCCTGGTGGCGCTTGATAATGCTTAAACTTTTTCGACCTGGCCGAATTCGAGTTCCACCGGAGTGGCGCGGCCGAAGATGGTGACCGAGACGCGCACCTTGGATTTCTCGTAGTTGACTTCTTCGACATTGCCGTTGAAATCGGTAAACGGACCATCCTTGATGCGGACTTGCTCGCCCACTTCGTACAAGGTCTTGGGACGGGGCTTTTCAACACCTTCCTGCATCTGGCGCATGATGGCGTCGATTTCGCGCGCGGAGATCGGCGTCGGCTTGTTCGATTTGCCACCGATGAAACCGGTAACCTTGCTGGTGTTCTTGACCAAATGCCAGCTCTCGTCCGTCATTTCCATTTCAACCAGCACATAGCCAGGATAGAAACGACGCTCGGTAACCGACTTCACACCATTCTTGACTTCAACTACTTCTTCGATCGGCACCAGGATCTGGCCGAACTGGTCTTGCATGCCCGCGCGCTCGATGCGCTCGGTCAGTGCGCGCATGACGCTTTTTTCCATGCCGGAATAAGCATGCACGACATACCAGCGCTTGCTGCTCACTGGCACGCTCAGCGCTGCACCAGTATCCGCTGCCGGAGCGTCGCCCGGAACGGACTCTTCCGCCGCTTCATCATGCACATTTTCGCTCATTATTTTTTCCAACCCAGAATTACGTCATACAACAAAAACTCGAGCAATTTATCCGTGCCCCACAGGAAAATCGCCATGACCAGCACAAAGGCAAACACGATCGCAGTGATCTGCGTGGCTTCTTTGCGGGTAGGCCAAACGACTTTCTTGGTTTCGCGCACAGCTTCTTTGGCGAAATTGAGAAATTCACGGCCGGTCGTCGAGACATACAAGAGCGCAACAGCAATAACCAAACCAGCCACAAGCGCGCTTGCACGCACCAGAGCTGGTTGGCCTGCCAGGTAATAAAACCCGACTACTCCTGCAATCGCAGCTACTATTGCCAGCGCGACTTTTATCTTGTCACTCGACGTGCTAACGGTTTGCACGGATTGATTTGACATTTTTCTACTTTCGGTGCCCTGCACCTTGACGGTGGCAGGGACGGAGGGCATCGAACCCCCAACCTTCGGTTTTGGAGACCGACGCTCTGCCAATTGAGCTACGTCCCTACGTAAAACTTTCGAGGAGTGCTATTCTACCACCCAGGACGCCCCGGGTGGAAGCATAACATTTCCTTATGCGAGGATTTTTGCAACCACGCCGGCGCCGACGGTACGACCGCCTTCACGGATAGCGAAGCGCAGGCCTTCTTCCATCGCGATCGGGTTGATCAGCTTGACGGTGATCGACACGTTATCGCCTGGCATAACCATTTCTTTGTCTGCTGGCAACTCGATCGAACCAGTTACGTCCGTCGTGCGGAAGTAGAACTGTGGACGGTAGTTGTTGAAGAATGGCGTATGACGGCCGCCTTCGTCTTTCGACAGAACATAGATCTCGCCGGTGAAGTGAGCATGCGGCTTGATCGAACCTGGCTTGGCCAGAACTTGACCACGTTGCACGTCTTCACGCTTGGTGCCGCGCAGCAGCAGACCAACGTTGTCGCCTGCTTGACCTTGGTCCAGCAGTTTGCGGAACATTTCCACGCCGGTGCAAGTCGTTTTGACGGTATCGGTGATACCGACGATTTCGATCTCTTCGCCGACTTTAACAATGCCGCGCTCGATACGACCGGTAACCACGGTACCGCGACCCGAGATCGAGAACACGTCTTCCACTGGCATCAGGAACGCACCGTCAACAGCGCGCTCTGGCGTTGGGATGTAGGCATCCAGCGCATCGGCCAGACGCAGCACTGCGTCAACGCCCATTTCGCCTTCTTTGCCTTCCAGCGCCATACGTGCCGAACCTTTGATGATTGGCAGGTCGTCGCCTGGGAATTCGTACTTCGACAACAGCTCGCGCACTTCCATTTCAACCAGTTCCAGCAGCTCTGCGTCGTCGACCAGGTCGCACTTGTTCAGGAACACGATGATGTATGGAACGCCAACTTGGCGGGCCAGCAGGATGTGTTCGCGGGTCTGTGGCATTGGGCCGTCAGCTGCGGAGCACACCAGGATCGCGCCGTCCATCTGCGCGGCACCGGTAATCATGTTTTTGATGTAGTCGGCGTGGCCTGGGCAGTCAACGTGAGCGTAGTGACGCGTTTCCGTTTCGTACTCGACGTGGGCGGTGTTAATCGTGATACCGCGCGCTTTTTCTTCTGGAGCCGCATCGATCTGGTCGTATGCCTTAGCTTCGCCGCCGAATTTCTTCGACAGAACCGTTGCGATTGCAGCGGTCAGCGTGGTTTTACCGTGGTCGACGTGGCCGATGGTGCCGACGTTGACGTGCGGCTTGGTCCGTTCGAATTTACCTTTTGCCATTTTGAACTCCTAATGATTTGATTAGATTGCTCAGGCACACGCCCGACGGTCTGGTTTGAATTGCTTCTGTGCTGCCTGCTGCGAATTCTGGTGCCCTTGACGTGGATCGAACACGTGGCCTCTCCCTTACCAAGGGAGTGCTCTACCACTGAGCTACAAGGGCTGTAATTTGTTGCATGCGATGCATCAAGCATCTGAACGGAAACTGGAGCGGGTGAAGGGAATCGAACCCTCGTCGTAAGCTTGGAAGGCTTCTGCTCTACCATTGAGCTACACCCGCGAGGTATCGTTCACTTTATCTTCACTTACTTGCTACTACCCAGTTTTCCTTGCAAAAACTTGGTGGAGGGGGCTGGATTCGAACCAGCGTACTCATAGAGAACAGATTTACAGTCTGTCGCCTTTAACCACTCGGCCACCCCTCCGCGGGAACCGCAGAGTATGAAGCATCTACTCACAACTGTCAACCTTATTTACTGATGCCTGACTGCTGCATTTGCTTATAAAGAAGAAGTTGGCTGCTTCGGGGCGTGATTATAAGCTCCCGATTTGAGAATGTGCAAGGGTTGGCGCGAAAAAGTCGTCTTTTTTCGCATTTTTTTTATCCGCCCCCCTTGCAAGCCGCATTTTCCCGTCATTTGCCCCGGTTTTACCCCTGCTCACGGGCGTCAGGCGGATGCATCCACGACGTGCCGCGCGGCTTATATTTGCGCAATAACTGCTGATGCAGGCCCGACAGCACCGGCAATTTGGGGTTGCGCGGGTCCAGGCGGCGCACGCCGGCGATGAAATCGAGCGCCTGCTGGCCCATGCGTTCATCCCAGCCGCCATGCTCCAGGCATTTCAGCACGGCCACGGCCGCGTTGAACACCACTTGCGGGTTGTCAGGCAGGCGCGTGACGGCTTCGCTCATCAGGTCGACGGCGCCGCGGAAGTCGCCCTCGCCCGCCTTGGCCGCGCCGGCCGCCACCATGTCGGCCACTTCCTGGCGGCTTTGCCGCGCCAACGCCTTGGCCAGCTCTTCGCGCCCCGCCTGTTCGAACACGGCCATGGCGCGCGTCATGGCGGCGCTGTCGGGCGCATTGCGCATCACTTCGCGCATCACCTCGGCGGCGCCATCCTCGCGCCCATGCGCCAGGCAATGGCGCGCCAATTCCGTCTTCAGCGTATTCGAGCCGCCGCCGCTATGGCGGTTGGCCGCCAGCGCCGCGTCGAGCGACTGCTGCAGCCTTTCCTCGTTGCCCGTATACGCATGCAACATGGCGCTGCACAGCGCGCTGCACAGTTCCGCGTTCTTTTGCCCGCCCATCGACTTGTCGAGGTCGCGGATCACGGCGCCCACCTGCAGCGGGTCGCCCTTGCGCACCAGCGTCTGCACGAGGCGCACATGGTCTTCCGGATCGCGGAATTCCGAATACTTGGCCTTGCTGACGACCAGTTTCAGGGCTTTCTCCGCCATCTCGATATCATCGGCGGCCAGCGCCGCCTCGCCCAGGCGGCGCAGGCGGCGCACGGCATGCGGCGACAGGGCCACCGCTTCGCTCAGCGCCGCCTGCGCCAGTTCCGGCTTGCCTTGGGCCAGATGCGTGCGGGCCAGCCAGTCATAGGCGTCGAGAAAGCGCTTGTTGTTTTCCAGCAACCCCTCCAGCGTGCCCTGCGCCGCGTCGTACTCGCCCAGCAGGAACTGCGTCTTCGCCTGGCCCAGGCGCGCCCAGCCGATGGCCTTGCTCTCATACAGCGCCGCATAGATCGGCTCGGCATCGGCCGCTTCGCCGAGCAGCAGATGCAATTCGGCGCGCAGGCGCATGAAATCGGTCGCATAGCGCGGATACAGGCTGGCGCCTTCGGTGCAGGCGGCAATCGCGGCGCGCTCGTTGCCCACGTCGATCAGCGCATACACGGGCACGAAGGCGTTGCGCTTGTCCAGCGCGCGGCCGATGCGTTCGAGCATGCTGTCAGCGGTAAACGGCTTGAGGATGTAATCGGTGGGCAGCAGCTCGACGGCGCTGACCACCTTGGCAAAGCTGCCTTCGCCCGTGACCATGAAGAACATGGTCGAGGCGTGCATCAGTTTGTGGTGGCGCAAGTCCTCCAGCATCTGCTGGCCATCCTGCCCGCCTTCGAGGTCGTACTCGCACAGGATCAGGTCATACGATTTGTTGCCCAGCATGCGGATCGCCTGGCCCGAGCTGGCCGCGTCATCGATCTTCGCCAGGCCGCACAGGTTGAGCATATTGTGCAGGCTGGCGCGCATGCCCGGATGCGGCTCGATGATCAGTGCGCTGAGACCCTTGAGTTCTTTCATGTCGTGATGTCCGAAAACTCAGCGGCGCACCACACTGGTGCATGGCGCCAGCCAGCATGAGGCTGCCGAGTATATGACGGCGCCGTGCGCAAGGGAATGGCGCGGCGCCGAAAACCAGCAAGGAAGCCGGCAAATCAGCCGGTGGCGCGCTCCGGATGCCACAGTTGCGGTTCGTGGTCGATCAGGTCGAGCAGTGCGGCCACCACTTCCGGGTCGAACTGGCTGCCGCTGCGCTGTTCGATATATTCGCGCACCTGCGGATATGGCCATGGCTCCTTGTACGGACGTTCGTGCAGCAAGGCATCGAAGACGTCGACCACGGCGACGATGCGCGCGGCCACGGGAATGTCGCGCCCCGCCAGGCCGTTCGGATAGCCGGCGCCATCGAAATGCTCATGGTGGCCGCCGGCGATCTGCGCGCCATACGTCAGGTAGCTGACGCCGTCGACCATGTTGGCGGCGCGCTCGAGGATGGTGCGCCCGACGCTGGCATGCAGCTGCATCTGCGCCCTTTCCTCGTCCGTATGCTTGCCCGGCTTCAATAGCACGGCGTCGGGCGTGGCCACCTTGCCCACGTCGTGCAGGATGCTGGCCAGGCCGATCATGTCGAGCAGCTGCGGCGTGAGCTCGTCGGCATATACGCCGCGCTGCTGCATGCGGCGGGCGATGGCGTCGGACAGCTGCTGCACGCGCCGCACATGGCCGCCCGTGTCGCTGTCGCGGAACTCGGCCAGGTCGGCCAGGGCCACCACGGTGGCTTCCTGCGCCTTGCGCAGCTGGCCGAACATGTACAGGTTGTCGAAGGCGGCGGCAATGCGCTGGCAAAACACTTCCAGCAAGTCGCGCTGGATCTGCGCCAGCGGCCACGGCGGCGTGACGGAAATGGCCAGCTCGCGGTTGCCTTCCGTATGGATGAACAGCACATTGGCCGGGTGCTCGAACTGGCTGCGCTTTTCCGCGAACGCCTTGTCGATGGTCGGCGTCAGCGCGTGGTCGGCCGGCATGGCTTCGGACTCGGCCAGCACGGCATAGGTGCCCGTGGCGGCCACCACCTCGGGCCGCCCGGCGCCGCCCTGCATCAGGCACAGCACGCCGTCGGCGCCCACGTCGAGGATGGCGCTGACCTGGTTCAGCACGCCGGAAGCGAATTCGCGCAGCGAATGGATCTGGTACAGATTGGTGGCGCCGGCCAGGATCTTGCCCAGGCCGATGCGGCTGCGCTCGAGCATCATCAGGCTCTCGTAGGCGCGCAGGGCCGAAATGACGGTGGTAAACAGCTTCTGTGTCGTCAGTTCGGTCTTGGCCTTGTAATCGTTGATGTCGTATTCGATGATGACGCGCTGCTCGGGCGCCTGGCCCGGCTGGCCCGTGCGCAGCACGACGCGCACGATGGCGTTGTTCAGGTCGGCGCGGATGCGCTTGGCGAGGATCAGGCCGGCATCATCCGTTTCCATCACCACATCGAGCAGCACCAGCGCGATATCGGGCGTGTCGCGCAGGATCTCATAAGCCTCGCGGCCGCTGTAGGCGGAGAACAGTTCCAGTTCGCGCCCCTTGAAACTGACATTGCGCAGCGCCAGCCGCGTCACCGCATGCACATCGACATCGTCATCGACAATCAAGACACGCCACAGGCGCTGGTCGGGTGCGGCCAGTCCGGCAGGACTCGCCACCGGCTCATCCTCGTCGAGCAGCCAGTTATCATCTGCATCGGCTTTGAGGTCGGTCATGGATACTCCTAAGGGGTAGATTCGCTGTGGATGCTGCTTTGACGCCTATCAAGCATAATCAGATTAGATGTTGCTTACAACAGGATTCTGCGTGTCAGCCTCGCCAGCCACCGGGCTCGGCGCAGGTACGGACGCGCCACTGCGCGTCTTGCCGCCACAACTGTCCTGCGCCGGCTCGACCGCCTGGTAGCGCACCTCGTACTTGCCCGCGCTGAGCTGCTCGACGGCCAGCTTGTCATGCGCCAGGATGAACAGATAGCGCACGTTCGAACGCCGTTCCGTGTCATACAGCTTGACGAACACGGGCGTGGCATTGGCGCGGTTGTCGATGCTCAAGGTCAGCTCGTCACCCTTGTTACTGATCGGAAAACCGTCCACATAGCCGGACTGCGCCGGCCAGGGTTCGCCATTCGGCGCCACCAGCGCCGCGGACTGGGCCGTGCCATCGCAGACGGGCTGCATGGCTTTCAAACTCAGCTGGGACACGGCCAGCACGCGGATCTCGGGCGCCCTGGCCTGCTGCGGTTCCGGCGCATACGGCTTGCCCACGGCCCAGCTATCGACCGCCACCGGCTCGCCCTTCAATGCCGGCGGCAGCAGGGCGCTGGCGCCCGGCGTTGCCGTCTCCGTGCGCGGCTTGGCGCCATCGCGCGCAAAACCGCTCCAGGCCGACACCAGCGCGGACGGCATCGGCTGGGACGTATCGAGCATCAGCAAGGCGCCCAGCCAGCCCAGCAGCAAACAGATAAACAAACTCAGCCACCAGCGCCAGTTGCGCCAGACCGGTCGCGCGCCACGCCGCGGCTTGCCCGACGGTGGCGGCACATCCTGTGCCCAGGCGTGATCATGCGCATGGTGGCGGCCATCCTTGGCCTTGCCTTCTTCGTGATGGGTGCTTTCCAGCCATTCGATTTCCCACTCCTCGGCCGCGATCCACTCGTCATGCTCGCGGCGCCGCTGGGGATCGGACAAGGTGCCATAGGCGCTGTTGAGGATAGCCATGATGCGGGCAGCCTTCTCGTCGCCGGGATTCTTGTCTGGATGATATTTCTGGCTGAGGGCCTTGTACGCGGCACGTATGACTTCCTGCGGCGCCAGGCGCGCCACTTTCAGGTTGTCATAGTGTGTATGTATCTTTCCCATCGTTCTATCTTGAAATCGGTGCGCGGCGACGGGTTCTTGCCGGATGGAACCGTGCTGTATCAATCATCATATACGATATGACAAGATAATAACCACCGGCGGACAGGAAATTGCAGGGCGTTAACGCCCTGCCTTGATATTACAGCCGGTGGCTGCGGTCGCCTGACAACAGGGTTTCCGGCAATTCCACCCGGTGTCCCACCACCAGCACCTTGAACAATTCACCCATCTCGGCCGGCGACAGCAGCTTTTGCACGGCGCTCGCCTGCGGCAGGTAAGCCTTCGCCTGCTCTGGATCCGTGCGCAGCAGCAAGTCGCCGATGCCGGCGCCCAGCAGGAAGGAGGCCTGGTTCATGTAGCCGAGCACATCGAGGCCCGCATCCTGCGCCGCCACGGCCATGGCCGTGAAATCCACGTGGGCCGTGATGTCCTGCAAGCCGGGCAGATAGAATGGCTCCGCATGGGCATGGTGGCGGTAATGGCACATCAGCGTGCCCGTGGCGCGCTGGCCCAGGTAATACTCGTGCGCGGGAAAGCCGTAATCGAACAGCACGGCCGCGCCACCCTTGCCGGCGGTCAACATGCGCGCCAGCGAACGCATGAAGCCGCAGGCGACGCCATGAATCTCGCTGACATAGCCGACCGGCAAATCGTCCGCGTCGGGCACCTGGGCGGCGATCTGCGCCGCCACCTCGGCGCCGGCAAGGCGCTCGACAAAGACAAACTGGCCATCGGCAATGCTGACGTCGAGCTCGCACCAGCCGGCGGGCGTCTTGCTGATCAGGTTGACGGGCATGGCGTCCAGCACTTCATTGCCGAACACGGCGCCTTCAAAACTGTCGGGGAAGCCGTCGAGCCACACCACCTGCGGGAAGGCGGCCAGCGCCAGCTCCTGGCGCGCGCGCAATTCGCCGGACAATTCGACGATCGCATACTGTTCTACAGGGATGCCGGCGCTGGCCGCTTCCGTCAGGATATCGCAGGCCAGCTTGCCCGTGCCGGCGCCGAATTCGAGGATGCGCGGGGCCGTTTGCGCCATAATAGCGGCTGCCACGTGGGCCAGGGTGGCGCCGAACAGGGACGAGATTTCCGGCGCGGTTGTAAAATCGCCATCTTTGCCCAGCTTGGCGGCACCGCCGCTGTAATAGCCGAGGTCGGGCGCATACAGCGCCAGCTCCATGAAGCGGACAAAGGGAATGGCGCCATCGTTGCGCGCGATTTCGGCGGCAATCTGGTGCTGCAAGGCATGGGACGCGGCCAGCGCGTCGCTATCGGGTGCGGGAAGAGACATTCCCGCATTGTAGCGAATCGGCGGGCCAGGCCGCCAGTGCCGCCAGTTCACCGACTACTTCAACCATATATAAAGTACATGAATCCAACGCACATGACGCAAGCAAGGCCGGCAGACGGCACACCCCGCGTCGCCCTCGTCACGGGCGCGGCGCGGCGTATCGGCCGCGCCATCGCGCTGGGCCTGGCGCGCGACGGCTGGGACATCGCCGTGCACTACCGCGACTCGCGCGACGACGCCATCAGCCTGGTGGCGGAAATCGAGGCGCTGGGCCGGCGCGCGCACGCCTTGCCGTGCGACCTGGCGCAGGAAGCCGGCGTGCGCCAGCTCTTGCCGCAGGCGCAGGCGGCGCTGGGCCCCGTCACTTGCGTAGTAAACAACGCATCGTTGTTTGAATACGACAATGCCGGCGATTTTTCCGTCGCCGCGCTGGACGCCCACATGCACGCCAACCTGGCCGCGCCCGTGCTGCTGGCGCAGGCCCTGTACGAAGCCACCCCAAGCGGCGGGCAAGCCGTGGTCATCAACCTGCTGGACCAAAAACTGTACAATCTCAATCCTGATTTTTTGTCGTACACCCTGTCCAAGGCGGCGCTGCTGTCGGCGACCACCATGCTGGCCCAGGCGCTGGCGCCGAAAGTGCGCGTGGTGGGCATCGCCCCCGGCATCACCATGGTCTCGGGCGAGCAAACGGCAGCCAATTTTGCCAAGGCGCATGAAAATACGCCGCTGGGCCGTTCCAGCACGCCGCAGGATGTGGCCGACTGCGTCTGCTATGTGGCCGGCGCGCGCGCGCTGACGGGCACCACCCTGCTCGTCGATGGCGGCCAGCATCTGATCGGCCTGCCGCGCGACGTCATGTTCCTGGCCAAATAATCAGCAGCCCTACCGACTACCCAACAAAAATATTAGCATTCAAGCATTCCCTTAAAAGGTAAAACTATGTCGTCCGCCCTGTCCCACCCTCGCCTGGCCGATTGCCGCCGCCTGTTCCTGCGCAATTACGAAGTCCTCATCAATATCGGCGTCTACGACTTCGAGAAAAAGGGCGAGCAGCGCGTCCTCATCAACGTCGACCTGTACATTCCCCTGGCCCTGTCGACGCCGAAGGATGACCAGCTGGAAGAGGTGGTCGACTACGACTTCATGCGCGAAACCATCGCCAAGCGCATGGCGCAAGGTCACGTGCAGTTGCAGGAAAGCCTGGTGGACGACGTGCTCGCCGCCATGCTGGCGCACCCGCGCGTGCGCGCCGCGCGCGTGTCGTCCATGAAACCGGACGTGTATCCCGACTGCGAAGGCGTGGGCGTGGAAGTATTCAAGATCAAGGATGAAGCATGAACAACGCAGTGATGGAAACGGCCGTGGAAGTCCCGGCCAACGTGGAAGCGCAGAAACTGGCGCGCAAGAAGGCGGAAAAGATCGCCCTGGAAAACAACAAGCTGCACAAGCGCCTGTGCCGCTTGGTGGGACAAGCCATCGGCGACTTCAACATGATCGAGGACGGCGACAAGGTGATGGTGTGCCTGTCGGGCGGCAAGGACAGCTATGCGCTGCTGGACATCCTGATGACCTTGCGCGAACGCGCGCCGATTCATTTCGACATCGTCGCCGTCAACCTGGACCAGAAGCAGCCGAACTTCCCCCCGGAAATCCTGCCCGCCTACCTGACGGAACTGGGCGTGGCCTTCCATATCGAAAACCAGGACACCTACAGCATCGTCAAGCGCCTGATTCCAGAAGGCAAGACCACATGCTCGCTGTGCTCGCGCCTGCGCCGCGGCATCCTGTACCGCGTGGCCGATGAGCTGGGCGCCAACAAGATCGCCCTCGGCCATCACCGCGATGACATTCTGGAAACCTTCTTCCTGAATATGTTCTTCGGCGGCAAACTGAAAGGCATGCCGGCCAAGCTGCAGTCGGACGACGGCAAGCACATCGTCATCCGCCCGATGGCGTACGTGAAGGAAGAGGACACGCAGCGCTATGCGGAAGTCAAGGGCTTCCCCATCATTCCATGCGACCTGTGCGGTTCGCAGGAAAACCTGCAGCGCAAGCAGATCAAGGGGTTGATGCGCGAATGGGACAAGAAGTTCCCCGGCCGCGTGGAAAGCATCTTCTCGGCGCTGTCGAACGTGGCGCCTTCGCACCTGATGGACCCGAAACTGTTCGGTTTCAAGGACTTGAAGGCCGATGGCGTGGCCAATCCCATGGGCGACATCGCGTTTGACGAAGAGCCATGCTCGACGCCGACCACCTTTGGCACGATCGCGCTGCAACCGCTGCAAGCCTAAGCCTCCCTGCTGAAATCGTTGTTTCGCCGCCACCGCCCAGGTGGCGGCATCCTGCCTCTTTCCCCTTGCGTCCATTTGATGTACCGTAGTCTGCTCTGCCGGTACGCGATGTGTCACGCGCGCATTCCTGTCCGGCGGTCAGCACGCATTCTTCCGACAACCTCACTGGAATGAACCATGACGCCATCCGCGCTCAAGCGCCCCCTGCTGTGTTCCCTGCTTGCCTTCAGCCTCGCCACTGCCTTCGCCGCGCCCGCGCCAACCGACCAGCAGGCGGACCGCTGGGATCTGGCCGCGCTGTACCAGAACGACGCCGCCTTCGACGCCGATGCCCAAAAGCTGTCGGCGCAGCTGCAGCAGCTGGCCGCCTGCAAGGGCCAGCTCGGCAGCACGCCCGCCCGCCTGAAAAGCTGCCTGGACCTGTACGCGGAGGCGCGCAAGCGCGTCAACACCCTGTACGTGTATGCGGCGCAGTATTACGACCAGGATACGGGCGACAGCAAGGGTAACCAGCTGAACCAGCGCGCCGCCCTGCTAGGCAATGAGTTCAACCAGGCAACGACCTTCTTGCAGCCGGAAATCCTCGCCCTGGGCGCCAGACGCATCGACGCCATGCTGGCGAAGGACAAGGGCTTGCAGCTGTACCGCTTCCAGTTGAGCAACATGCTGCGCAGCGCGCCGCACACGCTCGACGCGGCCGGCGAACAGCTGGTGGCGCAATTCGGCCTGGCGACGGGTTCCGCCGCCACCATCTACCGCACCCTGGCCAACGCGGAAATCCCGTGGCCCAGCGTGACCCTGTCCGATGGCAAGGAAGTCCGGCTCGACCAGGCGGCCTACACCAAATACCGGGGCGACGACAACCGCGCCGACCGCAAGCGGGTATTCGACGCCTTCTTCGGCAAGTGGAAGGAATATGAACGCACGTTCGGCGAGACCCTGTACGGCCAGCTGAAGACGGATGCCGCCTACGCCAAGGTGCGCCGCTATGCCGATTCGCAAAGCGCCGCGCTCGATGCCGACCACCTGCCGCCGGCCGTCTACCAGACCCTGATCGCCCAGACCAACGCCAACCTGCCCACCCTGCACCGCTATTTCAAGCTGCGCGCGCGCATGCTGGGCATCAAGGATCTGGCGTACTACGACATCTACCCGCCGCTGCTGAAAAGCGAACGCACCTTCCCGCTGGCCGACGGCAAGCAGATGATGCTGGCCTCCGTCGCGCCGCTGGGGCCCGACTATGTCAAGACCCTCGCATCGGCCGTGAACGCGCGCTGGATGGATGTCTACCCGCGCCCGCGCAAGGTAGCCGGTGCCTACATGAATGGCGACGCATATGACGTGCATCCGTATGTGCTGCTCAACTACACGGACAACTACGAAGCCGTCAGCACGCTGACGCATGAATGGGGCCACGCCATGCACTCGGTGCTGGCCAACAAGGCGCAGCCGTCGATCTATGCGCCATACAGCATCTTTGTCGCGGAAATCGCCTCGACGACGAACGAGGCGCTGCTGCTCGACGCGCGCCTGAAGCAGGCCACGGATGACGACGAGCGCCTGCTGTACCTGGGCGCGGCGCTGGAAAACCTGCGCGGCACCTTCTTCCGCCAGGCCATGTTCGCCGAGTTCGAGGCGGCCATCCACGGCAAGGTGGACAAGGGCGAGTCGCTGACGGGCGAGCAGATGACGGCCATCTATGCCGACATCCTCAAGCGCTACCACGGCGAAGCGCAGGGCGTCATGACCATCGATCCCGCCTACGCTCTGGAATGGGCCTACGTGCCGCACTTCTACCACGGCTTCTATGTGTTCCAGTACGCCACCTCGATCGCCGCGGCGCAGGATTTCTCGCAGCGCATCCTCGACAAGGAACCGGGCGCGCTGGCCGCCTACCTGAAAATGCTCAGCGCGGGCGGCTCGGCCTACCCGTATGAGCTGGTGAAGGCGGCCGGAGTCGACCTGGCATCGCCGAAGCCGTACCAGGCGCTGGTGGCGCGCATGAACGGCATCATGGACCAGATCGAGGCAATCGAAGGCAAGCGGGGAAGGTAAAACCCGACAGCGATCGTTGCAGCCGTAGGTCGGCTTGGCGCAAGGCGCCTAAGCCGACACCACCGGCAACGCCAGCAATGTGCCGGATTACGCGGCTTTGCCGCTAATCCGGCCTGCCGCTTTCTACTTCCGCCGCCGCAAACGCCGCCGCATCGCTCTCGAACATGTCTTCCAGTTCCTCGCGCGCCTGGCGCGTGAGCGACATGACTTTTTGCTGGTCCTGGAAGTGCGGCGCCACTTCCAGCAGCGTTTTCAGGTTATGCCGGCCAAAGATGCCGGCCGCGCGCTGCGCCCGCTCGGCGCTGTAGCCCACCTGCTGCAAGGTCTGCTCGCCCAGCAGCAGGGCTGCGGCGAACGTCTCGCGCTCGATCAGGGTCACGCCCCGCTTCATCAATTCATAGTAATGCGTGACGTTGCGCGCGCGCGCCAAAATCGTCAGCTGCGGCAGGCGCAGGCGCACGGCGTCGACCAAGGCCAGGCTGTCTTCCACGTTGTCGATGGCGATCACCAGCGCCTTCGCCTTCTCGATGCCGGCCGCCACCAGCAAATCCACGCGCGTGGCGTCGCCATAGAACACCTTGAAACCGAACTTGCGCAGCAGGTCGATCTGGTCGGGGTCATGGTCGAGCACCGTCACGCCGATCTTGTTGGCCGCCAGCAGGCGGCCGATGATCTGGCCGAAGCGGCCGAAACCGGCGATGACGATGGGATTGTCCTGCGCCTCGATATGGTCGTCGGGGCGGCGTTTCTTTTCGCCCTGCAGCCGCGGCGCGACAAATTTGTCATGCAACAGCAGCAGCAAGGGCGTGGCCACCATCGACAGCGTCACCACCACGACCAGCAAGGCCCCCGTTTCCGGCGTGAATACGTGCGCGGCCACGGCGGCGGCAAATACGACGAAGGCAAATTCGCCGCCCTGCGACAGCAGCAGCGCAAAGAACAGCTGCTGGCCACGCGGAATGTCGAACAGCTTCGACAGGCCGTACAGCAGGGCGATCTTGATGCCGACGAAGCCTGCCACCAGCGCCAGGATCAGCACGGGCTGGGCGCGCAGCACGCCGAAATCGACAGACATGCCGACGGCGATGAAGAACAAGCCCAGCAGCAGACCCTTGAACGGTTCCAGGTCGCTGATCAGCTCATGCCGGTATTCGGAATCGGCCAGCAGCACGCCCGCGACGAACGTGCCCAGGGCCATCGACAGGCCCACCGATTCCATCAGCACGCAGATGGCGATCACCAGCAGCAGGGCGAACGCCGTGAAAATCTCGCGCAAGTCGGTCCTGGCGATGAAGCGCAGGATGGGATTGACGAGGAAGCGCCCGCCGATCACCAGCGCCGCCAGCACGGCCGCCAGCTTGGCCACGCGCAGCCAGCCCGGTTCGCCGCCATGCGTGGCCAACCCGCCCAGCAGCGGCACCAGCGCGATCATGGGAATGGCGGCGATATCCTGGAACAGCAGGATGGAAAAGCCGGCGGAACCGGCCGGCGTGCTCATTAATTTACGTTCGCCCAGGGTGGCCAGCACGATGGCCGTCGACGACAGCGACAGGCCCAGCGCGCCCACCAGCGCCGTGCGCCAGTCCACGCCGAAGGCCATGGCGGCCGCGCACAGGCCCGCGCTGACGAGGGCCACCTGCGCCCCGCCCCAGCCGAAGATGGGACGGCGCAGCAGCCACAAGCGCTTCGGCTCCAGCTCCAGGCCGATCAGGAACAGCAGCAGCACCACGCCGAATTCGGAGAAGCTGAGGATCACCTCGACATTCTTGATCAGCCCCAAACCCCACGGCCCGATGACGATGCCGGCCACCAGGTAGCCCAGCACGGCGCCCATGCCCAGGCGCTTGGCCAGCGGCACCATGATGATGGCCGCCACCAGGTAAAACAGTATGTTGATGAGGAAGCTGTGGTGTTCCATGCGCGGCCCGGGAAAACATGTGGATGAAACGACATCATGCCTGAAATGCCGGAACTCGGGGAGCGCCGCTTATTTCATGAAACTGGCGGGCCTCGCATCGACGCGCATCACCGGATACAGGTTCAGCCGCTCGTCCCACGAAGCGTGGCGGCGGGCGAAAAATTCCAGGCGCGCAGCCGGGCTCCCGGCAAACGCGGGATCGTCGGCCAGTTTCTGGTGAAACTGCGCCGCCAGCGCCGGGTCGGCCGCCAGCTGCGCGCGCGCCACGTCTTCGGCGACATATTCCTCCATGTATTCCTTGCGCTCGAACGCCGTATTGAAACTGCCCCAGGCCAGCAGCGAGTCGGGCGCGCGCGGCTCGAGCATGGCGACGACCAGGCGCGCCTTGGGCTGGTTGACGGGCACGTACAGCGCCCCCGCCTCGACCAGGCGCTCTTCTTTGCGCCATTCGCCCTGCACCGCCGCCGTTTGCCTTCCCTCGAACGACTGCGCGCCAAACTTGACGGCGCTGGCGCGGAAGGTTTCGACGGCCAGCTTGCCGGGCGCGGTGCCCAGCACCTGATACGACACGCCATGCTGGCGCAGCTTGGCCGCCACCATCTGCGCCTGCGCGGCGGGCACCAGGTAGCCGGCCTTCGGCGCGGCCAGCTGCAGGTCGGGCACGATCTCGTCGCGCAGCGGCACGTTCCAGATCTGCGGCGTGGTTTCATCGTAGCGCGTCATCAGCGCGCCCGACACCTCGGACGGCGTGCGCGTGTAGGCATAGCCGCGAAACGCGATCATGCGGCTCTTGTCCGTGGTTTTATAAGTAAGGGGCAAGGTGCTGCCGGCCAGCTGCGTCGCGCGCTGGTCCGCCTCGAGCGCCGTTTGCCGCCACTGCGCGCCATGCCGCGCCACTTGCGACAGCAGCGACACGATGGTGTTGCGCGTGATGCGCACGCGGGTCGGATAATCCTTCCACGAATGGGTTTCCACCAGCATGCCGAAGCGGTTGCGCAGCAGGAAATAGCCGTGCGAGAAACGCGGGTTCGGCGCCGAATCGACAAAGCCCGATTGCGGATTGTCGTTCTCGGCAAACGAGATATAGAACGGCTTCGGATCCGAGCCCTGCTGCGCCAGGTCGGCCAGGACATTGTCGCGCAAGGCCGTGCCGGCCACGCGCAAGGCGGCGTCGCCCGCATGCACGGGTTCGACCTGGATCGAGATATCGGGTTCGAACTGGGCGCCATCGGTGACGTGCAGGTCGACGTAGGCCAGGGGATCCCAGGCGTTCACCAGCGCCAGCATGTGCTGCATCTCGGGCGTATCCGCCTTCATGTATTCGCGGTTCAGATTGTAGTTTTGCGCCGTGCTGCGCCAGCCCATTTCCACGGGGCCGCGCTGGTTCGGGCGGTTCCACCGGCCGAAGCGTTCATGGCCATCGACATTGAAGACGGGGACGAACAGCAGCACCTGCTTGTCGAGCGCGCCGGGCGCCGCCTTGCCGTCCAATACTTCGCGCAGCGCCAGGAAGCCGGCATCCTTGCCATCGATCTCGCCCGCATGGATGCCGCCCTGCACCAGCAGCACGGGCAGCTTGCGCCGCGCCGCCTCGGCCGGCGTCAAGGCGCCCGTATTGGAGACGGCCAGCGCCAGCATGGGGCGGTTTTCCGGCGTGCGGCCGAATTCAAAGCAGCGCACCTGCTTCGGGTAGCGTGCCTGGAACTGGCGGCACAAGGCTTCCACTTCCGCATAGCGGCCCGTGTGCAGGAATGCCGAGCGCTCGGCCACCGTCGTCAGGGCGGGAGCGGCGTGCGCGCTGGCGGAAAACACGGTCAACAAGACGGCGGACAACAGGGTGTGGCGTAGCATGGGCAAACTCCATCGAGAGAGGACAAGCGGGCAATTATAGGGTGGCGGTGACGAAAAAAACGCGCCGAAAATGAAAAAAACCGGAACAGCATGCGCCGTTCCGGTGTGTTTTTTTAATGCCCACCTGCGGCCGACATTGCGCCAGAAACCAGGTGATGGCGCGCTATCAGGAGCCGAAGTGGTAGTTGAATTCCACCCAGCCCTGGCGTCCCTGCGGGCTGAAACTGCCCACCGGGTAGTACGGCCAGCCGCCGCTGGTGTCGCGCTTGATCTTGTCGAAGACGTTGTTGACGATCAGCGACAAGGTGGCGCGGTCGTTGATGCGGTACACGGTGCTGATGTTGGCCAGCGCCGTCGGCGTCAGATAGCCCGTGCTGGCGGCGTTCGGGATCTTGCCGTAGCGGCTGACCAGCAAGGTGTTCGACCAGTCGCCCGCGCTCCAGTTCACGCTCAGGTTCAGCTTGTCGGGCCAATCCATGTTCGTCAGCGATTTCGTCTCGTCGATCTCTTCGTCGCCGACGAATTGCTGCGACTTCTTGCTCAGCACCTTGGCGTAGTTGGCCTTGAAGGCGAAACGGCCGTAGTCCGTCGTGCGCAGCAAATACTTCAGGCTCACGTCGATACCGCTGCTGCTCTGTTTTGCCGCATTGATCGGATTGACGGTGATGGTCTTGATTTCGCCGGCGCGGTTCAAGGCATTGGCGGCAAAGCGCTCGACGCGTCCCAGGGTATCGACACAGGTCGGCGAATTGATATCCGTCCTGCCCAGGCGGCAATCGGCTTCATCGCGCAAGATCTTGTCGGCGCTCAGGTTCGTCACCAGGTCATCGATCTTGATGTTCCAGTAATCGACGGAGACGTCGAAGTTCGAGCTTGGCGACCAGACGGCGCCGACGCCGAACGACTTGCCCTTTTCCGACTGCAGGTCCTTGCTGCCGTTCTGCACATAATCGGCGCCTGGCGACTTGTTGGCGTACTCGCAGCCTTCGATGGCCTGGCCGGCCGCGCCGCAGCGGTAGTAGTCGGTGGTGCTCGAGTAGTAACCGGTGCCGCGCGCCTTGTAGATGTAGTTCATGTCCGGCGCGCGGAAGCTGGTGGCGTAGTTGGCGCGGAACAGCAGCTCCGGCGCGGGACGCAGTTCCAGGCCACCGTTGTAGGTGAACTTGCCCTCGTGGCGGCCGGCAAAGCTGTAGCGGTCATAGCGGCCGGCCAGGGTGCCGGTCAGCTTTTCGTGCAGCGGCAGGTTCAGTTCCGCGCCCAGCGCATAGCGCGTGCGGGTGCCAGCCGTCACGTCCGATGGCGTGGCAACATTGAAGTAGCCTTGATTGATGCGCGCGTCGGGCGTATTGCTGAAGCCCTGCTTGCCCACCTCGGCGATAGTGGCGATCTTGGCGGCGCCGGCCGGCAGCTGGAACAGGTCGCCGTTGGTGGCCAGGCTCAGGGTATTCGTCCAGGCCTTGTCGTCGCTGTTGGCATAACCGGTGATGCTGTCAAATTCGGCCGCCGTCACGCGGCGCGACAGGCGGGCCGGATCGGGTGCGTAGATCGGCACGCCATTCGCGTCGGTACCCAGTTTCGGACCGAGGAAGAAGCTGTCGATGTTGGCCAGCGCGCGCGGCGTGTGGCTTTCGCTCTTGTACATCGAAGCGTTGTAGTTCGCTTCATACTGCCAGCTGCTGGTACCCGGCACGCGGCCCTTGGCGCCCAGCGAGATGGCCGTGGCCATGTCGTCCCACTTGCGGTTGTAGCGCGACACGCCGCCCATTTCCTCGGGCGATATATAGCGCGTCCACGCCTCGTAGGCATTGGTGTTCTGGTTGCGGAAGTAGCTGCTGCCGGTCGACGACGAAGTCCAGCTCGGTCCGCGCGTATTGTTCTCGGTCGAGTTCTTGCCGATCAGGAAATCGGCAAACAGCGTCGTTTCCGGCGACAGCTCGTAATTGGCGCTGCCGAAGACGTTCTGGCTCTGGTTCTTGGTTTGCGTGGTCCAGTAGGTCGGGCTCACCTTCGGGCTGGCGCAGTAGCTGCCGTTCTTGGCCTGGTACTTGATGGTGCTGCCGCCGAACAGGTCGCCAAACTGGCTGCAGGTATCGCCCAGGTCCACATACTTGCCGGAGGTACCCGCCTGCACCAGGCGGCGCGAAGCGATATTCGTCGGCGTGCCCGAGCGGGTGGCCATGAAGTCGCGGTCCAGGCTGGACAGCGAATCGCGCTGGCTCAGCTCCACGCTGAACAGCGTGTGCAACTTGTCGAAATTGCCGCCGCCCGTCAGCTGCACGCGCTGGTTGCCGCCGCCGCCGCGCGTGGTGCCACCGGCCTTGACGTTGATATCGAAGCCTTCCGTCTGCTTTTTCAGGATCACGTTGACCACGCCGGCAATCGCGTCCGATCCATAGATGGCCGAGGCGCCGCCATTGAGGATCTCGATGCGGTCGACGATGCTCGACGGGATATTCGCCAGGTTGGTGAAGTTGACCGTGCCTTCATAGGCGACGGGGAAGTCGGCCAGGCGGCGCCCGTTCAGCAGGATCAGCGTGTGGTTCGGACCGAGGCCGCGCAGGCTGATGGTATTGGCCGACGGCGTGAAGGTATTGCCGAAATCCTCGCCCTGGGTAAAGCCGCTGTTCTGCACCTGGTTGGTCAGCGCGTCGAAGACGTTCTTGTAACCCTGCTTGGTGATTTCATCGCCGGTCAGGATGGTGACGGAAGACGGGCCTTCCAGGCTGGCGCGGGGAATGCGCGAACCGGTGACCACGACGGCCTGCGGGGTGGCCGCCGGCTGCTTGTCCGCTGCGGGCGCTTGCGTTTGCGCGTGCGCCTGCCATGCGGTGCCGCCCAGGATGGCCAGTACGCCAAGGCTGAGCGGGGTTAACTTGAACTGTTTCGACATCGTTGCGCTTCTCAAGGTTGGAGAAAGCCGAAAGATAACAAGATGCCAGCGTTTACAGAACGAATGGATTCATCTTTCTATATATCATAATTGTTATATAGAAATATTTCTGAGCAGAAAACCGCCACCCATTTGGCGGGGCGGGAGGCAGAAGTCCCCGTCTTATCGTTGCATTACAGCAATTTCCTTGTAGGCGGGCCGCAGCACGCGCAGGGCCGTGTCCGCCGGGCTCTCCACCAGTCCCAGCAGCCTGGTCGCACCCGTGGCCGGATTGCAGCTGCCGCTGGCGCGGTAGCGCAGCGCCGCCGCCAGCATCGCTTCGCCCGTGTCGCCCAGCGCATGCTGGTAATCGTCCGCCACGCTGCAGGTGGGCGCCATGCCGTCGGCATAGTCGCCAAAGCCCTTGGCATTGACGCCCTGGAACTGCACGGCAAAATACGTGGTGCCGCAGTTCGGTTCGGGATAGAAGCCATACGGCTTGCCGCATGTGGCGCCGCCGATCAGATTGACCTCGACATCGACGCCGCGCAAGCCATTGATGATCGACTCGGTGGCCGAGCAGGTATTGCCCGTGGTGAGCAGGGTCACGCGCTTGAGAGCGAGGGCAGGCAGCGGCGTGCCCTTGGCGAGCGGATTCGGGCCGGGAAAGCCCTGGCTCTGCGCGTGAAACGGCAGCGGGGCTTCCGGCTTGCTCTTGTCGTTGAAGAGCACCTGCTCGAACGTCTTGCCGGCCGTCGCCTGCGGACCGGCGATCATGTAGGCCAGTTCGCTGGCGACATCGAGCAAGCCGCCGCCGTTATAGCGCACGTCGAGCACCAGGTCGCTGATGCCGGCCGCCTGGAAGGCCCGCATGGCGTCGACCAGCTGGCGCTCGGCCACATTGTTGTGCGTATTGAAGGTCAGGTAGCCGACCTTGCCCGTGGGCGTGTCGATGATGCGCTGGTTGAGCACGGCGCTGGTGGCGACCTCCAGCGCTTTCAGGCTCGCGCTCACGGTCGCGCCGTCGCGGCTGAAGGCCAGCGTGTGCGTGCCTTGCGCATCGGGAAACAGGCCAGCGTTGATGATATCCACGCTGGCCTGGCCGCCGGCATTGACGAAATCGACGCCATCGATGGCTTGCAGCACGTCGCCGCGCCGCAAGCCGGCCAGGTCGGCGGGCGAACCCGGCTCCACGATCGAGATCACGGCCTTGCGCGGCGGCGAGGCCTGCGTCATGGCCAGCAGCATGCCATAGCCAAACTCCACGCCATTGAGCGAGGCTTCCCATTGCGCCGTCGCGTAAGTGAAATGAAAGCGGTCCTTGGGCTTGCCGGATGCCGTCGTGGCGGTCGTTTTCAGCACATCGAAATACGCCGTGGCCGTGCCGAAGTTCTGCGGCAGATAGGTCGTCGGCACTTCGCGGTACCACAGATAGGTTTCATCGATCCAGCTGCGCACCCACGTCTGCTCGTCGAGCAGGGTGCCCGGCTTGTCCACGCTGCTGCCGCTGCGCGGCTTCTCGCAGCGGTTCGCCACCGTGGACGAGGCCACCAGCGCCGTCGGTCCGGTCGGCGTCACCGGTGGCGCGACAGGCGCGCTGCCCCCCCCACCGCCGCCACCGCAGGCACTCAAGACGCAGACGAGGGAAACGGCCAGGCAGGAGAGGCGCAGGGCAGGCATGGCATACTTTCCAGAAAGAAATTATCTGAAAATTATAATGCGTTTCCGGCGGCGGCGCTGTTTTCCCTGACACGAAAAAATGGCGCCCGCAGGCGCCATTTCGTCACAGCATGCCATTCACGCCATCAGGCGACGGTGGCCGCCACCGGTGCCGCCACGGCGATTGGCACCACGGGCGGGGCGTTGAAGGCGATCAGCAAGCTTGCCTCCTTCTCCTTGGCCGCCTTCAGGTGACGCTCCTTCACATGGCCATAGCCGCGGATGTCTTCCGGAATACTGGCGATGGCCACGGCTTGCGCCAGTTTGGCCGTCGTCAGCTTGGGCAGCAGGCCGCCCACCGTCGCGCGGTAGTCACGAATCAGCGCGCGTTCCATCTTGCGTTCGGCCGTGTAGCCGAAGATGTCGAACGCGCCGCCGCGCAAGCCCTTGAACTTGGCCAGCACGCCGAACGCCTTCATCATCCATGGGCCGAATTCCTTCTTCACCAGATGACCCTGGGCATCGGTCTTCGCCATGATCGGCGGCGCCAGGTGGAACTTGAGCTTGATGTCGCCTTCGAACATGGCGGCGATCTTCGCCTGGAAGGCGCCGTCCGTGTACAGACGCGCCACTTCGTACTCGTCCTTGTAGGCCATCAGCTTGTAGAAGTAGCGGGCCACGGCTTCCGTCAGGCGCAGGTGCGGGCCATTCAGGGCGCTTTCGGCGGCGCGCACCTGGCCGACGAAGTCCAGGTACTGCTGCGCATATGCGCGGTCCTGGTAAGCCGTCAGCAGGGCCACGCGCTTCTCGATCAAATCATCGAGCGTTTCGATGCGCTTGAATTCCACCACTTTCGCCGGCGTCGTCATGCGCACCAGGCTGGCCGTATCGTGGGCACCGGCGCGGCCCCAGTTGAAGGCGGCCTTGTTGAACGCCACCGAGACGTTGTTCAAGTCGATCGCCTTCATGATGGCCGCTTCGCTGAGTGGCACTTTGCCCTTTTGCCAGGCATAGCCGAGCATGAACATGTTCGTCGCGATGGAGTCGCCCATCAGCGCCGTGGCGATCTGGCCCGCGTCGATGAAGTCGACATGATCGCTGCCGCAAGCCTTTTCGATTTCCATGCGCGCCGAGGCGCCGGGGAATTGCCAGTCCGGGTTCTTCACGAAGGCGGCCGTCGACGAACTGGTCGAGTTGATCATGGCCCAGCTGCGTCCTTCTCCCATGCGCGACAGGGCGTCGCGGCTGGCCGTGACGATCAGGTCGCAGCCGATGACGAGATCGGCCGCACCGGTGCCGACGCGCGTCGAGTGGATGTCTTCCTGGCGGTCCGCCAGGCGCACGTGCGACATCACGGGGCCGCCCTTCTGCGCCAGGCCGCTCATGTCCAGCACGGAACAGCCCTTGCCTTCCACGTGGGCCGCCATGGCGAGGATCTGGCCGACGGTGACCACGCCCGTGCCGCCGATGCCGGTGACCAGGATGCCGAACGGTTCGGCCGTCGAAGGAATATCAGGCGTCGGCAAGGCCGGCACTGCCGGCGCGTCCTTGTCGGCGGCAGCCGCCTTCTTCGGCTTTTTCAGGCCGCCGCCTTCCACCGTCACGAAGCTCGGGCAGAAACCCGTCGTGCACGAGAAATCCTTGTTGCAGGACGACTGGTTGATCTGGCGCTTGCGCCCCAGTTCCGTTTCCAGCGGTTCCACCGACAGGCAGTTCGATTGCACGGAGCAGTCGCCGCAGCCTTCGCAGACGGCTTCGTTGATGACGGCGCGCTTGGCCGGGTCCGGGTATTCATTGCGTTTCCGGCGGCGGCGCTTTTCCGAGGCGCAGGTCTGGTCGTAGATCATGGCCGATACGCCAGGCATGTCGCGCAGTTCGCGCTGCACGTCCATCAGTTCCGAACGGTGGCGCACGGTGACGCCTTCCGCCCAGGCGTAATCGTCCGGGTACTTTTCCGGTTCGTCGGTGACGACGATGATCGGGCCGACGCCTTCGGCGGCGATCTGGCGCGAAATGATGGCCGGCGACAGCGGGCCGTCGAACTCCTGGCCGCCCGTCATGGCCACCGCATCGTTGAACAGGATCTTGTAGGTGATGTTCACCTTGGCCGAGACGGCCGCGCGGATGGCCAGGATGCCCGAGTGGAAATACGTGCCGTCACCGAGGTTGGTAAACACGTGCTTTTCATTCGTGAACGGCGCCTGCCCCACCCAGGTGACGCCTTCGGCGCCCATGTGGGTAAACGTCGAGGTCTCCCGGTCCATCCACAGCACCATGTAGTGGCAGCCGATGCCGGCCAGCGCGCGCGAGCCTTCGGGTACCTTGGTCGAGCTGTTGTGCGGACAGCCCGAGCAGAAGAACGGTGTGCGGTCCTTTTGCGGATCGGGTTTCACGCTGATCGCTTTCAGCACATTCTCTTTGGCTTCCAGGTAGGCGATGCGTTCCTTCACGCGCTGCTCGACGGGGTGGCCCGCGTAGTAGCGCGAAATGCGGCTGGCAATGGCGCGCGCGATCATCGCCGGGTTCAGCTCATACGTGGCCGGCAGCAGCCAGTCGCCGTGACCCGTGCCCTTCTGGTTGCTCCACTCGCCCGTGTCGTCGAACTTGCCGACCACGCGCGGACGCTCGCCATCCTTCAGGTTGTACAGCTCTTCCTTCAGCGCGTATTCGAGGATCTGGCGCTTTTCTTCCACCACGAGGATCTCGTCGAGGCCCTTGGCGAATTCGTGCACGCCGTCCGCTTCCAGCGGCCACGTCATGCCGATCTTGTACAGGCGGATGCCGATGTCGGACGCCGTCTGCTCGTCGATGCCCAGGTCGGCCAGCGCCTGGCGCGTATCGAGGTAGGATTTGCCGGCCGTGATGATGCCGATGCGCGCCTTCGGGCTGTCCCAGATGATTTTATTGAGCTTGTTGGCGCGCGCATACGCCAGCGCCGCATACCACTTGTAGCTGTTCATCCGCACTTCCTGCTCCAGCACCGTGTCGGGCCAGCGGATGTTCAGGCCACCGGCCGGCATCTCGAAGTCGGTCGGCAGGGTGATCTGCACGCGGTCCGGGTCGAAGTCGACGGCGGCGCCCGACTCGATGATGTCGGTCACGCATTTCATCGACACCCACAGGCCCGTGTAGCGGCTCATGGCCCAGGCGTGCAAGCCGTAGTCGATGTATTCCTGCACCGACGACGGATACAGCACGGGGATGCCGCAGGCGTTCAGGATATGGTCGGACTGGTGCGCCGTGGACGACGATTTCGCCGCATGGTCGTCGCCAGCCAGCACCAGCACGCCGCCATGCTTGGCGGAACCGGCGTTATTCGCGTGCTTGAACACGTCGCCGCAGCGGTCAACGCCGGGGCCCTTGCCGTACCACATGCCGAAGACGCCGTCGTATTTCGCGTCTTCGAACAGATTCGTTTGCTGCGTGCCCCAGACGGCCGTGGCGGCCAGGTCTTCGTTCAGGCCCGGGTGGAATTTGACGTGGTGCTCGTCGAGGTATTTTTTTGCCTTGATCGCCGTCATGTCGACGGACGTCACGGGCGAACCGCGGTAGCCGGTGATGTAGCCGGCCGTATTCAGGCCCGCTTTCAGGTCGCGCTCGCGCTGCAGCATGGGCAGGCGGATCAGCGCCTGCGTGCCCGTCATGAAGGCGCGGCCACGCTCGAGCGTGTATTTGTCGTTCAGGGAAATGTCGGCCGCGTGCGGGCCTGGCTCAAGACTCGAGCCCTTGACTGGTGCATTCATTACTTGTCTCCATTATTCTCGGTGCTACGCGTGCAAAGTCGGTTGAACTCACACGTACCGGCCGCGCTTTGTGAGCATGCCGGTGCGGAAAAATGACTTGTTTGTCGTAGACTACCACAGGAATGCGTGCAGTTCTTTGCTGCACTGCACTCCCAGGCTGCTGCTATTTTTACTACTATTTGTTACAAAGCAACATTACGCCGCGTTCGTATCTTTCAGCACGCCGCGCTTGATCTGGTCCAGCTCGATCGATTCGAACAGGGCGCGGAAATTGCCTTCGCCGAAGCCCTGGTCGCCCTTGCGCTGGATGATCTCGAAGAAGATCGGACCGATCACCGTCTGCGTGAAGATTTGCAGCAGCAGTTCGCGTTCCGTTTCCGTGCTGTGGCCATCGATCAGGATGCGCAGGCGGCGCAGTTCTTCCAGCTGCTCGCCATGGTTCGGCAGGCGGCGGTTGACCAGCTCATAGTAAGTTTCAATCGTATCCTGGAAATCGATACCCGTATCGCGCATGCCTTGCACGGACGCGTAGATATTGTCCGTGCCCAGCGCGATGTGCTGGATGCCTTCGCCATGGTACTCGTCCAGGTATTCGGCGATCTGCGACTTGTCGTCCGACGATTCATTGATCGGGATGCGGATCTTGCCGCACGGCGAAGTCATGGCTTTCGACTTCAGACCCGTCAGCTTGCCTTCGATGTCGAAATAGCGCACTTCGCGGAAGTTGAACAGGCTTTCATAGAACGTCGCCCATTCCTTCATGCGGCCACGGTGCACATTGTGCGTCAGGTGGTCGATATAGGTCAGGCCGTGGCCGACCGGGTTGGCGACGGCGCCCGGAATGGCGACGAAATCGACGTCATAGATGCTGATGTCGCCGATGCCGCCCGGGGCGGCCGCGTCCGGCTTGTCGGCGCCCTTGCCGCGCCAGCGGTCGACGAAGTACAGCAGCGAATCACCCACGCCCTTGATGGCGGGGATATTCAGCTCCATCGGGCCGGTTTTGTTATCGAAACCCCAGGCGCCCAGTTCCAGCGCGCGGCGGTAGACGAAGGCCGCGTCGTCGACGCGGATGGCGATGGCGCACACGGACGGGCCGTGATGGCGGGCAAAACGCTGCGCGAACGAATCTTGTTCGGCATTGATGATGAAATTGATGTCACCCTGGCGGTACAGGGTCACATCCTTGTGGCGGTGGCGCGCGATGGCCGTGAAGCCCATGTTCTCGAACAGCTTGCCCAATGCTTTTGGGTCTGGTGCTGCATACTCGACGAACTCGAAACCATCGGTACCCATCGGGTTGTCCCAAGGCTGAAATTGCATGATGTCTCCTCCAAGAAGTAGCGCACAGTATAGGCGCGGTCTGTGGGCATTAAATGCCAAAGATCTCCCGAACAATCATGATTTGCGCAATAATATTGCGTGAAACAAGAACCACCGGAGGAAGCATGAGCAAAATTACGCTGGATAAAACGGACCGCAAGATCCTCGCCGTCCTGCAGGCCGACGGCCGCCTGTCGAATCAGGACGTGGCCGAGCAGGTCAGCCTGTCGCCGTCGCCATGCTTGCGCCGCGTCAAACGGCTGGAAGAAGCGGGCGTGATCCGCCAGTACGTGGCCCTGCTGGACCCGGAAAAGATCGGCCTGGGCTTGCTGGCCTACGTCAACGTGCGCCTGGAAAAGCACAGCGACGCCACCGCGCACAGCACGGCGCGCGTGCTGGCGCCCAACCTGGTGACGAACACGTCGCCGCGCGCCGACTTCGCCGTGGCCGTGGCGCAATGGCCGGAAGTGGTGGCGTGCTATGCGATGACGGGGGAGATGGATTACCTGCTGCGCGTGCACGTGGAAGACATGGAGCATTTTTCCCGCTTCATGATGGCGACCCTGCTGCGCCACCCGGCCGTGCTGGACGTCAAATCGAGCTTCGCCTTGCAGCGCATCAAGGATACGACGGCCCTGCCGCTGCTGTAATTACTCGGCTGGCGGCGGCGGCGGGGGGAGCACCAGCTTCTTGCGCCCCGGCAAGCGCTCGAACAGCTTGTACGCGGCGCGCGCGTTGGCCTTGAACGTGTAGTCGAACATGGCGAACTGCTCCTGCACGGCTTCCTGCAGCATGCTCGATGGGTTCGGCGGCAATAGTTTCAAATAAGCATCTGCTTCGCCATAGTCGCGCTGGATTTCCATGCCCGCCTTCTTGGCGATATGCATCATCGTCTTGTTGGACGACAAACAATGCATGTACAGGGTGTCGACGTCGTTGTTGCGGCAGTGGATCGCCGCCCGCTCGAACAGTTTCGAACCCACACCCATGCCGCGCATGGATTTCGACACGGACACGCCAAACTCGGCCACCTGCTCCTTGTCCGTCACCACGCTTTTCGCCGGCGACTGGTCCTTCGGCGCGAACGCCAGATGCCCCACGCCCACCAGCTTGAACAGGCTGTTGTAGACGCCGTAAATCATGTCGCGCGAGAAATCCATCTTTTGCACGTACTGCGCCACGAGTTCGTCGGGCAAGGCGCTGCCGAATCGCAGCAGCCGGTCGCTGCGCTCGAGCGAGAGGAAATGCTTCATCATGCGGCGCCGGTCGCGCTCGTGCAGTTGCTTGACGAGCACGGTCGGCCGCGCGCCGCCGCTACGGCTGAGCCAGCGGCGAAACGGGTTTTGAAACAGCTTGGGTAAGGTCACGTCGACTCCTGGAAGCGGTGCTGCCGCACGTCACGTCGCTATTGTGCAGTGCAACATCATGCCGCCATTGTAGCGTATTCCCGCCATTCAAGCCTGTGCCAGAAAGGCCGCCACGGCCGCCACCCGCGCCGCATGGATGACTTCCGGGATGCGTTTCGGGTCCGTGCAGCCTTGCGCCAGCGCGCCCGCGTTGACGGCGCGCGCCGCGTCCAGCCCGCCTTGCAGCCGCGCCGCCGGCGCAAAATCGCCGGTGACCAGCCCATCGCAGGCAACGGCTTGCAGCAGCTGCGCGTAGCGCTGCGGCTTGCGCAAGCCGTCGCAGCGCTCGCACAGGCTGACGATGGCCTCGGCGCTCAAGTCCAGCGCGCCGTTGATATTGTCCAGTTCGCGGGCCGCCATGACGGCCAGTTCGCGGCATTCATTGGGCACGCGCAGGCGCTCGCTCAACTGCTCGATGGCATCCTTGCGCATATGCAGCATCAAGGCCGCAAAGCGCACGGGCAAGTCAACACCTTGCGCGGCAGCATGGTCGATCACCTGCAGCAAACGCGCACTGACGGTGATTTCTCCCATGATGCGCGCCAGGGCGCCGCATTCCTGCAACACGGTCAACATGCGCGAAGGATGGCTTTCCATCAAGCCTTTCGCCACTTCCTGCCACACGCGCTCGGCCACGAGGGCGTCGACTTCGCCGTCAGCCACCATGCGGCGCATCAAGTCCATGGTGGCGGGCGCCACCGTGAAAGCGTCGTAGCGGGCGGCAAAGCGGGCCAGGCGCAAAATGCGCACGGGATCCTCGCCGAACGCGCCGGAGACGTGGCGGAACACCTTGTTCTCGATATCCGCGACGCCGCCGAACGGGTCCGTCAGGCTGCCATCCTCGGCCATGGCGATGGCGTTGATGGTGAGATCGCGCCGCACCAGGTCGTCTTCCAGGGTGACGTCGGGCGCCGTGTGGAAGACAAAGCCCCGGTAGCCGGGGGCCGTCTTGCGCTCCGTGCGGGCCAGCGCGTACTCTTCCTGCGTCTGCGGGTGCAGGAAGACGGGGAAATCCTTGCCGACGGGCCGGAAGCCCTGGCGCAGCATGTCCTCGGGCGTGGCGCCCACCACCACGTAATCGCGGTCCTTGATGGGCAGTCCCAGCAGTTGGTCGCGCACCGCGCCACCGACCGTGTAAATCTTCATGGTGAACTTTTCTTTAATCGGGTAATTCCGCGTCGTGCTTGGGCGCCGTTTCCGTTTCCGCCAGCGCTTCCGCGATCCAGCGCGCCACGGCCGGGTGCGCCTGCACGCGCTCGCAATACGCGTTCAGCGCCGGCGCCAGGCTCACGCCATAGGTGCGGAAACGCATGACGACGGGGGCGAAATATGCGTCGGCGATGGAAAAGTCGCCAAACAGGAACTGGTGGTGGCCAAAGCGCGACAGACACTCTTCCCAGATTTCGCTGATGCGGCCGATGTCCGCCTGCGCGGCGGCCGTGCGGCCCCGCCCCGGCAGCTTGGCCTTGATATTCATCGACATGTCCGTGCGCAAGCCGGCGAAGCCGGAATGCATTTCCGCGCAGACACAGCGCGCCATGGCGCGCGCGGCCACGTCCTGCGGCCACAAATGCTTGTCCGGAAACTGCTCGGCCAGGTATTCGCAGATGGCCAGGCTGTCCCAGATCGTCATCTCGCCGGCCAGCAGCACGGGCACGCGGCCGCAGGCCGAATACTCGGCGATTTTCGTCGCCGTGTCGCTCTGGTCGAGCAGCACGCGCACTTCCTGGAACGGGATGCCGAAGGCCGTCATGGCCACCCACGGGCGCATCGACCAGGATGAGTAATTCTTGTTGCCGATGATGAGGGTCAGGCCCGGCTCGCGCGCGGCGGCCAGGGCTTGGGTCAGGCTGGGATCAAGGATGGTCGTTTGCATAATCAGCTATTCCAGGAAAGGTTCAAGGCAAATCGGCCGCGACGGCGCTGTTTTTCGGTCCCACGGTGCCCAGGCGCGCCTTCAGCGACTGCGGGCTCTTTTCGAACAGGGCCGCGTAATAGGTGGCGTTGGCCATCACGTTCTTCACGTAGCCGCGCGTTTCCGTGTAGGGAATGATCTCGGCAAAGATGGCGCCTTCCAGCGGCCGCGTCATGGTGGCGCGCCAGATGCGCAGGCGCCCCGGTCCCGCGTTATAGGCGGCGCTGGCCAGCACTTGCGAGCCGTCCAGGCCACCGAGCACCATGTTCAGGTAGTTGGTGCCCAGCAAGACGTTGGTGCGCACATCGCTCAGCGTTTCCGTGACGAAATCGGTCAGGCCGATCTTCTTGGCCACATAGCGGGCCGTCGACGGCATGACCTGCATCAGGCCGGAGGCGCCCACGTGCGACTGCGCATCCATGATGAAGCGCGATTCCTGGCGGATCAGGCCATACACCCAGGCCTTGTCCAGACCCAGGGTTTGCGTGGCCGGATGCATGACGTCGTCGTGCGGCGTCGGATAGCGCTGCGTATAGTCCACTTCCAGGCGCGTGCGGTCCGAGGTGTTGACCATGCGGTCGAGCACATTGTTCTGGCGCGCAAATTCCGCGGCCGCCAGGTGCTGGCGGTCCGTCATCGAGCGCAATTCCCAGTTCCACTCGCGCGTGCCTTCGAAGCGCAAACGCATGTTGAAAAATTTCAAGGCCCGCTGCAGGCCCGGATTGGCGGCCATGGCGGCGATTTCCGTCGGGCTGATCGGCTGGCCCGGCGGCGGCAAGACCAGATGGTTGCCCAGTTCCTCGTTGGCCAGCAAGCCATAGAAGTTCGACTGTTCGCTGATCGTGCGGTACAGCGCGTCGGCCTGGGCGTTCGGGCGGCCCGGCGTTTCCGCCTGCTGCGCGCGCGCCAGCCAGTACACCCAGGTCGGGTCCGCGCGCAGCGAGGCCGGCATGGCCTGGATGCTGGCCTTCACCAGCGGCCAGTTACCTTCGCGCAAGGCGATACGCGCCTTCCACTGCATCTGCTCCTGGGTCAGGGGCGCGCCATTGGTTTTTTGCCAATACTCAAACGCTTCCGGCGCCAGCGCATACGACGCCTGCAGGGCCAGGCTGGCCCAGCCGATGGCCTGTTCCTGCGCCGTCAGTTGCGCACTGGCCTTTTGCAGGGCCACCACGCCCAGCTTCAAGGTGCTTTTCGCCATGCGGCCGACAGCCACCAGGTACATTTCATGGTCGGCACGGCTGGCGCCCGCGCCCTTGGCCAGCACCAGCGCCGGCAAGTCGATCGCCTGCGCCATCTTCGCGTCGGATGCGCCCAGCAGCAGCGCGATGCGGCGCGCCGGCCCCGTGGCATTGGTCTGGCCCGCCAGGCGGATCTGCGCCCACAGGTCGTTCGTGTCGAACTGGCCGCTTTGCGCCAGCGCGGCGATCAGGCTGCCGCACGCTTCGCCATAGCCGGGCGGCGACACGAGCAGGGTGCGCGCCTCGGGCGCCACGTTCTGTCCCTTGGCGATGCGGGACATCAGCGCATAGCACTTGAGCTGGGTGTCGTCGTCGAGGGCGAATTGCGGGTATTGTTCATCAAAGATGAGCCAGTCGCGCTTGCGGCCCAGCTCCAGCAGCCAGTCGTTGCGGAAACGGTCGGCGATGGCGCTGCCCTTGTAGCGGTTCAGGTAATCGCGAAATTGCGCTTCGCTCAACTGCTTGATGCGCGGTTTCAGCCGATAATAGTCAACATATGAGGGAATCTGGTAATTCGTCAGGCGCCCGGCATAGAAGTCCGCCTTGTCGACGTCATCCTTGCGCGCGGCGTCGCGCAGCAGCAGGAAGGCGTCGTCCTCGCTGCGCGTATCGGGCGCGGCGGGCGTTGCAGTGGCGGACACCTGGGCCAGGACGGCCAGGGGAGACATGGCCGATGCAACACACAGCATCGTGCCGGCAATCCATTTCAGTGGGGAAATCAATGTACGACTCTCAATCTTAACTTGATGGTGATATGAATAGCGACCCTAGAATAACATGCGATCCGGCTACACGGCCACCCATTGCGCCACAGGACAAAGCCGGCTTGCGCAAGGCCTTGCTGGCGGCCCGGCGCGCCCTGCCCGAGGCCACGCGCGCGCAATGGGATGCGGCCATCGCGCGGCGCCTGCTCGACTGGTGCGCGCAGGAAAATATCGAGGAACTGGGCGTGTACTGGCCCCTGCATGGCGAGCCGGACTTGCACGGCGCGTATGCGCAGCTGGCCGCGCGCGGCGTGGCATTGTCCTTGCCGGTGGTGCTGGAAAAGCATGCGCCGCTGGCGTTTTCCGGCTGGACGCCGGGCGAGCCCATGGTCAAAGATGGCATGGGCGTGGCCGTGCCGGCGCAGTTGCGCCTGCGCCCGGCGCCCGCGACCCTGCTGGTGCCCTGCCTGGGTTTTAACGCGGAACGCTACCGGCTCGGCTATGGCGGCGGCTATTACGACCGCACCCTGGCGCAAACGCCGCGTCCGCGCACGCTCGGCATCGCGTATGCCTGCCTGGCGGCAAGCTTTCCTAACGGCCAATACGACATCGCCCTCGATCACATCGTGACCGAGGGCGATCTGCTCTGACGGATCAGAACGCGGCTACTTGACCAGGCGCTGCCACAAGGCCGTCGTGGCGGCCGCCTGGTTCATGCTATAGAAATGCAAGCCTGGCGCGCCGCCTTCCAGCAGGCGCTCGCACAGGCCCGTGACCACGTCGAGGCCGAAGGCCTTGATCGAGGCGCTGTCGTCGCCAAAGCTGGCCAGTTTCAGACGCACCCAACGTGGAATTTCCGCGCCGCACATGTCCGAAAAGCGCATCAGCTGCGTGTAATTCGTGATCGGCATGATGCCGGCCACGATAGGCACGTTGATGCCCATCTTCTGCGTCTGCTCGACAAACTGGAAATACGCGTCGGCATTGTAGAAGTACTGGGTGATGGCGGCATTGGCGCCGGCCTGCACCTTGCGCGCGAACGCGTTCAGGTCATCCTGCGGCGAACGGGCTTGCGGATGCACTTCCGGATAGGCTGCCACTTCGATATGGAAATGGTCGCCCGTCTCGGCGCGGATGAATTCCACCAGCTCGTTGGCGTAGCGGAACTCGCCGGAGGCGCCATAGCCGCTCGGCAAGTCGCCGCGCAAGGCCACGATGCGATTCACGCCCGCCGCCTTGAAATCGGCCAGCACGGCGCGGATCGATTCGCGCGAGCCGCCGACGCAAGACAGATGGGGCGCGGCTTCTTCGCCGGCCGCCAGGATCTCGCGCACGGTGTCGAGCGTGCCCTGCTGCGTGGTGCCGCCGGCGCCGAACGTCACCGAGAAGTACTTCGGATGCAATTCAGACAACTTGACACGCGTGGCGCGCAGCTTTTCCGCCCCTTCCGGGGTTTTCGGCGGGAAAAACTCAATACTGAAGTTATGGTTTGCCATCGTCATGACTCAAAAGTAAGGTCGACAAGGCCCAGGAAATGACGCTGTACAGCAATGCACCACCCACGGCCGACCAGAAACTGGCGACATGGAAACCGTCGATCATCTGCGCCACCAGCCAGAACATGAAGCCATTGATGATCAGGATGAACAAGCCCAGCGACAAAAACGTCACGGGCAGGGTCAAGAGGATCAGCAAAGGACGGATCAGCGCATTGACCAGTCCCAGCACGGCGGCGGCCAGCAGCGCGGTCCAGCCGCTGCTCATCGTCACCGAGTGCATCAGATACGGGACGGCAAACAGGGCTGCCGCATTGATAAACCAAATCAGTAGCAAGCGCATTTCTCTAGCCTGTCAAAAGTGAGGTCAGGCCGGCGGCGGACGCCGGCCCTCGGAGGATGAGTTACAGCCCCGGACTACCGATTAGTAGCGGTAGTGGTCTGGCTTGTATGGACCTTCCGTGCGCACGCCGATGTAGTCGGCTTGCTCTTGCGTCAGTTCCGTCAGCTGCGCATTCAACTTTTTGAGCTGCAGGCGCGCGACTTTTTCATCGAGGTGTTTCGGCAAGGTGTACACGCCGACCGGGTAGTTGGCCGTGTTCGCGTACAGCTCGATCTGGGCGATCGTCTGGTTGGCAAACGACGAGCTCATCACGTACGATGGGTGGCCCGTGCCGCAACCGAGGTTGACCAGGCGGCCTTCGGCCAGCAGGATGATGCGGCGGCCCGACGGGAAGATGATGTGGTCGACTTGCGGCTTGATGTTTTCCCACTCGTATTGCTTCAGCGAAGCGACGTCGATTTCATTGTCGAAGTGACCAATGTTGCAGACGATGGCCTGGTCTTTCATGCGCGTCAGGTGATCGTGCGTGAGGATATGGTAGTTGCCGGTGCAGGTAACGAAGATGTCGCCGTGTTCGCAGGCGTAATCCATGGTTACCACGCGGTAGCCTTCCATCGCCGCCTGCAGTGCGCAGATCGGATCGACTTCCGTCACCCACACCTGGGCCGACAGGGCGCGCATGGCTTGCGCCGAACCTTTACCGACGTCACCGTAACCGGCGATGACGGCAACCTTACCGGCGATCATCACGTCGGTGGCGCGCTTGATGCCGTCGACCAGCGATTCGCGGCAGCCATACAGGTTGTCGAACTTCGATTTCGTGACGGAATCGTTCACGTTGATCGCAGGGAAGGCCAGCTTGCCTTCCTTGTGCATCTGGTACAGGCGGTGCACGCCGGTGGTGGTTTCTTCCGTCACGCCGAGGATTTCCGGCAGGCGCTTCGAGTACCAGGTCGGATCGGCCAGCAAGTGTTTCTTGATCGAGTTGAACAGGCAGATTTCTTCTTCCGAACCGGGGTTGGCCAGCACCGACAGGTCGGTTTCCGCGCGCACGCCCAGGTGCAGCAGCAAGGTAGCGTCGCCGCCATCGTCGAGGATCATGTTCGAGTAGACAGCCTTGCCGTCAACCGATGGCCATTCGAAGATGCGGTGCGTGTATTCCCAGTAGTCGTCCAGCGACTCGCCCTTGACGGCAAACACCGGCGTGCCGGCGGCGGCGATGGCGGCGGCGGCGTGGTCTTGCGTCGAGTAAATGTTGCACGATGCCCAACGCACTTGCGCGCCCAGTGCTTCCAGGGTCTGGATCAGCACGGCGGTCTGGATGGTCATGTGGATGGAACCGGTGATGCGCGCGCCTTTCAGGGGCTGCGCTGCCGCGAATTCCTCGCGGATGGCCATCAGGCCAGGCATTTCCGTTTCAGCAATCTTGATTTCTTTGTCGCCCCATGCGGCCAAGGTGATATCGGCGATGGTGTAGTCGTGTTGCGATTTGAGTACGGCGTTCATCACGCCCTCCTTTCAGTTGTTGAAAAAGGTACGTGAGCGCGGTTGCAGGATATTCCGAGCCTGGCGAATTTCTTCGTCGCAACGCTCCTCGGACACGGGATTTTATCATTGTCAAGGCCGCCGCGCCAGCCTGTTTGCACGGCATTGCCACGTAACAACACATAAAAAAAGCGCCCGCGGCCAGCAGGCCGGGGCGCTTTGCTTGCCAGTCTGACTAGATTACTTCAGGCCGGCGGCGTCGCGCAGCAGGGCCACCTTGTCGGTGCGCTCCCACGTGAATTCCGGCTCTTCGCGGCCGAAGTGGCCGTAGGCGGCGCTCTTCTGGTAAATCGGGCGCAGCAGGTCGAGCATTTGCACGATGCCCTTCGGACGCAGGTCGAAGTGCGCCAGCACCAGCTTGGCGATTTCCGCATCGGGAATCACGCCCGTGCCTTCCGTGTAGACGGTGATGTTGATCGGCTTGGCCACGCCGATGGCGTAGCTGACCTGCACCTGGCATTGGCGCGCCAGGCCGGCGGCGACGATGTTCTTCGCCACGTAGCGGGCCGCGTAGGCTGCCGAACGGTCGACTTTCGACGGATCCTTGCCCGAGAACGCGCCGCCGCCGTGCGGGGCCGCGCCACCGTAGGTATCGACGATGATCTTGCGGCCGGTCAAGCCGCAATCGCCTTGCGGACCGCCGATGACGAAACGGCCCGTCGGGTTGACGAGGAATTTCGTTTCGGTCAGCCATTCGCGCGGCAGGATGGGCTTGATGATTTCCTCGATCACCGCTTCTTCGATCTGCGAATGGGAAATTTCCGGTGCATGCTGGGTCGACAGCACGACCGTGTGCACGCCGACCGGGCGGCCATCGACGTAGCGCAGGGTCACTTGCGATTTCGCATCCGGACGCAGCCATGGCAAGCGGCCATCCTTGCGCAGCTGCGACTGGCGCTCGACCAGGCGGTGCGCGTAGTGGATGGCAGCAGGCATCAGCTCGGCCGTTTCATCGCAGGCGTAGCCGAACATCAGGCCCTGGTCGCCAGCGCCTTGATCCAGGTCAATGCCCGCACCTTCATCGACGCCTTGCGCGATGTCCGGCGACTGCTTGTCGTAGGCCACCAGCACGGCGCAACCCTTGTAGTCGATGCCGTATTCCGTGTTGTCGTAGCCGATGCGTTTGATGGTTTCGCGCGCAACTTGAATATAATCCACATTGGCGTGGGTGGTGATCTCGCCAGCCAGCACCACCAGACCGGTGTTGCACAGGGTTTCGGCGGCCACGCGGGCGGCTGGATCCTGGGTCAGGATGGCGTCAAGGATGGCGTCGGAAATTTGATCGGCAACCTTGTCGGGATGGCCTTCCGAGACGGATTCGGAAGTGAAGAGATAGTCGTTTGACATTGCAAGCTCCTGATTACTATGTGAATGTTCTGTCGCAGTAAAGAGGATTTTGCCTGCGACGCTTTAGCGATATTTATATTCCGCTTCGCAAGTTGTCTATTAACTCAGCGGTTACTGCATACGTGGTATTTTACGCTTCTTAAAAAATTTTGGCACGGCAACACGCCATTCCTGGAAACAGCTTATTCATGTTAGTCCCTATTTTCCGCTTCTTATCCGTCTTTCCCTTGCCGGTCTTGCATGGCCTGGGCGCTGCGCTCGGCTGGGTGATTTATGCCATTTCCCCATCCTACCGGCGCCGCATGCGCGAGAACATGCAAGGTGCGGGGTTTTCGCAACACTTGCACACGGCCGTGGCCGAAGCGGGCAAGAGCGTGCTGGAACTGCCCTTCATCTGGTGCGCGCCGGCCGAGCGCGTGGCGCGCCATGCCACCGTGGAAAACTGGGAACTGGTGGAAAAAGCGTTGCAGCATGGCCGCGGCATCGTCTTCCTGACGCCGCACCTGGGCTGCTTTGAAATCGTCGCGCAGCAGATCGCCCTGCGCACGCCGCTGACCGTCATGTACCGCCCGCCCAAGCGCGCCGCATTGAAACCGCTGATCGAAGGCGCGCGCGCGCGCGAAAACCTGATGCTGGCGCCAGCCAACATGTCGGGCGTGCGCATCTTCGCCAAGTGCCTGAAAAAAGGCCAGCCGATCGGCCTGCTGCCCGACCAGGTGCCGCAGGAGGGCGAAGGCGTGTGGGCCGACTTCTTCGGCCGTCCCGCCTACACCATGACCCTGCCGGCCAAGCTGGCGCAGATGGGCGGCGCCGAAGTCATCATCACCTATGCCGAGCGCCTGCCGGGCGGGCGCGGCTACGTCGTGCATTTCGTGCCCTTCACCGAATCGCTCGACAGTACCTCGGCCGAGCAGGCGCGCACCATCAACGCCGCCATGGAGCAATTGATCGCACGCAGTCCCGCGCAATACCTGTGGAGCTACAACCGCTACAAGGTGCCGCGCGGCGCGCCGCCGCCGGCGCCAGCCAGTCCGGATGCGGGCAAGGAGCAGGCATGAGACTGCTGATCGCCTTCATGTGGCTGCTGCACTGGCTGCCCTTGCCCATCCTCGGCCGCTTCGGCGTGGCCGTCGGCAGCGTGCTGTTCATCGCCATGCCCACGCGGCGCAGGATCGCCCTGACCAACCTGCGCCTGTGCATGCCGGAACTGACGGAACAGCAGCGCGTGGCCCTGGCGCGCCAGCATTTCCAGGCCTATTCGCGCAGCGTGTGGGAGCGCAGCATCCTGTGGTGGGCCCCGGAAGCGCGCCTGAACCGCCTGATCAAAAAAGTGCCGGCCTTCCCGGGCCAGCAGATCGCCGACAAGCCGACCATCCTGCTGTGCCCGCACTTCGTCTGCCTCGACGTGGCCGGCGCCGCCACGGCCATGGAGATCTCCGCCTCGTCGATGTATGTGCAGCAAAAGAATGCCGTCTTCGACCAGGCCCTGCGCGCGGGCCGCTCGCGCTTCAAGCCGCCCAAGCTGTTTACGCGCCAGGACGGCATCAAGACCATCCTGCGCGCGCTGCGCGACGGCTTGCCCTACTTCATGCTGCCGGACATGGATTTTGGCGAGAAGGATGCGGAATTCGTGCCCTTCTTCGGCGTGCCGGCCGCCACGCTGACGGCCACGGCGCGCCTGGCGCTGGCCGCGCGCGCGCAGGTGATCCCCGTCATCGCCACCTTCCTGCCCAACTACCAGGGCTGGAAAGTGACCTACTATCCGGCCTGGGATGACTATCCCGGCGACGACATCACGGCCGCCACGCGCCGCATGAACGAATTCATCGAGGAACGCGTGCGCGAGGCGCCAGCCGAATACTTCTGGACGCACAAGCGCTTCAAGACGCGCCCGGAAGGCGAAGCGTCGTTCTATAACCAGCACAAGTGACACGGCACACCATGAAACTCCACTTTACCAAGATGCATGGCGCCGGCAATGACTTCATCGTCATCGACGCCATCAACCAAGACATCGACTTCACGCCGGCCCAGTGGCAGCGCCTGGCCGACCGCCGTTTCGGCATCGGCGCCGACCAGATCCTCGTGGTGGAAAAGCCACGCCTGCCCGGCTGCGACTTCCGCTACCGCATCTATAACAACGATGGCGGCGAAGTCGAGCAATGCGGCAATGGCGCCCGCGCCTTCGTCAAGTTCGTCAGCGAAAAAGGCCTGTCCGACAAGCGCAGCATCAGCGTGGAAACGATGGCCGGCGTCATCGCGCCGCGCCTCGAGGCGGACGGCAGCATCACGGTCGACATGGGCGCGCCCGTGCTGGAGCCCGCGCTGGTGCCGTTCGACGCGAATGGCCTGGACGGCGTGGCGCAAGGCACGGATCTGCTGTGGCCGCTGGACCTGGCCTTGCCGGGCCATGGCGCCACGGTCCTGGTGTCGGTGGTCTCGATGGGCAATCCGCACGCCGTGCAAGTGGTCGACGATGTCGATGCGCAAGAGCTGGAAGTGTCGGGCCCGCTGATCGAACGCCACGCGCGCTTCCCGCGCCGCGTCAACGCCGGCTACATGCAGATCGTCGACCGCCACCACGTGAAACTGCGCGTGTACGAACGGGGCGCGGGCGAAACCCTCGCCTGCGGCACGGGCGCCTGCGCCGCCGCCGTGGCCGGCATACGCCGCGGCCTGCTCGATTCGCCCGTGCGCATCAGCGCGCGCGGCGGCGAACTGTCGATCGCCTGGCAAGGTCCGGGCCAGCCCGTGCTGATGACGGGCCCGGCCGTGACCGTGTTCGAAGGCACGATCGAACTGTAATCCCCTTGCCTCATGCCGCCAGGAACTGCCGCTCCTGCGCCAGATCGTCCTGCGGCACGTGCGCCTGCGCCGACTCCAGCTCGGCCAGGTAGCATTTCAGGCGGTACAAGCGCTGCCGGTAATTGCCTTCCGGGCCATCCATGCCGCAATCGACGCGTTCGAACAGGCGCATCACCTGGTCGAGCACCTGGCGCTCCTGCGCCGTGCGGATCAGCACCAGGCGCCGCTTGCCGCGCCCGTGCGTGGCGCTGATATCGATCAACAAGCAATGCCCCTGGTCGGCCGCATGCACATCGAGCAGCAGCGCTTCGGCGCGCGACAGGTGGAAGCAGCGCGCCAGTTCCAGGCGCGCCGCCAGCAAGGGGTGATTCTGTCCCAGCTGGCGCCGCTGCGCGCCCGCATGCAGGACGCCGCACTGGCCCCAGTCGCCGGCGTCGCCGCGCGGCGCGATGCGCGCCAGCGCCGCCTCCGCTTCATGGCTGCCTTGCGCCTGCGCCTGCAGCAGCCAATAGGCGGCACGCACGTCGCTGTTCACGCCTTCGCGGCGAGTGCGCCACGCATGCATCCCACATTCGAGCTGGGCCGGGCCATGCCCGAGGTCGGCAGCGCGTTCGAGGCAGGACTGGGCTTCGACCACATTGCGCTGGGAAAATTCCGGTTTCGTATAGATGCGCGACAGCACGAACCAGGCTTCGGCCAGGCCCTGCTCGCCAGCCTGCGTCAGCCAGCGCACTGCCCGCTTGAAATTCGCCGCGCCATTGCGCGTGGCCAGGCGCTGGCCATGCGCATCCATGCGCGCATAGCCGAGTCCCAGCTCCAGCTGCGCCGTGCGGTCGCCGCCATGCGCCGCCAGTTCGCAGCACTGCCAGCCTTCGGCACCGCCGCCGGGCGCCAACGCCTGGGCGCAGCGCGACAGCAACAGCACCTGCTGCGCATCGAGGGCGAGCGTGCGCGTGCCTGCCGCCGCCTGGCGCTGCAACAGCTCGCGCGCCAGCGGCAAGCCCTGCGCCAGGAATGCCGCATGGTCGCCCGTGTTCCAGGCCTGCTCCAGCCACGCATGCGTATCGACATCGCCGCCCTGCGCCGCGGCCTGCCTGACGGCCGGCATGAACGCGTCCGACGGCCCTTGCTGCAAGGACAATAGCCATTGTGCATCGGGCAAGCCGGCGCGCACGGCCGCCTCCAGCCCCAGGCGCGCCTTGGCCCGCAAGGTGTCGCAACTGGTGCTGGCGGCATTGCCCAGCACCAGTTGCGCCAGCACCAGCCCGGCCTGTACCAGTCCCGCATCGTACGCTTGCGCGTAATACGGTATCAGCGCCTTGGCCGCCGGTTGCGCCAGCTCGAACGGCACATGCGTGCCGATCAGCAAACATGCCTCCTGGCTATCCTCCTGGGCCGCCCGCGCCAGCCAGTGCAGGGCCGTGGGCAAACTTTGCGGCACGCCCTGCCCGAACAGATAGACGCGTCCCAGTGCCAGCTGACAGGCAACGTCACCCGCACGCGCCCCCTTGATCAATCCTAGTGTTTCGCGATTTGCCATCGATTCTCGATATTTGAGTCAATGATTCTAATAATGGTGAACGGTCTCCGGGCCCGTCGATGCAGGCCGTCCCCTAGTGTAACGTCCTTGTGTCACAAATCCGCCGATACGGGCGTAAGAACTTGATTCAACGCAACAATATCGGGCCGCCACCACGCCAGCATGCGGGTTTGCGCGAGGTATGGCAGGGGTAAACGGCGCTCGCCGGCGTCCGCCGCGAAGCAATCGCTGCGTTACGAAAATACAACAGGGCCATGGATTTATGGCGCTTTCCACCAATCTTTTCACGCATATTTGACCAATCCCATGCGCCCGGCACGCCGAGGAATTAAGGTTCATTCATCGAAACGCGGCAATTGGCGCATTTCAATCTGCTCGGATCTCGGACGGAACTCACTTTTAAATAGGGAATAAGACATGAAAAAATCACTCGTTGCCCTCGCACTCTTCGGCGCATTTGCCGCAACCGCACAAGCACAGTCGTCCGTTCAAATCTACGGCACGGTTGATGCTGGCCTGGGCAAAACGACCGGTTCGACCACTGCCGTGACGAAACGCGACAACAACAAGCTGGGCTTCAAGGGCACGGAAGATCTGGGCAATGGCCTGAAAGCCATTTTCCAACTGGAAATTCGCTATGAATCCGACACCGGCACGCTGGAAAACAATTCCCGTCCGCTGTTCCAGGGTCAAAGCCGCGTCGGCCTGCAAGGCGACTTCGGTACCGTGCGCCTGGGCCGTGGCCTGACCGCATTCCAGGAATCGAGCACCGCGTTCGAACCATGGTCGGGCATGCCAACGCCAGCCGGCTTCCAGACCGACATCACCGTGGCCGCCTACAGCAGCGATCCACTGAGCGCGCCAGGCAACTCGCGTAACCGCTTCTCGAACGCCGTGTTCTACAACTCGCCAGTGTTCAGCGGCTTCCAGATCAACGCCACCGTCGCCGCCAAGGAAGCCAATGGCAACGCCGCCGTCATCGCCACGCCTGGCAACCACGGCGTACCGGCCAATGCCACGCCGGATTCGAATCCATACTCGGTCTCGGCCACGTACACCAACTCGCAATTCGCCGCCATGGCCGCCTACGAGCGCAATGCGCTGGAAGCCAAGCTGTGGTCGGTTGCGGCATCGTTCAATCCGGTCCCGGAACTGAAACTGATGGCGTCGTACCAGCATCAGGATGACAGCGGCCTGAAAATCATCAATACCGATACCAAGGCATGGCTGGTCGGCGCCAACTACGACGTCGGCCCAGGCAAGATCCGCGCTGGCTACGGTCAAAAAACGCCGGATGGCGTGACCAAGACCAAGCAGGCATCGCTGGGCTATGACTACAACCTGTCGAAGCGCACCTACCTGTACGCGGACATCTCGAACCGCAAGGCAGCCACCTCGATCACCTACATCGGTCTGGGCGTACACCACAACTTCTAATGGCTGCGCCTGTCGCCCGCTGCGGGTGACAGGCCAGACGCAGGGAAGACCAGGCGGCATGGGCAACCATGCCGCCTTTTTCATGGGCGCGCGGAAAATGCACGCACGTGGCGCCCTTTGCGCCTATGCCGCGGCACTCTCGGTTAGAATTAAGCGTTCACCCTTCTATCATCTGACACTATCAATGACCGCCACACTCGATTCCAGCACCGTCGCCCAGTATCTGAGCGAGCATCCGAATTTCTTCGAAGAGCATACCGCTCTGCTCGGCGAAGTCAAACTGAGCAGCCCGCTGACGGGACGCACCATCTCGCTGCAGGAGCGGCAAATGGAAGTGATGCGCGACAAATACAAGGCGCTCGAACTGCGCATGTCCAAGCTGAGCCGCGTGGCCGAGGAAAATGGCGACATCGCCAGCAAATTCCACGGCTGGAACCAGGCCATGCTGCAGGTGCGCAACGATGCGGCCATGCCGCGCGTGCTGGTCGATGCGCTGCAAAGCAATTTCGACGTGCCCTACGTCAGCCTGCGCCTGTGGCAAGTGCTGCCGGAACACGCCAACGGCTGGTTCACGGAAGATGTCACGGCCGACGTGCGCATGTTCGCCAACAGCCTGCAAGCCCCGTATTGCGGCAGCAACCGCGATTTCGAAGCCGTGCACTGGCTGCAGGCCGAGAAAATCGAATCGACCGTCATGATCGCCCTACGCGCGCCCGGCACCACGGGCACCTTCGGCCTGCTGGTGCTCGGCTCGCCCGACAGCGAACGCTTCACCTCGAGCATGGGCACGGATTTCCTCGTGCACATCGGCGCCACGGCCAGCGCCGCCCTGGCCGCGCTGCGCGCCGGTGCGCCTGCCTGAGAACGCCATGAATGCGACGCGCGGCAAGGCCGAATGGCTCGACGCCTACCTGGCGCAACTGGCCACGCAGCGCAAACTGTCGCCGCACACGCTGGACGCCTACGGGCGCGACCTGCGCGCGCTGCTGGAACTGAGTGGCAACACGCCCTGGACGGCCCTGGCGCACAACGAAGTGCGGCGCTACACGGCCAAGCTGCACGCAGGCGGCCTCGACCCGCGCTCGATCGCGCGCAAGCTGTCGTCGTGGCGCGGCTTCTTCAACTGGCTCAGCGGTGAAACGGCACTCGACGCCAACCCCGTCGACGGCATCCGCGCCCCGAAGCGGGCCAGGACGCTGCCGCGCGCGCTGTCGGTGGACGACGCCGTGCGCCTCGTGGCGCCCGCGCAACACCAGCAGGGCCAGGCCGAACCGGAGCAGCTGTGCAACCGCGCCATGTTCGAACTGCTGTATTCGAGCGGCTTGCGCGTTTCCGAACTGACCAGCCTGGACACCCACTACTGCAAGGCCGAGGGCGGCCAGCCTGCCTCGCTGGGCTGGCTCGACATGGCCAGCTTCGAAGTCATCGTCACGGGCAAGGGCAGCAAGATGCGCAAGGTGCCGGTCGGCAAGGCCGCCCTCGTCGCCCTCAGCAGCTGGCTGGCCGTGCGCCCGCCGGCCAGGGATGGCAGCGCCGCCTTGTTTTTGAGCACGCGCGGTACGCGCATCTCGCCGCGCGTCTTGCAGCTGCGCCTGAAGGCGCACGCGCTGGCCACGGAGATTCCCGCGAATGTGCATCCGCACGTGCTGCGCCACTCGTTCGCCTCGCACGTGCTGCAATCGTCGGGCGACTTGCGCGCCGTGCAGGAAATGCTGGGCCATTCCAGCATCACCTCGACCCAGGTCTACACGGCCCTCGATTTCCAGCACCTGGCGCACGTGTACGACCAGGCCCACCCGCGCGCCAAGGTCAAGTAAAGAGAACGCCGGCCTGATCCATATCAAGCGGATCGGCGCCCATTTGCAAGCATTTGCAAAATTCCGGCATAATCGTCCGGATTCGCCCGCTTGCGCGGCGGCACCACCGAACCACAGCATAGGCATGCATTCCTCATGGCACTGATTCCCACCACCATACTCACCGGTTTCCTCGGCGCCGGCAAAACCACCTTGCTCAACCGCATACTGCAGGAAGACCACGGCATGCGCATCGCCGTGATCGAGAATGAGTTTGGCCAGGAAAACATCGACAATGAAATCCTGGTGCAGGACAGCAACGAACAAATCATCGAGATGAACAACGGCTGCATCTGCTGCACCGTGCGCGGCGACCTGATCGTGGCCCTGTCGGCCCTGGCGCAAAAGCGCGATGCGGGCCTGATCGCGTTCGACCGCCTGGTCATCGAAACGACGGGCCTGGCCAATCCCGGCCCCGTGGCGCAAACCTTCTTTGTCGACGAGGAAGTGGGCAGCCACTACATGCTCGACGCCATCATCACGGTGGTCGACGCGCGCCATGCCATGAAGCAACTCGACGAATACGAAGAGGCGCAGCGCCAGGTGGGCTTTGCCGACAAGCTGCTGCTGTCGAAAACCGACCTCGTCAGTGAAGACGACGTGGCCGCCCTGACGCGCCGCCTGAAGCGCATCAATCCGCGCGCGCCCATCGGCAAGGTCGACTTCGGCCGCGCGCCGCTGGCCGAGGTGCTCGACATCCGCGGTTTCAATCTGAATGAAAAGCTGGAACTGGACCCGGATTTCCTCGCCACCGAAAGCGAGCACGTCCACGACCACGACCATGCGCATGAACACGCAGATCAGCACGCACACGGCCATGCGCATGAGCACAAGCATGAGCACACCGCAGCCTGCGCCACCGACTGCGGCCATGCCGACCACCACCATGCACAGCACAGCGACGACATCGCCGCCTTTGTTTTCAAGAGCACGCAACCGTTTGACAGCGCCAAGCTCGATGAGTTCCTCGGCGGCCTGGTGCAGGTGTATGGCCCGCGCATGCTGCGCTACAAGGGTGTGCTGCTGATGCAGGGCGCCGAACGCAAGGTGGTATTCCAGGGCGTGCACCAGCTGATGGGCAGCGATCTGGGCGCCAAATGGGGCGAGAACGAGGTGCGTGGCAGCAAAATGGTCTTTATTGGCAAAAATCTACCAAAAGACATTTTTATTCGCGGACTCGAACAATGTTTGGTATAAACTAGCCGGGTTTTGCGAAGTATCCGTTGCAAAGCAGAAACAAAAGGGAAAGTTAAGCATGCTTTCCCCCTGCCTGACGAACATCTTGCTGGCATAAACCAACAAGTGGCCACATCTGATCGGCTAGTCAACAAATCGGGATGGCAATATAAAGCAAAGCGTGCCAAAATCAGCGACGAAAACGGCCCATGTCGTTCGCCTGTCATGAAATGCTGGCAAACTGCCGCTGGCCGCATGCCAGGCATGCAACCGATCCACCCAACACGCAGGTCGACGCGGCGAGCGAGACCGGCATATAGCGGCAAAAAGTTATCAACATGGCATTATCGCCGGCCGGTAGTCCTGGCCACCGCCGGCAAGCCAAGGTCGCAAGCAGTACAGCTGGACAGCAATGCCAAGCGGAACCTGTACAGTTGCTCGGCATCGCCGATCAACTGATCAATTTGAAAACTCTGTCGTATCGAAGGTAAGCGAAGTTATGACCAAAACTAATAAATCGACCCCGGCCGCCAACCAAGACATCCCTCTCATCAGCGAAGACCAAATTCGCGCCATGAGCGAAGATGACTACATGAATCCGGCACAACTGGCATTCTTCAAGGCACGTCTGCAACAGCTCGAGAAAGACTTGCTGAAAAACGCAGGCGAAACCACGGAACACTTGCGTGAAACCGTGCTGGTACCGGATCCTGCCGACCGCGCCACCATCGAGGAAGAGCATGCGCTGGAACTGCGCACGCGCGACCGCGAGCGCAAATTGCTGAAGAAAGTACAACAATCGATCGCCAGCATCGACGCCGGCGACTATGGCTGGTGCGAAGAAACGGGCGAGCCTATCGGCATCCCGCGCCTGATCGCCCGTCCGACCGCCACCCTGTCGCTGGAAGCCCAGCAACGGCGCGAACTGAAGCAAAAACTCTACGGCGACTGATCGCCCCGTCCCTTGCGCGGCCGCCCCGGCGGCCTGGCGATGGCGAATAAAAAAGCACACAACCCCGGTTGCGTGCTTTTTTTTCGTCCCGCGCCGACTACACTGAAGCAGGCGCGACAGTGGCACATGCCGCTTGCAATTGCCTTTTCCATCCCCACTTTTGGGCCATGGGCGCGCACACGCATGACGCTGCACGCATAGGCACGAATCTTTTGAGGTCACTATGGAACAATTTCACGGCACCACCATCCTCTGCGTCCGGCGCGGCAAGCAAGTCGCGCTGGGCGGCGATGGGCAAGTTACGCTAGGCAACATCGTCATGAAGGGCACGGCGCGCAAGGTACGCAAGTTGTACCAGGGCAAGGTCCTCGTGGGCTTTGCCGGCGGCACGGCCGACGCCTTCACCCTGCTCGACCGTTTTGAAGGCAAGCTGGAAAAACACCAGGGCAACCTGCTGCGCGCCTCCGTTGAACTGGCCAAGGACTGGCGCACCGACCGCGTGCTGCGCCGCCTCGAAGCGATGCTGCTGGTGGCCGACAGCGAGTCGACCCTGGTCATCACGGGCAACGGCGACGTGCTGGAGCCGGAAGACGGCATCGGCGCCATCGGCTCGGGCGGCACCTACGCCCAGTCGGCCGCCAAGGCGCTGCAGGAAAACACGGACTTGTCGCCGGCCGAAGTGGTCAAGAAATCGCTGACCATCGCCGCGGAACTCTGCATCTACACGAATATGTCCCACATCATCGAGACCCTGGACTAAGAGTCCTTCGAGAAAACGCCCATGGCTGCGTTGCATGGCCTGGGCGTACAAAAAGGTACTGCCTGCGGCCACGCGCCTTGCCCTGAACGTTTTTCGGGCACTCTACGCAAAAGAAAGATAGAAAGCCATTATGATCATGAACATGACCCCGTCGGAAATCGTCACCGAACTCGACAAGCACGTGGTGGGCCAGGCCAAGGCCAAGCGCGCCGTCGCCATCGCCCTGCGCAACCGCTGGCGCCGCCAGCAGGTGGCCGAACCCCTGCGCCATGAAATCACGCCCAAGAACATCCTGATGATCGGCCCCACGGGCGTCGGCAAGACGGAAATCGCGCGCCGCCTGGCCAAGCTGGCCGAGGCGCCGTTCATCAAGATCGAAGCGACCAAGTTCACGGAAGTGGGCTATGTGGGCCGCGACGTCGACACCATCATCCGCGACCTGATCGACATCGGCATCAAGCAGACGCGCGCGCTGGAGATGAAAAAAGTACGCGCGCGCGCCGAAGACGCGGCCGAAGACCGCATCATCGACATCCTCGTGCCGCCGGCGCGCGACTTCGGCTTCACGCCGAATACGGCGGCGGCCGTGGACACGGGCAGCGGCGACAGCACGCGCCAGACCTTCCGCAAGCGCCTGCGCCAGGGCGAACTCGATGACAAGGAAATCGAGATCGAGCTGGCCGAGGCGGGCCCGCAGATGGAAATCATGGCGCCGCCGGGCATGGAAGAAATGACGGAACAGATCAAGTCCATGTTCTCGGGCGTGGGCGGGCAGCGCAAGAAGGCGCGCAAGGTCAAGATCAAGGAAGCGCTGAAACTGCTGGTCGAGGAAGAAGCGGCCAAGCTGGTGAACGAGGACGAGCTGAAACAGAAGGCCATCCAGAACGTCGAGCAGAACGGCATCGTCTTCTTAGATGAAATCGACAAGATCGCCTCGCGTTCCGAAGCGGGCGGCGCCGACGTCTCGCGCGCCGGCGTGCAGCGCGACCTGCTGCCGCTGGTCGAAGGCACGACCGTCAACACCAAGTACGGCATGATACGCACGGACCATATCCTGTTCATCGCCTCGGGCGCCTTCCACCTGTCGAAACCGTCGGACCTGATCCCCGAGCTGCAGGGACGCTTCCCCATCCGCGTGGAGCTGGAATCGCTGTCGATTTCGGACTTCGAGCGCATCCTGACGAGCACCGACGCCTGCCTGACGATGCAGTACGAAGCGCTGCTGGCGACGGAAAACCTGAAGCTGCAATTTGCGCCGGAAGGCATCACGCGCCTGGCGGAAATCGCCTACTCGGTTAACGAGCGCACGGAAAACATCGGCGCGCGCCGGCTGCACACGGTGATGGAAAAACTGCTGGAAGAAGTGTCGTTTACGGCCAGCGAAGGCAGCAGCAGCACGGAAAACCTGCTGGTGATCGATGCCGCCTACGTCAACGAACGCCTGGAAGCGCTGTCGGTCAACGAAGACCTGTCGCGCTACGTGCTGTAAACAGGGAGGGGACCGATGGCAAACAAGGCATTGGCGACGCGGCAGAAAATGCAGTTCCGCGTCGAACCCTCGCAAAAACCGCGCAACCCGGTGGCCGCCGCGGCCCTGCAGCGCGCCGCCGGCGCGCACGTGAAGACCGTCTCCGGCCAGCGCCAGCAGGAAAAACGCCTGCTGGCGAAACTGCTGCAGAAAGCAGACGTCACAGACTGATCTTGAAATGTCCAGGGCAAGGCGCATGGACGCAGCAGCATGAATCAAGGCCTTGGGGCGTGCTCATCGCAGGCCGCCTGCGGACACCCCCGATGGGGGCGTCCGCGATCAGGCCATCGTCTGCCCGGCGTCCGCCTTAGAAGCGGTAGGACGCGCCCAGCGAAAACATGTCGACCTTGGTCGTTTGCTTGCTGCTGTACTTCACTGGCACGCGGTCCCAGTCCAGGTGCAGCGACCAGTTCTTGTTCAGCGCGTAAGCCGTGCCAATGCCGTAGGTCAGGCCTATCTTGTCCTTCTTGTCCGAACCGCCGTCCAGATAATCGACCTTGCCCTGCGTGTAGGCCGCGCCGGCGCGTCCGCTCAGGGTGAATGCATCGAACTTGTAGGCCAGCACGCCCTGCATGCCGAGGCCCGTGAACTTGCCGCGCCCAGCGCGCTTGCCGGCGCCCGTGTCGAAGCCGGACTTGACCTCTCCCCCCAGATACCCCACCAGCTCAATCGCAGGCACGGCCACGCCGCCCTGAAACGGCAGCGCGTCGAAAGTGTAGCCCACGTAGGCCTTGCCACTGCGCTTGCTGCTTTTGTCGCAGTCGCGCTGGGCGGGCACGCAATCGAGGTCGGTGTTGGCGCGAAAGCCGTAGCTGGCGCCCATGTAGACGGGGCCCGGCGCCGGCTCGGCGGCAAAGGCGGACAGGGGAGCGATGGCGGCAAGCGCCAGCATCGCTACTGGGAAACGTAATTGGATGGACATGAATAACCTCTACAAGTGGATGAGTGCCTGGTTGTAGCGCGCTGTGCGGGCTACAAGCGGGAGTGTCATCTCTTTTGCCTGGAAGTACTATCTCCTTGTGCAAAGTGCCATTAAGGGCTACATTCGGTACCGGCATCCGCTACCAAACTTGTAGAAAGGAACTATCGTGAGTTCGCCTGAACTGGTCCTGCGCGTCCTGCGCACCCAATTGCGCGCCGCCGGCATCACCTACAAGGTGCTGGCCGAGCGCATCGCCATGAGCGAATCGAGCGTCAAGCGCATGTTTGGCCAGCACGACATGTCGCTCTCGCGCCTGGCCCTGATCTGCAAGGCCTCCGGCATCGCCATGGAAGACGTGCTGCGCGGCGCGGCCGACATCACGCCGCATGCCGACACGCTCACCCTGGTGCAAGAAAAGTCGCTGGTGGCGCATCCGCGCCTGCTGCTGGTGGCGATCTGCTGCCTCGGCCACTGGAGCGTGGAGCAGGTAGTGGAAACGTATGCGCTGACGCAGGCCGAATGCATCGTCTGCCTGGCCGAGCTGGACCGGCTGGGCTTGATCGAGCTCAAGCCGCTGAACCGCTACAGCCTGCGCGTCTCGAACGCCTTCCACTGGCTGGCCGACGGTCCCGTGCAGCAGTACTTCCGCGAGCACGTGGTGGCCGACTATTTCAGCGGGCATTTTGACGGCGCCGGCGAGACGCTGATGTGCATCCCGGCCCGCCTGTGCCTGCCCAGCGCACAGGAAATGGTGCAAAAGATCCGCCAGCTGGCCGAGGAACTGGCGCGCCTGCACCAGAGCGACCGGCGCCTGGCGCCGGCCGAACGCGATGGCTTTACCCTGCTGCTGGGATTTCGCTCATGGGAATTCGCCGCCTTCACGGCCCTGCGCCGCAGCGCGCCCGCCGCGCCGCCGGCGCCGGGCGCCAGCTACCAGACAGGGCCCAGGAACAGGTAGAACGTGCTCTCGCCGCCCTTCGATGCGCCCGAGGCCATGTAGACGGGGCCGAAGCGCGTGTCGACCGAGATGAAGGCGCTGCTCGCCTGCGTGAATTTGCTGGCCTTCCAGCGTTCGCTCTGATCGAAGCCGCCGCCCATTTCCAGCGAAAAGCCGGCCCGCACGGCGCCGCCGAGAGTACTCGGCAGGGAACCGATGCGGCGCGCCATCACCAGGCGCGCCAGGGCGATGCTGCGCCCGCTCACCGATTGAAATTCCGTGCCGGACAGGCGCAGGAAACCGCCGAGGTTGAGCGGCGCCTCGCCACGCTGCGAACGCGCCCATTCGCCATACACATGGCCAGCCCAGTTGCCGCGGCTAAACGCCTTCAACCCCGTGATGGAGGATTGGCCCACGGCCGTTTCGCCCGATCCCGTGGTCGTATCGCGCGTCCAGGTGGCGTCGAACAGCACGCCGCGCGTGGGGAAGCCGGGTGAATCGAGCGTATCGACGCGGAACTGCACGAACTGCGTGGTGCCCAGCGCGCGCAACTCCGGCATCTCGGGGTCGGCCGGAATCGCCAGCTTGCCCTTGACTTCCCTGCGCGTGACGCCAAACTGCAAATCGCCCCAGGTACCAAACTGGCGTCCCAGCACCAGCGCCGCCGTCTGGCCGTTATAGGCCAGGCGCGCGCTGCGCCGGCCCTGGTCGAACAAATCCATCGCCGACGAGGTGTATTGCAGCTGCGGCGCGATATACCACGGGTTGCCGGCGCCCAGCGGCTGCCAGAACTGCACGCCATAACCGCGCGCATTGCCGATCTGCGCCGTGCTGCGCAACTCGCCACCCCAGCTGTTCAGGTTCGAACGCACATGCAGCAGCTTCAGGGCAAAGTTGTTGCTGTCCTTGAAATCGCTGGCCAGTTCCAGGCCCACGCGCAGGCGGTTGCTGGCCCACGGCGCCTCGACGGCCTTGATGGTCACCGTGCGCTGCTCGCCCGCGTCCACCACCGCGCTCTCCACGCGCGCCACGTCGCCGCGCCCATACAGCTTGCCGGCCGCCTTGAGCACGTCTTCCTGGGTGACTGACTGGCCTTCCACCAGCCCGGACTGGGCTTGCAGGATGCGCGGATTGATATCGCCTTCGCTTTCCACGGCCAGGCGCGTGAGCGGCAGGGCCACGTCCAGCAGGGCCGGCGCGGCCAGGCGCAGCTGCTCGCGCGCCGCATACTGCTCCGGCGGCAGGGCCAGCGGCGCCAGGCGCGTGGCCAGCGCCTGCGCCGCCTGTTCGCCGGCGCGCATGGCGCGCGCATAGTTTTCGAAGTCGAGGAAACTGACGCCCGTCAGGTCCGGCGCCACAAGGATGTCCTGTGGCCGCATTTCCTTGAGCGAGCGCTGCACGTTCTGCTCCGTGAGGATCTGCAGCATCTGCTGCGCCACGCCGATGGCGCTGCCCAGCTCCTTTTCCGGCGCCAGCGGCGTGCCCACGTTGACGGCGATGACGATGTCGGCGCCCATGGCGCGCGCCATGTCGACGGGCAGGTTGCGCACCAGCCCGCCATCGACGACCAGGCGGTTATTCACGCGCACGGGCGAAAACACGCCCGGCACGGCCAGCGAGGCGCGCATCGACAGGAACAGCGGCGTGTCGACCAGCTCCACCAGCTCGCCACTGACGAGGTCCGACGCCACCGAACGGAAAGGCAGCGGCAGCTGGCTGGCGGGACGGTCGCGCATGCCGGCGGGCAGCAGCCGGTTCAAGGCCATCTCCAGCGCCGCATTGCTGGCCGCCGCCGGCGGCGTGGAAATACCGTTGCGGCTGATGCCGAACTCGATGCGCGACGGCAGCAATAAATCCTCTTCGCGGCGGCGGAACACCAGTTCGTCGCGCGGCGGACGGTCGGCCACCACGCGCGCCCAATTCGTTTCGCGCGCCATCTTTTCCAGGTCCGCCACGGAAGCGCCGGCCGCATACGCGCCACCGACCACGCCGCCCATGCTGGTGCCGACCACCATGTCGACCGGCACGTGCAGCTCCTGCAGCACTTTCAGCACGCCGATATGCGCGAGGCCGCGCGCGCCGCCGCCCGACAGCACCAGCGCGATGCGCGGACGCGCCGGCAAGGGCGCGGCGGATGATGGCTGCGCGGCGGCAGGGGAAGACGTGGCGGCGGGAGTGTCAGCGGCGGCGCCGGCTTGCGGCAGCGCGCACAGCGCCGCCATGCAGCCTGCTGCCAGGACGGCACGGATCGAAAACATGAAGACTCCTGTAGCGATGGCGGCACGGCGCCATCGGCAAAAATGCGGTTGAAGCGAAGGTGCTGATTAATGCATCAATTTGACGGCGGCTGCACGCTCGTCACCTGGGCCGGCGCCGGCATCATCGTCGGACGCTGCTGCGTCTCCATCGGCATCGGTGGCGGCACCAGGTTCGTCGTCGCGGCCGGCGCCGGGGCGGGAGTCGGCGTCGGCGTGGCCGGCAGCACTGCCGGCATGGCCAGCGCCTTGTCGTCCGCCACCAGGTCGATGCGCTTGCTCACGCCGCCATCCTGCAGCAGCACGTGGCGCGCATGCACTTCCAGCACCGTCACGCCGGGCACCACCTCGGCGCCCTCGGGCAAGGCCACGGAAGGCTTGCCGTCGGTCGAGATGATGGCCACGCTGCCACGGCCGTTGCCCGCCGCCACCACGCCCTTGAGCTGGTAGTTGCTGGCCGTGGCCACGCTGACCTGGCCGCCGAACAGCGAGGCGCCCGCCTCCACGCTGGCGTCCTGCACCACCGGCACGGCGGGCGGGTTGATCGGGCGTTGCGGCGCCTTGAACAGCTGCATGGCCCAATAGGCCAGCGACACGGACAGCGCCACGACGGCGACCAGGCTTACAAGTTGGGGCAAACGCTTCATGGTTTCCTTGATATTTCTCTTAACGCACCAGCTGATTAATTTCGATAATCGGCATCAGCACTGCCAGCACGATCAGCAGCACCACCACGCCCATCGCCAGGATCAGGGCCGGCTCCAGCAGGCCGGCAATGGTCAGCGTGCGGCGCTCCAGGTCCTGCTCCTGCGCGCTGGCGGCGCGTTCGAGCATGGCCGGCAGCTCGCCCGTGATTTCGCCGGCGCGTATCATGTGAATCAGCATCGGCGGGAAATGCTTTTGCGCCGACAGCGCGCGCGCCAGGCTCACGCCCTCGCGCACGGCGCCGCTGGCTTCCTGCACCAGCTCCTGCATCGCCACGTTGGTCAAGGTGTCGCGGCTGGTGTCGAGCGCGCGCAAAATCGGCACGCCGGAACCGGTGGTGATGGCCAGCGTGCTGGCGAAACGGGCCGTGTTCAGGCTGCGCTCGAACTTGCCGTACAGGGGCGCCGTCAGCAGCCACGTATGCCAGCGCCGTTTCAGGGCCGGCTGCTGCAGCGCGCGGCGCCAGGCCACCCAGGCGCCGACGAGGGCAATCGCCACGACGATGCCGTAATGGCGCACGAAGTCCGACAGCGCCAGCATGATCACGGTCAGCATGGGCAGCTTCTGCTTGGTGTTGGCGAACACGGAAACGATCTGCGGCACCACGTAGGTGAGCAGGAAGATGACGATGGAAAACGCCACCACCGTGACGATGGCCGGATAGGTAAACGCCAGCTTGACCTTCTGCACCAGCGCGTTGCGCCGTTCGATATAGTCGGCCAGGCGCGACAGCACGCGCGACAGATGGCCGATCTGCTCGCCCGACGCCACCAGCGCGCGGTAGATCTCGGCAAAGTCGCGCGGATGGCGCGCCAGCACGTCGGAAAACGCGGCGCCGCCGATCACTTCCGAGCGGATCGAAGCGATCAGGTCGCGCAGGTAGGGCCGCTCGGCCTGTTCCAGCAGCGCGGAAAACGCCTGCTCCAGCGGCAGGCCCGCTTCCAGCAGGCTGGCCAGCTGGCGCGTAAACAGGGCCAGTTCGGTGCTCGACAGGCGCTCGCCGAAGCCGCGCCGCCTGGTCACGCCGGCGGCGTCCACCTGCGCGGCGATCTGCTCGACGGCCAGCGGCACCAGGCCTTGCACGCGCAGTTCGGCGCGCGCGGAACGGGGGCTGTCGGCGTTGAGCACGCCCTTGCGGGTGGCGCCCTGGGCGTCGACGGCTTCATAACGGAATGCGGGCATGGTGGCTGGCCTAGTCTTTGGTCACGCGCAGCAATTCCGCCTGCGTGGTGGTGCCGTCGCGCAGCCAGCGTTCGCCGTCGTCGCGCATGCTCAGCATGCCGTCCTGCAGGGCGACCGTGCGCACCTCCGCCTCCGAGGCGCGGTTGTGGATCTGCGCGCGGATCTGCTCCGTCGTGCGCAGCAGTTCATATACGCCGACGCGGCCCTGGTAGCCGGTCTGGCCGCAATGCTCGCAGCCGACGGCCTGCCAGTATTCGCCATCGAAGGTCTTGCAGGAACCGCACAGCTTGCGCACCAGCCGCTGCGCCAGCACGCCCAGCAGGGAGGACGACAGCAGGAACGGCTCGATGCCCATGTCGAGCAGGCGCGTGACGGCCGCCGACGCATCGTTGGTGTGCAGGGTCGCCAGCACCAGGTGGCCCGTCAGCGACGCCTGCACGGCGATCTGCGCCGTTTCCAGGTCGCGGATCTCGCCGATCATGATCACATCGGGATCTTGCCGCAGAATCGCCCGCAGCGCCTTGGCAAATGTCATGTCGATGCGCGGATTGACCTGCGTCTGGCCCACGCCCGCCAGATCGTACTCGATCGGGTCTTCCACCGTCAGGATGTTCGTGGTGGTGGCGTTGAGCATCGACAGCGCCGCATACAGGGTCGTGGTCTTGCCCGAACCGGTGGGGCCCGTGACGAGCACGATGCCGTGCGGCTGCGTGATCAGGCCATCGAACTGCGCCAGCATGGGCGCGCTCATGCCCAGGTGCTGCAGGTCGAGGCGGCCCGCTTCCTTGTCCAGCAAGCGCAGCACGGCCCGTTCGCCATGCCCGGTGGGCAGGGTCGAGACGCGCACGTCGACGGGCTTGCCGCCCACGCGCAGGGTGATGCGGCCGTCCTGCGGCAGGCGTTTCTCGGCGATGTCGAGCTGCGCCATGATCTTAATGCGCGAAATGAGCGAACCGTGGATGGCCTTGCGGGGGCGCACCACGTCGCGCAGGCTGCCGTCGATGCGGAAGCGCACGACGGACGTCTGCTCGAACGGCTCGATGTGGATATCGGAGGCGCCTTCGCGCAGCGCCTGCGTCAGCAAGGCGTTGATCATGCGGATCACGGGCGCGTCGTCGGACGACTCGAGCAAGTCCTCGATGGCCGGCACGTCCTGCAGCAGCTTGGTCAGATCGAGGTCGGCGTCGAATTCATCGGCCATCTGCGAAGCGTCGCCGCCGCCGCCCGCATAGGCGCCGGCGATGGCCGCATCGAGGTCGGCGCGCGGCAGCACCGTCAGCTGGATCTGGCCGAAGCGGCGCGACACTTCGGCGATGGCCGCCGGCGCCGTCGATGCGGCCACCAGCACGTCGACCGGCGCGCCATCGACGGCGCCGGGCCGGGCCAGCAAGCCGAAATCGCGCGCGTAGGCGTAGGGAAGCAGGTTACTCATGGCTGTCCCGTCATTTCTGCTGCTGCGGCAGTTGCTGCTGCTGGTATTGCTGCAGCAGCGGCTGCGGCGGCGTGGCCGCGTTGGCCGGCGCGCCTGGCGGCGGCGTCGGCGCCGGCGGCACGGGACGCGTCACCATGTTGCCGCCCACCGGCTGGCCATCCTGCAGCGCCGGCAGCACGGGCGTGCCCAGGTCTTTCAGCATCAGGTTGCCCGAAGCCGGCACGGCGGCCGTCTCGGCCGAGCGCATGTAGTCGTAGCGGTCGGCCGCCAGGCTGCCGCTCTGCTCCTTGTTGCGCACGATGACGGGGCGCAGGAAGATCATCAGGTTGGTTTTCTTGCGCTCGCGCGTCTGGTACTTGAACAGGTTGCCCAGCAGGGGAATGTCGCCCAGGCCGCGCACCTTCTCCGCGTTGTCGCCCGTGCTGTCCTCGATCAGGCCGCCGAGCACGATGATCTGGCCATCGTCGGCCAGCACATTGTTTTCGATCACGCGGTTGTTGATGGTGATGCCGCTGACGGCCGACGCCGTGGATTTGTCCACGCTCGACGTCTCGTGATAGATGCCCAGCTTGATGGTGCCGCCTTCGGAAATCTGCGGACGCACCTTCAGCGTCAGGCCCACTTCCTTGCGGTCGATGGTCTGGAACGGATTCGTGTTGGTGCCGGCCGTGCTCGTGTACTGGCCCGTCAGGATAGGCACGTTCTGCCCCACCTTGATGGTGGCCAGCTCGTTGTCCAGGGTGATCAGGTTCGGCGTCGACAGGATGTTGGCGTTGCCGTCCGATTCCAGCGCATGCGCCACGGCGCCCAGGCCCAGCGCGCCGTTGATCTGCTTGAAGATGCCCAGGGTCAGGCCGCCCGTCGGCAGCACCTTGCCGCCGCCCAGCGCCAGCTTGGCGATATTGTTGTCGGTGCCGCCGGCGAACGACTGCAGCGCGCCCACGCGGTAGCTGCTGTTGCTGTCGCCGGAAAGCCCCAGCCACTGCACGCCGAACTCGGATGCCTTGGCCGACGTCACTTCGACGATCAGCGCCTCGATGTAGACCTGGGCGCGGCGCACGTCGAGCTGGTCGATCACGGCGCGCAGGTTGCGGTACACGGCTTCGTTGCAGGTCAAAATCAGGGTATTCGTCGAGGCATCGGCCTGGATGAAGCCGGCCGCGCCGCCCGAGGACAGCTGCTGCGGTCCGTTGCTCAGCGACGCGCCGCCCGAGGTGCCGCTTTGCGAGCCGCCGCCCAGGCCCGTGCTGTTCATGCCGCCGCCCTGGTTATTCTGGTTGTTCGTGTTCAGGCTGTTGCTGGTCGGCTGCTGCGCCGTGGCGGCCGTGCCGTCCGACGTCACCACCGAACGCAGGGTTTGCGCCAGCTTGGTGGCGTCCGCGTTCTTCAGGTACACCACGTGCACATTGCCCAGCTGCGTGGTGGGCTGGTCCAGCTTCGAGATCAGCGACTTGGCCAGGTTGGCGCGCGCCGCCGATGGCGCGCGCAGCACCAGCGAATTGGTGCGCGGGTCGGCCAGCACGGAAACCTTGCCGCTGTCGGCCGTCGCGCCGGCGCCGCCGCTGCCGCCTTCCATCAGCTTGTTTACCATCGAGGCCAGGTCGGAAGCGATCGCATAGCGCACGGGGATCACGTCCAGGTCCGTCGAGGCGGGCACGTCGAGCGCGGCGATGATCTTCGCCAGGCGCTTGAGGTTATCCGCGTAATCGGTGATCACCAGCGAGTTGTTGCCCGGGTTGGCATTGATCGTGTTGTTCGGCGAAATCAGCGGACGCAGCACGGCCAGCAGGTTGGCCGACGATTCGTAGTTCAGGTAAAACACCTGGGTGGCGATCTGGTCGCCCTTCACCTGGCTGCTGCCGTTGCCCACCTGGGTCGGCACGGATTGCAGCTTGGCGTCCGCTTCCGGCACCACCTTGGCGTAGCCGTCACCCGAGACCACCGCGTAGCCCTGCAGGCGCAGCGCCGAGGCCAGCAGCCCGAACGCCTGCGTCTTGCTGATCGACTTTTCCGACACCAGCGTAATCGTGCCCTTGACGCGCGGGTCGATGACGAAATTGATGTTGGTGTAATGGCCGACCGCCTTGATCACCGACTCGATGTCGGCGCCGACGAAATTGAGCGCCGCTTCGTCGCCGGGCGCGGCCCAGACGGGCGCCGGCATGCCGGCCACGGAACAGCACAGCAAGGCGGCGGCGGAGAGGCGGCGCAGCGAGAAGGTGGAGGTATTTGGGCTCACGGATGGTTTTTTCATTGTCTAAACTCTAAGGCGATGATGTTTTTTTCGCTATTGCTACGGCGCTGTCCCAGCAAATTCAACAAACTCGCCAAGGTCTCTTCATATCCTGCTGCGGCCTGGGCCTGGCCGGAAAACTGCATGCGCCCCTGATTCAGGCTGCCGCTGCCATCGAGCAGCAGCGGTCCCTTGATGGAGCGCAAGGTCAATGCCGCCTGCTGCCCCTGCCAATCGAAATCGAGTTCATAACTGCCCAGCGGACGCAGGGACGACAGGCGCGACGCCATGTCCGTCATTTGCAGGGTGGTGCGGCCGACGGCGGAAAACTGCCGCTGCTCCAGCGCCAGCTGCAAGGTGCTCCACGACAGGCGCATGCTGCCCGTCGGCGCCACCGTGTTCAGCGGCGCGCCGAGGCCGCCCAGGCCATCGGCCGGCAGCAGCAACGCCGCCGGGCTGACTTGCCAGTGCGACCACGACCCGCGCAGGTTGACGGCCTGCGACAGCGCCTCTGCATTCTGCAGCTCCACGTCGACCGCGCCCCACAGCACGGACGGCGAAATGCGCCAGCTGAAGCGTCCCGGCAGCAGCGGCGTCACGGCGCCATTCGCGCTGGCCGCCCCGCCAATAAAGGCCGAGCCGCGCCACAGGGTACCTTGCGCGTCGCCCAAGGTCAAACGTCCGCCCGTCTGCCTTTCCACGATGCCGGCTACCCAGCCGGCCGGGAAAAACACCAGCAGGGTGATGCAGACGCTGGCGATGATGGCCAGCAGCCATCCGAGCACGCGCATCATCGTGCCGCGCCCGGGCTCTGGTGCAGGCTCAGGCTGGCGTCCACCAGGCCGGCCTTGGTCTGCGCCGTGATCTTCGCTTCCTGCACGGCGATGCGGCCTTCGCGGCGCAAGCCATCGAGCCACAGCATGACGCTGGCAAACGGCACGCCCGTCAGCTGCACGCGCGCATATTCGCCCGTCAGCGACAGCGATTGCGGCGTCAGGCCGCGCGCCTTCAGCGATGCCTCGAGGCCGGCGCGGCTCATGGGTGCCACCTGCACCGGCGTCTGGCGCGACAACTCACCGGCTTCGCGCGCCAGCGCCTGCAGCTGGGCCGCGCTCTGGCGCAGCTCGGGCAAGCTCTTTTGCAATTCGATGCGTCCCGTCCAGGCCGGCTCGAAAAACACGGCGTAGACGAGGGCCAGGCCAGCCACCACGCCACCGATGGCCAGCAGCTTGCGCTCCTGCTGCGTGCGTTCGGCCCAGAAGGCCTGCACGGCTTGCTGGCGGCCGGCCAGCACGGCGCGGCCCCTGTTCAATGCTGCACTCATGCTTTTGCTCCCGTGGCCGGCGTGATCTTCCACACGCCCGGCTCCGTTTCATTCAGGGCCAGCTTGCGCGCAGCCAGACCGTCGCGCACCTGCGCCTGGGCGCTGGCGTCGACCATGTCCGGCTTCAGGCGCACGATCAGGCTGCGCTCGCGGTATTCGAGCGAAGCCACCACGCCACGTCCGGCCAGGCCGCCCAGCGCCTCGCCCAGGGCCGCGCTCATGCTGGTGAAGTCATCCATGCTGGCTTGCCCGCCCTGCAGGCGGGCGGCGGCGATATTGCGCCGCATCTGCTCCGCTTCCAGGCCATACACGGGCGCCTCGTTCGGGTAGGCCGCCTTGAAGGTTTGCTGCATCGAGGTGCGCACGGTGGCCACCTCGCGCTTCAGGCGCATCCATTCGATATTCATGCCCACCAGGTTGACGACCACCGTCAGCAGCGCCAGGCGCAGCGGCCAGCGCCAGCGGCGCCAGTCGGCGGCCGCACCCGTCGCCGTGCCCAGCGCACCCGCCAGGTCCAGCGCTGCGGCGCGGGCGCCGGCGATCCAGTGCGCCCAGTGGTCAAGCTCGACCGTCACGCCATCCATGCCGGCGGCCAATTGTTGATATTGCGCAAGCTCCGCCTGCGCCACGTACACGGTCAGCGGCACGTCGCCGGCGAACGCGCGCGTCGTCAGCAGCGCCTGCTGCGGCTGGGGCGGCAGCACCAGACCCAGTCCCTCCTGCGGCGCCTGGCGCAAGGCCAGTTCCAGGCCATCGCCGCTCGCCTGCAGGGCGGCCGTCACGCTGCCTGGCTGCAACGGCAGGCACAGCTGCGACGGCAGCAGCGCCACCTTGCGCGCGCCCTGCGCCAGCAAGGCTTTTACCAGCACCTCGACCCAGGCACGCTGCGCCACGGCCACCGTGCGCATGCCGGCCGCATCGGGCGCGCCGGCGGCCAGCAGGCAATCCTGGGCGTCGCCGAGGATGTGCTCTTCCACCAGGCCCGGCAAGGCCGCGCGCAGGCGGGCGCCGGCCAGGGGCGGAGTCTTCAGGCGCAGCAGGGTCACGTCGGCCGCCGCCAGCAGCAGCACCACGCGCTGCGCGCCGGCGATCAGCTGGCCCAGGCCGCCCAGCGGCGCACTGCCCTGCTGCAGCAAGGCGCCGCCGTCGCCGGCCAGCACGAAGGAGCAGGCCGGTGCGCTGTCGGTGGACGCCTTGGCCGGGTGCCGGATATACAAAGTTGTCAAGGTGACTCGCTTTCAGGGGTTAATTTTCCCGCAACCAGACCAGGCTGGTGGTGCGCTGCGGATCCGTTTTTCGATTGACGAGGGCCACGGCATCGAGGGCGGCGCGGTCCAGCCGCACCCGGATCACGGTGAGGAAGTAGCGGCTCTTCACATCGATATCCACGCCGTCGATCGGTTTCTTGCCATTGATATTATTCTGGAAATTTGCTCTATCGACAAACTTTTTACGCGGATTGCTCAAAGTCAGGGCGCTGGCCTCGGACAAGGACATGTCCGTGATGGCCGACAGCACTTCGGCCGGCGCCGTGTTCACGTTCACGGCCGTCAGTTCCGGCAGCACGATGACGAAATCGCGCAGTTTTTCGATGATTTGCGGCGTATAGCCGGGCACGGCCAGCAAATCCTCGACCTGCGTGAAGGCCACCGGCTCGCTGCCGCCGCCCGCCGTCTTGCCGGCCGCCTTGCCATCCTTGCCATCCTTGCCGCTGTCGCTGGCGACGCGCGGCACCGGCTTGGCGCGCAGCACGGCGTCGGCCGTGGCCTGCGCCAGGCCGCTGTCGAGTTGCAAATTGGACAGCAAGCGCTGGAAAGCCTGTACCTGGTTCGGATCGACGCCGCCCGTGGCCGCCGCCAGGTTGGTGATGTTGAAGCGCGCCTGCGCGTCGAGCGCGCGGCCCGACACGGTGGCGTCAAATTTTTCCGTGTCGACCTTTTCACGGTCGACGTAGTCGTCGAGCCGCGCTTCCTCGATGGGCGTGGCCCACACGCCGTCGGCGGCCGTCAGCATGGGATTGTCCTGGCGCAACCAGAAACGGGCGAAGTCGACCATGCCGCGCATGGCCCACTGCGTCTGCAGGCGCAAACGCTGGTTTTCCATCGAACGCACCTGCACCTGCTGTTGCCAGAACAGGCTGGCAACCACCGTGATGGCCAGCGCCGTCAGCAGCAAGGCCGTGATGACGGCCACGCCGCGCTGGCGCGAGGGGCGGGTGTATGGCGTCATCCCGGCCCCAATAAAAAGACTTTGGACAGGCCCGCCGCCTGGCCCGGCATCTGCAAGGTCACTTCCAGGCCCGGCACCTGCGTGGAAATGGTGGCGCCCGCCGTCAGCACGTTCCAGGCGCCATTGTTCCAGCCGCGCATGACCATGCTGTCGACGCCGCGCATCAGGGTCACGTCGGCGCTGCCCGTGTCCGTATCGTCGCGCGCCGCCTGCCACAGGGTGTCGAGCACGGCCAGGTCGCGCGTGCCGTTCGACTCGCGCCGGATCAGCACGCCGCCGCGCAGCAGGTAAGTGACCACTTGCAACTGTTGCGGTTCCTGCTCCGAGGCGGCCAGGCGCACCAGGGTCAGGCGGTCATTCTCGGCCGTCAGGTTGGTGCGGCCATTGAGCAGGTTGTTGCCCTGGCCGGCGCCGGCCAGGTGGTCGCAATCGGTCTGCATCTGGGCGAATGCCAGCTGCATGCCGCGCGCCTGCTCCAGCTGGCTGGTGAGCACTTCGCGCGAGCGCATGATGCTGTCCAGGCCGCGCCAGCCCAGCACGGCCACCATGGCCAGGATGCCGATCGCCACGAGCAGCTCGATCAGGGTGAAACCCGCGGCGGAAAGGTTGCGGCGCGCCATCAGTCGTTAAACGAAAGCAGGACCAGGCGCACGATGCGCCGGGCCGGATACTGGGCGTCATAGACGTTGACGCGCACTTGCCGGATGCGGGGGTTCGGCGTGGCCACCACTTCTTCCTCGCAAATCAGTTGCAGGTCGCCTTGCGGGCATTCGACCGTGCGCTTGCCCGTCTGCGGGAAGGTTTTCGCCAGGCGCAGGCGCACCAGGTGGTTTTCCGCCGACCAGGTGGCCATCATGGCGCTGCGCAAGCCGTCGCTGTTCTGCGTCAGGCTGCCCACGGCGCGCAGGGACGCGCCCAGGGCCGTGCCGACGATGACGAGGGCCACCAATACCTCGAGCAAAGTAAAGCCGCGCTGGCGGCGTTGGCGGGAGTAGCCCATCATTGCTCGACCGTGAAGTGGCCGATGCCGTCGGCGCGGATGGCCACGCTGCGTTCGCCGCTGGCCAGGGTCAGGACGAAAGGCTTGTCGACCGGTTCGCGGCCGAAGATGATGCGCAGCGGCTGCGCCACGCTGTTCGATGGCTGCACGCTGAGCAGCATGGGCGTATTCGCAAACGCGCGTTCGCGCAGCAGGTCGTCCTGCGTCACGGGCTGCCACAGCTTTTCATTGAGCACGAGGAAACGGTATTGATTTTCATCGGCCTCGAACGCCACCTGCCGGCTGCGCACGATGGCTTCATCGCGCGCCAGCTGCAGCAGCAGGGCGATGCGCTCGGCTTCCTTCTGCAGGGCTTGCTGGCCATTCGGCATGGCGTTCAGCGACACGAGGCCCAGGGTGACGCCGATGATGACCATCACCACCAGCAATTCGATCAGCGTGAAGCCACGGCTGCGCTGCTGGCCTGCCCTGCATCGCCGGCTCATGATGGTCATGAAGGGAGAAACTTACAGGTCCCACGAGCCGAGATCGGCGTCGTCGCCGCTACCGCCAGGCTGGCCGTCGGCGCCCAGCGAGATGATGTCGACTTCGCCCTTCAGGCCTGGCGACAGGTACTGGTAGGGATTGCCCCACGGATCTTTCGGCATCTTTTCCAGGTAGCCGCCCGCCTTCCAGCCGTTCGCGGCCGGGCCGGTCGTGGGCTTTTCGATCAGCGCATGCAAGCCCTGCTCGGTGGTCGGGTAGCGCTGGTTGTCCAGCCGGTACAGTTTCAAGGCTTGCATCACGGTGGCGATGTCGACTTTCGCCGCCGCCACTTTCGACTCGCCCGTGCGGGCGATCAGCTTGGGCACCACGAGCGAGGCGAGGATGCCCATGATCACCACCACGACCATGATTTCGATCAAGGTGAAGCCGCGCGCGCGGCGCTGGCGTATCGGATGGTTTGCTGCGTTTTGCATAAGAAAGAGAGAAGAAGGTGAGTAATGAGAGCAGAGTATAAAGCGGAAATATGACAAAGCCTGTCATATGGGGAAAAAATTCTGCGGGGGCTGTCAGGCCGACAAGACCACTTCGCCGCAGACGGCGCAGGCAGGGTCGCGCGCCACGCGCATGCTGCTCCATTCCATGTGCAAGCCGTCGAGCAGCAGCAGCCGGCCGGCCAGCGATTCGCCCACGCCCATCACCAGTTTCAGGGCCTCGGCCGCCTGCATGGCGCCGACCACGCCGACCAGCGGCGCGAACACGCCCATGGTCGAACATGCCTCGTCCGTGAACTGCTGCTCCTGCGGAAACAGGCAGGAATAGCACGGCTGCGTGCCCGTGCGCGGATCGAACACGCTCACCTGGCCGTCGAAGCGGATCACGGCGCCCGACACCAGCGGCACCCTGGCCGCCACGCAGGCGCGGTTGACGGCATGGCGCGTGGCGAAGTTGTCCGTACAGTCGAGCACGACCGTGGCCGACAAGACCAGTTCGGCCAGGCGCGCTCCGTCGAGCCTTTCCTTTAATGCAATAATTTCGATCTCGGGATTGATACCGAGCAATGTTTCGCGTGCCGACTGCACTTTCGGCTGGCCCACGCGGGCCGTCGTGTGGGCGATCTGGCGCTGCAGATTGGTCAGGTCGACCGTATCGTCGTCGACCAGGGTCAGCTTGCCGATGCCGCTGGCGGCCAGGTACATGGCGGCCGGCGAACCGAGCCCGCCCGCGCCGATCACCAGCGCATGGGCGTCGAGCAACGCTTGCTGGCCTTCGATGCCGATCTCGTTGAGCAGGATATGGCGCGAATAGCGCAGCAATTGGGCGTCATGCATGGCGGCGACTACGGTTTCTGCACAGGAATCTTTTTATCGTCGGCCTTGATGTCGGAGGCGATCTCGGGCTTGGCGCCGATCTTCTCCACCTTGGCATCGACCTTGGCCAGCTGTACCGGCAAGCCCTGGAAGTGGTTCAAGGCTTGCTGCAATTGGAAATCGTCCTTGGCGCCGTATTCGAGCGGCTTGCGCTTTTTCGCCGTGGCGATCAGGCGCTGCTCTTCCTCGAGCTGCTCGTGCATGCCTTCCATCGTCGGCTTGGCCGCTTCCGGCTTGCCGTCGTCGCTGCTCAAGTGTTTTTCCAGGTCCGCCTCGCGCACGCGCAGGCTGTTCCAGCCATCGCCGTCGGCCGTCTCATCGACCAGCAGGTCGGGCACGATGCCGCGCGCCTGGATGGCGCGGCCTTTCGGCGTGTAATAGCGGGCCGTCGTCAGCTTGACGGCCGTATCGGCCGTGATCTGGCGCAAGGTTTGCACGGAACCCTTGCCGAACGTTTGCGTGCCGATGACGGTGGCGCGCTGGTAATCCTGCAGGGCGCCGGCAACGATTTCCGAGGCCGATGCGGAACCGGCGTTGACCAGCACCACCAGCGGCACGGTTTTCAGCGCGGCCGGCAGCTTGGCCAGCGGATCGGCCCTGGTGCCGGGCGGCGCATAGAATTCGCGGCGGCCATAGAACACCTGTTTCGACTCGGGCAGCTGGCCCTTGGTCGAGACGATGATGGAGTTGCCTGGCAGAAAAGCTGTCGCCACGCCGATGGCGCCCGGCACCACGCCACCGGGATCGTTGCGCAAGTCCAGCACCAGGCCCTTGAGCTTGGGGTCTTGCGCATACAGCGCGTTGATCTTTTTGACCATGTCATCGACGGTCGGTTCCTGGAACTGGGCGATGCGCAACCAGGCATAGCCGGGCGCGACCATCTTGGCCTTCACGCTTTGCACGCGGATTTCCTCGCGCACGATGGGGAATACCAGCGGCTTGCTCTCGCCCTTGCGCGACATGGTCAGCACCAGCTTGCTGCCGGGCTGGCCGCGCATCTTCTTGATGACTTCTTCCAGCTGCAAGCCTTTCAGCGGAATATTGTCGAGACGGGTGATCAGGTCGCCCGCCTGGATGCCGGCCTTGGCGGCAGGGCTGTCCTCGATGGGCGAGACCACTTTCACATAGCCGTCTTCCATGCTCACTTCGATGCCGATGCCGACAAACTTGCCTTGCACGCTTTCGCGCATTTCCTTGAAGGCATTTTTATCGAGGTAGACGGAATGCGGGTCCAGCGACGACACCATGCCGGAAATGGCTTCCGTCAGCAGTTTCTTGTCTTCCACCTTCTCGACGTAATCGGTCTTGATCAGGCCGAAGACGTCGGACAGCTGGCGCAGCTCGTCGAGCGGCAGCGGGGCATTCGTGATTTTTTGCGCCACGGCCGGGTACTGCAGCGACAGGCCGATGCCGGCCAGTACGCCCAGACCGATCAGGCCGATACTTTTGACTTTGATGCCCATGTGTTCTTCGCAATCTACAAATTCGATGCCGCAGCAATGGTGGGGAACTTAAAACTTCACCCAGGTGGCTGGATCGAAGGCGCGGCCCTGATGACGCAGTTCAAAGTATAGCCCTGATTCCTCGTTGCCGCCGCTGTTGCCCGCGCTGGCGATGGTCTCGCCGCCCTTGACGGCGTCGCCCACGCGTTTCAGCAAGGACTGGTTATTGCCATAAATACTCATGTACTGGCCGCCATGGTCGACGATGATCAGGTTGCCAAAGCCGCGCAGCCAGTCGGAAAACACCACGCGTCCGCCGGCGATGGCGTGGATCTCGCTGCCCTCGCCCGTGCGGATGAAGACGCCCTTCCAGCTGGGGCCGTCACCGCGCTTGCTGCCGAAACGGGCCGCGATCTTGCCCGCCACGGGCGCGCGCAACTGCCCTTTCAGGCTGGCAAAGGCGCCGGCCGGCGCGGCCGGGCCCAGGCTTGGACGCTCGGGCTCCGGTTCCGGCTTCGGTTCGGGTTTCGGCACCACCTTGGCCACCTGCGGCGGCTCGTCGTCATCGATGGGGTCGAGTTTCACGGGCGGCGGCGGCGTCTGCGGCTTGATCTTGCCCGATTTATTTTGTTGCTCCTTGGCAATTCGTTCGCGTTCGGCCTGCGCCTGGGCCGCCTTGGCGCGCGCGGCCAGCAGGCGTTCGCGTTTTTCCGCGGCAATCTTGGCGTCGGCGGCCGCTTTCGCGGCGGCGCGCTGCTCGGCCAGCAATTGCTGGCGTTTCTTCTCGGCCGCGGCGGCGGCGGCCTGTTCTTCGATCAGCTTGGCCAGCTTGTCGACCAGGTTGCCCATGCGCTGTTCGTCGCGCTCGACATTGCCCACTTCCTTGCGCTGCGCCACCAGGCGCTGCGACAAGCTCGTCAGCAAGGCGGCGCGGCGCGCCTTTTCCTGCACCAGCAGGGCTTTCTGGTCGCGCTCTTCCTGCGCGATCTCTTCCAGCTCATCCTTGGCGTTCTGTACGTCCGCCTGGTTCTTTTCCACGGCCAGCAAGTTGGCGCGCAAGGCTTCCAGCAGGCGCGCCTGCGCCTGCGACACATACGCCATGAATTGCAGGTCGCGGTTGATGCGGTTCGGGTTGTCGCCCGACAAGAGCAGCTTGATGCGGTCCTCGTTGCCGGCGACATATTGTTCACGCAGCAATTTTGACAGCTGCGCCTTCTGTTTCTCGACCGTCGCCGTCAGCCGCTGGTGTTCCTGTCCCAGCGCGCCCAGTTTGACGCCCGTCTCGCTTTGTTCCTGCGCCAGGTCGCGCAAGGCGCGGTTGGCGTTGGAAATCGCCTCTTCCGACTCGGCCAGGGTATCGGCCGCGTCATCCTTGGCGCTTTCCGTGCGGCTGATGTCGCGCTTGAGCTCTGTCAGCTTTTGTTGCAGGCCAGCACGTTGTGCTTCCGCGGCCGCCTTCTGCTTGCTGCGTTCGGTGGGTTTGGCGCCCTGCGCCGCGCCGCTCGATAGCAGCAGCGCCAGGCACAGCATGGCACCGGCGCGCCACGCCGGCAGGGGTCGTTCAGCAGAGGGGGCGAGCGCTGTGCCGCGGAAGAAAGACGACAAAGTTACTTGGCCTTCCCTTGGTTCGCGACGGCAGCTTGCGCCGCCGCGATCGCTGCCGGGTCGCCCAGGTAGTAATGACGGATCGGTTTCAGGTCGGCGTCGAGCTCATACACGAGCGGCTGGCCGTTCGGGATGTTCAGGCCGACGATGTCGCTGTCGCTGATGCCGTCGAGCATCTTGATCAGCGCGCGCAGGCTGTTGCCGTGGGCCGAGATGATGATCTTCTTGCCGGCGCGGATGGCCGGGGCGATTTCCTCGTCCCAGGACGGCATCACGCGCGCCACGGTGTCCTTCAGGCATTCCGTCAGCGGAATCGCGGCCTTCGGCAAGCCGGCGTAGCGCGGGTCGTTGAACGAGGCGCGGTCGTCGTCGGCTTCCAGCGGCGGCGGCGGCGTGTCGTAGCTGCGGCGCCATACCAGCACTTGCTCGTCGCCATACTTGGCGGCCGTCTCGCCCTTGTCCAGGCCTTGCAGGGCGCCGTAATGACGTTCGTTCAGGCGCCAGTCGTTCTTGATCGGCAGATACATCATGTCCATCTCGTCGAGGGCCAGCCACAGGGTGCGGATGGCGCGCTTCAGGACCGAGGTGTAAGCCACGTCGAACGTAAAGCCTTCCTGCTTGAGGATCTGGCCGGCGGCCCTGGCTTCGTTGACGCCCTTTTCCGTCAGATCGACGTCGGTCCAGCCGGTGAAGCGGTTATCGAGGTTCCAGGTGGACTCGCCGTGACGCATGAAAACGATTTTGTACATAGTTCTATCTTCTCAAGGGGTTCAAATCAAAAAAGCAAAACGTAAAAAGACCTCGTCCAGCTTCTATTTTATAATGCGCGGATTGACTTAAACCATTGGACCCTACGTGAAATTCATTATCGACCACATTTTTCTGTTTGCTATCGTCATTATTTCCGGCGGCGCCCTCCTCTGGCCACTGCTGTCGATGCGCGGCAAGCGCGCGACCGTGCTGGAAGTCACGCAACTGATCAACCGTGGCAAGACCACCATCGTCGACGTGCGCAGCAAGGAAGAATTCGCCACGGGCCACTTGCCTGACGCGAAAAATATTCCGCTGCCGGAACTGGCAAAACGCCTGGGTGAGCTGGAAAAATTCAAAACACGCCCCATTGTAGTGGTTTGCCAGAAAGGTTCGCGTTCGGCAACGGCTGTCGGCCTGCTGGGCAAAGCCGGTTTCGCTGAAGCAACGAGCCTGGAAGGCGGCATCGACGAATGGAAAAAACAGGGTTTGCCACTGAAAACCTTGTCGCTGGCGAAATAAACATCCGCCTGCACTCATATAAGGAAACATCATGACTGTCCCAGTAATTGTCTATAGCACCGCCGTGTGCCCGTATTGCGTGCGCGCCGAGCGCCTGTTGGAAGCCAAGGGCGTGACCGTGCAAAAGATCCGCGTCGACCTCGACCCGGAAGAGCGCATCAAGATGATGGAACGCACGGGCCGCCGCACGGTGCCGCAAATCTATGTGGGCGATACCCACGTGGGCGGTTTCGACGATTTGTATGCGCTCGATCAAGCCGGCAAGCTGGACCCCTTGTTAAATGGCACGGCAGCCTGATATAAAGCGGGTTCGAGAAATTGCTTGGTTTTTTGTCGTATTGTTTTGATACAATTGCCCTCGCACCTGATCTGGCCGCGCCTACCCGGCGCGGTTTGAATACCGCAAGCACCATATTTGAACGGTGTGCCGTTCTTGTCCTTTACAACGAAAGCGTTCCATGTCTGACGAAAATCTGCAACCAGTCTTCCAAATCCAACGCGTCTACCTGAAAGACATGTCGCTGGAACAACCTAATTCCCCAGCAATCTTCCTGGAACAAGAAGCGCCAGCGATCGAAGTTGCTCTGGACGTGGGCGCCGCGCCTCTGGCCGACGGCATCTTCGAAGCCACCGTGACCATCACCGTGACGGCCAAGGTCGGCGATAAAGTTGCTTTCCTGGTTGAAGGCAAGCAAGCTGGTATCTTCGAAGCACGCAACATCCCTGCCGATCAACTCGATCCGCTGCTGGGAATCGGCTGCCCGAACATCATCTACCCTTACCTGCGCGCCAACATCGCCGACGTGATCACCCGTGCCGGCTTCCCGCCAGTGCACCTGGCCGAGATCAACTTCGAAGTGTTCTACCAACAACGTCTGCAAGCTATTGCTGACGCCGCTGCCGCAGCGCCAGCAGCCAGCGAAACGCACTAAGAACATCTCACCAAACCTGCCGCGCGGCGCGCCTTGCGGCCTGTGATGCGCGCTGTGCTCTGGCACAGCTGCGCTTCTCGGCCACGATGCACTGCCGCTCGCGACGGTTTTGTGAGTGTTCTATACTGCAGGTAAGAAACGGCGGCCTGGCCGCCGTGTTTCGTTAAGGTTCAAAAATATCATGTTGAAAAGTGCGCTCTTGAGCAAGTTCCGCTGGATCGCCGGCGCCGTACTGATGCTGGCCACTGCCGCCAGCCACGCCGTCGATTTCAAGACGGTGGGCGTGGCCCCCGTCATCCTGTATGACGCACCGTCCGCCAAGGGCGGCAAGCTGTACGTGGCGCCACGCGGCATGCCGCTGGAAGTGGTGCTCAGCTACGGCGAATGGGTCAAGGTGCGCGACGCCAGCGGCGAAATGGCCTGGACGGAAGCGAAAGGCCTGTCGGCCAAGCGCAACGTCGTGGCGCGCGCCGCCAACCTCAAGGTTCGCGCCAGCCCCGACGACAACGCCTCGCCCCTGATCCTCGTCGACAAGGGCGTGCTGCTGGAAATGAGCGAACAGGCAAGCGCCGGCTGGGTCAAGGTGCGCCACAAGGACGGCCAGAGCGGCTACGTCAAGACCAGCGAAGTGTGGGGCCTGTAAGCACCGCCAGATTCATCCGGGCACCGGCCAGCCGTGCCGTGCCTCTCCCCCTGCCAGACTGAGGTTGCATGCAAGTTTCCCCTGAAAACACTCCCGATACCGCCGCCAAGGCTGACGCGCGCCGCATTACCGTGCTGGGCGCCGGCGCCTGGGGCACGGCCGTGGCCATGGCCCTGGCAGGCCGCCACGACGTGCTGCTGTGGGGCCGCAATGGCGAGGCCATGGCCGCCATGGCCGCCAGCGGCGAAAACAGTTACTTGCCCGGCTTCGCCCTGCCGCCGCAACTGCGCATCGGCGCCGATTTCGACGCCGCCGTCGCGCATGCCGGCGGCGAACATGGCCTGCTGATCGCCGCCTGCCCCGTGGCGGGCCTGCGCCCCCTGCTGCATCAGTTGAAAGACAAGGCCATCCCCAACCTGGTGTGGCTGTGCAAAGGGTTTGAAGGCGGCACGGGCATGCTGCCGCACCAGATCGTGCAGCAGGTGCTGGGGGACGCGATCCCCGCCGGCGCCCTGTCCGGCCCCTCGTTCGCGCAGGAAGTGGCGCGCGGCCTGCCGTGCGCGCTGACCATCGCCTCGCACAGCGCCAGTTTGCGCGCCTGCGTCGTGTCGGCATTGCATGGTGGAAATTTCCGCGTGTATGCGAGCGATGACCTGGTGGGCGTGGAAGTGGGCGGTGCCGTCAAGAACGTGCTGGCGATCGCCACCGGCGTGGCCGACGGCCTGGGCCTGGGCCTGAATGCGCGCGCCGCCCTGATCACGCGCGGCCTGGCGGAAATCACGCGCCTGGGCACGGCCCTCGGTGGCCAGACGGAAACCTTCATGGGCTTGACGGGCATGGGCGATTTGATTCTGACCTGCACGGGCGACCTGTCGCGCAACCGCCGCGTCGGCCTGGGCCTGGCGCAAGGCAAGGCGCTGGCCACCATCGTGGCCGAACTCGGCCATGTGGCCGAAGGCGTGCCCTGCGCCAAGGCCGTGCGCGAGCTGGCGCGCAGCATGGGCGTCGAGATGCCGATCACCAATGCGGTGGCCGGCGTGCTGTTCGATGGCGATTTGCCGCACGTGATGGTGCAGCAACTGCTGGCGCGCGATCCGCGCGACGAAGCCACCTGAAAGAATGACGGGGCCGGGCTTAGCGGCCCGCCTTGTGCATGAGTATGGTCAGCAGCAGCAAGCTGTCTTCGCGCGCGGCCAGCGCATGCGCCTGGCCGCCGTGCAGGTACAGCATCTGCCCCGGCCCCAGCACGTGCACGCCGCCATGTGCTTCCACCGCCACCTCGCCTTGCAGGCACAGCAGGGTGATTTCTCCCAGTACATGATGCTCGGGCATGGTCTTGCCCTTGGGCATGCACATGCGGATCAATTCCAGTTCGTCCGTCTTGGCCAGCGCAATGGCGGAAAACTGCGACAGATTCTCGCCATCCGCCCCCTGCACGTCGATCACCTGGCCCGATGCTGCATGTACTAATGCCATCATCTTCTCCCGCTTAGCTAGACTACCGGTTCAAGCCGCCTCTTCCTCCGGCTCCTTCGCGCCGCGCATCCACTCGACCAGCGGCCACGCATCCTTCAAGCCTTCCGCCAGGGTCGGCAGCAGTTTCTCGGGCGCGTTGACGGGCAGCGGTATTTCGGTCCAGACAAAAAAGCTCTTCAGCTTGATGAATTCGATATGCTCGGCATCCGCCGCGAAACCCTTCGGTGGACGCTGCAGCTTGCCCTCGTTCTGGATGGTGCCGTAACGGGCCTTCAGGCGCTTATTTTTCAGCACTTTGGAAAAACCTGGCGCGTCGTTGACCATGTGTTCGCGCAGGGCCTTCAGGCGAGCGGGGGGCGGCATGTATTCGCCGGCGCCGAACAGCAAGTTGCCCTGGCCATCGATCTGCAGATAATACGTGGGACCGCCCGCCTTGCTGGGGCGGCGCATGTCGTTCGGCGCGATGGCGGCCGAAAAACGCGTTTTATAGGGGCTCTTGTCGTGCGCAAAGCGCACGTCGCGGTTGATGCGGAACAAGGCCTTCTTCGGATTGCAGTATTTCACGGCCGGGTCAAACTTGCCGAGCTCGCCGATCAGCGACGTCACCAGGGCGAGGAATTCCTCGCGCAGGATGTCGTAGCGGGGCTTGTTCATGACAAACCAGGGCCGGTTGTTGTTATCGCTCAGTTCACGTAAAAATTGGGTCAAGTCACGCACATGCATGTGTCAGCTTCCGATCAGCAACTATTTGGAAAGCTCTTTCGGGATGGGGCGCTTGCCCACCACCACGTCGAGCGCCGCTTCGCGATTCTTGCGCAGCACCGTCATTTTAGCTTTTCCGCCGGGCGCCAGTTGGGCGATCAGGTTCAGCATTTCCGTCGTATCGCCGACGGGCTTGCCATCGACGGCCAGCAGGATGTCGCCGGGCACGATGCCGGCCTTGTCGGCCGGGCCATTGCGCACGACGCCGGCGATGATGGCGCCGCTCGAGCGCTGCAAGCCGAAGCTTTGCGCCAGCTCGGGCGTGATGTCCTGCGTTTCCACGCCAATCCAGCCGCGCACCACGTGGCCATCCTTGATGATGGCTTCCATCACGGTTTTCGCCGTCGAGACGGGAATGGCGAAGCCGATGCCGACGGAGCCGCCGCTTTGCGAATAGATGGCCGTATTGATGCCGATCAAGTTGCCGCGCGTATCGACGAGGGCGCCGCCCGAGTTGCCGAAATTGATGGCCGCGTCCGTCTGTATGAAGTTTTCGAAACTGTTGATGTGCAGATTGTTGCGTCCCAGCGCGGAGATGATGCCCATGGTCACCGTCTGGCCCACGCCGAACGGGTTGCCGATGGCCAGCACGACGTCGCCCACACGCGCCAGTTCCGACTGGCCCAACACGATCACGGGCAGCTTGTCGAGGTCGATCTTGATGACGGCCAGGTCCGTTTCCGGGTCCAGGCCCACCACCTTGGCGGGCGCCTTGCGGCCATCGGTGAGCACGACTTCGATTTCGTCGGCGCCTTCGACCACGTGGTTGTTGGTGAGGATATAGCCTTCATGGCTGACGATGACGCCGGAGCCGAGGCTGTTTTGCAGGGTGTCGTCATCGTCGGCGCCAGGATCGCGCTCGCCGAAGAAACGTTTGAAGAAGGGGTCGCGCGCCAGCGGATGGGCGCCGCGCTTGGGTACTTGCAGGGTGAGGATGTTGACGACGGCGGGCATGGCGCGCGCCGCCGCGTCGCGGTAGGAACCGGGCGCCAGGCTGCTCGACGCCGTTTCCACCACGGGCACCGGTTTCGCCGGCGAGCCCAGCTGCTGTACCCGGCTGGCCGGGCGCAGCGCGCCATACACAAAGTACAGCGCCAACGCGATGGTCACGGTTTGCGCAAACAATAACCAAAATCGTCGCATAGGGCTCTCTGTCCAGGTCAGCCGGCCCGGTGCCGGTCCGGCTTATTTTGCCAGATCGTTGCTCTTCTGTCCGTTCTTCTGCAGGGAGTCGCGGATTTCACGCAGCAGGACGATGTCTTCCGGCGTGGCAGGCGCGGCCGCCGGCGCTTCCGGCTGGGCGCGGCGGGCCTTGTTCATCAGGCGCACCATCTGGAAGATGATGAAGGCGAGGATGACGAAATTGAGCAGAATGGTAAGGAAGTTACCGTAGGCCAGCACGGCGCCCGCCTTTTTCGCTTCCACCAGGGTCAGGGTGGTGGCCTGGCCATTCAGCGGCAGATAATAGTTGGCGAAATCGAGGCCGCCGAAAATGCGCCCGATGGGCGGCATGATGACGTCTTGCACCAAGGAATCGACGATCTTGCCGAAGGCGCCACCGATAATGACACCGACCGCCAGATCGACGACGTTGCCCTTCATTGCAAATTCTTTAAATTCTTGCATCATTGCCATGAATTTCTCCTTCGGATATGTATAAAAAACATGCCGATCATACTATTGATTCCCAGTGCCACCAACTTCTGGTTGCCGGCGAGACCAATTCCGGCACAGCCTTGCGCATCTAGTTCGAAAGAACTAGCCACCTCCTGCAAAAGTATATAAATTATGGTACAAGCAACGTTTTTGTTTTATTCGTTGTTTGCTTCACTTATAATTTGCGGTTGCCAGAAGCACCTTTTTTGCTTCCGGATAATCAACAAGAAACTGGCACGGGCTGCGCCATTGGCCGAAGTTCCGCAGGGATGTTGTCACTTTACCGTACAAAGATGCGGGTTGCGGCAAACAGTGGGAAAGAGCTTCGGCGACGGGTTTTTCGCGGCTGCCACTCATAATAAAGATTCGCATTTTGACTGATTGGGGTTTGCATGAGTAACGAAAAGCAGGTCGATTCAGGCCGTCGCGGCTTGCTCGTCGCCACGTGCGCGGCGGGCAGTGTAGTTGGATTGGCAACCGCGGGAGCCTTGGTAAGCACCTTCCAGCCGTCGGAGCGCGCGAAAGCGGCTGGCGCGCCGGTCGAAGTAGACATCACCACCTTGCAACCCGGCGAAATGCGCACCGTCGAATGGCGCGGCAAGCCGGTCTGGATCATCAAGCGCACGCCGGAAATGGTCGCTTCGCTCAAGAAAACGGACGGCAAGGTCGCCGATGCCGATTCCAAACGCAACCCCGCCGAATTCACGCCGCCGTACTGCATGAACGAATGGCGCTCCATCAAGCCTGAAATCCTCATCGCCGTCGGCATCTGCACCCACCTCGGCTGCTCCCCTTCCTCGAAATTTACCCCCGGCCCGCAACCGTCCCTGCCCGATGACTGGGAAGGCGGCTTCCTGTGCCCTTGCCATGGCTCCACCTTCGACATGGCGGGCCGCGTGTTCAAGAACAAGCCTGCGCCGGACAACCTGCAAGTGCCGCGCCATATGTACCTGAGCGACACCAAACTGCTGATAGGTAAAGACGAGAAAGGCGAGGCTTGATCATGGCTGCTTTCAAAGAAACGAAATTTCCCGCCGATGCACCCGCCGCTGAAAAAGCCCTGGGCTGGGTGGATGACCGCTTTCCCCTGACCAAGCTGTGGAATGACCAATGGGGCAAGTACTACGCCCCGAAAAACTTCAATTTCTGGTACATCTTCGGCTCGCTGGCCATGCTGGTGCTGGTGCTGCAGATCGTCACCGGCATCTTCCTGACCATGCACTACAAGCCCGATGCGGCGCTGGCCTTCAATTCCGTCGAATACATCATGCGCGAAGTGCCGTGGGGCTGGCTGGTGCGCTACATGCACTCGACGGGCGCCTCGGCCTTCTTCATCATCGTCTACCTGCACATGACGCGCGGCCTGCTGTACGGCTCCTACCGCAAGCCACGTGAACTGATCTGGCTGTTCGGTTTCGCCATCTTCCTGTGCCTGATGGCCGAAGCGTTCTTCGGCTACCTGCTGCCATGGGGCCAGATGTCGTACTGGGGCGCCCAGGTGATCGTCAACCTGTTCGGCGCCATCCCCTTCATCGGCCCTGACCTGTCGCTGTGGATACGCGGCGACTATGTGGTGTCCGACGCGACCCTGAACCGCTTCTTCGCCTTCCACGTGATCGCCATCCCGCTGGTCCTGCTGGGCCTGGTGGCAGCGCACTTGATCGCCCTGCATGAAGTCGGCTCGAGCAATCCGGACGGCATCGAAGTGAAGGAAAACCTGGGCGCCGACGGCCACCCGCTCGACTCGATTCCATCGCACCCGTACTACACCGTGCACGACCTGTTCGGCGTGTCGATCTTCCTCGTCATTTTCAGCGCCGTCGTCTTCTTTGCGCCGGAAATGGGCGGTTATTTCCTGGAATACAACAATTTCCTGCCAGGCGACTCGCTGAAGACCCCGCTGCACATCGCGCCAACCTGGTATTTCACGCCGTTCTACTCGGTGCTGCGCGCCACCACGGCCGACTTCATGTACGTGCTGATGGCGGCCGTGGCCGCCTACGTGGTGTTCATCTGGCTCAAGTCGCGCCTGTCGACGACGGTCAAGGCCATCATCGCCGCGATCGCGCTCGTCGCCATCGTCGGCATGCTGCCGCAGGTGCTGGACGCGAAATTCTGGGGCGTGGTGTTCTTTGGCGGTTCCGTCGTGATCCTGGCCTTCCTGCCATGGCTCGACCATTCGCCCGTGAAATCGATCCGCTACCGTCCGACCTGGCATAAATACATCTATGCCATCTTCGGCCTGTCGTTCCTGACCCTGGGCTACCTCGGTACCCAGGCGCCAACGGATGCGAAAACCATCGTCTCGCAAGTGTGCACCCTGATTTACTTCAGCTTTTTCCTGCTGATGCCATGGTGGAGTGCAATGGGCAAGTTCAAGACCGTGCCGTCGCGTGTGACGTTTCACCCGCACTAAGCCGCTCCCACGCCACGCTCAAAGGACATACATCATATGAAGATTGCAAAAAAACTGCTCGCCATCCTGGCACTCGTGCCCGCCATGGCCCTCGCCAGCGAAGGCGGCTTCCCGCTGGACAAGGCGCCCGACCGCCAGACCAACATGGCAGCGCTGCAACATGGCGCCAAATTGTTCGTCAATTATTGCCTCAATTGCCACTCTGCCGTGTCGATGCGCTACAACCGCCTGCGCGACTTGGGCTTGACGGAAGACCAGATCAAGCAGAACCTGTTGTTCACCAGCGATAAAGTCGGCGACCTGATGACCACTTCCCTGGCGCCGCAGGACGCCAAGGCGTTCTTTGGCGTCGTACCGCCCGATTTGTCGGTAATTTCGCGCGCGAAATCATCTTCCGCTGGCACAGGCGGCGACTACCTGTATACTTACCTGCGTACGTTCTATAAAGACGACACTCGTCCGACCGGCTGGAACAATATGGTCGTGCCGAATGTTGCTATGCCGCATGTGTTATGGGAATTGCAAGGTATCCAGACTGCCAAGTTCGTGGAAGAGAATGACCCGCACGAAGCGGGCAAGAAAATCCACAAATTTGTCGGCTTCGAGCAAGTCAAGCCAGGCACGTTGAACAAGATCGAGTATGACACTGCGGTAGCCGACCTGGTCGGCTACATGGAGTGGATGGCCGAACCGGCACAGCAGACACGCAAACGCCTGGGCGTGTGGGTGCTGCTGTTCCTGTCGGTTTTTGCTCTGCTGGCATGGCGCCTTAACGCGTCGTTCTGGAAAGAAGTCAAATAAGTGAGGCGCCGGCCGAAGGCCGGTTGGTGCCTGTTTCTGCGTTGTCCGCACGAGTGGACAAGCGACCTGGGGTGAGCCGTTCGCGGCTTCACCCCCTTTGTTTCTAAGGAACTATAAAAAATGATGGTTCTCTATTCGGGTACAACCTGCCCATTTTCGCAACGCTGCCGCCTGGTCCTGTTTGAAAAAGGCATGGACTTCGAAGTGCGCGACGTCGACCTGTTCAACAAACCGGAAGACATTTCGACCATGAACCCGTACGGTCAGGTGCCTATCCTGGTCGAACGCGAACTGATCTTGTATGAATCGAACATCATCAACGAGTACATCGATGAGCGCTTCCCGCATCCGCAACTGATGCCGGCCGATCCGCTGATGCGTGCCCGCGCGCGCCTGATGCTGTTCAACTTTGAAAAAGAACTGTTCGTGCACGTGCACGTGCTGGAAAGCGAACGCGCCAAGAGCAACGACAAGGCCCACGACAAGGCACGCGCGGAAATCCGCGACCGCCTGACGACGCTGGCGCCGCTGTTCCTGAAGAACAAGTACATGCTGGGCGACGAATTCTCGATGCTCGACGTGGCTGTCGCGCCGCTGCTGTGGCGCCTGGACCACTACGGCATCGAACTGTCGAAGACGGCTGCACCGCTGATGAAATACGCCGAACGCATCTTCTCGCGTCCTGCGTATATCGAAGCACTCACTCCTTCGGAGAAGGTGATGCGCCGCTAAAAGATATCCCCATCAAGCTACTGCGCAGCCCGCTCTCGACTTGGCGTTACTCGCCGTACTCAAGTACGGCTGCGTTGCTGAAGCCGATATCGGGCTTGCTCGCTACGCTTTCTGGGGCATCTTGGGCCATGTGTTAAAGTTGTTTTTTGCGCTGCCCAGTCTTTTGAATTACCGGTGCGCCCGCCTCATGCTTGACGGGGGCGCTCCCGCCTCATAGTGCCTACCATGTCTGAAATCTCAACCAAACCTTATATGCTGCGCGCCATCTACGAGTGGTGCACCGACAGCGGCTACACGCCTTATCTCGCGGTCAAAGTCGATTCGCGCACCACGGTACCGATGGAATACGTGAAAAAGGGCGAAATCGTCCTCAACATCAGCTTCGGCGCCACCAGCGGCCTGAAGATGGACAACGACGCCATCCGCTTCCACGCCCGCTTTGGCGGTATCTCGCGCGAAATCTACGTGCCGGTCGACAACGTGATGGCCATCTACGCCAACGAAAACGGCCAGGGCATGGCCTTCGAGCCTGTGCTGGGCAACGACGACCCGGACGCGCAACCGACCGACAGCCCCGCCTCTGCCGACGTCCCGCCGCCAGTGCTCGCCCCGGCCGCCAGCGCGCCGACCCTGTCGTCCGTGCCGACCAGCTCCCCCGAACAACGCGACAACGCCACGCCCGGCGACGACGAGCCACCAAAAAAAGGCGGCCGCCCGACCCTGACGCGCATTAAATAGCGTATAATTCGCAACGCGCAGTTTTTGCCGACTTAGCTCATTTGGTAGAGCAGTTGATTTGTAATCATCAGGTGGCCAGTTCGAAACCGGCAGTCGGCACCAGAATTCAGTAGGAAATCAAAGGGTTACCCGCTTCGGCTGGTAGCCCTTTTTTCTTTTCGACTCCTGCCGCTGCACGAGAGCGCACCGACGCTCGTCCCTGCACCGTAACTCCGGCAACGCCTCTGCAAACTCCGGCGGCACGGCAATCCCGTCAGAACGCCGGGGTGCCAACAGCCACCACAAAATGCCAGGCGGGAGTCTTCCCATCGATAGGGCGACCATCCGTACCTCGCCGCAATCAATTTGCGGTGGCCGCCGTAAAGGCACGCCTATTGGACATACCAACTGACCAGCCGCCACGCTGGCTGGCCAACAACAGGCACTTCCTACAGCCCCAACGTGAAATCGTGCTGCCTGTAGCGCGCAATCTGATGCCCCGATCAAGCCAGCCGGTATCACGCTGGACAGCCGCTGGCACTCGCTACGCGCGCAGCTTCTATCTTCAGCCACAACGGCTTTTTGCTCCACTACGGTTTATCAGGTGCCATTCATCTGCGACCCTCTCACACCCCTAGAAACTTGCCCGATGGAAATTTATAATGCATACTTCTTTATTAATACTTTAGAAATTCATCTTCCATCATTTTTCTGTTACCTACCATACCCTGGAGAACGCTTTGACACTCAAGAAAAAAATTCTGCTGGCCTATTTTTCCATCGCCATCTTGTTCAGTGTATATGGCTGGTTATTTGGAGAGTTCAAGTACCGCGGGTTCTCTTACAACCTTGGCAGAGGCATTGTCTGGCCCGTTACCGTATTCCCCGCATTGGGTGAAATTATCGGTGCAATCATTATTGTGGCCGTTGTCATAGCGGTGCTAATTTTTGGAAAAAATAGAAATCGCTGATACGATTTTTCAAATCAATGACTATTTTCCATTTGCATGCCGACATTTTGCACATGAGGGGAAAAACTCTCCGGCGAACGGCATGCTTGTGAAATTTATTGCACAGATAATTGTCTTTGGCACGGGAGCATATTTTATTTTCCATGCGATAGGATTCTGGCGCCTGCTCTTTGGACCCATCGTGCTTACCCTCGCCAGCACCAAAAAATAACAGGCATCATTCTAAGGATCTATATTTTGAAAGCACAACTGAAGCAGTTGAGAAATTGGGGAGCTGTCATCGCATGCGGTTTCAGTATATTTCTGAGCGGCTGTACCAGCAGCGAGCATGAACAGATTATATCTATCGGGAAGTGTGCAAAAGCAGCCAACTACCTGGAAGACAGCAGCTTGAGAGCGGCGACAGAATACCGGGCCAAAATTGCACTGAAGGATGTTCCTGCCAATCCACGGTATGCGATGGAAGTTGCGCAGGAGATCAGGGATGAAGCTGAGCCTTATGGTTCGTCAACCAGCATTGTGGACGTATTGAAGGTAGCCCTGGAATGGAAAAATTCGTCTTACTGTAAACAAGTGGAGGCAGACTTTGCGACGCATATTGCTGAGCGAGTGAAGAGCAATCTGCCAGTCATTGCAGATACGACTGGCGATCCGGCAAGCTGTCAGAAATATGTCGCGCAAGTCGATATTTATACGAGTCGCCATGCAAAAAAATACCATGCACAAATGGGACAAGTATTGCAGGCAACACTGAACGCTTCTGCGGGACGGCTCAAGGATTTTCAGATGGATGCTGTCAAACACAAAATCAACAGTACGGATTTTGGCGAGTTCGCACTCGATGTATATGCACAATGCCAAGCCGGTGGTGCGCTGTCGGAGAAAATTGGAACAAGTCAATTCGTGCAAAAACTACAATCGCCAGCCACCAAGGAAATTAACTCTTTTTTGACAGAAGCACGCACAACCAAGGGTGATTGCGGCGAATTCCCTCAAGATTATTGCGCTGCTGACTTCATGATCATGGCTGCGGAAAGAGCCTTGCAAAGAAGTGTGCAATGCGATCGCAATCCATTGGAGAAAAATTGCACATCAACTTCCGACATACTGATCAAGCAAGAATTTAAAGCTCTGGAAAATGAAAAGTTAGTGAGCATGCAGGAAAAATATGAGAACTACATAGCCCATCCAGAGAAATATAATTACAACACCTATTCGAATATACATGCCATCGCAGACAAATGTAAACGGGGTGCAATCGATAAGGGCTTGCGTGACGGTGCATACAGCGACTACGTCGCCGCCAACTGCATGCCGCAAGCGAGGATAGCCTTTCTGAAACCACAACAGGAAATATTAGACAGAATAAAGGCTCGCCTGTCGAGTTGATGTCCTATAGCTGCTGATCGGCATCTGGATGGCAGACTCGGTTTTGCCTTCCAGACACCTTACCTTCAGCGATGTTTCAGGCCCGCTGTTTCAGGTAAGCCTCACGCGACGCATTGCTGCACTGCGTAATGACTGCGGCTGCGATTAGGCGCAAGATGGGTGCTTGTTAGCAAAGAAGAACCTTTCGATGTCCGGCTTTCCTACTGGGGAAACATCATGTCCGCACACACTTACAAGCTGATCGAACTGGTTGGCACATCGACCGAGAGCAGCGATCAGGCGATCCGCGATGCCATTGCCAAGGCGGCGCTCACGGTCAAGCACATGGACTGGTATGAAGTGACCGATTCGCGCGGGCATATCGTCGATGGCAAGGTGGCGCACTTCCAGGTCACGCTGAAGGTCGGCTTCCGCCTCGAATAAAGCCATGTGGCATGGGCGGCAGCGGCGTGCCCGCGGCGGCGCCTGGCCCAACCTTGCCCTCTCACTAGCGCCTGGCGACTGACCTGCTCTCCAGCCACTCCCGGCCGCCGTGGTCCAGCGCGGTCTCGATGACCTTGTCCGGCAAGCTGTAGACGGTTGCCCAGCTGGCGCGGCCGTCCTGCGTATTGGCGGGGAAGCTGTGCGTCTCGATCGGCCAATGGTATTTGCGCTTTAACGCCTTGACGATGGCGGCCAGCGAGACGCGGCCTTGCAGCGGTTCGGCGCCGGACTGGTCGCGGTTCGACAGCAGCACGGCCAGGACCTGGCCGCGGCCCGTGCGCGCGCCGGGGAAGGTGGGAGTTTTGTTTGCCATGGCCTATTTTACCGGGCGAGGGGCGACTGCCGCACCTTTGATCTGGCGCAAGCGCCGCAGCAGCCTTACGGCCACGATGGGCATTTCGCCAGGCGTGCCGGCGCCCCTCCGGCGGCCTGGGCCTATCATCACGGGGCACAGGAGCCTATCATGCACAGCCTGAACATCCACGCCATGCAGTGGCAGCCCGTCGCCGATATTTCCGCCGTCAATCCCTTGCTGCCCGAGGACGTGGCCTGCTTTCGCGAGCTGCGCGACGTGCTGCAGCGCTACGGCGCGCTCGAGCGTTTCGGCATTTCCCTGATCCACCGCCATTTCGATATCGCCGACGACGAGGAGCTGATGGAATACGCGGATGCGCAAGCGCGCACCCTGACGGTAAAACCTGTCAAGAAAAGCGACATCGACTGGCAGCATACGACGATTACCAACTGGAAACTGACGGCAGGCGAGGAAGTGGCGCGCATCGGCTGCGGTTGCGCGCGCAATTCCGGTGGGCATCTCGGCTACCACCGCGGCACCTGAGGCGCGGTAGCGACCGGCCGGCAAGCGGCGTCGGCCATTCTTACACTTTGCTTCCACCAGTCCAACCCGCTTTGCGCAAGCGTTTGATTCGACAGGATTTTCTTGTGTGGCACGCAAGCTGCTTATCTCCGTCTACGAGATGAATCCAGGCAAGTCGTCCTGGATTCTTTATCCCCCCGGATTTTCCGAGACTGACCACGATAAGAGGCTGCGATGAATGTCGATCACACACGAAGCAAGACCCTGGGCTGGCTGGGCGCACTGGCGGCGGCAAGCCTGCTGGCCAGCGGCCAGGCGCATGCCGGGGCGTACGGCCTGGCCGTCAATGAGTTGAGCAATTTCCGCATCACCACCAGCGCCGGCGCGCTGTCGCTGGCCGGCGCCAACCGCAACGCCAGCGACAGCGCCTTTTTCCAGGGCGGCGTGGCCGTCAATCCGCGCGCCGTCAACACGGGCCCGGCCGCCAATGCCGACGTGCCGCAAGTGTGTTCCGGCAGCGGTTGCACGGGCCTGCCGCAGAACCACTACGCCCCCACCACGGCACTGGAGTTTGCGCGCGGCGATGCCCACGCCTTCGGCAACATGCTCAACGGCACTGGATCCACCGTGCTGGCCGTTTCGGAGGCGCAGCGCAACACGGTGGGCGCCGCCTCGGCCACGGCCGGCGACACGCTGACCGGCTCCGTCAACCTGACCCTGTCGAGCGCCGGCTTCATCACCTTCAGCTTCATGGGACGGCGCGACCTGCGCACCAGCGTGACGGCGATGGGCGACAAGTCCAATGTGTCGATCATGGATATCTTCAATATCTCATGCAACAGCGCCAGCCCCGTCGGCTGCCTGTCGCATGCCAATGCCGACGGCGTGATCTTCCAGTTCGCGCCCGATGGCGACGCCAACAATGGCAGCGACATCAACGGCAACCACGGCGCGGGCAGCCTGGATCCGTTCAGCCTGAACATGACGGCCGGCACCAACGATCCGTCCACAGGGCGCGCCTTCACGAATGGCCTGGCGCAATTTTCTCTGACGTCGAACTTCGCGCTGGCGGCCGGCAGCTACACCTTGAATTTTTCCAAGTCCACGCGCACCGATATCGTCGTGATCGATCCCGTGATCGTCGTGGTGCCGGCACCGGCCACCCTGCTGTTGCTAGGCACTGGCCTGGCGGCCCTGGCCTTCACGCGGCGGCGGCAACCCAAATAATTAGCAGCAAGCAAAAACACGCGGCGCCCGCCAGGGCGCCGCGTGTTTTTGCTTGGGCGGCTGCGCTTCAGCCCAACCGCGCCAGCGCCTGGCGCGCCAGTTGCAGCTGCTGCAGATAGTAACGGTGCAAGGTGGCGGGGTCGCCGAAGTCGCGCCCGAGTATCAGGCGCAGTTCGCTGGCGGGACAGTCGGCGGGCAGGGTTTGCACCGGCATCCCCAGTTGGCGGGCCAGCTGGCGCGCCGCCTGCTCCTGCGCGGGCCGGTATTCGACGCGCGTGCGCGCCACCTGGAACGAGCTGTCATTTCCCAGGCGCACCACCTGCACGGGTCCGCCGGCCAGGCTGCGCGCCAGCGCGGCGGCCATGCCCGGCACGCCATTGCCATTGAGGATTTCCAGGCGCGGACGCGGCGCGCCGGCCAGCGCCGCCGTTGCCGGCGCAGCGACAGCAATGGGGACGCCGCGCTCCATCGCCGGCACGCGCCGCAACAGGGCCATGCCGTCGCGTTGCGTGATTTCCACGCGCGCCATGGCCGGTGCCGCCGCTACCGGCGCGAGCGCAACGGGTTCCGCCGCGCCGCGCAACAGGGCCGCATCGCGGCGCGGGTCGTGCTCTTGCAAGCTGTTTGCCTGGCGCCGCATCACGGCGGCGCGCTCGTGCTGCCCCAGCCGTTCCAGTACTTGCGCCAGGTGCTGCCAGGCCAGCGCATTGAACGGATCGAGCAGGCAGGCCTGTTCCAGCGCGGGCAAGGCCAGCGCATCGCGGCCGCTCAAGGCATAGGCGTGGCCGAGATTGCTGAACAGATAGGCCTGCTGCGGGCGCGGCGTGCCCGCTTCCTGCGTCAGGGCCAGCCAATGGGCGATGGCGGCGTCATGCTCGCCGCGCTGCGCGTGCAGCACGGCCAGCGCGTTGCGCGCATGCACATGGCGCGGCGCACTGCGCAGCGCTTGCTCATACGCCGCCTGCGCGGCGGGCAGGTCGCCCCGGTCGAAGGACTGGCGCCCCGCCGCATAGGCGCTGTCGGCGTCAGGCAGCGGCGACAACGGCGGCGGCGCGGGCGCCGTGTGGCTGGCGCAGGCGCCCAGGCCCAGGCAGGCGCAGGCGGCGGCCAGGCGGGAAATCGTCGAACGCATGGTATCTCCTTTCAGCGGCTGGCCATGGCCGGCACGAGTACGCGATAGACTTCGATCACGGCCGGCCCCATGAGGACCAGCATGAGGGTGGGAAAGACGCAAAAAATCAGGGGAAACAGCAATTTCAGGGCGATCTTGGCCGCCGCCTCCTCGGCCAGCAGGCTGCGCTTGCTGCGCAGGTTTTCCGAATGCACGCGCAAGGAGTCGCCCATGCTGGTGCCGAAGCGTTCGGACTGGATCAGCATGGCGACCAGCGTGTCGACGTCTTCCACGCCGCTGCGCAGGGCCAGGTTGCGCAACGCCTTTTCCTTGCTGAAACCAGCGCGCATCTCCATCAGCACCAGCTGCAATTCCTGCGCCAGCACCACGCTCTTGATGTGGATCTCGCCCGACACCTTCACCAGCGCCCGTTCCAGGCTCAGGCCCGCTTCCACGCACACGGTCAGCAAGTCGAGCGCGTCGGGAATGTTTTCGAAGATGTCGCGCTGGCGCCGCTTCGCCGTGCCCGACAGCACCAGGTTCGGCAGGTAATAACCGGCCGTGGCGCTGACGCACAGCAACAACAGCAGCACGCTGCGCAACTGCGCCGCCATGGCGCTGGCCGCATACAGCCCCAGCACGGTGGGAAACAGCAGGGCCAGCACGGTTTTCGCCGCAAAGTACAGGGCCGGCGCACTGGCTTGCCGCCAGCCCGCATTCATGAAACGCGTGCGCAGCGGCGAGCGCTCCCAGCCTTCTTCCGGCAGCGACAGCTTGCTGAACGGCTGCGCCACGCGCGCCACGCGCTCCACCCAGCCGCTCTCCGGCACGGCATCGCTGGCGGCCGGCGCCATGGTGCCGGACAGGCGCTGGCGCAAGGCGCCGGGAAAAAAGATCAGCCACGCCAGCAGGGCCAGCGCCACCACCACGGCAAAGACGATCAACAGGAACAGCAGTTGCGGGCCAGTCATGGCATTTCCTCCGATTGATCGACTGACAAAACGTTCGGGACCAGGCAAGTACCGTCGTACGACGAGGCGACGGCACAACGCCATGGACGTTTTTCAGGCGATCGCTTAAATGCGGATGCGGATGACCTTGCGCATCCAGACCACGCCCAGCGCCACCATGCCGGCCGCATACCACAGCAATTTGATGCCGCTGGGGTCGGTCCACAGCAGGCTGATGTACTGCGGGTTGACCAGCGCCATGACGCCGATCATCACCACCGGCATCAGCCCCAGCACCCAGGCCGACATGCGGCCCTCGGCCGACAGCACGCGCACCTGGCCCAGCAGCTTTAGGCGGGCGCGGATGATGCGGGCGATGCTGACCAGCACTTCGGCCAGATTCCCCCCCGATTCGCGCTGCACCAGCACGGCGATGACGAGGTAGCGCAAGTCCGTCAGCGGGATGCGCGCGGCCAGGTTTTGCAGCGCCTCGTTCATCGGCACGCCGTAATTGATCTCCTCGTGCGCCATCTTGAATTCGCCGCTGATCGGCTCGTTCAACTCGTCGCCCACCATTTGCAGCACGTTGGAAAACGAGTGGCCGGCGCGCAGCGCGCGGGCAAGGAAGTCGGCCGCCTCCGGCAACTGCGCCTCGATCTTTTGCAGCCGCGCCGCGCGCGCGCGCAGCACGACCATGACCGGTCCGCCGCCGGCCACGCCCAGCAACAGCACGGCGCCCGGCAGCGGCATGGGCCAGGCGGCCAGCAGCAGCAAGGCCGCCAGCAGCACGGCGCCCATGCCGCCGAGAAATTGCGCCACCGACCAGGACAGGCCCGATTGCAGCAGCAGCCGGTCCAGCTGCGCCGCCTGCGGCGCGCGCCGCAGCAGCCGGTCCAGGCCCGGCGCGCGCGCATAGCGGCGCTGCTTGAGGATGGACACCCGTTCGCCGCCCGCCTCGCCGCGCGCCGCCATCAGGCGCAGGCGCCGGTTGATGCGCCGCGCCGCGCTGCCGTGCGTGCCCGACCACCACAGCCAGGCCCCCTCCACCATCAGGATGCAGGCGGCGAACAGCAGCACGGCAAAGCCGTAGAACACCAGGTCCATGCTGTCTCCTATTCGTAGATGCGGTCCGGATCGAAGACCGTATCCGGCACGGGCGCGCCGAACATGCGCAGGCGCTCCGTGAAGCGGGGCCGCACGCCGGTGGCGCAGAAGTGGCCGAGCACCTTGCCGCCGGCATCGACGCCCGTCTGCTCGAAGCGGAAGATTTCGTGCATGGCGATGATGTCGCCTTCCATGCCCGTCACTTCCTGCAGGCTGACCAGCTTGCGCGCGCCATCCGTCAGGCGCGACACCTGCATCACCACCGTCACGGCCGAACAGATCTGCTGGCGCGTGGCGCGCGGCGTCAGGTTCACGCTGGCCATGCCGACCATGTTTTCCAGCCGCGCCAGCGCGTCGCGCGCCGTGTTCGAGTGGATCGTCGCCAGCGAGCCCTCGTGACCCGTGTTCATCGCCTGCAGCATGTCGAGCGCCTCGGCGCCGCGCACCTCGCCCAGGATGATGCGGTCGGGGCGCATGCGCAGCGCGTTGCGCACCAGCGCGCGCTGGCTCACTTCGCCCTTGCCCTCGATATTCGGCGGCCGCGTTTCCAGGCGCACCACGTGCGGCTGGCGCAGCGCCAGTTCGGCCGCATCCTCGATGGTGACGATGCGCTCGCTGCCGGGGATGAAGCCGGACAGGACGTTGAGCAGCGTCGTCTTGCCGCTGCCCGTGCCGCCTGAGATCAGGATATTCACCTTGGCCTGGCCCAGCGCCTGCAGCACCTGCACCATGGGCGGCGTCAGGCTTTTGTAGTCGAGCAGGTTTGCGATCGTCAGCGGCTGCACGGCGAAGCGCCGGATCGACAGAATGGGACCATCGACGGCCAGCGGCGGGATGATGGCGTTCACGCGCGAACCGTCTGGCAGGCGCGCGTCGACCATCGGGCTCGATTCGTCGACGCGCCGGCCCACGCGCGAGACGATCTTTTCGATGATCTTCATCAGGTGCGCATTGTCGTGGAAGGTCACGTCCGTCAGCTGCAGGCGCCCGCCCCGCTCGACATACACCTTGTCGCAGGTGTTGACGAGGATATCGGAGACGCTGGCATCGGCCAGCAGCGGTTCCAGCGGACCAAAGCCGAGCATCTCGTGCTGGATGTCGAGCACCAGGCTATGCCGCTCGTGCTGGTTGAGGACGATGCGCTCTTCCTCGATGACGCGCTGCACCAGCAGCGCCAGCTCGTGCTTGAACTGCTCGGCCGTCAGGCGCTTCAGGCGCTCCAGGTCGATACGGTCGAGTATCGTCTGGTGCATGGTCTTCTTCAGCTCCTGGTACGCATGCAGCGCCAGTGCCCCCTGTCCATTGCTGGCCGGCCGTATCTGTTCATTCGCCGCCAGGCGTTCGCGTAAAGTCATCTCGGCTCCCATGATGGCTCCCGGCGGGAGCCTTTGCTGCTGTGTGCTGCGTCAAATTTCGCTGCGCTCGCCACGGCTGAACAGGCGGTCGAACAGGCCGCGGCTTTCCGTCACGCGGCGCGCCGTCACCAGTTCCACCAGCTCGGCCAGGCTGCGCGCCACGGCGCTGGTGCGCGACAGCTGCAGCAGCGGGATGCCCTGGTTGACGGAATCGGTGGCCGCGATGTAATCGTTGGGCACCGTGTGCACCACTTCCGCGCCCAGCGCCTGCTCCAGGTCCGCCAGGCGCAGGCGGCCGCCCTTCTCGTAGCGGTTGACGATCAGGCGCAGGCGCTCGCCCGGGTAGCCGAGCGAACGGAAGATGTCGAGCAGGCGGCGCCCGTCGCGGATGTCGGGCAGGGCCAGCTGCAGCACCGGGTAGATGGCGTCGGCATTGTCGAGCGCGCGCAGCGACAGCGCGTCGATCTGGCGTCCCACGTCGAGCACGATGTAGTCGTAGTGCTGGCGCGCCACGGCGAGGATGCGGTCCATGTGGTCGGGCTGCATGTCGACCTTGTGCGCCGGGTCGTCGGCCGCCGCCAGTACGCCGAAGTTCGGCGTCACGTGCACCAGGCACGAGGCGAGAAAGGCGCCATCCATGCGCGCGATCTGCGCGCAGATGTCGGACAGGGTCATGGCCGGCTTCTGGTCCGACACATACAGGGTGGCGTCGCCGAACTGGCCGTGCAGGTCGATCAGCAGCACCTTGCAGCCGGCCATCGTCGCCAGCGCGTAGGAAAAATTCGTCGACAGGAAGGTGGCGCCGCTGCCGCCCTTGCAGGAAATGAAGGCGAGCACCTTGCCGTCGCGCATCTGCGTCACGCCGGCCTGGATATCGACGCGATCCATCGCTTCATGGAAGGCCTTGTGCACGAGCGGCAGCTGAAGCACTTCGCGCATGCCGGCGCGCATGGCGCGGATCAGCACATCCTGCTGCTGGCCGCGCGTGAGCAGCATCAGCACGGCCAGCGGATACTGGCGCGCCAGGCGCTCCAGCAAGTCCGCCTCGTCGGTCTCGATGGCGCTGGCGTCGACGATCACCAGCTCGGGCGGCTCGGGCAGCATGCGCTCGACGGCGTCGCGCAGGCCGCTGCGCCGTTCCAGCAGGCGCAGCACGGGCATGCGGGCCGCGCCCTGCGCCGCGATTTCATCGTGCAAGCTGGCGTCGCGGGTAATCATCAAGGCTTTCATCACACATCCTTCATTTCAGTGCAACACGATCGGCTGCGCCCGCCTGGCGGCGCTCAAGGACAAAAATTCGGATTGCCCGGATAACCGAGCGATTCGGCCACCGCCATGGTGCTGCCCGTGGGCAGGCGCACGGCCTGCGCGCCGGTGGGAAACATCATCCCCAGCAGCGGCAACATGGGCCGGTACGGCACGCCCTCGCAGCGCGCGCCCTGGGCCGGCACGCACAGGCGCGCGCGCACGAAACGGATGCAGCTGGCGCCATGCGGATCGTCCAGGCAATTGATGCGGTTGCGCTGCGGACAGCCGGGCATCGCGCTCACCGGCAGCGCCGCCAGCGCCGCGCCGCCGCCCGACTCCGACAGGTAATCGATGCGCACATAGGCGTCGCTGATGGCGCCGCCCAGCGGCAGCGCGCCCGGCGTGGCGCGCAGCACGGCTTGCGCGCGCACGGCCTGCAGCGCGCCGGCATTGCTGAAATCGGTGACGGCGGCGCCGCGCGCGGCGCGCCGCGTGACCTCATGCACCATGTTCCACAAATACACGGCGCGCGCCATTTCCAGCAGCGCAAACAGGAACAGGAAAAACAGCAGCGCCAGCATGGCGAACTCGACGACAAAAACGCCGTGCTGGCGCGGCAGGCGGCGCAGGCGGCGCAGGCGGTCAATTAACATAGCGCATCGTCACATTGGCGCGCAGCGGTATCGGCCCCAGCTGCGGCAGCCACTTGCGCGTCAGCTCAGGCAGGAACACCATGGGCATGTCCACGGTGACATTCAGGCGCACCTGCTGCGGCGCCGTCGCATGGTTGCCGCAACTGGAAAGCTCCTCGAAATACACGCAATCGACGCTGACGCGCGTCGATTCCATCTCGGGCCAGCTTTCCGCCATCGCCTCGACCACCATCTGCCGCGCAAACGCGGCGCCCTGGGCCGCCGAGCCGTTCTTGGCCATCTGTGGCAGCGGCATGGTGGCCATGTAGCGCGCCGCGTCGTGCACGCTTTTTTGCAGGGCCGTGTAGGTCAGCAGCGCGCGGCCGAACAGCAGCATGAAGGGCAGCAGCCCCATGAAAAACAGCAGGATCAGCGCCAGTTCAATGGCCGCCACGCCACGCTGGCGGCGCGCCGTGCGGTACGGCGGCCTCATCGCAGCAACTCCACGGGACCGGCCAGCGTGCCTTCGGGCGCCAGGCCGGCGAATTCGGCGCTCAGCATGCCATTGCTGGCCGGCGCCGTCATGTAGAAGCGGCCGATGCCGCGCACCTGGGCCAGCACGTCGCTGCCGGCCGGCACGGGACAGGCCAGCAAGGCGATATGCAGCAAGCGCCGCAGCGCCACGCCCGTGTTCACCGTCGGCGCCGTCTGGAAGGCCGGCGTCAGGTATGGCGATTTATCGGCCGGATACGAGGACTTGGCGGCCGGCGCGGCCGACGCGGCCGGATACAGCGCCGCCCAGTTGCTGGTGGCCAGCGCGAAATGGCCGTCGGCCGGCCGCTCGGCGTTGTAGCCCCACGCCCTGCCGAACGACCACAGCGGCCCGTAGCTGGCCGCCGTCGGCAGCGGCACGCTGGTTTCGGGATCGGCCACGGACAGCAGCGGGTTACCGCCGCTGAGGGCGCTGGGCGCGTCGGGCGCATTCGTCATCCACCAGTTCGCGGCCGTGTTCGGATAGGCGCGGATATTCGTGTCGGGCGGCGCCGTAACGGGGTGGCAGCCACCGCCCGCGTACTGGTTGAAGCGCGCATTGAATGCCGGCCACAGCGCGGCGGGAAATGGCCGGTGCACATGCATGCGCGCGCTGCCGATGCGCGGGTACAGCACGCTGCCCGTGCAAACGAATGGCTGCACGGCGGCCTCGCTCACCTGCGCCGACGGGCCCACCAGCCCCGGCTGGCCAAGCGGATTGAGCACGAAGTGTTCGGCCGCCGGGCCGTGCGGGTTGAGCTTGAACAAGTTATATGCGACGCCACGGCGGAAGCCGAACTCGAGCACTTCCACCAGCGGCTGCAGCGCCACGTTCGTGCGGTTGGCCGCCGCGCTGGCCGACAGCGCGCAGATGGCCAGCGGCGCCACGCGCAGGCTGGTGCGGCCCGCCACGGCGCGCGCGCCCGTGTCCAGCGTGCGCAGGGCCGGCGACCAGGCGCCCAGGAAGGCCGTCGCCACGTGACCCAGCGGCGGCACGTTGGCCTGCGTATCGATGCGCACGAACAGGGCCGCGCCGGGGTCCGGCACGGCGCCGGCCGCATGCCACTCGCCGTCCGGCGCATCGACCGCGCTGGCGAAACGGATGCTGGCGTCCGACAGGACCACGCCCTGCATGCGGCGGCGGTACATATTCTTCTCGGCCGCGCTGGCCTTGGCTTTCGTCACGGCATTGGCCAGGCCGGCGGGCGTGCCTTCCAGTTCGGCGGCCGCCGCCAGCGCCGCATTGTCAGCCAGGTTCTGCAGTTCCGTCTTGCGGCCGATGACTTGCCCCACGTCGAGCGCCAGGCCGATAAAGCCCAGCACCACGATGAGCAGGATGGAAAAGGCGATCAGCATCGCCCCGCGCTGGCGTCGGCGTCTATTTGCCACTGCCGCCTCCCAGCATAAACTGCACCGGCTGCGGCGCCTGGCCATTCGGCTCGGCAAACGAGGCGCGGTAGCGCTGCATGACGGCATGCGCGCTGGGACCGTCGAGCCCGTCGGCCGACTGGCGATTGGCGGCGGCGGCCGGATGACGCACCTGCTGCGCCATGGACAGGCGCACGGCGTCGCCAAAGCGCTGGTCCAGCAACGGCGTGCTGCTGTGCGCGCAGGCGGCCAGCAGCAGCGCCAGGGCCGGCACCGCCAGGCGCCGCGAGCACGTCAGGAGCGAGTTCGGCATGGCGTATCTCCCCGTCTCATTTCAACTCGAAACCATGGGCCGCGCGCGGCGGCGGCACGGCGGGCGATGCTGGCGATGGCGGCGGCGGCACGGGGCCTTCCATCTTGCCGCCCAACATCAGGGTCGCGCGCGACGGCGGCGCCAGCTGCGCCGTCGGCAGGACGGCGTCCGCCGGCAAGGGTTTCACCAGGTGCGCGGTAATGACGAACAGCAGTTCCGTGCGGTCATGCTGGAAGTCCGTGCTGCGAAACAGCGCGCCGAGGATGGGCAGCTCACTGAGCCACGGCACGCCCGTGATATTGCTCACCTGGTTGTTCTTGATGAGGCCGCCGATGGCGTAGCTCTGGCCATCGAACAGCTGCACCGTGGTCGAGGCGCGCCGCGTCGTGATGACGGGCAGGATCGAGCGTCCGCTGACGCCGGCGGCGGAAATGCCCACGCCTTCGCGCGACAGTTCCGACACTTCCGGCGCCACCTTCAGATTGATGCGCCCGCCCGACAGCACGGTGGGCGTGAAGCGCAGGCCGACGCCATATTCGCGCTCTTCCAGCGTGATCTTGTTGTTGTCCTGACCGACGGGAATGAAGATCTTGCCGCCCGCCAGGAAACTGCCCTCCTGGCCGCTGATCGCCATCACCGTCGGCTCGGCCAAGATGCGCACCAGGCCATCCTGCTTCTGCGCCTCGATCGTCAGCTGCTGGCCGTTCGACTTGCGCACGTCGAGCAAGCCGTTGGCCGTGCCGCTGAGGAAATTCGACAGCAAGGTGGTGGCCCAGCTGCCCGAGGCGAAGCGCAGGGTGGCGCCCACTTCCAGGCGCTCGAGCAGGGACTTCGACACTTCGGCGATCTGCACGGCCAGCATCACCTGCTGCGGCGCGCTGACGTCGAGCATGTTGATGATGCGGCTGTTCGGCGTGGCGCCGCCGCCGGCGGCCACGGCCGGCGGCGGCACGGCGGCGCCGTCGGCCGGCTTGGGCAGCGCCAGCGGCGCGGTAGTGCGCCGCACATAGGCGTGCGCCAGTTCCACGGCGCGCAGCACGGCGCCCGCATCCTGCACCGTGCCAGACAGCACCAGGCTATCGGCCACGGCCGTGACGCGGATGGACTTTTCGTCCGGCATCAGCGCGGCCAGGGTCGCCTGCAGGCCGGCCGGATCCATGCTGACGCTGACGTTGACGACGCTGCACACGCCGCTCTTGCCCTGGATGATCATATTGGTGCTGCCGACGTCGACGCCCACCACATACAAGGTGTCGGGCGCCACCAGCATGGCTTGCACGACGGCCGGGTTGCCGACGCTGCGGGCAAGCACGGCTTCCGGCAGGCGCAGCATGCTCGACTTGCCCACCTGCAACTGCAAGTTGCCGGGCGACGCCGCCTCGCCGCCGCAGCGGGGACCAGGCTCGGCCGCCGCGCCGGCGAGCGGCGGCAGCAGGCAGCAAAAGAGGAGCAAGGCGCGGTTCATGAGCGTGTCCATGGTTGGCTAAAAACATTCGCGCGACTGGCGCGTACCGTCGATGACGCCGCTGCACTGGCGCGCCGGCTCCGGCCGCACCTTCGCCACACGCACCGGGCGCGGCGCCACGGCGGCCACGGGCACGGCGGTGGGCGCCGGCGCGGCAGCGGCTTCCGGCGCGCCGCCCAGCAGAGTCAGCTTGGTGGCACCCGCCGTCACGCCCGGCTGCGGGTCGACCTGGTTGCGCAGCACCAGCGACAGGCTGCCCACGCTGCGCGCCAGGTCCAGGTTTTCCGCCTGTTCCGGCGTCACTTCCAGGGTCACGGCATTGACCACGCGCGGCTTGGTCTCGTCGCGCCCCACTTCCTGCGCCACGGCCAGCACGAGGATGCGTTCGAGCACGATCTTGGAGATATTGCGGCTCTGCGGAAACGCGCGGTCGCCGGCATCCTGCTGCGTACTGACGATGATGTCGACATAGTTGCCCGGCAGGGCGAAGCCGGCCACGCCGATGACGTCGTTGACGCGCACGGTGATGGCGCGCCGCCCTTCCGTGATCAGGGCCGACAGGCCACCCAGGGTGCCCACGGGCGCCAGCTTGGCTTCGCTCAGCGGCTCGCCGCGCAGCACGCTGCTTTTCAGCACGCGCCCGGCCAGCTTCAAGGGGTCTTGCAGCGCCCCTTGCGGCAAGCTTTCCGCCGGCCATTCGGCCAGGCGCAGCATCTCGGGCGACAAACGCTGGCCCAGGTTGACGTCGCTGGCGGCGACGACGATCTTGCCCTTGCCGGCCGGCGTCTGGCGCAGCAGCCAGTGCGAGGCCAGCAGCACCGCCAGCAAGCCCAGCACGATCGCCAGGCCCATCATCAGCAGGGCGCGCCGGTTTTTCATGCGATGCGCTCGCACAGGCTGGCGGCCGGCATGTCGCAGCGGGCAAACAGGCTGCCCCAGGCTTGCTCCAGCGCCGCCACCGTCAACTGCGCTTCACTGCCGGCAAAGCCGGCGAAGTCGGCTATGCGCGCCAGCAATTCGCGGGGATAGCTGGCCAGCAGCGGCCGCCCCTGCGCGCCATGCAGCTGCTGCATCAGGTGCTGCAGCACCAGCTCGTCAAACGCGATGCCCGCCACGCGGCATTGCTGGCGAAACAGGGCGCGATAGGCGCCGTCGGCCAGCGGCCCCACCTGCACCTTGTAGCCGATGCGGCGCAGCAAGGCGGCATCCAACAGCTCGCCCGGCGGCAAGTTGGTGACCAGCACGAGGGCATTGTCGAAGGGCACGCTGATCTTCACGCCGCCAGGCAAGCCCAGCTGATCGACGCCGCGCGCCAGCGGCTGCATCAGCCGCGTCAGCAGGTCCGCTGCGGCCAGGCGCTGGCGCCCCAGGTCGTCGACGATCAGCATGCCATTGTTGGCGCGCACATGGGGTGGCGCCTGGTAGCAGCCGCCGCTGGCGTCGTAACCGAGCTCGAGCATCTCGGCGTCGAGCTCGGCGCCCACGTGGATCACGGGCCGCTGGCACAGCACCCAGCGGATGTCCGTGCTGCGCCGCTCCAGCGCCTGGCGCGCATGGCTGACATGCTGCGCCGCCGGCGGCAGGTGCTGCGCCGGGTCGTACACCTGGATGATGTCCTGGCCGACGACGATGGCGTACGGCACGGCCACCAGGCCATGCAGCAATTGCCCCAGCTGCAGCGCCAGCGTCGACTTGCCGCTGCCGGGCGGCCCGTACAGCAGCAGCGAGCGCCCCGAATGCAGGGCCGCGCCCACCACGTCGAGCATGCCCGGTCCCGCATGGGCGCCGCCCAGCACGGCCGCCAGGTCGTCGCTGCCCACACGCAACTCCTGCGCCTGCCACGACTGGCGCGCCACCATGGCGCGGTAGGCGTCCAGCGTGACGGGCGCGGCGCCGATGTAGGCACAGCGTTCGAGAAAGGCGCTGGCGCGCTGCTTGCCGGCACTCGTCAGCTGATACTGCACGTCGATATCGGACTCGCCGCGCCACGCCACTTCCGCCCATTGTTCGCCGACCATGAAGTCGAGCACTTCGCGCAAGACATTGATCGACAGGCGCAGCCGCGTCGTCAGCGCGGACAGGTGCGTCTTGCCGCCCACGAACATGCACTTGGCTATCAGTTCGACCACCAGCTGGCGCTCGAGTCCCGTTTCGCGCAGGCTTTTCGGCTGCGGCGGCAAGGGCGGCATCAGGTTCGCGTCGGCAGGGCGCGGCGCGCTCTCGGTGCCCATGGAATAGTCGACCTCGGTCATGCTGCATCTCCACGCCGGTTAAGACTGCATTGAACAGATTTCATTCTAGCCAGCGGAGGCTGGCGCCCATTGATCAAGAGCAATGAATACCACTCAGAAATAACCGCGTCCCTGCACGGCCAGGCTGCCCAGGGCGATGGCCAGGCCATAGGGCATATTGCCCACGCTGGCATGGCTGTCGAACGGGATGGGCGCCAGCGGGATGCCGGCCGTGCGCGCGATCATCGGCCACAGCAGCTGGCGCAGGTTGCGCAGGCAGGCGCGCCACTTGCCCTGGTACGTGATCATCAGCACGGCCATCAGGCCGCCCAGCACGAACGTGGCAAAGCAGATTTGCAGGGCCGGCCATGGACCGACGAAGGTGCCCACCATGGCGATCAGCTTGACGTCGCCGGCGGCCATGCCGCGCAGCACGTACAACGGCAGGAACAGGAAGAAGCCCGTCGCCATGCCGCCCAGCACCAATTGCGGCACGCGGTGCGGCCACAGCCACAAATGCAGGACCAGCGCGGCGAGCATGCCCGACAGCACCAGCCAGTTCGGAATCTTGCGTTGGATCAAATCACTGACGGCGGCCCCCGTCACGAACAGCAGCAACAGCAGGTCGCACAGGGCATACGCTGGCATGGCATACCTCCTGAAAAAACCCGCCGCTGGCCGGCCAGCGGCGGGCACCCGCTTAGGGCGTCAACACCAGGTTCGACGAAATATCGGTGAGGACAGCCAGCAAGTTAGTCTTGATCAGCAAGAAACCGGCGGTGATGGCTGTCGCCATCAACGCCGCAATCAGGCCGTATTCGATTGCCGTAATCCCGTCCTCATCTTTGACAAATTGCTGCACTGCCGACAGGAAGGTATGCATGACAAGCTCCCAAAAGTGAATCACAAGTCCCTGGCGCAATCGGGTGTGAAACATTGCCCTTTCCTGCTAATATGTTTCCTGCCGTAAATTTCTGCGCCATTAGAGTAACTATAAAGCGCACGCATTTTGGCAAATTGACGCACCACAAGTTTCCATGTGGAAATTATCAAATGGCGCCTGTATCGGCGCGGATCTTGATAAATATTGCGACGGGGATCAGCAACCGTCGTCAAAGCAAGTTTTTTACAACGCCATGCAGCAATCTCATGAATTTGCATGAAATATTGCATACGTTAATTGCCTATTAGGCAAAAAGACATTATCCTGCTTAGCTCTTCTTTGGAAAGGCCGATCGCCCGGCAGCGACTGACGACAAGAGGCGCGACACTGCGACGTCGAGCCAAGTTGATTGTTGGTTATTGCGCAGCGTGTCATGCCGCCAAATAAACTAGGCTTCTTGTAGACGGACGCGAATTGCTTGACGCAATGTTGGTATGAAGAATCTTGTGTGATTACTTTCCAGAGAACGACAATGGATTCCCTACTGAAACACATGGTGGACATGACAGGGCACCGCGATCACACGATGCTCGACATCTCCGTGATCTCGGCCGTCCAGGAACTCGCTTCCGCGTCGCAGACCCGTGTGCTGGCACTGACCACCGTGCGTGGCCAGGTGTTCGTGCGGTCGCGGGCCATCATCGTGGCGGGCAGCGTTGCCCGCATGGAAGAGCATAACGATCCCACCCTGCCCGGCGAACCGCTGTCCGACTACCCGGCCCTGGCCGCCTGCATCGCGCGCCACGAGGCCAGCGCCGACACCCTGTGCGCCGATGGCCGTCACCTGCTGTGGCTGCCCATCTGGATCGGCGACCAGGTCACCACCTGCCTGGAAATCACCAATCCCACGCCATACACGGGCGCCACCATCCAGGTGATCGGCGGCATCGTCAGCGTCTACCGCAATTTCCAGAACCTGCTCGACTACAGCGAGCGCGATTCGCTCACCGGTTTGCTCAATCGCAAGACCTTCGACGACCAGCTGGCGAAAATCCTGCAAAGCCGCGGCGAACCGGAATCGGACAAGCCGCTGCCCGTCGATGCGGAGCGGCGCCACCACACGGATACGGAACGGCAATGGCTGGCCGTGATCGACGTCGACCACTTCAAACTGGTCAACGACAAGTTCGGCCACCTGTACGGCGATGAAGTGCTGATCCTCATCGCCAACCAGCTGCAATCGTCGTTCCGTTCGCAAGACCGCATCTTCCGTTTCGGCGGCGAGGAATTCGTCGTGCTGCTGCGCTCGATCACGCTGGAAAATGCGCAGAAAATCATCGACCGCTTCCGCACCAACGTCGAGGCGCACGACTTCCCGCAAGTGGGCAGGGTCACCGTCAGCGTGGGCTTCGTCAGCATCAGCGCCTTCGAGGCGCCCGTCATCATCCTCGGCCGCGCCGACCAGGCCCTGTATTACGCCAAGAGCCATGGCCGCAACCTGGCCTGCCACTATGACGAATTGGTGGCCAAGGGCATGTTGACCACGGTGACCTCGAACGATACGGCGGAATTCTTTTAGTTAGGTCAGGCGTCCGCCAGCGATAAAAAGCGCATGGGATCGACCTGCCACTTGGCAGCCGACTCATGGCCGACGATCTTGTCGGCGCCGCCAAAGCCGAAGCCGCGCGACAGGTCGACCGTCTCGGGCTTGATGTAGGTCTTGCTCTTCGTACTGAAAAACACATTCACCTTCGGCGCCAGCAGATTGCTTTCGTGCGCCTCGATGACGACGGCCAGGCGGCCCGATTCCAGCATCACCATGGTGCCCACCGGATAGATGCCCACGCAACGCATGAAATCCTGCGCGAACACGGGGTTGAAATGGAATTTGCTCCACTCATAGATCTTGCGCAAGGCTTCGGCCGCCGGAATGCCCCTGTGGTAGCTGCGGTCTGACGTCAGCGCGTCATACACGTCGACGATGGCGGCCATCTGCGCCAGTTCGCTGATGGCGTCGCCGGCCAGCTGGTCCGGATAGCCGCTGCCGTCGCGCCGTTCGTGGTGGTGCAAGGTGATGTCGAGCGGAATCGGGCCCACCTCGGGCGACTGGCGCAGGATCTCGTAGCCGTCGCGCGGATGGCGCTTGATCTGGGCAAACTCTTCCGGCGTGAGGGGGCCGGGCTTGTTCAGCACGCTGTCGGGCACCAGCGCCTTGCCCGTGTCGTGCAGCAAGCCGCCCAGGCCGGCCTGGTGCGTGGTGGCCGCTTCCAGGCCGCGCGAACGGCAAAACGCCACCAGCAACGCGCACACGCTGACGGAATGCAAAAAGGTGTAATCGTCCTTGCTCTTGATGCGCAACAAGCCGACGAGGGCGCCGGGATTGCGCAGGATCGATTCGGTGATATCTTGCACGGTATGCTGCACGCGGTCGATCTCGACGGCCTTGCCCAGGCGCACGTCGGCCATCACCGTGCGCACCAGGCTCGACGCCTGCCGCCGCACCTGCGTGGCGCGCGCCAGTTCCATGCCCAGCGACACGCGCGTGACCACCTGCGGCGCCGTGGCGATCTGCACCAGCGCCCGTTCCGTCTCCGCATGGGCTTGCGCCAGCGTGGGCGCATCCTCCACGTCGAGACCCTTGCCGCTGTCGATCACCACGTCGTGGATGCCGGCTTGCACGATCTTGCGGATCTCGTCTTCGCTGCGCAACAGGAAGCGGTTGCGCACGAACGGATGCGTCATCCAGTCGCAACTGAGGTCATGGATGTACATGCCCACTTTCAATTGCGCGGAATCGACTTTCTTGAGCATGCTTTCATCCCACAAATAAACGGCTGGAGCACCGGAGGCGCTAGAATGAGTATAACAAACTTGTCATGCTGCTGGCCGCGTTCGGCGCGGGGGTGGCAGCGCCTGTTTTCTTTCATCACAGCACTGTTGCCGGCGCGCTTGCCGGGCAATGGCGCACGCTACGCTTCTGGAAGCAACCAAGCATGGAACTGCGCCAATTACGCTACTTTGTTGCCATCGTCGACCACGGTTCCCTGTCGCGCGCGGCCCTCATCCTGCACGTGGCGCAGCCGGCCCTGACGCAGCAGCTGCGCCAGCTGGAAGAGGAACTGGGCGTACAGCTGCTGCACCGCTCGGCCCAGGGCGTGCTCAGCACCGATGCGGGCAAGGTGTTCTACGAACATGCGCAGGCAATCCTGAAACAGGTGGCCGACGCCCGCTCGGCCGTCACGCAAAGCGCCACGCGGCCGTCCGGCAACGTCACATTAGGCTTGCCGCACAGCATCTCCGGCGCCCTGGCCCTGCCGCTGCTGCTGGCCGCGCGCGAACGCTATCCCGAGATCACCTTGCAGCTGACGGAAGAAATCACGGGCAACCTGAACGAGCAGCTGAAATCGGGCCGCATCAACCTGGCCGTGCTGTTCGACGATGGGCAGCTGACGCCGTTCGCCTGCAGCCCGCTGGTGGAAGAGGAAATGCGCTTCATCTGCCGCAGCGATTCGCCGTTCGCGCCCGCCGGCAAGGACATCGCATTCCAGCAGGCGCTGGCCGCGACGTTGATCCTGCCGGGCCTGCAGCATGGCGTGCGCCCGCGCATCGACAGCCGCGCGCGCGACGCGGGCCTGGCGGCGGCCAACATCATCGAGATCAACTCGATCGCCATCCTGAAATCGGCCATCCTGGCCGGCATGGGCGCCACCATCCTGCCGGCCGCGCCGCTGCTGGCCGAGCTGGAAAGCGGCGCCATGCGCAGCTACGCCATCCACAGCCCCGCCCTGTCGCGCACGGTAGCCCTGTGCGCCTCGAAAAACATCCCGCTGACGAATGCGGGGGCGGCCGTGAAACACCTGGTGCTGCAAGTGGCTGCCGAGCTGTGCGACAGCGGCCAATGGGTGGGCGCCCACATGCTCTCGCCCACGACATAAGTTTTTCTTATACCCCCATCGGCAAAGCGTATTTGCCCCTTCCTGCCCGCCGTTCTACACTGACCACATTAACTATTTTAAATTTAAAGTAGTCATGTGCCGCCCACACGCGGCAATCCCGTCTGCACAGCGCGCGCCTTACCGGGCGCGCCCCTTGTACAGCCGCTATCTGAAACACCATTTTGGAGACAGCCATGTCCGTGACCACGGAAAACGGCTCCGCAGCGTTCGCTAGAAACGCCGGTGCCGCGCCATCTACACCGCCTGAACCTTCCCGTTTGACCACCGTCAGCCTCGACGACAAATACACGGCCACTTCCGGCGCCATCTTCCTGTCCGGCATCCAGGCCCTCGTGCGCCTGCCCATGATGCAGCGCCTGCGCGACCAGGCCGCCGGACTGAACACGGCCGGGTTCATCTCGGGCTACCGCGGCTCGCCGCTGGGCGGCCTCGACGAGAATCTGTGGAAAGCCAAGAAACAGCTGGAAGCGCACCACGTGCAGTTCGTGCCCGGCGTCAACGAAGACTTGGCCGCCACGGCCGTCTGGGGTTCGCAACAGGTGGACCTGATCGGCCCGGCCAAGTACGACGGCGTATTCGCCATGTGGTACGGCAAGGGCCCGGGCGTGGACCGCTGCGGCGATGTCTTCAAGCACATGAACCATGCGGGCACGGCGAAACTGGGCGGCGTGCTGCTGGTGGCCGGCGACGACCATGGCGCCTACTCGTCGACCCTGCCGCACCAGTCCGACCATCTGTTCTCGGCTTCGATGATCCCCGTCTTGTATCCATGCAATGTGCAGGAATACCTGGACCTGGGCATCCACGGCTGGGCCATGTCGCGCTTTTCCGGCTGCACGGTGGCCTTCAAGGCCCTGGCCGACACGGTCGAATCGTCGGCGTCCGTCGATGCCGACCCGTTCCGCGTGGAAGTGAAGATTCCGCAGGATTTCATCATGCCCGAAGGCGGCCTGAACGCGCGCCTGTCGAGCATCCCGCTGGGCCAGCAGGCGCGCAACCAGGAAGCGCTGATGCAGGACTACAAGATCTATGCGGCCCTGGCCTACGCGCGCGAAAACAAGCTCAACCACACCACCATCGACAGCCCGAACGCCAAGCTGGGCATCATCGCGTCCGGCAAATCGTACCTGGACGTGCTCGAAGCGCTGGAAGAGCTGGGCATCGACGAGCAGATGGCGGCCGACGTCGGCATGCGCCTGTTCAAGGTGGCCATGCCATGGCCGCTGGAGCCGGACAGCGTGCGTGAGTTTGCGCAAGGTCTCGATGAAATCCTCGTGGTAGAAGAGAAGCGGCAAATCGTCGAATACCAGCTCAAGGAACAGCTGTACAACTGGCGCGACGACGTGCGTCCCAAGGTCATCGGCAAGTTCGACGAAAAAGGCGAATGGGTGGCGCCGCGCGGCGAATGGCTGCTGACGTCCAAGGCCGACTTTTCCGTCTCGCAAGTGGCCAGGGTCATCGCCAGCCGCATCGCGCGCCTGATTTCCGACCCCGTCACCTGCGACCTGATCAAGGCGCGCCTGAGTTTCCTTGACGCCAAGGACGCCGTGCTGAAGAAGGCCGTGAACACGCCGTTCCGTCCCGCATTCTATTGCTCGGGTTGCCCGCACAATACCTCGACCAAGGTGCCTGACGGCAGCCTGGCGCTGGCCGGCATCGGCTGCCACGTGATGGCCACGTCGATCTATCCGGAAATGAACAAGCTGACCACGCACATGGGCGGCGAAGGCGCGCCGTGGATAGGCCAGGCCGCGTTTTCCGAATTGCCGCACGTATTCCAGAACCTGGGCGACGGCACGTATTTCCATTCCGGCTACCTGGCCATCCGCGCCGCGCAGGCGGCCAAGGTGAACATCACCTATAAAATCCTGTACAACGACGCCGTCGCCATGACGGGCGGCCAGCCCGTGGACGGCCTCATCACCGTGCCCATGATGGCGCAGCAGGTGGCCGCCGAAGGCATCGCCCGCATCGCGCTGGTGACGGAAGACTTGTCGCGCTACAGCGACCGCAGCAACCTGCCCGCCCACCTGACCTTGCACGACCGCAAGGACATGGATGCAGTGCAGCGCGAATTGCGCGAGGTAACAGGCGTGTCCGTGCTGATCTACGACCAGACCTGCGCGGCCGAGAAACGCCGGCGTCGCAAGAAAGGCGAGTATCCCGACTTGCCGAAGCGCATGGTCATCAACGACGCCGTCTGCGAAGGCTGCGGCGACTGCGGCGTGCAGTCGAACTGCGTATCGATCTTGCCGAAAGAGACGGAATTTGGCCGCAAGCGCACCATCGACCAATCCTCGTGCAACAAGGATTACTCGTGCGCCAAGGGCTTTTGCCCCAGCTTCGTCACCGTCGAAGGCGGCAGCCTGAAAAAAACCAGGACGGGTGCGAGCAAAACGGGCGAGACGGACAACTTCGGCCCGCTGCCGGAACCGGTCCTGCCCGGCTGCGACGCACCGTACAATATCCTCATCAACGGCATCGGCGGCACGGGCGTGATCACGGTCGGCGCGCTGATGGGCATGGCGGCCCACCTGGAAGGCAAGGGCGCCTCCGTGCTGGACATGACGGGCATGTCGCAAAAGAACGGCTCCGTCACTTCGCACGTGAAGATCGCCCAGTCCCCGGCGCACATCCGCGCCCAGCGCATCGCCACGGGCGAAGCGGACCTGATACTGGGCTGCGACATGCTGACGGCCGGCGCGCAGGATGCCGTGTCGAAAATGCGTCCGGGCCGCAGCCTGGCCGTCGTCAACCTGCACGAGCAGCCGCCGGGCACGTTTGCGCAAAATGCCGACTGGCAATATCCGACGGCGGAAGTGCGCCAGCTGATCGAGGAATCCGTGGGCGGCGCCGACGCGGCCGACTTCATCGACGCCACCAAACTGGCCACCGCGCTGATGGGCGACTCCATCGCCGCCAACCTGTTCATGCTCGGCTACGCCTGGCAAAAGGGCCGCATCCCGCTGACGGAAGCGGCCTTGCTGCGCGCCATCGAGCTCAATGGCGTGGGCATCGAGTCGAACAAGAAAAGCTTCCTGTGGGGCCGCCGCGCCGCCGTCGACGTGCGCCGTGTGACGCAGATCGCCACGCCGTCGCAAGCCATCATCGTGCAAATGCCGCAGAGCCTGGATAGCGTGATCAAGAAGCGCGTGGAGTTCCTCACCGCCTACCAGAACGCCGCGTATGCGGATGGTTATGCCACCCTGGTGAAACAGGTGCGCGACCGCGAAAACACCCTGGGACTGGGCCAGAAACTGTCGACAGCCGTGGCCAAGAACTACTTCAAGTTGCTGGCCTACAAGGATGAATACGAAGTGGCGCGCCTGTACACGGATGGCCGTTTTGTCGAGCAACTGCAGCAGCAGTTCGAGGGCAATTTCTCCGTCAAGTTCAACCTGGCGCCACCGCTGTTCGCGAAAAAGGATGCGAAAGGCCACCTCGTGAAAGCGGAGTTCGGTTCCTGGATGTGGCGCGCCTTCAAGCTGCTGGCGAAAGCCAAGGGTTTAAGGGGCGGCACCTTCGACGTCTTCGGCTATACCGCCGAGCGCAAGATGGAGCGCGCGCTGATCGTCGAGTACCGCGAACTGCTGGCGGGCCTGCTGGTGAACCTGACGGGGGAGAACCTCGGCACCTGCGTGGAACTGGCATCGCTGCCCGAGAAAATCCGCGGCTTCGGCCACGTCAAGGAAGCGGCCGTCGCCACGTACCGCCAGGACAAGGCAAGATTGCTGGCCGTGCTGGCCGATGGAACGAAGCACGCGGCATAAGCCAGCGGAGCTTGAAGACAAAACGCAGAGCCTCGGCTCTGCGTTTTTTTTGTCAATCCGGACAGCGCCCCACGGTCGCCCCCGGCAACAGCACCGGTTGCCAGATTTCCTGCAACCGTTCCGGCGGCGTGCCGGCCAGCAAGGATTGCAGCATTTCGACCATCTTGGCGCCGGCGCGGCGCAAGTCCGGCTGGTCGATGGTGGTGACGTTGATGCCGATCAAGGTGTCCTCCACATTGCCCCAGACGATGACGGAGATTTCCTTGCCGATTTCGATGCCGGCGTCCATCAGCGCGCGCACCACGCCCACGCCGGACAAATGGTTGTCGACGATGACAGCCGTGGGACGCGGCGAGCAGGCCAGCAATTGCTGCATGGCCTGGTAGCCGCTGCGGCGGTCGAGGCTATTGTCGAGCAAATAATTCGGATCGGCCTGCAAGCCCGCCTGCGCCATGCAGCGGATAAAGCTTTCCTTGCGTTCCAGCGCGAAATGCAAATCCAGCGGCGCGCTCAGCAGGGCGATGCGCTGATGCCCATGGGCCACCAGGAAAGACACGGCCAGGTCGATGCCCGTGTCGTTGTCGTAGTCAAAATACGCGTACGGCGCGTCGATGCGCGTGCGGCCATTCGCGACAAAGGGAAAGCCCACCTTCGTCAGGTAGGCGATGCGCTCGTCGATCACCTTGGTGCGCCCCACCACCAGACCATCAACCTGGCGCCCGCGCACCATGGTTTCATATGACGGCTGTTCGTTTTGCGGCGACACGGGGGCGATGATGAGGCTCATCTTTGACGCTTCAACGGCGTCCGACATGCCATTCACCACGGAAAGGAAGACGCTGTCGCCCAGATCGCTGGGCAGCAGCGGATAGATCATGCCCAGGACATTGGTGCGGCCGACGGCCAGGCTGCGCGCCAGCGGGTTGGGCCGGTAGCCGACTTTCTTGGCGGCGGCGAGGACGATTTCACGGGTGCGGGAATTGACTTCCGGATAGCCGTTCAACGCCCTGCTGACTGTCGTTTTCGACATGCCGAGGGCAATTGCGAGGCTCTTGAGATTCATGTTAACTACCTGTCTGTATGGCAAAAGAAACCAACTCTGACCGTCAATTATAGCCCAGAGCGCCAAACAGGCCGCGCATTCGCGTGCGCCGCCATGGTAGAAAAACAACAACACATTGACTATTTAAAAAGCAATGTTTTAAATGTGATCACGCGTATCCTCTGCACAGTCCGACCTCGGCCATGGCAGGCAGGCAATACACCCCGACAGAAGCGTGTACTCACTTTGACAACAGCGCCGCCAGCTCGCACATATCAGTTCGGCAACGCCAGGCGCGCGCGAAAAAATTATCAAGAAAACATAATTTACTGGAAGTGTGCGAGAATTTGTCCTACTCTTGATTCAGGTAAAGATTACTGCTTGGCATCTTGTGCCTGGCGCAGTACATCGGCCTGGATTCCCCCGTCTCTTCTGCACACGCTTGGGCATACTTTCAAAGGTGAACAATGTGGTCACGCTAACGTCCGTCAACAATTTGCAAGCCTCGCTGGCCACGGCGCAGCGCAGGGTCGAGCAGGGCCAGAACCAGGTGCAGCGCGACAGCGAACAGCTGGCGCAAAGCCGCCAGCTGCTGGCGCGGGAACAGGAATCGCTGAGCCAGACGCAGCGCAGCAGCCAGCAAGCCGAGGCCAGCGCCCCGGCCGCCGTGAAGGCGCCGCAACTGGAGCAGGCGATCAAGGTGGCCGTGCCGCAGCAAGCGGTCCCCGCCGCGCCGAAGAGCGCGCCGCAGCTGAACAGCTATGGCCAGACGCTGGGACGCCTGATCGACGTGACGGCGTAAGGCTGGCCTAGCGCGCCATCTCCTCTTCCAGCATCGCCAGCCACCATTTTTCGCCCTTCTTCGGCCGCGCCAGGTCGACCGCCTCGCCCATCTGCGGCGTGGCCAGATTGACGCCCTGCTTCGCCGCCAGTCCCGTGATGCGGTCGAACGGCTCATGCCACGCATGCAGACCCAGGTCAAACGTGCCGTTGTGCACGGGCATCAGCCACTTGCCGCGCAAGTCCAGGTGCGCCTGCAGGGTCTGCTCGGGCTGCATGTGCACGTCCGGCCACAGTTTGTCATAGGCGCCCGTCTCGATCATGGTCACGTCGAAGGGGCCGTACTTGTCGCCGATCTGCTTGAAGCCGTCGAAATAGCCGGAATCGCCGCTGAAAAACACGCGCACGTCCGGCGCGTCGATGACCCACGACGCCCACAGGGTTTGATTGCCGTCAAACAAGCCACGTCCCGAGAAATGCTGCGATGGCGTGGCGACCAGTTTCACACCGGCAATCGTCGTCCCCTGCCACCAGTCGAATTGCCGCACCTTGGCCGCCGGCACGCCCCAGGACACCAGGGTATCGCCCACGCCCAGCGGCGTCACGAAGTGCTCCGTCTTGGCAGCCAGCTGCAGCACGGCGGCATGGTCGAGGTGGTCGTAATGGTCGTGCGACAGGATGACCGCCTTGATCGGCGGCAAGTCGGCGATGCTGATCGGCGGCTGGTGGAAGCGCTTCGGCCCCGCCCACTGCACGGGCGAGGCGCGCTCGGAAAAGACGGGATCGGTGAGGAAGAACTCGTTGTTGAGTTTCAACAGCAGGGTCGAATGGCCGAGGCGAAATAGGCTGTTGTCGGGCGCCGCCAGCAGCTGCGCCCGGGTCAGCGCTTGCACGGGCACGGCCGCGGCCGGCACCGTGCTGTCCGGCTTGTCAAAGAAAAATGTCCACATCAGCTTGAGGGTTGCTGCCGTGCCCAGCTTGTGCATTTGCACGGGATTGCGGAATTTGCCTTCGTGGCGTTGCGGTGATTCAGCTAGCGCCGCAGGCTCGGCGCGCAAGGTGCAAGAACTCATGATGATCAGGACTCCCAGGAAGAAGAGACGACGTACGACTCGATGCAAGTACATATGCGGCCCGGTCAATAAAATACAAGGATTAAATTACACTACACAGTGTAGTTCCTATTTCAAGCAAAGTAAACCAGGAGGTGTAAAATATTGTTTTCAAAGGAGATTTCCCGCCATGGCCTCACCGCAACGCCTCACCGACCGCAAGCGCGTCGCCATCGTCGATGCCGCCATCGCCGAGTTCCGCGAGCACGGTTTTGATGCGACCAGCATGGACAAGATCGCCGCCACGGCCGCCGTTTCCAAGCGCACCGTGTACAACCACTTCCCCAGCAAGGACGAGCTGTTCGCGGAAATCCTGCAGCGCATGTGGGAAAGCAGCATGGCCCAGCCTGCCGTGCCCTATGTTGCCGACCAGCCGCTGCGGCCGCAGGTGCTGGCATTGGTCGAGCAGAAAATGGACTTGCTGTGCGATCCGGCCTTCATCGACCTGGCGCGCGTGATCTTTGGCGAAACCATCCACTCGCCTGCGCGCGCGCAAGCGATGGTGACGCGCCTGAATGAGAAGGAAACGGGCCTGAATATCTGGATCCGCGCGGCGCAGCAGGACGGGCGCATCAAGGCCGGCGAGACGCTGGAAGTGGCCCACCTGCTGATGTCGCCACTGAAGACCTTTGCCTTCTGGCCGCAGATCACCCTGGGTGAGCCTCTGCTGGGTCCGGCACGCCGGCACGAAGTGACGGAGCTGGCCGTCGATATCTTCCTGTGCTACTACGGCGTGGCAAAACAGACGGCATAGACGGGCGGCAAGTGGGCAGACAGCGTCTGCCAGTGTTCGCCGCCATCGCCCGAATACCAGGCGCCGCCCGTGGTCGACGCCATCAGCAGGCTGCGCCCATCGTCGGCCAGCGCCAGCCCGTGGCGGTACACCAGGTCGTAGCAATGCTGCTGCGGCAATCCCGCGCGCAAGACGTCGAAGGTCTTCCCGCCATCGCGCGTGCGCGTGACGGCCAGCGCGCCGTCGAGCGGGATGCGCAGCACGTCCGCCTGCGCCGGCACGAACCAGGCCGTGTCGCCATCGCGCGGATGCACGGCCACGGCAAAGCCGAAATGCGACAGCGGCGCCGTCGTCACTTCCTGCCAGTGCCAGCCCCCGTCCTGCGAGCGCCAGATGCCGTTATGGTGCTGGCACCACAGCACCTCCGGCGCGCCGGCGCTGCGCACGATGCGGTGCGGGTCTTGCACGGCCTCGTTTTCATCGAGCTCGGGCGGCATGTAGTCGGCGCGCATGCCCGTCGCGCTCAAGGCCCAGCTGGCGCCGCCATCGACCGTTTGCCAGACCCCGCCGCAGGACACGCCGACCAGCACCTTGTTGCTGTCGCGCGGATCGACGCAGATGCTGTGGATGCCGGGCACGTCGTAGCCGCCGCCAAACCATTCGGCCCGCTGCGGCACGTTCCACAGCGCGTCCACCAGTTGCCAGCTGTCGCCGCGGTCGCCTGAGCGGAACAGGCCGCCCGGCAAGGTGCCCGCCCACAAGACGCCGGGCTGGTCGGCCCCGCCGGCCGCCAGCGACCAGATCTGCCGCAAGGTCCAGTCCACCGTGTCGCTGCTGTCTGTGGGCTTGGCGGGATAGGCGGGCACGGCGATTTCGCGCCACGCCCCGCCGCCGGCATCCAGGCGGTGCAGCTTGGCGCCGAAATGGCCGAGGTTCAGGGCCGCATACAGGGTACCGTCGCGGCCATCGTGCAACAGCATGGAGACGGGGTCGCCGGCAAACTGCACCAGTGCCAGCTGCCAGGCGCCGGCCGCATCGACATCGAACTGGAACAGGCCCTTGCGGGTGCCGAGATACGCGCGTTGCGGGACTCCAGTCATGGCGTCAACCTCCGGAAAGTGCCTGCAAGATATACACCTGGCTGTCGGGCAGCAAGGCGTCGTCAAGCACGCGCCGCTCGCGGCAGCGCGCGCCATCGATGAAGATCACCACATTCGGACGCAAGGCCCCCTGCTCGTCGAGCACATAGCCACGCAGGCGCGGCTGCTGCGCAAACGCCGCATCGAGGGCGGCACGCAGCCGTGGCGCGGCCACCTGCACGGTAGGAACGTCCAGGAAACGTGCCAGTTGCCGGGTGAAATGCAGCTGCGCCATGCTGTCCTTGACGTCGTCGGCCAGCCCTCATTCTAGTCCGCTTTGCCGACGATACAATAGTGCATGGCCTAAAATAGGGCCACGCACACAAGGAGGCCAGGCATGACGATTACCCCGGAAGAACTAGCGGTGCTGATGCAGGAAGTGGAAGTGGCCGATCCCATCGATTTTGCCGACCTGCCGTTCGACGAGCAGGAATTGCGCGGGCTGATCGCCAACCACCTGTGCGAGATGGCCGACGCCATGGAAAGTTTCAGCCCGGAAGACCGCAACCTGGCCCTGCTGGCCGTGGCGGCCAAGCTGGTGCTGGAAAACCTGGTCTTGCACGTGCAGCTGCTGCGCCGCCACGGCTTGCCCGTCAGCGACAGCGTGGAAGCGCTGCTGCAACGCCTCAAGGGCGGCAAGCCGTCCTGAGTTAATGGCCCGTGCGCACGGCGCGCGCCTGCAGGGTGAGGTCGCTTTCCGCCACGGCCACGCAAGGCAGGATGTAGCCGTCGAGCCGTTCATCGGGGCTGATGCCGGGCCAGTCCACCGTGTAGCGCACCTGGCCCGCCGGCATATGGCAGAGACAGGTGCGGCAGGTACCGTTGCGGCAGGAACTGAGCAGGCGGATGCCGGCCAGCTCGGCGGCGGCCAGCAGAGTCGTTCCCGCCTCGGCCGTGAATTGCCAGCCCTGCGGGACGATGGTGATAGTAAAGGTGGTGACGGTCAACGGTGCGCTCATGGCGCCAGTGTAGCAGTCAGCTTGCCAGGGTCGTCCAGCGGGCGCCATCCGCATGGCTGCGCAGCACGGCCTCGGCAAAGGCCAGGCCGGCCACGCCATCGGTCACCGTCGGCAGCCAGCGGGCCGCTTCCGGCACGGGCAAGCCCGCTTGCAGGGCGCGGATGCGCAGGGCCGCATCCAGGTACAGCTGGGCAAACGCTTCCAGGTAGCCTTCCGGATGGCCGGCCGGCACGCGCGTGGCGTGGCGCGCCGCGGCGCTGTCGACGCGGCCCGGACGCAGCAGCTGGCGGTTGCCGCCCTGCGGCGTGAACCACAGTGCATTCGGCTGTTCCTGGTCGAAGTCCAGCTGCGCCTTGCTGCCGAACAGGCGCAGTCGCACCGTGTTTTCGCAGCCGGTCGCCACTTGGCTGGCCCACAGGGTGCCTTTCGCCCCGTTCGCGTAGCGCAGCATCACCTGCACGTGGTCGTCCAAGGTGCGGTGCGGTACAAAGGTCGACAATTCCGCCAGCACGGCATGCGGCGTCAAGCCGCTGACAAATTGCGCCAGGTGATACGCGTGCAGCCCCACGTCGAGCAGCACACCGCCCGGCCCCGCCTTCTGCGGGTCGTTATGCCAGTTGCCTTCGTTCATGCCGCCCGCAGCGATGGCATCGGCCAGCCAGTCCTGCGAATATTCCACCTGCACGAGGCGCAGTTCGCCGATCTCGCCCGCCTCGACCATGGCTTTCGCATGGCGCAGCAGCGGATAGCCGCTGTAGGTATGCGTGAGCGCGAACAGCAGGTTTTTCTGCTGCGCCAGCGCCGCCAGCGCCTGGCCTTCCGCCAGCGCAATGCCGAGCGGCTTGTCGCAGATCACGTGGATGCCCGCTTCCAGGAAGGCCGTGGCGACGGGCGCGTGCAAATGGTTGGGCGTGACGATGGCCACGGCCTCGATGCCGTCCGCGCGCGCGGCCTCCATCTGCGCCATGGCGCGGTAATCGCTGTAGCAACGCTCCGGCGCCAGGTGCAGCGCGGCGCCGCTGTCCCGCGCGCGCAGCGGGTCGGACGACAGGGCGCCCGCCACCAGGTCGTACTGGTCGTCGATGCGCGCCGCGATGCGGTGCACGGCGCCGATGAACGCGCCCTGCCCGCCCCCTACCATGCCCAGCCGTAAGCGTCGCTGCATGTCGTCTCCTTATTTCAAGCCAAGCAAGTGATGAATTTGATCCTGGTCAACCGCGCTGCCGGCGAAATCGTCGAACGCGTGCTCAGCCACGTGGATGATGTGTTCGCGGATGAAGCGCGCGCCCTCGGCCGCGCCATCCTCGGGATGCTTCAGGCAGCATTCCCATTCCAGCACGGCCCAGCCGGGGAAATCGTATTGCGCCATCTTCGAAAAGATCGCCTTGAAGTCGATCTGCCCGTCGCCCAGCGAGCGGAAGCGCCCGGCCCGGTCCTGCCAGTCACCATAGCCGCCATACACGCCCTGGCGCCCGTTCGGCCGGAATTCCGCATCCTTGACATGGAACGCCTTGATGCGCGCATGGTAGATGTCGATGAAGGCCAGGTAGTCGAGCTGCTGCAGCACGAAGTGGCTGGGGTCGTACAAGATGGACGCGCGCGGATGGTCGTTGACGGCGGCCAGGAAACGCTCGAAGGTCACGCCGTCGTGCAAGTCCTCGCCCGGATGCAGTTCATAGCAGAGGTCCACGCCGGCCGCGTCGAAGGCGTCGAGGATGGGCAGCCAGCGTTTCGCCAGCTCGGCAAATGCCGTTTCCACCAGGCCGGCCGGGCGCTGCGGCCACGGGTACAAGTAGGGCCAGGCCAGGGCGCCGGAAAACGTCACATGCGCCTTGAGCCCCAGGCGCTGCGAGGCGGTGGCCGCCCACAGCAGCTGCTGCGTGGCCCAGGCCGTGCGGGCCGTGCTGTCGCCGCGCACCTGCTCGGGCGCAAAGCCGTCGAACAGCGCGTCGTAGGCGGGATGCACGGCGATCAGCTGGCCCTGCAAGTGCGTCGACAATTCCGTCACCTGCAAGCCGTGGCGCGCCAGCAGGGCCACCACGTCGTCGCAATACTGCTGGCTGGCGGCCGCTTGTTGCAGATCAAACAGGCGCGGCGCCGTCGGCAGCTGCAAGCCCTTGTAGCCCAGGCCGGCCGCCCATTGCGCCAGGTGCTCGAGCGAGTCGAACGGCGGCTCGTCGCCGAGAAACTGGGCCAGGAAGATGGCCGGGCCCTGGATGGTTTTCATGTCAATGTCCTGTTAACCCAAACCGAAACCCGGGATCGTACCCTGAGGATACGACCCCGGCCCTTGTTGTGGGGTGTCGTTAAAAAGGCGAGTTCGGAAAGTAAAACTGCTTGGCGTTCTCGCGCGTGATCAGCACCGACGGGATGATGGTGTTGGCCGGCAATTTTTCACCTTTCAGCCGTGCTTCCGTCGTCAGCTTGATGGCGTCGTACATGAACTTCGGCGAATAGGATACATCGGCCACGATCTGCGGGTCGGAACCATCCATGATCTTCTTCACGGCGCCTTTCGCGCCCGCGCCGCCGAACACTTGCTTGATGTCCGTGCGCTTGGCCTGCGCGATGGCTTTCTGCACGCCGATGGCCATGTCGTCATCGGCGGCCCAGACGGCGTCGATGTGCTTGAAGCGGGTCAGGTAATCCTGCATGACCTTGAAGGCATCGTCGCGGTTCCAGTTGCCGTACTTGGCATCGAGCACCTTGATCTCGGGATGGCCCTTCATCACGCCGGAAAATGCGTCGAAGCGCTCGTTGTCGAGCGTGGTCGGCATGCCGCGCAGCACGACGATATTGCCCTTGCCGTTCAGGCTTTTCGCCAGGTATTCGGCCGGCAGCTTGCCGAAGGCCGTGTTGTCGCCCGCGATATAGGCATCCTGCGACTGCGTGTTCGTCAAGCCACGGTCCACCACGGTCACATACACGCCCTTGTTCTTCACTTGCGCGACGGGCTGCGTCAGCGAGGCCGACTCGATGGGAAAGATGACCAGGGTGTTGATCTTGTTCACCGTCAACATATCCTGCAACTGGTTCGCCTGCTCGGGCGCGGTGGCGGCCGTCTTGACGATGATCTTTACGCCGGGATGGGCTTTTTCCAGCTCCGCCTTGGCCTGGTTCGCCCACCACACGATGCCCGAGGTAAAACTGTGCGTGGCCGTGGGAATGGCCACGCCGACGACCAGCTTGTCCGCAGGCGCCGCCGCCTGCGCACTCGGCAGCGCCCACGCCTGCATCACCAGCACTGCCATCCCTGCTACCCGTATAAAGCTCTTCATGCTGCTCTCCTCCAAGGTTGTGGGCGCCCATTGGCTGCCCTTTCAGAACGCCGCCGTATTTTTATTTGCGGCCTCGCTGCAGGAAGGCGACGGCGATGATCACCACGCCTTGCACTGCGGCATTCAGGTAGACACTGATGATGCTGGTCAAATTCAGGATATTGCTGATCACGGACAATAAAATGGCGCCGATCACGGTGCCGACGATGCGCCCCTCGCCGCCCTTCAGGGCCGTGCCGCCGACGACGACGGCGGCGATGGCCTCGAGTTCCCACAGCAAGCCCGTCGTCGGCGTGGCCGAGCCCAGGCGCGGCACGTACAGCACGGTGGCGATGCCCACGCAGATACCCAAGAGCATGTAGGTGGCGATCTTCACCTTGTCGACATTGATGGCCGCATAGCGCGCCACTTGCTCGTTGGAACCAATCGCCTGCACGTGGCGGCCAAAGGTCGTGCGGTTGAGGATGATGGCGCCGGCCGCCGCGACGAATAAAAAGATCCAGATCGGGATCGGCGCGCCCAGCACGCTCGTGTAGTAGACGGGGCTGTACAGCTCGGACAGGGTGGCGTCCAGGGTCAGCGCGCCGCCGTCGGCCAAATACGTCAGCACGGCGCGGAAGATGCCGAGCGTGCCCAGGGTGACGATGAACGGCTCGATATTGCCCTTGCTGATCAACAAGCCATGCATCAGGCCGAAGCCGGCGCCCAATACCAGGGCCATGGCAATGCCCAGCACCAGCATGGTGATCGGCGCCAGGTTGCCCCCCGCGCCTTGCGCCAGCGCGTTCATGAAGTAAATCATGCAGCCGGCGATCAGGGCCGCCATCGAGCCCACCGATAAGTCGATGCCGCCCGAGATGATGACGAAGGTCATGCCGACGGCGATGATGCCGATGAAGGCCGTGCGCGTGAGCACGTTCATCAGGTTGTCGAGGGTGGCGAAGTCGCCGTTGAGCAAGGTGCCCGCGATGCACAGGGCCAGCAAGCCCAGCACGGGGCCGAAACCCTTGATGCGCGCGCCCAGTCTGGCGATGCTGGCACCGGTGGCGCCGGTGGATACAGTGGTGTCAGTGCGTGCCGGTTGCATGGGCAATCAACTCCTCTTCAGTCAGGTGGTCAGCGGCCAGGGTGGCCTGCAAGGTGCCGGCACGCATCACCGCCACGCGGTGGCACAGGCCGATCAATTCGATCAATTCCGAGGAAATCACGATCACGGCGCGCCCTTCGGCGGCCAGGCGGTGGATCAGAAAGTAAATGTCGCGCTTGGCGCCCACGTCCACGCCGCGGCTCGGTTCATCGAGCACGACGACGCGCGGGTCCGAATGCAGGTATTTCGCCAGCGCCAGCTTTTGCTGGTTGCCGCCGGACAGCATGCGCGCGCGGCTGTCGAGGTCGCCCGTGCGGATATTGAAATCCAGCACCGCCCTGGCCAGCGCCGCCTTTTCCCCTGCCACATCGAGCCACGGCCGCGCATAGCGCTCCATCGTCATCATGGTGAGGTTTTCGCGCAAGCCCAGGTGCACGTGCAAGCCTTTTCCCTTGCGGTCTTCGCTCAGGTAGGTCATGCCGTGCTGCATCGCTTGCCTGGGGCTGCGGATATCCACGGGCCGGCCATTGAGATGGATCATGCCCGCGCTGCGCGCACGCAAGCCCAGCAAGGCTTCGAACGATTCCGTGCGCCCCGCGCCCACCAGGCCCGCAAAGCCCAGCACTTCACCCGCGCGCACCTCGAACGACAGGTTTTTGGACCAGCCCGGCACGCTGAGCCCATCGACTTTCAGGAGCACGGGCGCGTCGGGTGCCAGCGCCACTTTGGCCGGGAACATGTCGGACAATTCGCGCCCCACCATCAGGTTCGCCATCTGCTGGCGCGTGAGGCTGGCCGTCGGCTCGCGCGTGACGAAACGCCCGTCGCGCATGACGATAACCTCGTCCGTATTGCGCTCCACTTCATCGAGCTTGTGGGAAATATAGAGGATGGTCACGCCGTCGCTTTTGAGCTGCGCCATCACGGCGAACAGGCGCTGGGTTTCCGACGACGTCAGCGTGGCCGTCGGCTCGTCCATGATCAGGAAGCGGGCGCGGCGCGACAGGGCCTTGGCGATTTCCACCAGTTGCTTCTCGGCCACGATGAGGTCGCGGATCTTCGTATCGGGCGACACGGCCAGGCCCACCTGTTTCAGGTAGCGCGCTGCCTGCTCGCGCATGGACGCCTCGTCGAGCAGCCAGCCCTTCGTTTTCTCGTGGCCGAGGAACATGTTCTGCGCCACCGTCAGGTGTTCGGCCAGGTTGAATTCCTGGTGGATCAGCACGATGCCGGCCGCTTCGGCGGCGCGCGAGCTGGCAAAGCGCTGGGGCTGGCCATCGATCAGCAGCTGGCCTTCGCTCACGGCTTCATAGCCGGCAAGGATTTTCATCAGGGTCGACTTGCCGGCGCCGTTTTCGCCCAGCAAGCCATACACGCGCCCTGGCGCCAGGCGGAAACTGACGCCATGCAGCACGCGCACGGGGCCGAAATCCTTGCAGACCCCCTCGAAACCGACGGCAACGCTCACTATGCACTCCCTCGCAGAATTAATCGATGTTGCAGCAGCACGCCCGGCACATTGGCCGCCGGGTCCGCCAAGCGTTGCAGCAGCAGGCGCGCCGCCGTCTCGCCCAGCTCGCGCATCGGCTGCGCGATGGTGGTCAGGCCCGGCGCCATCTGCGCGGCGATGGCGATATCGTCGAAGCCGATGACGGCCACGTCTTCCGGCACGCGCTTGTGCAACTGGCGCAGCGCGCTGAGCACGCCGATGGCCAGGGTGTCGGAGACGGCAAAGATGGCCGTCGGCGCATCGGGCCCGGCCATCATTTCCAGCGTCGCCTGCGTGCCCGCTGCGTAATCGAGGCTTTGCACCGTGTGCACCCACTGCGGCTGCACGGGCAGGCCGGCGGCGGCCAGGGTGTCGAAGTAGCCTTGCTGGCGTTGCCGCGCATACAGGTAGCGCTCGTCCGAATTGATCAGGCCGATGCGCGTGTGGCCGCGCGACAGCAAATGCGCGACGGCGTCCGAGGCGGCGCGGTGGTTGTCGATGCCCACATACGGCACGGCCACGCCGGGATCGAATTCGCAGCACGCCACCCATGGCAGGCTCACCGACTCATGCGACAAGGCATGCTGCACCGTGTCCGGATCGAGGCAGATGGCGCCATCGGCGCGGTGCATGCGCAGCAAGTCGAAATACGAGCGCTCGCGGCCCGCGTCGGCGCCCGTGTCGCACAGCAGCACGAAATAGCCGTGCTCGCGCGCCACCGTGTCGATGCCGCGCACGATCTGCGCATAAAACGGGTTGCCCACGTCGGGCACCATGGTCAGCAGCATGCGGCTCTCGGCCGTGCGCAGGCTGCGCGCCAGGTGGTTCATGCGGTAGCCGAGGGCCGCCACGGACGCCAGCACCTTCGCGCGCGTGGGTGCCCGCACCCCGCTCTGCTCGTTCATGACGCGCGAGACGGTGGCCACCGACACGCCCGCATGCGCGGCAACGGCGCTGATGGAGACGGTTTCTGTGGGCAAAGATGATGGAACGGCTGCTGACATGACGGTTTTGAATAAAATGTAATCGATTACATTTATATGCCAGACCACTAGCCGATGCAAACATTATCGATGCTGCGCTGCGCAAAAAATGGGCAGGAACAGGAACAAAAAACGGCCTGCGCGGGCCGTCGATGCAGGTGCCGCATGGGGAAGCACAGGCATCTGCTGCACGGCAAAATGGCCGCGCAACAGATCAGGGACAATTTACTGCATCATCGCGCAAAACGTTTCGGGGTTGCCGTCAAGAATGACGCCGCTGGGCCAGCGGTGATTGCGCTGTTGCGCGCGCAGCAGGGAGGCGGCCAGGGCCGAGTCGCCATCGACGGCGTAGACGAAGACGGGCATGTCCAGGCTGGCCGCGTCGCCGAGCAGGGTCGGGTTGGCGTCCAGGCTGCGCGCATCCACGTGCACGCCGACGGGCATGCCGATCTGCTGGCGCACGCGCTGCAGCCACGGCTTGTCGAGCTTGGGCGCGCGGGCATTCTTGGCGATAAAGCGGCTGACCTTGTTCGTGCCGGCCGCCGCCTGCGCGTTGCGCGGGTCGAACACGAGCAGCCCCAGGTAACCGTCCGGGTCGGCGCGGCGCGCGCACGCCAGGTTGTTCGGCACGCCCGACGTCAAGAACCAGTTGCCATGCTTGATGTTGCCGCGCAACTGCGCCACCAGCGCGCCGATCGGCGCGCACGAGGGCACGACATCCTTGATTTCCGCATTCAGGGTCTTGCCGGGAAAGGCCGTGGCCAGGTCGGCGATATCGCTGACGAAGGGCGGCGTCTCGGCCGTCAGCACGCCGCGATTCTTCATGCTGGCGGCGCGCCAGTCGTCGGCGTTCAGTTTTTTCACCGTGCGGGGCGAGCCTGTATCGACCACCCGGCCCGTCAACAAGTCGTGGTGCACGACCCAGTTTCCGTCGCCCAACAGCTGCAAATCCGTCTCGACGCCATCCCAGGTGCCGAAATACGTGTTGCGCAGGGCGCTCAGCGAGTTTTCCGGCGCATTGCCGGCGCCACGGTGGGCATGCACCTTCATGCCCAGGCAATCGGCCTGGACGGCCGTGCTGAACATGCAAAGTAGCAAGGCCAGTGCGGCCGCCTTATTTTTGGTGTGCGTGATAGCCATAATGAATTCCCTGCAAAACATGGATGCGGATCGCTTCGTTGACGGGGTAGCTGTAGCCCTGGCCGACGGCCACCACGTGCGTGATGTTGGCCAGGATGGCCTTGCCCGCGATATTCCAGCGCGTGCTGTCGGGTTCAGGCTGGCGCGTCCAGTCCAGCATTTGCCGGAACAGTTCGCTGCGCGTGACGTTGTTGTCGAGCACGGACAAGACCCCCCAGGTGCCCGCGAACGCCGTCGCCAGCACGCCCGTGGCGATCCAGGCGGAACGGCGGCTCAGCTGTCCATCGGCGCCCGCCTGCTCACCGCGGCGCATGGCCAGCAGCAATAATACGACGGTGGCGATCAAGTACAGCAATTTCGAGAAGTGGCCGATGGCGCCCAGCAGGGAAAAGAACAGGGCCACGGGCGGCACGATGGCGGCGCGCGCCGCTTCCTTGCCTTCATGGAAGAACCTGCCGCCGTTCTCGAAATCCGTGCGGCTGGCACGGTATTCCACCAGTCTTTCCGCCGTCTGGCGATCGAGGAACTGGTCGAACAGGCGACCGAACTCGGCCGGATTCGCATACGCGGCCTGCACCGTGGCGCCGGCCGGCAACTTCAAGGCCTCGCGCAATTCCGCCTGCACGCCGGGACGGGCGACAAAGGCGGCAAACGACAGGCCCGGCGGGATGCGCTCGCCGCGCACGGAGACGCCCTTGCTGGCCGCCTCGGCCGTATAGCGGCGCTTGACGGCGGCGCGGAAGCCCCGCTCGTCGTCCGTCTTCCAGTTGGCGGGCACGGGCACTTTCTTGCGCACATTGTTGACGACGGCCGCCTGGCGCCGCATCGGCACCGAATGCGGTTGCCAGCCCCGCCGCGACAGGCTGCTCACGTATTCCTGCCACGACGATTGCTGCTTGGCGCGCAAGCCCGCATCCGTGTCGGGAATGATGCCCGCATACAGTTCCCACTTGCCGGCCAGCTCACGCATCGCTTCTTGATATTTGTCATAGTAGCCAGCCGGGCCACCGGCCACCTGGCGCACGTTGGCGCGCACCAGCTGTTCCTTGGCCGGCCCCATGCGCTCGTCGAGGTGCTTCACGGACACGGCCAGAAACGGAAACAGGGCCAGGAAGGATTTGCCTTCCGGCTTGGCGAACAGGGTGGGGTCATCGACCAGACCCTGCAGCTGCAAGCTGCCGCCTACCAGCGAGCGCTGCAGCAAGGTGGTATTGAAGGCCATGCGCCGAAATTCCGCGTCGCGCGTATTGACCAGCACGTTCACCGTGGTTTTCAGCACGCCAAAGACGACGCCGGCCGTGACCACGCAACAGACGATGATTTTTATCCAGCCGGGGCCAGTGCCGCCCTTGCCGCCATTTTTCAGGCGGCGGCGCCACATCAGTTGCAGTACCACCAGCGCGGCGGCGATGCCGGACAGGCTGCGGCCATAGAATTCCACCCCTTCCACGTCTTCCGGCTTGACGTTGCCGCCCACCACGTCGAGCAGTCGGGCATTGAAGCCCAGCTCGAAGCACAGGTAGATGATCGTCAGGACGATCAGGATCAAGGTCTGCCGGATTTGCAGACTGCGCAAGCTTGCGGCCATCTTATTTCCTCAAATCGATGACGACGGGCTTGATCTCTTCCGTCTGGAAACTCATGGCGGCCGGCACGCGCGAGGCGCTATCGGCAGCGCGCGCGGCCGGGGCTGTCATGACCGGCGCGTTGGGCACCGTGCGCGCGGGTGCGGGCGCTTCCTGCACCACCTGGCGGCGGTTCTTGCCGGCCGCGCGGCTCGTCGCTTTCGGCGCCGGGGCAGGCGCCCGCGTGGCGGCCGGCGGCGCGGGAATCACGCGCCCGCTGTCATTGCCGGGCAGAGTGGCGATGGCCGGACCCGTCGCGCGCAAGGCGTCGTCGGCAAACGGCTGGGCACGCGTATCGACGCCGGCCGGCACGGGCACGCTGGCGTTGAGCAGGCGGTTGTCTGCATACACCATGCGCGACAGGCGGTTGTGGTTGGGAAAATCGATATTCAGCGATTTCCCGTCCGCCGCCAGCTCCACGCGGGGCCGGTCCTTGCAGTTGCCAACCGTCCACTGCAGCACGTCCGTGCCCTGGAAGGCCAGCACTTCATAGCGGTAGGCGCAGCCGCGCTCCTGGGTTTCGACGATCACCACGGTGCGCTCGCCCACATTTTCCACGCGCGCCACGCGGGCCATGAGGGCCTTGTCCAATGGCACGACGCGAAACGCCTGCGACAGCTTGATCGAATACTTGCCTTTCGGATCCTTGCGCAAAGTGCCTTCCGTGCCGTCGCGCAGGCGGAAGGTGGAGATCGGCGTGCCGAACAGCTCTGCCGTATCGAGGCCCACCATCACGCCGCCACGGCCATTCGGCGTCATGGCGCACCCCGTCAACAGGATGCCGGTGGCCACGCCGGCGATCAACTTGCGCCAGTGCGCAGATGCAAAATTCTTATACGTTGTCATGCTTGATAACTTTCTCTTATTACTGAATTCAGGGATTGATGACGGCCAGCGGATTGCCAGGGCCTGGCGGCGGCAAGACTTTCTGGCGGTCGCGCGACAGCACGGTAAACGCGCCCAGGGTGTCCGGGCCGGCGACGATTTCCAGCTGCTCGCGCTGCAGCCAGGTACGGATTTCAGCTTCCGTCGCCTCGGCGCGGAACAGCACGCGCGTGCGCACGCCCGTCTCGACGCCGCTGCCGCCGCTGCGGAATTGCGCGTTGTCGACACCAGCCTGTTCCTTCGGCAGGAACAGCCACGCCGATTGCACCACCATCACGCTGGCGGCAACGGCCGTGACGACTTTCAGCCAGCGGTTTGAATTTGCCGCCGTGATCGGCGCAGCCACCTGTGGCGCCGCCGCGTCGGCCACGGCGATCTGCAACTGCTGCAGCCCCTGGCGCAGCAATTGCCGGTACGCCACGCGGCCATCCTTGCCCAGTTCGGTCGACAGGGGCGTGCCCGTCAGCGCATAGCCGTCGCCGGGCAAGGCCACGCGGGCGATCACGCCGGGCGCGGCCGCGGCCCCATTCGCACGGCCGTGCAACTCCAGCCAGCGCGCCGCCTGCAGGCGGTCCGGGCTGAATACACCCAGGCACACACCCAGGTCCGTCACGGCCACGATGACAGGCAGGTCGCACAGCACCAGGCCGGCGCGCGGATCGACGGGCGCGTCGCGCTCTTCGACCACCAGGCCGCAGGCATCCGCATACGCCGTGTCCGGCGTGACGAGCCAGCCGCGCCAGCGCTGCCGCGTGCTGTCCCAGGCGTCGAGCAGTACGGCGCCAAAGCCCGGGCAGCGCGCCAGCACATGGATTTGCCCGCCGGCGATGGGCCGCGCGGCCAGCGGCGCGGCATCGCTGCGGCGCGCAAAGCGTTCCAGCACATGCTCCGGCACGACAATGCCGCGCCAGTCGGGGGTCGCGCCGCCCACCTCCGCTTCCAGCAGCTCGGCGGAAGACGGCGGCGACGGCAGGCGCGCGGCAACGATGGCCAGGGTGGGCGTCAATGCAGTCATGCCGGTGGCCTTTCATCAGTGTTCGGGTGGGTGGGCGCGGGGTCCATGTGCAGGCATAACGCGGCCACGCAGAGAATATCCAAAACTATTTGCGCCGCCTGCAGGTCGCGCGCGGCCAGGGCATCCCCCACGCGCAGCTTGAGCAGGGTCAAGACCCAGCTGCCCAGCAGGGTGGCGCGGTGGGCCGGCGCGACGATCTGGCGGGCCGCGCTGATGACATCGCCCTTCTGTTTATGCACGAGGCCCAGCTTGCCACCGTGGTAATGCGCGGAAGCGATCTGTTCGGCCAGCTCCTTGACGGGCATACCGCCGCAGCCGCAGTGGCGCAGCAGCAAGACCAGGTCGCGCGGCAAGCTGGTGACAAAAACGTCGGCCGCGGCGCGCACCGAGGCGGGCGTCAGCTGGTAGTCGCGCAGCGGTTCCGCATACGCGTCGGGTGCCTGCAAGTCGCAACCGTCCTGCGCATCGGCATCATCGTCATCGCGCTGCTTGCGCAGCTGGTCGATGATGAAACGCTTGAAATACAAAAACAGGGCGCCCACGTGGTGGGGTGCGGCCTCGCTGTCGCTGTTGAGGACTTTTTCGATGAAGAACTGGTGGCGCAAGTCGGCCAGCGAGTCGCCCAGCGACGCCGCCTCGCGCGGACGGCAAGGCGTCAGCGCGGCGATGACGCGCTGGTAAAACTCGCCCAGTTCGCCTTGCGTCAGCTGCTGGCGGCGGGTCCAGAAATCATGAATCCGTTCAAATTGTTCCGATTGCACTGCCGGTCCGATCGTGTGTTGGGCGGCGCGCGCCACTGGCCGGGAGCAAGGCTGGCCGGTAAAGAGGAAATACGCTGGACAACAAGGCAAACTTGTCAGTCAGGTAAAATGCATTCAGGCAATTTTCTCATACCGCACTGGAAATCGCTAACTTTTGTTACTTCAACGACAATTTCCGAGACCCCGATGCAGCGCCTGATTCCCCTGTTGTTGTCCCTCTTTTTGCTAGTTAGCAATGTCGCGCCAGCGGCCGTGCCGACAGCGGCGGGCAAGCGCATCGCCCTCGTGATCGGCAATGCGGCCTATGCGCAGCCATTGCTGAATCCCGTGAACGATGCGCGCGCCATGGCCGAGCGCCTGCGCCGCCTGGGCTTTGACGTGCTGCTGCGCACGGATATCACGGCGGCGCAGTTGCAACAGGCGTCGGCCGCGTTTTCCACGCAGGCGCGCGGCGCCGATATCGCCCTCGTGTTTTACGCGGGCCACGGCGCGCAGGCGGGCGAAGCCAATTACGTGCTGCCGCTGGGCGCCAACATGAACGCGCTGAGCGCGGCGGCCATCGCCGCCCAGGGCGTGTCCGTCTCCAGCCTGGCGGGCGATTTGCAGCGCACGGGCGCGCGCGGCGCCGTGCTGATCCTCGACGCTTGCCGCCAGGAATATACGCGCGGCGGCGCGGCCGTTCCCGTGCCCGGCGGCAGCAATGCGGCCAGCCACGGCTTTGCCGATACGCAGGCGCCGCGCGGCGTGGTGATCGCCTACTCGGCCGGCCCGGGCGCCCTGGCGCGCGATTTCTGGTCGCCCGATTCGCGCAACAGTCCGTACACGAGCGCCCTGCTCGACGCGCTCGACGCGCCGGGCTTGCCGATGAGCGACGTCTTTTCGCAGGTGGCGGCCAGGGTGGCCGCCATGACGCACGACGTGCAAAAGCCGCGCGTGTCGTTCGGCGAAACCTCGGCGCGCCTGGTGCTGAACATGGGCAGCGGCAAGGGCGTCAGCCCGCCAGCCAGTGGTGTGCTGGCCTCAGGCAACAACGGCATGCGCGCGCCTGGCCCGGCGCCAGCGTCGACGCCGCCTGCCGCCACCGCTGCGGGCGCCAAAGTCTGGCCGGGCAATGTGTTGCAAGACATCAACTATGAAATCCGCATACAGATCGCGGCGCGGCCGTTTCCCCGCCAGCAGCTGGAAAAGCGCGCGCGCACGGGCGACCTGGTGGCGCTGACGGCGCTCGGTTATGGCATCGGCGGCGGCGACGCCGGCGTCAAGCAGCCGAAGGCGGGCATGCAGTGGCTGGAAAAAGCGGCCGCCCGGGATTTTCCCATCGCCCAGACCTATCTGGCCGAATTGCTGATGGTCAAAGGCGACCCGGCCTCATTGAAACGCGCGGGCGTGCTGCTCGACGCCGCCTCGCAGGCCGGCTACAGCCCCGCGCACGCGTATAAATTCGACCTGGCGCGGCGCACGGGCGCGCCGCCGCAGGACGCGGCACGCCACTTGCAGGATGCCTTCATGGGCCTGATGAAGGATTACCAGGGCGCCGCCAGGGATGTATTACAGCCGCCGAAAAAATAATTCAAAATAATTTTAGATTTCCCTGAACTGCCCCCGTTATCCGTGGGTACATGCAATACAGCATGACAGTGACCAGGGAAATCTCATGCACACATCCAGCCCGGCAACACCCGCCACCATCGGCCAACGGGGCCGCATCCTCGCCTACCAGCCCAGCGGACAAGGTTCCGTCAGCGTGGCCGGCATTCAACATCCATTCGACGTGGCCACGCACTGGCGTTCGGACACGGCGCCCGCCATCAACGCCGTCGTCGACGTGCGCTTCGATGACGGCGGCAGCCTCGCCACCGTCAGCGCCGTCGCGGCGCAGCAGCTGGCGCAGGAAGAGATGGCCGGCGCGGCAAAGCTGGCGCGCGACAAGGGCCGGCAACTGTGGGGCCGGGCCGTCGATGCGCTCGGCATCAAGGTACTGGCCGCGCTCGGCGTGCTGATCGCCGGCGCCTTTGTCTTCAACACCCTCGGCATCCGCCTGTTCGCCGCCGTCTCGCGCAGCTATTGGCAGCTGCTGGGCCTGTCGGCGGACAGCCTGGAAAGCTTCGCCCGCGACGGCGGCAGCGGTTTTACCTCGGCACAATTGTTCTTCCTGCTGGCCATTGCCGCCTGCTGCGCCACCATGGCCAGCAAGCACCCGAAAGCGGCGCTGGGCAAGTGCGCGCCGCTGCTGTTCATCGTCGTGCACAGCAGCTTGCTGTTAATCAAGATCAAGGGCGCCGTCAGCGATGCGGGCAACGCCATGGGCGGCCTCATGGGCAGCCGCGCGGCCCGCATGGCCGAGCAGATGGCCAGCGAAATGCTGGGGCAGGTGTGGCAAGGCCTGTCCTTCGGCATCGGTTTTTACCTGGTGCTGGCGGCTTCCATCGTCCTGGCCGCTTACGGCGTGGGCGAATACCAGCGCTTAGGAGGCAAGCACTGAAAACCTGCTGCGCTGCCGTGACTTGCATAACGCTAAAAATTAAACCCGTCATTACCGTTTAAATCATCTTGAAGGAAATATCATGCATCGTACCCTGCCCGCCCTGCTCACCATCGCCCTGCTCCTGTCCGCCTGCGGCAAGACGGATAACGCCGCACCGGCCGCTTCCGCTCCCGTCGCCGCAAATGTCGCCGACCTGGCTGCGAAAGCCCAGGTGAAGGCGGCCGCCGCCAGCCTGCCGCAGGCGGACGCAGCCACGCCAGCGTCCAGCTATGTCGACATCACGAGCGGCAACCAGTTGATGTACAGCTACATCGCCCTGTCCGGCGTGCCGCCCGATTACGCGGCCGTGGCGCAGCGCATCTCGCGCGAATATGCGGGCAGCAACGATGCCTTCCGCAAGCAGGAAGTGCTCGACGCGCTGAAACCGCAGATCGACGCCAAGGTCGGCGAAGCGAAGACGAAACGCTACCTGCGCTACCAGATCAACGGCCAGGGCGCGCTGTCGCCGTACGCCATGGACAAGGCCGCCTTCCCCGCCAAGTTCGCCGAAGCGGGCACGTATTACTACATGTACGACAACGGCGACTACAAGCTGGCGTTCACGAACGGCGACGGCTACTCGCTGCTGAACGTGGCGCAGGATGCGGCGCGCAAGATCGAGGCGGCGCGCAGCGGCTACAAGGATTTCGCCATCATCGTGTATGCCTACGCCCAGGAAGCGGACATGGCCAGCCACCAGGTCAAGGCGCAGATAGTCAAGGTGGCAATCAAGCTGAACGGGGAAGAAATTCCTGTGCAGCAAGCGCTGTAAGCGCCCGGACCTTTGCGTTACACTGTTCGCCACATTGCATCGGGATAGCGACATGGGCGAACAGACACTGGCGGAACAACAACTGGCAAACGGGCAACGGCTGCACCAGGCGGGCAAGCTGATCGAAGCGATCAATGCCTACCAGGCCGCCTATAAACTGGCGCCCAGCCTGGTGGAAGCCCAGCATTTCCAGGGCCTGGCCATGCTGGAGCTGGGCCAGGCCACCATCGGCCTGGGCCTGTTGAAACTGTCGCTCAAGCAACAACCTGACAACGCCCTGTTCCACTACAACCTGGGCAACGTGCTGCGCGGCACGGACAGCGCAGCGGCGCTGGCCAGCTACGCCACGGCGGCGCGACTGGCGCCGCACGAGCACGATTTCGCCATCGTCCATTCGGAATTGCTGCTGGCCAAGCAGCGCTTGCCGGAAGCCATCGCGGAACTCGAGCGCGCCCATGCCTTGCGCCCCGAACGCTGGCAAAACCTGCAAGGCCTGGCGGAAATGTATTACCGCACGGGCCAGCAGGCACTGGCGCTGGCGCGCTGCGCGCAGGGTATCGCGCTGCACCCGGCGCTGGCAGACAGTTGCCGCATCGGCTATGCCAACCCGCGAGCGGAACAGACAGAAACATTGACACCGCTCGATGTCGCGCCATCGCTGCATGATTTCCTGCACGAAACGGACTTGCACATCCTCGACGATTTCCTGCCCGACCCGGCCGCCTGGCGCGCGCAGGCGCTGGCCCTGCCGTTCGAGCAGCAGCGCTATGCGGGACAAAACTATCCGGGCAGCCAGACGGCAGGCCAGCCCTGCCAGGCCATCATGGAGCGCATCGCCACGGCGCTGGGCCGTCCCATCCGCTTCATTTCGCCCGACAATGGTTCCTACCGCCTCAGCTATGCCGACGCCATGGCGCGCACGGATATCCACGTGGACAACGAAACGGGCAATAATTTCAATTTCTATGCGGGCGTGCTGTATCTGAACCCGCCCGAGCAGTGCCAGGGTGGCACCACGTTCTGGCGCCACCAGCCCAGCGGCTGGTACCGCAGATTAGCCGAGGCGGACGTCAAGGCGGGCGGCTACGCCAGCTTCAAGGATTTCCAGAAGCGCTGGCTGCCGAACAGTAAAGTGCAGAAATTCAATGACTTGCAGGAACAGCGCGACAGTTGGCAAGCGCTGCTGGAAGTGCCGATGCGCCACAACCGCCTGATCGTGTACAAGGGCCACTATTTTCACTCGATCAGCAATGTGTTTGGCGACACGCCCGAGAATGGCCGGCTGGTGCAGCTGTTCTTTTTTGAAGTGCCCGATTAAGCATGCGGCGCGGGTATTGTCGGATTACGCCCTGCGGGCTAATCCGACCTACCAGTCACTGGACCATGCGTAGGTCGGATTGGCGGAACGCGTAATCCGACAACGGCTACCAGTCACTGGGCCATGTGTAGGTCGGATTAGCGGAACGCGTAATCCGACAACGGCCGCTCAGCATTCAATACATGTCCGCAGCCGTCGCGCGCACGGCCTTCAACAACATATCCGCCCCCGGCGACAGCAGATGATCCTGCTGGCGGATGATGCCGAACGCATCCATCTTGCACGGCAGCTCGATGGGCAGGATGCTCAGCACGTTCAACGATTCATAGTAATGCGCCACTTCCGTCGGCATCACGTGCAGGGAATCCGTCTGCTGCAGCAAGGACGTGATCAACAGCAAGGCCGTCGTGTCGACCACGTCGACGGGCGGTTCCAGGCTGGCGCGGCGGAACATCATGTCGAAACGGTGGCGCAGGATGCTGCCTTGCGGCGGCAAGATCCACGGCTGGGCCGCCAGGTCCTTCAACTGCAGATTCTTGCGCGACAGCAGCGGATGGCCATTGCGCGCCACGGCGCTGGCCGGCTCTTCCGTCAATTCTTCGTAGATGAGGCCGGCGCTGCTTTCCTTTTCCAGGATGCGCCCGATCATGAAGTCCAGGGTACCGTGCTGCAGCATGTCCATCAGGGTGTTGCTATGCTCCAGGTGCACGCCGATGCGCATCAGCGGCGCCTGCTGCTTGATGCGGGCTATCGCGCGCGGCAACAGCGCCATGGCCGGCGTCATGATCACGCCCACTTCCACCTGGCCCGTCAGGCCCGACTTCAGGGCGACGATGTCGTCATGCGCCAGCGACAGGCTGGTCAGCGCCATGCGCGCGTGGCGTATCATCGTCTCGCCGTAGATCGTCGGCTCCATGCCACGCGGCAAGCGGTCGAACAGGCGCACGTCCAGCATCTCTTCCAGGTCCTTGATTTGCTTGGACGCGGCCGGCTGCGTCATGTGCAATTCTTCCGCCGCGCGGTGGATATTGCGCTGCTCGTCCAGGGCGATCAGGAGCAGCAATTGCCGCGTCTTCAGGCGGGCTCGCAAGAACCAGTTGGGGTTGAGGGTATCCATGAATAAATCATATCATGATCGATATCGCTTTTAACTCAATATCGATATTATAGATATCGGTGTGTCTCCTTTTTGTACGCGTGATGAAATGGCTCAGGACGCCTTGCAGGCGGCACTCGGGTTGGCGGCCGGGCCCGCCGTTTGAGGGATGAATTCGATGGTGCCGTCGGGCCTGTATTTCAGCTCTTCCACGGCCACGGAACGCCGGTATTCTCCGCCGCCGGGCAACTTGTCGTTGTGATAGAAGATGTAGGACTTGCCGTTGAATGCGATGATGGCCTGGTGGATGGTTTTCACGACGGCATTCTTGTCCATGATGGTGCCGCGGAAATGCCAGGGACCCGTCGGCGTGGGGCCCGTCGAGTAGGCTGTTTCCTCGGGAAAATTGCGCGAGTACGACAAATAATAGGTGTCCGCATGCTTGTGCATGTACGCCGCTTCCGTGAACGCATCCATGCCGAAGGTCAGGATCGGGCCGTCGAGCTCCGTCATGTTCGCTTTCAGCTTGGCGTACTTCAAGACCGTGTTGCCCCAGTAGATGTAGGCCTGGCCATCCGTGTCGATGAAGACGGCCGGGTCGATATCGTCCCACGGGATCGCCGTCTGCTTCGTCATGTCGTTCGTGATCAGGGCGCTGCCGCGCGCATCGACGAACGGCCCCGTCGGGCTGTCGGACACGGCCACGCCGATGGCCTTGCCGGGGATGGTCTTGTGGTCGACGGTCGAGTAAAAATAGTATTTGCCGTCGCGCTTGACGATGTCGCCCGCCCACGCATCCTTGCCGGCCCAGGCGAAGGTGGAAAAGCGCACGGGCGAGCCGTGGTCCGTCCAGTTCGCCATGTCGCACGAGGAATACACGCGCCACTCGTGCATGCGGTAATCCGTGTCCGTGGCGCTCGCCTCATCGTGGCCGACATACAGGTAGACTCGGCCATTGTCGACCAGCGCGGCCGGGTCGCCCGTGTAGATATCCTTGACGATGGGGTTGGCTGCCTGCGCGCCAAAGGTGGCACAGGCGAGCGCCGCCGCCATGCCGATGGCTGCGGCACGTTTGTTCTGCTTCAACATCAATTAACTCCCGTTGGTAGTTTTCTGGCCCATGGCCATCAGTCGTTGCACGACGCAAAAGACGAATAGCAGGCCGCCGATGACGATCTTGGTCCACCACGAGCTGAGCGTGCCGTCGAAGGCGATCAGGGTCTGGATGGTGCCCAGCACCAGCACGCCGGACAGCGCGCCCGCCACATAGCCGTAGCCGCCGCTGAGCAGGGTGCCGCCGATGACGACGGCGGCAATCGCGTCCAGTTCCGTGCCTTGCGCATGCAAGCCATAGCCGGACAGCATGTAAAACGAAAACAGCACGCCGCCCAGCGCGGCGCACAAGCCGCTGAAGGCATAGATCAGCACCTTGGTGCGGCCCACTGGCAAGCCCATCATCAGGGCCGACTGCTCGTTGCCGCCGATCGCATACACGGCACGGCCGAACGGCGTCGCGTGCGCCAGCCAAATGGCCAGCAATAACGTCGCCACGGCGATGACGACCCCGGGCGAGACGAAGCCGCCGAGAAAACCCAGCTGGGTCTGCGACATGGCGACGAACAGCGGGTCGTCGATGGTGATGGAATTGATGCTGATCAAATAGCACAGTCCGCGCGCCAGGAACATGCCGGCCAGGGTGACGATGAATGGCTGCAACTTGAAATAATGGATCAGCGCGCCCATGCTGGCGCCAAACACGGCGCCCAGCGCCAGCACGGTGGCGATCACCAGCAGCGGCGGCCAGTGCGCCACGTTGAGCAGCCAGGCGGCGATCATGGTCGACAGGGCCAGCACGGAACCGACGGACAGATCGATGCCGCCGGAAACGATGACGAAGGTCATGCCGACGGCGATCACCAGCAAGAACGCGTTATCGATCAACAAGTTAAAAATGACCTGCGTCGACAGCAGGCCCGGATAGGCGGCGCCGCCCAGGCCCAGCATCACCACCAGCAGCAGCACGGTGACGAGCGAGGTGAAATACGGGGTGTGCAGCAAGCCCTTCATGCTTTTCTCCGATGCAGCAATTGCTTGAATTCCGACGATTGCGACAGGCAGACGAGGAAGACGACGACCGACTTGACGACCATGTTCACTTCGGGCGGCACGCCCAGCGAATAGATCGTGTAGGTCAGGGTCTGGATGATGAGGGCGCCGATCATGCTGCCCACGAGGCTGAACTTGCCGCCAGCGAGCGAGGTGCCGCCCAAAGTGACGGCCAGGATGGCGTCGAGTTCCAGCATCAGGCCCGCGTTGTTGGCGTCCGCGCTCTTGATGTTCGAGCTGATCATCAGCCCGGACAGGCCCGCGCAGGCCGCGCAAAACACGTACACGAAGAAAATCAGGGTCGCCGTCCTGATGCCGGCCAGGCGCGCGGCCACGGGATTGATGCCGACGGCCTGGATGAACAGGCCCAGGGCCGTCTTGCGCATCAGCACGGCCGTGATGAGGAAGACGGCAGCCACGAGGAACAGCGAGAACGGCAAGCCGAACAGGTAGCCGCTGCCGATGAAGAAGAAGGGCTGGTAATAGACGGTGACGATCTGCCCATCCGTCAGCAATTGCGCCAGGCCGCGCCCGGCCACCATCAGTATCAAGGTGGCGACGATGGGCTGCAAGCCCAGGCCCGCCACCAGCACGCCATTCCAGGCACCGCACAGCAGGGCCGCGCCCAGGGCGGCCGCCAGGGCCCAGCCCATGGGAATGTTGCTCACGTAGGTCGGCACGCCATTCTCCATCACCATGGTGCCGCCGATCAGCATGGCGGCCACGGTGCCGGACAGGGCCACGACGGCGCCCACGGAAATGTCGATGCCGCGCGTGGCGATGACGAGGGTCATGCCCAGCGCGGCCAGCATCAGCGGCGCGGCGCGGTTGACGATGTCGATCACGCTGCCGTACAAATGGCCATCGCGAATTTCCAGATGGAAAAAGCCGGGGATGGCAAAGAAGTCGACCAGCAACAGCAAGAACAGCGCGGCCAGGGGCCGGCTCAGGGGGTGATGCAAAACGCTATGCACAATGGAAGAATCCGTGGTGGAAGCCAGACGCGCCGCGGGCGGTGCGCTGGACGGTGTGGACACGCTCATGCTGACTCCCCGGCAATGACTTGCAGCACGGAGCTGTCGTCCAGTTCGCCGCGCGCATAGTCGCCGCAGGCCTTGCGGTCGCGCATGACGAGAATACGGTCGCTGCAGCGCAGCACTTCCGGCAACTCGGACGAGATGAAGAGGATGGCCATGCCCTTGCGGCACAACTTGCTGACATAGCTCATGATTTCCTGCTTGGCGCGCACATCGATGCCGCGCGTGGGTTCGTCGAGGATCAGCATGGCGGGCGAGGTCACCAGCCAGCGCGCCAGCAAGGCTTTCTGCTGGTTGCCGCCCGACAAGCTGCCGATCGGCGTCTCGATGCTGGCCGTCTTGATGCCGAGCGCTTTCACATACTCGTCGGCCAGCGCCTGCTGGCGCTTGAACGGGATGGCGCGCAGCAAGCCCGTGCGGGCCTGCAAGGCCAGGATGATGTTTTCGCGCACGGACAGCGACAGGATCGCCCCCTCGTGCTTGCGGTCTTCCGAGCAGAAACCGATATCCCGGGCAATGGCGTCGCGCGGCACGTGAAACTGGCGCGGCTTGCCCTGCATGGTGATCGTGCCGGAATCGGCCTTGTCGGCGCCGAACAGCAGGCGCGCCAGTTCCGTGCGCCCCGAACCGAGCAAGCCGGCCAGGCCCAGCAATTCACCCTGGCGGATGTGGAAATCCATGGGCAGCAAGGCGCCCTTGCGGCCCAGCCCCTGCGCTTCGAGCACATGCGCTCCAAAGCTGGCCGCGCCCGCTTCCTGCGCCAGATCCAGCGCTTGTTCCTGCGTGTCAGCCGCCACGCCGATCATTTTATTGACCAGCGCCAGGCGCGACAGTTCGCTGCACGCGTATTCCCCCTCGCGCTCGCCATTGCGCATGACCGTGATGCGGTCGGAAATGGCGTAGGTCTGGTCGAGGAAGTGGGTCACGAACAGGATCGCCATGCCCTGCCCGCGCAGGCGGCGCAGCACGGAAAACAGCAGCTTGACTTCCGCCTCGTCCAGGCTGGACGTGGGTTCGTCGAGGATCAGCACGCGCGCGGAAATATTCAGCGCGCGCGAAATGGCCACCATTTGCTGGATGGCCAGGGGAAAGCTGGACAGCTGCGCCGTGACATCGATATCGATCTGCAATTGCTGCAGCAAGGCCCGCGCTTGCTGTTGCATGGTGCGCCAATCGATGGGACCAAAACGCGCGCCGAAGCGGCGCGGATAGCGGCCGATAAAGATATTTTCCGCCACCGACAGGTTCGGGCACAGATTGACTTCCTGGTACACGGTGCTGATGCCCAGCCCCTGCGCATCCGACGTGGACGCGGGCGCGATGGGCTGGCTGTCGAGCAGGATCTGGCCGCTGTCGGGCGTGTAGACACCCGTCAGCACCTTGATCAGGGTCGACTTGCCGGCGCCGTTCTGCCCCATCAAGGTATGCACTTCGCCCGGATACAGGCGCAGGGCAACATCGCTGAGGGCTTTGACGCCGGGAAAGGCTTTACTGATGCCGCGCAACTCCAGCAAGGGAGCCGGCGCGGCGTCGTGATGCGCTTGCGTCTTCATCATGCGGCAAGCTTAGTACTTACGGTTCGGGAATTCCTTGGCGGCCACCTCGGCAGGGAACACGCCTTCCACCGTCGTGATGCGGGCCGGCACGGGTTTACCGGCCACCACGTCGCGCGCCACCGACATCAGTTGCGGGCCCAGCAGCGGGCTGCATTCCACGGTGACATTGAGCTTGCCGGCGATCATGGCCTCGAACGCGCCTTTCACGCCGTCGATCGAGATGATGATGATGTCCTTGCCCGGCTTCATGCCCGCTTCTTCGATGGCCTGGATGGCGCCGATGGCCATGTCGTCGTTATGCGCGTACAGCACGTTGATCTTCTTGCCCTCGGCCTTGAGGAAGGCTTCCATCACTTCCTTGCCCTTGGCGCGCGTGAAGTCGCCCGTTTGCGAACGGATGATCTTCATCTTCGGATTCTTGCCCACCACTTCCAGGAAGCCCGCCTTGCGGTCGATGGCGGGCGCGGAACCGACCGTGCCCTGCAATTCAACGATATTCAGCGTCGCCTCCGGGGTTTTCTTGGCGTGCTCGAGCAGCCACTGGCCGGCGCGGCGGCCCTCTTCCACGAAGTCGGAACCGATGAAGGTGACGTACAGCGATTTGTCCGCCACGTTGACGGCGCGGTCCGTCAGGATGACGGGAATCTTGGCAGCCTTGGCTTCGCGCAAGACGGTATCCCAGCCCGATTCGACGACGGGCGAAAAGGCGATGACGTCGACTTTTTGCGCGATGAACGAGCGCAGTGCCTTGACCTGGTTTTCCTGCTTCTGCTGCGCATCGGCAAATTTCAGGGTGACGCCATCTTTCTTGGCAGCATCCTTGATGGAGACGGTATTGGCGGTGCGCCATTCGCTCTCGGCGCCCACCTGCGAAAAGCCCATGACGAGGGGCTTGGCGGCAAAGGCGGACGAGGTGGCGAAAGTGGTGGCAGTAGCGGCCAGCAGCATGGCGCTGGCGAGGAGGGTGCGGCGGCTCAATGTCATTCTTGTCTCCAGTTTTTATTGGAATACCATCACAGCCGGATGCCGGATGGGCGGTTTTTTATGAACCCATGGTAGGAGAAAGCAACATAGCCATCCAATCAATTATTTTTCGCTTGCGATACCGATTTGCGTATCACTGGATGGCTCACTGCCCTTCTGCTCCCCGTCAGCGCAGCAGGCGCAGCCCGTACAGGCCGCCCGCCACGGAGTCCTTGCCGGCGACAAATTTCACCACCAGCGTGCCCTTGGCCGCCTTGACCAGCTCGGCAGGCAGCGGCACATCCAGCGTATGCAGTTCCTGCGGCGCATCGGCCGCCACGGCGACCGTTTGCAGCCTTGTGCCATTGAGCAGCACATCGAAGACGCGGCCCGCATCGAGCGTGGACAGGGTCAGGCGCAGGGTCTGCGCTTCGCCTTGCGGGTCGCTCAGCGCATAGCTGAACCAGCCCGTCGCATGGCGCCAGTGCCGGCCCTTGTTGACGCCGTTTTCGCCGCCCTCGGCCTGGAAGAAGTGGTCGGACTCGGGCTGCTGTTGCCCCGGCGCCACCTGGTCGATGGTTTGCGCATCGAGCGCCAGGCGCTGCGCCTCGGCCTGGCGCGTGCTGTCCTGCAGTTGCGCCAGGCCGGCCGGCGTGGACACGGGCCAGTACAGCATGTAGCGCGCATCATGCAGGCGGAAGAACGGGATCAGTTTCAAGCTCGCCGCATCCTTGCCCTGGATCAAGCCTGGCGCCGTAAACGTCAGCGGCTGGCCCTTCACGGGGCGGATTCTGCGCATGAAATCCCTGGTGTCGCTGACGAACAGCGGCGACGACTCCAGCGGACACACTTGCCCCTGGGCGATATGGCCCATGCGCGTGTCGTCGGCAAGGTAATTGAGCTTTTCATTGGCGAACGGCTGCGTCTTGGCGGCCAGCACGATGGGGCCGTGCAGCACGGCATAGTAGTTCGACTGGTCCGGCATCTGTTCCAGGCGTGTCGTCATCGGCAAGGTCACGTCGACGGTGTCGCCCGCTTTCCACGCGCGCGCGATGGTCACGTACTCGCCGGGGGCGCCGTTCACGCGCAGGGCCTTGCCATTGAGCGTCAGGCGCAGCTTGCCCTTGGCCACCCACTGCGGATAGCGGATCTTCAGGCTGAACGTCTTCTTGCCCGCGAACTGGCTCAGCGTGATGCGCGTCGTGTCCTGGTCGGGGAATTGCGTGCTCTGGATAATCTTGACGCCCTGCCCCTGCCAGTCCAGCGTGGAAGCCATGAACAGGTTCACGTACAGGGCATCGCCGTCATGGGCGTAGATGAACTCGCCATACTTGGCCTGGCTTTCGATGCCCGAGCCCACGCAGCACCACATGCCCTTGTCCACTTGCGAATACACGCGGTAGTGGTTCGGGCGCATGGGCGTGAAATACACGAAACCGCCCGTGCCGGGGCGTTGCGACGACAAAATATGGTTGTACAGCGCGCGCTCGTAGTAATCCGCGTATTGCACCTGCTCGTCGCGGCGGAACAGTTGCTCGGTGAGCTTGAGCATATTGTAGGTATTGCAGGTTTCCGGCCCCTCGACCTCTTCCAGCATCGTGGAAAAATCGTGCTCGTCGTGGAAATGCTCCTTGACGCTGTTGCCGCCGATGGCCACCGTGCGCTTGTCGTGCACGGTTTGCCAAAAGAATTGCGCCGCCTGTTGCCAGTCGCGCCGGTCCGTCAGCGCACCGATGCGCTCGAAGCCGATCACCTTCGGGATTTGCGTATTCGCATGCAGGCCCGTCAACTTGTCTTGCCGCGCCGCCAGCGGCTGCAGGATGGCCTGGTGCGAGAAGCGCACGGCCAGGTCCATGTAGCGCTGATCGCCCGTCATGGCGTAGACGTCGGCCAGCACTTCGTTCATGCCGCCGTGCTCGGCGCGCAGCATCGTTTGCATCTGCGCATCCGTGAGCGAGGCCGAGAGTTTCACGGCCCAGTCCGACAAGGCGATCAGCATGGCCTTGGCCTCCAGATTGCCGGCGTACTGGTAGGCGTCGCGCAAGCCGGCAAACACCTTGTGCAGGTTGTACCACGGCACCCAGCGCCCGTTGACGGAGAAGGTATCGGCCTGCAAGTTTCCTTGGGCAATGGCTTGCCAGGCGGCGCTGCCGTCGGGAATACCGCCCAGGTAGCCATTGCCATTGGCGTCCTGGCATTTTTTTAGTTCCGCCACCACATGGTTCAACCGTGCCAGCACCTGGGCGTCGCCCGTGGAAGCGGCCATGCGCGCCAACGCGGACAGATAATGCCCGCCCATGTGGCCGTCGAGCCCCGTCGCTTCCCAGTTGCCATAGCTGGGCTGGATCTGCGGCAAGCCCGCCTCGCGGCGGAACGGCGCCAGCAGCTTGTCCGGCTCGAAGGCCATCAGATACTGCAAATCCGTCGTTTGCGCATCGAGAAACGGTCCCGCGCCGAGGCGCACGGACGACAGGGGAAACAGCTCGGCCGCCTGGAGCAGCGGCGTGGCAAGGCCGCCGGCGGCCAGCGCCAGCAGCAACACGGTTGTTTTCATGGCGGAGCCTTTACGGTTGGGCGGCGGGCAACTGTTTACTTTGATAGCGATTCAAGTCGCGCGCATCGACCTGCGGCCAGCCCTCCTTGTCCCACGTCATGGGCAGGATCTTGAGTTTTTGCAAGTAATCATCGGCCGTTTCATACGCATGCAGCACCAGGTAATCCCTGCCGTCAAACGTGTAGGCGCTGTTGTGGCCCAGGCCTTGCCAGTCCTTGTCGCCTTTCAGCAGCACCGTGCCGCCGCCCTGCGCCATGTCGCGGCCCTCCCTGTCCAGGTAGGGTCCCGTCACGCTTTTCGAGCGTCCCACGGCCAGGTGATAGGTGCTGTCGGCTTTCTTGCAGCACAGGCCCCACGAAACGAACAAATAATAATCGGCGCCGCGCTGGAAGATGAACGGCGCCTCGATTTCCTCGGGCGCCGGCTTGAATTCGCCCGCGCGCGGCGGCAGCGGCATGCGGCGCGCCAGCGAGTGCCACTCTTGCGGTTCCGCAATACGGGTCCAGTCGGGCGTCAGTTTCACCAGCTTGATGCCGTTCCAGAACGAGCCGAACGACATCCACGGCGTGCCCTTGGCATCGGTGATGATGTTCGAATCGATGGCGTTCCACTCGTCGCGCTCGGGCACCGATTGCAGCAGCATGCCCTGGTCGACCCAGCGGTAGTCGGGCGAACGGGGATTGAGGGTGGTGTTGACGGTGACGCCGATGCCCGAGGTGTTCTTGCCGAAGCCCGAGACCGAGTAGTACAGGTAATATTTGCCATCGTGGAATTGCACATCGGGCGCCCAGATATGGTCGTCAAATGAGGGCGCGGCCGTCTTCGCCCACGTGGGCTGGCCCGCAAACACGCGCCCTTCCGGCTGCCAGTCGACCATGTTCTTCGAGCTGTAGAAGGTGATGCCGGGACCGGTGCTGTACAGATAATACGTGTCGCCTTCCCTGGCCATCACGGGGTCGTGCACGCTGACCTGGGCCGCGTGCGCGGCAGCCATGATCGCCAGGGTGCTCAGGATGGCGGCCACGCCGCGTGTCAATGTGTGCATCGTCTTCTCCGATATGAACGGGCCGGCCCATCATGCGGGCCGGCTTGATGAATGACAAGGGGTGAAAGGCTAGTCGACGGCCACCACCACGACGGCCTTGGCCGGCACGGACACGGTCAGCTTGCCGCCTTGCGCCTTGGCACTGAACGCCACCGGCTGCACGGCTTGCGGCTGCGCAAAGCTGTTGACGGCGTCCATCTTGCCGGCGGTCAGTACGCGGCCATTCACGCTGGCCGCTTGCCTGCCGGCCAGCGCCACGTTGACGTCGACGGCCTTGTGCGGGTTCGTATTGACCAGCGACAAATACACCTTGCCATCCTTGGCGCGCGCGGCCGAGGCGCTCACTTCAGGAATGCTGACCTTGCCCAGGCTGTACTTGCCGTTGCCGCTGATGGCGACCGGCAGGGACGTGGCGTCCTGGAACGGCACGTACATTTCAAACGCGTGGTAGGTGGGAGTGAGGAAATATTTATCCTTGTCCGTGATGATCATGGCCTGCAGCACGTTGACCATTTGCGCGATATTCGTCATGCGCACCCTGTCCGCGTGGGCGTGGAAAATGTTGAAGTTCAGGGCGGCCACGAGCGCATCGCGCAAGCTGTTTTGCTGGAACAAGAATCCCGTGTTGGTGCCCGGCTCGACGTCGTACCAGGTACCCCATTCATCGACATACAGGCCCGTCTTTTTCGACGGATCGTTCTTGTCGATGGCGGCGATATTGTTCTTGATCAAGCTATCGATGCGCAGGGTACGCTCCAGCGTGGAAATCCATTGATCTTCGCCAAAGCCCGTGGCGGCGCCCTTCTTTTCCCACACGCCCGTGGGCACCGTGTAGTAGTGGAAACTGATGGCGTCCATCATGTTCGGCTTGATTTCACGGCTCAGGGTGTCGGACCAGCTGATGTCGTCGTCATTGCCGCCGCTGGCGATGAATTTCGGGCGCGCGCTCTCCGGCGTCTTCATGAAGGTGTGGTAGTGCTTGTACAGGTCGGTGTAATACTGCGGGCGCATATTGCCGCCGCAACCCCAGGCTTCGTTGCCGATGCCAAAGTAATCGACTTTATACGGCTGGGCGCGGCCATTCTTGCGGCGCAGCTCGGCCAGGGTGGACTTGCTGTCCGACGTCATGTATTCGAGCCACTCGGACATTTCCTGCGGCGTGCCGGAACCGAGGTTGCCATTGATGTAGGTTTGCGCGCCCAGCAACTCGGCCAGGTCGAAGAATTCATGCGTGCCGACGGCGTTCGACTCTTCCACGCCGCCCCAGTTGGTGTTGACCTTGGTCGGCCGCTGGGCGCGCGCGCCGATGCCGTCCTTCCAGTGGTATTCGTCGGCAAAGCAGCCGCCCGGCCAGCGCACCAGCGGCACGTGCAGCTGTTTCAGCGCGCCCAGCACGTCATTGCGCCAGCCCCGGGTATTCGGAATGGAAGAGTCCGGCCCCACCCACATGCCTTCGTAGATGCCCGTGCCCAGGTGTTCGGCGAACTGGCCATACACGTTCTTGTTGATCACGGGACCGGGCTTGGCCGCGTCGATGGTGACGCTGACGGGCGCGGCGAAGGCGCTGCCGACGGCCAGGCTCAAGGCCGCGATGCTGGTATGGATGAATTTCATGCTGTCTCCTGTTTTTGTAGTGAAAAGCAAGGGCCGGGATCAAGCCCGGCATAATCTGGATGTGGCGATGCCTCTCCTGCTACGGAGCTGGAGGCATACACGAATGGGGTAAGGCGGGAAGGCCCGCGGCCGGCAAAACGCCCAGGGCTAGGCGCAGCGTCGAAGACAGTACGCTAGTACGGCGAGACGCTGCAACAACGCCCTGGACGTTTTGTCAGACCCAGCCGGCGTCGACGATGAATTCCTGGGAGGTGCACATCGCGCCGTCATCGGAGGCGAGGAACAGCACCATGGCGGCGATGTCCTGCGGCATCAATTTATTCGGCAGGCACTGGCTCTTCTTGATTTCCGCTTCCGCCGCCTCGTCGACCCACAGCTCGATCTGGCGCTGCGTCATGACCCAGCCCGGCGTGACGGTGTTGACGCGGATATTGTGCGCGCCGAAATCGCGCGCCAGGCCCCGCGTGAGGCCGACGACGGCCGCCTTGGTGGTGGCATACACGGGGTAGCCGCCCGACTTCATGTGCCACGAGATCGAGCTGACATTGATGATGGAGCCGCCGCCCTGGCGCTTCATGCCGTCGAAGACGGCCTGGCACGTGAAGAACATGGGGCGTTGATTGATCGCAATGCGCTCGTTCCAGTATTCCAGGGTCACGTCCTGCGCCTGGTGGCGCTGGTCGTTGGCCGCGTTGTTGACGAGGATATCGAAGTCGCCCAGCTCGCCTGCCAGTTCGGCCATGACGGCTTGCAAGGATGGAATATCCGTGATGTCGCAATGGCGGAACAAGGGTGCCGTCCAGCCCGCTTCAGCCACGCGGCGGCACAGGGCCTCGCTGGCCTCGACGGCGATATCGACAAACGCCACCAGCGCGCCCTGGGCCGCAAATTCGGCCACCAGGGATTCGCCGATGCCGCTGCCGCCGCCCGTGATGAACACGCGCTTGCCCTGCAAGCTGCCATATTTCGCCAATTGCTTCATCTTGTCTCCACCTGTTTATTTTTTATATACAACGTCTGACCAAACCGCGACACGCGGCAAGGCCTGTCGGCCCCGCCGCGCGGCAGGTTTTTAGTCCTTGCCCAGCACGCCATCCTTGCGGCGCCAGATGCCCAGCGGATTATCGTCGCGCAGCGACTCCGGCAGCAAGTCCTGCGCCAGGTTCTGGTACGACACGGGACGCAGGAAGCGGTTGATGGCCGCCGTGCCCACGGACGTGCTGCGGCCGTCCGACGTGGCCGGGAACGGGCCGCCGTGCACTATGGCCGTCGACACTTCCACGCCGGTGGGGAAACCGTTGGCCAGGATGCGTCCCACGCGGCGCTCCAGCACGGGCAGCAGGCGGCGCGCGTCTGCCACGTCGCCCTGGTCCATCTGCAGGGTGGCCGTCAGCTGGCCTTCCAGGCTTTCCGTGATCGCCAGCAGTTGCTCGATGTCGCGGCAAGCCACCAGCAGCGACGCGGGGCCGAACACTTCATCGCGCAGATCGTGCTTGGCCAGGAAGGCCGCGCCCGATGTAACGAACAGGGCGGCGGCGCCCTTGCCCTCTTCTCCCGCATTCTGCACCAGCGGCGTCACGTCGGCGTGCTGCGCCAGGGCAGCCACGCCCTTGGCATAGCTGCTGGCGATGCCGGCCGTCAGCATGGTGGCGGCCGGCGCCGGTGCCAGCGCTTCGGCGGCGGCGGCGGCGAAGGCCGTGAAGTCGGCCCCTTCCAGGCCCAGCACGAGGCCGGGATTCGTGCAGAACTGGCCCACGCCCATCGTCAGCGAGGCGGCAAAGCCGCTGGCGATCGCGGCGCCACGGGCGGCCAGGGCTTGCGGCAGCACAAACACGGGGTTGATGCTGCTCATTTCCGCATACACGGGGATAGGCTGCGGACGCTCGGCCGCCACCTTCATCAGGGCGATGCCGCCCGAACGCGACCCCGTGAAGCCCACGGCCTGGATGGCAGGATGGGCCACCAGGGTCTGGCCGATGCCATTGCCCGTGCCCGTCAACAGGGCGAAGACGCCGGCCGGCAGCTTGCACAGGGCAATCGCTTTCACGATGGCGCGCGCCACCAGTTCCGAGGTGCCGGGATGGGCCGAGTGGGCCTTCAGCACGACGGGACAGCCGGCCGCCAGGGCCGAGGCCGTATCGCCGCCGGCGACGGAGAAGGCCAGCGGAAAGTTACTGGCCGCAAACACGGCGACGGGACCCAGGCCGATCATGCGCAAGCGCAAGTCGGGGCGTGGCGGCACGCGCTCCGGCAGCGGGCTGTCGATGCGCGCATCGGTCCATGAACCTTCGCGCAGCAAGCCGGCGAACAGTTTTAACTGACCGACCGTGCGGCCGCGTTCGCCTTCCAGGCGCGCGCGCGGCAAGCCGCTTTCCGTCATGGCGCGCACGATCAGCTCGTCGCCCAGTTCGACGATTTGCGCGGCGATGGTGTCGAGGAAATCGGCGCGTTCCGCATCGCTGGTGGCGCGGAACGGGTCAAACGCGGCTTGCGCCAGGCGGCACGCCTCGTCGATTTGCGCTACGTCAACCATGTGGAAGGCAGGCGCGATGTGCGCGCGCGCGGCCGGATCCCACGCTTCGAAGGAGCCGCCATTGCCCTTGACGGCAACGCCGCCGATCAGTGCTTCACCGGTGATGTTAAAACTCATAATGTGCTCACTTTCGCAAATGCGGTTGGAAAGATGTCGAGGCGGTTGCGCAGGGCGGGGCCAAAGGCCGGCGCTTCGATTTCAAAGGTTTCGCCCGGCGCCACGCTGACGCCATCGGCAAAGCTCAAGGTGGCCGTGCCGAAGAAATGCACGTGCACGTCGCCAGGGCGCTTGAACAGCGGATACTTGAAGTGATGGTGCTCGAGGTTGGCGATCGTGTGCGACATATTTTCTTCGCCGCTGACAAACGCCTTTTCCCAGCGCACATTGCCCGCCACGTCCCGCACGCGCGAAACGCCATCGATGTGCGCAGGCAGTTCGCCCACCAGCAGGGCCGGGCCGACGCTGCAGGCGCGCAGCTTCGAGTGGGCCAGGTACAGGTAATTCTGGCGTTCCGTCACGTGGTCCGAGAATTCATTGCCGATGGCGTAGCCGACGCGGTAGGGCTGGCCGTCGTCGCCGATCACGTACAGGCCGGCGATTTCCGGCTCTTCGCCGCCATCGAGGGCAAAATCCGGCATGCGCAGCGGCTGGCCGCCGGCGCGCACGATGGAGCCGTCGCCTTTATAAAACCATTCCGGCTGGGCACCGGCCGTGCCTGGCTCAGGCTTGCCGCCCTCCACGCCCAGGCGGAACATTTTCATCGAGTCGCTCAGGACTGCCGCGTCGCCGCCGATCTTCTTGTGCATGGCGTCGCGCGCGCCGGCGCTGCCCAGGTGGGTCAGGCCCGTGCCCGTCACGTAGCAGTGCGCCTCGTCCGCATGGTCGAGCGGCGCCAGCAAACGGCCGCTGGCGGCCACGTCCGCATAGGAATGCGTCAAATTGCCGACCGTGGCGTTCACCAGCTCCGCCAGGCTGACCTTCTTGCGGATGGCATCTTGCGCCAGCGCATACGTCGTGTTGTAGCCTTCGATGACGCGGATCTGGTCGTCTTGCAGCAGGCCGACGAGGCGGCCGCCGTGTTCATTCGTAAATTGCAGCAACAGCATGGGAATCTCCGCTTAATGTGAGTGGCGCGGCACGGCGGAACCGCGGTTGCCGACCAGGAAGTCGAAATCGCAGCCTTCGTCGGCCTGCAACACGTGTTCGATGTAGAGCTGCTGGTAGCCGCTCTTCGGTCCTGGCGCGCTGCCCAGTTCGCGGGCCGCCAGGCGCTCGGCGATTTCCGCGTCGCTGATGTCGATGTCCAGGCTGCCGTTATGGCAATCGAGGGCGATCATGTCGCCGTCGCGCACGATGCCCAGCGGGCCGCCCGCCATGGCTTCCGGCGCCACGTGCAGCACGACGGTGCCGTAGGCCGTGCCGCTCATGCGCGCATCCGAGATGCGCACCATGTCGGTGATGCCCTGCGCCAGCAGCTTCGGCGGCAAGCCCATATTGCCCACTTCGGCCATGCCCGGATAGCCTTTCGGGCCGCAGTTCTTCATCACCAGCACGGAATTGGCATCGACGTCCAGGTCCGGGTCGAGGATGCGCGACTTATAGTGTTCGAAATCCTCGAAGACGACGGCCTTGCCCCGGTGCTGCATCAGGTGCGGCGAGGCGGCCGACGGTTTCAGCACGGCGCCGCGCGGCGCCAGGTTGCCGCGCAGCACGCAGATGCCGCCATCGGCCAGCAGCGGGTTATCCAGCGTGCGCACCACCTCGTCGTTGTAGATCGGCGCTTCGACGCAGTTGTCCCAGATCGACTTGCCGTTGACGGTCAGCGCATTCTTGTGCGGCAGCAAGTCGCCTTCGCCCAGGCGGCGTATCACGGCCGGCAAGCCGCCCGCATAGTAAAACTCTTCCATCAGGAAACGGCCCGACGGCAGCAGGTCGACGATGGTCGGCGTGCCGCGGCCCGTCTTGGTCCAGTCCTCCAGCTCGAGCGGCACGCCGATGCGGCCGGCGATCGCCTTCAGGTGGATCACGGCATTGGTCGAACCGCCGATGGCGGCGTTGACCTTGATGGCGTTTTCAAATGCCTCGCGCGTCAGCACTTTCGACAGGCGCAGGTCTTCGTGCACCATCTCGACGATGCGGATGCCCGACATGTGGGCCAGCACGTAGCGGCGCGAATCGACGGCGGGGATGGCGGCATTGTGCGGCAGCGAGGTGCCCAACGCTTCGGCCATGCTGGCCATGGTCGAGGCCGTGCCCATGGTATTGCAGGTGCCTGCCGAGCGCGACATGCCCGATTCAGCCGACATGAACTGGTGCAAGGTGATCGATCCGGCCTTCATCTGCTCGTGCAACTGCCACACGGCCGTGCCGGAACCGATGTCCTTGCCATTGAGCTTGCCGTTCAGCATGGGGCCGCCGCTGACGACGATGGTGGGGATGTCGACGCTGGCCGCGCCCATCAGGAGGGCCGGCGTCGTCTTGTCGCAGCCGACCAGCAGCACGACGGCGTCCATCGGGTTGCCGCGGATCGATTCCTCGACATCCATCGAGGCCAGGTTGCGCGTCAGCATGGCTGTCGGACGCAGGTTCGACTCGCCGTTCGAGAAGACGGGGAATTCCACGGGGAAACCGCCCGCTTCGAGGATGCCGCGCTTGACGTGTTCGGCCAGCTGGCGGAAATGCGCATTGCAGGGGGTCAGTTCGGACCAGGTATTGCAGATGCCGATGATGGGTTTGCCATGGAACTCGTGGTCAGGTATGCCCTGGTTTTTCATCCAGCTGCGGTACATGAAGCCGTTCTTGTCCTGGGAGCCGAACCACTCGGCAGAGCGCAGGGCTACCTTCTTTTTTGTCTCAGACATGCCATTCTCCTGGTTGTGCCACGCCGATCTCGTCGTCGGCCCGGGCAGCGATGTTGGGATACTAAAGAATCCTGCCATGCCTTTCCAATCAATTTTTAATGCGTTCCGATATCGAAAACGATATCGGCATGTAGCAATGAAAACGCCCTGCGGCGGGTGGCGGCAGGGCGTGGGCGGTTTGCAGTGTGGCGCTTACTCGGCGGAAAAGCGGTACACGGTTTCCGTCCGGTATTCCTCGCCCGGGCGCAGGATGGTGCTGGGGAAATGCGCCTGGTTCGGCGAGTCCGGGAAATGCTGGGTTTCCAGGCACAGCGCGCTGCGGTAGCTGATGGCGCGCAGCTTGCCGTACTGGCTGCTGTCGAGGAAATTGCCCGAATAGAACTGGATGCCCGGTTCCTGCGTGTACACCTGCATCACCCGGCCCGAAGCAGGGTCGCGCACGGTGGCGGCCAGGTTCAGCAGTTGGCCTGCCTTTTGATTGAGCACAAAGTTATGGTCAAAGCCGCGGCCGATGCGGATCTGCTCGTGCGGCAGATCGATATTGTTGCCAATGACCACAGGCTGGCGCAGGTCGAACGGCGTGCAGGCCACGTCCGCCAGCTCGCCCGTGGGAATCGAACCCGCATCCACGGGCAGGTAGCGCTCCGCGTTGATCGTCACTTCGTGGCCGAGGATATGCCCCTGCCCCGCCAGGTTGAAATAGCTGTGGTTGGTCAAGTTGACGGGCGTGGCCTGGTCCGTCACGGCGTGGTAGCGCAGGCTCAGCGCGTTGTCGTTGTCCAGTTCGTACACGACGGTGACGTCGAGCCGGCCCGGGTAGCCGTCCTCGCCATCCGGGCTGCTGCGGGTGAACGTGACGCCCACCGCATCGTCCTTCGTGAATGGCACGGCCTGCCACATGACCTGGTGCAAGCCCTGATTTCCGCCATGCAAGTGATTGGGCGCATTGTTGACAGCCAGCTGGAAGTCGCGGCCGTCGAGGTGGAAGCGCCCCTCGGCGATGCGGTTGCCGAAGCGCCCGATGACGGCGCCCAGGAAGGCGCTGTTGTGCAGATACGGTTCGATGCGCTCGAAACCGAGCACCACGTCGGCAAAGGTGCCGTTGCGGTCCGGCACGTGGATTTCGCTGATGATGGCGCCAAAGTCGAGCACCTTGACTTGCATGCCCTGGCGGTTCGTCAGGGTCAAGACGCTAACGTGCTGGCCATCGGGCAAGACGCCGAACGGCGCCTCGGTGACGGTGGCGGACGCGGAAACAGGTGCGACAGAGGTCATAAGCGCTCTTCCATGAATTACAGGGTCGATGAACGGCCAAACACGGGCATGCCCTGCGCATCCCAGCGCAGCGGTTTGACAAACGTGTGGCGGTCCGGGTTCCACAGGGGATCGCCGACGATTTCCGTGTAGGTGCGGGCATGGTACACCAGCAACACGCCGTCGCCATCGTCGGCCGTCGTAAAGCTGTTGTGGCCGGGGCCGTAGATGCCGTGCTCGTAGCAGGTGGCAAACACGGGCTCGGGCGACTTGGTCCACGAGAACGGATCGAGCAAGTTTGCCGTGTCATCGGCCCACAGCAAGCCCATCGCGTAGTTTTCATCGGTGGCGCTGGCCGAATAGCTGATGAAAATCTTGCCATTGCGCTTCAGCACGGATGGTCCCTCGTTGACCCAGAAGCCGCGGATTTCCCAGTCGAACTCCGGTTTGCTCAGCATCACGGGCGGCCCGCCCAGCTGCCATGGCGTGGCCATCGGCGCGATGTACAGGTTGGAATTGCCCTCGATGGCGACATCTTTCTGCGCCCACAGGTAGTACAGCTGGCCATCGTGTTCGAACGTGGTGGCGTCGAGGCAAAAGGTGTCGATACCCGTGTCGATCTGGCCCATGAATTCCCACTCGCCCTCGAGCGGGTTGGCGCTGGTATTGCGGATCGCATACATGCGGTGCTGGAACAGTTTATGTTTGATTTCGCGGCTCGGCGCGGCGGCGAAATACACATACCAGGCGCCTTGGTTGAAGTGCAATTCGGGTGCCCACACCAGTTCGCTGTACGGCCCCGTCTGCGGCTTGTGCCACACGTCCACCGTTGGCGCATCGGCCAGGCCGGCGATGCTGTCGGCACGGCGCAGTTCGATGCGGTCGTACTGCGGCACGGAGGCCGTAAAGTAATAATAGCCGTCGCTGTGGCGGTAGATATGCGGGTCGGCACGTTGTTCGATCAGCGGTTTCAGTACTTCAACCATAAGCACTCCAAATCATTTCATTAGATAAAATTAGTTTGCCTTACAACACCTGAGAAAGCCGTAGCGAGCGGAAGGGAGAGGTGGCTAAGAAGCGCAACCGTACTCTAGTACGGTGAGCATCGCAGGCCGCCGATACCGACGCGCAGTAGGTTAGCTCAGGTGTCCTCATGCGGCGACGTAGCCACGCTTGTGCATTTCCACCTTGACGCCCGTGTAGTAGCTGTCACTGATGCGGTACTTGAACATCAGCAAGCCCATCAGCAAATGGAAGAAGCCGGGGATGATCGACAGCATCAGGGCGATGCCGTTCAGGGCGAATTGCGTTTGCTCATGGTTGGGCTGGTAGTCGAAATACGACAGCAGCATGCCGACCAAAAAGCCGGCCACGGCCATGCCCGCCTTCTGGCAGACGGAAATGCCGCCGAAGGCGAAGCCGGAGACGCGCTTGCCCGTCTTCACTTGACCGTAGTCGATGGTTTCCGCGATGGCCGACCAGAACACGGGCGCATGCAAGTCGACCACAAAGGACAGCAGGAAATACAGGGCGAAGGCCAGCACGGTGTCGCTGGGCTTGACGAAGAAATAGATGGCTAGGCTGATCAGTGCCACGCCGATCTGTGTGTAGCGGAACAGTTTTACCTTGCAATAGAACTTGGTGATCCACGTCGAGGCGATCATGGCGAGGATGGCCGCCACCACGCCCGTGGTCAAGAAGGCGGCCACGGTTTCCGTGTCGCCGCCCAGATAGTATTTCGCGTAATAGATGGCGACGGAGCCGCGCACCACGTAGCCGACCGTGCCCGTAACGCATACGCCGCACAGCACCAGCCACTGGTCGTTTTTCAGCAGCACCTGCAATTGTTCCAGCAATGATTGTTTTTCCACCACGTGCACGACGCGCTCGGTGGTGGTGAAATAGCAGAACAGGAACAGGGCCACGCCCATGACGGCCATCACGGCCATGGCAGCCTGGTAACCGACGGCCGGGTTGCCGCCGCCCCAGCGCTGCGACAGGATCGGCACGACGATGGTCACCATGAAGGCGCCGATCTTGGCGAAGAACAGGCGGTAGCCATTGGCCGACAGCCGTTCGTGCGGGTCGCTGGTCAGGCCGCTGATCAGGGAAATATACGGGATGCCGACGCCGGCCGTCATGATGGTCATCAAGATATAGGTCGAATATGCCCACACCAGCTTGGCGTCATAGCCCCATTCCGGCGTCGTGAAAACAAAGAAGACGCTGACGCCGAACGGAATGGCCAGCCACAGCAGATATGGGCGGTAGCGGCCCGAGGCAAAGCTGTAGCGGTCCGTGATCTGCCCCATGACCAGGTCGGCGATGGCGCCCACCACCTTCACGGCCACGAACAGCAGGGCCAGGTCCGTGGTTTTCAAGCCATAGATATCGGTATAGAAAAAGGTGATGATCAGCATCATCGACGAGATGACGACATTGAGCGCCATGTCGCCGGCGCCGAAACCGACCTTTTCAACGGTGGATAATTTTTGCGTCTCCATGCTTTCCGTCCATTCTTTTTATGATGAATCGTGCCTGATTGCCCAACTGACAGGGGCGTTGCCGGCCGAAACCATGGCAACGCCCTTGGATACTGCTTTCACGCATGTATAACGTTCAGGGCAAGGCGCGTTGCCGAAGACTGTACGAGGAGTACGGCCAGGCAACGCAGCCATGGACGTTTTACATTTTCCAGCGCAGCGAAAGACCTACCGTGCGGTCATAACGGCGCGTATCGCGCGCATACACGCCCGGCTGGTTCCAGTAATCCTTGAACTTGGTATCGAGCAAGTTATTCCCGTCCAGGGTCACCGTGAACTGGTCGTTGATCTTGTACGACAGCGAGCCGTCGAGCTGGGCCGTCGGCGCCACCTTCAGATCCAGGCCGGGGCCGCCCTGGTTATAGCTGTCGATGAATTTCGAGCGCCAGTTGTAGGCCAGGCGGCCCGACCAGGCATCCTTTTCATACAGCAGCACCAGGTTGTACGCATAGCGCGACACGCCCGTGATGGCATGGCTGCCCGTCTCGTCATCGGTGCTGCCGCTCATGTACGTGCCGTTCGCCTGCAAGCCCAGGCCGCTCAAGATGCCGGGCAAGCCGTCATAAAACTGCTGGTAGCCGATTTCCAGGCCCTGCAGCTTGCCGGCCGCCGTGTTGTACGGGCGGTCCACGTCATACGTCTTGCCGCCGATGCTTTCGCTGGTGATGCGCTGCTGGATATAGCCGTCGAACTTGTGGTGGAATACGGTGGCGTTCACGGAGCCGGCCGGCGCAAAATACCATTCCAGTGCGGCATCGAAATTGTCGCCCGTTACCGGTTTCAAGTTCGGATTGCCGCCGGCACCCGTCGCCTTCACGGTTTCCGTCGAGTTGACGAGGGCCACGCCAGGATTGAGCTGGGCGAAGCCGGGACGGCTGATGGTGCGGCCCGCCGCGAAACGGCCGATCAGGTCGGAGCGCAGCTTGATCTTCAGGGCCACGCTCGGCAGCACGTCGGTGCTGGCCGTGTCGCTGACGACAGGCGTGTACACGCCATCCTCGGACGTGTTGCCCTGCAGGCTTTGCTCGGTGCGCACGACGCGCACGCCGACGGTGCCGTCGACGGGATAGGCGCCGAGCTTGAAGGCGATCTTCGCCTTGGTATAGATGGAATACGTCTTTTCCGTATCCTTGAAGAAGGAGCCTGGATCGAGGGCGCGCGCCGCGCCGCTGCCCGTAATGGCTTCGCGCACGGTGCCCGTGTGATTGAGCAGGAAACTGGCGCACGGCGTATACCATTGTGTCAGGCCATAGTTGGGGCCGCCGCTGGACATCGGTTCCGACAGGCAATTCAACCCGGGAATCGACGTCACGCTCTGGCGGCTGAACGGGAACGCGGCGCCGGACACGTCCGGTGCTTCCGCATTGCCCTCGAAACTCTTGATCGATTGCGCTTCGCGTTTCACGCCGCGCAGGCCGACGCTGATTTCCTTGAAGAAGCCGCCAGCGCCTGGCGTGTACGCGAGGTCGGCGCGCAAGTCGTTCGAACTGCCCTCATCCTGTCCGTAGCGGTCGAAAAAGCCCTTCAGATAGTAGTTCGACGGGTCTTTCAAGTCGATGCCGGTGTAATCGACGTGCAGGGTGCCGTTCAGATTCGTATTGATGGTGGCGTTCGGCACCTGCGCGATGGCGTCGAGGATGGGGTTGCGCCATTTGAACGTGCTTTTGGTGCTGGCCACTTCCGACGTGAAACGCCACTCCGGATTGATTTCCCACAAGCCGCCCACGGCGAACTGCTGCGTTTTCGATTCGTTCTTGTTCGCCTGCGTCGACATGATGGTATTGACGTTGGTGGACGTGAGCGTTTGCAGCTGGTCGGTGCCGGGAATCTTGGTGGCGGACACGGGCGTGCCCCACCATGGCAGGCCGACGAAGTAATCGGATTCCGCGTCGAGCAGGAAGCGCGTGGCCATGCCTTCCGCGTACAGTTCGACATCGGCATTCGGACGCCATTGCAGGACGGCATTGGCCGTGGTGCGACGGCGGTCGCCCTTGATCGGCAACAAACCGACCTGGTCCGGCGCCGTCAGGCCAGGCAAGAGGAAACTTTTATCCACGGGCGCCGTGTTGAAGGCGCGCTCTTCGTGGTAACGGTGCTGCTGCTGCGACAAGCCCAGCAGCGCGCCCACGTCGCCGATGCCCGTCTTCCAGCGGTTAGCCACCATGCCGCTGACGTTCGGGTCCGTGGCTTTCGATTTGTCGCTGTAGACGGCGCGCGTATTCACGCTGGCGGTGAAGTCCTTGAAATCGAACGGACGGTTGGTGCGTACGTCGATGATGCCGGCCACGCCGCCCTCGACCTGGTCCGCGCCCTGCGATTTATAGACGTCCACGCGCTGCAGCATGGTGGCGGGAATGTCGGCCAGGTTGACATAGCGGCCCGTGGTGGTGAACAGTTCGCGGCCGTTGAGCAGGGTCGTGACATCGCGCAAGCCGCGGATCATGACGGCGCTCGCTTCGCCCGAATCGCGGCGGATCTGGATGCCGGAAATGCGCGCCAGCGTCTCGGCCACGTTGTTGTCCGGGAATTTGCCGATGTCGTCGGCGACGATGGAATCGATGACCTGGTCCGAGCGCATCTTGATCTGCTGCGAATTCTGCGCCGAGCGGCGCACGCCGCTGACGGTCACCACGGCCACTTCAGCTTCCGCTGCCGGCACGGCCGCAGCTGCCACCTCGGCCGCCGGCGCCGGCGCGGGCGCCACAGTCGCCTGCGCCCATACCGAGGCCGAGCTCAGCAGGCCGATACCGGCCAGAGCCGCAACGGCTGCCTTCAAGGTGCATGGACGAGGGGACGTGGCCGCGAGCGGGCCGGTGGCGTTGCGCATCATGAATCTCCAGATATTGTATTGATATTTTTTCTGCTGCTTGCATGTCGTTCGCATGCTCGGCGTTTATCTTAGGGGCTGGACGATAATCTCTCCAATCAATTTTTCCACTGTTTCGATATCAATTTCGATATCGGCTGGCAGCGCCGTGGCGAGGTTGCAAACGGACAACGGCAGGGGCGTCGCGGGCATTTTTCCGGAAGAATCTGCACAAAAAATCGGCAGCGCTGGCGTGCAGCATGAAAAGGGGAACAGGATTAAGCTCGTGGCCTGGCATCGGCCATCGTTGCCACCACCTGCACAGGAGTCCGCATGAACGTTTTAATGGTATTGACCTCGCATGACCAGCTCGGCGACACGGGCCACAAGACCGGCTTCTGGCTGGAGGAATTTGCCGCGCCGTATTACGTGCTGAAGGACGCGGGCGCGCGCCTCACCCTCGCCTCGCCAAAGGGCGGCCAGCCGCCGCTGGACCCGAAGAGCGATGCGCCCGAATCGCAGACGGCGGCCACGGCCCGCTTCAAGGCCGACCCGGCAGCCCAGGCCGCGCTCGCTTCTACCGTGGCGCTATCCACGGTCAAGGCGGCCGACTACGACGCCGTGTTTTACCCGGGCGGCCACGGCCCCCTGTGGGACTTGGCCGAAGACCAGGACTCGATTGCCCTCATCGAAGCCCTGCACGCAGCCGGCAAGCCCGTGGCCGCCGTCTGCCACGCCCCCGGCGTCCTGCGCCACGTCAAAGGCAGCGACGGCCAGCCATTGGTGAAAGACAAGCAGGTGACGGGGTTCACGAATACGGAAGAAGACGCCGTGGGCTTGACGAAAGTCGTGCCGTTCCTGGTGGAAGACATGCTCAGGGAAAATGGCGGCATGTACTCGAAAGGCGCGGACTGGGCGCCGTATGTGCTGACGGATGGCATCTTGATCACGGGGCAGAATCCGGCCTCGTCGGAGGCGGCGGCGCAGGCCTTGCTGAAATTGCTGAAGTAAGGCTCGTTGCTGAGACGGGTGGCTGCGCAGCGGCAGGCGCAGTCATGTCGTCGCGCGTTGCAATGTGCGGCGCGCTGGCAGAAGAACGGCAAGTCTTGATGTGTCTTGGTGCGGCTGGCGGGGATCGAACCCACGACCCTTGGCTTCGGAGGCCAATACTCTATCCACTGAGCTACAGCCGCGTAGGGGGAATTTCTGAAGTGATGCGAAGGATACCGTTTTTCTTTACCTACGTCTACGGAAACTGTCGTATCGCCGGCAATTGCATGTCACTGCTCAATTTTTGTGCCTATAATTGTGGGTTTCATAAAGGTTTACATCCAGGCATGTAAAAATGCTACCTTACACGGCCATCAGTTTCAAATCTGGACTAAGGACATCATGAGCGACGCACATAACGAACAACAATCAGCGATCAAAACGCCTAAACAATTGCTTGCCGCCGTAGCTGGCTTCTTCCTCGTCACCGTCATCGGCATCATCTTGCTGGTGCAGTTCGTCACCACGCAAAAACTGACGGGCGCCGGCACGGACAGCCAGTCGCCCGAAGCCATCGACGCCCGCCTGAGCCCGGTGGCCAATGAAGGCTTTACCTTCAAGGATGCCAGCGGTCCGAAAGTGCTGCAGAGCGGTGAAGCCGTGTACACGGCCACTTGCGTGGCTTGCCACGGCGCCGGCGTGGCCGGTGCGCCGAAGTTTGGCGACGCGGGCGGCTGGTCGGCCCGCCTGGCCCAGGGTTACGATACGGTGCTGAAACACGCCATCGAAGGCTTGCGCGCCATGCCCGCCAAGGGCGGCAATCCCGACCTCGACGATGTGGAAGTGGCGCGCGCCGTCGTCTACATCGCCAACGCATCGGGCGGCAAGTTCAAGGAACCGGAAGTGCCGGCACCGGCCGCGGCCGCCGATGGCGCCGCACCGGCTGCAGAGCCTGCCAAATAAGCACTGCCAAGTCAGCACTTGCGCTGCATCAAGGAACCGCCCGCTGGGGCGGTTTTTTTTCGCCTGGAAATCTGCAAGGGTATGGTCTGTCGGATGACGCGCGCCGCTCGTCCGGTCTGCGCGACGACCGTTTGTGCCAAATCAAGCGGCGTAAAAAAGCCGCCCGGCTTGCGCGGGGCGGCTGCAACTTATGCCATCAACACACGTCTTACCACATGATGACGCGGTCTTTTGGCGGCAGATACATCTTGTCACCCGGTTTTACGTCAAACGCCTGGTAGAAGCCGGGCTGGTTGCGCATGGTGCCGTTGGCGCGGAACTGGCCTGGCGAGTGCGGGTCCGTCTTCAGCAAGACCAGTTGCTGCGCCTCGCGCATCTTCATGCGCCATACCTGGGCAAAGCCCGCGTAGAAGCGCTGTTCGCCCGTGAAACCGTCGATGACGGGGGCTTTCTTGCCGTTCAGCGACAATTTATACGCTTTATACGCGATCGCCACGCCCGAGTTGTCGGCGATGTTCTCGCCCAGGGTCAGCTCGCCGTTGACGAAGTGACCAGGGACAGGGCTGAAGCTGTTGTACTGCGCCACCAGCTGCTTGGTTTTCTTGGCGAAGTTTTTATGGTCAGTCTTGGTCCACCAGTCGCGCAGGTTGCCATCGCCGTCGTACTGGGCGCCCTGGTCGTCGAAGCCGTGGCTGATTTCATGGCCGATGACGCCGCCGATGGCGCCATAGTTGACGGCGTCGTCCGCGTTGGCGTCGAAGAACGGCGCTTGCAGGATGGCGGCCGGGAAGACGATCTCGTTCAGTTCAGGGTTGTAATAGGCGTTCACGGTCTGCGGCGTCATGCCCCACTCGTCGCGGTCGATAGGCTGGCCCAGCTTGTTCAATTCGCGGTTGTAGTTGAGCAGGTGCGAACGCTGGATGTTGCCGATCAAGTCGTCCTGCGCCACCGTCAGGCCCGAGTAATCGCGCCATTTGTTCGGGTAACCGATCTTGGTGGTGAACTTGGCCAGCTTGATCTGCGCCTGTTTCTTGGTGACGGGGCTCATCCAGTCGAGCTTGTCGATGCTTTGCTTGTAAGCCGTCATCAGGTTTTTCACCAGCGCTTCCATGCGCACCTTGCGCTCGGCCGGGAAATACTGTGCCACGTACAGCTGGCCCAGGGCTTCGCCCAGCGCGCCTTCGACGGCGCCCACGCCACGCTTCCAGCGCGGCCGCATTTCCGTCACGCCCGTCAGCGTGGTGCCGTAAAACGCGAAGTTTTCATCGACATACGCTTTCGGCAGGTAGCCGGCGTTAGCGTGCAGCAAATGCCACTGGAAATACGCCTTCCACGTCTCGAGCGGCGTCTTGTTGGCGATCTCGGCAAACCCCTTCAGGTAGCTGGGCTGGCTGACGATCACGTAATTAACCTTGCCGGCGATGCCCGTATCCTTCAGGTAGCGGGCCCAGTCGTAGCCCGGCGCCACGTCGGCCAGTTTCGCCAGTTCCACCTTGTTGTAGGTCTTGACGGGATCGCGGTTCTGCACATTGCTCCATTGCGCCTTGGCCAGCTCCGTTTCCAGCGCCACGATGGCTTTCGCGTTGGCGGCGGCATTCGCGTCGCCGGACAGGCTGAGCATTTTTTCCACGTGGGCCAGGTATTTGGCGCGCGTGTCGGCCTTGCCCGCTTCCAGATAGTAGTCGCGGTCAGGCAGGCCCAGGCCGCTTTGCACGATATCGGCCACATATTTCGTGGAATCCTTGGCATCCTGGTGGATGCCGAAATCGTAAGGCGAAGTCACGCCCAGCTTGCTGAAGTGGGCGATCACGCCCGGCAATTCGGCCTTGTCCTGCAGGGCGGCGATCTTCGCCAGCTCCGCGTTCAACGGCGTCAGGCCCAGGCTTTCCAGCTTGGCTTCATCCATGAAACTGTTGTAAAAATCGCCAATTTTCTGCGCGTTCGAACCGGCGGCGCGGGCCTTGTCGGCTGCGGCCCCTTCGACGATGCCGCGCATCTGCGTTTGCGTATCGTCGGCCAGCTTGGCGAAGCTGCCCCAGCTCGACTTGTCGGCTGGAATCACGGTTTCCGCCAGCCACTTGCCATTCAGGTGCTGGAACAGATCATCCTGCGCGCGCACGGCCGGGTCGACGTATTCGATGGCGATGCCGGAGGTGAGCGCCGCTGGCGCGGCGGCCGTGGTGGCGACGGCTTTCTTGGCGGTGTCGGCAGCGCCGGCGGCGCCTGCCATGCCGGACACGCCGGCCAGCAAGCTCAGGGTCAATGCACTTAACAAATAACGATTCACAGTTGTCCTCAGTATCATGTTGTTGAAATAAGGGTCAGAACGCCCGAGGCTTCTGGCCCGGTTTTTGACTGTAGCATACCGCTGTAAGCGCAGAAAGAACTTTGGCCGGAATGTAAAAAAGACCACGCAAGGTGGTCTTTTTTGTTGCTACAGGTTTACGTTTGTGGCATGCCCGCGCTTACCAGATGATGACGCGGTTTTCCGGCGCGACATACATCTTGTCGCCCGGCTTTACGCCAAACGCTTCATAGAAGCCAGGCTGGTTGACCATGGTGCCGTTGGCGCGGTACTGGCCCGGCGAATGCGGGTCGGTCTTGATTTGCACAATCTGCTGCGCTTCGCGCATCTTGCTGCGCCATACCTGGCCAAAGCCCATGTAGAAGCGCTGGTCGCCCGTCAAGCCATCCAGCACGGGCGCCGGCTTGCCGGCCAGCGAGATTTTATAGGCCTTGTACGCAATCGCCACGCCCGAGTTGTCGGCGATGTTCTCGCCCAGGGTCAGGGCGCCGTTGACGTGATAGCCCGGCAGCGGGCTGTAGCCGTCATATTGCTTGGTCAGCGCGTCGGCCTTGGCGGCGAAGTTCTTGCGGTCGGCCGGCGTCCACCAGTCGCGCAGGTTGCCGTCGCCGTCGGACTGGCTGCCCTTGTCGTCGAAGCCGTGGCTGATTTCATGGCCGATGACGGCGCCGATGGCGCCATAGTTGACGGCGTCGTCCGCATTGGCGTCGAAGAACGGCGGCTGCAGGATGGAGGCGGGGAAGACGATCTCGTTCATCGTCGAGCTGTAATAGGCGTTCACCGTCTGCGGCGTCATGCCCCATTCTTCGCGGTCGATCGGCTTGCCCAGCTTGGCCACCTGGCGCGCGGAGCCGAAGTTGGCGGCGCGCATCATGTTACCCACCAGGTCACCCTGGACGATCTGCAGCTTCGTGTAATCGCGCCATTTGTTCGGATACGCGATCTTCGGCGTGAACTTGGCCAGCTTGGCTTGCGCTTCCTTCTTGGTTTCCGGGCTCATCCAGTCCAGGGTGTCGATGCTGTCCTTGTAGGCGGCCAGCACGTTTTTCACCAGTTCCTGCATGTGCGCCTTGCGTTCTGCCGGGAAATATTGCGCCACGTACAGTTTGCCGACGGCTTCGCCCAGCACGCCTTCGACGGCGCCCACGCCACGCTTCCAGCGCGGCTGGTTCTGCGTCACGCCGCTCAGTACCGTGCCGTAGAAGGCAAAGCTCTCGTCGACGAAATTTTTCGACAGGTAGCTGGCATAACTGCGCAGCAACTGCCATTCGAAATACGCTTTCAGGGTGTCGAGGTCGGTGGCAGCCAGCACCTTGTCATAGCCGGCCAGGTAGCTCGGCTGGTTGACGATGACGTAATCGACCTTGTTGGCGATGCCCGAGGCGGCCAGGCCCGCTTTCAGGTCGTAGCCCGGCGTCAGGTCGTTGAGCTTGTTAATGTCGGTCTTGTTGTAGCGTTTCACCGGGTCGCGGTTTTCGACCTTGGTCCATTGCACTTCAGCCAGGGCCGTTTCCAGGGCCACGACGGCCTTGGCGCGCGCGGCAGCGTTCTTGTCGCCGGCCATGGCCAGCATCTTTTCCACGTGCGCCTGGTACTTTTCCTTGACGCCAGCCTGCTTGGCTTCCAGGTAATAGTCGCGGTCCGGCATGCCCAGGCCGCTCTGGCTCACGTAGGCCGCATATTTCGTCGAGGCGCGCGCGTCCTGGCCCACGTAGACGGCGTACGGCGTCGACACGCCCGTCTGGCTCAGGTGGGCGATCAGGGCCGGCACGCCCTTCTTGTCGCGCAGCGAGCGGATACGGTTCAATTCGCCTGCCAGCGGCTTCACGCCCAGCGATTCGAGCCTGGCTTCATCCATGTAACTGGCGTACAGGTCGGCGATCTTCTGCGCTTCGGAACCGGCTTTGCGGTTCTTGTCCTGTTGCGTGCTTTCGATGATGCCGCGCAATTGCGGCGTCGTGTCGTCGCGCAGCTTGGCGAACGAGCCCCAGCTCGACTTGTCGGCAGGGATCTCGGCCGTGGCCAGCCACTTGCCGTTCAAATGGGTAAAGAAGTCGTCCTGCACGCGCACGGCAGGGTCGATGTATTGCACGTCGATGCCGGAAACGGGCGCGGCGGTGGCCGGTGCGGCGCCGGGCGCCACGGTCGGTGCGGCCACGGCAGCGGCGGCGGCGGCCGGTTCGGCGGCGTTGGCAAACGCAGCCAACAGGGTCAGGGTCAGGCTGCTCAAGAGATAGCGGTTCACGGATTGTCCTTATGGGGCATGTCAAAAAGACCGGGCGGAAAGCTTCGGGCGGATAGCCCGCCGCGCCAGGCGCTGCAGGAATGTAGCACGCGGACAGGCCCTTTGACCATCGCTGCCCCGGGACTGCCCCGTGGCGCGCCTCAGTTGCCGGGCAAACTCATGCCGGCGCCACCGCCGCCCATGCTCACGCCCATGCCACCCATGCCCCCCTTGCCGCCGCCCTTGCGTCCGCCATGCTCGCCAGCGGGCGCGCCGCGCGACTCGCTGCGCGGCGCGGCGCCATCCATCACGCGCGCCATCTGGCCGGCGATGAACTGGGCCACGGCCTGGCGCTGGCGTTCATCGAGCGCGTCATTGACGCTCAGCCACCATGCGCGCAGCTGCTTTTCTTCGGCCAGGCTGAGCGTGCTTTCATCGTCCAGGCCACCGAGCAAGTCGCGCAGCTCCAGCTGGGGCGCCTGCAAACCCTGCTGCACGCCCGCCTGCAGGCGCTCGCGCCGTGCCTTGCGTTCGCGCAACATCTGGCGTGTTTTCGCTTCCACCTGCTGCCACAAGATGCTTTGATTCGCATTGAGCTTCAATTCCGTCTTGAAATCGGGCGCCATGGGCAGCAAGTCTTCCAGCCGCATCTCGGCTATCGGCACGGCGGACGCCGTCAGGGCGGCACTGCCCAGCAGCAAGGCCAGGCCGAGGCGGCGCAGGGAGGAAAACGGGGTCAGCGATGTCATGGGGGCTCCGGCGAAAAAAAAGCCTGCATCCGAAGACGCAGGCAAAACCACTTCGGGTCGAGAATGCGAATCCACTATAGGGCCGCCGCACACGCTTTTTTTCGACTCTTACAAATGCTTACTCCCCTCAAGACTAACTATACATCGCATACAAAACCGCAACATTTGGCAAGCTGGCCGCCGCCATTCAGGGCCTAGACTGTGCCTTGGCACGCATTTTCCGCCGGCGCCCCACACCGGCAGAGATTCAGGTCTATACTTTCAGGAAAGCGCCGCTCCACGGGGACTGGCGCTTGTGCAGGACATTCTCAGGTGCAAAGGTGCAATGATGGGCAAACTCAAAAATACCGGCTTGATCGGCCTGGGCGTGGTGGCCGGCGTCGCCGTATCGCTGCAATTTTCAGCGATGGCGCAAAAGACCGTCGAGCCGCCCCTGCCGCTGGAAGAGCTGCGCCAGCTGGCCGACGTGTTTGGCCTGATCAAATCCGATTACGTGGAACCGGTCGAGGACAAGAAACTGCTGACGGAAGCCATTTCCGGCATGGTCGCCTCGCTCGATCCCCATTCCGCCTACCTGGACAAGAAAGCCTATGCCGAGCTGCGCGAAGGCTCCGAAGGCAAGTTCGTCGGCCTAGGCATCGAAATCGGCCTCAGCGAGGACGGCTACATCAAGATCGTCTCGCCCATCGAGGATTCGCCCGCCTACCGCGCCGGCATCAAGGCCGGCGATCTGATTACCCGCCTGGACGGCCAGCCCGTGAAGGGCGTCAGCCTGGACGACAATGTCAAGCGCATGCGCGGCGAACCCGGCACCCAGGTGTCGCTGACCATTGCCCGCAAGGATGAACCGCAGCCGCTGGCCTTTACCATCACGCGCGAGGAAATCCACCAGAAGAGCGTGAAGGCCAAGATGGTCGAGCCGGGCTACGCCTGGCTGCGCGTGTCGCAATTCCAGGAACCGACCGTGGACGACATGGCGGCGCAGATCACGGCCCTGTACCAGCAAGACCCTCATCTCAAGGGCATGGTGCTCGACTTGCGCAACGATCCAGGCGGCGTGCTGCAAGGCGCCATCGGCGTCTCGGCCGCCTTCCTGCCCAAGGACGCGGCCATCGTCTCGACCAATGGCCAGTTGCCGGACTCGAAACAGGTGTTCTACGGCCGCGCCGAATACTATGCGTTCCGCTCGGACGGCGATGCGCTGGCGAAACTGCCGGCGGCCATCAAGCAAGTGCCGCTGGTGGTGCTCGTCAACACCGGTTCGGCCTCGGCCTCGGAAATCGTCGCCGGCGCCCTGCAAGACTACAAGCGCGCCACCATCATCGGCACGCAAACCTTCGGCAAGGGTTCCGTGCAAACCATCCGCCAGCTGACGGCCGACACGGCCGTCAAGCTGACGACGGCCCGCTACTACACGCCGAATGGCCGCTCGATCCAGGCCAAGGGCATCGTGCCCGACCTGCTGGTCGATGAAAATGCGGACGGCGACGGCTTGAACGGCCTGCGCATGCGCGAAGCGGACCTGACCAAGCACCTGAGCAACGACCGCGACAAGGAAAGCGACAAGGCGGCCCCCGTCAACGACGAGATGGAAGAGCAGCTGCGCATCCTTGCCCTGGAAAAAAACCGCAAGCCGCTGGAATTTGGCAGCAAGGACGATTTTCAGCTGAACCAGGCCCTGAACCACTTGAAGGGACTGCCGGTGCAGCTGGCGAAGGCCGAACCGGTGGTGGTGCAGGCCGACGTCAAGAAAGAACAGAAGAAGTAAGCCGCACCGCCAGCAGCGCAACGGGGGGCGCAATGCCCCCCGGTAAGCCGTTCACGCGACAAAAATCAATCTTCCGCCACACATCCCCCTCCCCCGCAACACGAAACTCTCTACAGTCGAGCACGTTTGTGTAAAATTTGCTTCACTTATCGGCATCGCGCCGGTTGCCAAATTTGAAAGTTTAACCATGAAACAAGTCGTTATCAGCGGTACCGGACTGTACACGCCGCCATTTTCGATCTCCAACGAGGAACTGGTCACCTGCTTCAATGCCTACGCGGAAAAGTTCAATGCCGATAACGCCGACGCGATCGCCGCGGGCACCGTCACGGCGCTGGACCTGTCGAGCGTGGCCTTCATCGAAAAGGCGTCCGGCATCAAGTCGCGCTTCGTGATGGAAAAGGAAGGCATCCTCGACCCGGCGCGCATGGTCTCGCGCATCCCGGAACGGGGCGACGACGAACTGTCCTTGCAGGCTGAAATGGCCGTGGCCGCCGCCCGCGACGCGCTGGCGCGCGCCGGCCGCACGCCGGCCGATATCGACATGGTGCTGGTGGCCTGCAGCAATATGCAGCGCGCCTACCCGGCCATGGCCGTGGAAGTGCAGGATGCGCTCGGCATCGACGGTTATGGCTTTGACATGAACGTGGCGTGCTCCTCGGCCACCTTCGGCATCCAGCAAGCCGTGGCCGCCGTGCAAAGCGGCCAGGCGCGCGCCGTGCTGGTCCTGAATCCCGAGATCACCAGCGGCCACCTGAACTGGCGCGACCGCGACAGCCATTTTATTTTCGGCGACGCCTGCACGGCCATCATCGTCGAAGCGAAGGACACGGCCGTGTCCCGGCACCAGTTCGAGATCATCGGCACGGAACTGAAAACCCGCTTCTCGAACGCCATCCGCAACAATTTCGGCTTCCTCAACCGTTTTGACGAGTCCGGCATGGGCAAGGCCGACAAACTGTTCCGCCAGCAAGGGCGCAAGGTCTTCAAGGAAGTGTGCCCGATGGCCGCCGAAATGATCAAGGCGACCCTGGCCAAGGCCGGCGTGGACGTGGCGCAAGTGAGCCGCTACTGGCTGCACCAGGCCAACCTGAACATGAACTTGCTGATCGCGCGCCTGATCCTGGGCCGCGATGCGGAAGCCAACGAAGCACCCGTGATCCTCGACACCTACGCCAACACCTCGTCGGCCGGCTCCATCATCGCCTTCCATAAATATCAGGATGACATGGCGGCAGGCGGCATGGGCGTCATCTGCTCGTTCGGCGCCGGCTATTCCATCGGCTGCGTGGTCGTGCGCAAGGTGTAAGCATGCGGGGCGGGCAGCGCCTGATTCCTTGAATTAGGCGCTGTTCAAGGTGGATAGGCATGCGTTCGCGGCCACCTGGACGAAGATGTAGCGCAAGTTTTTTGCAAAAAAAGCGGCACGATAGTTCCAGCCGCAGCTTTGTTGCGTTTATACTCAATCGCTGAGCAACATCTTCCCATCCGCATCTCCCCATAAGGAACCCACCACGCATGCCCCATGACATCAGTCTGATCACCACCATCGCCGCCGCCCTCGGGTTCGGCCTCATCTTCGGCTTTATCGCCACGCGCATGAAGCTGCCGGCACTCGTCGGCTATCTGGCCGCCGGCATCATCATCGGGCCGGCCACGCCCGGTTTCGTGGCGGATGCGGAAATAGCGGGGCAATTGGCGGAAATCGGGGTGATGCTGATGATGTTCGGCGTCGGCCTGCACTTTTCCATCGAAGATTTATGGGATGTGCGCAAGATCGCGCTGCCTGGCGCCATCTTGCAGATCGCCGTCGCCACGGCGATGGGCATGGGCCTGGCCCACTGGTGGGGCTGGAGCATAGGTGGCGGGCTGATCTTTGGCCTGGCGCTGTCCGTGGCCAGCACCGTGGTGCTGCTGCGCGCGCTGGAAGAACGGGGCATCCTCGACTCGCTGAACGGCCGCATCGCCGTCGGCTGGCTGGTGGTGGAAGACCTGGTCACGGTGCTGGTGCTGGTGCTGCTGCCGGCCTTCGCCGGCGCGCTGGGCGGCAAGGTGGCGCCGGGCGCCGAAGCGGTCAGCCTGTGGCAAACCCTGGCCATTACCCTCGGCCAGGTGGCCGGTTTCATCGTCTTCATGCTGGTCGTCGGCCGCAAGCTGTTCCCCTGGATTCTATGGCAGGTGGCGCGCACCGGTTCGCGCGAACTGTTCACCCTGTGCGTGATCGCCGCCGCCGTCGGCATCGCCTACGGTTCGACCAAGCTGTTCGGCGTGTCGTTCGCGCTGGGCGCCTTCTTCGCCGGCATGGTGCTGCGCGAATCCGAACTGAGCCACCGCGCCGCGGAAGAGTCGCTGCCGCTGCGCGACGCCTTTGCCGTGCTGTTCTTCGTCTCCGTCGGCATGCTGTTCGAACCGAACATCCTGCTGGAAAAGCCGCTGCAAGTGCTGGCCGTCTGCGCCATCATCATCTTCGGCAAGTCGATCGCCGCCTTCCTGCTCGTGATGGCCCTGCGCTATCCGCCGAAAACGGCCATCATCGTCTCGGCCAGCCTGGCGCAGATCGGCGAATTCTCGTTCATCCTGGCCGCGCTGGGCCTGTCGCTGGGCCTGATGCCGCAGGAAGGGCAAAGCCTGATCCTGGCCGGCGCCATCCTGTCCATCGCCCTCAATCCCGTCGTGTTCAGCATGGCCAAGCCGCTGCTGCGCGTGATGAGCAACAGCGATTTCGCGCGCAAGTTCGAACGCACGACCGATCCGCTGGCCGAACTGCCGATGACGGTGCCGCAGGAAAAACTCTCGGGGCAAGTCGTGCTCGTCGGTTATGGCCGCGTCGGCCGCCGCATCGCCGCCGCCCTGATGGAGCGGGGCATCCACTTCGTCGTGGCCGAGGAAAACCGCGAAATCGTCGACCAGCTGCGCAAGCAGGGCATTCCCGCCGTGGCCGGCAATGCGGGCGAACCGGCCGTGCTGATCCAGGCGCACATCACGCACGCCACCATGCTCGTCATCGCCACGCCCGATACCTTCCACGTGCGCGCCATGATCGAGACGGCGCGCGCGCTCAATCCCACGATCATGACCGTGGTGCGCACGCACAGCGAGGAAGAGGCGGAATTGCTGCGCGCGGAAAATGCGGGCAAGGTGTTTATCGGCGAACACGAACTGGCGAATGGCATGGCCGAACACGTGCTGCAGAGCTTTGATGCGGCCAGGAAAGGACACGGCGCGCATTAATTCGGCGCCCGTTCCTCCAGCAAGCCTGCCCGCTTCCCAGCCGGCAGGCTTTCTTTTTACAGACGGGCGGCCAGCTCCGCGCCTTCGCGGATGGCCCGCTTGGCGTCGAGTTCGGCCGCCAGCGCGGCGCCGCCGATCTTGTGGAAACGCGGACCGCCCGCCTGCAGCGGCTTGCCGTCCTTGTCGACGGGCGGCATCAGTTCCGTCAGGCTGTCCTGGCCGGCGCAGATGACCACGTTATCCACCGCCAGCAGGCGCTGCTCGCCGCCCACCGTGATGTGCAAGCCCTGCTCGTCGATCTTGTCGTAGGTCACGCCGGCCAGCATGGCCACGCCATTGCGCGCCAGCGCCGCGCGGTGCACCCAGCCCGACGTCTTGCCCAGGCCCGCGCCCACCTTCGACGTCTTGCGCTGCAACAGGAAAATCTGGCGTACGGGCGCAGGCGCCACGGGCGGCACCAGGCCGCCGCCCGTGGCCGCGTCCAGGTCCACGCCCCACTCGCCGGCCCAGGCGGCGACCGGCTGGGGCAACGGGTGCGCCGGGTCGTGCAGCAGATACTCGCCCACGTCGAAGCCGATGCCGCCGGCGCCGATAATGGCCACGCGCGCCCCCACGGGCTTCTTGTCCTGCAGCACATCGAGGTAGGACAGCACCTTCCGATGCTCGATGCCGGGGATGGCCGGCAGCCGCACCTTGATGCCGGTGGCGATGATGACGTCGTCATAGCCGCCGGCCAGCAATTGCTCGCGCGTCACGCGCTGGCCCAGGCGCAGCTTGATATTCGACAAGGCGATGCGGCGCGCAAAATAGCGTATGGTTTCCGTGAATTCTTCCTTGCCCGGTATCTGCATGGCCACCTTGAACTGGCCGCCCACGCTGTCGCTGCTGTCGAACAGGGTCACCTCGTGCCCGCATTCGGCGGCCACGGTGGCGGCCGACAGGCCGGCCGGACCCGCGCCGACGACGGCCACCCGGCGCCCCACGGCCTGCTTCGCATACACGAGTTCCGTTTCATGGCAGGCGCGCGGGTTGACGAGGCAGCTGGCGCGCTTGTTGGCAAACGTGTGGTCCAGGCATGCCTGGTTGCAGCCGATGCAGGTATTGATCTCGTCGGCGCGGCCCGCCGCGGCCTTGGCGACAAAGAAGGGGTCGGCCAGGAACGGCCGCGCCATCGACACCAGGTCGCAGTCGCCGCGCTCGAGGATGGCGTTCGCCTCGTGCGGCATGTTGATGCGGTTCGAGGCCACCACGGGAATACTGACTTCGCGGCGCAGCCGGCCCGCCACGCTGGCAAAGGCGGCGCGCGGCACGGAGGTGACAATGGTGGGCACCCTCGCCTCATGCCAGCCGAAGCCCGTGTTCAGTATCGTCACGCCAGCCTGCTCGAGCGCCCTGGCCACTGCCACCACGTCGTCCCAGGTATTGCCGCCCTCGACCAGGTCGAGCAGCGAATGGCGGTACATGATGATGAAATTGGGGCCGACGGCGGCGCGGATGCGGCGCACGATTTCCACGGGCAGGCGCATGCGGTTCTCGATGCTGCCGCCCCAGCGGTCCTGGCGCAGATTCGTGCGCGCGCACAGGAACTGGTTCAGCAGATAGCCTTCGCTGCCCATCACCTCGATGCCGTCGTAGCCGGCCTTTTGCGCCAGGCGCGCGCAGCGCACGTAGTCGCAGATGGTGCGCTCGATGCCGCGTTCGCTCAAGGGACGGGGACGGAATGGCGAGATCGGCGATTTTTTCGCGGAGGCGGAGACGACGAAGGGCTGGTAGCCATAGCGGCCCGCATGCAGGATCTGCATGACGATCTTGCCGCCCTCCTCGTGCACGGCACGCGTCACCTTGCGGTGGTTCGGCACGTCGCCGAGGAAATTGAGGGTGCCGCCGAACGGCAGCAGCCAGCCCTGGCGGTTCGGCGAGATGCCGCCCGTGACGATCAGCCCCACGCCGCCCCGCGCCCGTTCGCGGTAAAACGCGGCAAGCTTGCCATAATGATAAAACCTGTCTTCCAGGCCCGTGTGCATGGACCCCATGATGACGCGGTTGCGCAAGGTGGTGAAGCCCAGGTCGAGCGGGGCCAGCAAATGGGGATAGGAAGTCATGGTCGGTCCGGTGGAAGATGGTTGCAGGGCGTACGGTAACAAGCATTGCCCGTGGCTGCAGCGTATTTCTCTAGACCGGGAGTTCTAAATCGCCATGGACGCGCCCGGCGGCGGCGCACGCAGCTTGTGTCGGGCGCAACTTTCCCGTAGGCTAGGTGGCATGACGCGACTCTTCCTCTGCCTGCTGATGCTGTGTGCCATCCCCGCAACCGCGCTGGCACAGGCGCAGGCACCGCGGCTGGACAAGCTGAAAGTCGACGTCAAGCGCATCGAGGTCGACGGCCAGCGCATGTACGAAGTCGATGCCAGCGGCAGCGTGCTGGCATCGCCGGCGTCCGTATGGAAGACCCTGACCACTTACGAACGCATGAGTGAATTCGTGCCCGACCTCAGTTCCTGCCGCGTGCTGTCGCGCAACGGCAATGAAGTCATCATCGAGCAGCAGGGCATGGCGCGCTTCCTGTTCATGAACCACCCGATCCACCTGGTGGTGCGGGCCACGGAATCGCCGCCGACGGCCATCGACATCGCCCTGATCTCGGGCGACATGCGCCATTACGAATCGCGCTGGAATCTGTATCCGGTACCCGAGACGGGCGGCACGCGCATCGTCTTTTCCAGCCGGCTGATGCCGGGCTTCTATGTGCCGGGCATGCTGGGCACGGCCATGATACGCGGCGATATCGAACGCATGATGGCGGCCGTGCTGGCGCGCATCGACAGCCAGCATGCGGACAAGGCTGGTTAACGCCGGCTAACACCGGCGCAATCATCGCGGCAATTACGCCAGGTAGGTGTCGCGGTCGCGGATTTCCGCGAAATTCTCGAGATTGCCCAGCTTCACCGTGACGGGATTGAGGCTCGCTTGCGGCTGCATCGAGCGCCAGGCGAACAGCCATTCCTGTTCAACGGCCTCGGCGCGCGTCTTGGTGAAGGCGGCGCCCAGGGCGGCGCGCTGGCCATATTCGACGACGCCGTCGATGCCGGCCCAGCTGGGCAAGGTGCGCTGCACGGCGCGGTGCAGGCGTTCGCCGAATTCTTCCGTATTGTGGATGATCAGGCAGGCGTCGGCTGGAGCGAACACATCGAACAGTTGCTTGTCCCAGACCTGCGAAAAGCTGAGGGTCAGGCAATTGCCCGCCGGCGTCAGGCGGAACTGCCCCAGGCTCAGCGCCAGTTCGAGTTCGCTGCGCTGGCCGTAGCGGTGCAGGGTGGGGGGGCGTTGGTAATCGTGCATGCTGGACTCGTTCTTCAATAGTAGGGTAAACCGGCGCGGCCGCTTAACGGGGCGGGCGGATATGGCGCCGGATGCGCTGGGCCGTCGCGGCCAGGTAAATTTCGCGCAGTAAATAAATAAAACAGCCGATCAGGCAAATCACGGCCAGCACAAAGAAGGCGGCGATGTATTTGTCCAGGGTCAGGTTCAGAATATCGCCCAAAAACAGCATGGCGATGATGACGCACACGAAGAAACCGCACGCCGTGCTGAGGGAAATCGAATAATTGATCAGATGGGTACGCTTATACAAGGTATCCAGCTCATCCATATAAAAATCGTTGTAACCGATGTCGAGCCGGTCTTCCAGCACGCGCGTGCGGTCGATGATGCGGCCCAGGCGGTTCGTCAGCACCACCAGCATGGTGCCGATGCCGGTCAGCAGGAAAACCGGCGCGATGGCCAGCTGGATGATATGGCCGATGTCGCCGATCTGTATGTTCATGGTTAAAAAGTCGTGGGTTCACACCGGCGCCCGACCGTGGCGCCAGCACAGGCCGTAGTGTAGCAGGCGGCACGCGCAAGGTGCCGGCTTTGCCACCAGGCACGTTTCACGTTCATGCGAAGCCGCGCCCCGGCACGAAGCGCTCGGTGGCCTTCACCAGCGCCGACGCGATGCCGTGCTCGAGCGCGCCATGGCCCGCGTCGGGAATCATTTCCAGCTGCGCGCCGGGCCAGGCCTGGTGCAGGCGGTAGGCCGACAGCGGCGGGCAGATGGCGTCGTAGCGGCCCTGTACGATGACCGCCGGCAAATGCGCGATGCGGTGCATATTACGGATCAGCTGGTCTTCCTCGAAGAAACCGAGGTTGGCCATGTAATGCGATTCGAGCCGGCCCACGCCCAGGTCCAGCGCATCGTTCGGCGTATCTTCCGGCTGCGGCATCAGGTAGACGCGGCGGCCTTCGAAGCGGCTCCAGGCGCGCGCGGCCGGCCAGTACACGGCGGGGTCGCTGCTGAGGATGCGCTTCACATAGGCCGCCAGCAAATCGCCCCGTTCTTCGGGCGGAATCGGCGCGGCGAATTCCTCGTACAGTTCCGGATAAAACCAGCGCACGCCTTCGATGAACCAGTCGATTTCCGCCTGCGTGCATAAAAAGATGCCGCGCAGCACGAAACCGAGGCAGGCCTCGGGATGCGCCTGGCCATACGCGAGCGCCAGGGTCGAGCCCCAGGAACCGCCAAACACCAGCCATTGGGCTATGTCGAACTGGGCGCGCAGCGCTTCGATGTCGGCGATCAGCAATGGCGTCGTGTTGTTGCGCCATTCGCCCAGCGGCGTCGACTTGCCGGCGCCGCGCTGGTCGAACAGGATCACGCGATAGCGCTGCGGATCGAAGAAGCGGCGGTGCTGCGGCGACAGGCCGGCGCCGGGGCCGCCATGCAGGAACAGTACGGGAATGCCGTCGGGATTGCCGCACTCTTCCCAGTAGATGGTGTGCAGCGCATCGACCGCCAGCATGCCGTGCCGGTTCGGCGACAGGACGGGAAACAGGGGCGACAGGGAGTCAGGCATGGCGATCCTCTCAATACGCCGGGCAAAACCTGCTGCGCGTCGGTGGTCGCGGCGGTTTTGTCCGGCGTTATCAACATTCAGGGTGCCAGGCAGCAGCTGCATGGCAAAGACCCAATTATAGTGCGGCCCCGGCGGCTCAGGCCAGCGGCAAGGGCAGGCGGTTCGACGACTTGATTTCGCGCATCGACAGGCTGGACTGGATTTCCGCCACGCCGGGCAGGCGGCGCAAGACCGTCGAGACGAATTCGCCATACGCTTCCAGGTCGCGCGCCACCACTTGCAGGAAGTAATCGGCTTCGCCCGCCACATTGTGGCAAGACAATATCTCGGGAATCGTCGCGATCGCCTGTTCGAACTGCGACGGCTGCTCGCCGCCATGGTTGGCAAACACGACGCGCACGAACGCCACCAGGCCGATGCCCAGCTTCTTGCGGTTGAGCAAAGCCTGGTAGCCGGTGATGAAGCCTTCCTCTTCCAGGCGGCGCAAACGGCGCCAGACGGGCGTTTCGCTCAGTTTCAAGCGCTCGGCCAGGCGCGCATTCGACAGCCGTCCTTCATCCTGCAACAGCCTGAGTATCTGTAAATCGGTGGCGTCGAGGCTAACTTCTGAAATTTTCATCTAATTATTGTTCTTTTACAGGTGGAATCTACCCGAATACTAGGGCATAGCGGGCAGGAAAAGCAAGCACATTTCATCAAGGCAAGAACATAATGGGGGCCGGCGAGCAGGCGGCACACGGCCGTTGCTCCCGCCCTCATACTTGTTCGTTACCGAGCCGCGCCATGTCCGATTCTACCTTCCTGATGTACTTGCTGGCACTGGCTGGCGCCTTTTTATTGCCGGGCCCCGACATGGCGCTGGTGCTGGCCACGGGCGCGGCGCGCGGCGTGGCCACGGCGCTGGTGACGGCGCTGGGCATCGCTGGCGCGCGCGCCGTGCATGTGGCGCTGTCGGGCGCGGGCCTGGCGGCGCTGATGGTGACGCATCCGCAAGCCTTGCAGTGGGTCAAATGGGCCGGCGCCGCCTACCTGCTGTACCTGGCGGCGCGCCTGCTGCAGTCGGCCCTGTCGACCGGCACCACGCCCGATGCCGAGGCGCCGGCCACGGCGCACAGCGCCGGCGCCAGCCTCGTGCGCGGCTTCCTGACGAATCTGCTCAATCCGAAGGCACTGCTGTTTTGCAGCATGTTCCTGCCGCAATTCGTCACCGGCGCGGCAAGCGTCGGCATGCAATACCTGCGCCTGGGCGCCGTCCTGGTGCTCGTCGGCCTGCTGTTCGACGCCCTGTATGCCGTGCTGGCCGCGCGCCTGGCGCGCCGCCTGCGCGGCAAGCCTTCGCCTTACGGCAAGTTCGTGCTGCCCACCGTCTTCGTCCTGCTGGCGGGACGGCTCGTACTGGGCTGATCTTTCAGCGGGGCCGGCGCGCCGCCCGTAAAGAAGGCGGGGTAAGCCTCGAGCAAGCTGCGCTCGAGGCCATTGACCTTGTGAAATTGCCGCAAGCCCGGCGCCAGCGCCCGGCCCGCATCCCAGCTGCGCCACGCATTCGGCGCGTCGAACTGCGCCAGCAAGGCGTCGCCCAGGTCCTGGTACACGGCCGCCATTCGCGGCTTCGCCTGCAGCACCTGCAGATACAGCGCCGTCGCCTCGGGCCACTGCCCCAGCTTGGCACGCAGATTTCCCTCGAACAAGGCCAATACCGGCTGTTCCATCCCCGTTTGCGCGCGCAAGTCCTGCACGGTGGCCAGCGCGGCCGCGATGCCCTCCTTGTCCTTGGCCAGCAGCGCGCGCGTCAGGACGTGGATGGACTCGCACGCCTGCATCGCCTGCTGCTGTTCGCGCGACAGCTTTTCGACCAGCGCACCCGTGGAAAAATGGTCGTCCAACATGGTCAGAAAAGCCTCGAACGGTTTGTCCGCCGCAAACAGCCGCTCGGCCTCGGCCCGCAGCGCGGGATGCGCCTGGGCATCGAGCGGCGGCAGCCGCGCCGCCTGGTCCAGCAGGCGCTCGAGCGGCGGCGCGCCGGCGGCAGCCTGACGTGGCCAGTACGCGGCCAGCGCGTAATTGGCAGGCGCGTCCGCGCTGACCCGGCTGATGCGGAAACGCCGCGTGACGCTGCCGCCCACTTCCTGGTAATGCAAGGTGAAGTCGGCGGGAATGCGCTTGCCGCCGGCCAGCATGTCCAGCACCAACGGATGGCCGCCCCACGTGTAGCGCAGGAACTGGGCGAACGCGCGCGCGTCGTCATCGCCGACGGGACTGCCGCCGATGGCGAGGTTCAGCAGCGGCTGCTGGTCCAGCGACCACAGCACGGCGCCATCGAGCACATGCGGCAGCAGCGGGCCGCGCCGCTTGTCGGCCAGCACCGACAACGCCTGCTCTTCATATACGCGCGGCGTCGCATGCTGTTCCACGCCGCCGGCCTGCAAGACCCCGGCGATCCCCTGCCGGTGACGCAGCTCGATGCTGCGATAGCCGACGGCGTCGAACAGCGAATAACTGTCGTAGGTGGCGGCCGCCAGATCGATCTCGTGGCGCCGGCGTGCTGAAAAATCGAGCACCGTCATGTGCTTGCCGGTGCGGACGCTCAGGTAATGCCTGCCCAGCACGATGTCGCTGTCCTGCGTTACCCGCGCGGGCAGGCTGGTTTTCACATCAGGATGGTTTTGCCGCTCGGTGGTGACGGCAAGGTGAAAGGCGACGCCGGCCTGCGCCGCGGCACTCGCCAGGAGAAGGACGGCGGCCAGACTGGCGTGGCGCAAGGTAAACAGAGCGGTCATGAAAGGAGGCGCAAAGGGAAACGCCGATTCTAAGGCAAAGCGCGCGCCTGCCCTGTTTTGCTTGCCAGCATAAAAAAAGACAGCCGCAGCTGTCTTTTTGTTTTACCTCAACAACGCTTACGACATGTGCTGGCCGCCGTTGATCGAGATGTTGGCGCCCGTGACGAAAGCCGCCTCATCGGATGCCAGGTAAGCCACCAGGCCAGCCACTTCTTCCGGCTTGCCCAGGCGCGCCATCGGAATTTGCGGAATGATTTTGCTGTCGAGCACTTCCTGCGGAATCGCCATCACCATCTTGGTGCCGATGTAGCCTGGCGAAATGGTATTGACGGTGACGTTCTTGCGCGCCACTTCCAGCGCCAGCGACTTGGTGAAACCATGCATGCCGGCTTTCGCTGCCGAATAGTTGGTCTGGCCGAAGGCGCCCTTCTGACCATTCACGGACGAGATATTGATGATGCGGCCCCAGCCGCGTTCCACCATGCCGTCGCAGACGGGCTTGGTCATGTTGAAGACGGAGTCGAGGTTGGTGCCCATCACGGCGTCCCAGTTCGGCTTGTCCATCTTCTTGAAGGTCATGTCGCGCGTGATGCCGGCGTTATTGACCAGCACGTCAACGGGACCGATGTCCTTTTCCACGGCCGCCACGCAAGCGGCAGCCGAATCGTAGTCGGCCACATCGCATGGATAGGCCTTGAAGTCGTACCCCATGTCCTTCGTCGTCGCCAGCCATTCCGCGACCTTCGGATTGCCAGGGGAATATGTGGTGACCACACGATAGCCGAGCGCCGCCAGTTTGAAACAGACCGCTTCGCCAAGACCACCCATGCCACCAGTTACCAATGCAACTCTTGCCATTTTCATCCCCTCAGTGTCGTTCTATTGCTAAAAAGTTAATAATCTAATGAAAGCAATCCAAAACCGCCGCGTGACGGCGGCGTACCGCATCGCACTCAAGCGTAGCGAGCGGCAGCGAGTTGTGGCCAAGAAGCGCAACCGTGCTGGAGCACGGTGAGCATCGCAGGCCGCAAAGCGCGCCGCGCAGTAGCTTGGGTGGGTGCCAGCTACTTAGTCGCGCTCGATGGCCAGGGCCACGCCCATGCCGCCGCCGATGCACAGCGCTGCCAGGCCTTTCTTGGCGTCGCGGCGTATCATTTCGTGGATCAGGGTGACCAGGATGCGCGCGCCGGACGCACCGATCGGGTGGCCGATGGCGATGGCGCCGCCGTTCACGTTGATCTTGCTGGTATCCCAGCCCATTTCCTTGTTGACGGCAATCGCCTGCGCGGCAAACGCTTCGTTAATTTCCATCAAGTCCAGCTCTTCATGCGTCCAGCCGGCCTTTTTCAGGCACAGGCGCGACGCCGAGACGGGGCCCATGCCCATGACGGCCGGATCCAGGCCCGACGAGGCGTAGGCCTTGATGCGCGCCAGCGGCTTCAAGCCCAGTTCCTTCGCTTGCGAGGCGGACATCATGATGACGGCGGCGGCGCCGTCGTTCAGTCCCGAGGCGTTGCCGGCCGTGACCGTGCCGTCCTTGGCGAACGCGGGACGCAGGCCGGCCAGCGAGTCCAGGGTCGAACCGGGCTTGATGTATTCGTCGCTGTCGAAGACCACGGTGCCTTTTTTGTTCGCGATTTCCAGCGGCAGGATTTCATCCTTGAACTTGCCCGCTTTTTGCGCCGCTTCCGCCTTCAGTTGCGACTGCAGCGCGAATTCGTCCTGCTCGGCGCGCGTCACTTCGTATTTCTTGGCGACGTTTTCCGCCGTGATGCCCATGTGGTACTGGTTGTACACGTCCCACAGGCCGTCGACGATCATGGTGTCGATCATCTTGAAGTCGCCCATGCGGAAGCCATCGCGCGAGCCGTTCATCGCATGCGGCGACGCGCTCATGTTTTCCTGGCCGCCGGCGATGATGATGTTGGCGTCGCCGCACTTGATCGCTTGCGCCGCCAGGTGCGTGGCCTTCAGGCCGCTGCCGCACACTTTATTGATGGTAAAGGCCGGGATGGAGCTTGGCAGGCCAGCCTTGATGACGGCCTGGCGCGCGGCGTTCTGGCCGACGGCGGCCGTCAGCACCTGGCCGAGGATGGCTTCGCCGATCAGGTTCGGGTCGATGCCGGTTTGTGCCAGCAAGCCCTTGATTACGTGCGCGCCCAGTTCGGACGCAGGAATCTTGGCCAGACTGCCACCGAATTTGCCGACTGCGGTACGGCCGGCGGCCACGATTACGACATCATCCATTTATTTCTCCGATATGCAGGCCATGAAGGCCAAGGTCAAGGTGTTAATAGAATCCAATGAATCCGAATTCGGGAAGACACAGCAAGCTGTGTTTCATTCTAGCGTGGCATGCGCCACAGTTCCAGCGCCGCACCGCTGGCGGCAGCGATGGCAGCCGGCCCTGCGGTGGCGGCGGGCGGCCTGGCGCGGCGGATAGCCGCTGCCGGGCCGCAACGCGCTTACGCCCGGCGTGCCGGACGCGTGTTTTTATTTTTATCATACCCTTCATCGGCGCCACCGAAAGTGGTTTTTAGAAAATTATTGAAGGGAATAATCAGGGGCACCGGCGTTTGCTTTACCACCTGCAACAGCTCGTCAAATTTTTGACGCGATGCAGCAAACTCACCCTTTGTCACGGTGGCGAATTTGTCCTGGGTTTCCTGAGCAACATCCTTTGCCTGGCGGCCATACGAACCGATGCGCTCGATGGCCAGTTGCGACTGCGCGCGCGACAACTGCAGCAGTTCTTGCGGGTCTTTCGCCGACAGCAGCTGATTGCCCGCCACCGTAGCGGCCGCCAGCGCCGTGCGCGCCGCGTCCAGCTGCAACTCGACCACGCTGGCGCCGCTGTCGTAGGCGGCCTTCGCATACGCTTGCGCACTGATCAGCTGTGCTTCCACGACGGCCTTGCCGGCCAGTGTCCATTGCTCGGAAAATGAAAACATTTCGTTCCTCCCCAATTTGAAGGCGGTGCCATGTTGCGCCGCACAGTGCTCCACTGTAAGCGGCGGTTCCCTGCTAAACCTTGATATATCTCAAGCTTTTCTGTTGGTTTGTGCCCACCAACGTCGATCAGGACAACAACTTGATACCATCGAGCGTCGCCGCGCACTGTTCGCGTATCACGCTGACGAAGTCGCGCACATACGCCTTGTCCTGCAAATGCTCGGGCACGGAGACATACAGGTCGCTCCACAAGCCGTGCTCGCCCACCGGGCGCGCCACCACATAATCGTAATCGACGTAATTCTTGATGGCCCAGTTGGGCAAGGCGGCGATGCCGCGCCGGCTCGCCACCAATTGCAGCACGGCCACGGTCAGCTCGGCCGTGCGACGCTCGAAGGCGATGCCGGCCGGCCGTAGCACTTCGCGGATCAGGTCGATGCGCTCTTCCGGCACCGGATAGGTAATCAGTGTCTCGCCCGTAAAATCCTGCGCCATGAGCCGGCGCTGCGCCTGCAGCCGGTGCTTCTGCGCCATCACCACCAGCATCTCGAAGCGGAACAGGGGAAACACGGTGAAGTCGGGGCCGTAGGGCGAACCGATCACCAGGTCCGCCTCGCCCGAGCGCAGCAGCTCGGCCGGCTCGCTGTGAAAGCCCGACACCAGGTCGATCTCCACGTCCGGCCAGCGCTGGCGGAACGCATCCATCACCGGCATCAGCCAGTCGAAGCACGTGTGGCATTCGAGCGCCACGCGCAACTGCCCCTGGTCGCCCTGCGACAGGCGCGCCACGTCGCGCTCGGCCAGTTCGATCTCGGGCAACAGCTTGTCGGCCAGCTCCAGCAGCCGGCTGCCCGTGGCCGTGAATGCGATCGGCATCGACTTGCGCTCGAACAAGGGCGCCTTGTAGCGCTCTTCCAGCAAGCGGATCTGGTGCGACAGCGCCGACTGCGTCAAATTGAGCAGTTGCGCGGCGCGCACCAGGCTGCCGGAGGAACGCAGGGCACTCAGGGTGCGCAGGTGGCGGATTTCTAGCATCGGGAAAAGGGATTCTGTACGTGAATTATTTTCATGTTATTCGGCAAAATGTTTCGTTTTGATTATAGACCAGATTGCCGCACACTCTAGCGCATCCACATTAAATCTCGATGACATCATGACCGTGCACACCCACATTCTTGGCTTTCCCCGCATCGGCGCCGCGCGCGAACTGAAACGGGCGCTGGAAAGCCACTGGCGTGGCGACGTGTCCGAGGCGGCGCTGGAAGCGACGGGCAAGGCATTGCGCGCGCGCCACTGGGCCCTGCAACGGGACGCCGGCCTCGCGTATGTGACGGTGGGCGACTTCGCCTTCTACGACCAGGTGGCCAGCCAGATCCAGCTGCTGGGCTGCGAACCGGCCCGTTTCCATTGCACGCCAGGGCAATCGCCGCTGTCGCGCTACTTCACCATGGCGCGCGGCGCCGAGCAGCATGCCGGACACGCCGCTTGCAGCCACGGCCATGCGCACCACGCGCACGCCGCCGGCACGCCCGCGCTGGAAATGACCAAGTGGTTTGACACCAACTACCATTACCTGGTGCCCGAATTTTCGCCGCTGACGCGCTTTTCGCTGGCCTGCGAGCGCCTGTTCGACGAAGTGGCCGAGGCGCAGGCGCTGGGCCACCCGGTCAAGGCGACCCTGATCGGCCCCCTCACCTTCCTCTGGCTGGGCAAGGAAAAGACGCCCGGCTTCGACCGCCTGACCCTGCTGGAACAGTTGCTGCCCGTGTATGGCGCCCTGCTCGACCGCCTGAAACGGCAAGGCGTGGCGTGGGTGCAGCTCGATGAACCGATCCTGGGCCTGGACTTGCCCAACGCGTGGCGCAGCGCCTTCGAGAGCAGCTACTGGCAGCTGAACCAGGTGGGCGTGAATATCCTGCTGGCCACGTATTTCTCGCCGCTGGAAGAAAACCTCAGCCTGACCTGCCGCCTGCCCGTGGCCGGCCTGCACGTGGACGGCATCCGCGCGCCGCATGAACTGGTCAGCGTCACGGACTGGCTGCCCGCGCATAAGGTCTTGTCGATCGGCATCGTCGATGGCCGCAATATCTGGCGCACCGACCTCGACGCCGCCCTGGCCGTGCTGCAGCCGCTGGCGGCCAGGCGCAACGGCCACCTGTGGCTGGCGCCGTCATGCTCGCTGCTGCACGCGCCGTTCAGCCTGGCGGCCGAAACGGACCTCGATGGCGACATCAAGTCCTGGCTGGCGTTTGCCACGGAAAAGCTCGAGGAGCTTGCCCTGCTGAAGGGCGCGCTCGAAGGCGAGCCGGACACCACCGCCCTGGCCGTCTCGCGCCTGGCGCTGGCCAGCCGGCGCGCCAGCGGCCGCGTGCACCGCGCGAGCGTGGCCCAGCGTCTGCAGCGCTTGGCGCCCGGCGTGGACCGCCGCGCGTCAAGTTTTGCGCAGCGCCAGGCCGTGCAGCGCGCGCGCTTGCAGCTGCCCGATTTCCCGACGACGACGATCGGCTCCTTCCCGCAAACGACGGCCATCCGCGCCGCCCGCGCCAGTTTCAAGCGGGGCGAGCTGGCGGCGGCCGAGTATGAACGGCAGATGCGCGCCGAGATCGCCCACGCCGTGGAGCGCCAGGAAGCGCTGGGCCTCGACGTGCTCGTGCATGGCGAAGCGGAACGCAACGACATGGTCGAATACTTCGGCGAGCAGCTCGACGGCTTCCTCTTCACGCGCCTGGGCTGGGTGCAGTCGTATGGCTCGCGCTGCGTGAAGCCGCCCATCATCTACGGCGACGTGCAGCGGCCGGCCGCCATGACGGTGGCCTGGACCGTCCACGCGCAAAGCCTGACGCAAAAACCGATGAAGGGCATGCTGACGGGGCCCGTCACGATATTGCAATGGTCGTTCGTGCGCGACGACCAGCCGCGCGCCACCACGGCGCTGCAGCTCGCCCTGGCCATCCGCGACGAGGTGGCCGACCTGGAAGCGGCCGGCATCGGCATCATCCAGATCGACGAGCCGGCCATCCGCGAAGGCTTGCCGCTGCGCCGCGGCCAGTGGGATGCCTACCTGGACTGGGCCACGCGCGCCTTCCGCATCGCCGCCGCGGTGGCCGGCGACGCGACGCAGATCCACACGCATATGTGCTACGCGGCGTTCAACGACATCCTGCCGCAGATCGCCGCCATGGATGCCGACGTCATCACGATCGAGACGAGCCGCTCCGACATGGAACTGCTGACGGGCTTTGGCCAGTTCGCCTACCCGAACGAAATCGGCCCCGGCGTGTATGACATCCACTCGCCGCGCATCCCCTCCACGCCCGACATGGTGAGACTGCTGCAAAAGGCCAGCGCCGTGATTCCGCCCGCCAATTTATGGGTGAACCCCGACTGCGGCCTGAAGACGCGGGGCTGGATGGAAACGGAAACAGCGTTGCGGAATATGGTCGAGGCGGCCAAACAGATGCGCGCGGCGTAATCGAGGTCAGCGTACTCAGGCCGCATTCCCGGCTGCTTCCAGGGCGGCGCACCGGTTTTCCGGGGCGCCGCCCGTTTTTTTTGACATGAAGTAGGTATTGCCCTGCGGAATAGCACACGCCAGGCCCCTGACGGTGATTTTTTTGCAGTAGAATGCAAGAAATTTACTGCTCCCTATTGTTGCCGTACGGAACATTCGGCCTGCCGCAGTTTCACTTTGATAAATGTTTATGTCCAAAAGCCCGTCGCAGAAGCCTATCGAAATCAAGATTTCCACCGTCGTCGCCGTTTCCGCCATTGTGCATAGCGCCGATACGCAGGCACTCGATGCCGCCTTGCACGACATGACGGGAGGCGTGGCCGACTTTTTCGAGGACGACCTGGCCGTGCTGGACGTGGCCGCCTTGCCGCCGGGCAGCGTGCCCGTCGACTGGGCCGCCCTCGTGGCCCTGCTGAAAAAATACCGTTTGAATGCCGTGGCCGTGCGCAATGCGCCGGCCGAGATGCATGACGCCATCCTGGCGCAAGGCTTGAGCCTCGATAGCGGCAAGACGCGCGACGACGCGCCGCCCAAGGATGGCCCCAAGGATACCCCCACGGCGGCGGCGCAGGCCGGCGCCGAAGCGCAGGTGATGGTGGTCGACACGCCCGTGCGGGCCGGCCAGCGCATCTATGCGCGCGGCTGCGACCTGATCATCACCGCCGTCGTCAACAATGGCGCCGAAATCATCGCCGATGGCAGCATCCACGTGTATTCCTCGCTGTATGGCCGCGCGCTGGCGGGCGCTTCGGGCAATGCCCAGGCGCGCATCTTCGCGCTGGCCATGGAACCGGAACTGGTGTCGATCGCCGGTGTCTACCGCACGTTCGAGGATGGTTTCCCCGCAGAAATGGCGCGCGGACCCGCGCAAATTCGTTTGGCTGGAGACAGAATCGATATACACTCTGTCAATCCGGTCACTCCCGTGAACCGCTCTTAAGCTGCACAATTCAAGAGATATCTGAAAAGGATTATTTGTGGCAAGAATTATTGTTGTGACGTCCGGCAAGGGCGGTGTCGGCAAGACGACCTCTAGCGCCAGTTTTTCCACTGGTCTGGCCATGCGCGGCCACAAGACAGCCGTGCTCGACTTTGACGTGGGCTTGCGCAACCTCGACCTGATCATGGGTTGCGAGCGCCGCGTCGTCTACGACCTGATCAATGTGATCAATAAAGAGGCCACGCTGAACCAGGCCTTGATCAAGGACAAGCACTGCGACAACCTGTTCATCCTGCCCGCATCGCAAACGCGCGACAAGGATGCCTTGTCGGAAGAAGGCGTGGAACGCGTGTTGAACGACTTGATCAACATGGGCTTCGAATTCATCATCTGCGATTCGCCGGCCGGCATCGAGCATGGCGCGCTGATGGCGCTGACCTTCGCCGACGAAGCCATCATCGTCACCAACCCGGAAGTGTCGTCGGTGCGCGATTCGGACCGCATCCTCGGCATCCTGCAAGCCAAGTCGCGCCGCGCGCAGACGGGCGGCGAGCCGGTCAAGGAACATTTGCTGATCACCCGCTACTCGCCGAAACGCGTGGAATCGGATGAAATGCTGTCCTACCAGGACGTGCAGGAAATCCTGCGCATCCCGCTGGTGGGCATCATTCCGGAATCGGAACAGGTGCTGGCCGCCTCGAACCAGGGCAATCCCGCCATCCATTTCAAGGGGACGGACGTGGCGCAAGCCTATGAAGACGTGGTCTCGCGTTTCCTCGGCGAAGATGTCGAGTTGCGCTTTACCAACTATGAAAAGCCTGGATTACTCCAGCGCATTTTTGGGGCGAAGTGATATGGCCTTGCTTTCTTTCCTGTTCCCCCCCAAGCCGAAGACGGCAACCGCGGCCAAGGAACGCCTGCAGATCATCATCGCCCGCGAACGCAGCGGACGCGATGGTCCGGACTTCCTGCCCGCCCTGCACAAGGAATTGATTGCCGTCATTTCCAAGTACACCAAGGTCAATGCCGACGACATCAAGATTTCGCTGGACCGCCAGGGCAACCTGGAAGTACTCGACGTCAACGTCGTCCTGCCGGACGCATGAGATGGCGGCGCCGCAACCGCGGCGCCTGCCATGCCCTCCTTCGGCCCTAATCCGGCCTGACCGTGAGCAACTCCTGCGCCACCGCGGCGCAGGCATTCACGTGCTGGTTGCCGATCTGGCGGAACACGGCATAGCCGATCGCCGCCGCCACCGCCTGGCCGGCAAACGGCACGAAGCGCGCCACCTGCTTGGTGGCAATCTTGACGCCACTGCGCTTGAGCAGCTGGAGTATCAGCTCGCGCGACACCAGTTTGCCTACCAGCATGCCGCCCATGCCCACCGCCGCGCGGTAGGCCATCAGCTTGAACTGCGGGTTGAGGCGCTCGATCTGCTCGGGCGTGAGGCCGAATTCGTGGTTGATATCGTTGATCAGCATGGAAAACAGGCCCACGTCGGACATCAGGTCGATGCCGGGGATGGGGATGGCCGAGGCGCCGGCCGACATCATGGCGCGCCGCTGCACCAGGCGCCGGCAACGCTCGCGCACCTGCTCGATTTCGGCGCTACTGGCCGGTATCAGGGTCCAATCGGTGGTGCTCTTGTCTGCCATGCCCGTTTCTCCGCAGTAAGGGTAGATGAACAAGTGTAACGTAAAGAGCCTGGCCTCCGATTTCACTGGACACAGTTGCAATCTCTGTTATATTTCACTTGAGCATACCTTAACATTACGATAAGCAGAGCGGGCCGTCTGTTTGTTGCAACACATTCCAGCCAATCATGCGAATTGCCGTACTCGATAGCGACCATAGTCAGGCAGAACTGATCTGCCAGGTGCTCACCGCCGCCGGCCACGCTTGCCACGAGTTTCAAAGTGGCAAGGAAATGCTGGGGCAGCTGCGCAAGGACAGTTGCGACATGCTGATCCTCGACTGGCATGTAAGCGACCTGGACGGTGCCGAAGTGCTGCGCCGCGCGCGCGAAAAACTGGCGCCCAAGGCGCCGGTGTTGTTTATGACCAACAGCTCGGGCGAGGACGACGTGGTAGCGGGCATGACGGCCGGCGCCGACGACTACATGATCAAGCCCCTGCGGCGCAGCGAACTGACCTTGCGCACCCAGGCGCTGCTGCGCGTCGCGTATCCGGCGCAAAATGGCGCCGAGCAGCTGCACTTCGGTATCTATACGTTTGAAACCCGTCCCGGCCGCCTGCTGATGCATGGCGAGGTGCTCGACGTGACGCACAAGGAATTCGCCCTGGCGCTGCTGTTCTTCCGCAACCTGGGCCGGCCCCTGTCGCGCGCCTACATCCACGAAGCCGTCTGGCAGCGCGACACGGCCCTGCCGTCGCGCACCATGGATACCCACGTCTCGCGCGTGCGCAACAAGCTGCAGCTGAAGCCGGAACACGGCTACCGCCTGGTGCCCGTCTACAGTTATGGCTATCGCCTGGAAAAACTGGGGGGCTGACGCCGCCGCGCCGGGGCGCAAACTGCCGTGCTGCTCAAAGATCGGGCACAAGGCGCTATAATGTCGGCATAAGAATTCCCAACAGCCCTGAAATGCAACTGCTAGCCGTCGGCCTCAATCACACCACCGCCCCAGTGTCGCTACGCGAACAGCTGGCGTTTGCGCCTGAGCATCTGGGCCAGGCGGTGATGGCGGCGCGCACCTGGTTCCAGCGCATCGACCTGCGCGACAACGACGAAGCGGCCATCCTCTCGACCTGCAACCGCACGGAACTGTATGCGGCCAGCCACGTGCCGAACCCGCTCGACGCGGGCGCGCATTTCCTGGCCGACTACCATAAGCTCAACTACAGCGAGCTGCGTCCCCACCTGTATATGCTGCCGCAGCACGATGCCGTGCGCCACACCTTCCGCGTCGCCTCCGGGCTCGATTCGATGGTGCTGGGCGAAACGCAGATCCTGGGACAGATCAAGGACGCCATCCGCACGGCCGACGAGGCGGGCGGCCTGGGCACGTATCTGCACCAATTGTTCCAGCGCAGCTTTTCCGTCGCCAAGGAAGTGCGCAGCAGCACGGAAATCGGCGCCCACAGCGTCTCCATGGCGGCCGCCGCCGTGCGCCTGTCGCAACGCATCTTCGACAAGATCGCCGAACAGAATGTGCTGTTCATTGGCGCCGGCGAAATGATCGAACTGTGCGCCACCCATTTTGCCGCACAAAATCCGAAAAGCATCACGATCGCCAACCGTACCATGGAGCGCGGCGAGGAACTCGCGCACCGCTTCAACGGCACGGCCATCCGCCTGGCCGATTTGCCGGAACAATTGCACCGCTTCGACATCGTCATCTCGTGCACGGCGTCGTCGCTGCCGCTGCTGGGCCTGGGCCTGGTCGAGCGCGCCATCAAGGCGCGCCGCCACAAGCCCATGTTCATGGTCGACCTGGCCGTGCCGCGCGATATCGAAGCGGAAGTGGGCCGCCTGAACGACGTCTTCCTGTACACGGTCGACGACCTGGGCAAGGTCGTGCAGACGGGCCTGGAAAGCCGGCAAGCGGCCGTGGCGCAAGCCGAAGCCATCATCGAGACGCGCGTGCAGTCCTTCATGAGCTGGGTCGACGACCGCGCCATGGTGCCCGTCATCCAGAATTTGCATGAAAGCAGCGAAGCGCTGCGCCTGATGGAAGTCGAACGGGCGCGCAAGATGCTGGCCAAGGGCGCCGACATCGACGCCGTGCTCGAAGCGCTGTCGAAAGGCTTGACGGCCAAGTTCCTGCACGGGCCGCAGCAGGCGCTGCACCACGCGCAGGGCGACGAGCGCAAGCAACTGGCCACCCTGCTGCCGAAACTGTTCCGCCCCCGCCGTTAGCGCAGCCCCGCTGGCCGCCCGCGCGGCCGCTTCCTGCCCGCCTGCCGGGCCTGCCGAACCTGCACCACCCTCACACTCTTTTTACCGCGAATCGCTATGAAACCATCCATGCTGGCCAAACTCGATCAACTGGCGAACCGCCTGGTCGAACTCGACGAACTGCTGATGCACCCCGACGCCACGTCGAACATGGACAGCTACCGCAAGATGACGCGCGAGCATGCCGAACTGGGCCCGCTGGTGGCCCTGTACCGTTCCTACCAGGAGGCGGGCAACGACATTGCGACAGCGCAAGAGATGCTGGCCGACCCGGACATGAAGGAATTCGCCCAGGAAGAGATCGAGGCGGCGAAAGCCACCATGGCGCAGCTCGAGCGCGAATTGCAGACCATGCTGCTGCCGAAGGACGTCAATGACGAGCGCAATATCTTCCTGGAAATCCGTGCCGGCACGGGCGGCGACGAGTCGGCCCTGTTCGCCGGCGACTTGCTGCGCATGTACACGCGCTTTGCCGAGCGCAACCGCTGGCAGGTGGAACTGGTGTCGGCGTCCGACTCCGACCTGGGCGGCTACCGCGAAGTGATCGTGCGCGTGGTGGGCAATGGCGCGTATTCAAAGCTGAAGTTCGAATCGGGCGGCCACCGCGTGCAGCGCGTGCCGGCCACGGAAACCCAGGGCCGCATCCACACGTCGGCCTGCACGGTGGCCGTGATGCCGGAGGCGGACGAAGTCGAAGACGTCAACATCAACCCGGCCGACCTGCGCATCGACACCTACCGCGCCTCGGGCGCGGGCGGCCAGCACATCAACAAGACGGATTCCGCCGTGCGCATCACCCACTTGCCGACCGGCATCGTGGTCGAATGCCAGGATGACCGCAGCCAGCACAAGAACAAGGCGCAGGCCATGAAAGTGCTGGCCGCGCGCATCAAGGACGTGCAATTGCGCGAACAGCAGTCGAAGGAAGCGGCCACGCGCAAGAGCCTGATCGGCTCGGGCGACCGCAGCGAACGCATCCGCACCTACAACTTCCCGCAAGGCCGGCTGACGGATCACCGCATCAACCTGACCCTGTATAAACTGGACTTCATCATGGATGGCGACCTGACGGAGCTGACGAATGCGCTGGCGGCAGAGCACCAGGCGGAACTGCTTGCTGCCTTGGGCGACTAAACGCTGGCGCCGTTGCGTCGGCTTACGCTGCGCTAAGACGACCTACGCAGCTGTTTGTGGGTCGGCCTGGCGCAAGGCGCGTAAGCCGACAGCTTTAAGTAGCGGCTAAGCAATAAAAATCTGCCCTTGTGCGAAAATGGCCAGCTCATTCCCATCCACCTCACCGTGTCGCCCATGAAAAATTCACGCACCGTCCTCCTGTTGATCGCCGCCCTGTGTTTCCTGATGCTGGGGGTGGCCATGTATTTGCAGCACGCCATGAACATGGCGCCGTGCCCGCTGTGCGTGATCCAGCGCTACCTGTTCCTCGCCATCGGCATCGCCTGCCTGGCCGGCGCGGCCGCGAACCGGCCGAAAATCGGCGCGGCAATCGGCTTGGCTGCGGCCC